>NZ_JAKFDQ010000007.1:0-1360984 GCF_036676075.1 Flavihumibacter sp. | reverse complement strand
AGCAGAATTGTAAATACTAAAGCAAACCATCAAAACAAATGGAGATGCTAATACCGTCGTAAGCCAAACTTTATATGGATAACTTAAATTCAAGGATTGTCAATTTGATAGCGTACAACGTTTGTATTTGTGCATTAGGCGAATGAGTAATCTTTTGATTTTTTCGCAAATGCGAATCCAAGGTATTGCGATTTGCGCAATAAAATTGCAGGTTTTGGTTTTGAAAAAATCTGGATGGAGCAGTGTTATTTTGAGTTGCATTTATTGAGCTCAATCGCTTTTAAAACCCGTTACAGGGAGCCAAAACCTTAACCAGGGAGCGGTAAAAGCATCCTTTTTTGCTCGCTCCATTTGCTCTACCCTCTTTTTTTGCTTTCGCAAAATACAGCCCGCGCTCGTTTTGATACCTCCTGCGCACTAATTTCTACCTCCTGCGAATTTTATTTGGATTCCATACTGCCACTAGGTACTGTTGTTATTGTCAAACAACATTCAATTATTCTAAATCATTTTTTATGCAAAAACAATTCTTTACCGTCACCGAAGCGTCCACCAAATTCAAAGTGGCTTATAGTGAAGTTCTTTATGTCTTTAAAGAAGGTCATTACTGTGAGATCATTACCGAATACGGAACCTATAACATAAGATCTTCCATCGAAGAGTTGATTGAAGACGCTCCCGAAAACACCCTCGTTAAATGCCACCGTTCTTATGCTGTCAATCCATCACTGATGACCGGCATAAACAAAGAGCGCGCAATTATCAATCAACATAGTATTCCGGTCAGCCGCCCCTATAGAAAAAAACTGAATACTATTTTTCTGTCTGCGGCATGATCCCCTATTTTCTGACTACCCGCCTCAACCAATCCTGGACAGCCACATGACCGCGCGGGAGATGTGGCCCCGCAAAGTCTTCCAGTGTATTGGTGATTGAACCTGCCCGACTGCCGTGAGAGTGCCGAGATAATGCCGAGATAGTCCTTAAAAACCCTATAGAAACCCTGGAAAAACCCTATGGAAACCCCTGCCAGAGTACGGGAATAGTCCCGCAATGTGGCACGAATAGCACCCCCCGTATGGCACGAATTACCTGTTTTTGCCCTCGCATGGCATCATTTTTTCAGTTTCTACGCGGTGGACTGTCACGAATGAACAAAATCACATTCTTCTGGCTTGACGTAACTATCGTCAAAGTTTGATAGATAACTTTATTGTTCCACCCAAACCTATTTCAACAATTTTTTGAAGCGTCGAAATACGAACTTCCTTCACATCGTTTTCAATTTTTGAAATATAAGATTTTGTCGTACCGACTTTCTCAGCTAGTTCTTCCTGTGTCATTCCTTTTTCAAGTCTAGCTTCGTGAAGTAACGCGCCGATTTTAAAGTTTTCATAACCGGCCTCAAGATTTTCACGTTTGGCAGTTCCACGTTTACCGTACTGTTTATCCTTGAACTGGTCAAGGGTAGTGATGTTACTTTTTTTCGCTTTCATACTCTCTCTTTATTTTCTCTGCTTTCTCAATTTCTTGCTTCGGTGTTTTTTGTGACTTCTTTTGAAATCCACTTGTAATCACCACAAGCTGTCCCTGGTCAAAAAAGCAGAAAATTCGAAAGATGTCGCTGCCTTGCTGCACCCTGATCTCATAAAGTCCCTCAGTATTCTCAAGATGCTTTAAATACGTTTCAGGAACTTTTTCAATCTCTTCAATAAGATCGAATGTCCAGATTATTTTATCTTTTACCTTATCCCGCTGTTTAATGAAAAAGTCTTCAAAATAACGCTTGTAAAAAATAATGGTCCGACGTTTCTGCCTTTGTCCACTATGCAAAGTTACTAAAATGTTGTACTAAAGTGAAACATAATATTTTCTTCCAGGATGCTGAGGTGTTTTGTTAATGGCAATGAAATTGTTGCATTTGCGCAGGAAAAGCGCTGTTTGCGCTTTTTAGATTTTGGTGATTCAAGCATTAATATGTTGCACAAATTGGATTGCGAAATTGCGACAATGCAGAGATTGGTGGGCTAGCCTTTCCACTCCTTGCCCTTGAATAATTCATCCAGCGGATTGATCATCGTTACCAGGTCACGCCGGCGTACATGCAGGTAACGCTCCGTCGTCCTGATGCTGAAATGGCCCAGCAATTCCTTAATATACCTGATGTCAATTCCCTTCTCTAATAAATGCGTCGCAAAACTATGCCGCAGTACATGAAAACTGACATCCTTGCGAATGCCGGCCCACTCTTTCGCTCTTTGAAATATCATCTGCGCCGATCTCGTCGAGTAGGGCTGCCCGGGTCTGTCGCCCTCAAATAAATATACTTGGGGCCGCGGATCGCATTGCTGCAGGTAGGCCCTTAAAACATCCAGCAATAACACACTTAATCCAACATAACGATCCTTCTTGCCCTTCGACTGCTCAATTCTTATCTGCATCCGGCCACTGTCAATATCCGAAAGTCGCAAACTAACTACCTCGCTTACCCGCAATCCCGCACTGTAGGCAGTAAATAGTAAGGCCTTATGTTTCAGATTGGTTACCGACGAAAACATCCGCTCTAACTCGCCTTCGCCCAAAACATTCGGCAACTGGTCCGGTTTCTGTGGCCGCGGGATCTCCCAGAAAAACTTCTCCCGGCCTAATACCTGTTCATAATAAAACTTCAATGCATTCAGTCGGCTATGCGCAGTATGCTCACTTAATCCCTGCTTCTCTAACAACTCTACCATATATGCCTTTATGCCCTCCTCATCCACCTCCTGCACCATCTGGTCTCCCAGGTATTTCATGAAGATCCTCAGCTCATTCATGTAGGTCCTGATGGTGTTGGCACTATAGGCTTTTAATATTAGTAATTGCTGGAATTTCGCGAGCTCCTGCTGGTTCCCTGGATTGATATGAACCTTTAGGGATCCCGTCGGCCGCAGGGGTAACTGGCCTGTTTCACTTTTAGGATTGCCTGCTGCCTTATGCTTATGAAAAGCAGCTGCATCCCCGGCATCATCCTTCTCCTCCTCCTCCCGATGCATGAAACCTCTTGTTGTTTCTGCAATGGCAAGGTCCTTCGTTACCAGCATTGGCTCTTCGGGGATCCTGCCGATCTTGTCGCGGATGAATCGCTTTAGGATACTGATGTCGATCTGCGCCTTCCCCTCCATCTGCTCCAGGAGCTGCTCATAATTTGCCCGGCAAAGTGGAATGCAATTGCATCGATGCTCCTTACTCCATAACACGCCCTCCAACGCCCAAACCAACTGGTTCAATGTTTCACTCTTGCGGTAATACAAACCCACACATAAATAACCACCCTGCTCCAATGGCCTTAACTGTACCTTCTCCATAACACACATTTTCCTGTTCACACTTCAGATACCTTCATTGCTTCGCCACCCCGGTCACATTCTTCAAAAAAAAGGATTCAGGTAAGCGCAAAGCACAGCCCAAAATAGACAACTGCTTCCAATTAAACAATAACCAGTTAGTGGTATTTCTGCACATCATTTTTGCCTGCCGTATCCAGGAAAGATTGGGTGAAAACACGGTACAAAAAAAGCGACTGCCCACTAACGTTAGTGGGCAGTCGCACAATTATTTGATTTGCTTTTAAGATTATTCACTTCTATCACAACAACGCATCATACAACACCTCAACAGGATGTAATGCCTTCCTTCCCGTTCCGTCTTTGATCTGGTGACGGCAACTGGTGCCGGGCGCAGCTATGATGGTATCGGCCGATGAACTTCGTACCGCCGGCAATAATACCAGCTCGCCTACCTTCATCGATATTTCATAATGCTCTTTCTCATATCCGAAACTTCCCGCCATGCCGCAGCAGCCCGACGGAATGGTCTCCACTGTATAGTTCGCCGGTAAGCCCAACAACTGCACCGAGGCCGCTACCGTTGATAACGACTTCTGCTGGCAGTGCCCATGCAACTTCACAGATCGCGGCTCTTTGGTGAACAACTCCGACCTGATATTTCCCTTGCCGATTTCCCGCGCAATGAACTCATCTATCAACAGGCAATTGGCCGATAATCGCTTCGACGCCTCCAGCAATTCATCATCCACCAAATCAGGATACTCATCCCTGAAGGTCAGTATCGCAGATGGCTCCACACCTATCAATGGCGCTTCCTCCGTTACCAGCACTTCCAGCATCCGGACATTCTTATTGGCGATCTTCTTTGCATGCCGCAACAATCCTTTCGATAACCAGGCCCTCCCGCTTTCTTCATGCGCTGGCAATATAACCTCATAGCCTAAACGCTCCAGCAACAATATCGCCTTGATGCCTATCGCCGTATCATTATAATTCGTGAACTCATCACAGAAAAAATATACTCTTCGCGGTTCGCCCGAAGGTGTGGCGGGGGAAGAAATACTGTTATTGGAATTTGCTCCGGCATGTGAACTTACACCTGCATGGGAACTTGCGGCGGGCGCTGTACCCGGATTGGCGGCCGTCTGGCTCGCAACAGCAAGATCACCCGCCGCTGAGGCCGGATTGGCTGTTGTTGCTTCATCAGGTGTAGTGCTGTCATTGGCCGTTGTTGCATCTACCGGAACAGTGGCGTGATCTGGCGATTCCGCCTCTATCAGCGAGGCCGCATCTGCTCCTTTATGGAGATCATTTTTTACTGACGCGTTTTGCACTGTACTATAAGCTTTCTCCTCAACTGCCTTCTGTCGCAGTATCTCTGTTTCATCAACTGCCGGCTCTCGCTGTACCTCCATTTCGTCAACTGCATGGGGACTCCCCTTCATAAACGTCATCCCGCCCGGCGCCTGGTTGGCCAATGCTGCCTCCTTAATGGTGGAGGCAAAATCGATCTCCAGCTCGCGGTTGCGCAGATGCTTGCGATGCCAGCGCCGCAGCGTAAAGGAATGCAGCGTAGGCATAGATCGCGCCACCGCAAAACCCGAGAGCTGCTTCACCCAACCCGAGATCAGCCCATTGGTCATGATGAAATTATAGACCCGCGGTACCAACGCACCCAACATAGCCGATCGCGTGAAATTCGCTATCAGCCTCGATCGCATCGGCACGCCATTGGCATCATAATACTGTTGCAGGAACTCGGCCTTCAGCTTCGCCATATCCACATTGGAGGGACATTCACTTTTGCAGGCCTTGCAACTCAAACAAAGATCCATCACCTCCTTGATCTCCGCATGATCAAAACGGTTAGGCTTATCCGAATGCGTCAAAAACTCCCTTAATATATTCGCCCTCGCCCTCGTCGTATCTTTTTCATTTCGGGTAGCCATATACGATGGACACATGGTTCCGCCCGATAAATGACTCTTCCTGCAATCGCCCGATCCATTGCACTGTTCTGCATGCTGCAATACATCCTGGTTATGATAACGGAACACCGTCTTGAAGGCCGGCGTCTTCTGCCCCGGCTCATAACGAAGCATCGTATCCATCGGTGGCGTATCAACGATCTTGTTCGGATTGAAAATATTCTCCGGATCCCAGCTCCTCTTGATCTCTTTCAACAACCCGTAATTCTTTTCACCCACCATCTGCCTTATGAACTCGCCCCTCAATCTTCCATCTCCATGCTCACCACTCAGCGAGCCATTGTATTTTTTCACCAGCGTGGCGATCTCTTCCGCAATCACCCTGAACAACCGGTTTCCTTCTTTCGTCTTCAGGTTAATGATGGGCCGCAAATGCAACTCACCCGAACCCGCATGCGCATAATGCACCGAGTACAATCCATGCTTCTTCAATATCTCATTGAAATCCCTGATATAAGCCGGCAGGTCCTGCACATCCACCGCCGTATCCTCAATTACCGGCACCGCCTTATCATCACCAGGCAGATTGCTGAGCAGTCCCAGTCCCGCTTTGCGCAGGGTCCAGATCTTCTTGGTATCAGCGCCGAATAATAGGGGGAAATGATACCCTAAACCCGCAGCACGCATTTCCTGCTCCACCTTCTCCGCGATGGCAACAACCTCCTCGCGCGATTGTCGTGCAAATTCTACCACCAGTATCGCGCCGGGATCACCCTTCACGAAGAAGCGGTTCTTCATCTGCTCGCGGTTATTTTTGGTGCAGTCCAGTATATAATGGTCGATCAGCTCACTGGCACTGGGATTATATTTTAACGCAATAAGATTTGCATGCAGCGATTCATCTATACTATTGAAATGTACACATAGCAATCCCACTTCTTTGGGAGGCAGGGGTACAACATTTAATTTTATCTCTGTGAGGAAGGCAAGGGTGCCCTCCGAGCCGGCAATGAGCTGGCAGAAATTGAAATCAGCCTCTCCCGCCGTAAAGGGGGCAGTATCTAAAAGCATGTCAACGGCATAACCCGTGTTCCTGCGTTCTACTGATTTCCTGGGAAACTCTTTTCTTATCTCTACCTGGTTATCGTAATTGCTTAACAGCGTTCTCACGGTCCGGTATATCCGATTTTCTAAAGCATCGCCTTCACATTTCTGGTGGAACTCATCAATATTCATCGCACCAAAAACTGCTTCACTCCCATCACTCAGCAATGCCTTCACTTCTAACAGGTGCTCACGCGTACTACGGTAAACAACCGAGTTGGAGCCACAGGAATTATTTCCCACCATCCCGCCGATCATCGCGCGGTTGGCAGTGGAGGTCTCGGGACCAAAAAACAACCCATGGGGATGCAGGTACATATTGAGCTCATCACGCACCACACCCGGTTGCACGCGCACCCAGTTTTCGGCAGTGTTGAGCTCCAGGATCTTGTTGAAATATTTGGAAACATCCACCACGATACCGCTCCCAACCACCTGCCCTGCCAGCGAGGTGCCGGCGGTGCGGGGGATCAGAGAGGTCTTGTGGAGCCGGGCAAATTGAATGAGCGCCCGGATATCATCTTCAGTTTTGGGAATGGCAACGGCCAGTGGCATCTCACGGTAAGCAGAGGCATCCGTAGCGTAAAGGGTCCGCATCGCTACATCATGATACAACTCTCCCGCTAACTGGCGGCCCAGCTGCTCCAGTGCTTGGTTCATATCACCCTATACCTTTTTTACGTTGATGGCAACGGGACCTTTCTGTCCCATTTCAACCTCAAACATTACCTTATCGTTCTCGGAGATTCTTGCTTTCAGGTTGTTGATGTGAACAAAAACCGATTCACCGGTCTCTGAATCCTTGATGAAACCAAAACCCTTCGCGTCATTGAAAAAAGCCACCGTGCCGGTTCTTTCTCCATTGATCTCAACATCTTCATGTTTGGGTACACCGATCTGGATATCTTCTGCATTGTAAACCCGCTTCTTATTGGGATCGGGTGGAGAATTGGAGATATTTCCGTTCTCATCGATATAGGCCATCATATCATCCAGGCTTTTGCCCTTTGATGTGTTGGCTTTGCGCTCAGCGCTTTTCTCGGCTTTTTCCTGCCGTTGTTTGAGTCTTTTCTTTTCTTTTTCTTTTTTACTAAATGAATCCTGGGATCTAGCCATATTTTATTATCTGATTATGTGATTTGTATAAAGGTCGGTTTCCCTTTTGACTAAATCGCCGAAAAAATCAGATAATCCGGTATTTCTTTCCGTTTTTAACAATAAAACCGACCTCCCGCGCTCCCTTTTCCGCGCCAGCAACCAGTTTCCCCTTCTCGTCCACGATCTTCATCCCCCCCGGCAAAATCATCCTGCATAAGGTTCCCTTCCCCCCACCAGCTCTTCCTCCCACACCAACACTTGCCCCCACACCAGCACCTCCCACTCCACCAGTACTTCCCTCCCCACCGGCACTCCCCTCCCCACTACTCACTGCCCGCTCCCCAGACTTCTTCTTTTCCCTATTGCCTATTGCCTCCTTCCCCCCTCCCCATCCATTCTCCCCCTCATATTTTCCAACCCCACTACTCGATGCCCGCTCCCCAGACTCCCTCTTTTCCCTATTGCCTATTGCCTTCCTTACCTCCCCCCTCACCAGTTTCCCCTCCCTCCAATCCATATCTACTTCAAATCCACCCCTTGCCTTAAGTCCCTTTATACTTCCATTCGCCCAGTCGGCCTCCTTGGGCAATGCCGGCAGGAAACGTATAATCTCTTCAGTATCATGACTTTGCAACAGCATCTCCGCGATCCCCGCCACTGCCCCAAAATTCCCGTCTATCTGGAACGGCGGATGCGCACAGAACAGGTTGGCATAGGTTCCCCCGCCGCCACTCATCTCGATCCCCAGTCCCTTCGTGGGTTTCAGCAGTCCCCTCACCAGCGCTGCCGCATGATCCCCGTCTCCAAGTCGGGCCCAGAAGCTGATCTTCCAGGCTTTGCTCCAGCCGGTACCGTCATCACCTCGCTGCAAAAGTGTTTGCCTGGCCGCCACGGCCAGGGCTGGAGTTCCCCATGGGGTGATCTCATCATAGGGGTGCAATCCATACAGATGCGACACATGGCGATGCCGCGGTTCCGCGTCAGCATAATCCTCCAGCCACTCGTTGAGATCGCCCTTCGCCCCCACCTGGTTGGGCGCCAGCCTCGGAACCAATGCTTTCAGCTCCGATCTCCAGGCGCTATCCACCGCCAGAATCTTACTCGCCTTGATGCAGGAGTTGAACAACTCCCTGCTGATCTGCATATCCATGGTTGGACCCATAGCTGTTTGTCCGCGGAAGCCATCGGATAGTATATAAGTGTTCTCCGGCGAATTGGAGGGCGCCGTCACCAGCCAGCCATTTTTGGGCTCTTTAATCAGGATCCCCTGCAGAAATCTGGCGGCGCCTTTCAGTACCGGGTAATATTTGCGCAAAAAAGCAGTGTCTCGATTGAACCGCCAATGCTCCCAGATATGTTCGCATAGCCATGCGCCACCTGTTAGCGTAGAGCCCCATTCGGCTCCTTCTCCCGGTGATGTGTATTTCCAGGGATTACTGATCACATGGGCCACCCATCCCTCCGCGCCATAATAGGCCCTGGCTGTTTTTTGCCCATTTTCTACCAATCCCGCGGTGAAACGATGCAGCGGTTCGGCCAGTTCGCCCAGATTGGTGGTCTCCGCGAGCCAGTAGTTCATCTGGATATTTATATTGAGATGATAATCGCCATTCCATGGCGTCTGGTATTCTGTGGCCCAGAGTCCCTGCAGGTTGGCCGGTAGCAATCCCGGCCGGGAAGATGATATCAAAAGGTATCGCCCGAAATTATAATAGAGAACCGGCAACTGTATGTCCGATCCCCCGCCGGCATACCGCACCAAACGTTCCTGGGTGGTAATTTTGTTTAATCCTTCAAAACGTCCACTCACTTTTTTACTCTCTGTTCTGCTCTCTTTTCCATTCTCTTTTCCATTCACTGTTACATTCTCCTTTCTATTCTCTATTCCATTCTCTATTCCATTCTCTTTTCTATTCTCTCTTCCATTCTCTCTTCCATTCTCTCTTCCATTCTCTGATCCATTCTCTGATCCATTCCTTGGTTTATCCCTAATCCCCTCCAGCATCCTCCACCGGTTCCGGTTGAATAAATTCTGGTAAAAAACAGTACTATTTTCTATCGCCCGATTATAAACGTTTCCAATCGCTTGTGATCCCATCTCAACTGATTGCCTCCCCGATAAATAGCGAGCAGCCAATTCCATAGGATCCTGGGCCGATAACAAGCCCGTTTCATTATCAAAATTTGTAGCCGCCGAAATCCGGATCCAGCATTCACTCGCATTCTCCACTACCAGCTCATTTCCTTCCTGCTTAATATTTCCATCCCGCACCGCGGGCACTCCAATGGCGGCAAAACGCATACCCGCGTCTTTACCTGCCGGCAATTGTCCCACCATCAGGAGTCGATTGTCCTTTGCCGTTACCCTTGCATTTTCAGCCCGATACATCGATAACCGGAAATTCAATCCACCTTTACGCGAACTGCTCAGCTTCATCCAGATTATATCATTCACAAAATCTGTGAACAGCTCTTCTTTGATGGTTGCGCCGTTTCGTGTATAGGTGGTGGTTGCAATCGCCGTTTCGATATTCAGCACCCGCTCATATCCCGAAACCGGCAAAAGGCTATCGCGCCAATCAATAAACAGGTCACCCAGCGCCTGGTAGCATCCATATTTTTCCTTCGCCCCGCTTCCATAACCTGATCCCACGCCCTTCGACACAAAATGTTTTTGCAAAAGCGCTTGTGCCTCACGGTTATTACCCGCGAGCAGCAAGTCCTGTATGGGCTTCAGATAAAATCTTGCACTGTCGTTATCGGCATCCTGCGGCCCACCCGACCAAAGGGAGATTTCATTCAGCGCGATCCGCTCCCTTCTCGTTCCGCCATACACCATCGCGCCCAGCCGGCCATTGCCCAGCGGCAGACTCTCCGTGAATCCCGCCGCCGCCGTATCAAACCGGATAAGAATATCTTCCTGCTGCGCCGATAAGTTTACACTCATCAAAATACAGGCAACCAAAATAAAGTATCTCATACTCGAAACATTGTTCCCGCATATTGAAGTATAAACAGATTTAAACAAATCGTTAGTCTGCATGAATCCCAAAAATTAGATGAGCTTCTAAGGTAGGGATTGGAGCGCGTGGAGGCTGTCAATATAATACCAGTTATAGAGCCAATCTTAACATCATGCCTATGGTACCAATCTGAGAATCACCGTTAAGTTGCCAACATAACATCATGCTTATGTTGCCAATCCCAACAACATAGGCAAACTTATCATCCCACTTTGCAACGGCCCCACACCGTCCGTAGGTAGGCTATTGAAAATTCACTCAAATTATATTGTTCGATATATAGAACATGAAATGCACTTATTGCATCATATATGCATCAATATAAATCAGATTATATTGATCTATATATAGAACATTTACTGCACTTATTGCATCATATATGAGTCAATATAAAATTGACCTTTTTCGAGTATATACTCCCCACTAATTGCGATTTGTAAAAAGCTCAGCACCCCCCCACCAACCCAATAGAAAAACCAATCTTAACAATACTGAAATGAATCCATTCATTTAATTGACTATGTTTGCCATAGTGAAAAAAATCTTCCACATATCACTTCCCCTTTATTACATGTCCAACTTTAAGGACTTTAATACTATTACCCCGGCATGCTAATGCATTGACCCGGGGCTCGTCATTTTATTTCAACATCACAAGATTTTAAAGGCATCCGATTGCGGTATCTCCACGAGATAGCCAACATACTTTAATTCCATTCATCATGACAATGCTATTCCTGCTGGCAGGACCGGTTATTGCCATTATTATCGTGCTTACAATTATCCAGAGAAGGAAGGCACAGAATAAGGCAGTGTTCGCAGCAAAACTAAAAGCACTCACTTCAAGCCACGGTCTTGAGCTTGACCTCTTTGAACAATTCAACAACCGCCTGATCGGTCTCGATCACCAGCAGGGTAAACTCCTGTTCATCGAATTCCACGGCAGCAACTGGAACTTCAACATGTTTCATGTTGACCAGATCAAAGCCTGCGCAGTATTGCGTTCACCAGCATCAATTTCAAGTGTGGGCACAGCAAACACAAACAACTATTCTATTCCCCCCATCGGCCTGCAATGCCATATGGAAGACGGCTCCATAGTAACCCTGCCTTTCTATTCCGCACATACCGATAAATTCCATGACGCAACAGCACTCACCAGGAAAGCAGCCTACTGGAGAAGAAAGATCAACGGCATGCTCACCAAACACGAGGAACCTGAATTTTTTTAACTCATCCCCCAATCAATTCATAACAAAAAATACAATCATGAAACAGGAACAAAACGACACCATCATCATGCTCAAAGAAGATGTAGCAGTACTTAACAGCTTACTGGAAAAAAATAGCCAGCTGCCTGAAGCTGAAATCATTCGCGAAAAGATCGCTAAGGCAACGATCCTCGACAACTATAATTTCCCACGCGACGTAGCTCGATTAAACACCGTCCTCACTATCCGCGATAAAGTAGTGCGCCAGAATTTCCAGTACGCACTAACCGTTCCGGAACCCGGCGCAACAACCTATTCATCCGACAGCATCTTCCGACCACTCGGCGCAGCACTACTGGGAATGAGAACAGGCGATGAACTAGCCTTCTCCACACAAAAAGGAACCCGCTATTTCTTCGTTATGGAAATGGAAAATCCGGTAGAGTCAATTTATTAAGTCAATACTAACACGCGCAATCAAAATCAGTAAAGCGCAATGAGCACAATTAATCAAACCCACTTATCAATAATATGAGCACCATCAAAAAGCCCTCTTATAAAAAGGGCTCCCTCAATATCAGGGACCCTGTATTTTCAACAGATCCCTCCTCGCCTCCTTCAACATCGTAGCAGCAGGAACAGTAGCAAGCGTTTCTATCTTAAAGCGCTTCAATATCGAATCCAGCATCTCGATCTTTCCCTTTTTCCCCTGCACCGTCCATCGCTCACGAAGTATACGCATCTTCTCGAAATCCTGTATCCCCTCGCGAAGTTTTTCAAATCGTACAGAAGTCTGCGGACCCGGATATACCTGGTAAGTATCACCCGCGGGCCATGAACCAAAACGGCTGTCGCGCAATGGGTCGGCAGGCCAGCTATTATAGGCCCAGCGCAGGTATCCGGTGAATCCCTTCGCCGCCGCATACCACCCGATCCACGACTGCTCCGCCGCAGGAGAAAAAGTAAAATTATTGGGATACTGCTCCACACAGCAGGTATAATAAGTAGATGGTTTACCCGCCGCAATGCGCGCACGCAACACTTCCTCAGGGAAATCCCATCGAGAAGCCAGGCAGTAATCAAACAGATCCTTCTCGATCTCCGCATGATAATCCCCCGCCAGCGCGATCTTCCACGAAGGATCTATCTCCTTCAACATCGCGATCGCCTGCTGCATATCTTTCAGCGGCCGCTCATCCATCGCAATACTCGTAATAGAAAACCATCCCTTCTCCTTGAGATGACGCGTAAAATCTTTTAACATCGGCTGCCATGTTGCAACATATGCCTCACTCCCAATTGGAGTGGTCACACTGCTATCCTTTCCACTCGCCTCATCATAATAGCGAACCACCATCTTCCACGGTATCATCGAATAACAATTGATCCGCTTATCAATGCCCGCATCCATCACAAACTGTACATACTTATCAAAAAGACTATAATCAAATTGCCAGCTGCCATCGGTTTTCTTTATCCACTTTATCAGCGATGGATAATCATCATAGGTCTGGTGCCCCCATGGCTCCTCAACTATACTCGCAGTAATATTTTTTTGTCCCGCTTCCGCCAGCATCCTGAAATATGGTCGCAGCAAATCAAAATGTTTATCACTCCAAAGTTTCACATCATGCGCTCTCGCCACCGCAGCAGGATGTTGCCATAGGTCGAGATCAAAACTCCAGTCGCTTGCTGGTGGAAGAATGCCATCCATCACCTCCAGACTAATGCGAAGTTTCTGCTTCATCACTTTCACCGTGCCGGTATAAATACCAGGCTCTGCAGCCAATGGAACATCCAGTGAAACCCATACCACCTGCAGCTTTCCGTTCAGCTTATCCAACCCGCTTTCATAATCTATCCTATCGCGCGCAAGAGAAGAATCTTTCGCCTCCGGCAATGGTGCACCACATCCCCCGGCATACTCATCGGTCATCACCGGCTGCACCATTCCAAACCTGAAATTCTCTGAAGAAATATTCGATTGTCCGGTTAGTATCAGATCACTGAAACGCATTTTCAGTCCACCATTCGTTTTACCCGATTGCACCAACACCTGCACATGCACCCTTTCACCCCTCCATGCTGCTACCGACCAGCGCTGCTCCGGAATGGATTGCAGTATTGTATCGACACCATAACGTATATCGCTGTCTCCAAATCCAACCAATAATTGTTTGGGTGCGGGTTGCGAAGCAACATTCCCCTGCGCATAAAGCCCCGGTAGCGCAAATAAATTAGTTAAGCAAACAGCAATTAGAAGAAGTGATCGTATCATAATCGAGCATTAACCCTTGAATGTAGCACAAAAAAAAGCAGCACTCTCGTGCTGCTCTTTATTTTTTCATAGCGGAAATACTATTGATCAAGTTTGATCTCGCCAACATCTGTAGGCTGTGCATCTTTTACACTAACACCATCTTTAGCAGTGTTCTTGTAAGGAGCCTTTGCTTCAATGATAAGACGGTAATCTCCCGGCTTAACATTCACGATCTCAAAAGCACCATTGGTAATATCTGCTTTCAATGTATCAGTAGCAGAAAGTGCCCACGCCTTAACCGCACCATCAGCAGGAGTAACTGTTCCTTTAATAGAACCTGTCTCCAGACCCTTAAAGGCAAATAATCCTGCTGTCATCACACCCAGTGCAAGCACTGTCATTTTCATCTTTTTCATATGTTCTCTTTTTGTGGTTGAAAGAGCGATTGCATCAGCTACATATGCATGCGCAAATGCAATCGCCTTAAAAATTTATATCATTGTTGCTACAAAAGATGTCCCGCTATCATTCAACTGACAGCACTCTTTTGCCTATTCACCCGCCTTACTGCTTCACCGCACTTGTATCTTTCGCCGCAGCCGTAGTATCCTTCACCGGCTCTTTCTTCAGCGTATCAACTACAGGCTTCTTCATCACACTATCCTTCGCTGGTTGATTTGTAACACTATCCGGAACTGGCTTTGTTGCTGCCTCCAGAAGCGCGATCATACCTACATCCACAGGCTGCGCATCAACAACACTAATGCTGTCTTTAATCGTATGCCTGTACGGTGCCTTAGCCTCAATCACTAACTTGTAATCTCCTGGCTTCAGATCATTAATTGTAAAGTTTCCGTTCTCGAGAATTGAACGTACTGTATCGGTACTTGAAACTGCCCATACATTGGCTACATTTTCAGCCGGCGTTACTGTTCCTTTGATAGACCCGCCATCTATACTTGCGAATGCAAATAATCCCGCGGCCATTACACCAAAAGCCAATGCCGTTGCCTGCATCTTTTTCATAAACTATTTTTTTTTGTTGGTAGAATATTGTTGCTATACCCCCATATCCAATGACCGTGCCAGTAATGTCTTAGAGAAATGTTAATGCATCGATTTATATTTAAGGAGCCTTTGGGCACTATCTTTGCAACTATGGATAAAAGACTGTTTCTGCTAGACGCCATGGCACTGATTTTCAGAGCATATTATGCACTGATCAGGAGCCCTCGTATTACCTCCCAGGGTAAGAATACAAATGCACAGTTTGGTTTTACCAACGCCCTCCTCGAATTAATTAATAATCGTCATCCTTCTCATATGGCTGTCTGTTTTGATACGCAGGCACCAACAGAAAGACATACCGATTTCACTGAATACAAAGCAAACAGACAAGAGGCTCCCGAAGATCTTCTTCTCGCTATCCCTGATATCAAACGCATCATCAAAGGATTCAATATCCCCTGCATCGAAATGGATGGATTTGAAGCCGATGATGTAGTTGGCACGCTCAGCAAACAAGCCGCAGCAGCGGGTTACGAAGTGTTCATGGTTACACCCGATAAAGACTATGGCCAACTTGTTTCTGATAAAATAAAAATTTATAAACCCGGTTACCAGGGCGGTGATATAGAGATCATGGGGCCCGAAGAAGTGTGCGCTAAATGGAATATTAAATCGGTCGACCAGGTGATCGATGTACTTGGATTAATGGGTGATGCTGTTGATAATATTCCAGGTATCCCCGGTGTTGGTGAAAAGACCGCCGCTAAATTATTGGCTGAATACGGAACCCTCGAAAACATTCTCGCCAATGCTGATTCTATCAAAGGCTCTCTCGGCGAAAAGATCCGCAATGGAAGGGAGTCGGCAATCATCTCAAAAAAACTCGCTACCATCATCACCAATGTTCCTGTTGAATTTCATGAAGGTGATTTTAAACTGAAAGAATGGAATCGTGATGGACTTCGGGAGATCTTCACCGAACTTGAATTCCGCACCGTCGCGAAAAGAATTCTCGGTGAAGAAATATTAACCAGCACACCATCTGCACCACAAGGTGTTCAGACCGACCTTTTCGGAAATGCTGTTGCTGCTAATAATAATGGATCTCAAAATGTTGCTGCCAATACGGATGAACTCGCAGAGGAGATGGCACTGAAGATCGATAAGAACATAAATAATACGCCACATAATTATGAACTGGTTCAGGGCGCTGATGCTATCACCGCTTTAGTGAAAAAGCTTTCCGCATTCTCTGAAATTTGCTTCGATACGGAAACAACAAATATTGATGCGAATGATGCTGAACTGGTTGGACTCTCCTTCTCCGTGAAACCACATGAAGGTTATTATATTCCCTGTCCCACAGATATGCAGGCTACAAAACTTATCCTCACACAACTCATGCCGCTGTTTCATGATAGCAGCAAAGTATGGGTGGGACAAAACATCAAATACGATCTCCTGGTTTTGAAATGGTATGGCGTTGAGCTCACCGGAAATCTTTTCGATACCATGCTGGCGCATTATGTTATTGAACCCGAAGGCAAACGCGGCATGGATCTCCTCAGTGCCAAATACCTCGGCTATGAACCCGTTCATATTGAAGAACTGATCGGTAAAAAAGGTAAGGGCCAGGGTAATATGCGTGATGTTGAACTGGAGAAAATTAAAGAGTATGCAACGGAAGATGCTGACATCACCCTGCAGCTGAAACAAAAGTTTCTCCCCCTCCTCAAAGAACTGGAAGTGCAGAAGGTTTTTGAGAAAGTAGAGAACCCGCTCGTGAAAGTGCTCACCGATATGGAGTTTGAAGGCATCCGCGTTGATACCGATTTCCTCAACGAATATTCCAAAGAACTGGAGCGTGATGCTAAGCAGGCCGAAGAACGTGTTTACCAGCAGGCCGGTGTTCGCTTCAACCTCGCTTCTCCTAAACAATTGGGTGAAGTGCTATTTGAAAAACTGAAGATCGATCCCAAAGCTAAGAAGACAAAAACAGGTCAGTATGCTACGGGTGAAGATGTGCTCACCAAACTCGCATTGCAGAACCCAATCGTTGACGATATCCTCGCCTTCCGCGAACTCACCAAGCTTCGCTCCACCTATGTGGATGCACTACCGTTGATGATCAACCGTAAAACAGGAAGGGTGCACACTTCATATGCACAGGCAGTGGCAGTTACTGGTCGCCTCTCAAGCAATAATCCTAACCTGCAGAATATTCCCGTGCGTACCGACCGTGGCCGGGAGATCCGCAAAGCCTTCATCCCCCGCGATGAAAATCATATCCTGCTCTCTGCCGATTACTCACAGATCGAGCTGCGCATCGTGGCTGCCATCAGTGGTGATATCAATATGTGCGAGGCCTTCCGCCAGGGTAAGGATATCCATACCGCCACCGCCGCTAAGGTATTCGGGATTGATGAATCTGAAGTGACCAAAGACCAGCGTCGTAAAGCAAAGAGTGTGAACTTCGGTATCATATATGGCCAGGGAGCTTTCGGCCTTGCCGATAACCTTGGTATCAGCAGAACCGAAGCAAAGGAGATCATCGATAATTATAAAAAAGAATTCAGTGGACTCACCCGCTATATGGATGAAACCGTGAACTTTGCTAAAGAACATGGTTATGTCCAAACCCTGATGGGTCGTAAACGGTGGTTGCGGGATATCAACTCCTCCAATTTTACCGTCCGTGGATTTGCTGAACGCAACGCTATTAATAGTCCCATCCAGGGCACTGCGGCCGACATGATCAAGCTGGCGATGACCGCCATGCATGCTGCCATCAAAAAAGAGCGACTGAAGAGCCGCATGATCCTTCAGGTGCATGATGAACTTGTTTTTGATGCCCGCAAAGAAGAAGCTGAGATGCTGATGCCGCTGGTCATCGAGTGTATGCAGAACGCACTGCCGCTACCCAATGATGTACCCGTGGTTGCAGAAGTTGGTAAAGGCTATAACTGGTTGGAAGCTCATTAGGAAAATAAAACCGACCATATGGTTACAACCGATCCGCGCATAGATGCCTATATTGAAAATGCAGAGCCATTTGCAAGGCCCATACTGCAGCATCTCCGCTCGCTGGTGCATAAGACCTGTCCCGAAACGGTTGAAACCATTAAATGGGGCTTCCCGCATTTCGTCTATAAAAAAGAGATCCTGTGCAGCATGGCTTCTTTCAAAAAACATTGCGCCTTCATTTTCTGGAAAGCCTCTCTCATGAAGGATCCTATCCTCATAGAAAATGCCCGTGCCGAAACCGCCATGGGTCATCTCGGCAAGATCATGTCGCTCAAAGATCTTCCCGCCGATAAACAAATGATCGCTTATCTCAAAGAGGCTATGGAGCTGAATGATAAGGGCATCAAACTCCCTAAAAAAACTGCAGCGCCAAAAAAGGAATTGATGGTGCCTAAAGAACTTAAAGAGGCGCTCTCAAAAAATAAAAAAGCCTTTGATGTATTTGACAAAGCCAGCTACAGCCACCGCAAGGAATACATTGAATGGATCTGTGAAGCCAAAACAGAAACAACCCGCAATAAGCGCATCAGCAAGACCATAGAAATGCTTGCTGAAGGCAAATCGCGCAACGAGGAATATAAGTAGTTACTCTTTTTTGCTCTCCCCTTTTATCAGCTTGAGCTCATACAGATCAAGCCGCCTGTCTTTCATGGTAGTCACACTTCCATACTCATGCAATTCTGCCAGCAGCGTAAGATCCACATCTGATATTACGATCATCTCTGTATTGGGCGTAGCCTCTGCTTTAATTCCATTTACCGGAAAGGCAAAATCTGATGGCGTGAGTACGGCAGATTGTGCAAACTGCAGATCCATATTATGTACCTTCGGAAGATTACCCACCGTGCCGGCTATTGCTACAAAACATTCGTTCTCGATAGCCCTCGCCGCGGCACAATAACGGACCCGGTTATACGCATTTTGCGTGTCGGTCAGAAAGGGTACAAACAATATCTGCATCCCCTGCTCCGCCAGCAACCTGGCCAGCTCCGGAAACTCCACATCATAACAGATCAGCACGCCCACCTTACCCGCATCGGTTTCTATCACCTGCACTTTATCTCCACCCTTAATGGCCCACTCATATTCTTCTGATGGCGTAGGATGGATCTTATCATACTTGTCGATCTTTCCATTGCGGTGAAGAAAATAGGAAGTGTTATAGAGATCTCCCTCCCGCTCTTCGGGCATACTTCCACCGATGATGTTCACATTATAGGAGATCGCAAATTTGGACAACGCCGCAACAATATCGGGCGTATACTTGGCCAGCTCACGGATGGCGGCATGCCCCGGAAGGTGATTGAATGGCTCCATCAGCGGTGCATTGAAGAACTCGGGCAGCACCACGAAATCTGAACTGTAATCACTTACCGCATCAACAAAATATTCTACCTGTCCAAGCAGGTCTTCCAAAGTTTTATACTGCCGCATCTGCCACTGCACCACACCTATCCTCACAAAATCTTTACGTAGCCCGATCTTCCCGCTATTAGGTTCATAGAATACATTGTACCATACTAACAGGGTGGCATAACCGCGCGACTCATTGTCTTCGGGAAGATAATCGCGCAGCACTTTCTTGATCTGGAAATCATTCGCAAGCTGGAAACTCAATGTGCTGTCATGCAGCTTCCTCGTACGCACTTTCTCAATGTATTCGCGCGGCGTCATATTATCAGCATGCTTGCCATAACCCGGTATTCTTCCTCCCGCTACAATGGCGCGAAGGTTCAGTTTTTCACAAAGCGTTTTCCTTGCATCATACAATCGCCTCGCAAGCCTGAGGCCGCGCGATTCGGGATTGATGAACATCTCTATTCCATACAACACATCACCCTGCGGATCATGTGTATCAAAGGTGAAATTTCCTGTCACCTGCCGGTAGCTATGGTTATCGCCAAAGCGGTTGAAATTCACGATAAGCGTCAGCGCACAGCCCACTACTTTTCCATTGAGGGTAACACAGATCTGCCCCTCGGGAAATTTCTTCAGCAGCTTCTCCAATGACGACTCGCCCCAATACTGTCCCCCCATACTTGCATATGCCTCGATCATCGAATCTTTCAGCTCCTGGAAATCAGCGATTGTTAGCGCCCTCACTTCTATTGTTGCATTATCCATAATGCAAACCTAAGCATATTAGATTTTGATTATTACTGTTAATTTGCACTATGACTCCTACGATCTACTACTGTTATGATGCGTATTGTGGCTGGTGCTATGGTTTCAGTCCCGTGATGAAAAAGATGGCAGAACTTTATTCCGACCAGATAGCTTTTGAAGTATTGTCGGGTGGGATGATACTCCCCGAAGAGCCGCGCCACATCAGCGTTGTAGCGGGCTATATAGCCGAGGCCTATAAAGGTATTGAAGAGCTTACCGGGGTTCGCTTCGGCGAAGATTATCTCTGGCATATTTTTAATCCATCTGAAAGCGATTGGTATCCCAATTCTGAGAAACCCGCAATAGCCATGTGCATCCTCAAGGAATATTTCCCCGACAGGCAGGTTGAATTTGCTGCCGACCTCCAGTATGCGCTGCATTTTGAAGGCCGTGATCTCTGCGACAATGAAGCTTACCGACACCTGATAGAAAAATATAATTTCGAGCCGGAGGATTTCTTTAGTCGCCTTAACAGCGAAGAATACCGCGAGAAGGCTTATTATGAATTCCAGCTCGTTAAGCAACTGCAGGTGAATGGCTATCCCAGCGTGCTGGTGCAGGTGAGTGAGAGTAAGTTTTTCCTCATAGCGCGCGGTTATACCGACCAGACCACCATGATCCAGCGCATTGAGGCGGTGATGGCCGACCTCAATAAAAATTAATCGCCCACCATGATTGTCACCATTACTGTTAATCCCGCGGTCGATAAAAGCACTTCCACTGAAAAGTTGGTGGCGGAGAAGAAAATGCGCTGTGCGGAGATGGTGGTGGAGGCGGGCGGTGGTGGTATCAATGTGAGTAAGGCGCTCTCCCGGCTTGGAGCCCTAAATAAGGCCATCATCACCAGTGGTGGCATCAATGGCATGCAGTTAGAGAAATGCCTGCAGGAGGCGGGTATTCAATACTCACCCATTCCAATCAATGGCGATACAAGAGAAAATGTGGTGCTCCTGGAAACAAGCAGCAATAGCCAGTATCGGCTGGTGCTACCCGGACCAACCCTCCCTGCAAAGGTGGAAGACGCCATTCTCGATGCCCTGGCAGCCATTCCCGAAAAGCCGGAGATGATCATTGCCAGTGGCAGCCTCCCTCCAGGATTTGCCCCCGGCTTCTATGCCCGCGTGGCCAGCTATGCACAGCGCAATGGTATCAGGTGCATCATTGATTGCTCAGGTGAGCCCTTATTGCTGGCTGCAAGAGCTGGAGTTTATCTCCTTAAACCCAATCTCAACGAACTCAGCCAGCTCGCAGGTCGCGATCATCTTGAAACCGACCAGGTGCTGAGTGCCGCAAAACAATTGCTGCATGAAGGCCGCTGTGAAGTGGTGGTGGTATCCATGGGTCCGCAAGGCGCGCTGATGGTGACGCCCCGCAGTCATTTACTGGTGCCGGCACCTACGGTAAAAAAGATCAGCACGGTGGGCGCGGGAGATAGTATGGTGGCGGGAATGGCCTACCAGTTAGTAAGAAACGAATCACTCGAGAATATGATCCGCTTTGGCATCGCGTGTGGAACCGCTGCTACCATACAGCCGGGCACAAAACTCTTTGATCCCGCCGATGCTTATCGCCTTTATGGATGGCTGCAACAACAATAGCCCGATCTCCGCCTACTTCATGAACTGAAGAGAATTCCTGAATATCCCCCATTGGGTGAATTGTTACATCAGGAGAGCCCCTGTTGTATCGCCTTCATAATGGCCTCTGTTCTGCCGGCAACATGTAGTTTTTTATAGATCTGCTTAACATGACTTCTTACTGTTTCATAGCTTATATAAGCAAGCGCCGCAATCGATTTGAAATCATGCCCCTCTATCATCAGGTGTAGTATATGTTTTTCTCTTTCACTAAGGTGATAATCTATTCCATCAGGTGAAACCAGGATTACATTATGATGGGTGAAAAAGCGCAATACCTTGCTGGCTACCGACGAACTCATGGGCGCACCGCCATTATAAACCTCATTGATCGCTTCGAGGTATTTCTGCGGTGGATCTGTTTTGAGCAGGTATCCGCTGGCCCCTGCACATATTGCCCGGAAGATCTTATCACTGTCATTGAACACTGTCTGGATAAGCACCTTCACCTCAGGAAACCGCTCCCTGATCTTCCTTGTAAGCTCTACCCCATTCAATCCGGGTAACTCAATATCCATTAAAATAACATCGGGTTTGATGCCATTGAGATCACGCTCCCAGTGGTTGCCATCGGCATAAGCACCACAACAGCAATACCCTGCCGAACCATTTAAAATGATCTGCATGGCATCACGTACCATCTTGTTGTCTTCGTATATGAGAACGCGGATTTCCATGGTTAATAATTTCCAGCTTATAATTTCAGTTCGCAATACCCCATCAGGTGATTCTTAATTGAAGATTAATAGAAGTTCCTTTCCCCGGCTGCGAACTAAACTTCAATTCCGCTCCCATCTCTTTTGCTCTCTTCTCCATATTATTCAATCCATTTCCTTTGATCACTTCAGGCTCATTAAATCCTTTACCATCATCTTCCAGCACAAACTCCAGATCCTTATTTTGCATGCCCACCGTAAAATGCAGCGAATGACAATTGCTGTATTTCACCGCATTATTTACAGCTTCCTTAAAGAGCAGGTAGATATTCTTCCTTGCCAGCATACTGAGTTTGATTTTCTCCACGTCTGCACTCACCTTCATCACCGTATTGATCTGCTTTACCGTTGCTATCCCAACGGTATACTCCTTTAACCGTTTCATCAATTTGGAGAGGTCATCATTATCAGGATTCACCACCCATACTATATCATTCAAACGATCTGCCATTTCCAGCGACGACTCCTGTATCAGTTTAAGCGAAGCCTCTGCCTCCCGCGGCTCACTGTTTCTTATTTGCTGGTGCGTAAGGTGACTATATAGATATATGCCGCTGAGCGTTGCGCCAATATCATCATGCAGGTCGCGGGAGATCCTTGTTCGCATAGCCATCAGTTGCTTCATCTGCTGCATCCTGAATGCATAGAACCTGTACCCCAGCATCGCCACAAATAATACTATACTTGTTATGAACCACCATTCCTGCCAGGCAGGTCGCATGATCGAGAAACTATACTGCGCCGGCTCACTCCACGGTGCTGCTCCATCGCGCGCACGAACACTGAATGTATAATTACCCGCTCCCAGGTCTACAAAAGTTACTGAAGAATTGTTGCTGCCTGCTATCCAGTCAGCATGGATCGGCTCCAGTTTATAGGAATATTTTATCTCCGGATTATCAGTGAATGCCAGTCCCGCAAAATTGATTTTTATCGTGTTATCTACATACCGCATCGAGGGTTTGTAGGGAAGATCAAAATAGCCCGTCGCCCCTGCTTCCTGCGCCTGCAGTTTCCTTCCATCAGCACCTGTATAAATTGCCTCAATCACAACCGTTGCCGGTTTTATATTCATCTCAACTGTTGCCGCCTCAATCATAAATAGATTATTCAGGGTTGAAGACCAGATCAATCCCTCTGCGTCAGCCATAACTTTTCCCAGGTACCAGTTATTTGATCTTAGCCCCCTGGCCTTGCTGTAATTATAAACCGTCCAACGTCCCGATTCATTTTTCCATAAGAGGTCAAGCCCCGATGGCGTCTGCACCCAATGCCGCCCCTTCCTGTCGGTTACAAATGAAGTCACCAGGTTTCGCTGCAAACCTTCCTTCATGCTCACACTGTCAACCAATTTAAGCGCTCCCTTTTCATTGAAGCGGTACTCCTTCAAGCCCCTTCCCTGCACTGCTATCCAGATGCTTCCATCTGAAACAGCATTGCTATAAATGGATACATATTCCCGTTGCGGATAGAACAATAAAAGTCTCAAGCTATTGTCTGGCAATAATTCAAATAAACCCTGCTGTGGTATGAATAAAAGATTTCTCCCGCCTCCTGCCTGGCTGAGTTGCATATTCATTGGACCATTCACAAGTTTAGATGGCAATGGTATCTTCCGGAACCCTGTTTCATCTCCTTCCACCAATATCGAATCAAGCGTTATGAGCAGCTTTCCACGCATGCTGTCATAAATGCAACTGTTGAAATAATTGGGTGCAAAACTTTCCAATAAATTGCTGTGGTCTTCAATTCTGCCTCTTCTATATCGGAGCAGTGAAACATTCCTTGTCAGCATCCATGTTATATGCTCTTTTTCATAGGCAACATGATCCACCAGATCGCCACGCTCAGGAAGAAGGCTTGTCTTCAGCGTGGCACGATCCAGCATTCGATAACGCCGACCATCTGATAACAATATATTTCCCGTGTGCAGCAATGTAGCGGAAGCGGCAATATCAATTACTGAATCTTCTTCTCCCAGAACTTCCCTATGCGATGTTTCCTGCAGCTTTAGTAATCCATGTTGTGTGGCCATCCAGAAATTGCCCGACCTGTCCTCCATTATCCCATTCACCTGTCCATAAATAGATGGCAATATGCTTTCCTCCTGCTCCCAGTTCCATGGCGCTGATACCCTGATAATATTTTCCTGCCCCTTACTGGTATTCCAGAGCCGGTTATGTGAGTCGATAAAATAATTGAAATGACCCACGCCGTTAGCATGGTTTACCAGGCTTACCAGGCCGTCTTCTTTTACCTGGTAAAGTGATCGTCTCGTATTTATATATACCCTCCCGCCATGTTGAACAAGGCGGTTATAATAGGGGTCTCCACCGGGTTTGCGCTCTATCATCTTCCAGCTCCTGTCTTTCCTGCTCAGTACAATACAGTCGGGATAACATAAAACAAGTCCTGATGTTGTTTCAACCGCCATCCGGCAATGGCGGTCATGATAGCCAGGATACAGGCTCAACTTTTTCCAGCTGCTGTCGTGGAACCTGTATACCCCCACATCGGTATGCGCCCAGATCTCTCCTCCAGATGTTTCCCAGATCGCTGATACAAAATTGATGACCGCACCATCATTGGTATTATATACTTTAAACCGCTCTCCCAATAGTTGCGCCATGCCATATCGGGTGCCTACCCAGAGCCGGTGCTTACTATCCTGGAATACACAATCCACCCTTAAAGAGGGCAGGCCATGCGACAAATCATAATTCACAAAACGCCTTCCATCAAAACGGCTTAGCCCATTGGGTGTACCCGCCCAGATAAATCCATATCGATCCTGGTACATACAAAAAACATAGGTTACAGGGAGACCTTCATTGACAGTATAAAGTGTGGAATGGAACTGGCGCGCCGATGCATACTGACCCCAACCCAACAGGGAAAAACAAAGCATAGCCCGGATGATCCTTTTCAGGATCACTGAAAATGGCAGCTTGGGGGAATAAGGTCTTTCCACGGCCGGGGTTGTTGTTGAATATATGAAATAATATTCACATATCAGCTTCAACAATTCGTACCTTTCAGGAAACTTTGGAATATGAAAAAGCTCCTTTTTTGCTGTATTGCACTCTTTTTCTTTGCTGTTATAGCGCATGGCCAAACGCCTTCCCAGGATGATCAGATGAAAGCTTTCCGCGATTATATGACACCGGGAGAATGGCATAAAAAACTCGCCAAAGATGATGGTGAATGGAAAGCAGAAGTGAGTATGTGGATGGATCCCAGCCAGCCGCCAACCAAGAGCACCGCAAAAATGATCAACAAGATGATCCTGGGTGGCCGCTACCAGGAATCAAGATTCACAGGCGAATTCATGGGCATGCCAATGGAAGGTATCGGCACCATCGCCTATGACAATACCCGCAAGATCTTTCTCAGCACCTGGATCGATAACCTCGGCACCGGCATGATGTACATGGAAGGTAAGTGGGATGAGGCCACTAAATCTATTATCCTCGAAGGTGAATCGCTTGACCCCATGCTTGGCAAAATGGTTAAGATCAAAGAAACCTTTAAATACATCGATGATAATAACCAGCTCATGGAAATGTTCATGATCCAGGATGGCAAAGAAATTAAGACAATGGAAATTAAACTCACGCGCTCCTGACCCAATTATTTAACCAGCCTGTTCATAGGCCTGTTTTAGCCAGCCATCCAGCTCCGGCGACAATGCGCTATCCATCTCGATCTTCACGCGATGGGTGCACATGGCATTCCAGCTGCCGCTTTTTTCCAGCATGCCCGATGGTTCCACGCCCTTTAGGTTGAGGCCAAGGTCGAGCCGGTTCTTGGTGGAAGGCTGGATGATGGCAAACTGCTTCTTGCGCCTCACACTCATATATGCTTTCTTGGGCGATAACTCAACGTCATCCCCAAAACTTTCTATGGTCGCAATGAGCTTGTCGTACCATGGTTTCAGATTTTCCTTGCCCTTGTATTGCTCTGCCACCCAGTCTGTTTCATCTCCCTCCGCACCTGCAAAACTGCCTTTGGCCTGGTGTACTAACAGGTTCGCATAGCCGTGGCCGATACCGTATTCTGTTTTTAGCATATTCACCAGCTCACCATGTTTTTGCAGGGGGGATGATTGTACGATCTTCAGCCAGTCTTCCAGTTTGCGACCAGTTTGTGTTTCAAGATTTTTGATCTGGCTTTGCATGGCATCGTTAACGGGATCTGTTGACATATGGCGCTATTTTAATCGTTTGAAATAATAGTTGAGTCGCTTGCCAGGATCCATTTCTCCTCCATCCACCCATGCATGAAGGGAATCTTTGCTGATGAATTCATACACTATCCTTTTCGGGTAATCATGGGTGGGATTCTCGAAAACATATTTATTCTTTTCTGCCCTGGTGAGGAAAAATGCAACTGGTTTCTTTTCATTCTGGTCTTCTACCGTTGCCACATAAACGATCTGCTGCTGTTTCTTCCCCAGGTTGATGCGTTCGCTTACAATTGTATCGCCTCCCTTAATGCTGTAGGCGCTGCCCTGAAGATTTTCGGCCCCGGTCTTTTTCCACTCTTCATAGCGGTGTCCCTTCGCTGTGTTCCTTACCCATAGGCCTTCGAGATTGAGTAAACGCGTGATATCCTTTTTTGTCTGCCTTCCTCCTTCCATAAAAGAAAATGATGTGTAAAGGAGGGCGGTCAAAATAAAGATCGTTTTCATATTCAGGAGTTGAGCATATTCTGCAGGTTTACATCGCGGTTCCTCAGGTCAAGGCCTCCCTCTAAAATGCTTTTAAGGTTGGTCAGGTAAAACGTCCATCCCATCGAACACCCGATATGGTACATGAACTTCGAATCTTCATCAGTTGGAATATTATCCTGCTCCAGCTCCACGATCTGTTCATCACCCGCAAGTAAAATGCGGACGGTGCAGTTGCCTGCCTTGCCAAAGCTGAACCGGAATACATCATGACCATTGGCTTCCAGAACATTTCCCTTTTCTACAACTTCATCTGAATAGCCATGCCATAAGAAAGTATAACGATCACCAGTACCTGCTGAAACATGCTGATCAAGGGTTACACCCTCCTTATTAACGTATTCGCATAAACGAAGAAACCAGCTTTCTATACCCGCCCTGGTTGCCCAGGCGGCATATATCTGCTGGCGTGTACTCCTTACATTTATGCGCACAATGAATCGGCTCCAATCCCTTGCAATCATATGGCTTCGTTTTATGGCTGGGACTAACTTACAGGTATCGAATGTAAAGCTACCCTATTCCCCTCAGAATCGATGAAAACAGCCATATAACCGATCTCCGGACTCACCTCGGTTTTAGGCACCACTATCTTGCCTCCCGCCGCTTCTATCCTGTCGAGCACCAACTGTACATCCGGATTGGCATTGAGATATACCAGCACCCCATTTTGCTGCGGCTGGTAAAATTCCGGCGCATGCGTTAGTGCACCACTGATACCTCCACCCATCGGATCCTGCACGGGAAACATCCGCATCTGCATACTCGGAAAATTCATAGGTACCATCTCTATGTCCAGGATGGTTTCATAAAACTTCTGCGCCCGGTTGATATCAGTGGTCGGAATCTCAAACCAACTGACAGAATGTTGTTGGATCATCTGATCTATTTAATTGTTTTTAAAAATCTTTGTCACCTATCTCCACAAACCTATGATGGCTCCCATCAATACCAGCGCCACTACACTATATCCTCCATTGATGAAAATATACCGCCAGCTTTTGAGTTCAAACAGACTATGAATTGCAATGGCACAGAATGCCCAGATGCCCGCCAGGAATCCTGCCGTTGCTCCCCAGCTCACATCCGTTTTCATCTGCGGCGTATCCACCAAAAACATGGCCAGGTTAGCTGCCATCACCAGTGAAAAAAGCGCCGTGAAGCCAAAGATCTTTCCCTTATTTCCCAGCTTGATATCTTCTTCTGAAAGAGAGCTGTCTTTCATCCATGCCTTGCCAAATAGTCCGGGTGAATACCAGATGCCACCAACTACAAAAGCCGATAGTCCGGCCACCAGTACAGCCAGCCAGTTGATTGTTGAGATGTCCATATGTTTTATTTGTATCCTAAACTATTGTCTAAATTCATACTGCGCAAATGAAAGCAACCGAAACCCGAACTAATGGGAGTAAACCCCGCCATACCGCCGACGAAGCAGCTCACCAACCCGCATCAGCTCAATGATATCGGGTTCAGGGTAATCCTGATCCCTTTCTGCGGTATTGCTATTCCACTGATCTCCCGGCTCATTCCCCACCAGCAATTAAGTCTGCTGGAAGTGAAGATGAGTTATCTCTATACAATCGGTATCGCCTTCATCGTTTGGCAGGGCAACCGTTACCTGCTCTTCACCCTGCGGAGTTATTTTAACTGGTTCAATCACCCCATGCGAAAGATAGGCGCACTGCTGCTCGTCATCCCTTTTTATACCGTGCCTATCAGTGTATTGCTCCTCACAGGCTGGTACCATATCTTCCTGGATGGAAATATAAACTGGAGCACAGTGATGGAAACAACCCTCATCATTTTACTCGCTGTCGTCTTCATCGTGCATGTTTATGAAACGGTTTTCCTGGTGAAAGAATCTGAATCTGAAATGCTTCTGAATGCACAGCTACAGCGGGCCCGCGCCGAAGCTGAACTGGAAGCCCTCAGAAACCAGATCGATCCGCATTTTGTTTTCAATTCACTCAACACATTAAGTCACCTCATCGATTCTTCTCCTAAAAAAGCAAGGCTTTTCAATGATAACCTCGCAGAAGTTTACCGTTATATTTTGCAGAATAAAAACAGCGACCTTGTTTTGCTCAGAGAAGAATTCAACTTCCTCCGCAATTATTTCTCCTTACTGGAGATCCGCTTTGGTAACGCACTTCAGCTCGAAACATCTATTGATGATTCTGCACTCGACAGTTTTCTTCTTCCCCCCATCAGCCTCCAGCTCCTGATGGAAAATGCCATCAAACACAACGAATTCAGCAGGCAGCATCCTTTGTTGGTGAGAATAGAAAAATCAGGTGATGCCATCATTTTTTCTAACGATACAACTAAATTGAGGATGGACCGAACATCCAATGGTATCGGACTGAAAAACCTAAGCGAGCGCTACCGCATCATCACTTCGAAAAATATTGAGATCAATGATGCTGCCGGCTATTTTACTGTGAAACTTCCTTTATTAATGATGCATTGATATGAAACTGCTGATCATAGAAGACGAACATCCTGCCGCCGAAAAACTTACGGCAGCATTGCATCAAGCTCCTTACCCGGTTGACATTATCGGGATGACAACCAGCGTTGCTCAATCGGTAGAATGGCTGAAGCAACACCCGATGCCCGATCTCATTTTCATGGATATAGAACTTGGTGATGGCCAATCATTCCGCATCTTCGACGAGGTGACTATTGATTGTCCCGTCATCTTCACCACCGCCTACGACGAATACTGGCAGGAAGCCTTCGAGCATAACAGTATCGACTACCTGCTGAAACCTGTTTCACAGGAGAAGCTTGATTCAGCACTTAAGAAATACCTCTCCCTCCAACAGCATTTCTCTACCTCCCTCCAACAGCTTCGTCAATGGCAGCAGCAGCCTTCCACCCCAAAAAAGCGTTTCCTCATCAAACGGGGCGGCGATTATTTCAGCCTTCGAACCGAAGATATCGCCTGGGCTTGCGCTACCCATAAAATGGTTTGCCTGGTTGATAAGAGCGGCCAGCGCCACCTGCTCGACAAATCTCTTACCGACCTGGAAAAAGAACTTGACCCGGCACAGTTTTTTAGACTGAATCGTAAATACCTGGCCAGTATCAATGCTATCCGGAAACTCAGATCACAAGGCAAAGGCAAACTCCTCGTGGAGCTGGATCCCAACGCCCCTGAAGAAGTTATCGTGAGCAGCGAACAGACCGCCGGGTTCAAGGAATGGATGGATGCCTGATTTGCATTATCTTGCACCTCCCCAATAATTTTCATTTATGGAATACAACAGAATCATTGCCGTAACCGGGTTGCCCGGATTATTTGAACTGGTTGCCAGCAAAACCGATGGCGCCATTGTTCGCTCCCTTGACGATAAGTCTACCAAATTCGTTTCTTCCCGTGTACACAACTTCTCTCACCTGGAGAGTATTGAGATATATACCGTTCGTGATAACGTGAACCTGGTGGAAATTTTCCAGGCAATGGAAAAAAGCAAAACAAAGCTTCCTGATGGAAAGGATGCAGGCGCTCTCAAAGACTATTTCGGTGAAGTATATCCCGATATGGACTTCGAGCGTGTATACTCCAGCGATATGAAAAAGATGGTGAAATGGTTTGAGTCGCTCCAGAAATCTGAGGTAGAGATCAAGCTCAGTGAGCGTACTGAAGAAGAAGCTGATGAAGAAGCAGATGCTGATGAAGAAGTTGCAGAGGTAACAGAGGCAAAGCCTAAAACAGCAAAGAAGAAAGCCGCTCCTAAAGCAGAGTCTGCTGAAAAAGAGAAAGCTCCGGCAAAAGAGACTGGTGCTGCAAAAGAAAAAGCTCCTGCAAAAAAAGCTGACGCTGAAGACACAGAAACAGAAGATGCTGCTTCCGCCAAGCCGAAGAAGGCTGCTAAAAAGAAGTGAGAAGAATAACAACGGATATATGAATCCTACCGCCCAATTAACACCTCCCGAGAGGCATTTCCTGCCTTCGGATTTTTCTATAACTACATGGGAGGCGCTGGAGCCTTATTTCCGTGACCTTGCAGAAAGGCCTATCCTCTCCGGCGCTGAGCTGGAGCAATGGATGAAAGATTGCAGTGAACTGGAAGCCGTGGTGAGTGAAGACGCCTGCTGGCGACAAATTCGCATGACCTGTGATACGGAAAACAAAACGCTCGAAGAGGCTTTCACCTTTTTCGTGATGGAGATCCAGCCTAAGATCCAGCCTTACGCCGACCAGCTGAACCGAAAACTGATCGACAGTCCATATAGCAAAGAACTCGACCCGCATCAGTATTTCACTTACCTGCGTAGTGTAAAGAAATCGATCGACCTTTTCAGGGAAGATAATATTCCCCTCCAGGCCGACCTCAGCGTGATGGCACAGCAGTATGGTGTGATCTCCGGCAAGATGTCGGTTACCATACAAGGCAAGGAATACACCCTGCAGCAGGCGAGTAAATTCCTGGAAAACCCAGATAGGAAAATCCGCGAAGAGGCATACCGCCTGATCCAGGATCGCCGCTATGCCGACCACGATCAGCTTAATGAACTCTATACAACGCTGATCCAAAAAAGGCACCAGGTTGCACTGAATGCAGGTTTCGCCAATTACCGCGACTATAAATTCGCGGAGATGGGTCGCTTCGATTATACCAAGGAAGATTGTTTCGCCTTCCATGAAGCAGTGAAACAACATGTTGTTCCACTCGTTGCTGCCATCTACGAAAAGAAAAAAGCTAAGCTTGGCCTCGATACGCTCCGCCCCTGGGATACAGAAGCTGAACCGGAAGGCATAACACCCTTGCGGCCTTTCAATACCGGCGAAGAACTGTTGGAAAAAACCATCAGCTGCTTCCGCCAGCTCAGACCATTCTTTGCCGATTGCCTCGTCACCATGCAGAAAATGGGGCGGCTCGATCTGGAAAGCCGCAAGGGAAAAGCACCGGGTGGATATAATTGTCCCCTCGCTGAAACCGGCGCACCTTTCATCTTTATGAATGCCGCCGGACAAATGCATGATGTTACCACCATGGTTCATGAAGGCGGTCATGCCGTCCACTCTTTCCTGGCGCACCCTCTGGAACTAAGCGCCTTCAAGGAGTACCCAATGGAAATTGCTGAGGTGGCCAGTATGAGTATGGAACTCTTCAGCATGGACCAGTGGCATAGCTTCTTCGATAATGAAGAAGAACTCCTGCGCGCAAAGGAACACCAGCTGGAAAGAGTCATTACCATCTTCCCGTGGATCGCTATAATCGATAAGTTCCAGCATTGGGTATACGAATTTCCAAATCATACCCTGGAAGAAAGAGCTGAACGCTGGGTGGCAATCAATGATGAATTTGCTACAGGTGTCATTGATCTATCGGGATTGGAAGAGTATCGCAAATACAGTTGGCAAAGGCAGTTGCATCTATTTGAAGTTCCTTTCTATTATATCGAATATGGTATTGCACAGTTAGGTGCAATTGCCATGTGGATGCAGTATAAGGAAAACAAGGAGCAGGCGCTCGACAATTATATGAAGGCTTTATCGCTTGGGGGAACACGAACCTTACCTGAATTATACCAGGCAGCCGGAATTTCTTTTGACCTTGGTCCCGACCGTGTTAAAACATTAATGGATTTTGTGGGCCAGGAGATGAACAAACTGCCTTAAAACCTCAAAAAATACCCAGTTTAGGGTATATAGAAAACTTGTGGGATATGATTATTCGCAATATATTTGTACAGGAAAACACTTAGAAGCCCAGCCGAACAAAAAGCAGCTTCTTTTAAAATAGCTACTAATCAGAGCCTTAACCAAAAGTCCCGGTGTGTCTACATCGGGGCTTTATTTTTCCCCAAATCTTACCTCTTACCTCTCACCTATTTCCTTACATCTTACCTCTTACCTCTTACCTGTTTCCTTACCTCTTACATGCCGGGCAGATCCCCGTCACGATCATCTCCACCTGCCTCGCTTCATAGCCCTTTGGCAATGATATCTCAGGGATGGTCACCTCATCGAGGCAAACTGTGTTCTCACATTGCTCACACACAAAATGTACATGATTATCGTGGTGATGACCTGCCTCACAGTCGTCCTTGCATAGCGCATAACGGATACTGTTATCGGTAGTTGGAATAGTATGTATAATTCCTTTGTTCAGGAATACCTGCAGAGTGCGGTAAACCGTTACCCGGTCGAACTTCTCACCGGTTCGCTTCTCAATATCACCATGTGCCAGCGCACCCTGCTGACCAAGGAACAGTTCAAGGATCCTTTGCCTGCTGCCGGTTACACTGAGCTGGTTACGTTTGAGAATATTCAATATGGCTTCTTCCATAAAGATCTATTGCGGATTGTTATTGAATAGGCTATTGGTGAACCTTGGACCAGTTGCTGCCGGTTCCTCCAGAAGTTCGGGGATATCTTTTATCAGCGCTTCCACTTCCTCTGATTTGAGTCCATCATAAATTCGTCTTACCCTGCCAGTTTTGTCAACCAATGCAAAGAACTGGGTATGGATGAACTGGTCTTCAATTTTTTCATTATTATTCTCCGGATCATCAAGCAGGTAGCTCACCCGGGCAGCATAATACAGACTGTCCTTTCTTCCCGTCAGGAAATGCCAGTTGCCTCCATTCACCCCCAAACTGTCGGCATACACCCGCATCCTGCCTACCGAGTCGGTTTCAGGGTCAACAGAGTGGGATAATATCATGAAACCCTCATCCCCCTTGTATTTTTCAAAAACCTGCTTCATGTTATTGTTCATCTTAGGGCAGATACCAGTACAGGTGGTAAAGAAGTATTCGGCTACATATACTTTCCCCTCTACATCGCGCTGGCTGAACTCCTTGCCGTTCTGGTCGAGGAACCTGAATGGCTGCACATAACTCAGAACCGGCATCTTCACATCGCCAAAACCGGGGATAAAACGGGTCATGGCATACATAAATCCAACACTCAGCAGAACAAAAAAGGCTACGTAAAACAGGGTTCTCTTACTCATGGTACACAAATTTACACCCGACGGGGCGATTTAGTTCCAATACCCAGCAAAAGAAGAAATATTTTGCAACAAAGTTGCATCTTATTATTTTTGCACTCCTCATGTCATTTAAAATCAATTGGGACGCCCTTGGAATAACCGCCTCTCTGGCCTGCGCCATTCACTGCGCGGTACTGCCTTTGGTGCTATCCAGCCTGCCTGTTTTTGGCATCAATATCATAGATAACCTGGCTTTTGAATACATGATGATCGTGCTGGCATTCGCCGTGGGCAGCCATTCGCTCTATCATGGTTACAAAAAACACCATCACCGGCTGGCACCCTCAATTCTCTTCGCCCTGGGCATACTTTTACTGCTCGCCAAACAAACCTGGCATGAGCTCCAGCTCTGGTTCCTGGTTCCGGCGGTCATACTTATCGTTTATGCCCATTATCGCAATTTCAGGCTCTGCAGAATAGCCAATCATTGCCATGAGGGGGACTGTAACCACTAAGTTTTCCTTAATTCACAAACATTAGCTGCTGCGAATCGTTATTTTTGCATGTAAATCAGATGAATTATGATTAAGACCGGAAATCCTGTTATCAGTATCTATACAGAAATGACGCCTAACCCGGAGACCATGAAGTTTGTTGCCAACAAGCTTCTCTATCCAGGTAAAAGCATCGACCTCCCCGATATGGAAAGCGCTAAACCTTCACCCCTGGCAACAGAGTTGTTTGGTTTCCCCTTCATCAGGAGTGTATTCATTGCCAGCAATTTCGTGACGCTTACCAAAACAAGTGAAACAGAATGGAATGATGTGATCCCTTCCATCCGCCAGTTCCTCAAAGATTATCTTGAAGAGGGAAAGGCTGTTGTGAACGAAGAAGAAATTGCCAATATGAAGCCGCAGGGCAGCAATGAAGTGCTGGCCGATGATGATGATGTGGTAAAGCGTATCAAGGAATTACTCGAGAACTATGTTAAACCGGCAGTTGAAATGGACGGTGGTGCAATCCAGTTCAAGAGCTATAATGATGGTGTTGTAAACCTGATGCTCATGGGTAGCTGCAGTGGATGCCCTTCCAGTATGATCACGCTCAAGGCCGGTATCGAAGGCATGATGAAGCGCATGATCCCTGAAGTGAAGGAAGTGGTTGCAGAGGCGGAATGAGAGCAGGCAATAGGCAATAGGGAATAGAGAGAAGTACTTATGCGTGAATGATTATAAAGTGGATGGCCACCCCCGGGGTGGCTTTCTCTTTGTACAATACAAGTGCCGTTCATGTGTGAACCATGCTAAAACAGCCCGTTTTACACAGGAACCACACATACTTCACACATGGTTTAGACTTAGGCCGGGCACCCCCCACCTTAATTTTTCCAACTTATCTTTAAGTTATGGAAAGTCAGAACTTACCCGAACGCTGGCTACGCGGACCGGTTGAAAATATCATCCCATTACTTCAACCTGTAGCCCATGCACTTCTTCAGGCGCAGGATGAGATCAATGCCATGACCGCCGGCCTGCCGGATGATATACTTTGGAAAACGCCGGGAGGAAAAGCTTCAATAGCTTTTCACCTGAAACATATAGCAGGTGTGCATGACCGTTTGCTTACCTATGCAGGAGGAAACCAGCTCTCAGACCAACAGATGCAGTTCCTGAAATCAGAAGGAAAGTCTGACCCCTCCATCACCTTGTCAACGCTACTTTCAGATTTGAACAAACAGTTTGACACAACCCTCAAAGCCCTTGCAAACTTCAGCACCGAGTCGCTCACCGAACCAAGGGGCGTAGGCAGAAAACAATCCCCCTCCACGGTAATAGGACTTCTCTTTCATATTGCCGAACACACCATGCGCCACACCGGCCAGCTCCTCGTAACCATCGCCGTTTTAAAGTAGTTCCCTTCCATCCCTCCATCCCTCCATCTCTCCATTTTCTTTTGTACCTTAATTCCCCGTAACCCAATCTATTCACTATTGCCCATTGCCTATCACCTTCCCCATTGAACCAACTCTCACTATACCCCCTTTCCGAATCTGCCATCACCCTGCAGTATGGTGAAGAAATTGCCATTAACCGGCACCGTGAGTTGCTGCAACTTATGCAACATATCAAGGACGATCCATTCCCCGGATTCAGGGAAGTTTCTATAGCCTTTCACACGCTTACCATTTTCTTTGATCCCTATACTGTTTTTGAAAATGTAAAGCAGTCACCTATAAATTATATCAGTGAGTGGCTTCATAAAAAAGCCTCCTGGCTGGGAAATGATATACCTGATGCTAAAACATCTGCCACCATCACTGTCGCCAGTCGGGAGCAGCTAATTCCGGTTTGCTATGAAATGCCCTTTGCCTTTGATCTCGACACGCTTGCTGCCTATCATGGCATCGATCCCGAAACGGTAATCAGCATGCATACCAACCAGACCTTCTATGTTTTCATGGTAGGTTTCACCCCCGGATTTCCTTATATGGGCATCCTGCCTCCCGCGCTCGATACCCCAAGGAAAGCAACACCATCGCTAATGGTGCCGGCCGGATCTGTAGGTATCGCCGGGCAACAAACCGGTATTTATCCATTCACTTCCCCCGGTGGCTGGAATATCATCGGAAGAACACCTATCAAACTTTTTGATATCAATGATAATGATCCCTGTCTGCTGAAAGCAGGCGACCGCGTTCGTTTCAGCAGGATCGACAGGAGCACTTTCAACTACCTGAACCAATATGAGGATAGTTAAGTCTGGCATTGCCACCTTGCAGGACCTGGGCCGATTCGGCTACCGGAATTTCGGCGTCAGCCATGGCGGAGTCATGGACAGTAGCGCTGCAAGGCTTACCAATATGTTGGTTGCCAATCCTGTTGACGCAACCCTGGTGGAGGTTCTGGCAGGCGCCTTCAGCATGAGTAGTACCAAAAGCCAGCTCATTGCCCTGGGGGGAAGGGGTTTCAACGCCTTCGCAGGTGAGCAGCCTCTCCCTTTCTGGCAGCCACTTATGCTGCCCGCGGGTGAAACGCTCCGGCTTATTCCTGCTGGCGGCGGCATCGCTTATATAGCCATCCATGGGGGCATCAGGACAATCCCGGTTCTTGGAAGCAGGAATACCAACCTCGTTGCCGGCTTTGGTGGAATAGAAGGCCGCCCACTCCGCCCGGGTGATATGTTGCCGGTTGCTGTGATGAAAACAGAAGTAGGCGAAAAGATCATCCGCCAGCTTTCTGAACCCGCACAGCATTCACATCTTCGCTTATCGGGTAACGTTATACCTGATTATTCCATCAATACCATCCGTTTCTTTACCGGGCACCATTATTCCTCTTTCACCCCTGCTGCCCGTATACTGTTGGAGTCTGATAGTTTTGAATTAACGGGGATGAGTAACCGCATGGGTTACCGGTTCAACGGGGCCGCTCTTCAGAATATGTTCCACACAGAACTGATCTCTGCCGCGGTGGTTCCGGGAACCATGCAGGTGAGTCCCGACGGACAATTACTGATCCTCATGGCCGACGCTCAAACCACTGGTGGCTATCCCTGCATCGTTCAGGTTATCGGTGCTGATATACCACTCCTTGCTCAGCATGGAGCAGGGAGCCGCCTGCAGTTCAAATGCATCTCCCTCAACGAAGCTGAACGAATTCTTCTTGAAAGGGAAGCAAATTTTCGCACCCTTCAGAAAGACTATGAAATGCATTTCGCATGAGTAACACTTCTATTGATATCAATTGCGACCTCGGCGAGGGAACAGGTAATGAGGCCGCCATCCTTCCCTTTATCAGTTCCGTCAATATTGCCTGTGGTTTCCATGCCGGCAATGCCATAACGATGCTGGAAGTTGTGAGGCTGGCAAAAAAACACGGCGTTGCCATCGGCGCCCATCCCTCCTGGGATGATCGTGAACATTTTGGTCGCCGCAATATGCAGCTCCCGGCAAGAGAGCTCTATGCCATACTGCTTTACCAGCTTGGTGCACTCGCCGCTATCTGCCATTCAGAATCTATTCCGCTTCACCACGTAAAACCACATGGCGCTCTTTATAACCAGGCTGCAACAGACGCGGAGCTCTCAAAAGTAATAACAACCGCCATCCGTGATTTCAATCCCTCCCTTATTCTTTATGGCCTCTCGGGAAGCGTACTGAATGCTACCGCCGAAAAAGCCGGGCTTCGGGTTGCTGCAGAAGTTTTTGCCGACCGCACTTATACTAAGGAAGGATTGCTAACGCCGCGTACCATGCACAATGCCATGATCACAGAAACCGCCAAAGCCACTGCCCAGGCACTCCAGCTAGTGACACAACAGGAAGTGACAACAATCGACCATACCCTCATCCACCTCAAAGCCGATACCATCTGCATTCACGGTGACGGCGCCCATGCGCCCGAATTCGCACGTGCTCTCCACCAGGCGATGGAATCAGCATCAATAAGCATCCAACCGCCCGCATGATGAACAGCCGGAAAAGATCAGGCGTCTTCTGGGGCGCGGCAATGCTGATGGCTACTTCGGCTATTGGTCCGGGTTTCCTCACACAAACAACTGTTTTTACCCAACAGCTTCTCAGCAGTTTCGGATTCGTGATACTGGTATCGATAGTTCTTGATATTGGCGTACAACTCAATGTTTGGCGCATCATCACTATGGCCAATAAACCCGCACAGGAAATTGCTGAGTCGGTTATTCCCGGCATGGGAAAGCTTTTGACAGCTTTGATTATTTTCGGTGGCCTCGCATTCAATGTTGGTAATATCGCCGGTACAGGACTGGGGCTTGAGGTAATAACAGGAATGGATACCCGCATTGGAGCTGTACTCAGTGCTGTCATTTCTATTCTTCTGCTCACCAGTACCAATGCATCCCGCATCATGGACCGCTTTGTGCAGGTGATCGGATTCCTTATGATAGCCCTCACGCTTTATGTTGCCCTTGTTGCTGCACCTCCCTATGCCCAGGCGCTTCACCATAGCTTTCTACCAGAAACTACCAGCTTCACCGCTATCATCACTATAGTGGGTGGAACCGTAGGTGGATATATCTGCTTTGCCGGCGCTCACCGTCTACTGGAAGAAAATATCCCCGAAGAGAATAAAGTAGCAGCAGTAAGCAGCGCCGCAACAAGAGGTATACTTGCAGCATCTGCCATGCGGATCATCCTCTTCCTGGCTGCTTTAGGCGTAGTGTCAAAAGGAATTATCCTTGACGCCTCCAACCCCGCAGCAGATGTTTTCAGGCAGGCTGCTGGTAATACGGGATATCGGCTATTCGGTATCGTTATGTGGAGTGCTGCAATAACTTCCGTGATCGGCTCTGCCTATACTTCCATCTCCTTCCTTAAAACATGGAGCCCTTGGCTACAAAAAAATCATCGTACCCTGGTAGCCATTTTTATCACCGCCAGTACAATCATCTTCCTGCTGGCAGGAAAGCCCGTTAAGGTGCTGGTGATAGCAGGTACCATCAACGGATTCATTCTCCCCGTTTCATTACTCATACTGCTCATAGCAGCCCATAAATATAAAAATGCCAACGGCTACCAACACCCGAAATGGCTTACCATCATTGGAGTGCTGATTGCGTTGGCATTATCGGCCATGGCCCTCAGGGTTATCTTTGAATGAAGACCGGCACAAAAATTATTACAACAGTGTTGCTTCCGAACTGATAGCTGTATTCAACAGCTTGGAAATGGGACAGTTCTCTTCAGCATTCTTCACCGCCGCATCAAACTGCTCTTTGCTCATTCCAGGTACTTTACCCTGAACTGTCAGATGTGATTTTGTTACTGCGCCATTCTCAAAAGTGATCTCACATTTTGTTTCAAGCTTCTGCGGCGTAAATCCCGCTTCGCCAATTACAAAGCTGAGCTTCATGGTAAAACAGCCCGAGTGTGCTGCTGCTACCAACTCTTCCGGATTAGTGCCTATTCCACTTTCAAAACGTGAACTGAATGAATATTGTGTTTCACTCAAAACACCACTTTGCGTTGTGAGATGACCATCACCTTCTTTTCCTGTGCCGTTCCAAACGGCAGTTGCATTACGAATCATAGTATTGATTTAATTGATAAAAATTTTTCGGGCGGGGCATTAAAGATAATCCATCCTCACGACTTAGTCCACATCACACCCCGCTGCTTCAGGTAGTCAAGCACAAAATCAAAACAGGTCTCCTGCTTACCCACCAGCTCGGGCGGAAATACGCCCTTCTCAACAAATAATCCTCCGGCTACCAGCTCCACCGCCGCTGTACAGGTATATCCCGTGGTTCTGCTCATAGAAGAGGTTTTGGTAGCAGCATCATAACGGTCCAGCATATTATACTCAACCCTTTCCAGCTTACCGCCTTTCATTCCCTCAACAATCACCCGCATAATGGTGAACTCTTCTTCTTCCTCGCCAAGTTTCCACTCCCTGAAAAGGATCTTCGACGAAAAATCTATCGGTCGCAAACTCACACCGTTGATATCAATGGGCGATTCATCAAAGAATCCGCCCTGTTGCAGTGCAATAATAAGCTCTACATGGCCGGGATAGCGAAGCGTCTGTTCTTTCAGGTTGGGAATATGCGGCATCGTGAACAGCAGGCTTCTCAAACCATCTGTATTGAATGCTTCCAGTGTTCCTATCTCTCCGAAATCCATATAGCTCCTTTCCGACAGCGCCGGTCTCACCACTATATGGCCGTTCTCTTTTAACCTCGCAGGCCTTGTATACTCTTCAATAACATCAATTGGCGAAAAGGGTGCCTTGTACTCAAATGGCTTACGCCTGGTTTTTGGCAGTCCGCCCACATAACACTCAAACCGATCTATCTCTATCATTTCATTGTACCTGCCAATGATAAAATTACTCATGCCGGGTGCCACGCCACAATCGGTGATGGCTGTTACACCCCTTTTCTTTGCAAGAAGGTCGAGCTGCAAGGCATCCTCGGGGAAAAAGGAAATATCTACAACATTCTTACCACACTCTATCACCGCCTCCAGCGCCCGGTAGCCCATGAACCCCGGCACTGCCAGCACTACCAGTTCAAAAGGTGAAAGCCAATCGCTATAACCGCTAAATGCAGAGAGATCAGCAATAGCTGTTTTGATATCCTTGTTCCTTTCCTGCAACCGGTGCAGATTTACAGGAGAGAGGTCAAAAGAGGTCACATCGTGACGGGCAGAAAGGTCGAGGGCAATGGTCCTTCCAACCATCCCGGCCCCAAGTACAGCGATCTTCATGGAAACAATTTCCGGCAATCTAAATTTTCTGTTGCATTTTTAAGAATGATCCTTTCCATTTGGCAACAATTTATTGACGGACTCCAGCAAACAGGCTGGCTCGAATTCATCGCAGTGATCGCCGGCATCGCCAGTGTTTGGTTCAGCAGGAAGGAAAACATCCTTGTTTACCCGGTTGGCCTCATCAACACCATCATCTATATATATCTGAGCATCAAAGGCCAGCTTTATGGGGAAGCCAGCGTGAATCTCTATTACACAATCATGAGCTTCTATGGCTGGGTCCTCTGGGCCAAAAGAAATGAACAGAAGGAACATGTTTTACATATAACCTTCTCTTCAAAAAAAGAACTGCTTCAACAAGGCCTCTTCTTCGCAGTTTTCTATGCCGGCATATTCCTGGCACTGAGCTGGCTCAAGAAAGCATTTGCACCTGAAGCCATTCCATGGGCCGATGCACTTGCCAGCGCAAGCGCCTATACAGGCATGTGGCTTATGGCACGCAAAAAAGTGGAGAGCTGGCATTGGTGGATCGTTACCAATATCGCCTCTATCCCACTTTACTTTGTCAAAGGATATGTTTTCACCAGCTTCCAGTTTTTGGTATTGCTGATTCTCGCAGTAGCGGGATTGATCTCATGGCGAAAGAAAGCACAACAGGTGGCATGATCATTTATGATCAATCATCATCCGTTTAAAATTGAATTTCTATGACAATAGTTCTTAGAGATTTTCTCAATTTTACCCAACACGTCTATCTCATGTTCATTTTTCCGAAATGATTAAAAAAATCGTGATCATAGGGCCGGAGTCAACCGGTAAAAGCTCACTCTGCAAAGCCCTTGCGGACCATTTTGCGGAAAGCTACCTTACGGACTGGTGCCCTGAATATGCCCGTGAATATCTGATGGAGAATGGCATGGACTATTCCTATGATGATTTGCTCACCATCGCCAAAGGCCAGCTGGCACTGGAAGACGAGCATACCCGGGCGTTACAGACTGCATTGGATGATTCTGGTGATACCAGCAAAGAGGCGATTCTTTTTGTTGATACAGACATGATGGTGATGAAGGTTTGGTCCGAATTTGTTTTTGGGAAATGTCACTCCTTTATCCTCGACCAGATCGCGGAACGTCAGTATGATGGTTATCTGCTCGCGAATACTGACCTGCCCTGGACCCGCGATGCACTTCGTGAATACCCTAGTGAGGAAACGCGTCAGAAGCTTTTTTACATGTACCTCGATATGATGGTGAACCAAAACACTCCCTGGGATATAGTTGGCGGAATCAACCACGATCGTATCGCCAATGGTATTGCTGCAGTGAATCGCATTCTTATTTGAGTTTGCACCCTACTTTTGCTGCACATCATCTTCAACATGCTACAAGATATACGGCATTCCATCAGGCAGCATCCAAAAACATGGTTCTATACTTCATGGATCCTGCTCAACCTGCTTCAATCCTATGGCACCGAACTGCTGGATGATGAGGCCTATTACTGGGTTTTCTCCCGTTATCCTGATTGGGGATATTTTGATCACCCTCCCATGATCGCCATCCTTATCAGGGCCGGTTATGCGCTTTTCCCTAACGAGCTGGGGGTTCGTTTATTCATGGCACTCATGAATACCGCCACCCTTTTCCTCATACAACAAATGCTGCTGAAGAACCAGCAGAAACTTTTCTATACCATCGCCTTCTCAATGGGCGTGCTCCAAATTGGCGGAATACTCGCCGTTCCGGATATACCCCTCACTTTTTTCACGGCGCTGTTCTTCTGGCAGTACCGGCGCTTTCTATCAGTGGCATCACTTATCAATGCACTGCTTCTTGGATTGATCATGGCGCTGATGCTTTATAGCAAATACCATGGCGTCCTTATTATATTCTTTACTTTCCTGAGTAACCCAAAACTCTTTCTGCAGTGGAAGGCCTGGGTGGCTGCCGCGGTTGGGGCACTGCTTTTCTCCCCTCACCTGTGGTGGCAATACCTGCATGATTTCCCCTCGGTGATGTACCACCTCAAAGAAAGAAATGCACCCGAATACAGGTTCGCCTTCAGCCTCGATTATCTGACCGGACAAGTTCTTCTTGCTGGGCCCCTTATCGGATGGCTTCTGCTTTATGCAGCCGGGCAATTTCGTTCTAAAGACCTGTTCGCAAGGGCACTACAATTCAGTCTCTGGGGTATCTATGGATTTTTTCTGCTCAGTACTTTAAAAGGCCGCGTGGAAGCTAACTGGACCGTTCCGGCACTTGTTCCACTCCTCATCATCTCCCATGCCTGGCTTACTGATTCGGCTAAACATGCACGTTGGGTTTATAAACTTATGCCTCCGGCTCTTGCCCTGGTTATATTGGTAAGGCTCTATATGATTACAGATATAGAACCACTTACGACTGTATTCAAAGATGAGATGCATGGTAATCCTTCCTGGGCCACCACCATAAAAGAAAAATCAGGTGAACTCCCCGTGGTATTTCTGAACAGCTACCAGCGACCCAGCAAATACTGGTTCTACACAGGCGATACCAGCTTCGGATTAAATACAACGCGCTACAGGCGTAACAATTATAATTTCTGGCCTATCGAAAAAGAATGGCAGGGAAAAACTGTCTATACTGTGGACCGGCTGCTGGAAAGACTTCCTGATGCTACTCCTATTGAAACAAGAAAGGGTCTCACTTACGGAAAAGCCATCCCCTCCTTTCAAAGCAATTCCTGGTTACGCTTCCAGGCTATTTCAGATGATCTAAGTATAACAGATGGCAAACTCACCCCATTCAATTTTTCTATATTCCCCACCAGTAGTGCCGATTCACTGCTTACCGGAACAAGGCCTCTGGAAGTTGTGCTTGACATATTTGGAAAGGATAGTATGATTGCCCGTCTCCCGCTCCGGTTCACCCATAAGGAAGGAAAATGGTCAGGCAATAGCAATGATTCCGTTTCACTTGCACCGGGTTTTTATCGCGCCAAGATCGGCGTTGGCACCGTGCTGCCGCTATTGTATAGCCAGAACAGCGCTTCGGTTAAGCTCAAAGTTGAATGATCAGTCTATTACTGATTTAATGCCGGGGTCAGTAGACAAATTGCTCATATTGCGCATGATTGCCAATCCGCGCGCAGTAACATAAGGAGTAGCGGGCTTCACACAAAATTTCTTGGGATTAGGAAGACAGGCTGCTATCCTCGAAGCCTCTGAGCGATTTAATGATTCCGCTGATTTCTTATAATAGGATTGCGCTGCTGCTTCAATGCCAAACACACCGGGACCCATCTCGATCACATTGAGATACACTTCCAGGATTCTTCGCTTGCCCCATATTTTTTCTATCATGAAAGTAAAATAGGTTTCCATTGCCTTCCTTATCCAGCTTCTTCCCTGCCAGAGAAAAACATTCTTGGCAGTCTGCTGGCTGATGGTGCTGCCGCCGCGGATCTTGTTGGGACGGCGTTCATTATGGTCGAGGGCCTTTTCGATCTGCTTCCAGTCGAACCCCGCGTGCACCGGGAACTTCTGATCTTCAGAAGCGATCACTGCCAGCTTTGCATGTCTCGATATTTCATTGTAATCAACATAATCACGCTTCAATCCATACCCGCCAAACCAGTTGCCGATCTGGGTGATCGTCAGTGGCGGGTCGATCCATTTGAGCACGATGATATAGAAGAATTGCCAGATGAAGAGGAAGAGCAATAATCTTTTTATAAATCGCCAGCTGCGTGGTATTAAGCCTTTTGTTTTCACGTAGGATCCTGATGTTTAGAAGTGCGCAAGATAAAAAAACCAGCAGTAAATGAAAGCGCCTATTTGTCGGTCATTTTTACATACACGATCTTATACTGTTTGCCCTTTCTCTGTTTGCTTTTATAAAGCCGGTTAAGTATGAACCCTCCGGCAAAAACACCTACTGCGGTTCCGAGTGAACGCAGGTTGGCAGGGTCATCAATAGGTTCATCCAGATAGGCTCCATTAATTATATTCAACAAAGCATAACCTCCTGCCCCGATCATAAAGATGCTGCCATTACGAACATAGCGGAAGCTTTCTTTCTTCATGGGAAATATGCTGAAGATCTCCTGGTAATGTAATTTATGGATATAATAACCCGCAGTATCAACACGGGTTGTTCCCAATGAGGTCATATAGGTTTGCACCTGCCACTGCCTTACAAATACAGAATCATTTCTCACGCTCTCAATGAAGCCGCTGATACGCTGTCCGTTCACATGTTGAAAATCTATCTTGCTTCCCTTGAAATATGATCCCACATGACGGCCATTGGGTCTTTTCAGTGATATAAAATCTTCCATCTTTCCCAGGCTTCCCTCCTTAACCGGTTCCTGTGAAAACAACACGAGGGTGCAGCTCATCATCACCCATGCAATCAATAATTTTCTGTTCATTGTTTTGTTTTAACCGATCTGTTTATCCTACTTTGTCAGAAAGAAAAGCTACGCCCCAGAGAAGTGCTACACCAAAGCCAACCAGTATCAGTCCCGATATTTTATTCACCAGCGAAAGATTGTGCAGGGTGAGCTTTTTGCGAAGCTTTCCCGCCATCAGTACTTTAAATATATCAGCCACTATATTAACACCCATGCAGGTAAAAAATATCACCAGCCTTTGCGCCCAGGTATGCGTCACCGCAAAAGCAGTGGCATTGATCAGCCAGAACAATATCACACTGGGGTTGAGGGTATTGATCAGGAACCCCGAGGTAAATATCCTGGCAATATCGCGCTTGCGGAATCGTTGTTCTATGCCCGCTGCCTCCGTGGCCAACTTCACACGCTTGAGAAAAACATAAAATAATCCCATCCCTATCAGGAAGAAGCTACCGATATAACCTATCATCTGTTTATACTCGAGCAGCGCCTTTACCCACTCAGAAAATGCATTGCTGATAAATACCAGTAATATATCACTCACCCATACGCCCGCAACAAAACTGATGCCCCCCTCTTTCCCATTATTAAGGCTTTGTTTTATAATGGTAAAAATGACGGGGCCCACAGACAAGGCAAGTATACAGCCCAGTGCAAGTCCTTTGATAAATGCTTCTGTCATATCCCTTCGTAGCCGTAAAAATAAACCATACCAACCAACCACCGAACTTTATGCTGATACAGCAACAGCATAATTTGTAAATTCATCCCATGATCAGGGAAACTATAGAAGAAGTTATTACCAAACCAACTAAACGGTATCTGCGAAGGCTCGGCCTCAATACCTTATTTGGAACCACCCGAACCAAAGAGATCCTGCATGTTAATCCCACCATCATCCCCCACCGCGAAGAAGCCCGCGAAGTAAGGGCCTATGTGTATGATTTTGACGCCACGCATTTTGAAGAACACGAGTTCAATGCTGTTGAACCCTGTTATCGTTTTCGTCACAGTAATAGAATCAGTTGGATCAATGTTGACGGGCTTCGCAAAGCAGACGTTGAATCGGTTTGTCTCCATTATGAAATTCACCCGCTTCTCATTGAAGATATTCTAAGCATCAACCAGCGTCCCAAAATGGATGAGGTGGAAGGTGTTCTGTTCTGCCTTTTGAATATGCTTTATTTTAATGATAAGGCTGGCACAGTGGAACAGGAGCAGATCAGTATTGTACTGGGAAAGGATTTTGTTATCTCTTTCCAGGAAGATGCCTCACGCGATGTATTCAATCCGCTTCGTGAAAAATTAAAACTTGCCAGCTCAAAAATCCGCCAGCGTTCTGCCGATTACCTCTGTTACAGTATGCTCGACCTGATCGTGGATAATTATTTCTCGGTGATGGAAAAACTGGGCGACCGCATTGAAGAGCTCGAAGAGCAGGTGATCCATAATAGCAATAGCAGATCATTGGCAAGGATCAGTTCACTCCGCAAGGAACTGATTGTTCTCAGGCGTAATATCATTCCGGTACGCGATCTCGTAAGTGGTATCATCCGCAGTGAAAGCGATCTGCTTGATGATCGTACTACTAAATACTTCAAAGATGTTTACGATCATATCATGCAGGCCCAGGACCTTGTTGATAACTATCGTGATATCATGGTCACCATGCAGGACCTTCACATTAACAATGTAAACCTGCGCATGAATGAAGTGATGAAAGTAATGGCGATTGTAACCTGTGTGCTGGCGCCAGCCACTGTTATCGGGGGAATTTTCGGAATGAACTTCGACAAGATACCATACCTCCATAACGACTATGGATTCTATATCGCGGTATTGCTCATGCTGCTTATTCCTGTTTACATGCTATGGCTGTTCCGGAAAAGGGGATGGTTCTAAAATAGATTATTTAGATTATTGCGGTTTCTGAGGCAGGTCAAACCGATAAAAAAAATCAGACTCCCTAACCCATCCATTATTTTCATACAGCGCCTGGGCTTCACTGTTCCAGTCACTTGTTTGCAGCATCAGCCATTTTGATTCTGTATTGATACCAACATTCTTTGCTGCCTCCAGCAGTTTTGTAGCAACACCCTTTCCCCGCTGTGATTCAATCACGAACAGATCGTTCAGCAACCATGCCTTACTCATGGATACAGAAGAAAATATAGGATAGAGCTGTGTGAACCCTATCTGCTCGCCCTCTTCCATCGCAACCAGAATTACGGACTCGCCATTTTCAGTACGCGATTGTAAAAAATCAATTGCACCCTCCAGGTTTGCTTCCTGTTTATACCACTGACGGTATTTATCAAACAGGTGCGCAACTGTTGGAATATCATCAATTGTTGCCTGGCGTATAGTGATCATGATATGGTGGTTTTGGAGAGAAAAGCTTTCCAGTCCTGCAGCATATTTCCTTTCAGCACCCGTGGAAATTTATGCTGACCGCCTATCTTTCCCTTTGACTCTAAAAAATCCATGAAGGTCTGCTCGGGCAGCACATCGAGGTATACTTCTTTTAATGCACTGGCGCGCTCCACTGCATAATCATCATTGAGTTCTTTGAGGTGCTGGTCGATCTTATTACGCAATAATGCTGCATCAACATGGTCATCAGAAGCAACATACCAGTGATGGGCGAAAAAACTTCCATGGGGAACGCCTGCCACTGTGAACTCAGGGATAGAAACATTAAGCTCCTCAGTTGCGAGTTGCAATGCCTTACTCATATTGTCAACACTTAGATGTTCGCCAACAAGGCTGAGGAAATGTTTTGTTCTTCCTGTTATCACGATCTCACATCTTTCAACATCCACAAAGCGAACAGTATCACCAATCAGGTAACGCCATGCTCCGGCCGAAGTGCTGAGTAATATCGCATAATCACGACCCTCTTCCACTTCATGGATCATATAAGTTGTTGGATTCTCTACCAGGTTTCCATCAGAATCAAAATTCTTGTCATCAAAAGGAACGAATTCAAAAAAAATATGATCATTGATGGAAAGTTTCATACCCTTTGCATTCTGCCTTTCCTGGTAAGCAATGAATCCTTCAGAAGCCAGATAGGTCTCAATATAAGTGAGTGGCTTTGCAAGCAATTTCTCAAATCCCTTCTTATAGGGTTCAAAAGAAACACCACCATGTACAAAAAAAGAAAGATTGGGCCATATATCATGGATTGTGGCCAGCTTATAACGCTCAACGATCTTCTCCATGCACATCTGGATCCATGCCGGTACACCCACAACAAAACTTATGTCCCAGTTAGGTGCCTGTTCCACGATCTCTTCTATCTTATCATTCCAGTCGCTCATCTTGGCGATCTTCTTTCCCGGCTTATAAAACGGGGTGAACCAGAAGGGCACTTTCTTGGCGGTGATACCACTGAGGTCGCCCGCATAATAACCCTTACCCTGCTGTAGCTCGGTGCTACCTCCCAGCATCAGCCAGCCCTTCCTTAAATTGGCAAAAGGGATATCATCATAATGACGAAGAGAAAATAACTGCTTGATCATAACCATACGGTTACCGCTCAGGAGGTCTTCTGTAACCGGAATATATTTACTCGCACTTTCCGAAGTGCCTGAAGAAAGCGCATAGTATTTGATCTTACCTGGCCAGCAAACATCGCGCTTACCTTCCAGGGTCTTGTTCCACCATTGCTTGTAAATGGCGTTATAATCATGTGTGGGAACGAGCTGCTGGAATCTTTTCCCGATATGCTTACTCATGAGGATCTCGTCAAACCGGTAGTGCTGACCGAATTCGGTTAATTTGGCCTTCTTCAACAATTTCTTCAGCACCTTCAACTGCTGGCGCCTTGGTGAACTGGCCGGAAGATGAAGTGCCTTCGCAATCGTTTTAGGCAGGGTAATCTCAATCAGCGTCATTACTCGTTTTTCGCTCTTTTTGGGTGAATGACAAAAGTACTTAAACCGATGCCAATATTCTCAAATTGGTTATACGGCCGGTTCCATTTTTAATCCAATGGCATGGCCGCTGCTGTTCCTGTCATCACTTCCCACCATACTGCCAGTGCCCAAACAATGAAACCGAACAGGCATCCCTCCTGATAAGCGACGGAGATAATCTAACGCTGCCGACATTGGAAAGCGCATACCCACGCATAGCACCAATCCATAGGCGCCTTGTTGCTGAAGCCCATCCACGGAAGGCCGCTGATCACCGGGAACAGGCAATGCTGCTTTCACAGTACCCTCAGGTAAGCCATCCAACACTTCTTTAATACTGTCCGCATCTCCCACCAGCGTCCACTGCATAGCTTCCTCTCTGATCTTTCTTCCCGCCCCTTTTTTCCAAAGCCCCTTATGAATTCCGGCGCGGGCCATCAGCATCCGCATATTTATCGCCTGCTGCAACATCAGTTGCCATAAGCGTGAATGCCTGCCATAATGCTTCTCAACAAATAGTTGCATCGCACGATAAAAATGCCGGATATAAGAAGGGTCCTTACTACTGCTTTCTCCCTTGAAATGAATAATGCCCGGGTTGGGAAGGTAATAATTTATATATCCACCTTTCAGGATGCGGTAGCTCCAGTCAATGTCTTCTCCATACATGAAGAAGCGCTCATCAAGCGGACCGACCTTTTCAAATACCTCGCGCCGCAACATCATATAAGCCCCGGCAAGCACTTCCACCTCCTGTACTGTTTCAGGAGAAAGATGCCCCTGGTAATAACCCGAAAAAATACTGCTCTGCGGGAAGATAGTTGATAGTCCGCTTAGCCTGAAAAAAGCATTCATGCTGGTGGGAAATCCCCGCTTTGACTCAGGAAGAAAATGACCCCTGCCATCAAACATCCGCATACCGATACACCCCGCATCGGGGTGACTCTCAAAAAAAGCAATACTCGTTCTGAAGGCCTTCTCTGTAACCAGCGTGTCCGGATTCAGGAGCAGCAGGTATTGTCCACGCGCTATCTGCAAGGCCTGGTTATTGGCTTTCGCAAAGCCCTGGTTATTGGCATTACTAATGAAATGGACGTGGGGAAATTTTGCAGGCAGGTATTCCATACTACCATCGGTAGAGGCATTGTCAACCACAATCACTTCCATCTCCACCGCCTCACCTGCAGCTTCTACCGTAGCGAGGCACTGCTCCAGGAAAAAGCAGACATTATAATTAACAATGATGACGGAAAGCTGCATATACGAAATTATTGGAAATTTTATTTCGCCTGAGCTACTTAGCTTTGCCCGATGTTACAGGAAACTCTTATTAAAGCCACCAGGGCTGGCGCGGCTGTTCTGGAAAAATTCTTCAGCAATAAAGATCTTATTATTTCCAATAAAGAGGGCATCAATAACCTCGTAACGGAAGCCGACCATGCTGCCGAAAAAACAATCATTGAAACTATCCGCGAAGCCTTCCCCGATCATTATCTCCTCACAGAAGAGAGTGGTGAACTGCCCAGCGGTTCCAACTATAAATGGATCATCGATCCTATTGACGGTACTGTGAATTTTGCCCATGGCATTCCCATTTGCTGTGTAAGTATAGGGCTGGAAAAAGATGGACAGATGATCATGGGTGCAGTATACAACCCACTGTTCAATGAGTTTTACCTCGCCGAACGCGGTAAAGGCGCCACCCTAAATGGGAAACCTATTCATGTTAGCAGCATGGATGAAGTGATTAAAAGCTGCCTCGTCACCGGCTTTCCTTATACCTATCTCGATTTGCCTAATGGCCCGCTCCAGTGCTTTGAGCGATTCATACGCAAGGGTGTGCCGGTACGCCGACTGGGCTCTGCAGCCATTGACCTCTGCTGGGTGGCAGCCGGAAGATTTGATGGATTCTATGAACATAAACTGCAGGCCTGGGATAGCGCCGCAGGATTCCTGATGGTGGAAGAAGCTGGTGGTAAAGTGACCGATTTTACGGGCAAACACTATTCTCCATATCAGCCTCATCTCCTGGCTACCAATGGAAAGATCCACGACGAAATGCTCGACTGGATAAACGACCGCCTCTAAAAAACAAAACCATGGAACAACGCACAGAAATATCCTCTCTCGGTGAATTCGGACTCATCGATCATCTCACAAAGAATATTGAATTCCAGAATGCCAGCTCCATCCTCGGCGTGGGTGATGACGCCGCCGTGATCGACCACTATGGCAAGCAAACCGTCATAACCACCGATATGCTGGTGGAAGGGGTGCATTTCGATCTCATGTACACACCCCTCAAACACCTCGGCTATAAAAGTATCGTGGTGAACCTGAGTGATATCTACGCCATGAACGCCCATCCCACACAGGTGACCATGAGTATCGCCGTTAGCAATAAGTTCAGCGTGGAGGCACTCGACGAATTCTATGATGGAGTTTATGCAGCCTGTGAAAAATATGGGGTAGACCTTGTTGGTGGTGATACCTGCACATCAAGAGGCGGATTTGTTATCAGCGTTACCGCCCTTGGTGAAGTTGTTCCAGAACAGTTTGTGAAGAGATCCACCGCTCAGAAAGGCGACCTGATCTGCGTTTCAGGCTTCCTGGGAGGTTCCTTCCTGGGGCTCACCTTGCTGGAACGCGAAAAAAAGATCTGGCTCGAAAACCCACAGATCCAACCCGACCTCGAAAATGAAGATTATATCGTGGGGCGCCTCCTGAAACCCGAGGCTCGTCGTGATATCATTGCCTTCTTCACCGACAAAGAGATCAAACCAACTGCCATGATGGATATCAGCGATGGGCTGAGCTCCGACATTCTCCATATCTGCACACAAAGCGGACTCGGTTGTATGCTCTATGAAGAAAAGATCCCCATCCATGAAGACGCGCGGCAGGCGGCTTTTAAATTTGGCCTTGATCCCACGGCCTGTGCACTCAGTGGTGGTGAAGACTATGAACTGCTATTCACCCTCCCGCAATCTGAATATGATAAGTTGGTGCTGAATGAACAGATCAGCGTTATCGGATACATGACCGAAGCAGAAGCCGGCTCGCATATTTTAACAAAAGGCGGTAACAAGTTTAAGATAACAGCGCAGGGATGGAATGCATTTAAAGAACAGTAGCTATTATCTTTATAACATGTTGATGAGAAGGATCGGCCTGGCGGAAGTTTTTTCCTGCTTGATTTTATTGACCTTATGTTGCGCCGGATGCGGAACCTTGCGACCTGCGTTTTCACCAGAACAGAAGTACCCGGTGGAAGCGCTTGAACGCGATTATACCCTCTTCCGAAACATCCTCAATGAATCTCATCCCAGTGTGAGCTGGCATACGCCCGCCGACAGTATGGAATATTATTTCAACTGGGGGAAAAGCCAGCTGAAAGACTCAATGACGGAACCACAATTCAGAGCAGTGCTCACTTATGTGATCGCAAAAATTCGCTGCGGACATACAAGCACCCGTTACTCCCGTCAATACCTTAAATGGCTCGATACCGCACGCCTTCCCCTTTTTCCTATTTCCATCAAAATTCTCGACGATACGGTATTGCTTAATAATACCCTGCAGCGCAGTAATGTCAAATTACCTCGTGGCACCATCCTCACCGAATTTGACGGACAGCCTTTCCTGCAAATTGTAGACAGCTTGCAGCAGCACCTCTCCATTGATGGTTATAATAAAAGTTACCTCGACCAGACGCTCAGTAACCGCGGCGCTTTTGGGGGATGGCTCAGACTGGTCCAGGGCTGGAAAAAAGAATACAGCATGGGCTATATTGACAGCTTGGGTCAGCAACAGTATACCAGCATCCGGCTAGTGGAGCCACCTAAAAAGGATACTACCAAAAAGCCTGTGCTGCCTGCCATCAAAGAAAAGCTTAAGAAACGCGAACGCCGTGAGGAAAGACTCTATTATGCCCGATCCATGCAGATCGATACCGGTCTGTCCACAGGTTATATGACCGTTAACACTTTTAATGGCCGGCATAAATTCAAACCTTTCTTCAAAGAGAGTTTCAGGGAACTCAACCGTCGGAATATCCGGCACCTTGTAGTTGATATTCGTAGCAATGGTGGTGGAAATGTGAACCACTCCAACTTCCTTACACGAATGCTTATCAATAAACCATTCCGGGTAGGAGATTCACTCTATGCAATCAACAAAAGAAGTAAATACGGTAACCATATCCGTTATAATGCCATCACCGGTATATTCATGAGTGTCATCACCAGGAAAAGAGCAGATGGCAAATATCATTTCGGCTATTTTGAACGCCATGTTTTTAAGCCAAGAAAAAAGGATCATTTTAACGGCAACGTATATGTGTTAACTGGTCCTAATTCTTTTTCAGCTGCTGCATTGTTTGCCGGATCATTGAAGGGACAGTCTAATGTAAAGCTGATCGGTGAAGAAACGGGGGGTGGTGCCTACGGAAATACAGCATGGTTTATTCCGGATGTAACTCTTCCGGAAACTGGCATCCGCTTCCGTTTACCCAGGTTCCGGCTGGTGATTAATAAAGATGCGGTTAATAGTGGCGGGGGAGTAATGCCTGATATTCTTGTTAAGCCAACACGCGAAACTATTCTGCAGAACCGCGATCCAAAAGTGGAGCGTGTGAGGCAAATGATTCTTCAATCCTCTCTCAGCAAAGCACTACAATATAAATAATGCATCAGCGCGGTAACCCGGCGCGATCCTTCCCCATTCTTTATCCATTCCCAATACTTTTGCCGGATACAGCGATGCCATCCTCAATGCTTCCGAGGCATCAATGCCAACCTTCTCAATACAATAATTTACAGCACTGGTCATAGTGAGCGCAGAACCCGACAATGTTCCATCTGGCATAACATACCTGTTGCCATCAAGACGATGACGATAATGCCCTTCCGGATTTTCGGTTACAGCATCCGTTATGATGAATAACCTGTCGCCCATAATTTTCTTTGCAAGCCTGATCGCTACAGGATCTACATGATATCCGTCAGTAACAATACTACTCATCACCCGCGAATGATCAAGGATGGCGCCCACCAATCCGGGTGCGCGGTGCTGGAGGGCGGACATGGCATTGAACAAATGGGTGCAGGTGCTTACCCCTTTCTCAAATGCAGCCATCGCTTCTCCATAGCTGGCATTACTGTGACCGGCAGAAATAATGATCTCTGCTTCCTTTAAAATTTCCAGGCCCTCATCAGAAAATAATTCAGGTGCAATGGTCATAAACCTAATGATGCCTCTTCCATATTCTGTAATGGTTCGGATATTGCTCACCGTGGGTTCCTGCATTTTATTTATATCATGTGCACCACATTTTGCCGGGTTCAGGAAGGGTCCTTCCAAATGCAATCCAGCCACCCCCACTCCACCGCGGCTCCAATATTCACGAACGGCATCAATGGCTGCAAATACAATCTCATTACTGTTGGTGGCAACAGTTGGTAATATGAGTTTGGCGCCGCCGGCTCTTGAATAATCTACAGTTGCCTGCAACGATTCCACAGAGGGGTGCTCACCGAACAACATGCCGTTACCACCATAAAGCTGCAGGTCTATGAATGCGGGTACCAGGCTATTGCCCTGCAGATCTTTTTCCGCAGCAGCCTCTCCGTGCCCGGCAACTGAAACTATCCGGTCATAATGGGTGGTGATGACCAGTTCATTATGCCAGCTATCGCCGGTGAAAATATTGCCATTAAAATATCGGATGCTATGGAGACTCATGGTTGTTCTTCGTTTTGAATGATGAATGCATCCGCATCCTGCAGGAAAGGAAGTTTAGTCCGGGTTTCATCAAGCTGCTGGCGCGAAAGCGTAATTGTATGGATATGCTCCTCATGTGATTTCTGATACAGTACTTCACCCATGGGGTCAACCACCATACTGTCGCCGCTGTGGTAGATGCCATTGCCATCTTCGCCCACCCTGTTCAGTCCCACTACGTAACATTGGTTCTCAATGGCTCGGGCTGTCAGCAATGTCTTCCACGCGTGACTTCGTCGCTCAGGCCAGTTGGCCACATTGATCATAAGATCATACTCCACCACCCCCTGACCATTTCCTTCCTCTACCAACTGATCCCCTTTTAATCGTGGCATATGGGTGCTGTTCATTTGCTGCCGGGCCCAAACCGGGAACCGCAGATCATAGCAGACCTGCAGGTTGATCTTCCATCCCTTTACGGAAGCTATAAGTCTCCGGTTGCCCTGACTGAAGTGCTTATCCTCCCCGGCAAAAGCAAAACGATGTCGTTTATCATAATAGCCATATTGCCCATTCGGCAACATCCACACCAGCCGGTTATAATAATGACCATCCTCCTCAATGATCAGGCTGCCGGTAAGGATGATCTTTTTGCCGGCCGCTACCTTCTTCATCCAGCCAACGGTTTTACCTTCCATGGATTCTGCCAACTCCCTGGGTTTCATCGAAAAACCTGTTGAAAACATCTCCGGCAATACCACTACCTCCATTTTCTCATTCACTCCATATATCTTCTCCTCAAACCTCGCAAGGTTAGCTGCCTTATCTTCCCAGGCAAGATCGGCCTGGATAGTCGTTATCGTTAGCGTGGACATACCCGAAATTAATTTATTGCCCTTATTTGCCCTGCAGACTTTTCATCACCCGGCTCACCATCTCCCATTCATATCCTTTGTACAACAAATAGTCCTGTGTTTTCTTAATCCTCGACATATGCTCTTCTTCCACAAGGTTCTCCCATTTTGATACGGAAAGCTTTTCAAGCGCGGAGGCATAATCATCTTCACTGATCTCCTTCAAGGCCTTCTTTATACAATAATCACTTACCTGTCGAAGCTTGAGCTCGCTCTTGATACGGTTCCTTCCCCATGATTTCATCCTGAACTTACCCCCGGCAAACTGAATAGCAAAGCGCTCCTCATTGAGATAATCTTCTTCAATAAGTTTTACGAGGAGCGCCTCCACATCATCTTTCCGAAGTCCGAAGCCATAAAGTTTCTCCTTAACTTCCTGGTGACTTCGCTCCTGGTATGCGCAGTAATGCCGCGCCTTCTGCAGCGCTTCTTCAGGAGTCAGCGTTTTCTTAAATGCCATCATACAAAATTGCGGCTTATTATCTTGTGGAAAACACCCTATTTTGTTGGTGGAATCTGCATTCAGCAATTTCCCTCATTTTCCTTAGTTTCGTCCCTATTAAATCAGAACCCGTTTTATGAAGTTCATCGTTTCCTCATCGGCCTTATTGAAGCAGCTGCAACAGATCAGTGGTGTTATCAACGCCAATACAGTTTTGCCTATCCTGGAAGATTTTCTTTTTGAGATCGATAAGAACAAAATGACGGTGGTTGCCACCGACCTCGAAACCGTTATGCGGGTTCAGATGGACATAGAAGCGAAGGAGAGCGGACGTGTTTGTATTCCCGCAAAGATCCTGATCGATTCGCTGAAGAATATTGCTGACCAGCCACTGACCTTTACTATCGACAAGAATTTCGGCATCGAGATCACCAGCGACAATGGAAAGTATAAGGTGATGGGCGAAAACCCTGATAACTTCCCGAAGGAGCCTGCAGCTGATGATACTACTTCCTTTGAAATGATCAGTAGTGCATTGGTTACCGGCATAAATAAATCACTTTTTGCCGTTAGCAGTGATGACCTGCGCCCTGCCATGACTGGTGTTTATTTTGAACTCGATAAAAACTTCCTTCAGTTTGTTGCCACCGATGCGCATCGCCTGGTTCGTTATAAGCGCACCGATGTGAAGTGCCCCAAGAGCGATTCTTTTATCGTTCCTAAGAAGCCACTCAACATCCTGAAAAGTGCATTGCCTGATAATGATGACACCATCACCCTCAGTTATAATAGCAACCATCTCTTCGTTACACATGGTAACACGCAGATGAGCTGCCGCCTCATAGACGCTCGCTTCCCTGATTATAAGGTGGTGATCCCGGCCGACAATCCTTATAAAATGGTTGTGACCAAAGCCGACTTCCAGGGTGCCCTTCGCCGCGTTAGTGTTTTCAGTAACAAGAGCACCAACCAGGTAGTACTCAACATTACCGGTAGCGAACTGCAGCTGGCAGCACAGGATATCGACTTCAGCTTCGAGGGTAATGAGCGCATGAAATGCCAGTATGATGGGGAAGATCTTCAGATAGCTTTCAATGCACGTTTCCTGATTGAAATGCTGAATGCGGCCGATAGTGAAGAAGTTCGCATGGAACTTTCCACCCCTACCAAGGCGGGTATCATTAAACCAATGGAAGGGGATGAGAACGAAGAACTCCTGATGCTCGTTATGCCGCTGATGCTGAACGCATGATTCTCCATTAAAAATGGAATTCCAGCAAGTCAGATCTTACGACAATTATATTGCAGCCAACCTGCAACTGAACCTGCTGAAAGAGCAGGGCATCTCCTGTTACCTGAAAGACGAGATGACGATTACCATCGATCCGTTGTTGAGTCCGGCCATCGGTGGCATGAAATTGATGGTGGCCTCTCCTGAGGCCGACCGCGCCCTTCAGTTATTGGATGCTGCCGATGAAAACTACCTGCATAATGTGGCTTGTCCCTCCTGCGGACAAACCGCGCTGGAAAAAATAACCCACGTGGTGAACCCTGTAGGATTTTGGGCTCAGTTGAAAAACAAGCTTATCAATGGCTCCGTTGTTTCCCTCTCTACACGCTACCAGTGCAAGGCCTGTGGCGCTTCCTGGTCGTCTATCCCGGCATGATTGCGGTCAAGATTACCGGGCTTTAACAACTGGTTTCCGATTCCTTTCCTAAATTACTCTGCTATCTGACTATATGGAAAGATTCATGGCATACTGGGGTTCCATCTCAACAGCCGACCGCGTGATCATACTGATGGGCGGAATGATCTTCTTCTGGTTGCTGGAAGGTTACTATCCACTGAAACGTTTCCGTTTCAACCGCTGGAAACATGCAGGCGTAAACCTTGTCTTCCTGGGAACAACCCTTATACTCAACCTGATCTTCGGGATCTTCACCATCAAAATCTGCGACCTGGTGGTGGCGAAACAGTTTGGCCTCCTTCATTGGATGCAATTACCTCTATGGTCAGAAATATTGATCGGATTGATGATGATGGACCTCTTCGGCCAATACCTTCCGCACTGGCTCATGCACAAGGTCAAGTTCATGTGGAAATTTCATATGGTACATCATAGTGATACAAAAGTGGATGTTACAACCGGTACACGCCATCACCCCGGTGAATGGGTCTTCCGCGAAGCATCCACCATTATCGGAATTCTAGTTCTGGGAACACCGGTAGGCTTGTATTTTCTTTATCGCGCATGTGCCGCCCTCTTCACACACTTCAACCACGCCAATATCCGCATACCGCTGTGGATCGATAAACCCATCAGCTGGATCTTCGTTTCACCTAACATGCATAAGGCACACCACCATTACCAGCGCCCTCTCACTGACACCAACTATAGTAATATATTCTCCTTGTGGGACAGGCTATTCGGAACTTTCGCCTATGTTGATCCCCGTGAGTTGAAATATGGTCTCGATGTTCTGGAAGATAGTTCCGATGAAGATCTCGGCTTCCAGATTAAGATCCCGTTTAACAAGCATATAAAGACCGATTATTAAGCGCGGGCAATCTCTATCTTTGTTTATTTCAAAATCAATAAGATGGGCAAAACCATTGCAATGATCCCTGCGCGTTACGCCGCTACCCGCTTTCCGGGTAAGCTGATGAAAATGCTGGGTGATAAAACCGTGATCCGCCGCGCCTATGAAAATACATTGGCAACAGGGCTTTTTGATGAGGTTTCGGTTGTTACTGACAGTGATATTATTTACGATGAGATAAGTAGTATCGGCGGTATGGTTCGCCGAAGTACCAAAGAACATGAAAGTGGCAGCGACCGCATTGCCGAGATCATTGTTGATATGGACGTTGATATCATCCTGAATGTACAGGGTGATATGCCTTTCGTGAAGAAAGAACCACTCGCAAAATTGCTTGATGTTTTCAGGGATCCGGCTGTGCAGGTGGGCTCCTTAATGCAGGAACTCCATGAAGAAGCATCCATAAATAACCCGAATGTGGTGAAGGTGGTGGTGGATAGAAATATGAATTCCCTCCTTTTCAGCAGAAGCCCCATACCCTATCCCCGCAGTGTTGACATACCCATCACCTGGTATGAACATGTTGGCGTTTATGCTTACCGGAAACAGGCGCTGCTGAATTTTACACAATGGCCGATGACGCCGCTTGAAGCCGCCGAAAAAATTGAATGCCTGCGTTACCTCGAATATGGTATTCCCCTTAAAATGGTTGTAACCGACTACATGGGCGTCAACATCGACACCCCCGAAGACATGGAGAAAGCGCTACTACTCGTCTGACATCCGTCCTGACAGGCGTCAGACGGGTTTTTTGAAAACAGGTACCGTACTGCAGGGTTCTCCATACATGATAGTCTTCGCCACCGGGCGCAACAGGCGTGTGATCTCCAGGTAAGCAAACTCGCCAATAGGCGTTTCGCCGCATCCCTTTACTACAACACGTTTGTCTGCAAATTCGGTTGCATCAATAGCGCGAAGATTTCTCAGGAAAAGTTCTTTGTGAAATTCGGCTGCCGTCCCAAGAAAAATATCTTTCGCATAGGCCCCGGCCGCGGCCGCAATCAGCATATAAGCCCAAACAGGAATAATTGCGTCTGCACTGCAGGTAACAGCAAGGTATTTGTCCTTGAACTGGGCCCAGTCATATTGTTTCATAGCCTCGCGAAAATCCTTCTCCTTCAGGATCAATCCCATGAAAAGATGATCCTTCATATCAAACACCACGATCTCCTGCCTTGGATAATAGTTCTCCAGGTCAAGACTGATCAAACCGCTTTCAGCCACTTTATTCACGATCACTTCACTCATACTTCTTGTTTTATTATTCTACATCGCGAAGTTACGACAAAACAAAAAAGCGGGCCCATTAGGCCCGCTTCTGATATAAGGCGTCTGATATATGTCAGGACATACGTCAGACGGTTTTATTTGATTAAAGGAATTTAGAACGCTGGTCTTTTACCTTAGCCGATTTACGAAGTGCCTCAACAGCGCGGAAACCGGATGCCTGACCCATTTGCTGCATCATCGCCTTGCGCTGCTCATCAGCATTCAGTCCGCCATCTGATACGGCACTGATATTCTCTGTTTTGATAACATAAACAGCAGCATTACCCGCAATGGGTGCAGAAGCCTTCGCCTGGTTTGCTTTATTGAAAGCTGCACCAATAACTTTTGGCTCTTGTCCCACATTAGGAATAAAAGGGGATGAAAAACGAACACTATCCGAACGCATCACCATCTGCTGTGTAGCGGTAGCCACTGCATCCAGACTTGCAACAGATCCGATCTTTTTGGTAATAACATCTGCTTTTTTCTTATTGCGCAGAATGAACTCAACCTGTGGCCTTGCCTTGGCAACACTCATCAAACCTTCTTCATTGATCTCGGTAACCATGGCAACAACGTACTTGTCATCAATATTGAAAGGCTCTGATACCTCACCCACACCCGCCTCATTTACCCAACGTACGAGCTGACGGCTCGATCCAAGTCCGGCTACCATCATATCATTTGGCTTGATATCAGTTGCAGACATTTTAGTGAGTTTGCTTTTTGCCACAGACTCTTCAAAGGCTTTGGCGGTGCGGCTCTCACCCGCAAACTGGTTGGCTGCACCTGATGCAGTGTTCTCGGTTTCAACACTTGGTAAAATAGAGCGGCTGAGGTAAGCAACTTTATAAGCCGGTTCAAAATTCTTTTGGTTGAGTATCTCTATATAATGGTAACCGAATTCTGTCTTCACCACTTTCTTATCGCCGGTATTACCATAAAAAATTGCTTCTGCAAATTCCCTTGCAAGTGTTCCGAATTGCTGAGAACTAAAATCATATTCACCACCCTTTTCCCTGCTTCCCTGGTCATCACTCAGCTGGGCTGCAAGAGCAGCAAAACTCGAACCTGAGCGTATTGCCCCTTGAATACTATCGATCTTAACCTTTGCAATACTGTCTGAAAGTCCGGCCTGTGTACTCACAAGTATATGGCGAACTTTCACACTGTCGGGCATATTGCGCTTTGCTATCATTTTTGCCAGTACTACATTACCACCATCTATATATGGACCATAAACAGATCCTTCTGAAAGGGAACGGATAGTATCAGCATTAGGAACCTGCATCTTGGAGCGAAGAACATAGCCGTCATAAATAGGTATCTCGCTATTATTCCTTACCAGGAAAGCGGCAGGATCAGTAGCTGTTTCAAATTCGCCCCTCAGGTTGGCAAGTGTAGTAAATACAGCTGCTGAATCAGCAGTGGTAGGAGCCGCACTGAAACTTACATAACTTATGCTGCGACTTGCTTCCTGTTTGAATTCTTCTTTATGATCATTCAGATAGGCGCTGATATCCGAATCTGAAACTTTTACTTCTGCCGCACTATCACTAATAGTGGTATATGGTATTGCAACATAACTGATGGCAGCCATCTGGCTATTGTCGGCGATCATTTTTTCACTCATCCATTTTGGAACATAATACGTGTTGCCAATCAGTGATGCATATTTTTCGCGAAGGCGGGCATCTACCAGTGCAGGCAGATACTGGTTGCTGAAATTCTCAGCCATTGGGTTGTCCTTCTGCGAACGCAGGTTGGCGATAGCTGCCTTTGCGGCATTAGCATCATAAATACCCTGCTCATTGGTGAACTGCTGACGAAGGTCCTGCGGAGGATTAGCACCGAAGAGCATATCATCAAGTTCTTTTGGAGTAACCTTAAGACCCAGCTTCTTATATTCAGTTGAAAGAACATTTTCTTCGATCATCTGGTTCCAAACCTGCTCCTGGATATTCTGCCGCATCATTTCATTAAGGGGATATCCGCTTTGCTGGTATTGTGTCTCCACCTGGCTAATCCGCTTCTGGAATGCTACATAATCAACATCTTTCCCATTAACTGTTCCTATAGTGGTGCTGTTACCACCAAAGAATCCGCGGCCGCTGCCGCCAACAAAAGCGTCCATAAGCAGGAATCCTAATAAACTCAGCGCAATTACAATAAATACCAGCCACGCTGCCTTGTCCCTGATAGTCTGAATGATCGACATGGTTCTTCTTAATTAGTATATTATATAGTTATCCAAAAATGAGGAGCGAAAATAAGGAAATTCGCCATATGAACAAATTGTGGAAAAGCGGCTGAAATTCGCTGCATATCTGCATTTCAGGGAAAGAGTGCTAAGCTCGCGGTAGTTCCACGGCTTATACACATACCAATATAAAAACATAAACTGCCGGCACACTCATTCACAGGCATTGCTTTTGCATCAGCATAATTTCTGTGAAACCTGTTTTCACAACGCTTTGTTAATACACCTGTTTTTTGGTGGATAAAGCCACTTATTCTATTCTGATGAGGGGGAGAATATGCTAACAATTACCTACCAACCTTATGACCCTGCCAACTCGTCTTTACAACAGCCCATTTATACCCGCTTCATTAACAGGAGGGGGTCGAAAATTTTGTACAGTTTGTTTTTCATCCACAGCTGTTGACAAACACATAAAGTTCAATGGCATGGCGGAGTTTTATTGTTGGATTTTTGTGGATTACTGTGGATAAGCTATTACTTTTGGTATAACCAAGTGATTATTATTTTCTTATCCCCATATCCACAGCCCTAATAGTAATAGGTTTATTTTATAAATAATTTATTATAGTATTTATTATGTCAGTTATCAACATTGAAAATGCTAAAACAAATATTGGCCAGGTAGGATTTCTTGATGTTGAAATTGATCCCACCATGGATCTTTTCCACGAGATTGAGCGATTGAAAAAAGAAAAAAATGCAATCGTGCTTGCTCACTACTACCAGGAACCGGATATCCAGGATGTTGCCGATTATATCGGCGATAGTCTTGGTTTGGCACAGCAGGCGGAAAAAACAACTGCCGATATGATCGTGTTTGCAGGTGTTCACTTCATGGCCGAAACAGCGAAGATCCTCAACCCGACAAAAAAAGTTGTTCTGCCTGATCTCAAGGCGGGATGCTCACTGGCCGATTCAGCCCCCGCCGATCTCTTCCGCGCTTTCAAAGAAAAACATCCGGATCATGTGGTGATCTCATACATCAACTGTACCGCCGATATCAAGGCGCTTAGTGATATCATCTGCACCAGCAGCAATGCGCAGAAGATTATTGAGAGTTTACCCGCCGACCAGAAGATCATCTTTGCTCCCGATAAAAACCTCGGTGCATGGCTGATCAAACAAACGGGGAGGGATATGCTTCTCTGGAACGGTGCCTGCATGGTGCATGAAATATTCAGCCTCGAAAAGATCACCCGACTCAAAATAAGGCATCCGGAAGCAAAACTGATTGCTCACCCGGAGTGTGAAGACCCTTTGTTGCGCATTGCGGACTTCATAGGGAGCACAACGCAGCTCCTGAAGTACACACAGCAGGATGATGCCCGATCGTACATTGTTGCCACGGAAACGGGCATTTTACACCAGATGCAGAAATCAAGTCCTGATAAAACTTTTATTCCCGCTCCCCCTGACAATAGTTGCGCCTGCAATGATTGTCCCTACATGAAGCTCAATACCCTCGAAAAACTCTATCTCTGCATGGAATATGAAGTTCCTGAGATACTCATGGATGAATCTCTCCGCCTGGCTGCAAAGAAGCCGATAGATCGGATGCTGGAGATCAGCAGGGCGGCTGGACTTATATAAATTCTTTTCGGTTAGCCCGCGGCGTTAAGAGCCCGGGAACCATGTTAAGCTTTTTTATAAATTATTTTTTGTAGGTTTGCAATTCTTAACATCGCTCCCGCTGTATCGCGAAACTCCTCCTTCGCATCTTTTGGTTCGTATGTAAGGCGGGTAAAGTAACATCCCAACTGTTAGCCTTACCGATTTATTAATTAAAATATTTTTGTCTTGAATTTTTCGCAATTAGCGGTCATAGAGCCCGTTTTAAAGGCTTTGACCGATGCTGGTTATACCCAGCCAACCCCTATCCAGGAGAAAGCTATCCCCGTAGTATTGAAACGTAAGGATCTCCTCGCCTGTGCCCAAACCGGCACCGGTAAAACAGCAGGTTTCGCAATACCCGTTCTGCAGCTTCTGCTCGAGGACAAACAATCAGGAAAGAATTTTCGCGGCATCCAGGTGCTGGTACTAACACCAACACGTGAACTCGCCATCCAGGTGGAAGAAAGTTTCCGCAATTATGGAAAATACCTGGGTTTTAGCAGCATGACCGTTTTCGGTGGTGTTTCACAGGTTCCACAGGTAGAAGCACTCCGCCGGGGTGTGGATATCCTTATTGCAACGCCAGGTCGTTTACTCGACCTCATGACCCAACGGATAATTTCACTTGAGCATCTCCGTTACTTCATTCTTGATGAGGCCGATCGTATGCTTGATATGGGCTTTATTCATGATGTTCGTAAAGTGATAAAAGTTATTCCACGCCAAAGGCAAACCCTTTTCTTTTCGGCTACCATGCCAAAAGAGATCAGGCAGCTGGCAGATACTATTCTTACCGCTCCAGAAAGCATTGCAGTAGACCCGGTTTCATCAACGGCCGACCTCATCATGCAGAAAGTTTTCCATGTTGAAAAAGATGATAAACGTGACCTTCTTATCAAGGTGATAGAAACAGAAAAGATCCCGTCAGTACTGGTTTTCACCCGTACAAAGTATGGAGCCGATAAAGTTGCCAAACACCTTTTAAGGTCTGGTATCTCAGCTGCGGCTATCCATGGTGATAAATCACAGGGTGCTCGCCAACAGGCACTTAATAATTTCAAGGAAGGCAGGATCCGTGCACTGGTTGCTACGGATATTGCTGCCCGTGGAATTGATATTGATTCACTTGCCTATGTTATCAATTTTGAAGTACCTAATATACCAGAATCCTATGTTCATCGCATAGGCCGTACCGGTAGAGCAGGTGCAAGTGGAACTGCCTATTCTTTCTGCGACAGGGAAGAAAAAGCGTATATACGTGATATTGAGAAACTAATAGGTAAAAAGATACCCGTTCAACAGGCCGATCGTTCGCGCGTGATGGCATAAACTGTAGAACCAAGTAAAGCGGGCAGATCGAAAGACAGGATCCAGGAGATAATATCAAGTGATCCGGACTTTCTTTCTGTTCGTTTTTTTTATCTTCCCATATAGACCATCAGGATCTGTACATCACTCGGATTGATACCGCTGATACGGCTGGCTTGGCCAAGTGTACGTGGACGGATCTTCTTAAGTTTTTCCCTTGCTTCATTACTTATGGCAGCTACCCGGGTATAATCAAATGCATCAGGAATTTCCAATGATTCCATCTGGTTCATTCTTTCTACCAGTTCCTTTTCCTTTCCGATATATACATCATATTTCAGTTGTACTTCTGCCTGTTCCAATGCATCAGTACGCTGGCCTTCCATAGCAACAGCCAGGCGGGGAATGGATTTTATCATTTCAGCCAACCCGATATTAGGACGGAGTAGTAATTGGGATGCCCGCTGTTTTTGGGTGAGTACAGCCGACTGGTTCAGTTCGAGAAAAGCATTTGCTTCTTCAGGTTCTACGGCAAATTCCTGCAAAATCTTTTTAACGGCTTCCGTACCCTCTCTCTTGGCAATAACTCCATCCATTCTTTCCTGCGAGGCCAGACCCAAACGGTAACTCATTTCTGTGAGGCGTAGGTCGGCATTGTCCTGCCTTAATAATGTACGGAACTCAGCCCTGCTCGTAAACATGCGGTAGGGTTCTTCTGTGCCCTTGCTGATCAGGTCATCTACCAGTACACCAATATATGCATCACTTCTTTTCAGAATGAAAGGAGCTTCTTCCCTCGATTTCAGGTGTGCATTCATTCCGGCTACCAGTCCCTGGCAGGCCGCTTCTTCATATCCGGTGGTACCGTTTATTTGTCCCGCAAAAAACAGGTTTGAAATCCTTTTAGTCTCCAGTGTATAAGTAAGTTGTGTTGGGGGGAAGAAATCATATTCAATGGCATAACCCGGGCGGAACATACGGGCGTTCTCAAATCCGGGTATAGAAGTGAGTGCCTTGTATTGTACATCTTCCGGGAGGGAGGTGGAAAATCCATTAACATAGATCTCAACCGTATTCCAGCCTTCCGGCTCTACAAAGATCTGGTGCCTTTCACGATCGGCAAAACGATTGATCTTGTCTTCAATACTTGGACAATATCTTGGACCTACCCCTTCTATCCTTCCTGTGAACATGGGACTCCTGTCAAATCCCGTCTTCAGGAGTTCATGGGTTTTGTTATTGGTATAGGTAATATGGCAGCTTCGTTGCTGTGATGGCTTAATAGTATCAACATCCAGGTAAGAAAAGCCGACAATTGTATCATCTCCTGGCTGTTCTTCCATTCGGGAATAGTCAAGGCTCCTGCCATCAATCCGGGGAGGAGTACCTGTTTTGAGCCGGTCTGCTTCAAAGCCCAGCTCCACCAGTTGTTCTGTTATGCCGGTAGATGCTTTCTCAGCAACCCTGCCACCACCGAATGTTTTCTCCCCGATATGGATCACACCATTTAAGAAGGTCCCACTGGTAACAACCACTGCACGGGATGAAATTTCGTGTCCCAATCCGGTTATTACTCCCTGAGCCCTGCCATCTCGAATAATAAGTCCCTTCACCATATCCTGGTAAAAATCAACATTACGGGTCTGTTCCAGCATCTCCCTCCAGGTAGAAGCAAATAACATCCGGTCGTTCTGGGAGCGGGGACTCCACATTGCTGGTCCCTTAGACCGATTCAGCATTCTGAACTGGATCATGCTCTTATCGCTGACAATTCCTGAATAACCCCCTATTGCATCGATTTCCCGAACAATCTGCCCCTTTGCAATACCACCCATGGCCGGATTACAGCTCATTTGGGCAATGGTTTGCATATTCATGGTTACCAATAATACCTTACTACCCATATTTGCCGCTGCCGCTGCCGCTTCACAGCCAGCATGGCCAGCACCCACCACTATAACATCGTAAACTGGAAACATCCAAAAGATTTAAGCTGCAAAGGTAGGGAATGGTCAGCGTTACCCCTATTGATTAAAAATAACCACTTCCACTAAATCTTACCTCTCCCCTCTTACCTGCTTCTGGGGGTTCCACGTGAAACATTTCACTTTACTTCCTGAACTAAGGACCAAATTTCACCTCTTACATCTTCCCTCTTGCTGTTTCGTTTCACGTGGAACATCCATATAATCTCTCAAACACTCCTCCTCCTTCATCCTCATCAAAGCCGCGTCTTTGGCTGATTTATCCTTGTACCCACAGAGATGGAGCGCTCCGTGAAAGATAACCCTGTGTAATTCGCGTTGGAAGGATTCCTTATGGGATTGTGCATTTTCCTTAACCCGGTCGATGCTAATATAGATCTCTGCTGTAGTAGGATCCCCGGGTGCTGAGAGGTCAAAACTGATGATATCGGTATAATAGTCGTGTTTAAGATGGATGCGATTTATTTCCAGCAGGTATTCGTCACTGCAAAAAATATAACTAATTGATTCCAACGGTTGTTTCTCTTTACGGAAGAGTTGTTGGATGAAGGCCTTGCAGTTAAGGCGCCGGGTAAAGCGGAAATCGTTTACCAGGTAATGAAACTGAATAATATCGGTAGATTTGTCCATTCTTTCCAAAAATCGTAAAACATTTCCAATGGCAGAGCATAGTTTTGAAGCAGTTATGATGAAACGATTGTCTGATATAGGAGTTGGTCGCACGGTGATCATCAAGAGCTTTGAGAATAATGATATATTCCTGAAACTTATGGAGATGGGCTGTGTACCAGGGGAAAGGGTAAGGGTTGAACAAAAGGCTCCATTGGGTGACCCTATCGCTATTACGGTATCGGGTTATAACCTGAGCCTGCGGCTCGATGAAGCCCGGAATATATTTGTAGAAGAGGTGGCCTGACCTCTTTTTTTGTGCCTTTCACGGAGCCTTGTTATATTGTTGTATGAAAATTGGTCTCTATTTCGGCTCCTTTAATCCCATCCACACCGGTCACTGTATCATTGCCAATCATATGGCAACCAATACCGACCTGCAGCAGGTATGGCTCGTGGTGTCGCCACAGAATCCCTTTAAACCATCGGCTGGATTGCTTAATGAATACCACCGCTTACACCTTGTCCAGAAGGCAATTGATGGCGTGGAGTGCCTGAAAGCTTCTGATATTGAATTCCACCTTCCCCGCCCCTCCTACACCATTGATACCCTGACCTACCTGGCAGAAAAATTCCCCCAACACGAATTTGCCGTGGTAATGGGAAGTGATGGACTTCAAAATTTGCACAAATGGAAAAATGCCAATACCCTTATGGCGGAAGTAGAATTCTATGTATATCCCCGCCCCGGATTTATCATTAATACTGACCTTCCCGCCCGAATACACCAGGTTCAGGCACCCATGCTCGATATCTCAGCAACGGTAATAAGGCAGCAGATAAAGAACCGTAAGGATATCCGCTTCCTGGTACCTGAACCAGTGAGAGAAGAAATTGAAAAGAATGGATACTACAGATAAGTGATTGCAAATCAACCGTAAATGCGAATAAAGATGAGTAAACGAGTTAAAACAGGCTGCTATTCCCCTGCGCTTAGGGTAATTATTCTTCATTTGATTCTGCTTGGGATCGTTGTTCCGAATGGCGCTGCCGCACAGGTAGATCGGAAATTGCAGAAATCGATTGAATCACTGGTAGATGGCTTCAAGGGCACTGTTGGTATCTATGTAAAACATCTTCCATCAGGAAGAACCGCCCAAATAAATGCCGACAGCCTTTTCCCCACCGCAAGCATGGTCAAGATCCCGATCATGATCGGCATAATGGATAAGATCCACAAAAATGAGCTGCAATACCACCAACCCCTTATTTATAATGACTCCCTCCTCTACGCAGGAGAAGATATCCTTGGCTCCTTCAAATCAGGCGAAACGATACAACTTGCCAAAGTCCTGATGCTAATGATGACAACCAGTGATAACACCGCAAGCCTCTGGCTTCAATCACTGGCAGGCACCGGAACCCGTATCAACCAACTCTTAGACTCAATGGGCTATACCGCTACAAGGGTCAACTCCCGCACCGAAGGTCGGCGGGGGCACTGGGAGCAATATGGGTGGGGACAAACCAGCCCCCGGGAAATGGTCGGGCTCCTGGAACAGGTTTATCGCCGCAAAATGATCAACGATACCCTTTCAGAACGAATGCTCAGGCTTATGGGAAGAAATTACTGGGATGAAGAAGCTATTTCCATGATTCCACCCGAAATCTTTGTTGCGTCAAAAAATGGCGCAGTTGATGCCTCCCGCAGCATAACCATGCTGGTAATGGCTCCGCATGGTCCTTACATCTTTTCTGTCATTACAAAAAACCAACTCGATACCAGCTGGAAATCAGACAACGAGGGCTGGGTGATGGAACGTAAACTTTCCTCCCTGCTCTGGAATCATTTCGAGCCACGTTCAAAATGGAAACCACTTATGGACGTAAAAGGTAATCCCACCGAAGTGAGGAATGATTGATGCAGGCTTAGAAATATATTATGTATGCGTAGGCAAGGATATACCGCGAAGGTTTTTGTACAACTCCATGGCATAGGAATCGGTCATCCCCGAAATGAAATCAATAACCGATAAAGCTTTTTCATATCCACTGCCATCCGGAGCAACATACTGTTGAGGCAATAATCGGAGTAACTTCTTCTCGCGGTGAGTGGCGCTCTCATGCAGCACAGCCGGGATAAAAGATTCAAGCAGCGCACTCATCACTTCATAACCCGCCAGTTCGATTTTCACCACGGTCTCATGGTTATAGATCTTCTTCACAGTAACCTGGTTAATATCGTCCAAAGCCTTTGCTGCAGCGGGTTCTATCGCATCGATCAAAGATCGGTTATAGGTTCCTGTGAGTATCTCATTGCGGTTCGCAATGAAACTATCAACGCAACTTAACGCAAGGAAATTGATGCATTTAGCACGCAGATAGGCCAGCTGCTCACGTGGATCATTTTCCAGTTCCAATAATGTTTTACGGATCCGGTCCATCTGGTTGGATGCTGCCGTTTCCAGCAAGGCTACAAACAGTGAAATGGCAGTATTGCTGTCAATTATACCAAGACGATGTGCATCTTCCCAATCGATCACCCGGTAACAGATATCATCCGCCGCCTCCACCAGGTACACAAAGGGATGCCTCTTAAATGCCAGAGGATCAATGGATTGCGTATGCATTCCCACTGCCACAGCCACCTCCTCAAAAGCCTTGCGGTCGGCCTGGAAAAAGCCATACTTTTTCATGTGTAACTGCTCTTTGTTGCTCGCCAACGATTCGCAGGGATATTTAGCAATGGCCGCAAGGGTACTATAGGTGAGCTGGTAGCCTCCTTTCTGCCGGTTGGCATAATGGTGTGTCAATATGCGGAAAGCGTTGGCATTGCCCTCAAAATGCGTAAGGTCGCTCCATTCCGCTTCACTGAAATGCTGGTGAAGCGGTTTGTCATCTAACAAAGTTCCGCCATGCTGAATAAAATAAGAAGAGATGGCGGCCTCGCCCGAATGCCCGAAAGATGGGTTGCCAATATCATGTGCCAGGCAGGCTGCTGCAATTACACTGGAAAGGTCAGCTTCATAGAAATGCTTTGCCGCCAAATCTAAATTTGCACCCTCAGCAGCCAGCAAACCCTCTCCAACCAGCTTACCCAATGAACGACCAACACTGGCAACTTCAAGTGAATGCGTAAGGCGGTTATGCACCAGAACAGGCCCGGGTAATGGAAACACCTGGGTCTTATCCTGCAAACGCCGGAAAGCAGCGGAAAAGATCAGCCTGTCAAAATCACGTTCATATGGTGTGCGGGGTTGCGCTGATATATATCCCTGGCCGAACCGACCATGCGAAAAGCAATTATTCCAGTGCATCATTTCACAAAGGTATAGTTGCTGACAGCTTTTTAAATCAATAAGTTTGACCTGCATTATGAAAGAAGAAAGATTCTCCCCACCACTCCATATTTATCGCGCATCCGCAGGCTCCGGCAAAACATTCCTGCTTGCATCCGAATACCTCTGCCTGCTATTTGAAAGGCCGGAAAAATACCGCGAGATCCTCGCCGTCACCTTCACCAACAAGGCAACCGAAGAAATGAAACACCGCATCCTCGGTGAATTGAGAAAGATCGCCCTCGGTGAAGAAACAGGTTACGCCGCCATTATAAAAGATCGGTTTCCGGCTTTTAAATCGGGTCAGCAACTTTCCTTGCAAGCCGACCGGATCTACCGGACTATCCTGCACGATTATGCGAAATTCTCCGTTAGTACCATCGATAGTTTTGTACAACAAGTGATTCGGTCTTTCGCCTATGAAATTGGACTGGATGCAGGATTCGAATTGCAGTTGAACCAGGACCTCGTGAAAGAGGAACTTGCCGATCGCCTCTTCGAATTACTGGAAACCAACGAAGACCTGTTGCAATGGGTGCAGCAGATCGCAATTGACAGAATTGAAAATGGGGAAAGCTGGGATTTCCGTTCTACCCTGCTCGACTTTGCCAGTGAGATCTTCAAAGAGAGATTTCATCACTTTGAAGCCAATATGCAGCAACTCGAACAGCCTTCCAAAGCTTTCGAAACACTGAAGAAAAAACTTCAGGCGAATATCAAAGAAATGGAATCGCCCATGAAAGAATTGGCAGCCAAAGCAAATGCTATTCTAAAGGAAAGCGGTCTGCAGCAAGATGATTTTCCATATGGGAAAAACGGGTTCATCAATTATTTCAATCGCATAGAGAATAAAAAAGATTTCAATCCGGGTGCCCGCTGCCTGGAGGCGGTAGATAATATTTCGAAGTGGACGACCAAATCAAAAACGCCTGCCTCTGTTCTTTCACGGGTGGAAGCTATTTATCCCGAACTCAATGATTTGTTAACGAAATGTATTCAACACTACCAGCAACACAATGTTGAATACCGTACTGCCCTTTCAGTATTGCGTCAATTGAATAATCTTAGCCTGCTACAGGTGCTCGCAGCGCAGCTTGCAGACTATCGGAGAGATAATAACCTCCTGCTGATTTCTGATACACAGCAATTGCTTCGCGAACTGGTTCGTGATAATGATGCCCCATTTATTTACGAAAAAATTGGTAACCGCTACCAGCATTTCCTCCTCGATGAATTCCAGGATACCAGTACATTTCAGTGGGATAATTTCAGGCCACTGGTGGAACAGTCTGTATCAACAGGTCACTTCAACCTTGTAGTGGGCGACGTGAAACAATCGATCTATCGGTGGCGCAGCGGCGACTGGCGGTTATTGCAGGAACAGGTGAAAAAAGATATCGGCGCCGCTAATGTGAAGGATGCCAGCCTGAAAGAAAATTATCGAAGCCGGGAGAATATTATTCATGTCAATAATTTCATTTTTCATATAGCCCCATTATTACTGCAGGAAAATTTCAATGTTGAAATGGCAGTCGTACAGGATAGCGCCATACTTGCCCGCCTGCATGCCAACGGATACTTCAACATTATTGCAGAGGCATATGCAGATGCATCACAGCAAATTCCTTCGCCTTCAAAGCCTGGTGGCAATGTAGAGATCAGGTTCTTCCAGAAAGAAGACAGCCGGTCGCCCAATTCATGGAAGCCCACTGCCGATGAATGGCTTTGCACACATATTGACACACTTATCTCTGACAAAGGAATAAGGCCAGAACAGATAACCATCCTTACCCGAAATAATAATGATGCGCGGCGACTGATAGATTTGTTACTGGTATACCAGCAATCAGCGGATGCACGTGCCCGTTATGGCCTCGTTTCTGCTGACGCGCTTCTGGTGAACGCATCCCCCGCCATCCAGTTATTGGTGGCCGCCCTTCGTTTCCTGGTCAATGAAAAGGATGAACTGGCCCGCGCCGAACTGGTGCAGGCCAATGCAATAAGGCTTGGACTTGACATCAGTAATACCGACTGGTACAGGAAAGATTTTAACCACGCGCTTCAGCAACTACCGGAAGCTTTCCGTCACAGGAAAAGATATCTTTTGCAAACAGCACTCTATGAGTGCGTGGAAGAACTGATCACCATTTTTAATATTGATCACTGGACAAGCGAACAGGCCTATATTCTTGCATTTCGGGATATGGTAAATAATGTTAGTGCAAGGGGCAAACCCGATATCCGGGAATTCCTTCAATGGTGGCAGGAAGAAGGTGCGCAAAAAGCATTGCCATTGTCGGCCGCGGCAAATGCTATCCAGGTGATGACGATCCATAAATCAAAAGGTCTCGCTTTTGATGTGGTTATCATTCCTTATGCTGATTGGAAACTCACCAATGATAAAGGTATGCTCTGGTCAGAATGGGGACCCGATGAATCGGGCATTGAATGGGTGCCGGTTCTTTTAAAAAAAGACCTCGATCAAACCCGGTTCGCCTATGATTATTTCGAAGAACAGCTGATGGCGAGAATGGATGCATTGAATATGTTGTATGTGGCGCTTACCCGTACCCGTCAGGCCATGTATATTCTGGCTCCGGCACCGTCAGTAAAAAAAGACAATGAAGGCGGAATGAAAACTATTGCTGACCTGCTTTGGCAGTGCCTTCATCCCACTGAATATGCCCTGCCTGATACCCTTACAGATTACGCCAAACAATTCACAGTATCAGAACTGATCGTGGAAGGTATCGTAGAGCCTGTTGAGAAAAAAGATATCTCAACCGAAAGCATTCGCATTGATCCGGTAACCATACATGCCTCTTTGCTACAGGATCTTCGCGAGCCGGCAACACAGGAACTACTTCTTCATTCAGCAGTAACAGAACAACAACAGATCGGCCAACTTGCCCACCTCGCATTAGCAAGAGTGAAGACGCTGGATGAATTAGATATTACGCTGGAAAAAATGCAACTGGAAGGCGAACTAACCACAGAGTTACTACCTGCCGTAAAAGAGAGGGTGGCGATGGCACTGGAAAATGAACAACTCGCCCATTGGTTCGGCTCTGGCTATCAGGCGCTTAATGAAAAAGCCATCCTCCTTAAGGGAGGCGCAGTAAGAAGGCCCGATAAAGTTCTGGTAGGTGCCAATGAAACCATTCTGCTTGATTTTAAATTCACGCAGGAGGCATCTCCTTCGCATGGAAGACAACTGCAGCAATACCACGACCTCCTTGTGGAAATGGGCTATCCCTCCGTTCGATCCTTTATTTACTATGGGTATAACCGTTCCCTGGTACCCCTTGCGCAACTGGCAGTAGAGCAGGGTCAACTATTCGGTTAATGATAAATGTTAGTAACATGTTTCTCCAGGAAGTAGCAACTGATCTATATAATAAATTCGGAAAAGACCTGAGTCGGCTTGCGCTGGTCTTTCCTAACAAGCGTCCCTCGGTTTATTTCCGGCGTCACCTGGGTAACCTCATCGACGGACCAATATGGAGCCCCGACCTCATGACCATTCACGAATTTATCCAGCTTTCTACCCGGCAACTTACGGCCGACAGATTATTACAGTCTTTCCTGTTGTATGAAGCGTATACCACCGTTATGCTGGAAAGCGGCGATACGAATATTTCTACCTATGAAAAATTCTTCTCCCTTGGCGAAATACTACTGAATGATTATACCGAGCTGGAGTCTAATGTGATCAACCATAAAGATCTCTATACAACCATGGCGGATCTTGCTGCCATCGACCAGGGATTTGATTACCTCACCGAAGAACAGAAAGAATACCTGCAAAGATTCTGGAAGAACTTTTCCATGGAAAAACTTAGCCGCCAGAAAGAAAAGTTCTTACAGCTCTGGCAGCAGTTACCCGCCATCTTTGAAAAATTCAGTAACCTTCTTAAAGAAAGAAATCTCACCACCACCGGAAACATCTATCGCAACCTGGTAAAAGATTCATACGATAATAAAGAGTTCCCGGGCAATTATGAGAAACTTGTATTTATAGGATTCAATGCACTCAACCGTGCCGAGCTTCAACTTTTCAAAAAGTGGAAGGACGAGGGCCTCGCGCTTTTTTATTTCGATGCAGATGTCCATTATACAGAGGATCCTTTGCAGGAAGCGGGACTATTTCTTCGCCGAAACCTGCAGTTGTTTGGTAACGAATTACCAACAGCAAATGGCATCAATAATTCAGCCCGACCCATCCATATTATTGCAGCAGAAGGCAATGCTGCACAGGTAAGGGTATTGCCTCAACTGCTTGAGGCAATACCTGACATAAAGGAAAATCCGGAAAGAGTTGCCGTTTTTCTAGGTGATGAAAAACAATTATTACCAGTACTTCATGCACTTCCCGCCTCTGTTCCATTTATCAATATCACTATGGGATATGGGCTGGCACAATCGCCCGTTTTTTCATTGGTGCACACCATTGTCCGTGTACAGGAATCCCTCGCCCAGAACAATGGCAAAAGGGTTTATTACCAACCCTTGTTACAGTTGCTTCAGCACCCCTATCTCTATGAAGTAACGGATGCCATAAACCTGGCAGCGGAAATCAATAGCAGGAGCCTTGTTTCCATTCCCCGTGAAAAATGGATGCATATAGAAGAGAAGCGGCTTAAGCATATTCTGCAGGCGGTGGAAAACCCGATTGATATAATTGCGTTGATCAAACTGGTACTCGAAATACAGGCAAGGGAAACCACCACCACAGTAATGGCGGCACTAGAAGCCCAGCTGCTGACAGCAACATATCTGCAACTCAACCGACTCCACGATCTGCTCCTACAATTCACCCATCCGCTTAGCCTGTCCTTTATTGGTGAAACCCTGATGAATATACTGCGTGCGCAATCAGTACCACTAGAAGGCGAACCGCTCAAAGGATTGCAGGTAATGGGATTGCTGGAAAGCCGTGGACTTGATTTCGACCATATCATAATGTTGAATGTGAATGAAGGTTCACTTCCAAAGAAAGCCGTGGCGCCAACATTTATTCCGGATAGTATAAGGCGAGCATATGGGCTCAGCGTAATGGAGAAACAGGATGCCATTTTTGCCTACGTATTTTACAGACTGCTTCAGAGAAGCAAGTCGGTCCGATGCCTTTACAACAATACAATTGACGATAAGGGCACGGGAGAGCAGAGCCGCTTTCTCACACAACTGGAATATGAAACGAAAATCCCCATTATCAGATCTGTTGTTCAGCTTGATATAGCTCCGCGGGCAAAAGACCCCATCACTATACAAAAAGATGCAGCCATTTTGCAGAGCCTGCGTAAGTATACAGCAACGGCACTGAGCCCTTCTGCTATAAATACCTATCTCGAATGCCGGCTTCGGTTCTATTTCCAGAACCTGGTAGGAATCCGTGAGCCCGAAGATTTCCAGGATGAAATTGATGCACGTATGCTAGGAAATATCCTGCATAGGGCCATTGAATTTTTATATATCCGTTTACAGGAGTCCAAAGCTGGCGATAAATGGGTGCAGACACCAGATATTGATACAATGCTTCAATGGGTGCCCTGGGCCATTGGAAGAGGTTTCGGTGAATGCCTCGCCGGCGATGCAGATTTTGAAGTGGAATATTCTGGAAGTTATAAAGTGATACATGAAGTTGTACGCATCTATGTGCAGGAAGTATTGGCTAACGACAAACTATATACGCCATTCCAGATCTGGAACCTGGAACAAAGGTTCGACACCACCATCCCAATGCTAATAAATGGGGAAACCTGGAAAATAAAACTGGGAGGCATCATTGATCGGGTGGATATCAAAAATGGCATCTACCGTATCATTGATTACAAAACAGGAAAGGATTCCAAGGACTTTAAAGGCGTATCCTCTTTCTTTGACCGCGAAGGCAGGGACAGAAACAAAGCCGCCTTGCAAACTTTTCTTTACACATATGTTTTGAAGCAACAGTTCGATTCTGATATACCGGTAGTAGCGGGCCTTTATGATGTAAGGAATATGCGAAAGGATGCTGGAAAATTTGACTGGCGTTTTCGCGATACCAGTGCAGATAATGAACCCCTCGATCACCTGGCTGTGTCCACCATGGTTGCTGATACAATGGACGGATTAGTTCCCGTGATCGAAGAAATATTCAGTGCAGAAATTCCATTTGACCAAACCAACAAAATTGAAAAATGCCAGTACTGTTCCTATGCAACGCTTTGTGGCAGGTAATAAAACACCATCATGCTAACATATAATTGAATATTTTTAATCCTATGGTCTTACTGAGGCATATCCCCTTTCTCAAAGCAGTGCTGCTGCATAGCCTTACCGCTTTCGGCGGACCACAAGGCCATTTCGGGATGATGCTTAAAACCTTTGTGAGCCAGCGAAAGGATGTTACCAAAGAAGAGCTGATGGAATACAACGCCTTTTGCCAGATGCTCCCCGGCGCCTCCTCCACACAGGTTCTGACACTGGTGGGATATAAAAGAGGGGGCGTACCCCTCGCAGTGCTAACCTTACTGGTATGGATCTTACCAGCCTCCGTATTAATGGGGGCCCTTTCTTTTCTGGTTCGCTATTTTGATGAAGCCACAATGAAGCATGATATATTCAAGTATATCGCTCCCATGACCATTGGCTTTCTCGCATATGCCTCAGCGATAGCATTCAAACTTTCAGTAAAAAACACCATCACACAGATCATAATGGTGATGAGCGCCATTCTTAGTTTTGTATTCTTTAAAGTGCCGGTCATTATTCCCTTACTTATTGTAGTTGGGGGATTTGTTACCAATCTCAGCGACCGCCGGATTCCGCAGGTAGGCGAAAAACCCCGCAAGATCAAATGGGGGAATATCTGGCTCTTCGCCTTTATTTTCCTGGCAGCAGGGGTACTCAGTGAACAGGCCCGTAAACACGACTGGCCCAACAGGCGCCCCATCAACCTCTTTGAGAACACTTACCGTTTCGGAAGCCTGGTATTTGGTGGAGGCCAGGTGCTGGTGGCAATGATGTATGAACAGTTTGTAGTGAGACCACAAAACGAAAAACTTCTTCAACGCAATCCTAATGTAGTTAAGATAGAACGGGCCGACTTTTATACCGGCGCCGGATTGGTTAGAGCCATGCCTGGCCCCGTCTTTTCTATTGCCTCCTTTATGGGTGGCATGGCCATGAGCGACAGGGGAACACGCTGGCAGATAACAGGCTGTGTAATTGGTACAATTGCCATCTTCCTCCCCAGCGCCCTGCTGGTACTCTTCTTCTTTCCCGTATGGAACAACCTTAAAAAATACGCTATATTCTTCCGGGCACTGGAAGGTATCAATGCAACAGTTGTCGGATTCCTGATCGCCTCCACCCTTTATATGTTCAAAGACATTACACTTACCGAATGGGCCGACCACGGCTGGATCAATATCCTCGTAATAGCCGGTACCTGGCTTGCACTTTCTTTCTCCCGCATACCCTCCCCCGTTATAGTAATATTTTGCGTGGCACTTGGCGCCATTCTATAACAAAAAAATGCCCCTCTTAAACAAGAGGGGCCACACCCAAAAAACCAACCTTTCGGTTTGAGAAAACTAAGACTATTTTGGTCCCCCATCGCTGATCCACTTTTTCAGGATGCCAGCAAAACGTTCTGCATCTGCATTATCTGGTTGTACTGCAAGAATCTTTTCAAACCATCCCAACGCTGCAGGATAATCCTTTTTCACATTCGCCTCATAAGCCCCCAGGTAACCATAGGCCTGCAATAAAAGACTCTTGTTCTTTTCCACATCCTTTTCAGCGATCTCTATCACCTTCAGGTAATCCTGTACGGCCAAGCCCTGCTCCATGGTGGTATCGATCTGTGCCCTGCTCTTTGCACGCCAGTAAAATCCATACACCTGGTCTGGATACTTCGCTGTATACAATCCAAAGACACTGTCTGCTGCATTGTATTCTGCTGCAGCATAATGTGCCAGTCCCCAGTTATAGATATCCAGGTTATTCGGATCTTCTTTTGTTTCAAAGATCTTTCCCAGCCAGCGTGCTTCCCCACTCCTGTTCTCTTTCTCCTTGTACCAGTTGGCGAGCTGCTGCATATATTCCAGCTTGTATTCAGTAACAGTGTCCATCGCAATGGCACGCTCCCAACTCTGAAGGGCTAGTGAATCATTGCCTGTTTTTGTCAGCAACTTTGCCTGCAGATCATAATCCTTCGCAACAAGATTGCTGTCAACTTCTTTATTGAAATAGGTCTGCAGATATTCCAGGGCCTTTGTAGAATCTCCACTGGCATCATAACTATAGGCAAGCAATTTATAAAGGCGTGGTTTTGTTTTTTCTCCCTCTTGTTGAAGGATAGCATTGGCGCCACTGATAGCTTCCGGATATTTTGACGACGCAAACATAAGGTCGGTGGTCATATACTGATGCTCAACGGTCTTGTCTGTATTCGCAACATAAAGATCAAGGTATTCTTTTGCCTTGTTCACATCACGGAAATAGTAGTAATAATACAGTTCATAGTAGGCGGCTGCATATTTTGGATCAGCCTCAATGGCCTGGTTAAAATATTTCAGGAACATCTCTGTATTCTGCTGGGTCAGATAGATCTTGCCAAGTTTAAAAGCCGCCTCCGCATATTTATCATTTTTGATCAGTGCTTCCATATAAGCCTTGGCCGATTCACTTCCCTGCCCAAGTTTGCGATATGCATCACCTTTTATTGACAATACTTCTGCATCTATCTTTTTTTCTTTTATCTCATTCAGAACCTGCAATGCGTAGGCAGCATCACCTTTCTCATTCTCCACCTGTGCCTTCGCTACAGCTTTGATAACGGCCTCATCCTTACGCTTGCTTTCTTTAAGCGCAGCATCAAATTGTGCCCTTGCCTCTGTAAGCTTATCCTGGTTCAGCAGCAGACTTCCATAGGCCACCCTGTTGAGTGGATGTGCCGCTGCAAGGCTTTCAGCATTAGGCTCCAGCAAAGACTTTGCTTTTTCAATATCATCATTCTCCAGGTACACCTCGGTAAGCCAGTAGTAGGCTTGCTTTTCGTCATCCTTTTGCTGGATCACCTGTTGAAGCACCTGCTCCGCACTCTGGTATCGATCGTAGTACAGCAATTGTTTTGCTTCTTCAATTGATTGTCCCATTGCTGTGATGGACAATGTTGTTAATCCGAAAAAAAGTAGTTTTCTCATGTATATTCTATTTTGTTTTATACCGCCATCACCGGGATTCGTGATGCGGAAAATAAAAAGCGTGAAAAAATGTTGTTTAATAGTCCGGGTAGCTCTGCCTCCTTGCCTGGTTGAACTACAATAAGATCGGCCTTAACCTGCTCTGCATAATGCAATGTAGTACCAGCTATATTGTCTCCATTCACCGGATGGCATTCTACTGACAGGTTGGTATTATCTCGCAAAAGCTGGTAGGCCTTCATGAGATAATGATTCTCCTCATGGCTTGCTTCCTTATCTTCCTGCAACGCCACCAGATGTATGCGCGCATCCTGGTATTTTGCCAGGTAGGAAGCGAACATGATCTTACGGAGTGGTAACGCATTGGTTACCGGTAACACGATATTATGTATAAAGCGAAGGCTTTCAGGGTCGGGCATATTTAATACAGGACATTGTACCCTTCTTGCCAGCCTGTCAATATTTATTCTTGAAAGCAGTTTGCTCCAGGGATATGGCCGGTGATGCGTCAGCACAACAAGATCAATATGATGACGAAGCGCATACTCGCGGATCTGCTTCTCTTCATTTCCCTGTACACAATGTGTAAAGAGATAACGACCTTTTTTTACCTGGCTTATAAAATTGGTCTGCCATTGCATCAGGGTATTGGAAGACTCTGCCAAATGATGACCGCGTGTGGCAATGATATGTTGTGAATCAGCCAGTACAGGTAATATCGATGGCTTCACAATATGCAGCAGGTGAACATCACAATCCATCTCGTTGGCAATGGGAATGATATTCTCGATCACACTCCGGGAAGTATCCGAAAAATCAATGACTACAAGTATTTGTTTTAAAAGTTTTTCCATTATAATTTTTTAAACCGCGTATCCCAGCATTTCTGAGAATGCAGGTTCAGAAATCTCCCTGTCAGCAACATAGCTGAGGAGCTCATTTGTTGAGCAGAACGCTATACCCATACCCGCCTGTTCAATCATGCACCTGTCTGCCTCACTGTCACCCACAGCAATACAATTTTCAAGCGCAATGTCATAACGCTTCGCGAGGTAACGCAATGCGTTTGTTTTACATATCGGATGCGTACAGATACTTTCATCCGAATGATAGAAATAGGATGGGATACGCACCTCGCCGGTAGCCACCCCTTCAAAATATTCAAGCTGGTTAGAGAGCGAGAAATCTGCGCCTATAATATTCTTCACATAGTCGGTGGCTATATGGTAACTATCGCTGACAATTCCTACCAGGTAACCTCTTGCTTTCAACTCTTCCACCACTTTAATAATATCTGTTACAATGGGAATTGATGAAGCTGTTTGTAAAAGGTCCGCCATGCTGATACCATCCATTAACAATGAAGCGCGTTTAGTGAATGCCGATGCATCTGTTTCTTTTACACGCAAATTATCAAGCTGTTTCCTGAAGCCAAACCTATCGGCACAGGTTTCCAGAAAAGAACCGCGAAGGATGGTATTATCCATATCGAATACAACCATTTTGCGGAGATTGCCCACCTCATCAACTACTACCGATTTCATTTCTGAGGAGATAAGGTTAACTAGTTCAAGCTGGTTGAGATTTACCATCTGCTTATTATGACGGAGTGCCTTTACGATGATGGCTCGTGTCACCTCCCGGCTCATCTTGCCGAGCGCCTGCCATGGTTTGCTCTTGTTTTCAATATGACCGATACACACTTCTGTTATGCGCGCCTGCATCAGGAACATATCTATCAGTATACCAATATCAACTCCATAGTCACTGAAAAACTCAATACGCTGAAAATGTTTTTTCCTGCCGGCGATCATACCACTGAGCGGCTGACTGAAATGAGCCAGCCCCGGGTAAAAAATGCTGAGCAGGGGCTTGGCCACCAACTCCGTAACCCGACCTGCATTGCGAGAGAATGTTGCTTTCACAAAATCTGCCCGGTCTTTAATAATGGGTTCCGTGAGCAGCGGGAGGGTCATATCTGGATAAGGGTCGATATCACCATCCAAAAAAACCAGGATATCATTGGTAGCAGCCTGGATACCCTCCTTCATGGAAGTTCCCTTACCGCGCACCAGGCTGTTAATAACTACAGCCCCGGCTGCTTTGGCTTTGGCTACCGTATCATCTATTGAATTATCATCCACAACAATTACTTCAGAAACGGCAGGTTGCCGAAGGCAGAATGATACCACATTGGCAATCGTTGCTGCTTCATTTAATACCGGGATGATAACTGTAACCATAGATGCACTCTTTAGAATATCAAATATGGTTCAGGGTCATTAAGACCCGATTAAAGCCCCATTAAAACAGCATTAAAAGAATGGAAAATCAGGTAAAACTGCTTGCAGCAGGCAATACTACGCGGAAAACAGTGCCCTCACTGCGGGAAGATCGCACCTCAATATTTCCTTTATGAATGCCAATGATTCTGCGGGCAAGCGCCAGGCCCAGCCCAAATCCTTTTTGCATACCAGAATTGGGCGATCTGTAAAATGGCAGGAAAATATTTTCTATTTCTTCCTCTTCTATTACATCTCCCTGGTTGATAACTTCCACTACCAGTTCGTTTATCCCGAATAGCAGGTTAACCTTACTGGTATGGTCCGCAGAATATTTACATCCATTTTCTACTATATTCTTTAAAGCGCTGAAAAGCAGGTCGGCATTGCCAAACACAAGCCCGCTTTTTTCATCATCAGGGAATTCGTCAAAATGCAGATGCACTACATATTCCTGGGAGATCTTCTGAACGGCACTGGTAACTTTCAGTAGCACTTCATCGATCCTCACCTCATGTAATTCAATGCTTCCCTCCTGCCCCGTTTTAGCGATCTCCAAAAGACTCTTTGTTAGTTGTCGCATCTGTTGAACATCTTCCTGGATAGATTCAAGCACATCATGATATTCCTGTTCTGTACGCTTCTTCTGCAGTGTAACTTCCAGTTGGGAAGAGATCGAGGTAAGCGGGGTAGATAATTCATGTGATGCGTTAGAAATAAATCGTCGCTGTATGGTAAAGGACTCCTGCAAGCGGTTCAGCAAATCATTAAAGGTCTTAGCCAGTTGGAACAACTCATCCTGGCCGCTGCCGGCATAAATACGGTGTGATAGATTGTGGGAAGAAATATTCGTAACCTCATCAATAATATTGGAGATAGGTTTTACAAGCTGCCTCGAAAAAACATAACCCACCAGCATGCTCAATGCCATCCCACCAAATAAACTCGCAAAAAGGATCTTCTGCAGCTGGTTCAGCCACAACATCCCATCGCTGTCAAAAGCCGCTACCACAATTATATATCGCTGCCTGTTATCCTTATGAACCTGTGCAAACGCATCGCGGTGGCCGATCGTAAAAGAAAGTTCTTTTTTTTCTCTTATCTCATTGAGCCTCGCCTGAGGCAGGTAAAAATCATCTGTGGCATCTGTATTGAAAACATATAGCCGCTTATAATCTTCAGAAAAAATATGGATCGACTTGGAGCTAAAGAATCTTGCATTGCTCCTGTCAATTCGCTGGAGAAGGCTCTGGCTCGAATCACCCAAAATGGAAAACAATTGTGATGCATTGTGCGCCCGCCCCGAAAGCCGCTGCTTAAATACCGCCTTGCGTTGAATGGATGATAGATAATAAACCGTATAGGCCGTCAATAGTAACAAAGCTGTTACAAGAACGGTGAAGAGTAGTGTTATTTTTGTGCGGATTGTCAAGTCAGCTGTTTTCTTTCAGCACATAACCCATGCCTACCTGTGTGTGGATCAGCTTCTGATCATAGTCGCGATCAATTTTTTTGCGAAGGAAATTTACATACACATCAATTACATTGGTTCCGGTATCAAAATCAATATCCCACACATTCAATGCTATATCCGCTCTTGATACCACCCTGTTCTTGTTTTTGATCATATACTCCAGCAACTGGAACTCTTTCGCTGTTAGTTGTATCAGGTTGCCGGCTCTTGAAACTTCCTTGCTGTCCATATTGATCACCAGGTCGTTTACACGTATAGTGTTGCCAACCGGCGCCTGGTGCTGGCTTCTTTTGAGCAGTGCCCTTATCCTTACCACCAGTTCAGCAAAGTCAAATGGTTTTACAATATAATCATCTGCGCCGGTATTGAAACCTTCGATCTTGTCTTCGGTACTGCTGAGTGCAGTTAACATGAGAACCGGAACCTGCTGGTTCACGGCACGGATATGTCGGAGTAATTCATATCCATTTTTTCCGGGAAGATTGATGTCTGCTATTACCAATTCATAACAACGGGTATCAAATAATTTCTGACCAATATTGCCATCATAGGCAACATCAACCTGGTACTGTTGTTCTTCCAGTCCTTTCTTAAGGGTCTCGGCAATTTTCTTCTCATCTTCAACAAGAAGAATACTGATATCATGCATGCTTTCCGGGTGCTGGTTCAATGGTGAAATTAAGCCTAATCTCCCGTCGGAAGGAGTTCATTGAATTAGAAAACGATTAAAAAGAACTTAGTTTTTTATTTGGGTATTGATTTCTACATTATTGGTCTGTAATCGCGCTTTCAACCAGTTTTCCAGTTGAGCGCTTTCCCCATTTGTTAGCCTTTTATTGAGCGCTACCAATACAAGTGTAGTACTGTCTGTTTTTCCATCAACCCGTCTCAGAAGTGTTGGTTCAACTGCTATTGCGGTTATTTGGGGTAATAAGGCATTTGCTTCTTTAACGATGGCCGCTTGTGCAAGGTCTTGTTCCCTGTACTTCATAAGCTCTTTTTCCAGTAGCGCCACCTTCTCTAAGTTCTTCTCCTGCTCAGTGGCAGTGCTCTTGTTTATTGTAATGGCGTTTCGGAGCATATCGATCCGGAGACTGTCTGTTATGCCCGTTTGCCTAACCTCCAGTGAAGCGCCCTGCAACTGGTATGCGGCAAGCTTTTCTTTTTTTAATCCGATCACACTATCAGGTACAAAAGATCCCACATAAACAAGGTTGATCTTTTTCAGGGATGGATCTACTTTATGTCGCAATAGTTGCGCATTATCAAAAACCATTTCTCTTTCAATAAATCGTAGCGCATTTTTTTGAAAGATATTTTTCTGCACCACTCGGTAGGCGAAATAAATACTCGGAATAAGCGTGAGCATTGTAACCACCATTATAGAATTACGGACCCTGATTCGTTCTTTTTGGTTGATATAGCGAACCGCGGGAAACTTAAGGAAGCGAACAATTAAAAGTGTCGATAAGCCAATAAAAACACTGTTTATTACGAAGAGATAAAAGGCTCCAATGAAAAAAGTCCATTGGCCATTCGCAATTCCATAGCCCGCCGTGCATAAGGGTGGCATTAGTGCAGTGGCAATGGCTACACCCGGAATTACATTGCTTTTTTCTTTTCTCGTGCCCGCTACTACTCCTGCCAATCCGCCGAACAGTGCAATCAATACATCATACACCGTAGGCTGGGTACGTGCCAGAAGTTCTGATTGTGCATCGCTGATGGGACTAACAAGGAAATAGATCGTTGACGTTGCAATACTGATCACTGCTGCCACAGAAAGGTTTCTGATGGCACGTTTCACCAGCTGGAAATCATTGATGGCAATGCCAAGGCCAAAGCCCATAATTGGTCCCATGAGGGGAGAGATCAACATGGCCCCAATAATAACAGCAGTGGAATTAACATTGAGTCCGATGGATGCTATGAATATGGCAAAGATCAGGATCCAGAGATTGGTACCCTTTATATCTACACCCTTCCTGAATGAATCAATAATATCCTGCGCATTGGCAGCATCGCTATGGAGATTGAAGCGGTCCCAGATAAACCAACGCAATGCTCTTGTTAACCTGTTCATTAAAATGATTATTGATGATCAGACTCTGACTCATATATATCAGCCTGGTTTGCCAGGGCCTCACGATATTTTTCAAATATCCTTGTTTTTGATAAGAAGCCCAGGAACTGCCGTTCTTTGTTGAGTACCGGCAGATACCAGCTTTGCGTAATATCCATTTTTTCCATCACCTTTTTCATTGACTCCTCTTCCTGTATGGTGGCGGCCGCCTTCTTGACTATAGATTTTATTGCGATCTGCTGGTGATTTACCGGCTCAAATATTTTTTTCTTGATATCATTGAGTTCAATGATGCCCACATAGCGGTTGTCCTTATCCGTTACAGCAAAGATGTTGCGGTCACTTTTGTTTATAATAACAATCAGGTCGGCCAGGTTACTGTCAATACCAATACTGTCATATTTATCCTGAATGAAAGAGCCTGCCGTGAACTGGTTAAGGATATTGTCTTCTTTGCGATGGGTAAAGATCTGTCCCTCCATCGCCAATTGCCTTGTTTCCATGGAATATGGTTCAAAGTGTTTTACGATAAAAAAGGAAATGGCAGATACGATCATAAGAGGAATGAATAACTCATATCCATTGGTGATCTCTGCAATCAAAAAGATAGCAGTGAGCGGACAATACATCACACCGCTCAAAACACCGGCCATGCCTACCAGGCTGAAATTACCTTCCGGCAATTGTAGCCATTTGGTATTGTTGGCCATCCTCGAGAGAAAGAACCCGAGATAAGCTCCAACAAAAAGGGATGGCGCAAAATTTCCGCCATTTCCACCTGCCCCAAGGGTGATGCCCGCAGCCACCGGTTTTAATAAAATGATGGCGCCAACAAATGCGAGTAATGTCCAGTCATTCAGATACTCTCTGGCGAAAAATTTTTCTGCAATCTGCATTGCCTGGTCATTGGCAAGCATTGATACCGTTGCATAGCCTTCACCAAAAAGTGGGGGGAAAAGAAACAGGATAGCAGCGAGGAATATTCCTGCCACTATTGCACGCGTATAAGAGTTGCGCGTCATATGATGAACTCCCTTCTCCGCCTTCTTGAATAGTCTTGAATAATAGAGGGAGATAAACCCTGCCGCAAAGCCCAGTAAAATGTAAAAGGGAACATTATTATAGTCAAAGGCCTCACGCAGGCGAAAATTAAAAAGGAAAGATTCCTGGAGAATGATGCGGCTGCATAAGGCACCGGTAACGGAGGCAATCATCAGCGGAATAAAATAACTCACAATGGTTTCCGTCAGCAGAATTTCAATGGCGAATATAACACCCGCGATGGGGGCATTAAATACAGCAGCTATTCCTGCTGCTGCGCCACATGCCAACAACAGTGATCGCTCGCGGTACTCCATTCCATGGATACGTGCCGTATTTGATCCGATTGCCGAACCGGTGGCCACAATGGGCGCCTCAAGTCCCGCCGACCCACCCAGGCCCACTGTAATGGAACTCGTGATGATATGCTTGTAGGTATCTGATAAAGGAATGAAAGCGCTTTTGCGGGCAATGGCACGTAACACCATTCCAACCCCTCTTTCGATATAGCCATTGAAGAACCTGTTGGTTATAAAAACGGTGATCAGTAGTCCAATGATAGGAAAAACAAGATATATATAGTCGTGCTGAACCGGCCGGTTGATCCACGCCTGCAGAAAATGAACAATTGTTTTAAGCAATACCGCCCCCATTCCCGCAATCAGTCCAGTGATCACTGCAGCATACATCATAAACTGTAACCTGTTGGTTTTCTGACGGAGCCTGTTCAGGAATTGCTGGTATATGAGGACGATCTTTTTCAATTGAACAGTTTTCGTTAAAGATTCCGCAATCTCTCTGCGGCTTTTTCAAGTGTAGATTCCTTTTTCGCAAAACAGAATCTCAGTAATTTCTGGCTAACCCGTTGCTGGTAGAATGCCGAAACAGGAATGGTGGCCACCCCATATTGTTCGGTCAGCCTGATCGCAAAGGCAGCATCCTCTTCGTCAGTGATCTGTTCATAAGAAGCCAGTATAAAATAACTGCCGTAAGAAGGCAGGAAACGGAACCGGGTATCTTTCATGCATTCCAGAAAATGATCGCGCTTCTGCTGGAGGAAACCGCCAAGTTCCAGGTAGGCATCACGATGTTGAAGGTATTCGGCTATTCCTACCTGTGAGGGTGTATGGCAGCTGAAGCAATTGAACTGGTGTATCTTCCTGAACTCGCGGGTGAGTGCTGCCGGCGCAACACAATATCCCAGCTTCCACCCCGTACAATGGTATGTTTTTCCAAAGGAGAAACATACAAAACTTCTTTCCCTCAACTCAGGATACCGCAACATAGAGAGATGGCTCCTGCCGTCAAAAATCAGGTGCTCATATACTTCATCACTGATTATGAATAGATCCTTTTTGTGAATAAGTTTTTGCAGTTCAGTGATATCATTTTCTTTAAGTACTGCACCACTGGGGTTATGCGGCGAGTTGATTATGATGGCTTTGGTGCTGGCACTGACTGCTGCATTCACGGCCTCCCAGTTAATGGAGAAGTCAACAGGATTCAGCGACACAAGTATAGGCTTCGCACCATTCACCACGATATTGGGAATATAACTATCGTAGGCAGGCTCCAGTACGATCACTTCATCACCAGGAGAAAGAATGGCAGTGAGTGCCGAATAGATCGCATAAGTGCCACCCGGAGTAATGGTGATCTCCTGGTCAGGATCCACCTCTGCCCCATAGAGGAATTGAATCTTTTCTGCAATTGCTTCCCGTAATGGCATCCATCCCGGCATCGGCGCATACTGGTTATAGTTACTCTGCATGGCCCTGCTCACGGCATCAACCAACTGCTGATTCATAGGGAAATCAGGAAAGCCCTGCCCAAGATTTATAGCATCATGTTTTGCAGCCAGCGCACTCATCGTGGTAAAGATGGTGGTGCCTACATCCGGAAGTTTTGAATTTAACGCAAGCATGCGCCAAAGATAACCTTCGGCAGTTACATGCGGGTCAATTTGGCTTGCTCCCGATAGTCGGAAGGACTCACACTTGTTTGGTGACGGAAAAACTTTGCGAAATTACTGTTGTCCTTGAAGTGCAGGTAATAGGCGATCTCTGCAATGGTCATATCAGTGTTCTTCAGGAGCGATTGCGCCTCAAGGATCAATCGTTCCCTTACAAGCTGCGCGGCGGTTTTGCCGGTCTGCTGTTTCAGCAGGTTGCTCAGGTAAGTTGGATGAAGATGCATCTTGGTGGCAACATATTTCAGTGTTAGCGGCTTGTCCATTTCGCCCTTGTTCAACTCCATGAAATAATTGTTCAGCGTCTGCAGGAAATTATTCAGCGTGGTTTCCTTTCCACTAACCGGCAGGTTATTATCAACGCCAAATGCTGCCTTACATTCATATAGGAATAGATTGATATGATGAAACAGCATCTTCATCTTATCCGGGTAATCGCTGTGCAGCAGCGCATACATTTTATCGAACTGAGTCTTCAATATATCAATGGTGCTTTCTTTAGGTGAAACCACCATTCCATTTTCTGTATGGAAAAACCTGAACTCTCTGAAAATATACTCTCCCTGCGGATACTGGAAAATATAATCGGGCGTAAAGAAAAGAATATAACCCTGCCAGTTTTCAATATTCGCATATTGCCTGATATGCCAGGGGGAGGTGAAATAAATAGAGTTCTTTTTCATCTCGTATACTTCATTGGAAATACTGAGATTAAATTTTCCACCTGTTACAAACCCGATCACAAAGGCATTCAGGCGGAAAGGATTTGAAGTACCCTCCTGTATAGTGTTTGGAATATCTTCGAACCGCATCAGTTCAAAATGCGGTGAAATAGGATCAATATTACTTGTACCAAGAAAGGATTCAACCAGATTTTCGTAGTAGGCAATCTGTTTCTGCATCTGATAAGGTTTTGAAAAAAAATTAACTTGTAAGGATAGCGGAGGCTTCTATCTCAATGAGATACTCCGGTGCTATCAGGGCCTTAACCTCAACCATTGTTGTACAGGGCTTAATTACAGAAAAGAATTCGCCATGGGCACGGCCATATTCTTCCCATAAACTGATATCTGTAACGAACATCCGGGTTCTTACAACATCCTTAAGTCCCGCGCCAGCCTGTTCCAAAACCTTAGCGATCTTCTCGATAATGTATTTCGTCTGCGCATAGGCGTCACCCACACCAACAATTTCACTGTGCTCGTTAACGGAAACAGTTCCCGTTACTTCAATGATGTTTCCAATTTTGACTGCCCGGCTGTAACCAACAATTTCTTCCCAGGGCGCCCCGGAGGAGTAGTTATACCTTGTCATTACAATATATTTTTATCTGTTCAACTTTTCCGACGGCTGGGGTGGGTTTCCGGTGCATTACCGGTATAAATACAATATTACTGGTAAAAATAAAATACCCCATGTTAAATCCATGGGGTATCCTAAAAAATTGATGAGTGGCAGCCGTCAGAGGAACTTTTCCCCTTTCTTGCGCTTCACCTCAGCCACATATTCTTTGATCTCCTGCTCCCGGTCTTTCTGACAAATCAGCAATACATCCTTTGTATCCACCACTATATAATCTTCCAGTCCCTGCAGTAATACCAGCTTCTCATCAGGTACATGCACCATATTGTTGCGGGCTTCAATCACCATTACATTATTTCCGGCAACAGCGTTTTCGTTGGAATCTTTATTGATGTTCTCGTAGGCACTGTTCCAGGTACCAAGGTCACTCCATCCAAAGGATGACGGTATCACATAAACATTATTGGCCTTCTCCATGATGCCGAAATCAATTGAAATATTGGTGCACTGCGGGTAGATCGCTTCCAGGGCCTTTTTCTCTTCCGGACCATTGAACTTGTCCTTGTCGGCCGCAAATACTTCATGCATCTCAGGGAGATAGTGTTCAAAAGCAGTCAGGATATTTTTCACCTGCCACACAAAAATGCCCGCATTCCAAAGAAACTCACCACTGGCTACAAATGTTTTCGCCAGCTCCAGGTTCGGCTTTTCTGTGAAGGTCTTCACCTTATAAACGTTATCGGTCACCGCATGCTGCTCAAACTGGATATAACCATAGCCCGTATTTGGCTGGGTTGGCTGTATGCCAAGGGTGATGAAGGCATTGTGCTTGTTCACAAAACTCAGCGCCTCCAGGCAAACTTTCTTGAATGCAATATTATCAAGGATCAGGTGATCGGAGGGCGCTACTATCAACGAGGCCAGTGGATCTTTCTGCATCAGCTTGAAAGAGATATAGGCAATACAGGGAGCAGTATTCTTGCGGGATGGCTCACCTAAAATATTTTCAACCGGCAAATCAGGAAGCTGCTCTGCCACAATTCCGGAATACTCCTCTGAGGTAACTACGAAAATATTCTCCACGGGAATGAAATCGGCAAAGCGGTCATAGGTCCACTGGATCAACGTTTTTCCGGTATTGAGGATATCGAGGAACTGTTTCGGGTAATGGGTACGGCTCATGGGCCAGAAGCGGCTTCCGATGCCGCCAGCCATAATGGCCACATAGTGATGTTTATTCATTAGATAAGCCCTTCTTTTATTAAATCGTGCAAATGTATGATACCAAGGTATTGTTTATTGGTATCTGCTACCACCAGTTGGGTGATATCATGTTTTCTCAACAGGTCGAGTGCATCTATAGCCATCGCGTCACCGCCTATGCTCTTTGGATTTGGCGTCATAATGTTTTCCGCCCTTATAGTCTTCAGGTCCGGATCTTTTTCCAGCATCCGCCTCAGGTCACCGTCGGTCACTACCCCCAAAACTTCGTTGGCGGGCCCCAATACTGCTGTAACACCCAGCCTGCTTCCCGAAATGGAAATGATGACTTCCTTAAGGTTGGCATCGGGTAAAACTGACGGTTTCTGGTTGTTCACATACAAATCGCGTACCCGCAGGTATAGCTTCTTGCCGAGGTTGCCGCCAGGATGGAACTTGGCAAAATCCTGTCCGTTGAAACCCCTCAGCTCCATCAGGCAAACAGCCAGGGCATCGCCCATCACCATCTGCGCCGTGGTAGAACTGGTAGGGGCAAGATTATTGGGACAGGCCTCCTGCGACACGGTTGTGTTCAGCACCATGTTGCTCTGGCGTGCAAGGAAAGAATCCTCCCGACCTACCATCCCGATCAGGATATTGCCGAAATTTCTTATAAGAGGAACCAACACCTTGATCTCGGGACTCTCACCGCTTTTACTGATCACCATCACCACATCGGCCTCCTGAACCATGCCAAGGTCGCCATGGATGGCATCGGCAGCATGCATATAAAGGGATGGGGTTCCTGTGGAGTTGAGAGTGGCCACTATTTTCTGCGCAACGATGGCGCTTTTACCAATACCACTCACCACAAGACGGCCTTTGCTCGCATAAACCGCCTGCACCGCACTTACAAAGTCATCGTTCAGAAACTCCTGTAATCCCGCTACCGAGGCTGTTTCCAGTTCAATGGTGCGTCGGGCAATGGCTTTTATCTGTTGAGAATTCATATTGAAGCGGCACAAAAATAGGAGATTTGGCGAACCCCGGCCGGATATTAACAATTTCAGCCTGTTTTCCTGCTCCTATTTAAGTAATTTCGCGGTCCGTCAAAAAGTGGTTAGCTAGGCAACTAATTGGGAGCTGAACCGGGTTGGTTCACCGCTCTTATTGCCGCTTTTTTTCGGTAACTTATGAGCGTTCTGCACTTATGTGAGTTAGAAAACCAATGCAATGGCAACAACAACAAGATCCCGGAAAACCGACGCAGTGAAGCCGGCACCAAAAAAAAGCACTGCTAAAACAAAATCCAAATCCACCGCTAATTCGGTTCCCCTCCAGGATTCCCTGCAGGAATATTTCGGATTCAATAAATTCAAGGGCGACCAGGAAGAGATCATCTCCTCCCTGCTGGCCGGTAAAGATACTTTCGTTATCATGCCTACCGGCGGAGGCAAAAGCCTCTGCTACCAGCTTCCCGCCATGATTCTGCCGGGAGTGGCCATCATCGTTTCTCCCCTCATCGCTCTTATGAAGAACCAGGTTGACCTGGTTCGTGGATATAGTGATAAAGACAATGTGGCGCATTTCCTGAACTCCACGCTCAACAAGAAAGAGATCCGCGAAGTACATGATGACCTCCTCAATGGTCACACGAAAATGTTATATGTAGCGCCCGAAACCCTCACCAAGCAGGAGAACCTCGAATTTTTCAGTGACCTCCCCATTTCATTTTTCGCCGTTGATGAGGCGCACTGTATCTCCGAGTGGGGCCACGATTTCAGGCCCGAATACCGCCGCCTCCGTGAAATGATGGACCAGATCAGTGAATCTGTTCCCGTCATCGCACTAACAGCAACGGCTACCCCTAAAGTGCAGAGCGATATCGTCAAGAACCTCGGACTAAGAAAACCCGAGATCTTCATATCCTCCTTTAACCGCGATAACCTCTATTACGAGATCCAGCCCAAGATCAATAAAGACCAGACCATCCGCAGCATGGTCAAATACATTGTTCAGAACAAGGGCAAAAGCGGAATCATCTATACACTCAACCGCAAAACCACCGAGGAACTGGCCGGCGTGCTGGTGGCCAATGGAGTGAAGGCGGTTGCTTATCATGCGGGACTCGATTCAAAGCTCCGCGCACAACGCCAGGATCTTTTCCTCAATGAAGACACCCAGGTGATTGTTGCCACTATTGCATTTGGAATGGGCATCGACAAACCTGATGTGCGTTTCGTTATGCATTATAATATTCCCAAAAGCATCGAAAACTATTACCAGGAAACCGGTCGCGCTGGCCGCGATGGACTGGAAGGCGTTTGTATTCTATATTATTCGCATAAGGATGTGTCAAAACTTGAGCACCTCATGCGCGATAAGCCCCTTAGTGAAAGGGAAGTGGGTGCTCAGCTCATCAATGAAACCGTTGCCTATGCCGAAACCGGCGTGTGCAGGAGAAGGGTGCTGCTGAATTATTTCGGCGAAGACTGGCAGGTGGAGAACTGCGGTCACTGTGATAACTGCCGCAACCCCAAAGAATATGTAGAAGCGAAGGAAAATGCAGTGAAGGTGCTGAAGCTGGTGAAGACCCTCGACGAAAGATTTGCTACCGATTATACAGTCAATATTATTATTGGAAGATTGACACCGCAAAACCAGATGTACCGTCATAACGGACTGGATGCATTTGGAATCGGTAAAGACCAGCCCGATCATTATTGGGCTACCCTCATTCGCCAGTTATTACTTACGGGATATCTTTCTAAGGATATTGAAGAGTATGGCGTGTTGAAACTTACTAAAACCGGTGCAGCCTTTATAAAGAAGCCAACCAGTTTCAAGATCGTGATGAACAATCTCTTCGAAGATGCCAATGCCGATGATGAAGAAGGTGGCGATGCAGGTGGCGGAGCAGTTGCAGCAACCGATGAAAAATTGTTTGAGATGTTGAAAGAGCTTCGTCAGAAAGAAGCTAAGCGCAAGGGCCTCCCACCCTTTGTTATATTCCTGGAGAATTCATTGCAGGATATGGCAACGCTTTATCCCACTACGGTTGCGGAGCTCGACAAATGCCAGGGCGTTAGTAAGGGTAAAGCCCTTCGTTATGGTAAACCATTTGTGGAGCTGATAGCCAAATATGTTGAAGAGAATGATATTGAGAAGCCCGATGATTTCGTGATGAAAAGCGTATTGAACAAAGGGGGCCTTAAAGTATATATCATCCAGCAAACCGATAAGCGTATTCCGCTGGAAACCATTGCAAGGAATAAGGAGCTGAAATTGGATAGTCTTTTGGAAGAGATGGAAACCATCGCTGCCAGTGGTACGCGGTTGAATCTGGATTACGCCATTGACGAGATGCTGGATGAATACGACCAGGAAGAGATCCTCGAATATTTCAAGGGTTGTGAAACATCCTCATTGCAGGTGGCGCAGGAAGAACTTGCAGACAGCAATTACACCTGGGAGCAGCTTAAGATCATGCGGATCAAGTTTTTGGGACAGTACGGGATGTAGGCAAATAAAAATTTGTTGATAACCCGTGGTTTTTTGTTGAAATCCCCCTATTTTTGCGTCCCGATTGAGAAGTAAATCTTACTTCTTACATCTTAAATGTCTCCGGTGCGGTAGCTCAGTTGGTAGAGCAAAGGACTGAAAATCCTTGTGTCGCCGGTTCGATTCCGGCCCACACCACGAAAAAAGACTCACTTCAATGTGGGTCTTTTTTTATTCCCCAAACTTTCTTCAAAACCTTCAGGATGTCCAGAGGTATTTTTCTTTGTGCTTTCATCGAGCTTAAGTGATAACTTTTGTTAATAAACAGAAGCCGCATTATGCAAAAAAAACTAATGACCCTTCTTTGCCTTGCCATTTCATTTAACGGCCTGGGCCAGGATCGGATTCTTAAATTGGATTCTCTTTTCTCCCAGCTATACAAGGAGGAGAAGTTTACCGGCAATGTGTTGATAGCTGAAAACGGTAAGCCCATCTTTCAAAAGAGTTATGGTAAGGCTTTCCGTGAGAAGAACCTTGACCTTAACAGCGAATCTGTTTTTGAGCTGGCATCCATCGGCAAACAATTCACGGCCATGGGCATCATGCTGCTGAAGAAAGAAGGGAAACTTCGCTATGAAGACAGTCTCCGTTTCTATTTTCCCGAACTCCCCTATTCAAATATTACCATCCGTCATTTGCTCACCCACCTCTCCGGAATGCCGGATTATATGAATCTCACCGAACCTTACTGGAAAGAGCGTAAGATCATCAACAATGCAAAAATGATCTCGCTGCTGGCGGAGAAAAAACCACCCATCGAATTTAAACCCGGTGAGCGATGGGCCTATAGTAATACGGGCTATGCATTGTTGGGGAGTATCATTGAAAAGGCCTCGGGACAATCGTTTCGCGATTTTATGCGAGATCGAATTTTTCGTCCGCTCGATATGCGGCGAACAGAAGTATTTCATAAACGACTGGAGAAACGCGCAATTGAAAATTACGCTTATGGGTATGTGTTAGATAAGAAAAATAATAAGTGGCTGATGGCTGATAGTTCTGAAGAAGCCGATATGGTTTATACGCTTGATGGAATTTATGGAGATGGCATTACAAATTCAACCACTACTGATCTACTCAAATGGGACCAGGCCTTGTATGAGGGCAGGTTGTTAAGCCAGGAGGAGATGCGGGAGGCATTTAGTCCGGCAATTCTGAATAATGGCGATACTATTAATTATGGATTTGGATGGATGATGGATCGTTCACCAGATTTCGGAAGATATTTATTTCATTCCGGCGGATGGCCGGGATATACTACCTGGATTGAGCGGCATCCTGATAGTAATAAAACAATCATACTGCTGGCAAATGGTGGAGCAGCAAATGGGAAGATCACAGAGATCAGGAATATCCTCTATGGACTTTCACCAAGGCCTCAGGTGGAGATAAAGGTGGATACCATGCTATTAAAGAATTATACTGGATACTATCTTTTTCCAAATAATGACAGTTTGCGAATTTTCCTCGAAGCCGGCCAATTGAAAGGACATGCAGGCCACACCACCTTAGTATTATTACCTGAATCACCCCAACTGTTCTTCGTGAAAGACAGAGATTTTAAAGTCCGGTTCATTAATGGTGACGGCAAAAGGCAACCATCCCTTCGCATACTGCGGGAGGGCCCTTATGTGGAAGCCTTAAAAACCGGCAACTGAATATTCATGGCACAAACCTCGTTTTTGGGAATAATATTTCGCAGCAGCTTGCATATGAAGAAAGTGTAAATTAATTGCATATATTTAAATTGTTAAGGATTTTCAAGTTCCCACGTATCCCTCTTTTGCCGTTTCTCTCATATGGCAATCTCCCAATATCGGGACCACCAAGCATAGGGATTAGACAGGGACCCACTTTCCATAGTTCACATGGCTATGATGCCGTGATTAGCGGGTCTATGACCTTTCTATAGCGGGTCTATGGCGGACCTTTAACGGTATCGTGACGTTACCGTGACGATACCGTGACGTTACCGTGATGTTACCATGGGAGGTTCTTTGTTGATTATTTTAAAACTATTTAAAAATGATTTTTTATGGCCTCAACCAAACACAACATTTTATTAAGGCACTTTACAGGCGGCATTAGTGATACCCATTACCTCATGAACAGGGGTGGTAAAGAAATATGGATCCGCAAACCTAACCGCAGCCTACAGGTGAAAACTCAAAAGCAAAAGCTTTCTCAAAGCAATTTTAAACGGTCCCAGCAATACGCCTCCGAAGTCAATAAAGACCCTGTAAGAAAAAGTTTTTATACGCCCTTTCGCAAAGACGGCAAAACGGAGTATAACCTGGCCTTGTCCGATTTTTCAATAGCTCCCGTGATTCACTCCTATGATCTTCATGCATACAGAGGAATGGAAGGTGATATCATTGAGGTGGACGCTTCCGATAATATAAAAGTGATCGCTGCCTGGTGTGTGATATATGCTTTTGACGGCAGTATCATTGAAGAAGGAGCCGCACAACTGAACCCCGTAACAGGCCTGAATTGGGAATATACGGTGAAGTGTACACATCAGCTTCAACCTGATAATATCATCCTGTTCAGCGTGTTCGACTTTGCCGGCAATGAAACCAAAAAAGTATTAAGGCAGTAGTAAAAAAAAGGGCCATCTCAGAAGTTATTTGAGACGGCCTTCTTTTTTGGGATCGAAGGATCCCATTTCAAGGCTAAGGTTTAGAGGTTTGAACTATATCTACAGAGGTGAGCAATTTTGTTTGGGGTTCAATTAGCAACTCATTTCCTGAACCGAAGTGTAGAGATGATATTATGGGCCACTTTCCTCCCTTGCCAGAAACCGGCTTCAATAGACGGCCTGTAGTGGATTCCACCATAGAGTCTTGACCATCCCGCCTCTTCACCGGCTTCGCGGAATGAATTGAAATGACGGGGTTGTAATGCTCCGCCCGGAGTGGCCATTCCATAAAATGTACTGTCTGTAAAGGCATAATCTTCGCCGAAAATATGGGCCATGGCTTCCGCATTGGCAGACGATAATGTTGCATGTGCCGCAGGGTATTCAGGATGCGGTGCCCCCAGCAAATTATTGGGTGCAATACCAAGTACTGAAACATAATTGAATGGTCGGGCAAGCAGGTATTTAAACTTGTCCTGCCAGCTGCTGATAGTGATATCCACATCAATTATTCCACCAAGCGCATAGGCAAGCGCCGCTACATCAAGCGATGGTTTTTCTTTTGAAAGTACCTGACGCAATATGCTTACATAGTGCCCCGGTGTACTGGTGCCTGGAAAATCTCTCCACCAGAATGCTTTGAAATAATTATCCGTTCCGATCTCCGGCCTTGCATTAACTACTTCCATGGTCATGGCAGGGAGATTATCATAGTCGGGTGCTGGTAGTCCGGCTCCATCGCCACTGGTGGCAACCATCCGCCGGAGGTCTCCTATATATTGAACTGTATGCACAGGAATAACTGCGGGTGGTGTCCAGTAGATACCGCCAATCTTAGTGGGGTCCAAAGGAACATAGGGGTTATTAATATTCTGATGACCATCGGTATTGGCCCAATTCATTACCGCCTCCGCAACTGCCTTTCCGAAGTTTACAGAGCGCTCAATGATAGCAGCTTCTGTCTCCAAACTGTATTCCGCCATTAGACTCTGCTCCAGACTGTCCATGGCAGGCTTATGCGCATCGGTAGCACTGGGAAACATGCTCCGGTTTATATGGGCCAGCGCCGCATTGGCACTCGCCGCCCAATGATAGGCAGCACCTGGCTCAGTAGTTGGCAGTCCGGTTAATCCATTAAGCTGTGAAGCTATCGACTGGTGAGCCGGCATCCCCGGAACCACTGCCTCATAAAGGGCAATTCCACTGTATGCATAGTGACGTGAATAGGCTACATTTCCTACAAGCGGAGGATAGTTAGTCATCTGCCTTACCTGCATGGTCATCCACTTAATGGCCACGTCAGAAGAAAATGTTTTGGTCTGCTTAAGGTGACCCATGAGTTCACCATTTCGCGCAGAGAGTGATGAGGCATTCTCTTTTACTGCCAGTCCATCCTCTTTCTGGCACGAAAAAAGAAGAACAGTAATGCAGGTTATAAATGTCGCCTGGAGGAAATACTTTTTCATAATCAAAGATGTTAATGTTAAACGATGAAGAATAACCAAGATAGAATCGTTTTTTCGCTCAATCCCGCTCCAATCGCTGAACGTTGCCATTTACAGAAATAAAGCAGAAGCCCTGTGGTAAATGGCTTTTAGCAGCATAAAGCGTCATTCGTCGGAAATACAAGCATTCTGTCTGTTTCCTCGTCCCGACAGGAAATCATTGTTCTAAATTGTTTAAATTGTATAAGGCGAAAACCATGAATTCTTTTTTATATAATGAGTTTTTATTCTCCTCCCGCTACCGGGTATGGAGGCATCTGCTATACTGGTCATTTCATATTTGCTTATGGGCCGGTTTCTGGTTAGTGGTTGGTGTTCCCCTTTCTTATGCAAGGCATCTCCTCAATATGACCATGTGGGTTCCGGTTTTTATCTTCTTTAGTTATCCACTTGTTTATATAGCCGTTCCACATTTATTGCTGAAAGGAAAATTGCTGGAGTTTTTCTTAGTGCTGCTTGCCTGGGGAGGGGCGGGGCTCTATATCGATGCCGGCTATCGCGAGTTTGTTCTGATTCCTGCACAGGAGGCAATGGGACTGGATAATATTCTTCCGCGGGGGCCTCTTGCTTTCTGTTATCTCTGTATGACAACATCGGCTGCAAGCCCTATGGTCATTAAGTTTTTTAAGATGCTGACCCTCCAACAACGAGAATGGTTATACGCAGAACAGGAAAAAGTAACTGCCGAACTCCAGTTACTCAAAGCACAGGTTCACCCGCATTTCCTTTTCAACACACTTAATAATATCTATTCCTTTTCGATGGAGCAATCTCCTAAAACGCCTACGCTTATCGTCAAGCTTTCTTCACTCATCAGCTATATGCTCTATGACTGTAATGCGGAAGAAGTAAAACTGGAAAAGGAGATAGCGATCATGAAGAATTATATTGACCTTGAAGCTGAACGTTATGGTAACAAAATAGATATAAGCTGGCAGGTAAAAGATGATGGACATAACACCCGAATAGCGCCACTCATGCTCTTACCCTTTATCGAGAATGCATTTAAGCATGGTACATCCGAACAATTAGAAAAATCATGGCTCAGCGTCGATATCCGTGTGCATGAGGGAGTTTTAAGATGCAGGATCGCAAATAGCAAGAATGAATACCAGCCCTTCCGCCAAAATGGTATCGGGATCGCTAACGTTAAGAAAAGGCTCGCAATTATTTATCCGGCTAACTATGAACTTGAACTGAATGATAAGGGAAACTCTTTTGAAGTTTTCCTCCAGATCAATTTAACCGGTATGATAATTCCCGGAACGGAATATGTGGCGTCAATATTTACTAACCAGGAGAAGCAGTTCAATATGGCGGTTCCTGCTTAGTGGCATTAAATCTATAAGATGCGTCAAATACTCAAAAGAGTTAACACATTCCTTTATAACGATTTTGTTTTTTCAGATCGTTATCGGGTATGGCGTCATGTTATATACTGGAGCTTTCATATAACCATCTGGGCGGTATTCTGGACCATAATGAGTACCACCAATGTGCATTTTTTTAAGAACCTTTTTAAAATGCTTTTGTGGCTTCCGATGTTTATCTTTTTCAGCTATCCGATGGTTTATTACGCAATACCCCGGCTTTTACTTAAAGGGAAATTATGGCAGTTCCTTTTAGTGGTGCTTGCCTGGGGCGCTCTTGGACTTTATATGAATGCTGGTTATCGCACCTATGTGGTTGTTCCCGTGCTGGAGCTGATGCAGATTCCGGTTAAATCACTAAGGGCTGCACTTCCCCAAAGTTTTCTCTGTATGACCACCTCAGCAGCCAGCCCTATGATCATTAAGTTTTTTAAATTATGGACAGCTAAACAACGCGACCGCATGCAGGTTCAACAGGAGAAGATCAGCACTGAGCTCCAGCTGCTGAAGGCACAGGTTCATCCGCATTTTCTGATCAGTACGCTCAACAATATTTATACCTGCTCCATTAACAGATCATCCGATACCCCAACACTGATCCTGAAACTGTCTTCTCTTTTAAGTTATATGTTATACGATTGTAAATCGGAAGAAGTAAGGCTTGAAAATGAGATCGCGATTATGCGAAATTATATTGACCTTGAATCAGAACGATTCAACAACAGGATAGAGATCTCCTGGAGTGTTGAAGGCAATATACGAGACCAGTTTATAGCTCCCTTACTTCTGATGCCATTTCTGGAAAACGCATTTAAATATTGTGCGGCACCACATATCCAAAAACCCTGGTTGGCTTTTGATGCTTCGGTAAAAAATGAAACCCTTCGTTGTAAGATCGCCTATAGCAAAGACGAAAACATCAGGCAGCCAGAGGCTGACACAGGCATTCAGAATGTGAAGAAAAGACTCGGATTTATTTATCCTGACCGATATGAACTGAAGTTAAATGATGAGGGTTCTTTTTTTGTTGTATCACTTCTTATAAGGCTCACGGCCAGCCAGCCAGCCTATATGCCTTCGCCCATGCCTGAAACTCCGGTAAACATTCAAATGCGTCCTGCATGAAACTCCGATGCCTGCTGATAGATGATGAGCCGCCGGCACTGCAGGTACTTTGCAGGTATATTTCCGCCATCAATGGGCTCGAAATAGCCGGACAATGCCGTAATGCCATCGAAGCTCTGGAAGTATTGCACCAACGTACCATTGACGTGATCTTTCTCGATATCAAAATGCCCAGTATCATTGGCACAGAATTCCTGAAAAATCTTACGCATCCGCCCAAGGTCATTTTTGTAACAGCCTATCGCGATTATGCCGTTGATGGTTTTGAACTGGATGCGGTGGATTACCTGGTGAAACCTGTTTCTTTCGAGCGGTTTTTTAAAGCGATCACCAAACTGAACCGGATCATGGGCCTCGAAGCACCGCTGGCCACCCAGGGTGATGCGCCAAAAAATCCAGCCTTTGTTTACCTCAAAGTGGATAAGGATATGAAGAAGGTTTTTGTGAATGAAGTCACCTATATCGAAAGCCTGAAAGATTATGTGATGGTTTATATGGCAGGCAACAAACATTACCTGGTGAAGCAGTCCATCACCGCCATGGAGAACCTGTTATCAGAACATAAGTTCATAAGGGTTCATCGCTCCTATATCGTTTCGCTCGATAAAATCTCGGGGTATAACGGCCTATCGGTTCAGCTGGGCGAAAAGGAAATTCCTATTGGCCGTTTATACAAACATGCGGTGATGGAAAGACTACAGTAAGTGGAATGTGGCGGATTCGAACCGCCGACCCCTACCATGTCAAGGTAATACTCTAACCAACTGAGCTAACATTCCGGGACTGTAAAATAATGAACCTGACCGAGCCAGCAGCAAAAACCCGGCGGTCAATCTATTCTTGCATAAATACTACTGTTGCTAAAGATGGAAGCTACTAACTCCATCGACTTTTTCCTCGCTTCCAGATCGTGCACATAGGTGGCGGCCATGATCTCATCCACACCAGTTTTATCTAGGAAGGCCTGTAATGATTCGGCAACAGTTGTTTTACTGCCACGGAAAGAATAGGTAAGCATATGCATCACAGAATTTCTTTCCGGCTCAGTCCAGATGCCTTCCATGCTGCTGACCGGTGGAGCCAAAGGCCTCCGGTCATTGCGGAAGAGTCCCAGTGCTAACTGGTAAAAGGAGCTGGCGAGGAACTCTGCTTCTTCATCAGTTCCGGCCGCAATGATATTGACACAAGCCATTGCATAAGGCTCTTTAAGAAATATCGAGGGCTTGAAATGGCTGTGGTAAACCTGAAGGGCGTCCATTAACTGGGCTGGCGCAAAATGGGAGGCAAAGGCAAAAGGGAGGCCCAGCATTCCCGCCAGTTGTGCGCTATAGGTGCTTGAACCCAGAAGCCATACCGGAACTTTTGTTCCCTGTCCGGGTATGGCCCTCACTTTTGCCTGCGGGTCTGCATCGCCGAGGTAATTGATCAGCTCAACCACATCGGAGGGAAATTCATTGATATCCCCTTTAAGACTTCTTCTCAATGCATGCGAGGTTACCGGGTCTGTTCCCGGCGCGCGGCCAATGCCAAGGTCAATTCGCCCGGGATACAATGTTTCAAGCGTTCCAAACTGCTCGGCAATCACCAGGGGAGCATGGTTGGGTAACATGATACCTCCCGACCCCACCCTGATACTATTTGTTCCACCTGCAACATACCCGATCAATACAGATGTGGCTGCGGAGGCCACACTTTCCATATTATGGTGTTCTGCAAACCAATAGCGCTTATAACCCAGACTCTCAGCCGTTTGCGCCAACTCCAGGCTTCGCCTGAAGGCATTACCGGCATTCATATCGCCCTGGTGAATAGTGGCAAGATCAAGTATTGAGAAAGGTATAGATGATAATTTCCTGTTCATTATTTTGAAGGTTTCGAAGTACAGTCTTAAACAAGATATCCCTCACATTGTTTTCAGGCATAAAAACTTAACAATCACCTGCGGGGAGGCAATGTGGAATGCACTCTTTTTTGTAACTTCTAGCCAAACTAATGCTTATGTCGCCTTCCCCCGGTCACCTGGGTAAAACCTTTGTTAAATGCGATGACTGCCCTCCTCCCGGAACACCGGAAGAGAATGCCGCGTTCTCCGATATCCAGCAAAAATTCGGTAAGCAATTTGAAAGCATTTTTCCGGATAAACTGGCGCCACGAACCGTCATCATCATTCCCTCGCTCACACTCGACCAGGATATCCTTTCAAAGATCAAAGGCGTGGTGCACTATGAGGAACGCATGTTATGCCTCCTGATGTTATTGCGCATGCCCAATACAAATCTTATTTATATCACCAGCATGCCTGTTGCAGATACCATTGTAGATTATTACCTCCACCTGCTTCCGGGTATTACGGGGCATCATGCTAAGAAGCGACTTACTATGTTAAGTTGTTATGATGCCTCCATAAAACCACTCACACAAAAAATTTTAGAAAGACCAAGATTGCTGGAAAGGATAAAGCAGTTGGTGCCTGATAAAGAAGTTGCACATCTCACTTGTTACAATGTAACTAGCCTCGAAAAATCTCTTTCAGTACAATTGGGTGTTCCATTATTTGGTACCGATCCCGATAAATTATACGAAGGCTCCAAATCAGGTAGCAGGAAGAGTTTCCGCGAGGCAGGAGTTCTATTACCTGATGGCTTTGAGGATCTTCATACCCGGCAGGATATTGCAGAGGCACTTGCTAAACTTAAACGCAGTAATCCATCACTTCGCAAAGCGGTTATTAAGATGAATGATGGATTTAGCGGTGATGGTAATGCGGTTTTTAAATATGCTGATCTGGTTATAGATGATGCTTTGGAAACAAATATCGAAGCAGTGCTCACAAAGCAGATGAGTACAGTTGCCAAAGATCTGAGCCAGGCTATGTTTTTTGAAAAGTTCCAGGAGATGGGCGGAATCGTGGAAGAGTTCCTGGAAGGAGAAATCAAAATGTCGCCATCCGTGCAGTGCGTTATCAATCCAACCCGCGAAATAAATATTGTTAGCACGCACGACCAGGTGCTTGGTGGTGATGATGGGCAGATCTTCATAGGTGCCATCTTCCCTGCCGACGAAACATATAACGTAACGCTTGCAGAAGAGGGAATGAAGATTGCAGTTGTTCTTGAAAAGAAAGGAACCCTGGGAAGATTCGCCATTGATTTTATATCGGTGAAACAGGAAGATGGTTCCTGGAAACATTATGCTATCGAAATAAATCTTCGCAAGGGAGGCACCACGCACCCTTACCTGATGTTGCAGTTTTTAACCGGGGGCAAGTATGATGCAAAAAAAGGAGCTTATATAACAGCCGGCAACAGCAAGCGCTATTACTTTGCTTCCGATAATGTTAGCAGTGAAAAATACAAAGGACTTACACCCGATGATCTAATTGATATTGCCATGTATCATGAGCTTATGTACGATGGCGCCGCACAGGAAGGCGTGATGTTTCACCTGGTTGGTGCACTTTCTGAATTTGGCAAACTAGGCCTCGTTTGCGTTGGCAGCTCTCCTGAAAGAGCTAAGGCTTTCTATGATAAGACGCTTGCCATTTTGGATCATGAATGTTGCTGATATGCAGTGAATACTTCTTCCATTTTTTAAAGCATCTCCATCGGATTATCGCAGATGCGGAAGTTTTCGTTGAAAGTATCCATGAAGGCAACATCATCTGCCGTGAGCTTAAAGTTAAGCGACCCGAAGTTTTCCTGGAGTCGCTTCTTGCTTACTGATTTTGGGATCGTTGAAATCCCATGTTCAATATTCCATCTCAATACAATTTGTGCAGGCGAACGATCATATTTTTCTGCCAGAGCAATGAGCCTGGGGTCACCAAGTTTAAGTCCTCTCGTAAGGGGTGAATAAGATTGCAATTGGATATTTCTGTTTTGGCAGTATTGCAGTAATTCACCCTGGAATAACCATGGCGTAAATTCAACCTGGTTGAGCATTGGTATGATAAAAGCATACGATTCAAGCTCATCAAGGAATTCAACAAGGTAGTTGGCCACACCGATAGCCTTTACCCGTTTATCATTGTATAGTTTCTCCAACGCTTTCCAGCTTTCTTTTCTCTGACCCTTTACCGGCCAGTGTATAAGGTACAGATCTACATAATCCATTTGTAATTTTTCAAGGCTCTTTTCAAAAGCGCGGAGTGTTGCATCATAACCATGGTCGACGTTGCCAAGTTTTGTTGTGACGAAAACATCGGCCCGCGCTATATTGCTATTCCGCAGTGCATTCCCGATCTCATTCTCATTCTCATATAGGGATGCGGTATCAAAAAGCCGATATCCTGTTTCCAGTGCATCCTGAACAGCCTGCTCCGCTTCAGCGCCATGCATATCATAAACACCGAGCCCCAGCAACGGCATTTCTATGCCGTTGCTGAGTGTAGTGTAGGGTTGGTTTATAGTGCTTACCATTTTTCTATTCCTAATAATTTCTTTCCCAGCTCAGTCAATTCTGCTGTGCCATATTTTGTTTGTTCCCAATTACGTGGATCACCGGGGAAAGCATATCCTTCAGGTGCTATCCTGTCTTTCCAGGAAGCAATCCTCCACTGAAGCAATGCCTCATTATCTTCTTCCGCCGGCATCATCGAAATGTATTGCGCAATCCTGACTTTATTCTCACTGTTATTGGGCCTGATGCCATGTGGTTGCAGGCTATTGAAGATCAGCAGATCACCGGCCTGCATTTTTACCTTTACCGGCTCAAAGCCTGTTGTATCGGGCCTGAAGCGATTCCTGTCTTCCGGCTGGGTAAGCTTCCATGTATCATAGGTTCGGAACAGCTCCGGAATGCACTGAAAGCCGCCCATATTTTCATCATCCTGGTCGGCCAATGCCAGCACCCCCTGCACATTCACCGGCTTTGTTTCCGGATCATAATCCCAATGGATAAAGCCCTTGTATTCAAATCCCGGACGAATAGGAAAATTCAGATTTGCCCTGTCGATAGTCACCCACAATTTCTCTGTTCCCCATATATCAACAAAGGCATCATACACACGCGGCATCTGGCGGTTGTTCCAGAGTGCCTGGTTATTATATACTTCCACCATACCTGTGTTGGTAAGCTCTTTCATTTGCATCTCGGCCCGGGGGGCTGTATACCAGGTAGAAGGGTCATCAGCTTTCTTCTCTTCAAACTCCCAAAGGAATGCTGCTGTTGCCAATGCCTGCTCTCTGGGAACCGCATTTTTGATGACGATATATCCATTGTGGATCCAGAAATTCCAATCGTCCTCACTCATCACCCGCAACGGTTCTCCATTGCTCCGGTCGTTCAGTTTTACGGCACTACTTTTGGCAGTGGATGGATTGCCGGGTATGTCCTTATGGGCATTACCTGCTGCCATGGTAGGCGCCATGGTGGGTGTCATTGTTTGTTCTTGCATATGGCAATTTTTAGTTGGTTAAATACAGATCAAAAGTACTTCCCTTCTGAGGCCATTTTCAACCATTCCAATGGCCGGTTTTTGCACTGTATTGACATAATTTTTGTAATTTGATAATCCTGCATGCATACCGGTACCAAAACCAGTTAAATGAAAGTTCGGCTTGAAGCCATAAAACCAGATGAGGACAGCTCCTTCAAAATTCTTCTGACCCCCCGGCTGAATGAACTTTTCTACTGGCATTTTCACCGCGAATACGAGATCGTATATGTAGAGGCGGAAAGCGGTATCAGGCATATAGGTGATCATATTTCACGTTACCAGGAAAGTGACCTAGCGCTTATTGGTCCGGATATCCCCCATCTCAACTTCGACTATGGTGTTAAAGCTACCGTAGAAACAGTAGTGGTGCAGATGAAAGAGAATTTCCTGGGGGAAGCATTTTTTTCACTCCCGGAAATGAGCGCCGTGAACACCCTTTTTGAAAGAGCAAGAACGGGACTCGCATTCTATGGCAATACAAAAAAACTTGCGGGTGAAAAGTTGAAAGGACTGAGTGCGCTTTCGCATTTGGATCAGTTGATCTGTTTGTTACAGGTGTTTCAAATTCTTGCCGCCAGTGAAGAGTTCATTGAACTTGGGGCCAGGCCTATCGCAAAAGCATCGGTACTCAAAGAGCAGCAACGCCTTCATCGTATTTACCATTATATCGAAACACATTACCAGGAACCTATCGATGTTAATGAAGTGGCTAAACTGTCAAACCTTACCACCGCCGCGTTCTGCCGCTATTTTAAAAAATCAACCCATCTCACCTTCACAGATTTTATCAATCGCTACCGGATCAACCAGGCTAAAAAAATATTACTCCAACAGCAATCAGTAACCGAAGCATGTTATGCAAGCGGTTTTGAGAATCTGTCTTATTTCAACCGTACCTTCCGGAAGTTTGCAGGAGAAAATCCAAGCGCTTTCCGAAAACAACAAGCCAGCCGCATCAACACATTATAAAACCAGCACATACAATTGTTTTCCATAAAAGCATATCGCATTGAAACAGCGCGGCTGGTAATCAGGCCTTATTGTAGTGCCGATACCGCCATTGTTGATGCTGCCATTAGTGCCAGTCTCCCTGAATTACAACAGTGGCTGCCATGGTCATTGAAAGAACCCATTTCATTGCAGGAGCGCGAGGCCCTGTTAAAAAAATTTCAGCTTGATTTCGAAGAAGGAAAGGATTTTGTCTTCGGTATTTTCGATAAAGATGAAAAAACACTGATCGGCTCAACCGGATTGCATACCAGGCTGGATGCGCATTCGAGGGAGATAGGCTACTGGATCAATAGTCTTCACCATGGTAAAGGTTATGCAACCGAAGCCGTGATGGCATTGGTGAAACTGGGCTTTGTGGTGGAAGACTTATCACGGATCGTTATCAAGTGTGCGGATACTAATCTGGCCAGTGCTGCCATCCCTCAAAAGCTGGGCTTTAAAATGATTGAAAGAACAACAGGTGGTGCGTCAGGCACCAGCGGTCACCCACTTTTGATATGGGAGATGCAAAGGGATGATTTCAACAGCAGCTCCTTTGCAGATATGGAAATTCTTGCATTTAACAGGAAAGGAATTAATTTGTTCCTTCATCCATAATCCAGGCCTCATATGTTATCTGCCTTATCCTATCACCAGAAGGTCAAAGACCATTTCAGAGCTCAGTCAAAAACATGGGACTATTTCGCGGGCGCCAGCAATAAAGAAGAGCAACTGTTGCAATTCAAAACGGAATTACTGAGAAATACCTATAAGTTCGATCCTTCCAGTGAGCCATTCATCTATGATAAGATCAATATCATAAAAGATAAACTTGGCTTGCAGCAGCTTCCGGTTACGGTGTACCAGGCAGCGCATACTGATGAGCTCAATGCTAGTATTGTATACCTAAACAATGAAGCCCATATCGTTTTCAGCGGGTCAATTATTAAGCTTCTTGATGATGAAGAGTTGCTGGCCGTTTTGGCGCATGAGCTTACTCATATAAAACTCTTTACGTTACAGGATGGTCACCTTGAAGTGGCTGATCGTATCATAACAGCTATAGCAAACCACCACCAGAGTGAACCTGCCTATTATGAAACAGCCAGGCTATACCGTTTGTACACTGAAATATTTTGTGACAGGGGCGCCTGTATGGTACTCGGGAAAACAGGACCTGTGATCAGCTCCCTGGTGAAAACATCTACCGGCCTCGATAAAGTGAACCCCGAAAATTATCTTAAACAGGCCGAAGAAATTTTCTCTGCCGATAACAATACCAAAACTGCCGGTATCAGTCACCCCGAAAATTTTATCCGTGCTCGCGCAGTGCAATACTGGCATGAAAAAGGTGATGCAGCAGAAGCTGTTATAAACAGTATGATCGAAGGAATGAGTGAGCTCGACCAGCTTGATATTTTTCGACAGAAAGAACTCTCCCTGCTCACCAGGAAAGTATTGCAGCTATTCCTTAAACCAAACTGGTTTCGCACCACTATGGTGAGTAGCCTGGCCCGACAATACTTCCCTGATTTTTCATGGGATGATGCCGCATTGATTGATGATGCCCTCGTTGAAAGAATCAGTAATGATCACAGCAGTATCAAAGAATACCTGGCCTATCTCCTCCTTGATTTCGCTTTGGCCGACCCCTCCCTTGAAGAGATCCCACCCGGCAGGGCACTTCAATTTGCGGAAGAGATCCGGATCGTTGACCAGTTCAATACTATCCTGAAAAAGGAATTGAAACTCAGTGATAAGAAACTTCAGCAATACAGGGAGAAAGCACTCATGGCATATAGCCGCGTGAAAGAAAACGAAGGAGAACAGATTTACAATTAATTATCCATTCCGCTATGGAATTACAAAGAGTACCATTTCGAAAATTCCTGGAAACAGCATTTGACCAGGGCATCTATGCAACCGATGATGTGATCGCTTTTGTGATGCCCCTCTTCCGCGAGGTGCTGGCATTTCATGAAGCCGGACTGGTGGCGCCATTTGGTCGTGAAGATTCATTATTCATTTCCGGTAATGCCATTGATGTTGACGAATCATATTGCCATAAGCCTTTGAAGGCTTTGCAAAAAGTAAAAACAGTTTTTGCAGAACTGCAATCTCATAAGTTTGATGTTGTTGGTCATAAAACCGTTGAAACAGATATCAATGATGGCGAGGTTAGAGTTGATAATAGCGAGGTGCATTTTAATATCAACGAGCCGCTTCGCTACCCTGCCTATATTCCGGGCTACAAATGCTTTGAACATCTGCTCGGGCATCATGATGAACTCACTGATATATTCTGCCTGGGACTTGTACTCGGCAGTATGGCGCTTGGTCTTGATCTCTATGATAAGGATGACCTCGAAACCTTTGCCAGCTACCGCAATAATCCAGTTTACCATAATCAAAGGATCCATCCCACCATCTCTGCGCTGATCACTGAAATGACGACCCTCGACCGGCAGAAGCGCGCCGCCGATCTGTATGATATCATCCACCGGCTTCATCATTACCGCGACTTTGATCCCGAAAAGCAAACCGATCTCGCTACCGTGGCCGGATGGATCAGCAAAGACCTCTCCGAAAGAAGCCAGTTCATTCTGAGCAAACTTCGTAACCGCCTCTTTGATAACAGCCGCCGTAACAGGTTGCTTTATTATAAACCCAATGCCCGCTTTGTAAACCTTACCGTAAGCAGCGTTCCTTTGGTGCTGCATTACCAGAGCATCCGCGCCGATCTTCTCTTTACCTGGAACAGTGAACTCTCTTCAAAAGTTTCCGGAATGAAGGAGATCATCCTCAATAAATACCTGCGCTTTGAAGACCATGCTTACCTGCCATCCGCCCTTGATAAGATCAGGGTGGAAAGCCAGCGAGATGTGCAGGAATATGGATTCAGTCAACTTAAAATGGTGATCGCTTTTTTAAACTGGCATAACCTGAAGGAGGATATCAACGAAAGAATTCAGAGCCCCCTTTTGCTTGTGCCTGTTGAACTGAAGAAAGTAAAACGCATAAAGGAAGATCATTTCGTGGTGAAAGTCCTTGACAGCGAGGCGGAGGTGAACCCTGTTCTGGCAAATCAACTGAAAGAACTCTATGGTATAAGTCTCCCTGATTTTATTGACCTGGAAGAAATGAGTCTGGATACTTTTTACCAGCTCCTGAAGGGGCAGATCGATGCAGCCAACCAGGGCATTCAATTACACTATATCGATAAGCCAAGGATAAAACTGGTGCACAGCATAGCCAGGCAAACTATCAGTAATTACAGGAAAAAATTACGACGCCAGGGCTCTGCTATGGATGGCTACAGGAATATGTCTTACAGCTACCAGCAGGAAGATTATAAACCACTTGGACTTGAAATATTCCGCCAGAAGATCGAACACCGGGCAAGCTTTCTCGAATTCCTTGTTAATGAGGATATCAGTTTAAGTTCACAGCAACTCACGGGAAGCAATACCCGCGAAAGAACGCTCTTCGAAATGACCGATAGTGAGAGTAATCCCTATAGCTGGGATTTTGATACCTGCAATATGGTACTCGGCAATTTCAACTATAAGAAGATGAGCCTGGTTCGCGATTACAACCATGTGATCGATAACAAGGTGGAGCATCATGTTTTTGAATCACTGTTCAGCAGCCAACCCAAACCGATCAATGATCATTCTTTTGATCCGAATGATCCATCTTTATGGCACCATGTGATCACAGCTGATCCAACCCAAACAAGGGCCATCATACAAAGCAGGTCTGGCAACAGCTATATCATCCAGGGCCCGCCGGGTACGGGTAAGAGCCAGACCATCACCAATCTTATTGCTGATTTCGTGGCGAGGGGCAAAAGTGTATTGTTTGTTTGTGAGAAACGCGCGGCACTCGATGTGGTGTACCATCGCCTCAAGCAGAACGGGCTGGATGAACTCTGCTGTTATATCCATGACAGCCAGGGTGATAAAAGGGAATTCATCCGAAGCCTCAGGAGTACCTATGAAGATTTCAGCAAAAACAGGATGGACCTGAAAGCTGTAAAAGCAAACAGGCAATTATTGCTGGGTAAATTGCAGGACCAGTTGCAGGTACTCCAGCAGTTTCACCAGGCAAGCACAACCGAACCAACCGCTGCCGGTCTTGAAGTAAGGAAACTTATTGAAAGATTGATCCAATTGCAACGATCCATAATACCCCTTGATGCAAAACAGCAGGAGTTGCTTCCCTCCTATAACGACTGGTTACAATTTGGCAATACCATCCAGGAGCTGGGAAGTACTATGGAAGACGCGGGCGCCGAGGGTTCTTTTGCCTCTCACCCATTGAGTAAATTGAAAGATGACGTATTCCTTCACCAGCAACCGATGCACCTGCTCGATACCGTGCTCGGTCACACGAAGAACCTGCTTGGAGAGATCAACACAGTACTAAGTAATTGCAATATCTCTACTGATCATAGTGCCAACCTGAAACAGGTTAAGAACCTCGTGCAGGATGCTATCCTGCTCTATCCGCTTGCCGAACATAATAATCTTTCACTGGTTGATGCCACAACTCCTGAGGCAAAAGCCTTTGAGGCCAGGATCAATGAGTATGAAGAACTGAAAAAGCAATTCGCCGGAGTTAGTTCTCAGAATGAAAACTGGATCAATAAATTTTCTGAACAGGATGCTATCAACGCCATACCAATCGCAGAAAAAAACGAAGATTCCTTCTTTGGTTTCCTGAACGGCAGTTGGAGAAAATTAAAAAAACAGCTTGCACAGAGCTATGATTTTTCGAAGCACCAGGTTAAACCATCATTGTCATCCATTCTGCAGTTGCTGAAATCAGAATATGAAATTTCCAAAGCAGTTGCAGATGCAAGCACGCGCATCAGGCATGACTATCATCTCCACAGTATTGAAACCACATGGCTTGGTATTGATATTCTGCGCAATAAAAAAGGAGATAAGGAAATTGATTACCTGCTTGCGCATCCCGATGCAAATACTATTGTAAGCAGGCTGCATAAACTGAATAATACACTCCACCAGCTTGAACTGCAGTTGCAGTATTTCAATGCCGATACTTCCGAATCAACCATAGCCGCTATGGAAGATGACCTGGAGAATATATCACTGAATGCTGCACAGTTACAGGACCTGCTGCCGGTTCTCAGGCAATTCACTTCTTTACCGGATGCGGTTAAACAATTTCTTCGCACCGTTCCTCTTTCACCGGTGCAAGCCGAAGCTGCCATAGCACACCATTGCCTGCAACAGTTTTACCAGCAACAACGCGGATTTGCGGATACAGATGTAAAGGTGATTGAACAGAGTGTACAGCAGATTCGACAGCTCTACAGGCAATTGCTGAAGAGCAATGCCGACCTGATTCGCGCCTCCATACGCCAGCGCTTTTTTGACCATATGGAACTCAGTAGTACTTCTGTAACTCAACTAAGTGCTGAACAGAAACAATTCAAGAAGAATTATAACGAAGGCAGGAAAATACTGGAGAACGAATTTGCAAAAAGCATGCGATACAAAAGTATCCGTGAGCTGAGTGCTAGGGAGAGCGGGCTGGTGTTGAAAGATCTGAAACCGGTATGGCTGATGAGTCCGCTGAGCGTTAGCGATAGCCTCCCGCTTGACACCGCATACTTTGATGTGGTGATATTTGATGAGGCCAGCCAGATCACCCTTGAAGAAGGTATCCCTGCATTATACAGGTCGGCACAAACAATTATTGTGGGCGATGACAAACAGATGCCCCCAACAAATTTCTTTACAGCTAAGGCGGAAGACCCTGACGATCTCGGGTCGTTTGAAGAGGAGGAAGATGAATTGCTCAGTGCCGATGCCGACAGCCTGCTGGTTCAGGCAACCCGGAAACTTCCGGGAACAATGCTGAGCTGGCATTACCGAAGCCATTATGAAACGCTGATCAGTTATAGTAACCATGCTTTTTATGAAGCGGGATTGCTCACCATTCCAGACCGCACAATCCATCATGATAATAAAGCGGCAATAGAAGTGGCCTCCCCATCTGATGGCCCGGCCAATGTGGATCGCTTGTATGACCGCAGCATCAGCTTCCATTTTCAGACACATGGCATTTATGAGAAAAGAACCAACCAACAGGAAGCTTCTTATATCGCGCAACTGGTGAGGGAGCTGCTAAAGAGAGGATCCAAAGACAGTATCGGAATTGTTGCTTTCAGCCAGGAGCAGCAACATGCTATTGAAGATACGCTTACTGCGCTTGCACAGGAAGATAAGGACTTTGAACAGCAGCTGGAAGAAGCCTATATACGAACAGAAGACGACCAGTTTGTTGGACTCATCATTAAGAACCTCGAGAATATCCAGGGCGATGAACGTGATATCATTATCATGAGTGTTTGCTATGGATACGATGCAAGGAAAAAAATGTTGATGAATTTTGGTCCCATCAATAAGAAGGGCGGAGAGAAAAGATTGAATGTAATTTTTAGCAGGGCCAAAAAGCATATGGCTGTTGTGAGCAGTATACGGCATCACGACATCACCAATGAGTATAATGAGGGTGCTAATTATTTCCGTCGCTTCCTGCACTATGCAGAAAATGTAAGCAACGGTAATATGCAAGCAGCAAGGACCATTCTTGACGGATTGGTGGTCAATAAAAAAGATGCACCTGCAAGCAGTGAAACAAGTGTTGTGCTGCGTGAATTAAAGCTGGCACTGCAGCAATATGGATATACTGTGGATGAGCAGGTTGGACAATCGGATTTCAAATGTTCCCTTGCCATAAAAGTAGACCCGGCAGATGCGGCTTACACGCTGGGGATTTTGGTTGATGATGACCGGCATTATGCCAACAGTAATCTCATTGAACAATATTTCCAGCGGCCGGAAATTTTGAGAGCATTTGGATGGCGTTATGTACAGGTATTTGCCAAGGACTGGTTAAGACAAAAAGAGAGAGTGCTGTCACAGATATTGAGGATCATCCGTGAAGCACCAATGGATGCGGCAGAGGCAACGCCAATTGACCCATCCGCCCTTTCTGTACCGGTTTTGGAAGAAGAAACACCTGCTACCGTGGCCGTTGGTCTGCCGGGATTTGAAGACATACAATTTGAAAGATGGGTGTTCTCAGATGTTACCAGCAATAAATTCTGGGAAGTTGGCACTCGCAGTAACAAGTTGGTGATCCGTTATGGACGAATCGATACGAAGGGGCAGGTACTGGTAAAAACGCTACCTGATGCAGAGAAAGCATTGGCAGAAAAGCAAAGACTTATAAAGGAAAAAACCAGCAAAGGATATAGTCCGGCATAAAAAAGGGCAGATGATCACTCATCTGCCCGAGGTTGGCGTCCACGGATATATCACAAAGTGGCGATATCAATCACGAAACGATATTTCACATCGTTTCTTTCCATTCTTTCAAAGGCATGATTAATATCTTTCATGTCGATTAGCTCAATATCTGAGGTGATATTATTTTCAGCACAATAGTCTAGCATTTCCTGTGTTTCTGCAATACCTCCGATCAGGGAGCCGGCAACGCTGCGGCGGTTAAAGATGAGCGCGAAAGGAGGCACTTCAACATTGGCAACAGGCAATCCCACCAGTACCATAACGCCATCGGTTTTCAGCATGCTCATGTACATATTGTAATCATGCTTTGCCGATACAGTATCCAGTATGAAGTCAAAAGTTCCGGCCAGACTTTTTACTGTATCCTCTTCGGTTGTTACTGCAAAATTATGCGCACCCAAATGAAGGGCGTCTTCTTTCTTTCCAGGGGATGTGCTTAATACAGTAACATCAGCACCAAAAGACACGGCGAATTTCACAGCCATGTGGCCCAGTCCACCCAATCCAACAATTCCAACTTTTTGGCCCTTTCCAACTTTCCAGTGACGAAGCGGGGAGTATGTAGTTATGCCTGCACAGAGTAGAGGCGCCACATTGGGAAGCGATAATTTATCCGATACTTTCAGCACAAAGCTTTCATCACAAACTATATTATTTGAGTATCCACCGTAGGTTACTGAAACGCCATCTTTTTCTAAGCCACTATAGGTAAATACAGATCCTCTTTCGCAATATTGCTCAAGGCCATCCTTACAATGGTCGCAGGTTCTGCATGAATCAACCAGGCACCCTATACCGGCAAGATCGCCTTCTTTGAATTTGGTTACATGCTCACCTACTTTAGTAACGCGGCCAACGATCTCATGGCCAGGCACCAGGGGGTAGATCGACATTCCCCAATCGTTACGGATAAAATGCAGGTCTGAATGACATACTCCGCAGTATAGTATATCCATCATAACATCATGTGGTCCGGGATTTCGGCGGTCAAACTGAAACGGACCCAGGGCTCCTGCTGCCTGGAAGGCGGCATAGCCATTACTGGAAATACGGCTCTCGGATTTAATAGCACCGGAAGCCTGCTCAATGATTTCGGGCATAAGAATTCATGTTTAATGGTTTGAAAAATTCGGGAAACGGAAGCCGTTTAGAAGGGGGGAGGGATGGTCTTTAAAGATAGCAAAAAACAATTGATCCGCCTATTATTACGATCCGTTCATTGAGGCCTTGCCGTGTGATTGAAGCTTCTGCAAATTTGCAGGCATATTGAAACCTTGAATATGAAAAAGATAATCTTTGCATTTGCGCTGCTGATAACATCACAATGCTTTTCCAAGGAAAGCACAGACTCGCTTCATCAGAAATTATTTCCCGTTGTTGAATTGCAGCAGGACCTCGATTCACTTTACAAGATCCTCAACAATAACCACCCGGACCTATACCGTTTTGCCGACCGCTATGAAGTAGGGATGGCATGGGAGGAGGCGAAAAATAATATTAAGCAGCCCATGACAAGATGGGAATTTATCCGCGTGGTAGCACCGCTAGTTAACATGTTCCGTGACGGACATACCAATCTCTCCTATGATTTTGAGAGTGAAGAACTAAATACTTTTTTAAAACGCGATGGAAAATTTTTTCCCTTGCGCGTAAGCATCAGGAGCGGGGAAGCAATCATTATCGACCACTGGGAAAATTCAGGTTCTCCCCTCGCAAAGAAGAAGCTTTTGGTGGTGAATGGAAAGCCTGTTGGTGAGATCATTAAAGCACTTACTGCTCTTACCGCGGGCGACTATCCCGCGAATGTGGAAGCAAATCTTTCGCGGTTGTTTCCCTTTTTCCTTTGGGCAAATTATGGATGGGAGAAAGAATTCAATATTACAACCAGCGGCAGGAAAGGACTGACCAACAATTATCTGGTGCCAGGTGTGCCCGCCCAGGTGTATTTCGACAGGACCTTCCCAAAACAGGATTGGACAATGCAGATAAATGAAAAAGAAAGCCTGGCTATTATCAGCTGCAGTTCTTACAGGAATATGAAGACAGCTTCGGCCTTTATAGACTCAGCTTTTGCATTGGTAAAAAAGAAGGGATTGAAACATGTAGCACTTGATATTCGCAGGAATGGTGGCGGCAATTCTGCCATTGGCAATTATTTCTTATCCTATATCACCAGCGAGCCATTTGCTGATGTTGTTTCCAAGACCATCCGCGACGGAAGCCTGCTGAACCAGTTTACTAAGGGCACCTGGGTGCATAATATGCTAACTGGTTATAGGGCCATGGGCTTCCGTGATGGCGATTTGCTAACACGTGAGTTTAAGGGCAATGAGCCGGAAAAGATCAGTCATCCGGAGAACCGCTTCAATGGGAAGTTTTACTTGCTTACAGGCCCTTCAACGTATTCCTCCGCACACATGACCGCGCTGGCAGTAAAGTGTAATCGCATAGGGGTTATCATCGGAGAGCCCACTGGCGAGCGGATCGACCTGACGGGTGAAACCATTGGCTTCTCTCTTCCGAATACAAAACTCAACGGCTATTGCGCAACGGCGGTATACCGTGCAGCATGTGGAGATGGTTCGCAAACAGGGGTAAAACCTGATATCGCTTTGTCATCTCTGCCGCAGCAATTTCTGGATAGCAACGATCCCGTTCTTGCCTACCTGAAGGAACTGGTTAAAATATTCAACTAAAGTTTGTACTTTTTCGGAAAAGGGTAGCTGAAAACAAGAAACTATATACCACATCCCGCCTTACAACATATTGTAAGCACCATCAGGATCGTTCATGCGAATGTTCCCGATGAGCAGGTTGGTATCGCTTGCCCCTATCCCCCTACACCGCAACATTGCCTCTTCTTCTATATTGATGACCTGGTGGAGATGCAGAAGGAAGGCGAACAGGGTTTTCTGCTGCAACCCCGCAGTGTGATCGTGGGACCACAGATTACACGTGTTAACCTGATCGTGGGAAAAAGCCATAAAGCTGTTGCAGTGGGCTTTCATCCGGGTGGACTATACCGGCTGCTTGGAATACCGATGACGGAACTTTATGATGATGGATTTAATGCAGAAGAAATATTAGGTGCTGATGTTCGTATTGTAAATGATAAACTAAGAGAAGCTGCCGGCTTCGATGAGATCAAAGATATTATTGAAAACTTTCTTTTAAAAAGACTGCATTTGCTGAAAGAGGCCCTTCCCTTTGACCTTGCGATGCAGGAACTGTTGCTGCAAAATGGCAACCAGGGGATGGATATGATCGCATCCCTGTCCTGTTTAAGCCTCCGTCAGTTTGAAAGAAAGTGCAAAGAGAGGATCGGCATCCCCCCAAAATTCTTTAGCCGACTTGCCAGGTTCTCCAAAGCATACCGGCTAAGAGAAATGCGACCAGACCTTAGCTGGACTAATATCACGTATGAATGCGGCTACTTTGACCAGATGCACCTGATCCGTGATTTCAAACAATTTGCCGGTGTTACGCCTCGCTTCCTCGAAGACACCCTCTCGCATACGCCAATCCGTATGCAGGCTAATATCAGAATATAGTTGTCCTCTCCCTCAAATAGGCCTTCGGTTCCGGTCGGCCCAATAAGCCCAGGCAACCAACAGCCACTGGCTCAATCCCACAATGGCAATGGGCTGCACATCTGTTGGAGGAGGTCCGAATATATTCAGGAGATGTACGAGAACAAGGAAGATCACCAGGCTATAAAATGCTATGGCTCCTGTTTTATTTATGGCAAGGGTAGCCCGGGTATATAATAGAACGCCCACTCCGAAAAAGATCAACTCGATGGCAAGTACAAGCCATTTCTGGTGCCATAGTCCCAGCCCGGTTTTATAATCGCTACCCGGTGTGAGGGGAAGGTCGGGTATATGTACAAACCAGTCGAGAACCCAGTGGCTCATTACCAACGCGGCAAGCAGAACTGCCACCTTAAGATTCTTATTAAAAAGATAACTCACCACTGCAAAAAGCAGGGCCCATCCGGCAACCGCCAGGAGGCTATGTGAAATGGGATAATGCGTGAATGAGAGGGGGATGGGACTGTTTGGATCAGTAGCGAGCTCAACTTTTTCAAGTCCGGTTAACAGGAGCAGCGGCCATATAAGGTCAAGCCATTGTGCTGCCAGGAAATAGGTGCCGAGACTGGGTTTGGAGTCAATTTTCTTTGCGGCGAAGGCTGCTGCGAAATGGCCTATGAACATATAATTGAGTTTATGGGTTCCTCATATTCCACGTTTCAATATACCCCTTTATGGGTATTTTTTAGCGTGATCAGCGTATTTGGATAACCGTTACTTCCTGATTTGGAAGATTTTTTTAATATTGCGCCCTCATCCTAAACCCTTCGAACTTATGAATCGTATAACACTGCTATTGTGTGCAGTACTACTTTCTATGACCCTCACCGCCCAGAAGCGGATCGTAGTAAATGTACTGCCGGCTGATGCCACTATTTCTGAAGTTGGTCCGGGCGGCGTTGAAAAACCCCTTGGAAGTGGAACTGCACAGATCAAGACCGAAAAAGACGAACCAATTAAACTCGTATTTCGCAAACCGGGCTTCAATCCCATTGTCAAAACCTATATCAAAAGAAAAGGAGTTGATCTTCCTAAAACAGAAACATTTGTATTAAAGGATCGCCTGGTTAAAATAATGGCGCAGCCCTATGATGCAAAAATTATCCTGAATGGTATTGAGATGGGATCAGGTCAGGTGAATGCTATCATCCCAGAGAACGGATCGGTTACTGTTGAGATAAAAAAGCCGGGATTCTTCACTAAAACAAAAACCTATTTCAACAAATCAGGTATGGATCTTCCTCCTGCTGATGAAGTTTTTGTTCTGGCTGATCGTGCCCTTCAGGTTAAACTGACACCAGCGGATGCACAGATATTTGTGGATGGAAAAAAAGTTGCTGATGGTAGTGGTGAGATTGTGATCCCTGCCAAAGCATGTGTTTCTGTTGAGTTTATCAAAGAGGGATTTGCGACCATTCAACGGAGCTATTGTAATAAAGAAGGAATGCCTGAGTCGCCGCTTTATGATAATATTGTTATGAAGGATCGCGTGGTTCAGATCAATACTACACCGAATGATGCAACCATTAAAATGGATGGCCGCCAGGTTGGCGCGGGTGAGTATGGTATTAAGATCCTTGAAGGTGCCTGCGTAGAAGTGATCGTGGAGAAAGCAGGATATGTTGCCATCACCAAAAATTTCTGCAACCAGCGTAATATGCAGAGTCCACCGGTGAATGAGCATGTTGTTCTTAAAGAAGACGAGGCTTACAGCTCTTCTATACAGAGTGATCAGGCCAATGTGAACTTTAGTATTAGTGTGGGATCCGGACGGTCAGAAGAAGATGCATGGAAAGTAATGAACCAGATCGTTACCAATTATTTCGATGTTATCGAAATGTCTGATAAGGAAACCGGATATGTTCGTACTGCCTGGAACATGAAGAATTTCCCCAACAATACTATTCGTACACGCATCATTGTAAAGCCGGGAAATACGGGAAGTTCACAGTATGTGGTAAAGATCCAAAGCGAGGCATCCGGTGCTGCAAATACTGCCGCAAAGGATGATGAAAAGTTTCGTGAATGGGGTCGTATCCTGAATACGTACAAGGATATTATCAGTGAAATGCAATCAAGATTAAGATAGAATTTGTATGATAAATAAAAAAGCAAGCCTTAATGAGCTTGCTTTTTTTATGGCGATTATTTTTCTCTTACACTCCTGAATGTTCCGTTAAGAACTTTTTTTGTGATGGTGGGATCATCAAATTCATCCTGGGGAAATTCAAGGTTTTCAATCTGCCCGCTAATAGTTTTATCCGATGCGTTGTAATTGAGCACCAGTCTGCCGGCAGATGGCAGCAAGTGGATAACCGTATTATCATCACCTGTTTCAATTCTCAGGGCTGTCCTGATAAGTTCGTTTGATGCGGGGAAGTTGTAGATACCTGACACTGCTGTAAAATCTTCAGCATCCTTAAAGGCAAAACTAATACCGAAAGGCACCGTATTAATATTGGTGGTTACTGCTCCGATATTCAGCAACGGCACATGCCCATCATCGTTAACTGAATATTGCAGGAAGCTGTTTCTGGCGAGAGCGTCATCATTGAGGGTTTCTGAAAAGATGCCGCCGGTTTCATAATGGATACTAAGCCTGAGTTCTGATACTGCCTGCACGGGTTTGTCGTTGCTTTTGGAGCAGGCCATTGTTCCCAGCATAATAGCTGAGAGCGTTACGAGTTTTACTTGCATGAATAAGGTATTTAGTGGGCACAAAAATGCTGTACCCATATCGGTTGTGCGATACCGTTGGCATTTATTAACCAGTCTTTAACGCATATAATCCTATAACCATGCGCTGCCTGGTATTTCATCAATGAGGCCTGATCCATAACATCCTGCGGGTGTTTGGTAGCCGGGGGAGAAATTGCCGTCCAATACTTTTTTTGCGATGATAAGACTGCTATGAGCGGTGAGCGTATAACCATCAGCACAGGTAAGCATTGCTGTGCTGGAAGAACCCTGGCTGTTGCGAACCTGACCCCATACATAACTCCTGCTGTTACTTCGTGTTTCAGGTGATGGCCCTGCAGGTTTTTTATCGATCCACTGCTGTGCTTTCTTCCTCGCCCATCCGGTCCGCAATGCCCAGTTGTATAATTTTTGCAACTTAAGGATCTGGTGGATGCGTGGAGGGATGCCTGTATAAACAATGATATTGGGGATGCCGGTAGTGTGGTAGGCAGTTGATACATCGCCCCATGGAATACTCATGACAAGTTGTGGTCCTTTTCCAAAATCTATATGACGTGAATGATTGCCCAGTGGATCAGAAATAATCTTGCCATTGCTACGGATAGCGCCGCCTTCTCCGAGTGACCTTGCCATTGTTGTGGCAGTACCATGGGAGATGCCTCCTCCGATGCTGGTAAAGGCGAGCTCAAGATGGGTGGCATCAGAAAGCTGGTCGCGAAGGCGCTTTGCCATACAGTCGGTTGGAACTACATCAAAGCCTGTTCCGGGCATGACCATGATGCCTGCCCCCCTGGCTTTTCCGTCGAGTGATCTCGCATATTCAAAAACGGGGATCTCACCGGTTATGTCGAGGTAGTGTATGCTATTTCGCAGGCAGGCCTCAACCATAGGCCTGGCTGTTTCGCTGAATGGACCAGCAACGTGGAGCACAACACTGACATCTTTGAGGAGATTATCCATCTCATCAGCATTTGTGAGACTACCGGTTCTATATGGAAGGTCATATTGGGAGGAAAGTTCACGTATGGCCGATTCGTTCCGGCCGGCTAAAATTGGACTCAGGCCATAGCGTTCGGCATATTCCAGAATCAATCGCCCGGTATAGCCGTTGGCTCCATAAAGCAATAAGTTTCCTGTCATTCCTGTAAGGTACAACAGCCCTGTATTTTTCGTACCTTTTATGACCGGTAAAATATGATTGATATGAAAAAGAAAAACACGAACTGCCTTAAGTATGCGATCTGGATAGATCTCCAGAAGGCCATCATCGCCTGTTTAGACGAAGAAGGAAACCTTACAACAGAATCAATGCAATCAGAAATTGAGAAGCAGGTCAGATTTGCCGGGGAGAGCTCAAATAAAAGCCGCCTGTTCGGCGCTACTCTTAATAATGAGAAGCATGCCCAGAATAAACTGAATCAACAACGAAAAACTTACCTGAAAAGCGTTGCCGCTAAAATCACCAAAGCAGAATCAGTGATCATTCTCGGTCCGGCTGATACCAAGTATGAACTTCATAAAGAAATTGAAAAACGCAAGCCACTTGCCAATGCCCGTATTGAACTTAAGAGTGCCGACAAGATGAAGATCCATGAGATCAAGGCGGTATTAAAACCCCTGAAGCCAAGGTCATGATCTTTCTTATTTCTTACGCACTACAAGGTAGTATTCATCAGGTAGGGGTATATAACCATAATCATAGCAAAAGCACAGGGGCCCCTGGGGATCATTGGATAAGTATTGTGTAAAGTATTTGAACTGGAATCCCTGCTCCAGGAGAATTTCGCGGCTAACTTTCTTAGAGTTTTCGCCTGATGCCAGCGTGGTGGCAAGTATTCTCCTGTTGCGCACCAGGGCATGATTTATATTACGCACCTGGTTGTATTCATCTACTGTCCGGCGATTGTTGAAGGCATTGCGGCAACTGTCGTCGCAGAACTTTTTGTCGATCCTGCCCTTCAGCAGATCATTGCACCAGAGACAATATCTTTTGTCTGTTTCCATCATTTATTTTTCCGGAAAACTAGGATTCTCCCCTTTTCAGTACAAGCGTTTTTCAACGGTTTATTAGCGGTTATAATCACTTATTTTCCGGTAATGCTTTCTCCTGCTCTCCATCTTTACATTGTTCAACTGGCGCCGGGTGAACAACAATTAATAGTTAACCGGCCTAGTATTATACCGGGCCAAAATGAAAGGAGTTATGAGTGAGAATAAGAACAAAGTGTTGCTGGTGGGCAACCTGGGATCGGATCCCGAGATTAAAATGACCGCTACGGGAAAAAAGGTAGCCAGGTTCAATATGGCAACCAGTGAGTCATACCTGAATGCACAGGGAGAAAAAGTTACAGAAACACAATGGCATCACCTGGTAGCATGGGGCAAGATGGCAGATAAGGCTGAGCATGAACTGCATAAAGGTTGCGAGGTTTCGCTGGATGGGAAGCTGATCTACCGGAATTATGTTGATAAGGACGGGGCCAAGCGATACATTACAGAGATCTATGTGTATGAAATGGTGGTATTGCAGGATCGCAGCAAGGCAGAAATCTGAAAAACCGGATAGGTATGTCTGTACCCTGTGGTGCAGCATACCTTTCATAATCCTTAGCTTTACCGAACCTTATGCAAAAGGATCCTGCCAATATATATTTCGAGCTGGCCAGCCGCTTTGTGCTGCATACCGATAAGCATATCTTTCTTACGGGTAAGGCAGGAACAGGTAAAACAACCTTCCTTAAATATATTAGGGATAACTGCTCCAAGAAGATGGCCATTGTTGCCCCAACAGGTGTAGCGGCAATTAATGCAGGTGGTGTAACCCTTCATACATTTTTTCAGTTGCCCCTTGGCGCTTATGTTCCGCAGGGAGGCATACCTGATAGTGGCGATCAGCTTTTTAATAACCGTCAAACGCTGTTGCGTAACCTACGCTTGTCGCAGCAAAAGCGGGAACTCATGCGCGAGCTTGAGTTACTGGTGATTGATGAAGTAAGCATGATGCGGGCCGATATTCTCGATGCCATCGATGCAGTGCTTCGGCATGTGCGGAAAAAGCCCTACCAGGCTTTTGGTGGTGTTCAGATTTTATTTATTGGCGATCTCTTCCAGTTACCACCGGTTATAGCCGATCGGGAGTGGCATTATCTGAAAGAGCATTATGCAAGTCCGTTCTTTTTTGACGCCCAGGTAATGCAGGCGGCCGAACCGGTTTACCTGGAACTGAAGAAAATATACAGGCAGAGCGAACAGGCTTTTATCGACCTGTTAAATATGGTCCGCAATAACAGGCTCGATAATGAAGGCATGGAATATTTGAACAGCCGCTATCGTCCTGGCTTTGAACCTGCTCACGAAGAGCAATTCATTACCCTTACTACGCATAATGTAAGAGCGGATGCCATTAACCAGCAGGCCCTCCAGAGACTTGGTGGACCGTCTATTTCATTCAGGGCGGAAATCAGTGGTGATTTTTCTGAAAAAGCCTACCCCGCTGATCTTGACCTCCACCTGAAGCCTGGAGCGCAGATCATGTTTATCAAAAATGATAAAGGAGAGGAGCGCCGCTATTACAATGGAAGGATCGGAAAAGTGCATGATATCACAGATGAACGTATCCGGGTTTCTTTCGCCGATGATGGAAGCATAATTGATCTTGAAAAAGAGGTATGGCGAAATATCCGCTACCAATACGATAAGGCAAAGGATAGTATTGATGAGGAAGAGCTGGGAACTTTCTCACAATATCCAATACGGCTGGCATGGGCAATAACGATACATAAAAGCCAGGGACTAAGTTTTGATAAGGCAATCATTGATGCAGGCGCAGCATTTGCACCAGGGCAGGTTTACGTTGCACTGAGCAGGCTAACAAATATGGAAGGACTGGTACTCCGGTCAAGGGTACCATATGGGGCTATCAATACCGACCCACGTGTACTTGCCTTCTCGGCAAGTGAAAAAGCGACAGATGCATTGGAGGAAGAACTGGCCAGATCAGAAAAACATTATATAAGGCAATCACTCCTAAAGGCATTTTACCTGGAATCAATTCAGGAGATGGCAGATAATTGGGTTCAGGAGGCAGGCAGGAAAAGTTTCACAACCAAAACCGGTGTAATAGAATGGGCGCTCCAATTCCACAACCAGGTAAAAGAACTTATGCCGGTGGCTGCTAAAACAGTTGGACATCTTGAATCTCATCTGCGGCTAGGGGATACCGTCGGTTATAATGAATTGGTGGAAAGAACCCGCGCTGCATCAGGCTATTTTGTTACTGCTTTGAAGAAGATCATTGAAAATCTCCGAGGCCATAAAGAAGATGTGAATAAAGCCTCACGTGCCACTAAGTATCTGAAAGAATTGGGTATTATGGAAGCTGCTCTACTGCTGCGTGTTGAACAGTTGAAAAAATCGGCCGAAATAACCGCCGCACTTGCCTCAGGCGCCACTGATAATAGCCTGTTGGGAATGATCTCATCAAAGCCCGAACCCGTAAAACTTACCGCCACAAGGTCAAAGCAGGTGAAAGGAGAAACCCAGAGAATCAGCCTGGAAATGTTCATGGCTGGTAATAGTATTTCAGATATTGCAGAAAGCCGTCAGCTTGCATACTCCACCATCCATGGCCATCTTTCACGATTCGTGGCACAGGGCGAGCTCCCGGTGGAGCAGCTGGTTGAAAAGGAAAAGCTGGCCACCATATTGCAGGCCGTTGAAAAAGTGGAGAGCCGTCAATGGGCACCCCTCCGCGAAGTTTTAGGAGATGAATTCAGCTACCCTGATATACAGGCCGTGCTGGCTCATCTGAATTATCTGGATACGGTAAGGGGAAATCAAACTACCGAAGCTTCCTAATGAAAACTTATTTTTAGGAATAACTAACTGTTATGCGTACATGTATTCTTGCCCTTATCAGCTTTTTATATTTACAGGCGCAGAGCCAGGTGATACCACTGCGCGAGCAAGCTACGGTGATAAATGAGATACTGGGAGAGAGACTTAATAACCTCCTCCCTTCCCTTATGCAGGAAACGGGTATTGATATGTGGGTGCTGGTTTCGCGTGAATACAATGAAGATCCCGTATTGGAAACAATGCTACCGGCAGAGTGGATGTCGGCCCGCAGACGTACTATCCTGGTGTTTTACCGTAATGCACAAACTGGTAGTTATGAGAAACTTGCTATTGCAAGGTATAATGTTGGGGAGCATATAAAGGCATCATGGGATATGCAGAAATTTCCTGACCAATGGGATGCTCTGGCAGATATCATACAAATAAGGAAGCCGGCAAGGATTGGTATTAATACCAGCAAGCATCACGCTCATGCCGATGGACTCGATCATACAGATTACCAGGAGATGATGGCAAAAATACCAGTAGCCTTCCGGAACAAAGTCGTGTCTGCAGAAGACCTTGCCATCCGCTGGCTAGAAACCAGAACAGAAAGGGAGATGTCGATCTACCCGCAGCTGGTAGCCATAACCCATCGAATAATTGATGAAGGCTTTTCAGAAAAGGTTATAACACCCGGCATCACTACCACCGATGATGTTGTATGGTGGTTCCGGGAAAAGATCAAGGGCATGGGGCTGGAAACATGGTTCCAACCCTCCGTGGCCGTGCAAAGGAATGACCCCGAAAATTTTGAACACCTGCGAAGCTTTTCAAATCGACCCGCCGGAGAAATAATAAGACCCGGTGATCTTCTTCATGTAGATATAGGCATCAGCTACCTGCGACTGAATACGGATATCCAGCAACATGCATATGTACTAAGGGCTGGAGAAACCAGTCTGCCGCCATACCTGAAATCCGCCTTCGCTAAAAGCAACCGGCTACAGGATATACTGACGTCAAATTATGCAGAAGGAAAAACAGGTAACCAGGTGCTGGCAGCATCCCTGGAGCAGGCAAAGAAAGAAGGCATAACCGCCTCCATATATACCCATCCACTGGGCTATCATGGGCATGCGGCCGGTTCTACCATTGGCTTGTGGGACCAGCAGGGAGGAGTTCCCGGGGCGGGAGACTATCCCCTCCACAATAAAACCGCCTGGTCCATTGAGCTGAATACGGCTACAGATATTCCCGAATGGAAGAAATCCATTCGCATCATGCTTGAGGAAGATGGTTATTTAGACAAAGAAGGGTTCCGATACATTAATGGTCGACAAAAGGAAATTCATCTTATCCCAAGGCCTAAATATTCTACAGGAACCAATCACCCTTGATGTTTTGCGAGTCGGGGATTTTGCGATTATTTTACCCTGCAAGAAAAAAAAGTCGTGAAAACTTGCTCTGTATCTACTTAATCGTATATTTGCGATATAAGATTAATTATGGCAGTTCACAAGAAAGAGGCATTTTCCCAAACAGAACAGGACCTGGCAGCATTTGCCAAAGCTCTTGCCCACCCGGCAAGAATCGCCATCCTTAAAGTACTTGCCGAAAAGTGCGAGTGTATCTGTGGCGAAATAGTGGAGATTCTGCCGTTGGCTCAAAGCACTGTTTCACAACACCTCAAGGAATTGAAAGAAGCCGGATTGATAAGTGGTTCCGTTGATGGCCCTCGCAGCTGTTATTGCATCAACTATGAAGCTTTCAAAAAAATGGGATCATCCTTCCAGGGATTGATGGATGCCATGAAGGATCCCGGAACCAAATGCTGTTGATCGAAATCGTCAAAACCTACATTTTAAACTATAAAGCCTTGACAAATGAAAAATGACCTTGAAATCAAATCAATCGTAAAAGAAAAATACGGTGCCATTGCAGAACAACCTGCTTCGCAGAATGCTGCCTCCTGCTGCGGTGCAACCTCATCCTGCTGTGGTGATGATGTATATCATATCATGGCCGATGATTATACAAAACTTGAAGGCTATCATGAAGGCGCCGACCTATCGCTCGGTTGCGGATTGCCAACAGCATTTGCGAAGATAAAGGCCGGCGATACAGTTATCGATCTTGGAAGCGGCGCCGGCAACGATTGCTTTATTGCCCGTGCGGTAGTGGGTGATAGTGGAAAAGTTATCGGTATAGATTTTACCGAGAAGATGATTGAAAAAGCAAGGGCAAATGCCGAGCAACTAAACTATAATAATGTTGAGTTCAGGTTGGGCGACATAGAGCAGATGCCCGTAGGCGCCAACAAAGCTGATGTTGTTGTAAGCAACTGTGTGCTGAACCTTGTTCCTAATAAACCCGCCGTTTTTAAAGAGATTTACCGGGTATTGAAACCAGGTGGACATTTCTCCATTTCTGATATCGTCATAAAGGGCAATATGCCTGAGAAATGGAAAGCAATTGCTGAATTGTATGCAGGATGTATTTCGGGCGCCATTCAGAAAGATGAATATATAGGTATCATTGATAAGGCAGGTTTCACCAACCGCACGGTACAAAAGGAAAAGCTGATCTCTATTCCGGAGGATATACTTTCTCAATATCTTAGTCCCGATGAAGTACTTGCCTACCAGTCAGGCGATGTGCAGGTTTTAAGCATTACGGTATATGCTGAAAAACCGCTGGAAGCAAAAGCTCCTTGTTGTGAACCCGGATCAGGTTGTTGTTAAACTTTATTCAATGTCAACAGATATTAAAATCAGAACTGCAGTACCGGGTGATTACGACCCGGTCTGCAGTTTACTTCAAACCGAGCAATTACCTATCAGTGATTTAAGACCTGATCTTGATCATTTCATAATTGCAGAATCAAATGATATTCCCGTAGCTGTAATTGGCCTCGACCCTTATGGAAAAGACGGATTACTACGATCTATGATCGTGAAGCAGGAATTCAGAAGCCATGGCATCGCCTCTAAACTGGTGAATGAATTAGAGTCATACGCAAGGAAACAGGGTATTGAAATGCTTTACCTGGTAACAAATACAGCTGAAAATTATTTCAGCAGGAAGGGATTCAACATCATAGCCAGGACTGATGTTCCGGATAATGTGGCCGTATCGGCGGAGTTCAATGGACTATGTCCGGCCTCATCTACCCTTATGCGTAAATCTATTTGACCCTGATCTAAATATTCTTTACTGCTTATGTCTAAACAGCTTTCTTATCTCGATAAAAATCTCACCCTCTGGATATTTCTGGCCATGGCTATTGGAGTGGCTATTGGATATTTCTTTCCGTCCTCTACAAATTTCATTCAGCGTTTCCAGCAGGGCTCAACCAATATTCCCATTGCAATAGGCCTGGTGCTGATGATGTATCCGCCACTGGCCAAAGTAAAATACAGTGAGCTGCCGAAAGTATTCAGCCAGAAAAAAATCCTGACCCTTTCCCTTATCCAGAACTGGCTGATAGGTCCACTGTTGATGTTTGTATTGGCGATCGTTTTCCTGCGTGATGAACCGGAGTATATGACCGGACTTATCCTGATCGGTATTGCGAGGTGTATTGCCATGGTTATTGTTTGGAACGATCTTGCCAATGGCGACCGACTTTATGCAGCCGGATTAGTTGCTTTCAACAGTATATTCCAGGTATTTTTTTACAGCGTTTATGCATGGGTGTTTATTACAAAACTCCCACCCCTGTTCGGTTTAAAAGGATATGAAGTGAACATCACTATCGGCCAGGTAGCAGAAAGCGTATTTATATATTTAGGCATACCCTTTCTGCTGGGAATCTTTTCACGGATCCTATTAACCAGATGGAAGGGAGTGGACTGGTATGAAAATAAATACCTGCCTTTTATTAGTCCAATTACACTCGTGGCATTGCTCTTCACAATTGTTGTTATGTTCAGCCTCAAGGGTAACCTTATTGTACAGATCCCTCTTGATGTGGTGAGGATCGCCATTCCTCTGACGATCTATTTTGCCATCATGTTCTTTTCTGCTTTTTATTTATCAAAACGTGCGGGAGCAGATTATCCGCGATCAACATCATTGGCATTTACGGCGGCTGGAAATAATTTTGAACTTGGTATTGCAGTAGCCATTGCTGTATTTGGCATTAACAGTGGTGCGGCATTTGCGGCGGTGATCGGACCGCTCATTGAAGTACCTGTTCTGATATTGATGGTAAGGTTTGCATTAAGACAGCAACCAAAATTCCTTGAACCTGTTTGCGAAAAAACCAACTGATATATGGAGAAGAAAAAATTATTATTTGTTTGCGTTGAAAATTCAAACCGCAGCCAGATGAGCCAGGCTTTTGCCCGCATAATTGGCGGGGATGCGGTTGAGGCTTATAGTGCGGGAAGTAAGCCAAGTGGCATCGTGAATCCCAAGGCTATCGCGGCAATGAAAGAACTTGGCTATGACCTAAGTACGCATGATTCAAAATCACTGCAGGAAGTAGAGAAGTTTGCACCTTTTGATGCGGTTGTAACGATGGGCTGTGGTGATGCCTGCCCCTGGATGCCCGCCAGGCAGTTCATTGACTGGCAGATACCCGACCCCAAGCATATGGAGCCGGAAGCATTTAACGAAGTGCGTGATTATATTGCTTCCAAAGTGCGCGAGCTGATAGCTACCCTTTGAACAATTAACAGTTGCTTGCTGTCATTTAAAAGCAATGGATTATCATTGCGATAATTGAAATGTAGAGATATGGCGGTAATTTCAGATGAGATCATGGATCTGTCCCTTGATTACAAAGAATATAAGTTGTTGTTAGATGGCCTGATGAAAGATGGAAAAACCACGGGAGAAAACCAGGATGAGTGGTTGGTGGATTATTCGCGACTCAATCTGCAGCGCATGAGCCGGCTTGATAAAACATGGAAACCTTCGGATAAGATCGAGAAGCGGATGCTGGCGATGGAAACTCCGCTGATATGGCTCACAATAACAGAGGGCTGGTGTGGTGATGCGGCACAGATCGTTCCAATACTGGAAAAGATCGCGGCAATAAATCCACTCATCAGTCACCGGCTTATTTTGCGCGATGAAAACCCCGGACTGATGGATCAGTTCCTTACAAATGGCACCCGGTCAATTCCCAAAACGGTAATTCTGGAACAGTCAACCCACCGTGTTCTGGGAAGTTGGGGTCCTCGCCCTGCAGGGGCGGTTGATCTGCTAAAAGACCTTAAACAGCAGAATGCACTTCCCAAAGAAGAGATGTATAGCCAGTTGCATGGCTGGTATGCAAAAGACAAAGGTTCACATACGGCAAAGGAATTCGTTGACAGCGTTGAGTTTGCGCTGGTAACTGCAGAAAGCTGAATGATTAGCTGGCAAGATTATATACGATCCAGCTCATGAGATAAGCCAGCACGGTCATGTAAACCAGTTGGATGATGGGCCATTTCCAGCTTCTTGTTTCGCGTTTCACAACTGCAAGCGTACTCATACATTGCATGGCCAGTACATAAAATACCATCAACGATAAGCCAGTTGCCAGCGTGTAAACCCGGCTCCCGTCTGCGTGCCTTGCCTGCTGCATTTTCTGACGAAGCAAGAGACCGCTTCCATCATCACCTTCACCCACACTATAGAGAGTAGCCATAGTGCCCACAAATACTTCGCGGGCAGCAAAAGAGGTTATAAGTGCAATGCCTATTTTCCAGTCATAGCCCAAAGGTGTTATAACTGGTTCAATACTTTTACCAAGAATGCCAGCATAGGAATTGGCAAGCCTTGCAGCACCTTCTTCGCGGTTTAGCTCAGTAATACGATCCGGTTGCTGTTGTTTAAGCACTGCATATTCTTCGGATACTTTTTCCATGCGGTCACCGGGACCATAACTACTCAGTGCCCATAAAAGAAGGCTGATGATCATAATCACTTTACCAGCATCGAAAACAAAGATCTTAGCTTTCTGGATCATTGTGGTGAATATATTCTTCCAGCGAGGTGCGCGGTACATTGGCAGCTCCAGTATGAAGAAACTTTTTTCCTGGATGCGGATAAACCATTTAGCTATATAAGAAACCAACATGGCCATCACGATCCCTAGCAGGTAGAGACCCATCATCACTAATCCCTGCAACCCAATGACACCCCAAACCATTTTTTGTGGAACCACAAGCGCGATCAATATTGTAAAGACCGGAAGCCTTGCGCTACAACTCATGAGTGGAGTTACAAGGATGGTCAGCAATCTTTCTTTTGTATTCTCGATATTCCTCGCACTCATGATAGCGGGTACCGCGCAGGCGAAGGCACTGATCATAGGCATTACACTTTTACCGTTAAGTCCCACTTTGCGCATGAGCTTATCTGTAAGGAAACTTATCCTCGCCATATAACCTGTGTCTTCCAGAATTGTTATCAGTCCAAACAGTATCATGATCTGTGGTACGAAAACAAGAATACCACTAAGACCAGCAATCAATCCATTAATGATAAGGTCGCTCCACCATGCTTCAGGCAGAATATTTCCCACCCATTGGCCGAAGCTGCCAAATGCCCATTCAATGGCATCCATGGGATAAGTGGCTATCAGGAATACACTCTGGAAGAGAAGGAATAAAACGGCGAGCAATATCACATAGCCCCAAACCCTATGCAGGAGAATATTGTCTAGCTTTTCGGTGAAAAGGCTTTTCTGTAAGGGGTCGGGCTCTGCAACGGTCTGTTGCATTATGCTCTTGATGCGCGAATAGCGTTGCAATATTTCTTCTGCCTGTGTTTTGGTTGGATTGAACTGGTTATTGATCTCTGCATTTTCCACCTTTTGCTGCAGATCGTTGCTTAAGCTGAAATGTTCATGGTTGATGAGATAATGAATTGCCTTATAATCGCTGAGACCCGATACCAACTCTTTTACCTCAGCTACCGCCTTGAGATTCAGTTCCTGGTTGGGAATAAAATCGCGAAGGGGCGCTTTATATTGCTGCTTTGCAGTAGCAGCCATAATTTTCAGGAGTGATGGAATACCTTTATTCTTTCGGGGATTCACTGCAACTACAGGTACGCCTAGTTCGCGCTCCAATCCATCGATATCTATATTTATTCCCTTACTGCGGGCCATGTCCATCATGGTAAGTGCCACCACAACCGGGATCTTTAGATCTATGATCTGCGAAACAAAAAGCAGGTTTCGTTTAAGATTGCTTGCATCTGCAAGCAATACGAGCATATCAGGCATTACTTCTTTGTCCTGGCCCATCAGCACCTTATAAGTCACCCATTCATCGCCCCGCCTTGGATAGAGGCTGTAAGTGCCGGGCAGGTCAATGATCCTGGCTTCGAGACCATCGCCAAGAGAGCATCTGCCGGTCTTTTTATCGACCGTCACCCCCGGAAAATTGCCTACTTTCTGGTCTAGTCCTGTCAGTGCGTTAAAGAGTGAGCTTTTTCCGCTGTTGGGGTTACCCACTAATCCGATTTGAATCATGCCTGTTCCTCTTGTAATTGACAAAAGTACCAAGCTTCAAGCGAAAGAGGTTACGATTTCCGGAACAGTATCTTTACATTATGAACATGATGCAATGCAGCCTGCTGCTTTCCAGTAATTTTTCCGAAGATCCCTTATTCCGGTATGCATTTACCGGCACACCCGAACAGCGGCACAGGGGTATGGAAGCCTATTTTGGTGCTGCACTCGATTATTGCCTTGAATTTGGCGAACTCATTATGGCTCCCGGTAATACTGCACTCCTTGCCTGGATACCCGGAACTGCCTTTCCCCCCCATATTGATGACAACCGTATCAGCAGCCAGCCAATGTATGTAGTGGAAGCATGGAGAAAAATCAACATGCATGAAGAAACTCCTGAAGCAATAATTTCCCGGGATGCCAGGCATTTCGGGTATATATGGTTACTGGCGGTAGATTTTTCTGTTCGCGGCAGGGGACTTGCCTCACAGCTTTTGGATTCTTGTTTTGATCAGATGCGGGAGGCGGCAATACAGGAATGTTGGCTCAGTACTGAAAATGAAAGCAATGCTGGTTTTTATACCAAAAAAGGTTTTGTTCTGGTAGTAAGTGAAACAGCAAAAAGCGGAGTGAAGACTTTCGTTTTCAAAAAAGAACTCAATCCTCCTGCTTATCTACAATAAGGCGGCCATCGCGATATATGGGAAGAATATTGGCTCCATCGGGGGTAAGGCAATAGCGGATATCTTTTTCCAGTCCAAACCCGGTGAGACGATGATAGTGGGAAGCGTTCTTCTCTTTCATAAATTCATAGAGGTCATCTTTGGCATCATGGTAAAGACTTTCCGCCATCTGCGAAGAATCGCAATTGATATCGAAATGTTCTTTAACACGTGAGATGACAGCGCCTGCAAAAAGGGTGTCTTCAATATTGAAGCGGTCTTTCCATGCAGCACAGCCGAGAATTACATTTTTCTTCTCTTTCACCAGGTAATCACATACCGCACTAAGGTTGGGAAAGGATCCTGTAATTATGGATGGTGCTCCATTATTCAATGCCATATGGAGCAGCTTTGTACCATTTGTAGTTGTAAGTACAAGAATTTTGTTCTGGATGAATTCACGTGGATATTCAAAAGGTGAATTACCATAGGTGAGTCCCGGTGCAACTTTACCATCTCGTTCGCCAGCAGTAATGGCGCGAAGCTGTCCACCAAGTTCTATGCAACGCGGAACAGAATCTACCGGTATCACAAAATTTGCGCCGTTGTAAAGAGCTGTTGCAATGGTAGATGTTGCGCGCAGAACATCAATGATTACCACGATACTATCGCGTACATCATAAAGATGCAGAAGGGCGGGTGAAAGGGAAGTGTGGAGACTTGGCTGATTCATGGGTGGCAAAAATAGGAAGATTGTGCTGCCTTCAACACCAACTACATTAAATATTGCTTCCAGCCCTCTGACTCAGCAACTTTACGAAGGGCGTCATTGCGCGTTTCCAGGAGCCTCACCAGGTATTTATTCAGGTAAACGCGGTCGGCAACCCGGCCAATGATTCCATAGGGTAGCTCGTAATGCATATAATCAATCATAAGGGTGCCGTTGTCAATAGCTTTGAAATGATGATCATGTTTAAGGCTGCGGAAATCACCATCGGTCATTTCGTCGGTAAAATGTTCAGGCCTTTCCAATGCTGTTATCTTCGACCTGAGTACGCGGGTTTTACCCAGGTGCCTTGCCTTCCAGGTTACCGTTTCTCCTGAGTTAATAAGACCAGTAATTGTTCCGGATACTGCTTCCTCACGGGTATGTGCAAGTGTTTTCTTATGCAGGTCAATAGATCTTGCTAAGTCAAAAACCCGTTCAAGGGGTGCTTTAATAAATGTGGTAAGGTGTATGGTTGGCATCAAGATAGGTTATTTGGAATTTATTTTTTGCCGACGTTCCATTATTTCACGCCAGGTGGTTATTATGATGCCTTTTTCTTTTATGTAGGCCTTTACTGCGTCATCTGTCATGGCAAGCATATCGGCCTGCCTGGTAGGCCCGCTATCGCTAATATGTTTGAACACTTCAGAGGGCTCGGTGCAGTGCATGATCATCATCGTTAGTCCGGGTTTGCACTCTTCCAATGCTTTGATGTAATTTTTCCGCGCATGTATTTTCAGTGCTTCGGTACTCTTTAAAGCATCGGCACTGATATCCCAGCCATAGCTGCTGTTATGCAGATCATCCAATACAGGCAGTCCTGCGTTCCAGAGTGTTTGCGCAAGTTGTTTGATCTGTTGTTCCTGTTGAACAGCCATAGGATTTGTTTTACGGACCAGGGTATTGTGGCCTCCCGCAAACATAACAGGTATACGTTCGCGTATGCCTGTTTGTATATAAGCTAATAAGAATGAAGGAGTGGCAAAAAGAGTGCCCATATGGCTATCTAGATGGGTGGGTTCAAATCCCATCTGGCGTGCACGCTTTATCTGCGCATCAACTTCCTGGCTAACCTCTTTTACATTGGATTTTGTAACAACGGCTTCAACACTAGCATGCATGGCACCGGTGGCCGTATCAATTAATCCGGGCACTGCGGGTGCACCACTAAGTGCGCCCCATTTGTACTGTTCCCATTCAGAAGTTAGTGTGAGGTGTAATCCTGCATCTGTACGTGGATTTTTCTTCAGCCACCCAACAAAATGTGGCACCCATGGGCAGGGCATCATGATGCTTACAGAAGAAGCAACACCTTCTGTGAGCGCTTTGATTGCGCCCTGGTTTGAATCGAAACTCATTCCTGCATCATCAACATGTAGTATAATCACTTTGGCACCCCGGGGGAATCCAAGTTTATCAGCATAGCTGCTGTCATGTTGTGTAAAACCGGCACTACGGGCAAATACCAAAATAATGAGGAACAGTAATCGCATGGCTGCAAGGTTTCCTTAAAAATAAGGAAGGATTTGCATTATGAAAGCAGCTGTTCTTCAACAGTTTGGTCTTTGGTTTGGTTTTCCAGGAAAAGAGTTTGTGTGGGATAGGCAAACTGTATATTCTCCTTCTCAAAAGCCTCGAAAATATATTGTAATACCGCCTGTTGCGCATCCATATGAACCATATAATCAGCACTGTCAACGAAATAAACCGTTTCAAAGTTTATGCTGAAATCACCAAAGGATGCAAGGTGGGCCCTGTCAAAGCTGAGTGTTTCCTGTCGGCGGACGGCCTCCTCCATGATTGAAGGGATTTTTTTAAGCTGGTCGGCACTGGTCTGGTATGTAACACCTGTTGAAAAGGCAATCCTCCTGCGCTGCATACGCTTGAAGTTGTGGAGCGCGTTTCCGGTGAGCTTTGTATTGGATAATACCACCTCTTCCCCCGAAATACTCCTGATCCTTGTTGTGCGGATACCAATGTATTCCACTGTGCCTGATTTACCTTCTGCATTAACAAAATCACCGATCTCAAAAGGTTTATCAAAGAAGATAACGAAATAACTGAAAAGGTCACCGAGTATATTCTGAGCAGCCAATGCAATGGCAATTCCTCCGATTCCCATACCAGCAAGAATGGTTGCAACATTATAGCCCATGTTGTCAAGCAATAATACAATTCCCATGAACCATACGATAGCTTTCAGTACAATGATCACACCACCCATCTGCCGGATCCTTTCAGGTGATTCCAGTTTGCGCTCCATATACTTTTTCAGGGAAGCTGTAAGAATGTGATTGATTATCCTGACAATATAATATACGCTTATCACTGCAATGGCTACCCGCAGTATGCTGGCCACCTTTGGGTGTAGTGTGAGCTGGTTGATTATATTGTAATTGATAAGTAGGTATACAAAGGGAAGGACAAATTTCTCTACCGCTTCAAATGCCATATCATCAAACTGGTTATCAGTGCCGGCAACAAGTTTCTGTATTTTCCGTATGACGAATTTTTTAAGAAGCCTGATTATGATCCAGGCAACAAGCATGCCGCCAAAGGCAATGATATATTGTAAATAGGTATTACCCCAAAATGATTGGTTCAGTATATCATTCATGGTCAGATTTTTTTAGTACTACTAATAATTAGAGCTGGATGAGCCGATGTGCAGGTGAAAAAGCAGTAGATGCAAAATTACGGATAACCCTTTATACGGCTGCTTTTGAGCGGTGCGGGAACTATTAAATTTATATTAAAAAGGCCGCAGTTGATTATCACTGCGGCCTCATCTGAAAATGTTTGAATGATTATTGAAAGGGAAGCTTTACCACTTTCGCTTTTAATTTTTTATCTCTCACTAAAATATAGATTTCATTATCTGTATGGGTGTTTTCGGTGGTTACATAACCCATGCCGATGGCTTTTTGCAGTGATGGTGCCTGGGTTCCGCTGGTTACCTTTCCGATGATATTTCCTTCAGCATCTGAAATTTGGTAATCGTGGCGCGGAATTCCTTTGTCTATCATTTCAAACCCTACAAGCTTTCTATTTACGCCCTCCGATTTTTGCTTTTCCAATATGGATTTCGCAGTGAAGTTCTTGGTGAAGCGAGTGATCCAGCCAAGGCCCGCTTCCAGAGGAGAAGTGGTATCATCTATATCATTGCCATATAAACAGAATCCCATTTCAAGGCGTAGTGTATCGCGGGCTCCTAAACCGATCGGTTTAATACCCGCTGTTTTACCTGCTTCAAAAATGGCATCCCAGATAATATCGGCTGCACCATTGCTGTCTTCAAAATAAATCTCCACACCCCCGGCACCGGTGTAACCAGTTGCACTTACAAGAACATTATCAACACCGGCAAATTTTCCCTTTGTAAATGTGTAATATTTGAGATTTAGGATATCCATCTCAGTTAGTGTCTGTAGGATCTTTGTTGCATTAGGACCCTGAACCGCCAGGAGGCATGTTTTTTCAGAAATATTATGCATCTCCACCCCCGTAGTATTATGAGCACTTATCCAATCCCAATCTTTCTGGATGTTACCGGCATTCACTACCAGCATATATGATTTATTGGGTTCGAGGCAATATACCAGAAGGTCATCAACGATTCCGCCTTCATTGTTGGTAAGGGCGCTGTATTGAGCTTTACCGGCAGTGAGTTTGGAAGCATCGTTTGTTGTGATCCGCTGGATCAGGTCAAGCGCGCCTTCACCCTTCAGGATGAATTCGCCCATATGGCTCACATCAAATACACCCGCATTGTTGCGAACAGCTGCGTGCTCATCATTGATACCAGTGTAGGATATAGGCATATTAAACCCCGCAAAAGGGGCCATTTTAGCACCTGCGTCGAGGTGCTTCTGCGTGAAAGCTGTGTTCTTCATATAGCTGCATTTGTAAGGGTGCAAAAGTAGCGGAAAGCGTCGGAATGAGATTGATGATATGAAAATCTGATTAAAATATATATTCTAAACCGTTGAAAATTAGCGCTATACAATAAATGCCGAATTAAAGCGTTAGTTTTCACGGGATTGAAATTTTAAATTTGCTTCATGTTATTGCTCGCAACCGATCTCGATGGTACCCTTTTAGGCGGCCATGAGGACGAAAAACTTAAACTGTATAAGATCCTGAATGAAAACCCTGGAATTAAAGTGGTTTTTGTTACCGGAAGAGGGTTAGACTCCGTGAAACCCTTGTTGGATGATCCTATTATTCCCAATCCTGATTTTATTATATGTGATGTGGGTGCAACGGTAGTTGATGGTCGTACACTGAAACCCGTTGAACCAATCCAGTCTGAGATAAATGACCGCTGGCCAGGCGCTCTTAAAGTAGACCTTTATATGAAGGAGGTTCCTGGATTAAGGAAACAGCTGGTGCCAATGGAAAGACGCTGTTCTTATTATTATGATGAGGCTGTTGACATGAAGATGCTGGAAGAAAATGCAAAAGAACTTGGATTAGATGTTATCGTTTCTGCAGGCAAATTCATTGATATTTTACCAGGTGGTATAAATAAAGGTTTCACTTTGAGGAAATTGATGGAGATGTTGAATGTGCCCGAGGGTGAAATTATTGTGGCAGGCGATACTCTTAATGATCTTTCATTATTTCAAACAGGCTATAACGGTGTTGTTGTTGGAGGTGCTGAGGATGTTCTTAAGGAAGCGACGGCCGACCAGAAATCAGTTTTTCATGCCACCAGCAACGGTTGTGGTGGAATCATTGAGGGGTTCAGGTTCTTTGGTCATCTTGAGTATTAATATCGGCGATGCCATGCTGAATGGCAAAAATTACCAATCCCACCCGGCTTATCACTCCAAGCTTATTGAATAATGCATCCCTGTAACCATCTACCGTCCGGTAGCTGACAAACATCAGATCTGCAATTTCGCGGTAAGTCAACTCCTGACAAACCAATTTCAGGAAACTGGTTTCGCGGTCATTTAATTTACTGATAAGGTCTCCCTCTAAAATATTATCGCCAGGCTTCATCATCTTGGCTGCCATTTCGGGCGACACATGCTGATTCAGGCAATAGCCGATATCACGGATTTCAATCAGTGCCTGCCTGAATTGGTCGGGACGGCTGTCTTTTAGAATGAATCCACGGGCGCCGAAGTTGATCATTCGGATAATGGCCACATTCGAATCAACCATGGTGAGTACCATTGTTCGTGTTTCCGGAAGATTTTTACGAATCCAGTCGGCAGTTTTAAAGCCATCCATTACTGGCATATTGATATCAAGCAGAACAATATCAGGCTTTCCCGCATTTTCAAGTTGGGAAATGAATTCGGCGCCATTATCAGCTTGCAGGTAAACCTCAAATCCATCAAATGTATTTATAAGCTGGGCCATGCCGTCCCGCAGCAGACGATGGTCATCTATCATGGCAATTTTTTGGCGGGCTACTTGCATGATATTAAATTAGTTATTTCCCCTTCTACTTCAAAAAAAGATCCCCGGGCAAAAGCCCGGGGAGTTCCAACTTCAACCCCGCCTTCCTTCCAAAAGGATGCGGCGGCCGGGTTGATTGTATTAGCGAAGAAATGTACTAAGTACCAATAACGGTGAGGCATCAATGTCATCACCTATGTTGCGTATCCTTTGAAGTTTACCACTGAATGAACCAGTTTTTTCTTCATCATCATTATCGTTGCCGGAAATTCGCGTCTCAGTACGGATTACTGTTGTATCAACTTTTTCATTCTTTTTTTCAGGTCCCTTGTATTCATACACACTATCCTTCTGACGGAATTTTCCTTGTCCCTCAATGATTACACCATCATCATCAATTTTCATTTTGAACTCACCTTCTTTCAATTCCTTTTCGATCTCCTGTTCAGTTGGTTTATCTGTTCTTTCCAATCCTTCGCGGGTCATGATATATTCAACATCAGATGTCCAGCCGTATGAGTCATCCCAATTCTCGTCCCAGCTTACATTGAATCCACGGCGGCGGTTTGTGTTCACAGAGAACCACTCGTAATCTTCAAGACTTCCATCAAGCTCGATCTTCTTTCCCACAGGCACTTCAATCACTATCAAAACCTGTTGGTTGCGGAATTTATCCTTATTGGTGATAGCAAATCCCTTGGGCAGTTGGAGGATGCTATCCTGCTGGCTGATCGGGAATTCGATCTTTTCTGCCAGCTGTCTAGCCTTCATATTGGTATTGCTCCTGCTGAAACGGATTGAATACATGTGGTAGGCAGAGTCCTTGCTTTTTACCACGTTCACCCGAACAGTTTTCAGCATAAGGCTGTCGCGACTGATGCCATAGAAAGGCGCATCATCATCCAGTTCAATACCAAACCAGTCATCACCATAGTAACGTATATTATTGCCAACTGCTTCCACATGTAATTTATTGGCGGTAGGCTGCGTCATAGGGACAGGGTTTTCAACACCAGCGCGGGTTTTGAAGTTGCGGGCAACCATTCCTGCCAGGAAAACAAAACTGAATAGACCTATGATCCATAGACTTCCAAAAATATATCCCAGGTAATTGTTTGTGCTTTTTACACCCATCACACGGCGGATCAGCCAGGTTAACAGCGCTACTGCTGGTACCCCAAGGAAGAGGATCATACTGCTCCATGCAAGGGTATTCTGCCAGAATCCTTCAAGGAAGAAATCCTTAAGCGGATAAACTGCTATGCCACTGAACATGATACCCATGAGGGCCGCAAATAAAGAGATAGCGATGATTGCCGCAATGAACAGGAAGAACGCCTTAAAGAGTATCCCTATCACATTTCCCAGGCCGCTGCCTGCCCTTCTTGCTACAGGGGTGGCTTCGGAGGCGAAACTGCGGGCACGCTCACCTGCTTCTGCAGAGAAACTGCGGCTTTTGCTGCTGAATTGTTGGGCAGTTTCCTTTACTTCAGCGCCCCAGTTTTGTGCCTTGCTCTTAAAATTTTCAAGGTCGCTTTTAACTGTATCACGGATCGAATTCAGGTCTATTCGTTCACCTTTCATCTCCAGCTTTTCAGCTGCAGTGGTTGCAAATGGAACAGCTATCCAAAGCACCAGGTATACAACAAACAGAGTGCTTCCAAGTCCACCCGAGATAAAGCGTGGACCTTCCATGAAATCCCAATCCCAGAAGAAAGCGTTGAAACTTCCGCCCACAATACCTAATATAAGAGGAAGGGCGAAGATCAGACGGGGAATCCAGGGAGCAATGTTGAAATATACTGCCAGTCCACCCGCTACGCCGGCGATGACTTTATCATCGGGGTTACGGTAAAGGCGCTTGGTGATATTTGAGCTGAGCGACTGTGAGGGAACAATGATCCAGAGGAGGATATATACCCAGAACAAGGCTCCTGCCAGCAGAACAAAGATGATCCGCATAATTACAGGGTCGATTCCCAGATAGTTGGCAAGGCCGCTACACACACCGCCAAGGATCTTGTCGTCGGCATTGCGATAAAGGCGTCCACGGGCCATAGATGCCGTGCTTCCGGTATAACCTGTACCGGCACTGCTATGGCTGCTGGTTGATTCAGTTCTTGTATAAGAAGCGCTGCTTCCCAGGGTGTTGTCTGCATCGGCGGCCTCAAAATCTTCAGGACGTCCCATTGAGGCTATGATATTGTTCACATCCTCATCGGTAATACAAACTGCACCTTTTTTCAGGCGATCGGAGAAGAGTTCGGCAATACGACCCTCAATATCATTGATGATCTCATCGCGCCCATCTTCATTCGAAAAATAACGACGCAGGCTCTCGGTATAGTTCTTCAGCAGGTCGAAGGCGGTCTCCTCAATTGGGATCACCCGGCCCTGGAAGTTTATATTGATGACCTTTTTCATAATTGATAAGTATTAGCAGGTTGAAGTTTTAGTTGGTTGTTGGGTTTTCGGGAACCGAGGGTAATGATTCGGATTTGGAAGTAAGCGCTTTTACGCCGTTTGCCAGTTCTTTCCAGGTGCTTTCGAGTTCCTGGTAGAATGACTCTCCCTTTTCTGTGAGGGAGAAATACTTGCGGGGAGGCCCCGAATTGCTTTCTACCCATCGGTAAGTTAACATGTCGGCATTCTTGAGGCGGGTCAGCAGTGGGTATAGGGTGCCTTCCAGAATCTGGAGATTGGCCGCCCTCATTTCGTCCACGATATCACTCGGATAGGCTTCGCCGCGGCGGATAATGGAGAGGATACAGAATTCCAGTATCCCCTTCCGCATCTGGCTTTGTGTGTTTTCTATATTCATGGCGCTTTTGGGTTTTTTGGGCTGGTGGTCTGTCAGTGGTTTGATAAGGTTTAATGTTTGGATAAGGTCCCGCTGACTAAACCACCAGCCCGTTCTCTACCTTTGACAACACAAATATAGGAAAGGTTTTAGTACTATGCAAACTAAAGTACCTCTTTAAGGAAGGTAATTTTCATAGAAAGATAATGGGTGATGGGTGAAATGTAATACCAGAGAGGGTTGTGCTATTTTATTGATGCACAATTATTTTTTTATCATTGGGATAAATGGTTTTTGCCAATGATGATTGGTTCTGATTTTATGGCATTTTGTTCGTGTTTAGACCTTGAATCCCTGAATTTTCTCATCCTCATATATGATATCGACCCCATGTGATAACTGTCACATCCAGCCTTCATATACCAGAATAGCTTTATACACTGCCCGCATTTGGCAGCTTTTACTAAACATATTTTGGTTATGAAAAAGTTACTGGTATTAGTTATAACAGGCATTATTCCCATTATTGCCATATCCCAGTCGGGGCATATTATGCAGGGCATTGGCGCCTTCAATATGTCAATGGGAGGTGCAGCCACAGCACAGCCGCTCGATATCAATGGTGCCTTGCACTGGAACCCGGCCGGAATAGCTGCGTTTGACTCTAAGGTGTTTTCGGCCAATGCCGGGTTATTCTTTTCTTCCCCCGAATTATCATCAACCGTTCCTACCCCTTCCGGACCCTTCAGCGGGGTTACAAAAGATGATAAGGGGATTTCTATTATGCCTGCCATTGCAATGGTATGGGGAAAGAAAGATAGCAGGCACACATTTGGCGTTCATGCGTTTGGCGTGAGCGGGTTTGGTGTTACTTTCCCCGAAAACAACAGCAACCCCATCAATATGCCACAGAACCAGGGTGGCTTTGGGCGTATTGAATCAAACTATATGCTCATGCAGATAGGATTCACATATGCCTATGAATTATCGGAAAAATTTTCAATAGGGCTTGCCCCAACATTTAATTATTCAGCGCTTGAACTTGCTCCCAATCCACTCGCTTCCCCCAATATGGAAAAAGGATACCCCATTGCTGATAATGCTTCTGCTCTGGGATTTGGTGGCCAGGTGGGTGTTTTTTATAATTCCGGTATGGGTATAAAATTGGGGGCTTCTTACAAGACCCAGCAAAGGTTCAAAGAGTTTGAATTTGAAAACAGTTATTTGGATGGAACTGCGGCTCCTGGCGTAAACTTTAAAATGAACTATCCCGCGATATTGTCGGCAGGTATAGGATATTCAAAGAAGGAAATTGATTTTGCGCTCGACTATAGATATGTAGATTATAAAAATACCGAAGGCTTTGAGGCAAGTGGCTGGACACAAACCGCATCGGTGGCTGGTTTTGGTTGGAAGAGCATGTCGATAGTTTCTGCTGGATTGCAGTATAAGGGCTTAGATAAGTTCCCGCTAAGAGTAGGATATACATATAGTTCAAACCCCATTGATGAGAAACTCGCCTTTTTCTCAACACCGGCCACAGCCATTATCAAGCATGGTTTCCAGCTCGGATTTGGCGTTGAATTTAATCAACGGCTCACCCTTAATGCTGTTTACCATCATGGAACCAGCGGTGGTGCAACCCGAGGAATGTTACTCAGCCCTATGATGATTAGCGAATCGAATCAATACGGTGCAATCAACGGTAGTGAAGTTTCCTACAAAATGACAACAGACCTGCTGATGTTTGGCATTAATTATTCTTTTAAATGATTCAGGATCGCAATAGGCTATTCGTTTATTCCGGTATTGCTTACAGGCTTTGAATAATCAAACTCACGCCGGTCTAACTTACGTTGGGCCGGCATAATTTCGTCTGCTGTATTTCCATCATAGAGGCGGCCATTTTTCATTACATATTTTACTGAATTTGAATGGCGGATATTGTCAAGCGGATTTTTATCAAGGATAACCAGGTCGGCAAGTTTTCCGGGTTCAATAGAACCTAGATTGTCGTCCAGACCCAGTGTTTTTGCTCCCAGGATCGTTGCCGTTTTTAAGGCATCGTGATTTTTCATCCCTCCGCTTTGCATAGCCCAGAGTTCCCAGTGGTAACCCAGTCCCTGGAATTCACCATGGCTGCCGATTCCTGCCAGTGCTCCCTGTTCCACCATCGCCTTCATATTCCGGGCATGTTTTGGAAACACATGTTCTTCCGGCATAAACCAACCCTGTACCCGACGCGTTTTGCCGGCGAGTTCTTCATAGGGCATGAAATGCTGCATCTTTTTTTCGTGGTAAGGGTTCTCAGTCTGGAAATAATAATTTTCAGCAAAAGGCCCTCCATAGGAAACCAGTAGCGTAGGAGTAACAGCCATCTGCGCCTTCGCAATTGTACCCGTTACATCTTTGTAAAGCGGGTAAACAGGAATAGCATGTTCATGGCCGGGATATCCGTCAAGCAGGTTGGTCATGTTGAGTTTGTAGTTGAGTCCACCTTCCGTTGTTGGATGCAGCCGTTGGTTTTTAGCAGCCATGATGATCCACTGTCGCTGCTGGCGGTTACCTGTTAAATACATCTTGATGTATTTGGTATGATAGTATTTACTGTACTGCTGCAGGATGCTTTCAGCCTGGGCCGAATCTTTTACATTATAAGACCAGAAGCCTACCCCCGGACCCGTAGAATAAACCCTTGGGCCGATCATTGAACCGGCTTCAACCATATCGCTGTAAGTAAGTACATCACTGGTGCTTGTTTGCGGATCCATAGTTGTGGTTACTCCATAAGCCAGGTTGGCCGCATATATCCAGATCTGGTTCTTATGGATACTCCAGTTGGGCCACATATGTGCATGCGTGTCAACAAAACCAGGCACAATAGTTTTTCCGCTGCAATCCACTTCTTTCAATCCACCAGGCAATTCCAATGTTCCGGTTTTTCCAACAGCTTTGATGCGGTTGTTCACCACCAGAACATCTCCACCTTCAATGATCTCATCTCCTTTCATTGAAATAATACGGGCGTTTTTCAATAGTATGGCCCCACCGGGCATATCACGTTCAAAAAACACCGTGATGGCTGTTTCCTCCGGCTTGTAAGAAGCTTCTTCCTTTTTCTTTGACATCATACTATCAGCAACCGGCCCCAGGGTATCCTTCTTTACCAGGCTACTATCCAACAATTTTGGCTGCACATTTTTAGCAAGCGCTGTCTTGAGATTTGATGTGTCTTTTTTTGCCCTTTCGAGAGAGTCGGAAATTCGTTTGGCCTCCGACTTTTTAAATGCTTTTACACTGTCCTCAAAAAATTGCGCTTTATCTGTATCATAAACGAAATGGGTGCTGCCAAGGCTCCAGTGTATTTTTTTGCCATTGGCCGACCAGGTAGCAAATTCACCTCCTATTGTCGTTAATTTCTTTGCCGGAAATTGTGCATTGGCAGGATCTGCTACATTGATAGTAACCGTCTTACCAGTTTGGGGAATATTCACAAGGTAGAGTTCGTTGTTTATCTTGGCATATGCCTGTGCCCCGGCAGGCGCCATCTCAATAAACGCTGCACTGGAAGGCATGGTAAGCTCCATGGCTTCAGCCGCCGCTTCTGTAAGAATACATTTATCCAGCACCGGCAAACCATTCTGGAATTCACTCATTCCATACGTAGTGATGCCGGTAATTTTTGCATGGATCTTTTCATCTGATCCATCCCACTGTATAGATAAGAGCTGTCCACCCTGGTTTAAATAGATACGATTATCCCCTTTTACAAAATGTGGATTATATCGCCCGGCGGCCTTGTCAATTACAGTTAATTCGCCACCATTTGCCGGTATCCAGCAGAGATCATCCTCAGCACCATTATAGAATGGTGAGATGGATTGTTTATAGCTCTCTGCGCTGCTGCGAAGGAATACTATTCTGTCGCCCGAGTGGTTGAATCGGACAAACTGGTACATTCCGGGTTGCTTTGTAAGTTGTTGAATGCCAGCTTTTACTGTCAGAGGAACTTTAAATATGTGACCGCCATCGGGTGTCCAGCTACTGAATACAATGCTTTTGCCATCAGGCGACCATCTGGGTTGTGCTTCTGTGAAATTATTACTGGTGATACGTTTAGGATTGCCATTTGGATAATCCATTATATAGAGCCGGTTGAGTGCGGTGAATGCCAGTTTCTTTCCATCGGGAGATGGAACGGCATCACGTATCTGGGTTACCTGAGCATGCGAACTATCTGAGATCGGATATTGAAAGTCAAGTTGCGCCCCCAATTCAAGCTCTGTGTCAACCACAAATGGGATTTCGGTAATTGTTCCCCCTTCTATTGCAATCCGCTGGATCTTTCCGCCGAATGATGCGATCAATGATTTACTGTCTGGCGTAAAGGCCATTCCGGGCATAACGCCCATGGTGGCAATTGATTCCTGGTCATCCCGCTGCACCGGGTAGGCAAGCCATTTTTCATCACCTGATTTAAGATCTCTTAATACAAGACCGGTCTTGTCTTCATAACGACTTCCATATACCATCCACTTTCCATCTTTTGAGAGAACAGGGGTAAATGCCGACCCATACCTTGAGGTTAGGGTATTGACTTTTGCGGTATTGCGGTCATAAACACCCAACTGGTATTGAGGCATCGGCGCATTATAGGTCCAGGCACCATTACGTCGGGAAAAATATATGTAACGACCGTCGGCACTCACCGCCGGATCAATTGTTTTCAGTGTTGGTGGTGCATCGATCAGCTGAACTCCTGCCCCGCCATCTTTGTGAACCATGAATAGCTGCACATTCATTCTGCCTTTCGCATAAATGATATACTCTCCATCCGGCGTCCAGGCGGCACTTGGGATATTCATGTTCATATCCTTGGTAAGCTGCATGGTATCTTCCCTGGATGGATCTATCCACCATACATTTTCGCCACCATTGCGGTCGGAGGTAAAGAGGATTTTTTGTCCATCCGGACTGTAACGCGGATGTGTATCAAAGGCCATGCCTTTGGTAATGGCGGTGGCTTTCCCGCCGGTGATAGGAATGGTATAGAGATCGCCGAGGAGGTCGAAAACTATTGATTTTCCATCTGGACTAACATCCAGCGACATCCATGTTCCTTCAGTTGTATTAAGCCTGATTTTCCTCGATGCTTTTAGAGGCAATCCCTTAAATGACGAATACTTTGCAGTGTCTTTTTTGGTGGTATCTGCAATCTGAACATGCTGCTGATACAACTGGCTATTCGTTTGTGAAAATATAGCGGGTGCGCTTAAAAGCGACCCCGATAACAGGCCAATGACTGCAAGGTTCTTCCGGCTGAACATGATGGTAAAGGTTTAGCCGAAGAAATTACGAAGAAAACTGTTATTTTTTCAATCCTATCTCACGTAATCTTTCATCTAGATATTCACCGGCTGTAGCATCAGGATAAGCTTTTGGGTGATCCTCGCCTATGCACCCTTCGAGGCAGGCGAGGCTCATTTTGCTTTTTGGATGAAGAAAGAAGGGTATGGAGAATCGGCTCGTATGCCAGAATTCACGTGGCGGGTTTACCACACGGTGAGTTGTGGAACGAAGGCGGTTATTAGTGAGACGCTGTAACATATCCCCCACGTTTACTACTATCTGTTCAGGTAATGAAGTTACTCCCACCCATTCATTTTGCTTGGTCAGGATCTGAAGTCCATCAGCGCTGGCACCAACCAGTAAGGTTATAAGATTTATGTCCTCATGTTGTTCTGCGCGAATGGCTGATTTGGGTTCATTAAGTATTGGGGGATAGTGGATGGCCCGGAGGATGGAATTTCCATTATGAATATGGTCATCAAAATAATGCTCATCCAGTCCAAGATAGAGAGCAATTGCCTGAAGTAATGCCTTTCCTGATTTTTCGAATGCCCGGTAAGCCTTATTGAAGGTTTCTGAAAAGCCTGGAACCTCATCTATAAGAACATTATCGGGGTATTCTGCCTTAACCGGATCATCGTCAGGCACGGTTTGACCATGCTGGTAGAACTCTTTCAGATCAGGCGCATCACTACCCTTTGCATGCTCCCTGCCAAAAGAGGTATAGCCTCTTTGTCCGGCCAATTCCGGGATCTCATATTGTTTTTTCCTATCGATAGGAAGTGAAAAGAACTGTTGAACCTGTTTATACATTTCAGCGATAAGGTCATCAGGGATGCCATGGTTCTTCACTGCTACAAAACCAACTTCTTCGTAAGCTTTGCCCAATTGCTGAACAAATTGCTGCTTTAATTGAGGGTCGCCGCTGAGGAAATCAGCGAGGTTTACAACAGGAATGGCCATATGCATCGTTTTTACGGTTAGAAATGTGCTTATTTTGGGGAGTGAAAATAGTTAAATCCTTTTTAAATACAGGCAAAGTAGTTGCGGCCATACTATTGCTGAATGGCTGCTCACCAAGATTTAAAGTTGCAAAATCCGAACCCGCAGAAACCCGGTCGGAAGTAAATTACAGCAATCTTGATTCATGGGCTGCCCACCCCTCCAAGACCGACCATTCAGATAGTGTACCGCAGCCCTTACAGGATCGTTTTAATCGTGATACTACTGTGGATGTTTTTTTTGTGCATCCTACCTCCTATAGCGATAAGAAAGTAATTGCGTGGAACGCAAATATTGCTGATGTTGAATTGAATAAAAAAACTGACAGGAGCAGTATTCTTTACCAGGCATCGGTCTTTAACCGATACAATGTTTATGCACCCCGCTATCGCCAGGCACATATATTCAGTTACTATACAAAAGATACCGTCCATGCGCGCAAGGCTCTTGAGCTGGCATATGAGGATGTGAAGAAGGCATTTGAGTATTACCTGAAGTTTGAGAATAAAGGGAAACCCCTGATCATAGCATCTCATAGTCAGGGTACCACCCATACAAAGCGATTGCTGAAGGAGTTTTTTGAAGGGCAAGCGCTCAGGCATCAATTGGTAGCAGCTTATATCATTGGCATCCAGGTTGAGCCCGGTTATTTCAGTGAGTTAAAGCCCTGTGCCGATTCAATTGAAACGGGATGTTTTGTATCCTGGCGTACCTTCCGAAGGGGCTATGAACCCGAATATGCAGCCGCGGCAAGGCAGTCAGTGGTAACCAATCCTCTTACCTGGACTACCGACACCGCCTATGCGCCTGATACCTTGCACCGTGGAGCTGTGTTGTATAAGTTTAATGAAATCTTCCCCCGGGTTAATGATGCACAGATCTATAAAGACCTGCTCTGGGTGAGCTGGCCTGATTTTCCGGGAAGTCGCTTATTCCGCAGGAAAAATTATCATGTGGGGGATATTAACCTGTTCTATATGAATATCCGCACCAATGTTGATCAGCGGGTGGACGCATTTAAAAAACGCATCACTGAAAGATGAGAAACTCGATCAACACCCCATCGCGGTTTCAGGAATATTTTGATAATAAATGGCTGTTGTGGACTTTATTCCTGCTTGCGGTTATATTGAAATCAGTTCTGCTAAGGAGCTATCTCTATATTGATGGTGACCGTGGCTTGCAGGTAGTTGCGGCCCTTGAACTTGCAAAGGGGAATGGTTATACTATACCGTTAGTAGACTTGAATAATATCAACCAGGTAACGAATCGTGTGTTACTGGAGTGGCCACCACTTTACAGTATTATTCTTGCCGCATTATTGAAAATTACGGGCGGTGATCTGATAACCAGTTCAATGGTAATAGAAACAACCGGTGTGATTCTTTACCTCGGAGCAATATGGTGGCTGGCAAAATTCATTGGCCTTCCCCGAATGGTGCAAATGATGCTTGTTTGGTTCAAGGCCACCGAAGTGTATGAAGGCATGTACTATTCCTTTCCCACAGATATCATTGCAACAGCCTGTCTTCTATGGGCAGTCTATTACTTCATGAAATGGCTCGATCAGCCTACTGATCATTATATCATTATTGTGGCAGTGTTTCTTTCCACTGCATTTCTTTTCAGGTACATCTACATCACTTCATTATTTGTTTTACCTGTTTTACTGATATGGAATGGCTGGAGAAAAAAAGAAAATAAGTATGTTGGGGCGGGCCTTGTGATGGCATTATTGGTGAGCCTTACTATTCTAATATATCTTGGTTTCAATAAGATCAATACGGGTTCTTTTACTTATCTGGAAGAATGGAAAAAAGGGTTTTACCCGGCTAAAGCATTCAACCTGGTTCCGTTATTCTGGCAGGCTATTACGCATGTAACATTTTTATGCATGCAGTTTTCAATACTATTTGATACCGCCTTTTCATTATTTCATTCCTTTCTCAAAAGGAGCTCGGAAATTATTCTTGTTTTGATGATCATCTCCTGGATAATCCGTACCAGATCTTACGACCTTCTGTTACAGAGAAGCAATGAACAGCAATATTTTCTTTCATCCGGACTAATATGCATCCCCTTTATGGTGGTACTGATAATATTGAGTATCCGTATTGATTTCAGTACTGAAGATGGCGGCGGTTGGTCATACCTGATAGAAGATCGTTATTTTCTTTTCCCGCTTACGCTAATTCTATTTGCCATTGCCTGGAGGCTTTATATGCGTCAGTGGAACCGCCCTGGAGTGCAGATGGTACTTAAGATTGCCTTTGTTTCGGCTCTTGCTTTCCAGGTAACGCATACTGTTTATATTGTTGCTAAAAGGGCAGCGCTGATTAAAACAGAAGATCCTTTCTTCCCAGACGGGGCAGCCGCTGGATGGTCATCTTATAAGGCATTGTTGAACGAGGGACGCACTAATGGGAATGATGTTGTATTGTTCTCACTTGGTTACGGCGATGCCTTCTTTGCCGCTCAGGAGAAGGTTAAAGTATTCCGACTTATTCGCGACCTGAGACCAGATTCCAGAATCAAACTAATAAGGCCAACAACTGTGGTATTATCATTGCCATCAAGGGATATAAAATCCTTAGCCCCATTCCTTGATCGCTATGGCTTTCAGCCCAGGAAAGCATTTTCTAATACCGTACATTTTATCACCCATCTTAAACCAGCGGTAAATGAATAGGGTATTCATCGTCATACCAGCTTATAACGAACAGCAAACGCTGTCCGAGGTCATCGATGGTATAAGAATCGCTGGTGAATACGTATTGGTTATAGTAGATGACGGATCAGATCCCCCGCTTAACAGCTTTATTCAGCAACACGGTTGCCATATAATAAGGCATGCGGTAAATCTTGGACAGGGAGCAGCATTACAAACAGGAATATCGTATTCATTACAGAAGGGTGCAGATATTATTGTAAGTTTTGATGCCGATGGTCAACATGATCCCCGTGATATTAAACCATTGGTGTCAGCAGTATTGGAAGGGAAGGCAGATGTAGTGATGGGATCAAGATTTGCCGGTGAGGCACCGCAAATGCCATTCACAAGAAAAGTTCTGATCCATTTCGCCAGGATATTTCATTTTATGCTAACCGGACTATGGATGAGTGATGCGCATAATGGTATCCGTGCGCTAAGCCGAAAGGCGGCCAGCAAGATCCAATTAAAAGAGAATAGGATGGCACACGCTACCGAGCTTATTCTTGAAATTAAAAGGCATAGTCTGAAATGGATGGAGTTACCCGTAACAGTACACTATTCAGCCTATAGCAGGAAAAAGGGCCAGTCATCCGCCAACAGCATACGTATCTTATTTGATGTAGTTTTACACAAACTATTCCGATGACGGGTATCCAGATTTTGTTGATCACAGGTGTGCTGATGATTACACTATATTTCTTTCAGCGTATGAAGAAAGCAGTATTTAGTGTTGTTCTGGTAACCCTGATGGGTATAGTTGCGATCTTGTTAATACTGCAACCGGAGCTTACAAATCAGATAGCCCACAAAATTGGTGTGGGAAGAGGGGCAGACCTTGTTTTCTATATATGCATACTCATATTCTGGTATGTGGTTATGCGTTTATATGCCAGGATAAGGAAACTGGAAGAACATATTACCGAGTTGATCAGGCACCAGGCTATTGCCAATGCAAAAGTTGATCCAACTGATTCTTTGGAAACAAAACAGGTAAGATGATACCAGTCTCCATTTCCATTGTTATGCCCTGCCTGAACGAAGAATTGACGCTGGCAACCTGTATTAGAAGAGCTAAGGAATTTTTATCAACTTTACCGGTACCATCAGAAATTATCATTGCCGACAATGGGAGCACCGACCGATCTATTGAGATATGCCGCGAAGAAGGTGTCAAATGCCTGCAAGTTCCGGTGAAAGGATATGGCGCTGCTTTACATTATGGTATTATGGCATCATCAGGATCGCACATAATTTTCGGTGATTCGGATGATAGTTATCATTTCGATGAATGCAAACCTTTCTATGATAAGTTGATGGAAGGCGCCGACCTCGTTGTTGGAAACAGGTTCACTGGGGGTGTAGAGAAAGACGCAATGCCATTTTTGCATCGGTACCTCGGCACGCCGGTTATTTCCTATATGGGTAGAAAATCTTTTGCTGTTCCTTTTCGCGACTTTAATTGCGGGCTCCGTGGCATTACTCGTGCCGCCTATCTTTCCCTTGGGATGCAGGCCCGGGGTATGGATTTCATCACAGAAATGCTGGCAAGGGCAGGGTATCGGAAAATGATCATAGCAGAAGTTCCTGTGAAACTTTATAAGGATGGCAGAAACAGAGCCCCACACCTCAAAACCTGGCAGGATGGATGGAGACAATTCAGGCAGATAATTATGCTTTCGCCAAAATGGCTCATGCTAATGCCGGGACTTCTCTTTCTTGTGACAGGTATATTTTTATTTTTCGCGCTTCTCTTTTCCAGAATTACTATTGCCTCAATCAACCTCGACATACATACTTTCTTTTTCGGATCAGTTTTTATATTGCTGGGTTTACAACTCCTTCAGTTCTATCTCCTTCTTCGTTTTTATGGAAATCGAATGCAGTTTCATTATCTCTCCATGCTCGAGGAGAAAATGATCAGGGCATTCAGGTTTGAAAGAGGACTTATAATAGGCGGATTTGTTTTTTTGATTGGCCTTGCACTCTCTCTTATTGCAGTTATTGAATGGGCCAGGCAGAACTATGGTGATCTTGATCCCATGCATACATTTCGGCTTATTATACCCGGCGGTCTCGGTATAATGGCTGGAATGCAGATCATGATATTTGCAATTCTCCTGAATGCTCTGGTTACGTTTAATGTAAAATTTGAAGACATCAAGCAAAACTGGATCCATTGAAGAAACTAATTTTTCAAGATAGCATTCCCTTATACCTGAAATGGATACTTGCTGGTTACCTGTCAATCGCCATAATTTTCTTTTTCCCCCTCAGGTACATGATGAATCTGGATGCGGTCTCCTATCTCAGCATTGCCAAAAGCTATGGGATGGGGCATATTTATGATGCCGTTAATGCCTATTGGTCGCCCATGCTTTCCTGGGTAATTGCGCCATTCACACACTCAGAATTTGAACTGCTTTTTGTTTTCAAGATCTATAATATACTGGTTGGTTTCGCGGGCATGATTGCCTGCTGGATCTTATTGAATTTTCTCGGCGTACATGAAAATACGAAGGCCGTCTTCCTTTCAGTTATTGCAACTATTATACTTCGCTTTGTATATGATGTCACCTCACCTGATCTGAGCTCTGCCGTCCTATTATTGTTTTTTGCGTACTACTGGTTGAAAGGTTATACTCTTCAGAAGCCTTTGATCACGGCTATTTGGTTAGGTGTACTATACCTGGTGAAGTCCTATAATTTTTATTTTATTAGTGGAGTGATTCTATGGTCATTATTGGAGTCAGTTTTTTCAGAGCCTGATAATTACCGGAATGCCATAAAAAAATATCTGCTTGTATATGTCTGTTTTTTCCTCCTTGTTTCACCATGGTTATATGCACTGTATTCCAAGTATGGTTATCTCATGCTAACCGGTTCCGGTGGATTTAATCATGGAGGGATGATGTACGACAATTGGAAGTTCTTACTGGAGTTTGTAGCACCAGTTAATAATAACGAAGCAGTAACAGCATGGCAGGATCCTATACTGGCTTCGGGGTTCAGAGATTATAATGCTTTCGGCTCATGGAATAACTTTCTATTCCAGGTCAATGTAATATGGCATAATCTTTTATCAATAATAATCACAAGATCCAGTACAAGGTTATTATGCATAGCTGGCGCCGTTTCATTAGTGTTAGCATGCTACCGCGCTTATAAAAATCCCAGTTTGGATTTTTTAAGAAGCAGTTTTTTGAAGCTCCTTTTCTTTTTTTTGTTAAATATTGCCGGCTACCTTTTTTTGTTCATTGAAGACCGGTACTTGTGGGTCAACGTATTGATTTCATTTATAGTATTCGCCCATCTGGGTGATCAAATGATTACCCAATGGTTGGAAAATTCGAACCAATCATTTATTAACTGGAAACTGGTTTTTACGGTAGTTGCAATTAGTATTGTTTTCCTCAGATATTTAAATCAAGCGAACTTCTTTGTACCACAGCCCTATTACAAGTTTTATTCCATGAAGGAGTATAAGCTAGGAAAGGAGCTATCAGCAGGGCGTTATAAGAATAGCCGTATGGCAAAATGGCCAGATAGTTCCGATTATCAATTCTTCGGATCGGTTTATGTAGCGTATTTCGCAGAAGGGAAGCATTATTTGTCATTACCTGCCCAAGTGGAAGTGGCAAACCAGCTGATCACTCAAAATCAGATAACAATTGTATTTGTTCCAGCTTCTGTGGCTGTTCCGGAGAGTCATGTTATTTCAAGTTGGAACAGACTCAGGGAGCCAATAATGGATTGCGATGTTTACCTTAAGCCGCTCTAATTTACCGTAATGATATCTAGCCAGGCAGTATTAAAATTCAGCACTCTTGGGTGTACGCGGGAAAGCAATTACATCCCGGATATTACCCATTCCGGTAACAAAGAGCACCATACGTTCAAAACCAAGTCCGAAGCCTGCATGCGGCACTGTTCCGAATCTTCGTGTGTCGAGATACCACCAGAGTTCATCCGCAGGTATGTGCATCTCTTTCATGCGCGCCTCGAGCTTTTCCATCCGCTCTTCCCTTTGTGATCCCCCAACAATTTCCCCAATGCCCGGTGCCAGAATATCCATTGCGGCTACCGTTTTGCCATCATCGTTCTGGCGCATGTAAAATGCTTTGATATCCTTTGGATAATTGGTGACGATAACAGGTTTTTTGAAATGCTTTTCCACCAGGTAACGCTCATGCTCACTCTGCATATCAATACCCCATTTCACCTCATACTGAAACTTCTTCTTTTTATATGCTGGTGATTGTAGCAGAATGTCAATTGCCTCTGTATATGTGATGCGTTCGAAATTATTGTTAAGAACAAATTCCAATTTTTCCAGAAGTGGCATGTCAGTACGCTTGTCGGCAGGAAGTTGTTTTTCTTCTTCAGCAAGTCGGCTGGCAAGAAACTCCAGGTCTTCCCGGTTATTCTCCATCACAAAGCCAATGATGTATTTGATGAATTCCTCTGCCAGGTTCATGTTGTCTTCCAGATCAGAGAAGGCCATCTCTGGTTCAACCATCCAGAACTCAGCCAGGTGGCGCGTAGTATTTGAATTTTCAGCACGGAATGTTGGACCGAAAGTATAGATATCCCCAAAAGCAGTGGCACCAAGCTCTCCCTCCAACTGACCGCTGACAGTAAGGTTTGTGCTCTTTCCGAAAAAATCTTCCCGGAAATTAATGCTGCCATCATCATTGCGTGGTGGATTGTCAAATGGAAGAGTGCTCACCCGAAACATTTCACCCGCACCCTCAGCGTCACTGGCGGTAATGATAGGCGTGTGCAAATACAGAAAGCCTTTCTCGTGAAAGAATTTATGGATGGCGAAAGCTATTGAATGACGAACCCGGAAAATTGATCCGAATGTATTTGTTCGGAAACGCAGGTGCGCCTTCTCACGTAAAAATTCCAGACTATGTTTTTTGGGTTGAAGGGGATACTTTTCAGGATCGCTATCGCCGAGTATTTCAACTGCTGACGCCTTAAGCTCCATGTTTTGTCCCTTGCCCTGTGATGGTATTACAGTGCCTGTAACCTTTAAAGAGGCGCTGGTGGTAATGCGTTTCAGAATTTCATCATCAAATTCTCCAAGGGCGACCACTACCTGTAAATTGGTATTGGTTGACCCGTCATTTAGTGCAATGAACTGGTTGTTGCGAAAGGTTCTTACCCATCCCATTACTGTAACTTCCTGACCCGAAGGATTCCAGGTAAGCAGCTCTTTTATCTTTACACGCTTGTTGAACATATCCTTTGTTTAAGGAGGGCAAAGATAAGCCGATTCGTAGTTTGGGGAGTTCATATGTATTTTTATCATCAATATTTTTATCATGAGAATAGCTTTTTTTTCAACCCAATTATATGACAGGCAGTTTTTCAATCGCTTTAATGACCTGCATGAAATAGTATATTTAGACGCACCCCTGAATGCCCAAACGGCTGCCCTGGCGGCGGGAACAGATGCCGTATGTGTTTTCGTCAATGATAAACTTCAAGCCGATACTCTTGAAATTCTGAACCTCCATGGCATAAGACTTATCGCTTTACGTTGTGCGGGTTATAATAATATTGACCTTGAGGCCGCACAAAGATTAGGGATAACCATCGTGCGGGTACCAGCCTATTCACCCCATGCTGTTGCCGAACATGCCGTTGCACTGATCATGACACTTAACAGGAAAACGCATAAGGCATATAACAGGATCAGGGAGGGCAATTTTTCACTTGAGAAATTGGATGGCTTCGACCTTTACGGTAAAACAGTTGGTGTGATTGGAACAGGGAGAATAGGGGAGGCATTTGCCAACATCATGATTGGCTTTGGTTGTAGGGTGTTGGCTTTTGACATTATGCCTAATAAAGATTTGCAAGCAAGGGGAGTGGAATACTTGCCTCTTATTGACCTGCTTTCACAAAGCAGGATCATTTCTTTGCATTGTCCGCTTAATAACCAAACACATCACCTTATTAACGCGGAAACCCTATCAGTAATGCAACGCGGCTCAATGCTCATCAATACCAGCCGCGGCGGCCTCATAAATACTGCCGATGTTATTGAAGCTTTAAAGAAAGGTCATTTGGGCTATCTGGGCATTGATGTATATGAGCAGGAGGAAAAGCTTTTTTTCTATGACCGCAGCGGCGAATTGATTGATGATGATGATATACTTCGATTGATAAGCTTTCCTAATGTATTAATAACCTCGCACCAGGGCTTTTTCACGGAAGAGGCACTCACCCAAATTGCGATTACCACGCTGGGTAATATCACGGATTTTGAAGCTGGAAAGCCTTTGGAGAATGTGGTAAGATGATCGTGGCGGCAAAAAATATCAGGATTTTTTTTTGGATATGGCCTTTTTAGCCTAAAATTGCAATTGGAACCAAGCTGATCAGTTCATCTTCCAGCTCACCAACTCGTCACTTGTAGTACACCCAATCAATAATTCATTCCATTTTTCAAGAAGTAAGGCTGATTGAAATCTCACAAAACGCACAAGTCTTAGTATGTATGACATTCTGCAACTGAACGACATGCTCGTTCCTGAGTTGCTCGATATTGCGGAGCAACTTAAAATTCCCGGTGCAAAAAAACTCGATAAACAGGAACTCGTTTACAAGATCCTGGATAAGCAGGCAGTTACTGCCAGTGAAGGGAAAGGCACAGATTCCGGAGCTTCCAATAAGAGAAAACGTATCGTTAAAGCAACTACAGCTAATTCTACGGAAGAGGCAGAAGTTATGAGCGAGGAAGAGCCCAAACCAAGGCCGGAAGCTAAAAAGGTTATAGCCAAAAAGGAAGATGTTGTTGCTGATGCAGCCCCTGCACGCGCGGCAGAAAAACCCGTAGCTAAAAGAGGGCGTAAAAAGGCAGAAGAACCAACCCCGGAACCTGTATTCAACGAAAAGCAGGATTCGCAGGAAGCAGCTACTGTTGCTGCCGAACCAGAGGCTACTGAGATAACACGTAAACCTGCTGAACCTGCCCCCGTGGCGGCTCCCGCTGAACAACAACAGAACCGACCCCACCAGTCGCAGCCTCAGCAAATGCAGCAACAACGCCGCGACAGAGATTTCTTCAATATTGAATTCGATGGTGTGATACCAGCCGAAGGCGTATTAGAAATGATGCCCGACGGTTATGGTTTCCTTCGCAGCAGTGATTATAATTACCTCTCCTCTCCCGATGATATTTATGTATCTCCTTCTCAGATAAAATTATTCGGTCTGAAAACAGGCGATACCGTAAATGGATCTGTTCGCCCACCGAAAGAAGGAGAGAAATATTTTGCCCTGCTAAAGGTTGAAACAATTAACGGACGTACGCCTGAAGAAGTGCGCGATCGCGTTCCGTTTGATTACCTCACACCGCTGTTCCCATTTGAAAAGATGAATCTTTTCACTGAACCAAATGGTTATAGTACAAGGATGATAGATCTTTTCACTCCTATTGGTAAAGGCCAGAGAGGATTAATTGTTGCACAACCTAAAACCGGTAAAACAGTTCTTCTTAAAGAAGTTGCCAACGCCATCTCCGCTAATCACCCTGAATGTTACCTGATGGTTGTTCTTATTGATGAGCGACCTGAAGAAGTAACCGATATGGAACGAAGCGTTAAAGCGGAAGTTATCGCCTCAACATTTGATGAGCCAGCGGAGAAGCACGTAAAAGTTTCTACTATGGCATTGCAGAAAGCAAAGCGATTGGTAGAGTGCGGACATGATGTTGTGATCCTCCTTGACTCAATTACCCGTCTGGCGCGTGCACATAATACTGTAGCACCCTCCTCCGGAAAAGTATTAAGTGGTGGTGTTGAAGCCAACGCTATGCAAAAGCCTAAACAATTTTTCGGTGCGGCTCGTAAAATCGAGAATGGCGGATCACTCACTATTCTGGCAACAGCATTGATCGATACTGGTTCCAAGATGGATGAAGTGATTTTCGAAGAGTTTAAAGGTACCGGTAACATGGAACTACAACTTGATCGTCGCCTGGCCAATCGCCGTGTTTATCCGGCCATTGACCTTGTTGCATCTTCAACCAGGAGAGATGATCTGCTTCTTGACCGCGATGTGCTGCAACGCATGAACTTGTTGAGACTTTATCTCAATGATATGAATACGGAAGAAGCTATGTCAGAATTGCTTAAACGTATGAGAGGAACAAAAAGCAATGAAGAATTCCTCGCAAGCATGAACAGATAATCATGATCTTTTAAATATTCAAAGCTGGCCTTCTGAAGGTCAGCTTTGTTGTTTAGCCATGGCAGTAAAACCTATTGTAATTGAATCGTTTCTTGAATTGGCAGCCAGTCATCCTGTTCTGGATGTACGCAGCCCATCAGAATTTAACCATGCACATATACCGGGCGCATATTCCTTACCGTTGTTTACAGATGAAGAGCGTAAGGTTGTTGGCACTGCCTATAAACAGCAAAGTCGCGAACAGGCGATAAAGATTGGACTGGATTATTTTGGCCCTAAGATGCGTCCCATGCTTGAGGAAGTGGAGAAACTCCTGCAAGCTCATCATGTTCAGCAGGCAAATAGCAATCCCATAATTAATTCAAATGATGTTCCTCAAACCATACTTGTCCACTGCTGGCGTGGCGGAATGAGATCAGGCGGTGTAGCCTGGTTGCTTGATCTTTATGGTTTCAGGGTTTATACCCTTATAGGTGGTTATAAATCATACAGGCATCACATACTTGAACAATTTGAAGCACCCGTTGATTTGAAGATTCTTGGCGGATACACAGGTACCGGCAAAACAGAAATTCTTCAGAAGTTGGAAAGGCTTGGAGAGCCCATTATAGATCTGGAGGCTCTTGCCATGCACAAGGGTTCTGCATTCGGGCATTTGGGGCAACCCGAACAACCTTCCCAGGAAATGTTTGAGAACCTGCTGGGCATGAAGTTGCGTCAATGGCATAATACAAAAGAAACAGCGGACAAAGCGATCTGGGCAGAGGATGAAAGCCTCCGGATTGGGAACCTTTTGATACCCCAGCCTTTTTACAAACAAATGCGAAGCTCTCCCTGTTATTTTCTTGATGTTCCTTTTGAAGAGCGGCTTGATTTTATCGTTAAAGATTATGGCAAAGCAGATCGTGATAAACTTATTGGTGCTATCCTGAGGATCCAGAAAAGGCTTGGCGGACTGGAAACAAAAACTGCCATCAACAGCCTGATAGAAAATGATATCAGGTCCTCATTTGCAATCCTTCTGAAATACTACGACAAATGGTACCTGAAAGGCCTCGATAGCCGGGAGCCTGGTACACCCGTAATAACAGTTAAGGGATTTGCTGTGGATCATGTTCGTAATGCGCAATTATTATTGAATCAACTGAAACAGAATTGATATGTCTGAAACCAATTATTCTCTTACACAATATTCTCATGGTGCTGGCTGTGGATGTAAAATATCACCCCAGGTATTAGAACAGATTCTTCACTCAGAACAACCCGATCAAAAATTCCCCTCATTATTAGTGGGCAACCATTCCAAAGATGATGCTGCTGTTTATGACCTTGGAAATGACCAGGCATTGATATCGACAACCGATTTTTTTATGCCAATTGTTGATGATGCATTTGATTTCGGACGCATCGCTGCCGCCAATGCTATCAGTGATGTTTATGCGATGGGGGGAAAACCAATCATGGCCATAGCCATTCTTGGATGGCCGGTAGAAAAATTACCCGCTTCACTCGCGCAAAAGGTTTTGGAAGGCGCAAGGTCGATATGTTCAGAAGCAGGAATACCATTGGCCGGCGGACATAGCATTGATTCGCCCGAACCACTTTTTGGATTGTCTGTGAATGGACTTGCCAACCATAAAGATCTTAAGCAGAACAATACTGCCCGTGCCGGCGATCTGTTATTCCTTACTAAAGCGCTGGGTACCGGTGTACTTTCTACCGCAATGAAACGAAATGTGCTTGAGCCTGAACATTTCCAACCATTTATTGACCAGTTGGTATTACTGAATAAACTGGGTGCAACAATCGGGAAAATTGAAGGTGTTCATGCCATGACCGATGTTACGGGGTTTGGACTACTGGGTCACTTACTGGAAATGGCAGAAGGCAGTGGGCTGTCGGCAGAAATTAATTACGCTGCAATTCCCACCCTGCCAGGCGTTAAAGAATATATTTCCAAACGAATTATTCCGGATGCCACCTTCAGAAACTGGAACAGTTACAGTACCCATGTGGGTTTTGCTAAAGGGGTGAATGTTATGGAGGCATTCAGTCTGTTACCCGACCCGCAAACCAATGGGGGTTTACTCATTTCTGTTGATCCGGCCATGGCTCACAAAGTGCGTGAAGAGTTGTCAGAAGCCGGTCTCATTCAGTACCTGGAACCCATAGGGAGAATGACATTAGCCGGAGACAAAAGGATAATGGTGCAGTAACGATCAAGACGACTTGTATATTTTATCAATTGCAGCAGCAAGCTTTTTGTCCTTTTCTGTTACAATATTACCAGCACTATGGGTGCGCAGCCATACTTCCACAATGTTCCAAACATTTGTCCATTTTGGATGATGGTCCATCTTCTCTGCTTCAAGCGCAACCCTTGTCATAAAGGCGAATGCTTCTGAAAAATCTTTGAACTCAAATTTTCTGTAGAGTTGATCATCTGTTTCGTTCCACATAAAATATTTTTATTGATTAAAAGAACTGACTGACTTCTGTAGAAATTGTTGGTTATTTCCTATTCTTCGGAATATTAATTTTCTTTCAGCCCTGAACCCACTCTTCAGAATTGCTGTACGCGATGAGAGGTTTTCCTTTCTAACTATGGTTATCACTTTCCCCTTTCCTTCCTGGTAAACCTTATTCATTCTCGCTGTAAGCAATACTTTCTGCAATCCATTCCCCCTGTGTTCAGGAAGGCAAAATGCATCGAGCAGATAGGCTTCATCTTCATCAGGAACAAGCCCGTGGTTCCTAATAAAACCGGGTAATTCAATTGATTCCATTGACATCCATGCATAAGCAACCAGGTCGTCCCCTTTATATGCCCCAAAAACAGAATATCCCCCGCTGTTGATACGTTCGGTAAACCTGCTGATATTACTATCATTAAAATGCATGGAACCAGCATTCTTCAGGGCTTCCAGATCAATTTCGCGGATCAGGTAACCAGTGGGACTATTCAATGACCGGATGCTATTCAGCTTTTTTCCATAAACAATGAATGATTCTATATAAATGGAAAATTTCTGTAAAGCGGATTTCAACAACACTACCGGAAAGTTAAGAGCCCCGTATTGCTTGAAACTATTACGGAATTTTTGAAGCATCCCTCAATTTCGGCAAATTAAGTTGGACTAGAAAATCAGGTGTTCTTTATGCCTGATCTTTTCATTGGTAAGTTCGGTTACCAGTTGAACCGCATTGATTGCACGGATATTCTGGATGATCTCTGCTATGAATGTTGCAGTTACATCATCACCTTTGATCAGCCATAAAAAATCCAGGTGTCTGAACTCAGGCAACAGATACTCGCCATCATGATGATTCTTGTACAGGTAGTGGGTTAAATATTGGTTGGGTTCTGCATACTGGTAAATTGGAAAATAGTAGTTGCGGTTCTTTTTGTTCATCTGTATCTCGATGTCATTATTAACCCTGAACTGAAAACGAAACCGTTGGTTTAGCTGCCAGCAGAATTGATAGTCCCGGATTGGTGCAACGATGCCCAGCAAATGAGCATCGCAGAAAAAATCATCTGCCGCACCGGACATATCAAGTTTCAATTTCATATTTATCCCGGTTGTCAAAAACGAATATCGGCAGAAAGCTCGTTATCTCCCCTTTTATAACGCACATTAGTGCTGTCGCCTTTTTTGAATTTGGAAAGAGCCTGCATATATGATTCCACACTGCTGGTCAGGTGTTCACCTAATTGAAGAATAATATCCCCGGTTTGAATGCCAGCCTTCATTGCAGGTCTGCCATCGCTAACGCCGTCAACCCTTACACCGTTTCCGCTATAGCTGTAATCGGGCATGATGCCAAGGCTCACACTGAATCTTGCAGATGTACCCGTTTGCTGTTCACGTGTTTTTGTAAATACAAGTTTGTTCTGGCCAGTTGTTTTCTTTACTACATTTTCAACGAGCTGGAGAATTCTGAACTGGCCTTCATAGTTGATCCTTTCGGCATCATCGCCGGGCTTGTGGTAATCGGTATGTAGTCCGGTGAAGAAAAATAATACAGGAAGATCTTTCCGATAGAAAGATGAATGATCGCTGGGGCCTGTACCACTACTGTCGAATTTGATCTTGAAATGCCGGGTATCACTGATAGAGCTAAAGGTTGAGGCCCATGAGGGTGATGTGCCTATTCCACCAACTGTAAGCGTTCGGGAACTATCATTCAGCCGTCCAACCATATCCATATTTATCATATAGCTCACCTGGTTTAGAGGAATCGTAGCATTTTCGGTAAAATATTTTGATCCAAAAAGCCCAAGCTCTTCAGCAGAAAAGGCAATGAATAAATAATTAGCACTACTTTTCTTCTCCATTTTCAACTTCCGCGCAAGTTCAATAAGCGCTGCCGTTCCGCTGGCATTATCATCGGCACCATTATGGATTAAACGTTCATTGGTGCGAAGCATGGAATTGCCATCTTCACCATAACCAAGATGATCATAATGAGCTCCTATAATCACGGTATAAGTTGCATTGTTGTTAATGTAGCCAATTACATTATTACCCGTCCGCTCAATATTCCGGAAACCTGTTTTCATTTTGATTTCAAGTGTAGCTGTCTCATCATCAAAATATTTTTTGGATACATTCTCAGATACAAAGATCACGGGAATGGGTAGTTGATCACCTTTTTGCTTGGGGTTGAAAACCTGGCTGCTGTCATTATAGAGCAATAATGCCGTAGCTCCCTTTTCAGCAGCATCCTTCGCCTTCAGGAGAATATTTGCCTCTGGGTCAAAATGCGGGTTATGTTTGTTTGCTTCCCTCTCGGCCCCCAGATCCAGAAACCATGGAACACCCTCTTCCCTTAATGCAATGGAAGGCATCGCTTCAATGATTTTTTCGGGAGATAATGCATAGGGGAAGAAATCTTTCTTATTGATCTCGTGCTCATCAATGAAGAGGTAACTATCAGCCGAATAATCCTTTCCATCATTTATGGGGAATGACTGAAACCAGCCATCCTTGTCACCTTTTGGCATTAATCCGATTTTCTGGAATTCGTTACTAATATATGTTCTTGCCAATTCCTCCCCGGGAGTGCCGGCTCTGCGGCCTTCCAACTTGTCGTCTGACAGGTATTTAACATGTTTTTGTAAGTGGCTGATCACAAGCTTATCTGATTTTTTCAGCTTCTGTGCCTGTGTCTGGTAAGTGCTCAATATGCTAGCTGCAATGGCAACTCGGAGAAAAAGATTCATAGAGATCAATTCTTTAGTAACAAAGGTATCATTGCGAAGGCGAATACCATGCCGTAAAAACAATAATTAATATGGTTATCTGCCACTCTTTCCGTTACTTTTGCAGATTGGCCTGCCCGCAACCAAGCTGCAGTCCGGATAAAAGAATAAACGAATGGCTTTACCGCACCTTATTAAATATGTTTATACCAATGGAACCGATGAAGTTATCAGGAGAGGAAAAAAAATCCATGCCATCGGCTATGTTGAACTGGTAGAATATGATGAATTATTAGGCTCTGTTACCTTCAGGGTAAAGGATGACAGCTATGCTACATTCTATAAGGTGTATGTTCAGAAATTCTCCGACCCCAAAAGTTTATCCGTAAGATGCAGCTGCCCTTATAACCTGGGCGATATCTGTCGCCATGAAGCCGCAGCATTAATACAGTTACAGGAACTGCTTGATAAAAACCTTTTATTGGCCGAAGAAGTTGTTTATGACCAACGCCATACGGTCATAAAGATGAAGTCCATCGATTTAAAAACTATCCGGCTCCTGAGTGGACAGGAAACATATAATGAAGCGGAACAATATTTACGCACTTCAAAGGCAAATATTGAATCGGCCGCTGACGAAGTGGTGAAGGCTACAGTTGACCTGGATGGCCGGCAATATAAAGTGGTGATCCGTAAGAATGAGGAACGCAATTTCGATACCAGTTGTGATTATGTAGATACAAAACATCCACTCTGCCTGCCAAAGGTTATTGTATTTCTTCAGCTGCTAAACTCATTTGGCCCTAACTATTTTGATTCGATCCGGAACTGGGATAAAGAGAAGAATAAATTACTGGAAGCCTACGGATATAGCCTTAATGACGACCTGAAAGGTAAATTTGAGTTTGCATATAAGGAAGGTAAACCATTTCTCAGGGTGCTTGATAATGCTATTAAACGGATCAATCCTTTACAGGCTAACAAACCTAAACCGGTAGAAGTTGCTGTTCTGACTGAAGAAGCTGAGCAGGAACAAAATGATAAGGAAGAAGCTACTGCACAACGAATCGGCATTGTTTTAAATCTTCAGCCTCGTTCATATCCTGGATTTTTATTGGAGGCTGTACAGGGAGAAGCAGATGAACAACAGCAAAAGCTACTCGGGAAAGTTGAAAAAATAGACCTGACCAAATATGTAAATGCTGAAATATACCCGGAGTCGGATCGTGCCCTTATTCCGGCGCTGCGCAGGATGCAGGAAACAGAACTTACCAAATATCTGAACAGGAATTCCCCTTTTAGCGGTATCTGGGAAAATATTATTCATCATGAAAGTGATGATCTTCCCGCAGAAACCAAACACCTGGTGGTTGAGTATATGCAGCCGAAATTGCGGAAACTAATGAATGAGGTGGCAGATAGCCCATTTATTTATATGCTTCCGCCCAACAAGGTTTTCAAGACCGATAACCTGCAGTCTATCGGAATAGTGACTGAGCCACTTGTTCCTTATTTCCGGGTACAACAGAAGAAGACCCAATATGAGATTACCTGTTATGTAAAGATCAATGGAAAGGAACTGAAACTTACCGATAACCAGATCAACAGTAACCTTCTTTTCCTGTTTAACGAAAATCTTTACTGCTGGCGTAATGAGGAAGATGTGAACCGCGTGGAAACCTTCATGCCGAAGGGAAGTATCACAATTACGAAAAGCACCTGGCAGATGCAGCTCAAACAACTTGTTCTGCCGCTGGCAAAACATTATCATGTTGAATTTGATGCTGCCATTATATCATCTTATAAAGATGGAGACCCGGAGCGTATCCTGATGCTACAGGAAAAGGGCGATTACCTTGTGTTCCAGCCCATATTCTCCTATAAAGGCTTTGAAACCAAACCAGGCGATAAGGATGAGATCATTGTTCCGGACGGCGATAAGGTAATGATCGTACATAGAAACAAAGAAGTTGAGTCTCAATTTCTGCAGAAGCTTGAGGCCTTACATTCCAATTTTATCCGTCCCGATGGCTCACAGAACCTTGTCCTGAAGGGTGCAGATGTACTCCGCAATAACTGGTTTTTCTTGTTTGTGGATGCCATGAAAGATATGAAAGTGCCTGTATTCGGATTTGAAGCACTCCGCAATTTTCGATTTAATACAGCAAAGCCACAAACCAGGATACAGATCAGCAGCAATACTGACTGGTTTGATGCTAAAGTGGATATTGTTTTTGGCGACCTGAAAGTGACTGTTGCAGAAGTGAAGAGGGCGCTGGCTAACAAGCAGCAGTTCGTTCAACTGGAAGACGGGTCTCTTGGAATTTTACCGGAAGAGTGGATCAAGAAGTATTCATTATTGTTTCGTATCGGTGAAGGGAAAGCTCAGAGTCTGCGTCTCTCCAAATACCATATGAGCGTCATTGATGAACTCTACAATGAGCGCAATGAAGAAGAGTTGTTCATACAACTGGAAGAGAAATATGATCGGCTGCGCGGCTTCAAAAGTATCCGCGAAGTGATGCCGCCAGAGCACCTGCTGCCCATTTTACGGCCTTACCAGGCCTTCGGCTTCCAGTGGATCAATTACCTGAGTGAAGTGAATTGGGGGGGAATCCTGGCTGATGATATGGGTCTTGGTAAAACAGTGCAGGCATTGAGCTTCCTGCAGCACTACCGCGATACACACCATGAATTGAAAGCACTGGTTGTTTGTCCCACCACCCTAATGTTCAACTGGGAAAACGAGATCCGGAAATTTACTCCAACCCTTACCTGGCATATACATCATGGTGGCGAGCGCTCTCGTAATAAAGCGATGCTCGCTGAAAAGAATGTTATCATCACCACCTATGGTACACTGAGAAGTGATATTAAAATGCTGGTGGAAATGGATTTTGACTATGTGGTTCTTGATGAATCACAGGCTATCAAGAACCCGGCAAGCAAGGTTACAAAAGCAGCTTCTCTGCTGAAGGCCAAACATCGTTTGTGCATGAGCGGTACTCCGTTGCAGAATAATACTTTCGACATATACGCCCAGATGAACTTCCTGAATCCGGGTATGCTGGGAAGTATGGAGTTTTTCAGACAGGAATTTGCTATCCCCATTGATAAATTTGGCGAGCCCGACCGGAAGGACCATCTCCGCAAAATACTTTTCCCTTTTATTCTGCGCCGTACAAAGGAACAGGTGGCAAAAGATCTTCCCGAGAAAGTGGAAACCATTCTCTGGTGTGAAATGGAAGATGAGCAGCGTAAAATCTATGATGCATATCGTAATGATTACCGCGATAAGATCCTTGGCACCATTGAAGCACAGGGAATGCAGAAATCTCAGCTTACCATTTTACAGGGATTGATGAAACTTCGCCAGATCTGTGATTCTCCCGCCATACTGAATGAACAGGATAAGTTTGAAAACCATTCTATCAAGCTGGAAGAACTGGGTCGCGAGATCAGTGAGAATATCAGTAACCACAAGGCCCTCGTATTCTCCCAATTCCTGGGAATGCTGGCGCTTATACGGAAAAAACTGGAAGAGCTTGGGGTTGATTATGAATATTTCGACGGGAGCACATCTGCCATCGATCGCGAAAAGGCTATCCAGCGGTTCCAGAAAGATGATAACTGCCGTGTTTTCCTTATTTCACTTAAAGCTGGTGGGGTTGGTTTGAACCTTACGGCAGCCGATTACGTATATATTGTTGACCCCTGGTGGAATCCTGCCGTTGAGCAACAGGCTATCGACAGAACTCACCGCATTGGGCAAACGAAAAACATCTTTGCCTACAGGATGATCTGCAAGGATACCATTGAGGATAAGATATTGCAATTGCAAGACAGGAAAAGAGTATTGGCGCGCGACCTGATTGCCGATGACGAGGGATTTGTGAAGAACCTCACACGAGAGGATGTAGAGTACCTGTTCAGCTAATAAAAAAGCCCCGCCGGTGCAGGCGGGGACGGGCACATACAAAAAGTGGTTTCAGAGGTAAGTGCCAGATATGTATTTGGGTTAGTATCTTGCCGACCGTCTGGCATAACCTGGCCTGTTCTCAATGGGTGATTCACCCTTAAATAGAACGCACCAGATGTATCTGATAAAACGGAAAAGATGTATGCCGGGTCGATAGCTATCCTTGTTGATCTTGATAGCGTGAGTATCGTAGTACATTGTATTACGTTTCATTGATACAGGTTTTTTGGTGTGGAATTACGATTAAAACGAATATACGCTTATTTTATTGCTGATAATTAGTACAGAACACTTAAAGTATGGCCAAATCATTGTTCAGAAGAAAGTCGGGAACCGAAGCTGAGATGTCTTTTGTTGATCACCTGGAAGCACTACGGTGGCACATAATGCGCTCCTTACTTGCCATCATGGTAGGAGCAATTATAGTATTTGTTTACATGGATTTTTTCTTCGGACGGGTTGTGATGGGCCCAACAAATAAAGATTTCATTACATACAAAGCTCTCTGCTGGTTTAGTCACAAAGTTGGACTTGGCGATGCCATGTGCCTGGCCGAAATCAACCTGAAGCTGATCAGTACAGAAATGAGCAGCCAGTTCATGATGAGCTTTACTATTTCTTTTGTGGGCGGACTGATAGTGGCTTTCCCATATGTATTCTGGGAGTTCTGGCGTTTTATCAGGCCCGCGCTTACCGATAAGGAATTAAGTAGAACACGCGGAGTTATCTTCTGGGTTTCATTGCTATTCTTTACAGGTGTTGCCTTCGGATATTTCCTGATTGCTCCCTACACCGTCAACTTTTTTGCCGCATATACATTAAGTCCTGATATCCAGAACACATTTACAGTTAGTAATTATATCGACAATATAGTATCCCTTGTTTTAGGCACCGGCATTGTATTTCAATTACCATTGGTAGTTTATTTCCTTGCCAAGGTGGGTATTGTGACTGCTTCCTTCTTACGTACATATCGCAAGTTTGCTGTATTGATAATACTGATTATTGCCGCGGTAATTACTCCTCCTGATGTCATCAGCCAGCTGATAGTAACAGTTCCACTCTGGTTTCTATATGAAATAAGCATAAGCATTGCTGCAAGGGTAAACAAAGAAGATCTTGCTGAACAAAACCTTCCTGAGGAATGGAGTTGAAACGCCGGCAATAAATCCGAAATTTGAATCCACCAAAATATTCATCCTGATGTCAGATTTCTCTAAGCAGTTACCAGTTGCCATTGGAAGCGATCATGCCGGCTTCGAGTATAAGGAAGCCATTAAGAAGCACCTTGAATTGGCGGGATGGCAGGTTAGGGACTTTGGTACCCGTAGTACCGATTCCGTAGATTATCCTGATTATGCACACCCCACTGCAGCCGCTGTTGAAGCCGGCGAAGTTGCATTTGGAGTGCTGATCTGCGGTAGTGCAAATGGTGTTGCCATTACTGCAAATAAGCACCAGGGCGTGCGTGCAGGCCTCTGCTGGGATCATGAAGTCGCTAAACTGGTACGCTTGCACAATGATGCTAATATAATTTGCCTTCCCGCTCGTTTCGTTGCATTGCAATATGCCATTCAAATGGTTGAGACTTTTGTCAATACCTCATTTGAAGGTGGCCGTCATGGAACAAGGGTTGGTAAGATGGCCTGCATGTAATCATTCCATAACAGATAATTCATTTTAAAACACATGAGAAAATTTTTTCTACTGCTGGCGCTGTTTCCGGCCACAATGGGCTTTGCTCAGAAAAAGGCAAAGTCGCCAAAAAAGGTAAAGGTTGAGAAAATTGCAGCAACCATAACAGAGGCAGAGCTTAAAGCACATCTTTACGTTATTGCTGGTGCAGAAATGGAGGGTCGCGAAACCGCCACCGAAGGCCAGCGTAAAGCAGCTGCATACATCGAGCAGCATTTTAAAAGCATAGGTCTGCTCCCTGGCAATAATGGAAGTTACCAACAAACTTTTCCGGTATTTCGTGATTCACTGATCAATGCATCGCTAACTGTGAACGGCAAAGCATTTGATCTGAACAAGGATTTTCAGCCAACTCTGCAACTTACAAGACCGGGAAGCCAATATTTTTCTGAAGTTGTATTTGCGGGCCATGGCATCGTTGATTCCGATGCAGGTATTGATGATTACGGATCAATAGATGTAAAAGGGAAGGCAGTTCTTCTGCTTGACGGTGCACCCTCAAGTTACAAAACAACGAAGCGTGGATGGCGTGCTCCTAATGGTCTTTATGGAAAATATAATAATGCCATGAGTAAAGGCGCCTCAGCTATTATCATTATTGGTAATGGTTTTCCGCGACAGGCTTTACAGCCCAACGGCAATATGTATACGAATCTGTATGCTGACAAACAACCCGCAAGTCTGTTTACTGTTTCAACAGACCTTGCAACAGCAATTGTAGGTGAAGGCCTGAAAGACATGATCGCAAAGGGAAAAGATGCAGCCATTGCACCTGCTGTATTTAAGGCTAATACAATGCTTGAGTTGCAAAAGAAGGTTAGCCAGCTTGAAAGCACTAATGTGCTCGGATATATTGAGGGCTCTGACAAAAAAGATGAATGGCTGATCCTGACGGCACATTATGATCATCTCGGTAAAAGAGGTGACGTCATTTACTATGGTGCCGACGATGATGGTTCCGGTACGGTTGGTATAATGGAAATCGCCGAAGCTTTTGCCATGGCCAGGGCCGGTGGCAACGGTCCACGCAGGAATGTTCTGGTAATGGCTGTAAGTGGAGAGGAGAAGGGTCTCTGGGGTTCTGAATATTTCAGTGAAAATTCACCAGTACCGATGGATAAGGTTACTGCAGACCTGAATATTGACATGATCGGAAGAGTTGATACCGAGAGAAAGTCAGCTGATACCCTGAACTATATCTATGTGGTTGGGGATGATAAGCTTAGTACTGAATTAAAGCCTATAAGCGAAATGGTGAATAAGAAGTATGTGAAATTAAGCCTCGATTACAAATACAATGACCCCGCCGATCCCAACCAGATCTATTTCAGGAGCGACCATTTCAACTTTGCAAGAAAAGGTGTACCTGTTATATTTTATTATGATGGAATGCTTCAGGCCGATTACCATAAACCAACTGATACGCCAGACAAGATCAATTACAAATTATTGAAGAAGCGCGCCGACCTCGTTTTTTATACAGCATGGGAAATGGCTAATCGCGATAATATGATCAAACGCGACCTTGAACTGCCTGCCATGGCGCGATAGTTCACTTTAACATTCTTTTGCCTTATATGGGTTAAACCAGGTTCTTCAGGCATGGTCCTAGCTTAGTATAAACATTCCATATACTAAAAACACAATGACTATGACCAGAAAACCATTATTAAAAAGAATTATGCTGATGGGTTTAACCCTCGGTGCCCTGGTGATTGCCGGTTCCAGCTTTGCCCATGAAGGAAATGGTCCCGGTCATGATAAGTGGAAGAACGGAAAAGGAAAAAAGAAAGGACATTATAAGGATAACCATAACCATAATGCCCGGTATGAAGATGGCAGAAACGGGCGTGGTTCATGTGATGGCCGTCGTGATGACCGCCGTTACGGAAAGAATGACCGCCGCTACGAACGTCGGGATGATGGCAGGTATGAGCGTCGCGACGACCGTCGGGTCGACCAGCGAACAGACCGCAGAACTGACACCCGTCGCCCTTTCCCAGGCATTTTCGATAAAAGATCTTAAGTTGATCCGTACCCTCTACAACAAAAGGCCGTCTCATTCATTTGAGACGGCCTTTTTATTTTCACCCTGACGGCACCCTGAGACCATAATTACCATCCAAGGATATACGCAAAAATCAGCGGCGCAACAATGGTTGCATCACTTTCAACAATATACTTAGGCGTATCAATGCTTAATTTACCCCAGGTGATCTTTTCATTTGGAACAGCACCTGAGTAAGATCCATAAGAAGTTGTTGAATCACTAACCTGGCAGAAATAACTCCAGAATGGAACATCATGCCATTCCAGGTCCTGGTACATCATGGGAACAACACATATCGGGAAATCTCCTGCAATTCCACCGCCCAGCTGGAAAAAACCAACACCCTTTCCCCCGCTGTTATGCCTGTACCAATCGGCCAGCCAAACCATATATTCAATACCACTCTTCATGGTAGTGGCTTTCATTTCCTGTTTAATAATATAGGAAGCGAAAATATTTCCCATTGTACTGTCTTCCCATCCGCCCACTATGATCGGAAGATTTTTTTCTGCCGCAGCAATCATCCAGCTGTCCTTCGGATCAATTTCATAATCATCTTTCATAACACCACTGTTAAGAAGCTTGTACATGTATTCATGCGGAAAATATCGTTCTCCTGCTGCATCTGCATCCTTCCAAAGCTTAGCAACATGATGCTGTATCTTCCTGAAAGCTTCCTCTTCAGGAATGCAGGTATCAGTTACCCTGTTCAGGCCCTTTTCCAGCAGCTCCCACTCTTGCTGTGGTGTGAGATCGCGGTAGTTGGGGATTCTCCTGTAATGAGAATGTGCTACCAGATTCATGATATCTTCTTCAAGGTTGGCACCTGTACATGATATAATATGGACTTTATCCTGGCGAATCATTTCAGCCAGTGAAACACCCAGCTCAGCAGTGCTCATCGCCCCCGCCAGCGTAATCATCATTTTTCCACCTTCCAACAGGTGTTGCTCATAGCCTTTCGCAGCATCTACAAGTGCCGCCGCGTTGAAATGGCGATAATGATGCTGAATAAACTGCGAAACAGGACCTTTACTCATGATTATATATTTATGGACAGCAAAGGTAAGGGAGATGGCACACAAAATGGCCCCGCCTTACGGGGCGGGGCCAGACTTTCCAACAAAACCTCAGAGAAAAAACTTATTTCTTTATTCTTGAATATTCGGTCCATTCACCTGCATTCTCACTTTTCAAGATCAACTGATGGGTCGCATTATGCATGGTAATGAAATAACGAGTTCCATCATTGGTAGCCATCTCAAACAGGCTGGTGATCCAATAGTCCGAATAGGAATTTTTGATTTCATTCATCAGCTGGATGGGCAGCTGGGTGGACAGGATGTTACGATATACTCCTATCAGTTCTCCCTCATCATTGAGGTAGGCAAACATGACCTGACCATTGAGCGTGAATTGCGCTTTGTTAAGGTCATTTGTCCGGGACCACTTGATCTGCTCTGCTCCTGAAAACTCTTTCTTAAAAGATTCTGTTACTCTCCAGTTTGTTTTTATAACTGGATCTGAAATACTGCCAGCAAAGCTGGTTGTTGCGATCATTAAGGTAAATACCACAACGGCTGTGATACGTTTCATTGTTATAAGGTTTAATAGTTTGTTACCTATGGGACGCATTGCCCATTAAAAGGTTACAATTTGTTTTTAATTTTTTTGAATACACTAAGATTTCCACTTCCATTAGCTGATACAATCATGCTTGATTTTTCACCGTTCAGTGTTACATGATAGGTAGTGCTTCCGTTGGAGATATGCTCAATTACATTTCCAACTACATGCTCAGGATAACGCTCACCAATTGCTTTGGTTACCATGATAGGAAGATTCTCTTTGCTGATGTAACGCGCTGTGGCAACGAGTTCGCCATCAACATTGTAAAATGCACTGAGTTCGGTATCACGGAAGTTGAATGTTGCCTGGTACAAACCAGCATCATCAAGTGATTTCCACTGAACGTTCTTTGCATCTGAAAATTCAGAACGAAATGCCTGGAGAACTTTTCCTGTAATAGGATCTACATTTGCAAAGCTTGATAATGTAACGAAAGCTGTTGCTGCGATTACGATGATCTTTTTCATAACTTAAAAATTGAAAGGTTTAATGATTAATGTCGTTTGATTGTTTGACGATGTAAAAGTAATTAGGTTACACACTGAGGTCAAGCAAATAGTGATTGGTGGCATCGATCATCAAAGAATTCAAAAGAGCCTGATAAGATTAGCTGATTCAGGTACTGCAAAATCTGTTTGAATCAATGGCATTTAAGCACACTGATAAAATTTGTTAAGTAAAAAATAAATCCCGGTTAAGCGATGGTTAAATTAGAGAAGTGGAAATCAGATTTTTAAAAATGACCACAATTGTTCTGGTTTTTACTTCCCTATTCCCAATAATTTGATTTATAAATAAGTATTTAATGAACCTATTGGCACATGCATATCTATCATTTCGTCAACCGGAATTACTGGTTGGCAATATGATCAGCGATTTCGTCAAAGGCCGGAAACGTTTTGATTTCCCACACGGAATTCAAAAGGGGATAGCGCTACACCGCGCCATTGATACGTTCACTGATGAGCACCCGGTCAATATCGAGGCGAAGAAAATATTCAAACCAGCAGTAGGTTTATATGGAGCAGCCTTTTTAGACGTTGCATATGACCATTTCCTGGCCGCGGACAATCTGGCCTTTCCGACGGGTTCTCTACCTGATTTTACTCAATGGGTTTATAACACGATAGGAGATTATGAGCACCATTTTCCTGCTTCATTTGCCGGAATGTACCCTTATATGAAGGAACAGGATTGGCTATGCAATTATCAATTCAGGTGGGGAATCGAGAAAAGTATGCAGGGGCTGGTACGCCGCGCCCGTTACCTTGAAAATGCAAAACCCGCCTTTGATGCCTTTGAGTCAAATATTGATCAACTTCAAAATGCCTATCACCGTTTTTTCCCCGAACTCCTGCTTTTTGTTACCAATTACTACAGAAATCACCTGATTAGTTCCCCGGGAACGGCTTCTTGATTAGAAACCAGGGAAAACCCTGAATCGTTCATGGCACGACCTCTCCAGTAATTCCCGGTCGTCAGGATGCGAAATGCCGATAAGTGCTTCTGCCCGCTGCCGCAGGTTTTTCCCATATAAATAGGCCACCCCGTACTCGGTCACTACATAATGTATATGTCCACGGGTGGTCACAACTCCGGCCCCCTGTCTAATGAAGGGTACAATTCTTGGCTCCCCATGTGCCGTCCGCGATGGAAGGGCTATAATGGGTTTGCCACCCTCACTAAGTGCTGAGCCCCGCATAAAATCCATCTGCCCCCCAATGCCTGAATATTGATAAGTTCCAATGGAGTCGGCGCATACCTGGCCAGTAAGATCTATTTCCACAGCGCTGTTGATTGCTACCATTTTGGGATTACGCCTAATCACAGCAGTATCATTCACATAATCAATATCGAGAAAAGCAAATGCGGGATTATCATCTATATAGTCATACAGCCTCCTGGTTCCTAATGCAAAACCAGCGACCGATTTATTTGGATGGATAAGCTTGTACCGGTTATTCACGATGTCTTTCTCGATCAGGTCTATTATTCCATCACTACACATCTCGGTATGTATGCCAAGGTCGCGATGATTGCCAAGGCATTTCAGAACGGCATCGGGAATTGCACCAATACCCATTTGCAGAGTGCTCCGGTCGTCAATCATTTCAGCTATATATTTCCCGATTTGTAATTCTGCCTCTCCTCCTTTCTCCCCAAAAATTGCCTCATGAAGCGGGTCCTCAGAATAGACCATCGCCGAAAAACGATTAACATGAATCATCCCGTCACCATGAGTTCTGGGAACATTCGGATTCACTTGTGCTATCACATGCCTGGCCGTATTAACCGCCGAACGGGCTACATCCACAGAGGCGCCTAGGGAACAATAACCGTGCTTGTCGGGCACCGAAACATGTACCATGGCCACATCAATTGGCAGGATACCCTGCTTGAATAGTTCAGGTATCTCACTGAGGAAAACAGGTACATAGTCTGCCCGGCCTTCCTTAACAGCTTCCCTTATACTCGCAGAAACAAAAAGTGAATTGATATGGAAATGCCCGCTGTATTCGGGCTTGTCAACCACCATGTCACCATAAACACTAATATTGACCAGCTCAACATCCCGCAGCCTGTGCTTTTGGGCGGCAAGCTCACGCATCAGGAATGATGGTGTTTGCGCGCTTCCATGAACAAAAACCCGGTGGCCCGATTGTATGACAGCTAAAGCCTCAGCAGCAGAAACATAATGAATGGGAGGAAGCATTAAAAGTTTTGGACAAAATTAAACTTTAGCTTCCATCAACATTCTTGACTTATATCATATGATGATATGCAGATTATTAGCTTACTGCTTTATTTTTGACACTCAATCAAGTTGTGAACATGAAAAGAATGATGCTGGTTTTAAGCCTTACTCTTATATCTATGACTATATTGGCACAGTCGCGCTTTCCTGCTGTTGATAAATCTCCCATGGATATGAGCTACTATCCGGCCAATTATCCCATCCTCAAAATACAGGACAAAGCCTCGGAACCCCTGCTGGCAAGAGTGGTGTATAGCAGGCCGCAGAAAAATGGAAGGCAGGTTTTTGGTGAGCTTGTTGAAAATGGTTCAATATGGAGGTTGGGGGCAAATGAAGCCACCGAACTTGAGCTCTTCCGCGATGCCAAAATAGGCACACACCGCGTAAAGAAGGGCCGGTATACCCTTTACGCTATCCCCACGCAAAACCGGTGGACGCTAATCATCAATAAGGAAAATGATGTTTGGGGCGCTTTTAAATATGACCCTAAAAAAGATGTTGCAAGAGTAGATCTTCCCGTAGTTCGTAATGGTGATGTGCTGGAGTCTTTCAGCATGTATTTCGAAAAAGCCAGTAATAATATTAACCTGGTTATCGGCTGGGATGATGAATCGGTACGAATGCCGATCAGCTTTTTCTGATATTTACAATATGTGTGGAATTGCTGGTATTATAACAATGGCAGGTTCTCCCGGCTACGAGGCTGATCATTACCGTGATATCAGGAAAATGACCCTGTCATTGGAACACCGTGGACCCGATGGCGAGTCTTACTGGACCGATACCGCCCACCAGATCTGGCTTGGGCATCGGCGACTTGCAATTATCGACCGCACCGAAGCAGCCGCTCAGCCAATGCACTACGGCGGCCGCTATTCAATTGTTTATAATGGGGAACTGTATAATTACCTTGAACTGAAGAAGGAACTGCAGGGGGCGGGACAAACATTTAACACTGCCTCAGATACAGAAGTCATACTTGCGGCCTTTGATCATTATGGCGAAGATTGCGTTCGGTATTTCGATGGTATGTTCGCTTTTGCCATCTGGGATGCGGTTGACCAATATCTCTTTATGGCGCGTGACCGTTTTGGGGAAAAGCCATTGTTCTTCCACCAGGCTGCCGATGGCAGGTTCCTTTTTGCTTCAGAAATGAAAGCGCTTTGGGCAATAGGAGTACCCAAAATACCCCGCGATGACCTTAGCATTCTATTCCTTGCAACCGGAATGAACAGTTTCCCATTAGATAATTCCGGCAGTTTCTATCAAGAAATCCACCAGGTGCCCCCCGCACATTCTTTATCGATAAAACTTGTCTCAGGTCATATATCTGAACCTGTTGCTACCCGCTATTGGGATATTGATACTACTTATAAGGCAACACTATCTGAAGCAGAAGCAATAGATAAAATAAAAGAACTTCTCCGGCAATCAGTACAGATGCGACTTCGGTCAGACGTTCCCGTTGGAACCTCTTTAAGCGGAGGCATCGATAGTAGTTCTATTGCCACAATGGTGGCCGGTGAAAAAGGTCAGCACTTCAAATCGTTCTCAGCAGTTTTCCCCGGATTTGAAAAAGATGAAAAGAGCCTGATTGATCTTGCCAGCAATTATCTGCAAATCGAAAACTACCAGGTATCTCCCAACGCCGGCTCACTTTCAGGCCATTTTGACAAACTCCTGTATCACCAGGAACAACCGGTCTCTTCTGCTAGCGTATTAGTACAGTATCAGGTTTTTGCCCTGGCAAAACAACATGGTATTAAGGTATTACTGGATGGGCAGGGTGCCGATGAACTTTTGGGAGGATATGAAAATTATATCCACTGGTTTCTACAAGAGCAGTTCAGAAGTGGCAACTGGAATAAAATGCGAAGAGAGCATTTGTTATTCCGTAATCATGGATCAAAGCATGGATGGGGACTGGGTAATTATATCGCCGCTTTATTTCCGCAAGGCGCGCAGCACCAATTGTTGGCTGCACAAAAACGAGAGATTCTAGGTATCAGCAACCTGAATCCGGCTTATGCAGACGCACATTTTTCTTCAGAGGAATTGTATAAACCGCTGGCAACAACGCTGGAGGATATTCTATATTTTGACATTACAATGGGTCGGCTTCCTGAATTACTTCGATATGCTGATAGAAATAGCATGGCAAATGGTTGCGAAGTAAGATTGCCCTTTCTTCAGCCGGGTCTTGTTGAATTGGTTTTTTCATTGCCATCTCATTATAAAATGCGGAACGGATTTACAAAATGGTTACTTCGTACAGCCATGAGCGATAGACTGCCGCCCCAAGTGTGCTGGCAAACAAAAAAGATCGGTTTTGAACCACCCCAGCGTCAATGGATGCAGGATCCTCAGATGCAGGAAAGAGTTCATGAGTCAAGGAAAAAGCTGGTAGCCCGGGGTATAATGCAAAAAAAATTACTTACTCAGCCGCTAAATCCCATGGCCGCCAATACAAGGAATGACCCCGACTGGAGGGGCCTGGTGTTAGCCACTCTGTATGATTCATGAAGAGCAGAATGATGGTTCTGCGTTTTGTTCTAACTTTCCTGCCCATTGACCTACATTAACAACAAGGATATTATGAAGATTGCTACAAAGTTCATTCATGCGGGTATGGAACCCGACCCTTCCACCGGGGCTATCATGACACCAATTTACCAGACCTCAACCTATGTTCAGGAAGCCCCCGGCATCAATAAGGGGTTTGAATATGCCCGTTCCCAGAACCCAACCCGTAAGGCATTGGAAGAGGCATATGCACAAATTGAAAATGGCCGGTTCGGACTCGCCTTCAGTAGTGGAGTTGCTGCTACTGACGCGGTATTAAAACTTTTGGTTCCGGGTGATGAAGTGATCGCAGGAAATGATATGTATGGTGGAACCTACCGCTTGTTCACAAAGATCTTTGAACCATTCGGCATCCGTTTCAGGTATATTGATATGAGTAACCTGCAAGAGGTGAAAAACAGCATCACCTCAAGCACAAAACTGGTTTGGGTTGAAACTCCTACTAACCCCTTGATGAATATTGCTGATATAGCAGCCATTGCCGAGATTTCAAAGGCGGCAAAAGCTCTTCTCTGCGTTGACAATACTTTCGCATCTCCATACCTCCAGAACCCACTTGACCTCGGTGCCGATATTGTTATGCATTCAGCAACAAAATACCTTGGCGGACATAGCGATGTGATACAGGGAGCCCTGATGATGAATGACACTGCTTTGCGCGAAAGGCTATATTTTATCCAGAAAAGTTGTGGAGCGGTTCCAGGACCGATGGATTGTTTCCTGGTGCTGCGAGGCATCAAAACCCTTCACCTTCGTATGCAACGCCATTGTGAAAATGGTGAAAAAATTGCTACATGGTTACGCCAACACCCAAAGGTGGGAAAGGTTTTCTGGTGTGGATTTGAAGATCATCCCGGCTATGCAATAGCCAGCAGGCAAATGCGTGGCTTCGGTGGCATGATGAGCTTTGAATTAAAAGACGACAGCATGGAAGCAGCAAAGAAGGTTCTTTCAGGAACCCATCTTTTCTCTCTCGCAGAAAGCCTTGGTGGCGTTGAATCGTTAATTAATCACCCCGCATCAATGACACACGCCTCCATACCCAGGGAAGAACGTATTAAGAATGGCCTCTCTGATTCACTTATAAGACTCAGCGTAGGCGTTGAAGATGCAGATGACCTCATCGAAGACCTTGAAAAAGCAATCGGATAACAACCCGAACAATCCAGGAAACCCGTCTGACGCCTGTCAGGACAGGCGTCAGACGGGTTTCCTGGATTTCCTTAACCGGAAGGTGGAAGAATACAACCAGCCAGCTTTTATCAAGGATGACCCCATTTCTGTGCCCCACATGTTCAGCAGCAAGGCTGATATTGAAATCGCAGGACTGTTTGCAGCCGTATTTGCCTGGGGAAACAGAACCACAATCATCAATAAATCAAAAGAGCTGATGCGGCTTATGGACAATTCGCCACATGAATTTGTGCTGCATCATAAGGATTCAGACCTGAAAACACTCCTTTCCTTTAAACACCGCACGTTCAATGCTACCGATCTTCTTTATTTTATTGATTTCCTGCATAATCATTTCAAGAACCATGATTCGCTGGAACCTGCATTCCTGAAAGGGTTTTCTCCAACAGACAAAGACACAACCGGCGCGCTGAATGGATTCTATACATATTTTTTCGGGGGAACCGACGTACCCCAGCGAACCCGGAAACATATTGCAGCACCATTCAGGCACTCTTCCTGTAAACGCATTAGTATGTACCTGCGCTGGATGGTACGAAACGATAAAAAGGGTGTGGATTTTGGATTGTGGACGGGTATATCGCCAGCTCAACTTGTTTGCCCGATTGACCTTCATGTTGCACGGGTAGCATATAGGTTCGGGATTCTTCATCGGCAACAGATCGACTGGCAGGCTGCATTGGAACTAACCAGCTGCCTACGCAACTACGATCCTGAGGATCCTGTGAAATATGATTTCGCTCTTTTTGCACTAGGCGTAGTAGAGAAGTTCTAACTTTAAGATATGATTGACGATCAGGATATGTTGGCCAAATTGGAACAGTTTTCAGACGAGAATCCCAATCGTAGGGAGTCTGATGGCTCAGAAGCTTTCCCAGCTGATGCTGACACACTGGCTGAAATATTACAGGAACTTGAGCTTACCACCAATCACGAGGCGATCAGCATGGATAAAATTACATCATGGTCCGATTTAAGGAATAGCCTGGCGTTGTGGGTATCAGGAATGATCAACCGAAGTTTCGAGGAACTTATTTTTACCTTATACCGGATAGATATAAACGAAAACAAACTAAAATATCTGCTCAGCGAAAAAGTAGGGGAAGATGCTGATTATATTATAGCAGATCTCATTATAGAGCGACAGTTGCAGAAATTGCAAACACGTAAACAGTTCCGGCAACCGCCACCCGAAAATGAAGAAGATGGCTGGTAGCCACTCAAGCTTTTACCTTTGTTTTGAATTTTTCAATGGCCGCTCTTGAAAATTCTCCCAGTATGAGTCTGCCACTGATAGCTGCACGCTCGGTGAGCAATTGATCCCAGTGATCAGTGCCCTTCCAGAATATTTTTTTCAATTCCTGCATTGCATCGGGTGAGGATGCAGCCAGTGTAGATGCCAGGCGCGCAATGGATTCATCCATGCTTTCCAAATTGGGATGGAGTTCGGCATAAAGTCCTTTTCGCCTTGCCCAGTCTGCATTTCGCCACATGGTGGCATCAATCGCAAGCTGGGAAAAAGCAGAAGTACCAATTTTTCTCTCTACAGCGGGACCAACAACAAATGGCCCTATTCCCACTGCAAGTTCACTAAGTTTTATTTCAGCACCTTCGGCAGCAATGGCATAGTCAACCGCTGCAGCTAATCCAACTCCACCTCCCACACATTTTCCATGAATCCTTCCAATTACCAGCTTGGGACATTTGCGTAGCGTATTTATCACCTGGGCAAAGCCGCTGAAAAATGCGAATCCCTGCTCCGGTGTACTAATAGCATTAAGTTCATCAAAGGAAGCGCCTGAACAGAAAACAGTATCGCCCCCCGACCGCAAAACAATTACGCGTGTACTATCGTCATTACCCGCCGCGTGTATCTCCAGGGCTAGTTCCTGTAATAATTTCCCCGGCATTGAGTTGCTCTGGGGATGATAAAACTCAATTGTTGTAATGTCTTTTCTTGTATCGCTTTTAACGTAACCGCCCTTTATTTCATGGATCATATAGCAATATTTAGGGGTGCTAAAGTTAATTTTTTTTCTGCACCATTGTTAGTATGGTAGCAATGGCAACCTGTTCACCGGTTTGGTCCATAACCTCTACCAACCATTTAACGATGCCTTTGGGTATATCAGTATCCAGTTTTTGCTCCTGTTCAATTTTTTCTTTACAGGTGAATCGCACCATGATTGTAGCACCCGCATAAACAGGCTTCACAAAGCGCAGCTCATCCAGGCCATAATTCAATAATACCGGCCCCTTCGCACTACTGTCAACAAACAATCCTGCAGCTGCACTAAGAATAAAATAACCATGTGCCACAGGCTTTTCAAAAAGCGTTCCCTCAAGTGATGTATGATCTGTATGGGCATAAAAATGATCCCAGCTCAGGTTGGCAAAATTTGCGATATCCGCTTCAGTGATGGTTCGTCTCCCGGTTAGCAATTGCTCTCCAACATTCAGGTCCTCAAAATACTTACGGAATGGATGCACATCGTCATGATGCCCGCCCGCGCCAGCCTGGTATTGATTGGTGATGGCTGTTATCATGTCGGGCGAGCCCTGTATTGCCACCCGCTGCATATAATGCTTCACGCCCCTTATACCACCCATTTCTTCTCCTCCTCCCGCACGCCCCGGACCTCCATGAACCAGCAGCGGTAGCGGCGAACCATGTCCGGTAGATTCCTTAGCGCAATTTCTATCAAGTACCAATATCCGGCCATGCCAGGCTCCGGCACCCATAACATATTTACGGGCAACAGCAGTATCGGCGGTCACAATCGAACTTACCAGCGAACCTTTACCCATTCGGGAAAGTTCAATGGCTTCATCATCATTTTTATAGGGCATGATAGTGCTTACCGGACCAAATGCTTCCACATCATGTGAGGCAGTGTTTACAAATGGTTTGTCGTTTAAGATGAGCAGGGGACTTATGAACGCGCCTTTGGTTGCATCCGCATCTACCACCTCCACACTGTCAAGTGATCCGTAAACAAGCTGTGAACCCGCAAGTAATTTTGTTACCTGTTCAATTACTTCCTGCTTCTGTGTTTGTCCAGCCAAACTACCCATCCGAACGTTTTTGTTCAATGGGTTTCCAATTGTGGTTTGTTGTAATGCCGTGGCAATGCCTTTCCAAACATCTTCCATTTTATTTTCCGGCACAAATATGCGACGGATGGCGGTGCATTTTTGTCCCGCCTTTACTGTCATCTCTTTACGCACCTCCTTGATGAATATATCCCACTCTGGTGATCCTGGCAATACATCATTACCCAGGATAATACAATTAAGTGAGTCTGCTTCCATATTGAATGGCACACTCTCTCTCAATATCGCGGGATGTGATCTCAGCATTAATCCCGTTGTTGCAGATCCTGTAAACGTTACCACATCCTGGCTTTGAACATGATCCAGTATATCGCCAGCACTACCACAGATAAGCTGCAAAGCCCCATCAGGCAGTATGCCGGAATTGATTATCTCCCTAACAACAGCTTCAGTAAGATAAGAGGTAACAGTTGCCGGTTTAACAATGGCAGGCATACCCGCCAGCCAGTTGACTGCAACTTTTTCAAGCATCCCCCATACCGGGAAATTGAATGCGTTGATATGTATTGCAACACCCTCTTTTGGAACAAGTATATGTGTTCCCATAAAACTATTCTCTTTGCTGAGATTATGTGATTCACCATCCACCGCAAAGCTTTCATTAGGGAATCGCCTTCTTAAGGAAGCATAAGAAAACAGGTTTCCTATTCCCCCCTCAATATCTATCCAGCTATCGGCCTTGGTAGCGCCGGAGCGATAACTGATATCATAAAATTCCGGTAAGTGCTGCTGCAGGTGCAGGGCAACTGCCCTTAACATTCTTCCTCTTTCGTGGAAGCTCATCTTCCGTAAAGCGGGATTACCAACCTTGCGGGCATATTCAGTCATGGATTTAAAATCCAGACCCTTTGAACTGGCAGCTGCAAAGGCCTCGCCAGTAACCGCATTGTACAGCAACTGACCATCACCATCGCCGGTGATCCAATTGCCACCAACATAATTCCCCAGTTTATTCATAAAGCAAGCATTTAATGGTGCAAATTAGCTGAAAAAGAATTTAGCCGTTGGTGGGTGAACACAAAACATCCCCCATATTTGCATTAACAAATAACCGGTATATGAAGCAACTGACCATTCTTTTAGCCTGTTGCTGCCTCCTGGCAGCGTGTAATGATGGTGCAAACGAATCAGAGGAAAGAAAAGATGGTTTTTCAGAAACAGCAAAAACGCCTGAAGACAGCTTGTATAAATTGGTTATGGAAGGCCATGATATCGGCATGGCAAAAATGGGAAAGTTGAGAGGCCTTCAGCAACAGGCGCAACGCAGCCTTGATAGCCTTAATAAATTGTCATCTTCCGAAAATAAGGCACAATGGCAACAAACGCTTATGGATATCCAGGAAGATCTCAACTATGCAGAATACAGTATGAATACCTGGATGGAAGAATTCAACTCTGACTCTGCAAAAGATAATCCGGAACTCCGGTTAGAGTACCTCAAGACCGAACAGGATAAAGTTGAGAAAGTAAAAAATAATATTCTCTCGAGCATTCAACGCGCCGACTCCATCTTCAAAAAATAGGTGAACTATTCAATGAGACTTTAGGCATCAATCCCAAATTGCCTGAGATGATGCAGGGCATGCTTATGCAGCAGTTGTTGCTGGCCATTAAAATCAAGAGGCCCAAAAAACGGGTTGATAATTTCTTTTGCCGGATCCTCTTTATATGATTCAATAAATGCTTTGAATGCACGTCTTAACTCGCTTACAGCCGTTTCCATATCTGCCAGCCGGGGAGCAGGTGGAATATCTTTTATCAATGGATTCTTAGTGTTTTCCTGGAATGGCATATCACTGAACAGAAATGCCTTCATCTTAGGAAGCTTATCTTCCGGGGTCAGTTGGGGTACAGGGATCTTTCCCGCCGCCACCAGCACAGCATCAATAAAATGCTCCACCATCTGATGTGCGTTCATGAGTCCCCATTTGCCAGGTGCATCAGGAGGCAAGGTCAGCAACAGCCGGGGGAATTCCTCAAGAAGGAATTCCAGTTTTGAATTATGCATAGGCCTTAGGCTACTTTGCGTTTTTCTATCTCCTCGCACAATGCATCGAAGATCTCATCAACCGTACCCTCTCCCTTCACACCAACAACCTTATCAAATTCACGGTAATGATCTGCCACCGAAGATGTCTTTTTATGGTACTCGGCAATGCGGGCCCTGATCACCGATTCATTAACATCATCGGTCCTTCCACTCGTTAGTCCGCGGTTCAAAAGTCTTTTAATTAGCTCCTCTTCTGTTACTTCCAGTGCCAGTACTACATTGATGCCCTCCCCCTTTTCTGAGAGCAGGGTATCCAATGCCACACTTTGGGCCTTGGTACGCGGGAAGCCATCAAAAAGAAACCCTTTAGCCTCCGGATTATTATCCAATGCCGACCTGATCATTCCTATCACCACTTCATCGGGTACCAGTTCACCGCGATCCATTAAAGTTTTAGCCTCCATTCCAAGCCTTGTTTGATTGGCTATTTCACTACGCAGGATATCACCCGTTGAAAGGTGCTTCAATCCATAACGGGCTATCAGTCTTTCTGACTGTGTGCCCTTTCCACTTCCGGGAGGGCCAAATAGAATTAAGTTGAACATGCTTGCTTTGTCCTGATGAGGTTCAAATTTAAGGCTTGTGTGTTAAAAATACCCCATAAAATGATTTCAATCGATTGACAAAGCAATCCGATGCAACTTTGCCTGCGTAGGTTTGTTATTAAAATATGTCAATTATGATGCGATATTGTGCCCTCTTATTATGCCTTGTTGTATTCCAGCAATGCAGCTTCTCGCAGTCATCACCTAATAAAGAAAAAAAGACTATGGATAGCACCCGCAATAATCCTGTGTATGACAGGAACGCCACAGAAAAATTGAATCTGAGCGAAGAGGAGTGGAAAAAAATCTTGCCCCAGGAAGTATACCAGATCGCCCGCCAGAAAGGCACTGAAAGGCCCTGGACCAGCAAATTCGAAGACTTCAAAGAAGTTGGAACTTATTATTGTGCTGCTTGCGGCAATGCCCTGTTCAAGAGCGATACCAAATTTGACAGCGGTTGCGGATGGCCGAGTTTTTACCAGCCCATCTCCAAAACCAGTATCATCTATACTCCCGACAACTCACATGGAATGCAACGTACAGAGGTAACATGCGGGCGCTGCAAAAGCCATCTTGGCCATGTGTTTGAAGACGGCCCTCCTCCAACAGGACTACGCTATTGTATAAATGGAGTTATTCTCGACTTTGAAAAAGCGAAAGATGCCGAGAAGACTTATAAAGGGAACAAAGGCGAGTAAAAACCAACGGCTCCTATTATGACAACCGGCCTATTTAAATGATGGGTAAACTTAATATGATTAAGATTGTGGCGTAACTTAAGGGTCTTAAAACACCTTAGCTTATGCGGAATTATATTTTACTTCCGGCACTGGTTGCCGCACAGTTCTTCTGCTTTTCCCTTGCTGCCCAACAAAAGGCCTCCCGGTCTGCCAAAGTGAAGCAGTATACAATTGAACAGTTTTACAAAACAGTCAATTATAACAGCGCCTCTTTCCATGATGATGAAAAACAAATTGTTCTCAGTGAAAACAGCACTGGAATTTTCAACGTTTACAAAATGGACCTGGCCGCTAAAGCACTTAGTCCGGTGACCAAATCTGAAAAAGAATCTTATTTCTCACTCGGATTTGTTCCGGGTACCAATGATCTCCTTTATACTGCCGACCAGGGCGGGAATGAAAACAATCATATTTATCTGCTTAAGGCCGATGGAACCACAAAAGACCTTACCCCCGGCGATAAAGTTAAAGCCGGCTTCGACGGTTGGAATAAAAGTCGAGATGCTTTTTACTTCAGCACCAACCAACGCGATCCTAAAACCTTTGATCTTTATAAAATGCAAAAGGGTAGTTGGGAACCCACTCTTATCTACAAGAATGACTCGGCACTTAACACAGGTGATATCAGTAAGGATGAAAAATGGCTTACTCTAGTAAAAGCAATTACCACCGACCAGTCCGAACTATACCTGGCAGAACTCGCATCGGGTAAACTCACAAAAATTTCTGCCGATACCGGCATTGCAAATTATTCTCCAACAGGATTTGATCCTGATAACAGTGCATTTTACTATACTACCAATGATGGAAATGAATTCACTTACCTGGTAAAATATGACCTCGCAACAGGAAATCGTTCTAAACTACTGGCTACCAATTGGGATATCGAGGGAATGAATATCAGCCGTAATGGAAAATACCGGGCTGTTTACCTTAATGAAGATGGCCGGATGAATTGCCGTTTGTTTGACCATGCTTCAGGTAAGGAAATAAAACTTCCTAACGTACCCGATGGAAGTGTCCGCTACGTCAGCTTTTCACCATCGGAAGAAAGAATGCTGCTGGGAGTAGCCGGTGACCGCAATCCGCTTAATATATGGTTCTATGAACCGGCATCAAATAAGCTTGAGCGACTCACCCGCTCCCTTAACCCTGAAATTGATCCTGCCGACCTGGTAGATGCCGAAGTTGTAAGGTTCAAGTCATTTGACGGACTTGATATACCTGCCATTTTTTACAAACCTCATGGCGCTTCTGCCACTAATAAAGTGCCGGCATTGGTTTGGGTTCATGGTGGGCCAGGCGGACAAAGCATGGCGGGCTATTCGCAATCAATCCAGTATTTCGTAAACCATGGTTATGCGATCCTTGCAGTCAACAACCGCGGCAGTAGTGGATATGGTAAATCATTTTTCGCGATGGATAATCAGAATCATGGTGACAAAGACCTAAAAGATGTAGTATGGGGTAAGAAATGGCTTGCCCAACAATCCTATATCGATCCATCCAAGATTGGAATCTATGGTGGTAGCTATGGTGGCTTCATGACCCTGGCCGGATTGATCCAGTACCCACAGGAGTTTGCTGTTGGAGTGAATCTTTATGGTGTTACCAACTGGCTTAGAACCCTGCGCAGTATACCACCTTACTGGGAAAGTTTCCGGAAAGCACTGTACCAGGAAATGGGTGATCCATCAACAGCAGACAGTGTTCGTCTTCGTAATATTTCACCGCTTTTCAATACCGAAAAGATCAAAACACCCTTGCTGGTATTACAGGGATCCAATGACCCCAGGGTATTACAGGTTGAAAGTGATGAGATCGTTGCTGGTGCAAGAAAGAATGGTCAACCCGTGGAATATGTGCTCTTCCCTGATGAGGGACACGGCTTTATGAAGAAGGCAAACCAGATGAAGGCAGCGGAGGTTACGCTTGATTTCCTCGAAAAACACCTCAATAAAAAAGGAAAGACAGGTGATAAAAAAGCGTTTTAATACCGTTTATCGACAAATTAATCCGGTTGAGCGAATGCGTTCTTTTGCTTAAAAAAGAGTTTGCATCTTTGTTTCAGCAAGCAGGCAACCAGCCGCCTGCAAGCTGAAAAGAGGAAGCCCCTAAACCCTAAATAAAGAGATTTTTCGTACGGTTGTTAATATTTGATTTGGACATTATCTGGAAAATTTTACGGTTAGCGTGAAAGAGAAAGCCCCTCCTGGACGAGGGGCTTTTCTTATTTCTTATATCAGACACTTAGTTTACTTCACTTCATCAAGCTCCACCTTTACACTTACCTCCACATCCTTCCCAACAACCAGACCACCGGTTTCTGTAGCACGATCCCATTTCAGACCATAATCAAAACGATTGATGGTAGTAGTTGCCTTGAAACCAGCCTTGGTACCACGCGCGCCGGCAAGTTGTCCTCCATAGGTCACATCAAAAGTTACCGGCTTGGTAACATCGCGGATGGTAAGATTTCCGTTCAGTTTGTATTTGTTGCCACTCACAAGTTGCATAGAAGTGCTTTCAAACTTAATGGTGGGAAATTTTTCTGCATTGAAAAAATCATCACTCTTCAAATGACCATCGCGACGCTCATTATCCGTATTGATGGAATTCACATCAATTGTAAAATTAACCTTGGCATCAGTGAAATCAGGCTTGGTATGCTCAACAGTACCATCCCACATTTTAAAAGTTCCTTCCGCTTCGGCTACAACCATATGGCTAACCGAAAATCGAACTACAGAATGACCTTTGTCGAGTTTCCACTTGGTTTGCGCCATTGAGCTGCTCACAAAAAATAAGCCGGCCATTGCCAGCAGTAAATTCATTTTCTTCATGTAAACGGGTTTTATTATTGTTTCAACACTAAGATATGCCATTCATAAAAATTACAGTGGTAAAAACCCAATATCAAGTAAATTTCCCCTTACAAAACTTTGCACATGACACTCATGAGAAAATCTGTACTGGCAGGATGCCTGCTGGTAGCCACCGCTTTTTCTGCTGACGCACAGCGGAAGAAGCCTTCTGAACCTGTTCAGCAGGCAGGATTTGATATAAACCAGTTTAAAAACTGGAAACCACGAAATATCGGTCCGTCTGGAATGAGCGGTCGTATCACCGCCATTGATGCCGTCATTGACAACCCTTCAACTATTTATATCGGCGCTGCATCTGGTGGCGTATGGAAAACTGATAATGGAGGAGCGGGATGGAAGCCGGTTTTTGATGAGCAACCCATACTTAATATTGGATCTATTGCTATCCAACAGAGCAACCCCAACGTGGTTTGGGTGGGCACAGGTGAGGGTAATCCAAGGAACTCCATTAATATAGGCGAAGGAATGTATAAAACCCTCGATGCGGGTAAAAGCTGGCAGAAAATGGGCCTGGAGAAAACAAGGAATATCCACCGCGTTATAATTGACCCGGTTAATCCTAATACCGTTTATGCAGGGGCCATTGGAAATCCTTATGCCCCTAACCCCGATCGGGGAGTTTTTAAAACTACCGATGGTGGTGCAAGCTGGAACAAAATCCTCTTTACCAATGATAGTACAGGTATCGGCGACATGATCATGGACCCTTCTAATCCTAATAAATTGTTTGCCGCAATGTGGCATCATTACCGCACACCATGGAGTTTTCACAGCGGCGGCAGCGGCAGCGGTCTTTATATGACATTGGATGGTGGAGGCAAATGGAAAAAACTGGGTAAGGAGAATGGTCTTCCCGAAGGTGATTACGGACGCATTGGACTGGCTATATCACGCAGCAATCCTGACGTTGTGTATGCTTTGATCGAGGCTACCAAAAACGGATTGTATCGAAGCGATGATGGTGGTTACAATTGGAAGCTTATTAATAGTGACCCCCAATGGGTTACAAACCGTCCTTTCTATTTCCAGGAAATTGCCGTAGATCCCCTGAATGAAAACAGGCTCTGGCTCATTTACCAGATGATCGGGGTTAGTGAAGATGGTGGTAAGGACTTCAAAGTGGTCATTCCTTATAATGGAATTCATCCCGACCACCATGCATTCTGGATCCACCCAAAAGACAATAAGTTTATCATTGATGGAAATGACGGTGGAATAGGAATCAGTCGCGACCTCGGTAAGACATGGATCTTTGATGAAAAAATTCCGGTGGGACAATTCTACCATATAAATGTTGACAACGAAATTCCGTACAATGTAATGGGCGGTATGCAGGACAATGGCTCCTGGCGCGGCCCGGCATATACATGGATCAATGGCGGTATCCGAAATTATTATTGGGAAAGTATCTGGGGTGGTGATGGTTTTGATATGATGCCCGATCCCGACGATGCAAGTTGGGTTTATGCCATGAGCCAGGGCGGAAACGTTGGCCGGTACAATACCAAAACTGGAGAAAGCTGGTTTGTAAAACCTGCTAACCCTAACCTGCAGACGCAATTAAGGTTTAACTGGAATGCAGCAATTGCACAGGATCCATTTGATAATAACACGATCTATTTCGGTAGCCAGTATCTGCATCGAAGTGCCAATAAAGGCAATACCTGGGAAACAATTTCAGGCGACCTCAGCACCAATGATTCCGCTAAGATCGACCAGAATAAAAACGGGGGATTAAGTCTAGATATCACCGGTGCAGAGAACCACTGCACAATCCTGACAATTGCTCCCTCCGCCAAAGAGAAAGGAATTATCTGGGTGGGCACCGATGATGGAAATGTTCAACTTACCAGAGATGGCGGAAAAACCTGGACTAATTTCAGTAATAAGATCCCCGGCCTGCCGCAAGGGGCATGGATACCACAAATACAGGCAGGACGACATAATGCCGGTGAAGCCTTCGTTGTAGCCAACGATTATCGCAGAGGCGATTTCCGCCCTTATATATTCCGCACCACCGATTTTGGAAAAACCTGGACAAAACTGCTGGATGAAAAAAAGGTGACCGGTTATGCATTATGTGTTTTGCAGGATCCCGTACAGCCAAACCTCATCTTTGCCGGTACCGAGCAGGGCCTTTGGGTAAGTCTTAATAATGGTAATAGCTGGCAGCAGTGGAAAAATGGATATCCCTCCGTTTCAACTTATGACCTTGCCATCCAGGAAAGAGAGGCCGACCTGGTAATTGCTACTTTCGGCCGAGCCCTTTGGGTGCTTGATGATATCCGGCCACTACGTTCTCTGGCAGCTGGTAATGGATTGCCAGTAAAAAAGGCGCTTACAGTATTTGAAGCCCCTCTGGCCTACCAGGCAGAATTCCGTAATGCTCCCGGCTATGAGTGGAGTACATGGGGACTTTGGGACGCAGAAAACAGAAGGAGGGGAGCAGCCATAACTTATCATGTTGATAAACGAATGCTCGATACCACAGCCCGCAAAAAGGCGGATACAGTGCTGGTTAAGATTTATGATGAGAATAATGACCTTATCCGAAATCTGAAATGGAAAGCCGATTCTGGGTATAACAGGAGCTACTGGGGTATGGAAAGAAAAGGCAGCCGCAGACTGGGCTCACTTAAACCCCGACCCAATGCACCTGAGCAGGGAGGCGATGATGTTCTTCCGGGAACATATAAGATAGTTGTAGAACTGGCTGGGCAAAAAGACAGCACAATGGTGAGGGTAAACGCTGATCCGAGAATGGGTGACAGAAAAGAAATTTTGCTGGCGCAACAAAATCTGAAACAAAGATTGCAACGAAGTGCCGATAAATTAATAGAAGGGATGGACAGACTAACGGAGGCTGAGGAAATCACCAAAAAAATGGATGCCCAATTAAAAGATATTACAGGAAAAGATGCCGACACTCTAAAAAAAGCAGGTAAAAAGATACAGGATGATATAAAGAAATTAAGGGAATTCGTTAATGGAAAGTCAATTGAAAGACAGGGATACGGTCGTCCGCAGCAGCCTCCAACACCCATGTCGGTATATCAACAGGCAAACAGGTATATCAGTGCCAAAGCGTTGAAACCTGGAGCCGATGAAGAAAGAATGGTAACAGAAGCGGAGCAGGAAATAGGAAATGCAGTAGAAAAAATCAACCTGTTTTTCAACAATGATTGGAAGAACTACCGGAAACTGGCAGAAGACAATCCGGTTAAATTATTTAAAGACTATAGTGAGATAAAGTAAGCTTTCTTGCTTAAAGTAAAAGGGAAGTGTCTGGTTCGCCAGGCACTTTTTTTTTAAAGATTCAGTGCGTTTAGTTGTTGCTGGGAGAAAGGCTTTTCAATAACTCTTAGACGGTCGGGATGAGAGTTGTCAGGTACAGTGGGATGAAATGCGCTGATGAGGAGAATATTCAGTTTGGGATTTTCATCCAGAAGCATCGGAGCCTTCTCCCACCCCAATCCATCAGGCAGGTTATTATCAAGAAATAAAATATCCGGGTTCCACCTATTCACCTGTTGTAGACCCTCCGATAAGGTGTTTGCAACAGAGACTTCGTATTTTTTTTTGGTAAAATAGATCTTGAGTAACATGCACAGATCTTCCTCATCATCAACGATCAATATCTTTTTCAAAATATCCATATTTAATATAGTCTAAATACAATGCCATTCATTTTAAAGGGAAGATCCTGTTTTACAGCACCTTATTGGGAAATTTATTGCCCGCTAAGTTGCCCTGGTCTGAGATTGTAAATTCTAAGATAATAACAATTACCGTGGCACGAAGTTTTAACCCCTTTTATAAAGGATTAAAATTTTCACTATTAAAATTTATCACTATGACTACTACATCAAAAATTGTACTTGGAGTATTGGGAGCTGCGGCTGCCGGAGTTGCTATCGGAATGCTTGTTGCACCTGAAAAAGGTTGTGACATGAGAGAGAAAATCGCCTCAGGTGCCCGCGATTGGGCAAGCGAATTCACTGATTGGCTTACTGCACGTCAGAAAGATCTTAAAGACATCAAGAACACTGTTGCCGCTCACGCGGAAGATGTTGCTGACCAGGCTGGTGCAGAGTGGAACAAGGCGAAGAACACAATGAGCTGATAACATAATACCGCACAGAGAATAATAAATTCTGTGCGGTACTTTTTCCATTCAAACACTATCGATATGGAAGCAATTAAATCTACTGCCGAAGATCTGCTGGATCACGCCGGCGATCTGTTGGAGTCTTACTATAAACTTACCGTGGTCAATGCCACAGAAAAAGCCACTAAAGCAGCTTCAGCAGGTTTCGTTGCGCTGGCTGTTGCATTTTTTGGCCTGATCGTATTCTTCTTCCTGGGAATTGGATTGGCATGGTGGATTGGTGAAACCATGCAAAATATGAAAGCAGGGTTCTTTATAGTGGGTGGTGCATACGCACTCATCCTTATGATCTTTATCCTGTTGCGCAAGCAAATGGTATTTCCCATGATACGAAACACCATTATAAGAAATGTATATGACTAATAATATTACAGATTATAATTCCCTGCAAGAGGAAAAACAAAGGCTTCAGGCACTTGTTTTACATCAGCGGGGCCAAATCAAATCAGATCTTGCATTGATTCGTGAACAGGCCCAGCCTGTAACAAATCTTTTCAGTTCCATTGCGTCTGTAACTAATAAACCCGCAGCCCAACCACTCCTTAAGTTGGGAGTTGAAATGGGAATAGATGTACTTCTTAGAAAAACATTATTTAGAAATGCGGGCATGGTAAGTAAGTTACTAATGCCCATAGCCATGAGAGTTATGTCATCAAACATCCTCTCGGGGAAAGCCAGGATTTGGGCCCAGGCAATTACTGACAAGATCTCAGAGAAATTCCGGAAATGATTCCGGAATTTTTTATTGTGGCCTTCTGGCAGTTTTAAACCAATAAGTTCGTATGTCCTCAATGGTTTGAAGTAATGATTCAAACCCCACTGGTTTTACTACATAGGTATTAGCCCCTAACTCATAGCATCTGCTTATCTCCTGTTCATTCTTGGTAGTGGTAAAAATGATAACAGGTATTTTTTTATAGCGGGGATCTTCCTTGATCTCTTTCAAAACTTCTCTGCCATCTTTCTTTGGCATATTGAGATCCAACATGATAAAACAAGGTAGGGGGCCTTCCGTTGAACTGGCTCCTGGATGAATCCGCTTCAAATGATCCATAAGTTCAACTCCGTTTTCTACAAATGTGAGCTTCTCCTTGAATCCCTTCTCTGCAAATGCAGTCTCCAGCAGATAACGATCATCCGCATCATCCTCAGCTACCAGTATATAGATCTTGTCTGTCATAAAATTTAAAAAAGGCACCGCAGCGCCTTTTTTACGTTAATACTTTAATTCCAGTGCAGGCGCAGCCTGAATTGGGTATAATTTACCCCTTTTTTAGCATTCCCATGATCAATGATACCAGGAATATTACTATGAAAATGTAGAACAGGATCTTAGCAACACCTGCAGCTCCTGCAGCAATTCCTGTAAATCCAAAAACAGCTGCTATCAAAGCGATCACGAGAAAAATAAGTGTCCAGCGTAACATAACTTATAGCTTTAAGGTGAATGAATAAATATTTTCCTATATGTTAAAGAACCGTGCCAGTTGGGCATTGTTAATAATGGTACGGTTTTTCTATTTGTAATACACACCTAAAACAGTTGCAATGGAAAACAACATCCATGTGAAATTAGAATGCAGTATTACAGACCCTCGCGCACTTTGTTCCCTGATGGAATTAATGATTGAAAAAATGAAAATGATTCAATCACTTACCAGTTCAATACAAAGAATGGAGCTTAACCTATTTGATGATAAGAATGCGAATACCCAGGAACCGGACAAGGTTGCAATGTTCCGTCTTGTCAGTAATGAAGGACATATTACAGAGTCATCCAGATCAGCGCGATGGGATGATGCAGTGTTGAATACAATCGACAAAATCAGGGAGAGGGTTTCGAAGCTCAGTCCCTGGGAAATAGCAAAGTAAAAGTTGCTCCTTCCCCTGGTTTCGCATCTGCAATTATAACACCATTGTGGTTGGCCATTACCCGCTGGCAAATGGCCAACCCAATTCCTTTACCACTAAAATTTTCCTGGGTATGTAAACGTCTGAAAATCTGGAAAATTTTGTCCCGGAATTCATTATCAAAACCAATTCCGTTATCCTGAATTGTTATTGCATTATAGGTTTTATCAAGATGTGGAACCGCATTTCCCAGCCGCCGGCCTTCTATTTGTTCACTATAAATGGTTATGGCAGGCAATTGACCCGTTTTTGAATATTTTAATGCATTATCTATAAGTGCCCTGAACATACTTCTTACCTGCGCCGGATAAACCCACAATTCAGGCATATTCCCGATTGTTATCGTTGCATTTTTTTGTGAAATACTCTCCCTGAAATTATCCCTCACCTCCTCTATTATTTTCTTAAGTGATACAAGTTTCTTTTTCTCTCTTGAATCTATGAGATTCATATAACCTGAAACATCTTCTAACATTCCCTGTAACCTCCGTGCGGAAACATCTATGCGCTGAATGATCTTTTTACTATCGTCATCCAGCATGTCCTTTTGTTTGATGATGAGCCTGTCTGAGAAAGTGCGTATTTTTCTGACCGGCTCCTGCAGGTCATGTGAAGCGGCAAAGGCCAATTGGGTTAGTTCAGCATGACTTTGTTTCAGCGCCATCAGCTGCAGCTGTAATTCTTCCTGGTATTTTAACCGCTTAAAAAATTCACGCAGCAAAAGGATGAACAGGATCAGAAATGCCAACCCAACCAACCCGAAAACCCAACGGAACATGGTAGGTGCCATGCGCTGGTAAATATCTTTTTGCTGGTAATTATCAACCAAATGTTTCCGCTCATACTCCATCATCTTATTCATGCCCAACTTATAGCTCTCCATAAGATTGCGCCCCTGCATCATGTGATCATTCTTAACCGAATCATAGCTTCCTTCATTCACCATATGCACGGAAGATTCTAATACCTGGATCCTCATCCTGGCCGCATTTTGTACCAGCCCCATTCTCGTTCGCTGTACGTCATTATCCGCCACTAACATTTTGACCTCCTCAAATGTGGCTGGAATTTCATTTTTGGCAAGAGTAAGAGGCTCCAGGTAAATACTATCCCGGGTAATGATATAACCGCGTACCGCCGTTTCTGCCTCTTTCATCAGGCTGTTTAAACCCTCCATTTTATTCATGACCCTGAACGTTTTTTCTACCTGGTCTGAATAGGAGATCATGGTATTCAACCGCTCATAGCTCGAAATAGTAAAAAATATCAATACCGTGAGGGTAAGAATGAACCCAATAAGAAGATATAGAAAGCTCGGTTTCTTCATTTTTGATTAATAATCCCCGTATTGGGGAATTAATTACGCTTATTATTTATCTTTATGTTGTAACAATTTGGGGTAAATTTTTAATTTAATTTTTTAATTGATGATATTCAGATAGTTATAAATTTTCTCAATTTGGGGAGCCATATTCGGGTTTTTGGCGTCTGGATTGTTTTATAAATCAGGTAACCTTCAAATGAACGTTTATGATCCGCCAGCAACAAAACCAACATCAGACATTAAAGATATTGCCTCAGCAGATTCAGTTGCTGAATCTTTTTCAATTGAATACACAGGAACTCCAAATGCATATTCGCCAGGAAATGGACCAGAATCCATACCTGGAAGAAACCCTGGATCATACCGACGAGCGGTTGGGTGATACTTATGACAGGGAGGCGGCACAGGATTATAAAGACTGGGATGAATATGCTTATAATGACGTTCCTGATTATAGCGTTGAATACGCCAATTATTTCAATGCAGAAGCCATGCCCGAAAGGCCAATGGCAGATGTGGTTGATTTCAGGGAAGAAGCACGCAGACAATTATCTATGCGCGTGGTTGATGACAGACTGCTGAGTTTGGCTCATTACCTGATTGACTGCCTTGAAGAAACAGGGTTACTCCAAAAAGACCTGGAAGCCATTGCTGATGATTTCAGCTTCTCCCATTTCATGACAACGGAGGAAGAAGTGGAAGCAGCTCTTAAGCTCATCCAGGAATTGGAACCTGCAGGTATTGGTGCCCGTGATATAAGGGAATGCTGGCTGCTGCAATTAGCCCGCATGAACCAGAAAAGACCTGATGTAAAAGTTTCTACCGCGCTTTTACAACGTTATTATGATGACTTTAAAGGCCGCCGGTTTGAAAAGATCATGGACGCACTTAACCTTGATGAAGAAGAGTTTCGCATGATCGTACAATTTCTTGGGGATCTTTCCATGCGGCCTGTTGCAGAAACAGTTACCTCCATTTCTCCTAAAGACAATATCGTTCCTGACATACAAATTAGTTTAGATGGCGACAGCTTCACAATCACGGTTTGTGGTATTACAGCAGAAAATTTCAGAGTGAGCGATGCGCTCCAGGAAACCATGCAGGCTACTAAAGACAAAGGCGCCCTCCAATATCTTCGCAGCAAACTCCAGTCAGCAAACTGGCTACTGTATGCTATCAGGCAGCGCAACGAAAGCATGATGAAAATTACCAAAGCAATCATCCAATACCAGAAAGCATATTTCGAAGATGGTGATGTTAATAAGCTTCAGCCAATGATTCTGAAGAATATAGCTGACCAGGTTGGACTCGATATTTCAACTGTATCCCGACTTACCAGCAATAAATATGCTGACACCCATTTTGGAACAATTCACCTGAAAGACCTCTTTACTGAAGGCATTATAAACAAAACTGGTGAAGTTATCAGTAACAGGGTTATTCGTCATGCTCTGGAAGAAGTGATAAGCAATGAAGACAAAAGCAATCCATATACCGACCAGCAATTGGTAGCAATCCTTATGAACAAAGGCTATAAAGTAGCCAGGAGAACTGTTGCCAAATACCGCGACCTGTTGCAGATCCCGGTAGCACAGGTTCGGGCCATGTGGGCATAAGATTCGCATTACCATCAGATAATATATAAATCAATCATGCAGAAAATATTGGTGATAGACGATGACCGGGATATGTGTATGTTGCTGAACAGATTTCTGACAAGGCAGCATTTCGAAGTAACGGAGATGTACAACGGCAAAAAAGCGCTTGAATTCATGAGCCAGCAGAAACCTGATCTCGTACTCTGCGATTTCAGGCTGGAGGACATGGATGGAAAACAGGTTCTAACAAAAACCCGGGAAATGTACCCGGGCATTCCATTTATTGTCATCACCGGCTATAGCGATGTAAAACTGGCTGTCGAAATCCTGAAAATGGGTGCCTATGATTATGTCACCAAACCGGTTTTCCCGGATGAAATATTAATTACCATCCGCAAAGCCCTTGATGCGGCATCAAGAATTCATGTTCCTCAGTCGTCAGAAGATTCAAAATCACCAATACCAGGCGCCCCGGCGCGTCGGCAGGGTATTGAACCACCAAAAGAAAAATACATTTTCGGGAATACCCCGGAAATGAAAAATATATTGAAGCAGATCGAACTGGTATCGCCTACAAATTACAGTGTTATCATTTATGGGGAGAGCGGTAGTGGTAAGGAAGCCATCGCCAGTAAGATACACGAACAAAGCAAAAGAAAAGATAAACCCTTCATCGCAATCGACTGTGGTGCCATGTCAAAAGAACTGGCGGCAAGTGAATTATTCGGCCACGAAAAAGGTTCCTTTACAGGTGCATTAAACCAGAAAGTGGGAAGCCTTGAACTCGCAAATGGCGGAACAGTATTTCTTGATGAGATCGCCAATCTTCCCTATGATATCCAGGTTTCATTACTGCGGGTTGTACAGGAGAGAAAGATCCGGAGAGTTGGGGGCAATAAGGATATAGAACTTGACCTCCGCATAATCGTTGCAAGTAATGAAAAACTATGGGATGCTGCGCGTAACGGAAAATTCCGGGAAGACCTCTACCATCGCTTTAATGAATTCAGCATTAACCTGCCACCACTTCGCGAACGTGCAGAAGATATACTGCTTTATGCCCGGCATTTTCTTGCACTCACGAATGCAGAACTGGGAAAGGGTATCTCTGATTTCAGCAGGGAAGTACAACAGGTATTTATTCAATATCCATGGTTCGGAAACCTGCGTGAATTAAAGAATGTTGTAAAACGTGCGGCATTGCTCACCGATGGTGAATTTGTAGAAGTTCAGGCGCTACCATTCGAAATCATCTATCACGATAAACTGAATTTCTCTTCGCAGGTGCCCGATAGCCCATCTAATTTCAATATGTACCAGGCTACACCTGAAGTGGCAGCCCCTGTACAAACCGCTCCTTTAAAACCTGTACTGAATGACCTTTCCCTTAAATCCGCCAGTATAGATGCTGAATATGAAATGATCGTAGAAGCGTTGAAGCAATCCAACTTCAACAAAACAAAAGCTGCAAGATTGCTCAATATTGACAGGAAGACACTGTACAATAAAATGAAGCAATACCAGCAATTCAACAATCTGTAATGCAAAATGAAAATGGCAATATCTCCATCAGGCAACTGAGAGATCTGCTTACAGCTGATGAAAATAGTGAGGGATTGGTGCAACAGATAACGGACCTTTTTCCAGCCCTTATATATGTTTTTGACGCTGAGAGCCGCAAACTCAGGTATATCAACAGGCATATCACTGACCTGCTGGGATACGCATGGGAAGATATAAGCGAGTGGGATAATGATTTCACCAAGATGATCTTTGATGATGATCTTACCCTGGTACAGGAGGAACTGGAGAAATATTATAAGCTGGAAGATAATTCCAGCTATTCTTATAATTGCCGGTTAAAGCATAAAGAAAGGAATTTCCGCTATTTCCGGACTGTCGGAACCGTGCTTCGTCGAAACGATAAGGGTAGTCCCTCCTCTATGTTATTCATGGCGCAGGATATAACCGAACAAATAGAAGTTGATAAGGAACGTGCCGCCGCCCGCAAACTTATTGAAGATGCAGAGCGTATGCTGAATGTGGGAACCTGGAGCTGGGATATCCAAACTGATAAAATGGAATGGTCAGAAGGGATGTATAACCTTCTGGGGTACTCAAAAGAAGAGAGGCCGGAAATTACCGGTGAGCTTCTTTATAGTCATATTTGTGAGAGGGACAGAGATGATATCCGCTCTAAAATTACTACAGCCTCCAATCTTAAAGAGGAATTTAAATTAGAGTTTTCCCTTGGTCGAAAAGATGGGAAACGTATATTCATAACATCTGTCGCAAAGCCAGTTCTGAATAATAAAGGCGAGGTCGAAAAACTTACTGGTTTCTTTCGTGACATCTCCGATCAATATTCCCAGAATATTGAGAGCAAAGCAAGCCTCGAATTGCAGAAACAAACAGAACTTCTTTTGAATTATGGCGTATTTGTTTGGGATCTGAAAACAAATTCTGTTTCACGATCTGAGGGATTAAGAGCCGTTTATGAGGATGATAGCGATGGAAGAGAGCTTAAATTTGAGGACTTCCTTAAATCAATTCACGATGAAGATCGGGAGAGAGTAGAAACGGTAGTAATGGAAGCAATCGAAAATCGATCTGACTTCGAAATTGAATTTGCTGCTTACACAAAAAAGGGACACCTGATAACGGTAAATAGCCGCGGGCGCGTAGTTGTTGATAATGCCAATGTTCCCATAAAAGTTATTGGTAAAACCCGGGATGTTACCCGTGTAAAGCATGTGGAAAATGAATTGCAACGGAATGTACGTGAATTGAACCGTTCTAATAAAGAGCTGGAGGAATTTGCCTATGCAGCTTCACACGATCTCCAGGAACCTCTCCGGAAGATCACCACCTTTGGGTCGAGGCTCCGCGAAAAATTTGGAGATATTTTAGGTACAGAAGGGCAGATGTATCTAGACAGGATGGAAGCAGCGTCCGACAATATGCGCAACCTCATTGAAAACCTGCTGGAACTTTCCCGTGTATCAAGAAGTAATCATGCTTTTGAATATATAGATCTTTCGCTGGTGGCACGTGAAGCTATCCTCGATCTGGAAATACCTATAGAGGAATCAGGTGCCATAGTTAAAGTAGAAACCCTGCCGGAACTTGAAGCCATCCCATCGCTTATCCGGCAAATGTTTATAAACCTGCTGGGTAATGCACTGAAATTCCGTAAGCCCGATATGGTCCCGCAAATCAGAATCAGTGCTTTTAAGATAAGTCGAAAAGATAAAGAATTACATCTTTTACCTACCGATAAAAACTATTACCAGATTGATGTGGAAGATAATGGTATTGGTTTTGACCAGGACTATGAACATCGTATCTTCCAGATCTTTCAGCGGCTGCATGGTAAATCAGAATATCCCGGATCAGGGATTGGTCTTTCTATTTGCAAACGAATTGCAGAAAGGCATAATGGTCAGATCTTCGCCACTGGAAGGCCTGGCGAAGGAGCCACCTTTAGTTTTATCATACCAGACAAACAATAAGATTCTGAATGCCCTTTACTAAAATGAACACCAGGATATTGATCGTGGATGATGATGAGGATGACTTTTTTATTACAAGTGATTATCTCAACGGTATTCCTGAGGCCAATATGGAAATTAAATGGGCAAGCCAGTATAACGTGGCGCTCCAGATGATGGTCAATCACGAATATGATCTCTATTTTGTGGATTACCGGCTTGGTGCAAAAACCGGTGTCGATCTTTTAAAAGAGGCCATTGCAAGGAAATGCGAGGAGCCGATCATCCTGCTTACAGGAAAGGGCAACCGGGATATCGACCGCGAAGCAATGCGTATAGGGGCATTTGATTACCTGGTAAAATCTGAACTGAACAGTGAAAAACTGGAAAGAACAATTCGTTATGCGCTGGAGAGATATTCCTATATCAAAGCCATCAAACGCAACGAACGGAAATTCAGAAATATTTTTGAGCAATCCATGGATGCTGTATTTATTGCAGGTATGGATCTGCGTTTCCGCGACGTCAACAAAGCCGCCACTGATCTCCTGGGATATTCGATGGAAAATCTGCTCAATACGCCATTGCAGGAGATGTTGTACGAGCCTCAATCAGGTGAAAAAATTATCCAGTTATTACAGGCAGGGCATACCATAAATGGCCATGAAGTAGATGTTGTAACGGGAACGGGCGACCGCAAAAGCTGCATTCTGTCAGCTTCTGTAGAAGCCGATATTAATGAAGGGAAATATATTCATGGTATCCTGCATGACATAACCAACCTGAAGAAGGCAGAATGGCTCACACTTCAGGCCGAAAAGCTTGCTGCCACCGGACGCCTGATCAGAACCCTGGCGCATGAAGTACGTAATCCCCTTAATAATATAACCCTGTCTGCCGAACAACTTCAACAGGAAAATTGCGACGACAGTTCTAAGATTTACCTTGATGTAATCAGACGTAACAGCACCAGGATAAGCAATATTATTTCCGAATTGCTCAACAGTTCAAGGCCATCGGAAATTGATCTTCGCGTGGGAAGTTTACAGCTACTGGTAGACGAAGTGCTGGCAGATGCGGCCGACAGTATTAAATTAAAACAGGTAAAGGTAAGTTCCGAAATTGAAGAAAAGCCTTTGCTTGTTCTAACGGATAAGGATAAGCTAAAGATCGCGTTCATGAATATAATCGTTAACGCCATTGAAGCCATGGAAGAAAGAACTGCCGACCGGCAGATATTTATTCGCATCTACCACAAGGATAAATATGTAATTACTGAGATCACTGATAACGGTTGCGGCATGTCACAGGAAAGCCTTAGCAGGTTATTTGAACCCTACTATACTTCAAAGCGTAATGGCATGGGATTGGGCCTCGCTTCCACTATGAACATTATACAAAGTCATAAAGGTTTTATTGAGGTCAAATCCGTGGAAGGAAGGGGAACAACCTTTGTTGTTAACCTTCCAATCCAGGATTAATTTCTATACCCACACGGAAACAGATCCGGCCAGGCAATGGAATTCTGCACCACCTTTTTCATTTAAGACGATTTCCTGCGGGCATTTACCCAGCATATCTTTCATCTTCCTTCCTGCATGCTGTTCGCCCAGTTCCATATACTTATAACCATCGCTTCCATTAGAAAGCACCACTGCCAATCCTGAAGTTTTATCCTCAGCAATACCTGTACGTATCCAGCCAATGCAATTGGGATGATCGAAATAATCGCGTTGTTCTCCAAAAGCGATCTTCTCTCTCAAAGGCAGCATCGCTGCCAGCTCCTCAACGCGGGCCAGCCATATCTCATAATCATTGCCATCATCTCCTTTATCAACATAATGCGCACCAAAAAAGGCAGGGTAGAAGAGACAGGGGATACCATCTTTTCGTAGCAGTATCAAAGCATAAGCAATGGGTTTGAACCATGCCTCCACTGGGCTCTCCAGCTCCTGCAGCGGTTGAGTGTCATGATTGTCCACCAGCGTAATGGCCAGGTGTGGAATTTCCTTTACCAGCGTATTATCGAAGATATGACGCATGTCAAACTTATTGCCCAGCTGTGAAGCCACGAAAAAGTTATGATGCAAGGGAGCATCAAATAACTGTACTTTACCATGCGTCGCATCAATATATTGCTTGAGCGCCTGTACATTATGAACGTTCCAGTATTCACCAATCACCAGTAGCTCTTTTGGACTTACTGTTTGTACATGCTCTACCCACTCATTGATGATTTTCGGGGTCATATGCTTAACTGCATCCAGTCTGAATCCATCGGCATGCGTCAATTCCAGGAACCATTTTCCCCAGTATTTCAATTCTTCACGTACTGCCGGATTGCGGAATTCAATATCCGCACTCATCAGGTAATCATAATTACCAAGTTCGTTTTCCGTTAGATCCTCCCAGCCCTCACCATATTCATTCTGGATTGTATACACACCATCTTCATTAATATCATGAGCCCAGTCAATGCCAGTGAAACATCTGTGATCCCAGATGAATTCAGAATATTTACCTCCTCTGCCGGGGAATGTGAATTTGGTCCAGGCTTCTATTTCAAAAGGGTCACTGATAAATTCGGTTCGATTGGCAGGATCCACTTTTCTAACAGTAAGTTTTTCCAAATGGTCGGCCCCGGCCTTGTGGTTGAAAACTACATCTGCAATTACAGCAATGCCATTATCATGGCAAACCTTTATAGCGTTAAGAAGCTCTTCTTTTGTTCCATACTTCGTTCTTACAGAACCCTTCTGGTCAAATTCTCCAAGATCAAACAGGTCGTAAGTATCATATCCAACTGAGTAACCACCAGAGGCACCTTTATATGGGGGAGGTATCCAAACGGCATTAATGCCTTTTGCCCTTAGTTCAGGCGCCTGCTCAGCAAGATGATTCCAGAGTGATCCATCAGTGGGATAATACCAATGGAAATATTGCAGTAATGTTATTGGCTGCATGGTAGAGGTTTATCGGTTAAATGAAAAAATTGAAAGGTCGGGGTGTGGATTTCCCTTTATGGCTGCTGTGATCTGTTCAGCGGCTATCTGGCTGAATGTAATTCCATTTCCGCCAAATCCAAGTGCGAAATATGTATTGGGTCGCTGACGTATACTCCCTATATAAGGTAGCCCGTCTTTAGTGGAAGCAAATGTACCTGCCCACTGAAAATCCGGAACAATTGGTATATCGGGAAATTTCTTATTGAAGTCTTTTACCAGCTTTTTTGTTTTTGCCGCAATTCGGGCATCTCGTTTATCAGGCGCATAAAAATCATCATCAAGGCCTCCTACAAGAATCCGGTTATCTGTTGTTGTACGCATGTAGAGATAAGGCGTTGCCGTTTCCCATATCAGGCAGTTGCGATACCAGAGTTCCCGGTCAGGCATAGGCTCACTCACCATTGCATAAGTAGAATGCAGGGTCTCAACTTTCTGTGGAATGTATTGCTGCGATTCATAACCGCAGGCTATTATTAAATGCCGGCATTCGATCTTCATTCCATTCTCCGTTTTCAACGTCACCGTTTTCTTATGATGCACTATCGATTCAACCTTTGTATTATCATAGATGGCGGCCCCCTTCTTAATGCAGTCTCCCAAAAGATGATGTGCCAATCGATAGGCATCCATTTCAGCTCCCTGGCTTGAATACAATGCCGCGGGGGCTTTAAATCCCATGGTATCTTCTACTTTCTTATCGTCCCAGTATTGTAAACGAAAACCATTGTTCTTCCTTAACGCATACTCTTTTTTAAGATCGCTTACATCTTTTTTTGCAGAAGCATATTGCAGGCTGGGCCTCTTTCTGAAACCTGCTTTACCCTCAAAGCGGTTGCATATATTTTCCAACGCATCAATTGCTTCAGAACAATACTCGTAACTCCTTACTGCATTCTTCTCACCCACTTTTTCTATGAGTTCATAAAGTGGCGTATCAATCTCATATTGTAAAAGGGCAGTGCTGGCAGCAGTACTTCCCATGCCCGCATGCCGCTTATCAATTATTGCAACTTTGAAACCGGCCCGGCATAAATGCCATGCTACAAGTGCACCGGTAATACCGGCACCCATTACCGCTATTTCTGTTTTTTCGTTGTGCTGCAGGGAAGGATAGCTGCTTATCAGGCCGTTCTTCATCAGCCAGTAAGCACTGTGTGATCGCAGGTCCATCGGTTTAGGTTTTGTTGATCTCTTTGGTTTCGCTTTTTATAATAAATACCGCAGTTTCATCGGGTATGATCCCGGAGCCATAATTCAATGCATATAATTTTGTGAACGTGGCCCCGAAATACAGGATCATCGATGAATAATAAACCCATGCCAGTATGATCATGATGGAGGCTGCAGTACCATAGGTGATCCCAAAATTTGAATTCCCCAGATATAGCCCGATCAATGATTTGCCTGCCAGGAATAATATTGACGTAAATCCGGCTCCCAGCAGCGCATCCTTCCACGATATAGTTGCATCAGGCAAAACCCTGTATATGATGGCAAACATGGCGCTTATCACCACGAAAATGGTGACGTTATTAAAAATGTAAAATACTACCAGCGCCGTTTCAGGAAATATGGAAGCAAGCTTTTCATTGAAAAGATCGAGGACTGCATTTACAATAAGGGCAACCAGTAAAATAAAACTCGTGGCTACAACTAAAGAAAAAGAGGTAAGACGGTTGATCAATAGTCTTACCCAACCCTTTTTGGGTTTTGCCTTGATTGACCAGATATAATTGATAGATCCCTGTATCTCCGTAAACACACCTGTGGCACCAAATATCAGGATTACAAATCCAATTATAGCTCCTGTTACACTGTTATCATTCTTCTCAATACTGCTGATTATATGCTGGATCTGGTAAGCGGCCGAATTGCCCACCAACCCTTTGATCTCCCCGAATATCTTACCCTGCACCGCTTCCTTGCCATAAAATATTCCCGCAAAAGAGATCACCAGTAATAATACCGGACCCAGGGCAAAAATGGTATAATAGGATAGAGATGCGCTTAATTTTAGTGCATCATCTTCAATAAATGATTTGCCAGACGAAACAAGAAGTTTGAAAAAATTGCGGATTCTTTTCATCAGAAATTGTTAAGAAGAAATTGTGCCGTCAAACCCTATATAATATACACATAATATTTCCCCTTTATGGGGAAACTTATAACCAATGATGAGCCTTTTTTGATAATACCCCGATAGTTTATGGCAGGGCATTGTTTTTTTCATGAAAGGGTAAACAATCTTTTCACCTAAATTTTTTTGTTATGAACAACATACTATATCTGATCGCTGTCATCCTCATTATCGGATGGTTACTTGGAATCTTTGTTTACAGTGCTACTGGTGTAATTCACATTTTGTTGGTACTGGCTGTAGTGTCAATCCTTCTGACGCTTATCCGCCGGGGAGCATAGCGCTTCGGCTCCATATATCACACGCATAAGGCCATTCTATGGCCTTTTTTTTATTAAAACACAATCAACAATTATGAAATCGATACTCATATTGGCGGGGATTATCACCATAGGTAGTAATGTATCTGCCCAAAAAGTACTCCCTGTTGCAGATAGCACAAACCTTCCTCAACTACAAGGTAAATGGTATGAAATTGCCAGCATTCCTAAAATTGGAAAAAAGGATTGCAGCTGTACTACTTCAGAGTATGCCTATCGCAATGGTGAACTTTTAATCACCAACACCTGCGTTGCCAAAGATGACGGTGAAACAGAGAAGCGTGAAATGATAGCCAAACCGGTTAGAGGATCAAACAATAGTAAACTCAAGGTTAAACGTGGTATTTTCGGAACCAGGCTTTGGGTACTTGAAATGGATCCTGCCAACCAATGGGTGATGCTGGGCCATCCTAATAGAAAATCATTACAGATTCTTACCCGCGAACCTTCAATAACTGAGAATGGTTATCAGGAATTACTTAAAGGTCTGGCTGATAAATTCAGTTATGATACCTCCCGAATAAAAAGAACCACACTTACCTGCCCTGCAAATAACTAAACTAAAAGGCCGTCTCCTGAGAGACGGCCTTTTAGTATTTTAAAGGGTGACAATCTACTCTTCTGTAGCTGTCTTTTTCTGAATGTCCTCAACCTTAGTAAAAAAGGCGCCGAATTCCTCACTGGCATAAGTGCCATATGCATCTGATATAGTGCCCTTCCTGCCATCATTGGTTTCAATGATGTACAGGATGGAATTATCCTCGGGATCACTTTCTCCCTCAAACCTGAAAAAGTTCACAATATGTACCTGCTCTGGTTCGTAGGATTGTCCACTGTCTGCATGTTGCAGTAATCCATCCACTACCTGGAAATTTGCACTATATCCATCTTCTATGGCCTTCTCCATGCAATAGCTAAGACTACGCATTGGAACTGAGGCTGAATCTGTTTTCATTTAGTTATGCTTTAATGATTAAGAGATAACCTTATGAAGATCGCGGTACTTCTTGATCACATCATGTGAAGTACGTAGATTCTGCTGCTGGCTGGTGATCATCTGACGTACATCAGTACTCATGTCAGCATCCGAAGCCAGGGCTTCTTCATAAGCTTTCTGTGCTGCATCTTCGCCAAATTCGCAAAGCTCCAGAACAGATTTACGCTCCTCTGTACTAAAGGCACTCTTTACATCCATCCATGCGCGATATACCTTACCTGATACAGTAGTACCATCAGCAGGCCTTTCACCTAGCTGTGATACAGCAACGGTAAGTTCTCTTACATAATCGCGGCTCTGGTTGGCCATCTTCGTAAAGATCGCCTTAAGATCCACATCAATACCATCAGTTTCTGTCATCGCTTTTTCATATCCTTCTACCCTGTCATTGTTGATGAGGATCAGGTCATTTAATACTTCTGCTAAGTTTGCCATAATAACAATTTTAATAGTAATTGAATAGTAGTCAGTTTATCTATTAAAAAGCCGTTCCACTGTGTATCCAGTCGGTACACCCTCCTGTAGTTGGGGCGTATTTGAGGCGCATTTTCCACGATACAAAGCACTTATTAAAAGAATCCCGCATTGGTATTCTTTTTTTATGCACTTATCAAAATTAATCACCATGACCAACTATACTACTCTCCAACAACTGATGAATAGTTTCCGCCAGGGACTCTTCTTCAACCTCAGTAATTCTGAGTGGAAACTTCCCAACGGTATTGCGCGGTTGTTGGAAGTAGATGAAACAGGTTGCTGCTGGTTCCTGTTTCATGTTAATGCTGAACAGGCAGTTAACTATGACCAGGAATTTCCCGCACGTATCCGCCTCTATGAAAAAGGTCGTGATTGTTATGTGGAAGCAAATGGTAAAGGAGTAATTCTCACTGATCCTGAAGATTGGGCTGCCTGCTCCAAAATATCATATGGTATGGCACAGGCATTGCGTTATCATGGATTGATAGTTAGATTCAGGATCCAGCACGCAACAGTAACAGAAACAGGCAGAAGCTCAAGAAGGAATTTCCTGCAAAAGATCATGGACGAGATCAATGTTTGGGCTTCAGGCAGAAGCATCGCGGAAAAAGTTTACCCTGCCTCTGTACTGTCGCACTAAAACAACACAATCATGTCAGCAAATATTATCAAACACCTCGAAGCATATATGGGAACTGCTATACATAATGTAGATCCAAATACGCAAACGGTGAATAAAGAAAAGGTTGATAGCAATTTTGACCTCATTGCGCAGGCTGCAATTCCTGCAGTGCTGGCGGCTTTTTATAAATACAGCAGGAGCGAGGAGGGTGCAGAATATCTGGCTAAAGACACAGCAATAACTCCTTCCAGGATTTTTGCTGACCAGGATGATGAAATTGCTTCAAGAATTGCGTCATTCTCAAAAATTGAGAATGGTTTTGCTGCGAGGATCGTGAATGATCTCACTGCAGAAACCGTTCGCTATTACCGTAGTGAATTGAAAGATGATATCAGTGCTGATAAGGTGCAATTATTTTTCGGATCAATTCGGGAAAACATCTTAGGCGCATTACCTGCCGATCTTCAACTGGGTAATCTTCTCAATGACGATACACTCGATGATAATACAAATAAAATGAAAGGTCCGGCAAGCGGACTTGCTCAATCTATTCAAAACGCATTTTCCTCTGTTGGCACAAAGCGGGAGGAATCATAAAATTCATAAGGACGGTCGGTTTATATGGTTTGGTTGTTTGGTTGCGCTTCGGCGTATACAGCCCGGGGATGAACCGGGCTGTTATTTTTTAGTCCTCCTTAGTCCACACTTCATAGATAGGATCTCCCTTTGAACTCTTACCTCTATGGTGCCAGGCATTTCCTTTTACCTCTCCTTCAAAACTAAGCTGCATCCCAACCCGGCTGCTGTCTCTTGAAAAGAATTCTATGGATTCTGTATACTTGCCATCTTTGAATGTATAGGTTCCACCCCCGGTTCCAAAAAATTCACCCGTAGCAGTATTGATCGCTGCCCATTGAAATCTCGTTCCGGTCAATATCTTAATGGTCTTACGCGCACTCGGTGGAATATCATGCAACTGTCCATTCTGCTCTCTTCCGCTGATCCTCCAGGTGGCATTTAAAGCTCCACCTCCTGCATCGATCCTTTGCCATGCAGCAGGCATAGAAGATCCGGTTAGTTGAAGTTTATCATCAGCAATCGTTACCTTAATCTTTGAGCTGCTACCTACACTTGCTTTATCGGTTGTATTGAATTCAGCTTTTAGCTCAACATCATTTACCCCGCTCCAGGTTCCTCCATTCGATTGTATAAATTTCTTTCCGGCAAGATCATACTCCGTATGTGTATAATGTTTGTTGGTTATCAGCAGTATATGCGTTTTACCATTCAATTCTGCCTTCCATGCACCTCTCAGGCCGGGCATTTCCTGCGCTGATGAGGTTGCTACAATAAATATCATGCAGGCCAATGCCAGTAAGCTTTTTGCAAAAAGTTTCATGACAAACAATTTTATTAAATCTACGAATAATATAAAGACACTAACTTTATAAGACTGACAACGGGATTGATTTTTTGCACCACAAATCAAAAAATTATGACGATAGAAATTCACACCCCACATGAGGGGTTGCAGGAAGCGATTGTGAAGCAGGCAAAGCAGGCCATGATTCGCTTATCCAACAAGTTTAAATCTATTGCCCGCATGGAGTGTGTGTGGAGAGAAGACAACCTGATTACCCCTCCCGATAATAAAGTTTGTGAGATCAGAGCAAGCGCATTCGGCGAAAATCTTTTCACCCATGCGCGTGCTGATCAATATGAATTGGCTACAAATGAGGCTATGGAACATATAAGTCAGCAGGTGATTCTGCTGGCCTCTAAAGAGAACGAACTTCCAGATAAAATAACAACTACGGTTAAGGTATGAACCTATGCTGATCAAAAGGGTAGATCATCATCCGGCATAGGATCGATGGTGCCGGTAAATGGCGGTGGCGCCGTAGCACTGTTATCTGCAGTTCCCTGGCCTACAACTTTCCATGCTTTCACATCTGTATACCATTTGCCATTGTATTCACGGCTTTCAACATCAAAGCATACCTGAACGGGGTCGCCTATGCGAAACTGGCTCATATCGATCTTGTCGCCCCATACTGCAATGCATACTTTTTTAGGATATGCATCTCCTGTTTCAAGAATAAACTCCTGCTTCTTCCAGGGACCATTTTTCCCCTGCCCTGTTTGTGTTCCGAGTAGCTGTATTATTTTGCCGTTGAGATCCATCTTTATTTTTGGGCAAAGAAAAGGAAAAGTTCCCTGATAACCCCGTCATAGAATTCCTTCTGGCGAATAAAATTACTGATGCCCTGCATCAGCGTAAATGTTGTAAATTCAAAGGAAGAACCTGCACCATGAACCGAGAATTGTTATTACAGCAATTGCTGGATGCAACCTACGAGAAAGGAAGTATTTCCTTATATGATTATATAGCAGGTAAATGGCCCGACGATAATGAGCTCTTTAAATCAGCAAAGTCTTTCGGCGACCAACTCGTCACTGAAAAACTTGCACATTTCACCGATGAACAAAGAACCATCCTTGCCATTTCTAATTTCGGCAGATACTGGATCCTGATGGGGGGATACCCGGCCTTTCTGAAAGACAATGAACATAAATTAAAGGAACATCACCCTCACCTCCACAATGGCAACCACGATCACGATATTGAAAACAATCATCTCAAAGAAGACCTTCGCGTAGCAAGACTACGCTTTACCAAATACCGAATTATCACCTACTGGTGGAGCTTTGCCTTTTCTATTATCAGTTTTTTCCTCTCGGTGATCAGCCTCTACCTCATTCTTTCCCGCACCTGAATTTCTCTTTATTTAAAACCTTCCTCATGAAGGCCTCAGTCTTCCCTTAATCCCTTTATAATTATTTTGCCAGTCCCTTCTGGCCAGCAGGGATACAGAAAGGCCGTCTCAGCCTTTTTAGGGTTATCCAGCAGATCATAAAACTGGTCAATAAACCGCAGGGCAAATTTTCTATAGTCGGCCGACAATCCCGGAAATTCCCGGTATAGCTTTTCTATCTCCATGCGCTGGCTTCGGAATATCTCGAATGCAGGTTTAAGTTGATCTATTGAAGAAAGGCAGGTTCCCCGATAGATCCTAACCCTTACAGAACTGAGATTCAACTCTTCCGGAGGTTTGGCATAAGGGGCATCCACCATACCACTATGATCAAAATCATAGGCGATAGGAATGGGGGAGATATCGGGGGCCGGACTCACCAGTTCAATATTATGCCGGTATTGTACACCCCAATCGGCATTGGAAGCAAAATACTGGAAAAGGGCCATCAGGTTAAAATCAGTTGGCATCAGGAATTGGGGGGATAATCCATTCTGTTCCACCATCTTCATCCCATTCCGCTTAGCCGCCTGTTCTGCAGGCTCAAGCAAAAAGCCTGTTAGCGGATTGGCCGGTTTCAGGAATTTGATCTTATCGTCTGGTCCCCTGAAGGTTACCTTAACCAGCCGCGCCCGCAGGCTATAAGGTGTCAGCAGATTATATACCCGGTATAATAGGTATTCGCGCAGAATCAGCTCCTCACTGGTACAGGTTATTACAAGTTTTAGTTTGTTCTGTCCCGCCATCAATGTGCCCTTGGTCTTGGTATCCTTATCAATATTCAGCAGTAACGGCGGATTATAACAGATATTCTTCATTTTCCTGAAATGCCCCCGAACCCTTACCCGGGCTGGAAAACTTGCCGGCGGCTGTCCCGGAATCGCATATTTCAACGTGATCTTATGATAGGCAGGCTCCTCCCCGCGGTCGCGCCAGATGGCATCAATATCACCGGTAATAACGAGGTCAAGTATAGAATCTGAGCGGAATAATTGTTTCGGCAGACTATCCTTTTGTTGAAGGGTATCGGCATACACAGGCAGCATGAAAAATGCTGCCGCGAAAACAGCCAGGGTTGCCGTTATGAGGTTGCGCCGCAAGGTAAAGGGTTGTTAAAGTAAGGTACAACAAAAGCATAAGATGCCCTGCCCCTCCCCTAAATTTCCCTAACTTTGCGGCCTCAAATCTTCCCATGAGCGATGCAATTAAACACGAGTGCGGATTAGCCTTCATTCGTTTGCGAAAGCCCTTCTCTTATTACCTTCAGCAGCACGGTACTGTGATGTATGGCCTTAACAAGCTCTACCTGCTGATGGAAAAACAGCATAACCGCGGTCAGGATGGTGCAGGTATCGCAGCGGTTAAGCTGAACGTGGAGCCGGGCTATCCTTTTCTGCATCGCCTTCGGAGTAGCGCCACACAGGCCATTGCCGACCTCTTCCGTCAAATAGGCGAAGAAGTGGCTGATCTCGAAAAATACCAGCCCGATATCCGCAAGCATCCCGGCCTCCTTAAAGGACATGTCCGCTTCCTTGGCGAATTGATGCTGGGCCACCTCAGATACGGTACACAGGGAAAAAACAATGTGGAATTCTGCCACCCCTTTATCAAACGACATACAATCCAAAGCAGGAACCTGGCCCTCGCCGGTAACTTCAACCTGGTTAATACAGAAGAACTTTTTGGACTGGTAAATATTGACCCGGGCGTTTTTCAGAAGCAGAGTGACCTGGCCGCCATGATGGAAGTGGTTCACCATTTCCTCGTTCAGGAAGATGAACAAACTCCCGGTAACCCCGATATCAGCACCGTCCTCAAAAAAGCAACCAAACTATTTGATGGAGGATACCATATTGGTGGATTGGTAGGCAATGGCGACAGTTTTGTTATGCGTGATGCACACGGCATCCGTCCATCTTATTATTATATCTCTGATGACCTCATCGTTGCCGCTTCTGAACGCGCAGCTATACGCACCACCTTCAACGTGGCCGAGAATGAAGTGAAAGAACTGATGCCCGGCCAGGCATTGATCGTTAAGTCTGATGGCAGCTATACCATCGATCAGATCCTCGAACCTAAAGAACGCAAGGCCTGTAGCTTTGAACGTATTTATTTCTCCCGCGGTAACGACGAAAAGATCTACCGCGAACGCAGCCAGCTCGGCTATAACCTGAGCGATAAAGTACTTCACGCAATCGACCACGATCTCAAGAATACCATCTTCTCCTTCATTCCCAATACCGCCGAAGTTGCCTTCTATGGTATGGTGAAAGGGATGGAGCACTACCTCAATAAGATCAAGGTGCAACGAATCATGTCGTGGGATAAAGACTTTGACGAGGACAAACTCACGGAGATGATCAACCGTAAGATCCGGATGGAAAAGATCGCCATCAAGGATGTGAAAATGCGCACCTTCATCACCGAAGATTCCAACAGGAATGAAATGGTGCAGCACGTGTATGATATCACCTATGGCACAGTGCGACCTAATGAAGATACCCTTGTTGTAATTGATGATTCTATCGTAAGGGGTACCACCCTTAAAGAAAGTATTGTGAGGATGCTGGCAAGGCTCAACCCCAAAAAGATCATTGTGGTCTCTTCTTCGCCACAAATCAGGTACCCCGACTGCTATGGTATAGACATGAGTAAGCTGGGTGATTTTATTGCCTTCCGCGCAGCCATCGCACTGCTGAAAGACAGGGGTAAGGAGGGATTGCTGACCCAACTCCATGATGAAGCCCGCGAGCTGGCACGTACAGGCGAACTCCATACTAAGAATATCGTGAAGGAGATCTACCACCCCTTCAGCGCAGAAGAAATAGCCGCCAAAGTTGCCCAACTGATCACACCGCCGGAGATCGAATTCCCGGTTGAAGTGATCTTCCAGACCATTGAAAGCCTTCATGCTGCCTGTCCAACCAACACGGGCGACTGGTATTTCACGGGTAACTATCCCACCCCCGGTGGAAACAGGGTGGTTAATAAGGCATTTTTAAATTATATGGAAGGAAAAAACGAAAGGGGCTATTGATTAGCGTCAACGTTTAGACGAGATCGCTCTATATTATTGAACTTACCATGATTTTGGCAATGTTTTTGTTGCTAAAACGCAACCGACCGTTTTTAATATCCAACCTATGACGAGCCAGGGCTTGTCCCAGTCACAAAACCCAGCTACTTTTGATTATGAAAACACTTTACGTAGTGCGCCATGCCAAAAGTAGTTGGGGTGACTTAACCCTCTCTGATTTTAATCGTCCTTTGAATGATCGTGGGCAGCGTAATGCGCCGGAAATGGCGCAGCGCCTGCTTAAAAAGAAGATCCACATCGATGCTTTTGTCACCTCCACGGCAAAACGCGCGCTCCAGACCGCTTCCCATTTTATTAAGGCCTATGGCCGCTCCGTGGAAGAACTTCAGTTACAGGAATCATTATACCATGCTCCGGCAAGTGAATACTTTGCGGTGATATCGGCTGTAGATGATCGTTATGATTCAATTGCAGTGTTCGGCCACAACCCAGGTATCACCGAATTTGTGAACCAGCTTACTGATTCCCGTATTGACAATATGCCCACCTGCTCCATATTTGCAGTGGATATTGATACAAAACACTGGGCTGATTTTGAAGCGGCCAAGAAGAAATTCCTCTTCTTCGATTCCCCTAAGCAGGGCGAGGATTGAGAACAGGGCGCTTCTTTCCTACCAGCCAAACACCAGCAAATATTAATATCGCTGCTGCAATTTTGGTTGCAGTCAATTGCTCTCCCATAAGCCATACGGAAAGTATTGTAGCGAATACCGGCTGCGTATAAATATAGGCTCCCGTTACACCGGCCCCCAGTTGATTTATTCCATACAAATTAAATAGGTAGGCAAGGAAAGTGGCGGCAACCACCACCATGATTATTGAGGCCCACTCCAACTCTCCGAATTGCTTCCAATCCACTTCTGTTAATGAACTCCACCCAAAGGCAATCATGAAGGGTAGGCCGAGTGTGAAGATCCAGCGCAGTACATGCAGCGGCTTGTATTCTTTCATCAGCGGCTTCACCAGGCTGAAATAAAACGCATAGGAAATGGCATTGATGATCACCAGTATATTTCCCAGCACAATATCTTTTGCTTCTCCCGATCCCTCCCTTCCCGTTACCAGTATCAGTGCCCCGCCCACTCCCAATGCCAGACCTATGATCTTTAAAAAGCTGAGCGATTCTTTGTCGAGCCATGCTGCCACAAAAGTTATAAAGATGGGAGTACCCAAAGCCAACAGGGCTGCATGGATAGGAAGTGTTAGCGAAAGCCCCTTTATGAAAAGTATCTGGTTGATCACCACCCCGGTGAGGGCGCAAAGCAAAAAACGCGGAAGGTCTTTTCTCTTTATCCCCGCATAGGATGGTTTGAACAACAACAAGCTCCAGAAAAGTAAAACACTGATTCCAACCCTAAGCAGGTTGATGGCTGCGGGTGCAATAAAACCATTGGTGAGATGGGGTACCGCTATGAAATTGATCGCAAAAAATATATTGGCGGCCAATACAGCAAGGTGGGGTTGAATACTTCGCGAAGCTGATGCGGTCATGGCCGCAAAGATATTACCTGCCCGGCTCAAGGATACTGGCCAGGTCAAAATCTTTCTGTAACATCATGCGCACCCTTCCTTCAGCGGCGAGAAAGCTGGCAAGATATTCCTGCTCTGTTTGTCCTGGCGTTGGTACCACCACACAATCCTTACCCAATGGCAGCAGGTCCATTAATGAACTGTATCCACTCCTGCATACTATCCTGGAGGCATTGGCCACCAGTTGTGATAGCGCCTCGCCGTTTACATGGCTATATATAGTAAGATTATTTTGCTGGCAGGTCCTTGTTTCCCCTCCTGGCAAACCCTGCACCATTACCATTGACTCACCCGGGTTCCTATCCCACTGGTCCCTGATCTTCTTTTCCAGCAGGCTGCGCTGGGGCTCCGGACCAGAAAGTATAGCCAGCAATTCAATTTTTCCATCGGCCGTAACCGCCTTTAACCGACTTAGCGGGCCCAGGTAGCGGACAGTGATCGCCGGCATCTTCTTGGGGTGAGACAGCTCTCCGGCGAGCGATGGCTCTGCTTCATAATCAGGCACCCAGCATTCTGTAAAGCGGTTGATCCATTTGTAAAGTCGCTGCTGCACCAGCCTGTCTGCGATGGCACCAAATGCTGTTTTAACAAGCAACTGGTGTGTCAGCAGGTAAGAAGGAATGGAGGGATGGTATAACCCATATCGGTTATCACTGATTATTATATCAAATTTTTCATGCCGCAGAAGGTCAGCCAGCCACTGCCGCTCCAGCTCTATAGTGCGCACAATACGGGGTAATGAAAACACCAATCCGGCTATAGTTGCGGCTCGGTTTTTGTGATATTTTATTTTGTATCCGGGTATGGAGAGAAAGGGTAATGCAGGGAAAGCTTCCTGGATCACAGCCCTCTGGGCACCTTCCGCCGCCACTGTAATGCGGGCATTATACCGGCTTATAAGGGTATCAATTAATGGTATGCACCGTGTGGCGTGACCCAGCCCCCAATCCAGCGGTGAAATCAGGATCCGGGCATTTTGTGTAATATTTGAAGGAAAATTTGAAAATTGACTCAATACAACATACTATTTTCTTTAGAAATTAGTTTAAATTGAAAATCTAAAATATGAAGAAGACGCTGTTTTACGTCGTTCTCGTTATTCTGATCAGTAGTGTTGCAGTAAGCTGCACCAGTGGAGCCAAGATAGGTGGTAAAGGCTGCGGTTGCAACATGAACAAAGGTTATGTTGGTTATTAAATCTGATGAAATGAAAACACCTAACCGTGATTTGCTTGTTTTGGTTAAGCATGCTCTCGATGACAACGAAGCCATGGAACGGGAATTGAACCGACTGAATGGCTTATTGATGGATGTTGAAACATCTGCAACATTCTCCCGTGTTTTTGAAGTGATCGATTGTAATAAACTCAAAGTTTTTTGCGATACCAAACGCATCATGCAAACCATCACACAAGGTGAAAAAGGTTTTGTTTTTCTATCTAACAAGAATTGATTCCATATTACTTGAAATATTGAGGCCGTCCTGCGACGGCCTTTTTTATTGGCTCCATCTTCACACCCCCTTTATTCTCTTTCCCTTTCGGTATTGCTTAAGTGAAGTATCAAACGCTTAACTACCTTTGCAGTGGCAGGCAATCTTCATCGGCTCAAAAAATGACTCACCATGAAAGATTATTTTGAAGCATCCCTCCAACTGCACCAACAACTCAAAGGCAAGATCGCTATACAGAACAAGATGGAAATAGAGACCATCGACCAGCTTTCGATGGCCTACTCGCCGGGCGTGGCACAACCCTGTCTTGCTATTGCACGTAACCCTTCTGACGTTTATACCTATACGCTGAAAGGCAATATGGTGGCTGTTATCAGCGATGGTTCTGCTGTACTTGGATTAGGAAATATAGGTCCGCTCGCTGCCATTCCCGTAATGGAAGGCAAGGCTATGCTCTTTAAAAAATTCGCCGGCATCAACGCGTTTCCCATCTGTCTCAATACCCAGGATACAGAAGAGATCATTCGCACCATCCGCAATATTGCTCCCGTGTTTGGCGCCATCAACCTCGAAGATATTTCAGCTCCCCGATGCTTTGAGATTGAAGAAAGTCTGCAGGACCTTGGCATTCCCGTTTTTCATGACGACCAGCATGGAACGGCAATTGTTGTGCTGGCTGGATTGATAAATGCGGCTAAGCATATCGGTAAGAAACTCGAAGATCTTCGTGTAGTCATCAATGGGGCAGGAGCGGCAGGCACTGCCATCGGCAAAATGCTCAAATGTATTGGTTCGGGTCCCGATGAAGATTGTACGCCGGTAAGTGATATTATACTCTGTGATAGTAAAGGAATCATCCATCGGTCAAGGCCCGACCTTAATAAAGAAAAAATGGCCCTCCTTCAGTTTTCCAATCTGGGGGATCTCAAAGGCGGCCTTCACGATGCGTTGCAAAAAGCTGATGTATTTATTGGTGTAAGCAAACCTGCACTCCTTCATGCCGACGATATCAGGATCATGGCGAAGGATCCTATCATCTTTGCGCTGGCCAATCCCACTCCCGAAATCTTCCCCGAAGAAGCCTTCCAGGGTGGTGCCGCTGTTGTTGCAACCGGCCGCAGCGATTTCCCCAACCAGGTGAATAACGTGCTTTGTTTCCCGGGAATATTCCGCGGCGCCCTCGATGCCGGCGCATCGCGAATAACGATGGCAATGAAACTGGCCGCGGCACATGCCATCGCCTCCTGCGTGGAAGACCCGATGCACGACACCATCATCCCTTCCCCCCTCGACCCCTCCGTGGCGGCAAGGGTAGCCGAGGCCGTCAAAGCCGCCAGCCTTTTACGTGTCTGACACATGTTAAGAACATGTTCGAACATGTTCTTAACATGTGTCAGACACCTATCACCTAAGCTTTTGTAACGCGTCCTTCAGCAGTCCGAGCATGCCGTCGATCTCTTCCTTGCGGCAGGTGCCTACACTTAGACGGTACCATGGGGAGGTCTTGGCAGCACCGAAAGCATAAAAGGGTACCACCGCCAACTTTGCTTCATTCAGCAGGTAATCCGATACATCAGCTTGCCTCTCCAGCAACTTACCCGCTGCCGTGGTCTTGCCAACCAGGTCCACCTTTATAGTGAGATAGATGGCCGCCTGCGGAGTGATGGCATCAACGCCAAAACCTTCCGCCTTCAGAGCCTGCAATCCCTCATAGATCCTTCTCAGTCGCTCTTCCACTTCCCCCTTAAAATGAGAAAGATACTGGTCGATCTCAGCAGTCCGCCCCAAGAATTTCGCCATGGCTTTCTGTTCAGCCATCGGAGCCCAGGCACCCACATGGGTAAGGATCGCCTTCATTTTAGAAATGACGGTAGCCGGACCAAAACTCCATCCCACCCTTACGCCCGTTGCGGCGAACACCTTTGAAATAGCATCGATATAGATGGTATAGTCGCGCATTTCGGGTCGCAGACCAACCGGATTATAATGTTGGATATCTCCATAAGTGAGATGCCAGTACATCTGGTCATACATCACGTAGAGTTTTTTCTCCTCGGGCTTGCGCGATGCATTTTCTGCCAGCACCAGGTCACAAATCTTTTCCAGTTCTTCCTTGCTGAAAACTGTGCCGGTAGGATTCTGCGGCGAACAAAGCGCCAGCAGGCTGGCACCCTTAAGAAGCGGCGCCAGTGAATCGGCCGTAGGCATGAAGTTATTCTCAGGCCCCGCCTCCACCACCACATGCTCGGCTCCCACGAAATGCGTGTAATGATTGTTGTTCCAGGAGGGAACAGCGTAAACAACCTTATCACCCTGGTCGAGGATTGCCCTGAAAAGTGCATAGATCAATGGCCTTCCACCCGCTGCCACCAGGTATTCTGCCGGCGTATAATCAAGTCCCTCTCTTTCTTTAGTGAATTGTGCGATGGCCTCCCTCAGGTCGAGGTTGCCTTCGGCGGCGGGGTAGTTGGTGAGATGGGCACGGTATGCTTCCACGATCTCGTCTTCCAGGGCCTTGGGAATAGGAAACACCTGCGGGTCAAAATCCCCGACGGTAAAATTGAAGATCTTCTCTCCGAGGCGGATCTTCTCGCGGATCTCACCACCAAGCTTCACGATCTCGGAGCCGATCAAGGTCTCCGACAGGTAACTAAGTTTCATTGCAGGCGTTTTTTATGCGCTGCGAAGGTAGGAACAGAAAACGTAAGAAATATGCCGCCAACCAGATTTTACAAACAACTGTTAGTTCGAATCTATAAGGGGCACATCGCCAAAAGCTCCGGCCTGGTAATCAATGTAGGCCTGCCTGATCTCCTCGTCGGTATTCATTACAAATGGGCCCTGCGATACCACCGGCTCATGCAGCGGCTCAGCATGACCAAATATTACAACTGCCTCGGTTTCCCCATCAGGGTTACTCACCACCAGATCCCTTCCCCCGTAATTGAATTCAACCAGGTGGCGTGCACTCACTTCGGCTCCATTCACATTCACCCCACCACGAACTACATAAAAGAAAATGGTATGTGATTCAGGAACATCCAGCTCCAGCTTCGCCCCCGGCTTCATCCACCATGTTTGGAGGGTGATACCCCCGGGCGATGCAAAGGCTGGCTGAAGCGGAACCTGCGCATTTTCTTTCAGCGCCGGCATAGAGGTTTCAGGTTCCAATACCGGTCCGCTCACAAGCTGGATCCTCACCTTTCCATTATCATACAACTCTTCAGGGATCTCCTCCTTCTGTTTGCCCTCATACCATGGACTGGTCATTTTTCGCTTCGCGGGAAGGTTCACCCAGAGCTGCAGAATCTCCAGCGGACCGCCATCGCGCTTGAAATCCCTTGATGACACCTCTGCATGGATCAGTCCCCTGCCTGCCGTCATCCACTGAACCCCACCGGCATTGATGACGCTTTCATGCCCCCCGCTATCATAATGGGTGATATCACCGTCTAGTATGAACGTTACCGTTTCCATGCCCCGGTGCGGATGTGGACCAAAGGGGAGACCCCGGTTATTCGGCTTATACACCTGCGGACCATGGTGATTAAGGAATAAAAAGGGATCAAGGTAATCGACGGAGGCTGTTGGCAGCGCCCTGAAAGTTATAAGGTCACCAATAGGCGATGCAACCGCCCGGTGGATCTGTTTAATGCTTCTCATAAACCTTAAACAATTCCCCCCACGAGATGGTTCTCTCCATCTCTCCATCCCTCCATCCCTCCATCTCTCCATCCCTCCACATCCCTCCACATCCCTATCTTCGCGTTCCTTATGTCAAAACCGGAAACCAGAACAGCACTATTCCTGAAGCCCCAACGGCTGCGGAACCGATGGTCGCCCCTGGAAGCTTTCCATATTACACGCACCGTTCGCGGGTCCGATTATGCCAAAGATGCCCTCGATAAACAGGTAGTACAAAAACACTTTACTTCCTTACCCGCCGCCCTGCGCGATGCATTGATTGCCCTCGGCGATGAATCACTGAAACAAACCATCCAGGAGTATACGCGTACCCACGCCCGCCAAAAAGCAGGCATGTCATTAACCGCCTATATTGAACGAACCTTTATCAGGCATGTTCACCAGCTTTTTTCGGTGCTGCTTTCATCAGTAGAGCCGCTGAAGTTCTATCACCAGAGCATCAATCCCGATACTGGCAACCCGCTCATTGTTTCCTGTTCGTTATCAACCCTGAAACCTCAGCTTTCGTTTAGGGTTGACCGTGATAGTGAAGGCAATCTGGCACTACACACTATTATTACTATCGGAGAAGAAGCATTTAGCCTCGAAGATTTTACCCGCGAATATTTTTTCCTCTTTAAAGAGAAAACATACTATCTCCTTTCCATGCAGGACTACCAGACCCTGCAATGGCTTGCGGCTAATGATCCATCCCTATATGCAGATGATGCAGCCTCCTTTTCCGAACATGTTTTGAAAAGATTACAGTCCGATTATAGTATTGAGATGGGATCACTTCTCAACAAACACCTTGTAGAAGTGGAGCCCGCCAACGCGATCTACCTTAGCGAGATCAGTGGTAGCTTCCTGATGCTTACGCCCCGCTGGAACTATGAAGGTTTCTGGGTGGAGGGCCCATGGCAGCACAGCGAAGAATTCACCCGTAACGGTGATGTATATGTGGTGATGCGGAACCGCGAAAAGGAACAGGCATTCCACGATAGCATCCAGGCCCTGCATCCTAATTTCAGTCGACAGCTCAACGGTGTTTTTAACCTGCCCTTTGCCGAGGCAAAGAAAAAACACTGGTTCCTGAAAGTCTATCATAAACTCCTCGAAGAGGACGTGACCTTATTGGGAATGGAACTGCTCCGCCACTTCCGCTATTCCCCCTTTGCAGTAGAAACAGATCTTCGCATAAGCAGTACTGTTGGAACAACACTTCATCTTGAAATGAAGGTGAGGTTTGGAAAGGAAGAAGTGCCCCTGGCAGAACTCCAGAAGCTATTACTCTCGGGCGTTAAGAGCCTGCTCCTGAAGGACCATTCTATCGGCGTTCTCGATGATGAATGGATGAAACGATACAGCACCATTATCAAACACGGAAAGATAAACCGCAATGAACTGGTGGTGCCTCAGTGGATCGTGTTGGGAATAGGCAACCCGCTCAATGATACGGTTGATGAAAGCAACACCAACCTGGCGCAGAAAGCAATTCCTGAAGCCTGGTGGAAGAAATGGCGCCAATGGCAGCAGTCCAACGATAATGTATACACGCTCCCGGCAATTATCCGGGCATCCTTACGTCCATACCAGCAGAAAGGATTTGAATGGATCTGCCTTCTCTCGGAGATCGGCGCCGGCGCCTGCCTGGCCGATGATATGGGACTTGGAAAAACACTGCAGACAATCTGCTTCCTTGCCTGGCGCGCAACATTGAACCCGCCCGCCAATCCCGGTACGGTTTCACTCATCGTTTGTCCCGCAACCCTGCTTCACAACTGGCGCCTCGAGCTAGAAAAATTCGCCCCTGAATTAAGTTCCTACATATACCATGGTGGCAGTCGCAGTCTCGATGTTTTTTTTGAAAGCGGCGCGAAGGTCATGATCACTTCCTATGGAACGCTAAGGTCCGACAGCGAACGTTTTTCCGCCATCCAATGGGATACCGTGGTTCTGGATGAAAGCCATACCATCAAGAACCCAACGGCGCAGGTTACACGAGCTGTTTACCAGCTACCTGCTGCCGCCCGCATAGCGCTGAGCGGTACACCGGTGATGAATAATACCTTCGACTTGTATGCGCAGTTGCATTTCCTGGTGCCAACACTTTTTGGCGCACAGGAATTCTTCCGAAAGGAATATGCGCATCCTATCGACCGCGACCATGATGAAGAAAAGATCAGGGCCCTGCAACAGATCACCGATCCATTTATTCTCCGCCGCACCAAACAGCAGGTGGCAACGGACCTGCCTCCAAAAACAGAATCGGTTCTTTGGTGTACGATGGGGCCCGACCAGAAAGCCCTCTATGAAGAGACCTGCTCACAGATCCGCGATAGCATTTTCCTGAATATCAAATCAGAGGGACTCGGTAAAAGCAAGTTGTCGATACTCCAGGGCATGCAAAAACTCCGGCAGATATGTGCATCGCCACACCTGCTCAAGGATGAGCCCGGTAGTTCACATCTGAGCTCGGTAAAGCTGGATCTGCTGATCGATGAACTGCAGTATAATCTCCGGTCAAACAAGGTGCTTGTATTTTCCCAGTTCAAAGGGATGCTCCACCTTATTGGTGATGCCTGCCGGAAAGCAGGCCTCTCATATTATCATTTTGATGGCGACACTCCCCCGGCAAAACGAAGTGACCTCGTAGCCCAATTTCAGGCTGAAGGAAATGAGGTTAATATTTTCCTGATCAGCCTCAAAGCCGGCAACACCGGACTCACCCTTACGGCGGCCGATTATGTTTTCCTCGTTGACCCCTGGTGGAATACGGCAGTGGAGCAGCAGGCCGTTGACCGGGCATACCGGATCGGGCAAACAAAAAATGTATTCGCCTACCAGATGATCTGCAAAGACAGCATCGAGGAAAAGATCGTGGCCCTCCAGCAGCGCAAACGCAGCTTGTCGAATGCACTGGTAACAGAAGAAGAAGGTTTCATCAAACAACTAACCGAAGAAGATCTCGCCTACCTCTTCTCCTAACTCTTACTTCTTACCTCTTACGTCTTACCTGTTATCACTTCCCCGTGTGACTTAAGTCATCGTTTATTTCCCTCCAAAGCAAGAAGTTTGTACAAACTCCCGATCATGGATCATAGAAGAATTCCGCCTGTTCAGGGCGAGGAAAATATGGCACCTGAAACCGCGATGCTTGGATATGGATATTATCCCGAATGGAGTGAAGGCGCAGTGAAATGCCCCAACTTCCAAACATCAACTTTTGTATTCCCCACCGCTGAGGCAGGCAAGACTTATTTCGAGATGGCCATGGGAAAACCAGGTCATGAAAACGATAGGATGGGACTCATCTACAGCAGGATCAACAACCCAACTGTCGAGATCCTGGAGAACAGGTTAAAACTCTGGGATAAAGCAGAAGCTGCTGCCGTTTTCTCCAGTGGCATGAGCGCCATCTCCACCACACTATTGACCTTTCTTCGTCCCGGTGATCTCCTTCTATACAGTAATCCCCTTTATGGTGGAACACATAAATTTATTCACAGCATATTACCCGCTTTTGGAGTGGAGATATTGGGATTTCATCCCAACCAGACCCGCGATGAGATCATGGCTATGATAGATGCTTCAGGTCTCGGCAAAAGACTTCGCATGATCTATGTAGAAACGCCTGCCAATCCTACCAACCACCTTATCGATATTCGGATGGCTTCGGATATTGCTGCCAGTTATACAGCCAAAAATCTCGCCGCAGCGGCAAAGCCTGAAGATGTAAAGCGCATACTCACTGTGGTCGACAATACCTATATGGGACCCATATGGCAACACCCGCTGGAGCTCGGTGCTGATATGGTTTTGTATTCTGCTACCAAATATATAGGGGGACATAGTGACCTGATAGCAGGTGCTGCAACAGGAACTGCATCCCTTATGACAGCAGTAAAAAGGATGCGAACCGTTATGGGTACCAATACCGATTCCCATACAGCCTGGTTATTGCTCAGGAGCCTGGAAACACTCATGATTCGTATGAATGCTGCAGAGGCAAATGCTAAAGAAGTGGCAGCATGGCTGGTGAAACATCCGGCTGTTGAAAGGGTCATCTACCTGGGCCATTTGGATGAAAGGGACGGAAACCAATATGCGATATATAAATCGCAGTGCAAAGGTGCTGGCGCCATGATCAGTTTTGTTGTAAGAGGCGGCGAAAAGGGAGCTTTCCGTTTCCTTAACCATCTTCATCATATTAAACTGGCGGTGAGTCTAGGCGGAACAGAAAGCCTTGCTGAACATCCCGGCACTATGACCCATTCTGATGTTCCTGAAGAGGAGAAGTTGTCACTGGGTATTGTACCCGGACTCGTCAGGCTTAGCGTTGGCGTTGAAAGGGCGGCTGATCTGATCGCCGACCTCCAACAGGCCCTTGAACCTGAGCATACACATTTACATACAGATCCCGCTTTCGGACATATTCTTTAAGGTCCGTACCTATAGGTTTATTAATGATAAGGTCGATTGATTGAAAAAAGCCGTGCGTATTTCCATACGTCACGGCTTTCATTTTTCGCGGCATTTTCTCCATCCCTCCATCTCTCCATCCAATTCTTACGTCACCATGAGCGTCTCCACATCCTCGCTCTTCCTCCCCCTATTGATTCTTGCCATAAACTTATCCGCCATCAGGTAAACCACCGGCACCACAATAAGTGTCAGGAACATGGAACTTACCAGGCCCCCGATGATCACCCAGGCCAGACCATTCTTAAAACTTGCTCCCGCACTGGCAGCCAGTGCCAGTGGCAACATTCCTATCACCATCGCAATGGTGGTCATCAGGATGGGTCTTAACCTTGCATTGTTCGCAAGGATAACAGCCTCTCGGGTACTATGTCCTTCCGCCTTGCTCTGGTTGATAAAGTCAACCAGGATAATAGCGTTCTTCGCCACCAATCCGATCAACATGATGATACCCAGAATAGAAAATATATTCAGTGTATTGTTGGTGAGTGCCAGTGCAAGCAAGGCACCAATGATGGATAATGGAATAGAGAACATCACCACCAGCGGGTAGATATAGTTGTCATACAATGCCACCATGATCAGGTATACCATGATAATAGAGATCAGCAATGCCACTCCCAGTGTGGAGAATGAATCACCCTGGTTCTCTACATCACCTCCCATTACATAGCTAACCCCTGCCGGCCTTGGTAGTGCTGCGATCTTTTCAGTGATCTCCGTTGCAACAGTTCCTACCGATTTACCGATTACCTGGCCCTGTACCGAGACAGAACTGTTTTTGTCTCGGCGCTCCAGCCTGCTGGGACCGGATTTCTCCGAGATCGATGCAAACTGGTAAAGCTTCACCTGCTGACCGCGGTTATTGATAAACGTGAGATTGGAAACATCGTTGATATTCTTCCTGTCAAAATCATCTAGTCCTACCCGGATATCATATTCATAGGCACCCTGCCTGAATTTGCCATCATCATTTCCGGCAAAGGCGGTTTGCATGGTGATACCAACCTGGTCGAGACTCAATCCCAATGCAGCCATCTTATCACGATCCACCGATACGTTGATCTCTGGATTTCCGTCTTCCACACTCAGCTTTACTTCCTTGGTTCCTTCTGTTGATTCCACTACTGTCCTGATCGATTTTGCATAGGCCATTACACTATCATAATCTGCTCCAAGCGCAATGATCTCCAGCGGCGCTCTCTGTGCCGTACCTAATATGCTAACAGGAATGGTCTTCACTTTAACCCCCGGCACAACTTTTTCGAGTGCCAGTTTTGTTTTAGCAGCATATACATCAGAAGCATCTTCGCGCTGGTCAATTGGTACCAGTTTGATAGTGATCTCCGATTTGTAGGCTGTTGCATTGCTCGCCCCAAATCCATCTTCACTGCTTTGTCCAACTGTTGTGATCAATGATGTGATATCAGGATTCTTACTCAGATATTCTTCCGCTTTCTGTGTGGCATAGTTGCTCTGTTCAACAGATGCATCTTTGGGAAGTTCGAGCTGCACGATGAATTCACCTCGGTCGCCCTGCGGTATGAACTCACCACCGATATATCCTTTTCCCACCAGCATAAAGGAAGCCACCAGCATGGCAATCACTACAGAAAGTGTGATGGCCTTATGATCGAGCGACCAGTTAAGTATACCGGTTATCCATTTGGTAAAATTCTCCAGTTGCTTCTCAAACCAGAGAATGAACCTTCCAAAAATATTCTTACCGCTGATATGCTCCAGCTTACCAAAACGCGATGCCAGCCATGGCACCAGTGTAAAGGATGCGAGCAAGCTCATAAGCGTGGAGATGATCACCACCACGGTAAATTCGCGGAGGATATTCGACACCAGTTCATTGGTTAAACTGATCGGGAAAAACACCACCACAATTACCAGGGTAATGGATGTAACGGTAAAGCCTATCTCTTTCACCCCTTCAAAGGCAGCACGCACGCGGTTCTTACCCATCTCCATATGTCGCTGTATATTTTCCAGCACCACGATGGCATCATCCACGAGGATACCCACCACCAGTGAGAGTCCCATCAGTGACATCAGGTTTAGGGAGAAGCCCATCAGTTTCATCCCGATAAAAGTTGCGATCAGTGATGCGGGGATAGAAATCATTACGATCAGTGCATTCCGGATGCTGTGAAGGAATAATAACATCACCAATGCTACCAGTATAACCGCCAGAAAAAGGTCATGTATAACCGCATCTGCAGCTTCCAGTGTAAACAGCGATGTATCATTCGCCACCTTCATGTGCAGGTCATTCGATGCATATTCTTTTTCCAGTTGCGCAATGGTCGCCTTCACTTCTTCACTCACATTTACCGCATTCGCATCACTCTGTTTTTGTATCATCATGGCCACAGCAGTTTGCTGATCAACCCTTGCGAGCTGCGATGTTTCTTTAACGGCCTCCTGTATATCGGCCACATCTTTCAGGCGTATAGGCGCACCGGCAGTACTGGTTGCCACCACTGCCTCACGGAGTGATTCAATTGATTCATATTTTCCCGCCAACCGTATCAGCACCTGGTTCTCTTCTGTTTTCACCTTACCGGTTGGGAAGTCGAGATTCGATTGCATGATCGCCTGCTGCACCTGCAACAACGATAGATTATAGGCTGCCAGTTTATCGGAACTGATATCAACTTTCACTTCTCTTTCCTGTCCACCGATCAGCGTGATCTGCGCAACACCATCAATACGCGAAAGACCTGGCGCTACCTTATTATCAAGCAGGTCATAGAGATCCTTGCCATCCATCTTCGCCGTGGCAGAGAGGGTCATAATAGGAAGGTCCTCCAGTGAAAATTTATTGAGGGATGGTGGTTTAACATCATCGGGCAACTCACTCAATACGCTGTTCACCTTTCGTTGTGCATCCTGTAATGCGATATCCGGATTCGCACTGCTGTTAAGCTCTACTGTTACCAGGCTCAGCCCTTCCGATGAGCGCGCCGTGAGTTTCTTGATCTTCTCCATGGATGCCACCGCATCTTCGATCTTCTTGGTGACGGTGTTTTCCACTTCTCCCGGTGAAGCACCCGGATAGATGGTTACTATGGTAACCACTGGTGGCGAGAACTTTGGAAGCAGCTCATAATTGAGCGATTTATAACTGATGATTCCCAGCAGCGTGAGTACTGTAAACAGCACCACCACAATGGTGGGTCTTTTGATAGATATTTCTGTGATCTTCATGATAGTGCTTATTGAATGATGATGGCTGTTCCGTTCTTCAGGTTGATCTGTCCGCCGCTGATCACCTGCTCACCTTCCTTAAGCCCTTCCAATATCTCAACCTGTTCGCCAAGGATGCGGCCGGGCTTTACCTTGCGCAGTTCAGCCTTGCCATTGCTGGCAACATATACTTCGTTGCTGTTAACACTTCCTATAAATGCGGTACGCGGAATCAGCAGCGCAGAATTGTTTTCGGCAAACCGGAATTTTGCTCTTCCATACATGCCGGCGCGGATCGCATTGCCATTGATATTGGTGAGCTCCAGCTCCACGGGGAAGTTGAGGGATGCATCTCCCATCGGCGCGATATAACTAACGGTTGCGTATAACTGCTTATCAGGAAATACATCCGACATAACAGGAACCTTGTCTTTTACTTTCAGTTTCACCACCTGGTACTCAGGTACATTGATGCGAAGCTTTAGTTTGGATATATCCACTATCTGGAACATTTTGGTTCCGGGTTGTACATAGGCTCCTTTCTCTACAAACTTACTCTGGATGATTCCACTGATGGGTGCCTTTAGGTAGCTGTCGCGAAGCTTTCGTTGCTGTATCGCGAGTTGCGTATTGCTCTGTGTTGCCTGTAATTTCAGGTCCTGCAATTGCTGATAGGTGATGCCTCCATTCTGGTAAGCGCTGTCATAACGGGCAAGGTCATTCTGTAACTTGGCCCTGTTATTGGCACTGATCTGAACATCGTTGTTTACCTGCTCATTATCCAGTACGGCAAGCAATTGTCCCTGCCTTACATAAGAACCTATATCCACTTTGAGGGATGATATTCTGCCATTTGATTCCGCCGCAAAATCAAGCAGCTTATTGGGTTGAAAAATGCCATTGGCTTCAAAGTCTATCACCATTGGCTGCAGCTTTACAGAATCTGTACTTACCATAACAGAGGAATGCGTCTGCTGCACCAGTTCTGTTTTGGCCGCATTGGAGGCCTTATTGCTTTGGAGCTTTCCGATCACCAGGAATAAAGATCCCAGGATAGCAACGCTCCATATACCCGCTTTAACTAATTTCCTTTTCATATAACTGTTAGTTTATTGTTGTGTTAGTGATTTAATATTTCCATTGGATCGGAGTAACTCTATCTGCGCCAGCTTGAACTGGAGCAGCGCCTCCGCGTGGTTATTGCGCGATTGGGTTAAGGATGTTTCTGCATTCAGCAGATCAGTGAGGGTAGCAAAACCAAGGCGGTAATTGCTTTGCGTGGTCTCATATACATCATTTGCCAGCGCCACGTTCTTTTCCTGCAGGCGGATGGTATTGATGCTATTTGCGATCTGCATTTTCGCATTGCGCTGGTTCAGTGTAAGCAGGCTCTGCTTCTGCGAAAGGTCTTCCCTCAATTGCCTGATCTGGATATTGCTCTGTGCTATTCTTGCCTGCCTGGCATTGCCATCAAAAATGGGAACGGAAAGCCTGATACCTACCGCTGCTACATCATACCAGGTAGCAGTACCCGAAGATTTTACCAGGTCAAATTTGTTGCTGATGCCATTATAGCTGTAGTTTCCAAAAAGCGAAAGCTTGGGATAGTATTCTGCTTTATAGGCTTTCTTCTGCAGGTGGAGCAACTCTTCCTGCTTCTCCAAAAGTTTGAAATCATTCAGTTGCTTCACATCATTGTATTCAACCTGCAATACTGAGTTGAGTTCTGATTCAATGGAATCTAATGGCGGCGTTGCAAAACTTGCTGCATCATCCATCTGCAATCCCATATAATATTTCAACTGGTTCTCTGATTGGTAGATGGCATTATTGAAGAGGTTGGCATTGCTTTCGAGGTTCGCGATATTCACGCGCAACCTGTCCACATCAATGCGCTTGGCCAGTCCGGCTTTGAACTGGGCTTCTGTTGTTTGCAGTATACGCCTTGAACTAACCAGGTTTGAGTCAACGATGCCGCGCTTTACCCTGTTCACCTGGAGCTGATAGAATGCTGCGGCTACCGATTGTATCACCTGCTCTTCCGTGAGCGCCGTCTGCATCTTGTAATACTCTTCACTTTTTTTTGCTGCCTGCAATCCGGTAAATACCGACTGGTTGAATAGCTCCTGCTTGACTTCACCGGTTACTCCCACATTATGGGTGGTACCCATCTCAATGGTGGATACAGTTCCTGGTGCACCTGTCAGTTCGCCGGGCAGAACTATGATGGGCTTAATGAAATTGTTGGAATAGCTGCCGTTCAGGTTTACCTGTGGCAGGGCCTGTGCCTTCACTTCACGGGTCTTCTGGCGGCCGCCCTCTTCGCCCAGCACTGCTTTCTTAAGCTGCTGGTTATGCTGCAGGGCCAGGTTGATAGTGGCCTGCAGGGTTAGTGGTGCCGGCTCCTGTGCCTGCGCGGCAGTGGTGCCGAGCAGTGCTATGAACAGGGCCGTAGTGGTCAATAGAGATCTCATACGATTGCTTGATTTATATATTGAGGTGTGTAAAAAGAAGTGGATTGATTGGCCTGGAGCTGGTAGTCGAGCATCAGCTTTTCCAGGGCAGGGATCTTTGACGGAAGGATGATGCCATAGAGAAACAAGAGGCAGCTCTGCCGGAATACTTCCTCCTTGGAATAGTCGGTACTGAGTTGTTCGCAATAGCGGAAGTCGTTGTAAAAATGCTGCTGCCAGAGCGTTACCAGCAAGCCGGGATGGATATTACCCCGGTAGATTCCCTGCTGTATGCCGGATTCCAGGTTACGGCGGAGCAGGTTGAGCAATAGCTGCCTTACCTCGGTGCTGATGCTGGTCCAGAGAGAGGGATAATGCTTCTGCAGGTCAGCAAAAAACACGGGCGACCATTTCTTGTAGAATGTTGCCATGGTGGTGATATAGCTGGTGAGCTGCTTGAGGCTATTGGTTTCTGATAAGCTAACCTCCCTCAGTTGATGGGTCAGTGTTTCGCCCATTTCCGCCACCACCCGCTCCACCAGTTGCTCCCGCGAAGGAAAGAAGCGGTAAAGGGTTTTTTTCGATACGCCCATATGCTGGGCCAGGTCGGCCATCCGGAGCTGCTGAATCCCCATCAGGGAGAACAGGCTGGAGGTAGTGCTGAGTATTTTCTGTTCCATGACCTTTCGACTAAATTGATTTAAAAGTCAAAAGTACTAGACATTTCGACTAAAACGATTAAATGGTCGAATATTTATTGTTAAGGAACTGTAAAACTGAATGATTCCGGTTCTTACTATCATGGAACCATTTCCACAAAATATATTTCAATAGTATGTTTATCAATAAGATAGATGCAGAAACTTCGTGAACATTCAGAACCCCATAAGTTTCCCTGGCCTGGCTTCCCCCAGTCCGGCTTTAAAATTGTATTTTGCACCTAAGTACAAATTCGACCAGATATGTCAGTTAGTCAAGTAGAAAGAGACCCGGTTATAATGGCGGAGATCCTCACCGAGGGGCGTGAGTTATTCAAGCGCTATGGCTTTAAGAAAACCACCATGGAGGATATCGCCAAAATGGTGGGTAAGTCCAAAAGCGCCCTCTACTACTATTTCAAAACCAAGGAAGAGATCTTTGAGGCCATCATCATGCACGACATGAAGCAGCAGCACCAGAAAGTTGCTGCCGCAGTAAAAGAGGCCAGTACTGCCCGCGAAAAGTTCCGCTCTTTTGTAAAGGGGATGTTTGAGAACGTGAAGGAAAAGGCAGAAGTATATTCCGTTTACCGCGCCGAATTATTCGAAAGTGCCAAACGCATCCTGGAACTCACCGAAGAAAAAGACCGCTTCGTGGAGCACCAGCTAAAGGATATCCTACTCTTTGGTATCAGCAACGGCGAAGTGAAGCACCTGCAGTCAATGGAAATGGAAACATGGGTTAATATGATTCACTGGGGATTGAAACAGGTTGGCATGAAAATTTTTATGAATAATGAGAACGACTATATCCTGGACAATCTCGATTTCCTTGCAGATAGCCTGTTTGATGGTGTAAGCACAAGATGAGTAAAGGTGACTTTACGCACATAGTATCGCTTTCACTTAAACTAATTTTGACACAAAATATTAGCGATGGCAACAGTTAAACTCACAACAGAAGAGTTCAAGAAAAAGGTGTTTGATTATGAAAATGCTACAGAATGGAGCTATGCGGGTGAATTACCTGCCATTGTAGATTTCTACGCCGACTGGTGTGGTCCCTGTAAAATGGTTGCACCCATTCTGGAAGACCTGTCTAAAGAATATGATGGCAAGCTGATCATCTATAAAGTGGATACAGAAGTTGAACAGGAACTCTCCGCCGTTTTCGGCATCCAGAGTATCCCCACTATACTTTTTATACCGGTTAACGGACAGCCAATGATGCAGCCTGGTGCCCTTCCAAAGAATGCCTTTAAGCAGGTGATAGAAGAAGAACTATTGGTGCAACAATTATAAAGCGCTATCGTCTTTAAATACTAGTTGATCCGGCTCATAAGGACTTCGTCTACAAAACGATTCTCGGATTTCAGGTAGGTATATTTTCTCATGATACCTTCTTTTTCAAATCCGACTCCTTCATAGAGCCGGATCGCTTTTTCATTAGTTACTGCTGTTGACAATTCTATTCTGCGTATACCGTTGCGGTCGCACAGGGCTATGATCTCTTCCAGCATTTTTCGTCCATGTCCCTTGCCCATCTGATCAGGATGGATTGCCACACCTCCCAGATAAACAATATGATCATTGCGATATTCCTGGTGAACGAGCTTGCACATGCCGATAGCTGTTCCCTCCACTTCATATATGAACACAATATTTTTCAGCATCAATGCATCATACACCGATTGAAAGGCAGCCAGGCTCATCTGTTCATATAAGAGGTAAGGATTGATATCGGGGTGCATATACAATCCGAAAACAAATTGCAGGTCCTCGTACTTGGCATGTCTAAGCATACCCTAAATCTCGGCTAAAATTTTCACAGCAATAAATAAGAAAAGCCACCTGTTTAAAGGTGGCTTTTGCTACACAAACTATCAAAAGAGAAATTGATCTATGCCGCTATTGTTTTCAACAGCATTCTACCAATGGCATCTTCAATTTTTGGATGTATATCTTCTGATGCGCTATCCATCACTATAACTTTACCCATTTCAGGCTCGTATCCGAAGATATGAACCGGACTACCGTCATAGCTTACGCGAAATCGTGGCTGCTCATTGGCAGCTATATATGGCTTAGCAACAATTTCTATAGGTGTTCCGTCAACTACCAGTTCAAAATTCAGTGCTTCCGTTCTTTGCTTTCTCATATTCTACTTTTTAAATGAAACAAATAATTACACAGTGATAATTCAAGAACGGTGCCATGGGAAGCCATAAATGTTAAAGCAGCCGTAAAACAGCTGCTTCATTGGGAATACTTTAACGGGTCAGTTTGCCGGTTTCAATACATTTTTTGAGGCCAAATCATTGATGATCAGCTTGCCATACTCATGGCCGAGCCGCTCTGAGGATTCGGGGTCAAAACTCTCCGTTTGTGTGGAATAGATCAGACTCATATCTGATAGATCGTAAAGATTTGTCTCCCAGAAATATTTGGTTGTACTGGTATAATATCCCGGCGTATATACACGGTCATAAATGGTGCGATAGTATCCCCAGAATCGATTCTGGTAAATGATATAAGGAGAATACCTGACCCGCGAAGGAACATAATACCGCTCCCTTTCCTTATCGAGCAATACAACTGTCAACACCGCTTCCACTCCATCAGCCTTTAGTTTTTCCAGCGATGTTTTTTCATCTGATCCTTCAAATTCTTTTGGTCCATAGGTTGCAAATGCCGACACAGCCTTAAATCCTCTTGTTTGCAAATCATCTACAATATGCTGCTCCATTTTTTGCCTGAAATCACGTTCTGAAGAACCCGTTAATCCCAGCACCATGATCTTGCTGAACTGCCTTGGTGTTATATCGGCAGGCGTCCAGGAACTGGTGATCCTTGAAGTAGAGCAGGCAAATAATAAAATCATCATCATTACAGATGATAATGCTATATATAGGATCCGTTTCATAAAAATTTTTTAGAAAAAAAAGCCCCTCAGCAATGGCTGAAGGGCCTTAAGCAATTCACCATTACACCAAAACTATTTAACATCGATGTGCTTTCCGATTTGAGGCTTTTTAGCTTCCTCTTTTTTTGGTAGAACCAGTTTCAATAAACCATTTTCATAAGTCGCATCGATCTTCTCAATGAGGACTTCCTCAGGAATGGTGAAACTTCTGCTAAAACTACTGTAGCTGTATTCCCTGCGGGAATAGCGTGTTTCCTTCTCTTCTTTGTTTTCTTCTTTCTCCGCGCTGATGGTGAGAAGGTTTCCATCAATGTCGATGTTGAAATCTTTCTTATCCATTCCGGGTACTGCCAGTGATACGAGGTAATTGTCCTTGTTGTCAGTAATGTTTACTGCAGGAACTTTCATCATCTTTCCCCATAGGTTACTGCCAGAATTGTCGAACCACTCGTTCCATGGCTTAAACAGATCTTCAAAAATGGATGGGACATTCTCTGTGCGGCGCATCAAAGATTTTGTTGTCATAACAACCCTCCTTTTTTATTGTGATATGGAATAAATTTCCTTCTAAAGGTAGCCTTTGATAATAGCCTGAAAAATGACTGCTGTCAACACAGTTTATAATTCTGGTCAGTTGTTTAATGATGCCACATCGAGTAAGCGCCGTTTTTAAACAGGAGCAATTATTATTTCAAGCTCTTTCCTTTTTGCAATAAATTTATTGTTGGTTAATGCAATGGTGCTGTAGTATTCTTTTCGCTTTACTAATTAACAGCAGCAAGCAATTCATGAAATACACATCTATTCTCTCTTGCCTATTGCCTTTCATCTTTCTTTTACTGACCGGCTCCCCTGCGCGCGCCCAGCTTCTTCAACCAGGTTTCGACAAATCCGAATACCTCGAGTTGATGAAGATCAGCGCCCGCAGTACTAATTCACCTGCCTATTATGATACCTTCCCCGCCCCGCTGGAGTTTACACAGGTTTATAAATCGCCTACCATGGGGCTCGACAATTACTGGGATCTCTGGTCAAACGGAAAGGGGAAGGCAGTCATCAGCATAAGGGGTACCACTACCAATGCCGTGAGCTGGCTCGCGAATGTTTATGCAGCGATGGTACCGGCAAAAGGTGAACTTCAACTGGAAGATGATTTTCGCTTCAACTATTCACTGGCCGATAATCCGCGTGCTGCCGTGCATGTTGGCTGGCTGGTGAGTACGGCCTATCTCGCGCGTGATATCATTCCGAAAATTGACAGCGCCGTTAAAAGCGGCACCTCCGATTTTATCATTGTTGGCCATAGCCAGGGTGGTGCCATCGCCTATCTGCTTACCTCATATCTGTATGGCCTCCAGCGCCAATCTGCCATCCCCTCAAACATCCGTTTTAAAACTTATTGCAGTGCGGCTCCCAAGCCCGGCAATCTCTATTATGCATATGATTATGAAGCGATGACTTTTGGGGGATGGGCTTTCAATGTGGTGAACGCGGCCGACTGGGTACCCGAATCTCCCATCTCCATCCAGACACTGCAGGATTTTAATAACACCAACCCGTTTGCCGACAAAAAAGCCCTTGTCAAAAAACAAAAATTCCCCAATAACCTGGTGCTGAAGCACGTGTACAACCAGCTTAATAATCCATCACGAAGGGCAGGCCGCCGCTACCAGAAATACCTGGGTAAGATGGCCTCAGGATTTGTGAAGAAGCAGATTCCCGGCTACCAGCCTCCGGCCTATATCAACAGCAACAATTATGTTCGAACCGGGCATATGATCGCCCTGGCTGCCGATGCCGATTATTACCAGCGCTTCCCCGATTCAAAAGAGAATATTTTCGCGCATCATTTACACAATGCATATATGTATCTGGCGGCGAAGTTGCCCTAACTTTATGCCATGATATTTTCTAACCGCACGGAAGCAGGTCGACTGCTTGCCCGCAAACTGAAGAGGTATGCAGGCGCAGATGCAGTAGTGCTGGGCGTTCCCCGCGGTGGGGTACCCGTTGCGGGGGCGGTAGCTGCTGACCTGGGGCTGCCCCTTGATGTGGTGATGGTGAAGAAGATCGGTCATCCCTACCAGCCCGAATATGCCATCGGGGCGGTGAGTCTTAGTGATCGCATCATTGTTCCCCATGATGAAGTATCTGATGAATACATCGAAGAAAGGACAGCAGCCATCCGGCAGAAAATGGCCGGTCAATACCAGTATTGGCGGGGTGATAGACCTGCACCTTCACTGCAGGCGAAGATTGTGATTGTGGTAGATGATGGTATCGCTACCGGCAATACCCTGATGGCAGCGGTGAAGCTTCTTCGCAAACAAATGCCCGCCAAAATAGTGATCGCCGCTCCTGTTTCCTCCGGGCAGGCTGCCAGCCAGTTGGCAGAGATGGCTGATGAGCTGGTAACCGTTTTTATCCCCCCACAGTTCAGGGGGGTAGGGGCCTGGTATGAGCAATTTGAGCAGCTTTCGGATGAAGATGTGCGCCAATACCTGGCGGCGTTTGAAAAGGGTTCCTTATCTTAAAGGATAAAACCTAAACCCATGTTGCTCCAGGGAAAGATCCGGCAATACAAGACCATCGTAGAAGCCTTGCAGCCCGGCAAGGGAAAGAGCAGGAAACAATTGATGCTTCGGCTGGAGGCAGAAGGGTTTCTGATCAGTCCCCGCACCTACGACCGTCTCATGGAAGATCTCCGCTTTGAATTCGGGATCGCCATCCACTATGATCCAACAAAAAATCAGTACCTGATAGCCAACGAAAGTCTGCCCGCCATTGACGCCTTCCTCCAGTTCTGCAAAGCCGGCGAAGTGGCAGAATTCACGCAATCGCTCCTGCAATCCCCCTCCGAAACATTGAAACATATTTCTTTCGGCAACGGTTCCGAACTGCGCGGTATTCACCTCCTGCAGCCACTACTGCAGTCCATCACCAACCGCCAGCCCATCCGCTTTATGGCGGAAAACCAGAAAGGAACCGTGATAGAGGTAGTGCTGGAACCTTATATGCTCCGCGAATATGGCTACCGCTGGTTTGTGGTGGGATACCTGCGCGGTGAGGCTGGTGCCGGCGATCTGCGCTGTTTTGCGGTGGATAAGATCACGGAGTTGGAGGCCCTGGGCGATCGCTTTAAACCCCGACCTGAATTTCCCTACGGCGATCTCTTCCGCGACCTGGTAGGCGTGGGCTTTGAAGGGGAAAAAGAAAAGCTGGTACTCCGCGTTTACCCGCCCCTCGACCGGCACTTGCTGGCCTTTCCGCTGCACCCATCCCAGAAGGTACTGAAGGAGGGGAAGGAATTTACTGAGCTGGAAATGAAACTGGTGGTGAATGAAGAACTGGAACAGAAGCTGCTTCAGCTTGGTGCAGCAGTGGAAGTGCTGGAACCCAAAGGCCTCCGAAAATCGATCCGCAACCAGCTCCGGGAGACGTTGAAGTACTATAAGTAGGCTACCCATCTGACATGTGTCAGGACAGGCGTCAGACGGGTTTAAGAACCTCAAGTTGCTTATTGGCAAATTCATGGTACTGTTCCAACGCCATCAGGGCAGCGAGTAGGGGATCGTGGGAGCTCGAAAAATGATCTTCCACATCATAAGCCGTGCGCCATGAAACCGGCACATCGGCCGCCGCAGCAGCAGTAAACCAGCTCTCATCTTTGTCTTCCCTTCCTTCGCGTATATAGGCAACAAATTCAGGATACTGTCTTTCGAAAACCGCAAGCCGACCAGCCTCCTGCTCCCAATAATCCTGCGCATCCACCGGATCGGGCGGAGCAAAGACCATCCCCTTGAATTGCAGGGTATACAATTCAATACGCGAAGTGAAAAACGGTTTTATTTTTTTGAAGAAGTAGATCTCTTCTTCCAGCGAGGCCAGGGGATGTTTAGCCAGGCATTCCTGGAGCAGACTGAAATGCTGTACCGTGATCATAAAACGTTGGGCGATCCTCTCTGAAAGGGGCAGCGAGTTATTCACCTCTTTGCCGAGGGCCCGAACATATTGCTCCATAACCCCGCGCTGGTGCTCGTTGGGCGCGAGAAAAAAGATCTCGTTCGGGTCGTTCATCTGCTGCTTGCTTTAACCTTTAACTAAATGCCTGATACCAAATCTATTAATCAGGTTGCGAAGCTAAGGTTAAAGCTGCAGGTTTATGCAGAGCTTCCAAAAATTCCAGAATTATACCGCAGTTTTCAGCGGTTTTTACCAGCCAATTACCGCAATCTGCCATCATCTCTATTATTGTTACGCCATTAATGGGCGTAGAGGCATCCCTTCCACAGGTACAAAGATTGCACACCTTCTTTATTAAAATAGCAGATTATGAAAACACAGAATCAGCCAACGGCAAGGCCCAACGATCCCGTTCCGGATAAGGGCCGCCCACAGAACAAGGAGAACCTCGATAGCAGGAAAAACGAAGAACAGGAATTCAAGGGGGATGATATTACCCACAACGAGAAACCTGTAAAAAGCGAGAAGAAACAGGAGAAAAAAAGCTAAGAAAACATACCCGTCTGACGCCTGTCAGGACAGGCGTCAGACGGGTAATAAAAATCAATCCTCGGACTCCCCGAAGTGGTTATTGAAAATATATTCAGCTACTTCCATCCCCTGGTTTTCGCCATCAAGTACCCCCTTGCGAAAATACCAACCTGCATATACCTTACCCATGGCATTATCGCGGGACGCCTGCAGTATACTTGTGTAGTGCCTGGTAACACCTGGTAAAGCTGCACTCGTCAGTTCCACATCTGCTGCATCGGAACCGAAAACCAATTTCAGGGCCTGTGCACCTGCTCCAGACATTGCAGCAAAACTGGAAGGGTATTCCGGTAGAGGAGGTGTTATGAAGTTGAAGAGGTGATTAATAGCATTGGGTGCATCAATCAAACTGGGTAGCCAACCCTCTAAAGAACCGGTTGCCGCATTATTATCAGTCTCTGCCATCCGGATCGCTGTTTCGGGCCTCCAGGTGTAAAAATGATATTTTGATTCAATAGCAGCAGTAATTCCATCTTTCATAGATGTATGCATCAAGGCAAAAACACGGGCAGTTTTCCAGGCATCCAATTTATGATCACTGATCATGGCCCTGGCAAAACGATTCCATATATGTGATGTCAGGTCTTTCCAAAATACACTTATCTCTTCTTCCTCTGCAGTACGTGTATGTCCAACCCTTGCTCCTTTGGTCTTTACTTCATTAAAGTCGGCCGCATATTCCGCTGATTGCACCGAATAAGGTCCATCGGGACGGAACTGGTCATTACTTTCAACTGCAAATGGTTTCATAACAACTCCCCAGTTTGGAATTGATTTGTTCGGGGGAATAAAAATGGCCGGGTTCTGATAAGGTAGTGTGGAACGGTATTCACCCGGCTCATCACCATCGGCTGGAATGGTTGAAGTAAAAATCACCTGGCCTAGACCATCATTTGCCCGCAGGGCTATAATTGCATCGGCAGCCTTTTTGCCCAATGCCTTTCCCAACTCCTTACTTTCTCCATCGGGAATAGTTGCCAAACTTTCATTATACCAGTCCCCCACCGGTTGAAGTCTTTGTTGGTTGAGACCTATGATCACATGGTAGGCAGCACTCGCTACAGCAGCATCGGGTGAAGCATGCGGCTCACGCACATCAGTAAGCGCATATCGCTGGTATTTTGGCTTGATACTGTTCAGGGCATCATGCACAGCAATTTCCATTATCGCAAATAACCTTGCCCTGAAAGGCATCGGCATTGGGGCCACCAAAACGGTCGACACTTTTTCATTCCAGTACATCACCATATCATTCTCGGCAAAGCCCGGATCAACCGGAACCTTACTGTTTGCCGACTGTGAATTTTCAGGTGTTGCCGACACCAATTCCTCTTTCTGGCAGGAAACAAAACCAAACGCTACCAATAGAGCCAGTAGCACGGTGGGAAGAAAAGATATTCTCTTTTTCATAGCCTAAGTTTTAGATGAAGCCTAAAACTAATTTTCTGAAAAGAGATTTTCTTTCTAATGCGACAGGGTCATTGCATCTATTGACAGACCCCTGTTTTTATGCGATAAGATCTATTTGTCTTTTTTTATCATCCACTGCACCTCAAGCCAGTCGGTAAATCTATTGATCCATGAACTTGCAGGAAAGCCATTCAAACCATGCCCTCCATTTGAATACAAATGCAATTCTGCAGGATGCTTTTCCTTTACCCATGCAGAATAAAGGCTCACTATACTATTTACAGGCACCAACTGGTCATCCGTTGCCCCTGCAATAAATAATGGCGGTGCGTCAGCCGGTAAAACTTTATTATTCATATTGGATAGCCCCATATATATTATACCCAGGAAATCGGGACGCGTATGCTCCTTATAATTAAAAGCAACCTCTGAACTTAAAGCCCCTCCCGCCGAAAATCCCATAATGCCGATTTTATTTGGATCAAGCTTATATTCATCCGCATGCTGCCGAACATATTTCAAAGCTGCAAAAGCATCCTCCAGGGCCAATCTTTTTACTGACTCAACAGTTTCACGAAACCTATTCATGTCCTTCATTTTCCCCATCATTTCCTGCCAGGGGTCGTCCGTAATGCTTTGAGCCAACCGATATTTCAAAACAAATACCGTCAGCCCTTTTTTAGTCAACTCATTGGCAACAGCCGTTCCCTCTTTATCAATCAGCAATATGTGAAATCCACCACCTGGACAAACAATTACTCCCGCCCCATTGGCCACGGCAGGCTGAGGCAGGTATACCGTTAAAGTGGGACTACTCACATTGTAGACAATTCTTGTATTAAGGGGATTTTTGTTGGTCTCCTTTTCTTTCCATGTCCAGCTCTCCGAACCAGGCGCGGTAGAAGTATATAATGGAACCACAGAAGGCTGTGCCTGCAGCACTGTAAGGAGCCCCATCATCAAAACCAGTTGTATTGTCTTTTTCATCTGAAAGGGTTTAGTCTAAGTTAAACCATTTAGTAGTTCTCCTCTTACACTAAACCCGTCTGCCCAAATGCGTATGTCGTCGACTAAATCCTTTTGTCGCATAAGCATAACTGCTCGTCTTATTTTGCTGCGCTTATTTCGGGTTGTTGGTAAAATGGGTTAAATTTAAAGAGGCCCCATTTTATGCTCAACCAAAACCTTATATTTTCTGAGAAGTGGTCAGCTCGCATCAAGCGACATCTGCTTTTCTGGTTAGTATGGGGATTTTATTTTGGAATCTTACATGCAGCAAATCCATTCGGTCAAGCCGAGATCTCTTTTTTCAAAAACCTCCCCTTTACAATTACCGAAAGTATTCTGTTTTTAATTCCCCAGATTATACTTGCTTACACAGTACTGTATTTAGCATTACCACTCTATCTTGAAAAGAATAAAATAATCGAACCGATACTGATTGCGCTGTTCTTCTGGTTTATTTGTGGCTGGATTAATCTCTTCATGGTAAATACCATTAACCCTGCTGTAATCCCCTGGTTGCTTCCAGAACGTTATTTAGAGAACACCAGCAGAACTCCGGGAACAAGTAATTTCATGGCATTGATGGCAAATTTTAAAGGCGCACTAACACCCACTGCCGGCGCTGTATCTCTCAAATTCTTTAAACACTGGTATCTCAAAGAGCAACGTAACCTTCAATTACAAAAAGAAAAGGCAGAAGCACAGCTCCAACTCCTGACCGCACAGGTACATCCTCATTTCCTCTTCAATACACTCAACAATATTTACTCCCAAACACAAATCACTTCACCCGAAGGATCAAAAATGATTCTTGAACTTTCTGATATGCTACGCTATATACTTGATGAAGGCAGTAAATCGCAAGTGCCATTGAAGAAAGAACTCACCATGCTGCAGGACTATGTTAACCTCGAAAAAGTGAGATATGGTAATAAACTCGATCTGCATATTTCCATTCCATCTGAAACAGGTGAGTTGCAAATTGCTCCGCTTATGCTTCTACCTTTTCTCGAGAATTGTTTCAAACATGGCGCAAGCAAATTTTTGCGTTTCCCCTGGATCAATATGGTAATTGAGTTGAAGGATAATATTCTTCTGATGAAACTCATGAATGGAAAAGACCTCGAACAAACCGCACAGCTGCCAAAATCAGGTTTGGGAATAATGAACGTAAAGAAAAGACTCGAACTGCTCTATGCCGATAAATATGAATTGAAGATAACAGACGAAGCCGATGTATTTATTGTAGACCTCAGGCTGGAGTTGGCCGCCGGCAATGAGGAAAAAGTTCCGATCGTGGAAACAACACCAACCCTGCGCTATGCCTAACGGTAACAATACAACATCTAAATGCCTGATCGTAGACGACGAACCCATGGCCCGTGATGTGATCCGCCGTTATATTGAAAAGATTCCCACTCTTCAACTGATAGGTGAATGTGGTAACGCGATTGATGCCACCGTATTCCTGCAAAACGAACAAGCCGATATTATTTTTCTCGATATAAGGATGCCATACCTGAGTGGCACTGATTTTATCAAATCTCTGCATCATGTTCCCAAAGTCATTATCACAACTGCTTTCAAAGAATATGCAATAGATGGATTTGAACTTGATGTGATTGATTATCTGCTCAAACCCATTCGCTTCGACAGATTCCTCCGCGCAGTTAATAAAGCATTGTCGCCCCGCAGCAATGAAGAAATTCTACCTAAAGAGGAACTGCAGGCAAAAAAACAGAACTCAGGATTTATATACCTCAAGGCCGATCGTAAAATGATAAAAGTGATGTTGCAGGATATCCTTTACATCGAAAGCGCCCGCGACTATCTCAAGATCTTTACCCGATGTGGCTCAATCATAACCCGTCAAACCATCTCTTCCATCGAAGCCATGTTGTCTGACAGTGAGTTCATTCGCATACACCGGTCATTTATCGTTTCCATCAATAAGATCAATTCGTTTACCCACGAAGCAGTGGAGATTGAAAAGAAGCAACTACCCATTGGAAAGTATTACCTGAATAATTTCCTGAAACTGCAGGAATAGCAGTTCTAACCATAAAAACACTGGGTTATGATGAAAAATCGTATCTGCCTATGCCTGCTTCAATTGCTGTGCATGCTATCGTTTGCGCAGCAGAGAGTAATTACCGGGCAGGTTACTGACAGTAATGGATACCCGATTGAAGCGGTATCCGTTACACCCGATGGCATGCTCTCCGGCACCTTCACCAGCGCCGATGGAACATATACCATTACAATCCCTTCCGGTAAATCGAGACTGAATTTTTCGCATGTTGCTTACCGTTCGCTGTCCATGGAAATAGGCGATAATGCAACCCTGGATGCCCGGCTGCAGGCACAGTCCAACCCGCTTGAACAGGTGATCGTTACCGCCGGAGGTATCCAGAAGAACCGCAAAAGCATCGGCTACTCAGTTGGTGTTTTGAACAATGAAGAACTCACCATGGCCCGCACAACCAATATCGTAAATGCATTGTCGGGTAAAGTGGCGGGACTCAGAGTTGGCGCATCCAATGGTATGGCCGGCAGTGGTGCTTCTGTTATGATAAGAGGATTCAATACCATCAATCGAAGTAACCAGCCATTGTTTGTACTTGATGGTATTCCTATAGATAATGATGGAGGTCGTAATATACTCGCGGGAGGCGTCACCAATAGTAACAGGGGCATTGATCTGAATGCTGATGATATCGAAAGTATAAGCGTGTTAAAAGGCCCGGCCGCCGCAGTTTTATATGGTAGCAGGGCCACTGGCGGCGTTATTCTGATCACTTCAAAAAAGGGAAGACCACGCAATAAAAATTCAATCCAGTTTAACAGCAGCACCCAGTTTGTAACAGTAAACCGGATACCCGATCACCAGAATGAATATGCGCAGGGTTCATCCACCAATACAGATTACGCGGCATTCAATGCTAAGAGCAACCTGAGTTGGGGTCCTCGCATCACAGGACAAACGGTCACAAATTTTTTGGGTGAAGAGGAAACACTTAATGCATATCCTGATAATGTAAAGGATCTTTTCAGGACGGGCCTCAATCTGCAGAATAATCTTAGCTTCCAGGGAGGCGGAAATAAATTCGTGTATCGTATCGGGTTAGGAAACCTTATTGAGAAGGGTGTGGTAAAGAACAGCGATCTCGTCCGCAATAATATCAGCTTCAACGGATCAGCACCTATAGCCGAAAAACTTAGCGCCGGCATACAGTTGCAGTATATCAATACAAGAAGTAAAAGGATTCAGCAGGGCAACCAGGCTTCTAATCCTTTTTTTGGTGCCTGGTGGCTTCCCCGTAACATAAACCTTAATGCCTACCCATATCAGCAGGCCAATGGAGCACAGGTATACTATGATGAAACAATGGATAATCCATTATGGTCCATCCGCAAAAATTTATGGAACGACAATATTAACCGCATCATCGGCAATATCAATTTCAAATATGTATTTAATCCCGATATCAATATTTCGTATAAGGCCGGGGGTGATTTTTATAACCAGTATATCTCTGCATTTGATGAAATTGGTGCGCGTGGACAGGCCAATACCAATTCCGGCGGGGCAGGTGGTGTGCTGGAATCAAATGCAAGCTTTGAAAATTTCTATTCATACCTGAACCTCAACATACATAAGAAATTAAGCAGTGATATTGATCTGAATTTAGTTGTGGGAAATGAATTCGTTTCGCGCGGCGACCGGTTTAACCGAACCATAGGAAGAGGCATCACTATCCCCGGTTTTCGTAACTTAAGTAATGCATCTGTTTTTAGTCCCTCCAGTGCCCGCAGCCGGCAACTGCTGACAGGTTTATATGCCGATCTCGTTGCCGATTACAAAGGAATTCTGGCGCTGAACTTAACCGGCCGCAACGACTGGTCCAGCACTTTCAGCGAAAGCCGTCGCAGTTATTTTTATCCATCTATTGCAGCATCGGTAAACCTCACACAGGCCATTCCGTCATGGCGAAATCACGCCTGGATAAATTACGTTAAGCTCTACTCCAATTATGCCCAGGTGGGAAAGGAAGCGGAACCTTATGCCAACAACAGTTATTTTGTAACCGGCACTACCTATGATGGATTGCAGGGCACGGGACCAATCATCAACTTTCCCTACAACGGTATCAACGCCTATACATTTTCTGATCTCATTGGTGACCCTAACCTCGCCCCTGAATTCACCAACAGCGTTGAGGTTGGGGCGGAGCTCAGCCTGCTTGATAACCGCGTGAGGCTCGAAGCCTCCTGGTATAGGAACAAAAGCAGGGATATCATATTCAATGCCTTATTCCCTAGCTCAACGGGCGTCAATATCTTCACCCTCAATTCGGGAATACTGGAAACGAAGGGGTTTGATATTCTTCTTGCCATCACCCCCGTTCGAAATAAATTCCTGAGCTGGACGAGCACTTTTAACTTCTCCCGATATAAAACGCTTTGTCTCTTTTTAACGGAGGGAGTACAACTTCTACCACTGGGCGGAACATTTGCCGGGAACGGAAGGATGCAGGTAGGGATGCCTTTCGGTGTGCTCTTTGGTGGTGTATTCAGAAGGGCTGAAGGGGCCTTGCACCTGAATGATAAGGGACTACCGGTGTTGGCTACCGCAATAGGAAAAATTGGTGACCCCAATCCCGATTGGTTACTTGGTATCACCAATGAAATCAGTGCAAAGAATTTTGTGCTTCAGTTTCTGCTCGATATCCGCAAAGGGGGTGATGTCTATAGCCGGAATATCGGTGACATGCGCCGCAGTGGAGCAGCTAAAGAAACAGCAGAGTTTCCGCGCTTTGCCGAAGATGGTGTTACACCCAACAAACCTTATATCATCGAAGGGGTGGGCCCTGATGGGAAAACACCCAATAACATTCCGATTACTGCCGAACAATATTATAGCAGTCTCTACAGCATCGCGGCGGGAGAGAATTTTGTTTTTGATGGAAGCTGGTTGCGTCTTCGTGAGCTTAGTTTATCGTATCGCTTTCCCGAAAAAACATTCAAGAAATCAGTGCTCGGATCGCTGGAGCTGGGCATCCTTGGTCGTAACCTCTTTCTCTATGCGCCAAACTTCCCGCACTTCGATCCGGAGAATAATGTGCTGGGGGTTCATAGCGTTCAGGGGCTGGAATACAGTGGATTGCCCGGAAGCAGGAGCTTCGGATTTTTTATCAAGACAAGTCTTTGAATAAACCGAATCATGCATAAAATATCATGCACAATCATCATGTATAAAACATCGGCTATGAGATCATTTTCAAGTATATATATCGCTTACATTTTCTGCATCATCCTCACCATGACTTCCTGCAGAAAACAGTTTGATATCAACATTAATCCATCCGTGGTTACTAACCCGCCCATCAATACCGTGATGCCGAATGTTACGGTGAACCTTGCCTTCGCGGGAGGCAATGAGCTGCTGCGTTTTCCCGGTCTCTGGGTGCAGCAGTATGCCGCGCAGGGCAATGCAGGCAACCAGTTGCGATTGGTTGAAAATTATATTGTGCAGGGTTCCGATCTTATCAGCGTTTGGGCAACGCTGTATGCAAACCTTTTGATCGACAATGAATATATTTTGTCGAATAGTGCCGATCATCCTTATTATAACGGCATAGCACGCATCATTAAAGCGTGGACCTTTCAGCATATTGTAGATATGTGGGGAGATGTTCCTTTCACGGAAGCCTTGAATCTGTCTGCTATACCTAATCCCTCTTTCGATGATGATGCGCTCATTTATCCGGCGATTGTTATTTTGTTGGATGAGGGAATTGCACAACTAAGCAAGGAACCCACGGGGATGATTCCGGGAAGTGATGAACTCATCTACAACGGCAACCGTCAGAAATGGATAAGGCTTGCCAATACATTGAAAATGCGCATAGCCATACACTATAGTGAGATCGATCCTGGCTATACAAAATCTGTGATCAATACTTTGGTTGATGCGGGTGCACCGGTGATTGATGATAACGACTACAATTTTCAAATGCCTTTTGTTGATGCACCCAATGCACAGAACCCGATTCACCAGTTTGAATTCAGGAGGCCCAACCAGCTTTTCCCCAATGCTTTCTTGGTTGATATGATGAATGAAAGATCCGATCCGCGTCGTGCCTTTTATTTAACGCCTTACCCTTACTTATCACAGCCCGCAACTTATAAGGGCGCCGCTCCCGGCGATGCACAGGCATTTAATTACAGCAGGTTCCATACTTATTTAAGGGGATCACTGAAAAACAATCCGGCCTCCCAGCCCGATGGCTCACTATCACCCTTAGCCGCTCAATATACCGGCGCCGCTCCCATCCGACTGCTCACCGCCGCCGAATATTTCTTCATCAGGGCCGAAGCGAGTCTGCGTTTTGGTGCAACCGGCGATGCGGAAGAATTATTGCGGACCGCCATCCGCAAAAGTATGGAAGAGGTTGGAGTGGAAGAAGCATCAATCGGTGAATACCTTGCCGCCCATGGCAACCTCATCGGCACCCAGGAAGAACAGCTGGAACAAATCATCGGTGAGAAATATATAGCCCTTTATGGTGTAGCCCTCGAGCCCTATAACGACTGGCGCCGTACCGGCTACCCCGCCATCGAGAAAGTTCCCAATGGCGTGCTGGCCTCCATCCCCACCATCTTCTTGTACTCCTCCCACGAACTCAGCGGCAACCCCAAAGGCAAGCAAAAAGCCAGCCTCCTCGAAACGGTTTTTTGGGATGAGTAAACTACCCATCTGACGCCTGTCAGGACAGGCGTCAGATGGGTTCATGAAATCTTTGTGTGTGTCACCACAAGTAACAATTGAATTGCCTTTGTGCAATAACTACCCGTCTGACATGTGTCAGGACAAATGTCAGACGGGTAGTTAAACCCTCAGTAAATCTCCGCCTCGTCAAGGCAGGGGACCAGTTCATTATTCCCTTTTTGGAAACCTTTGTCCACAGGAGTTTTCTTTCTCCATATAGAAGACCGCTCGCTTTTTTCAGTGATCGTTTGAAGCGCAGATTCATCGCCTCTCACCAACTCCTTCTCACCAGAACCGGTTTCATCATTCACTTGTTGCGTCTTCCTGTATTTGGCGAGATTGATAAGTAATACACTTCCGAGTATCACTGCCAGTCCGGTTACCTGCAAAGCGCTCATGGTTTCCCCCGCAAACAGCACCCCCAGCAGAACGGCTACTACCGGGTTCACATATGCGTAAGTACTTACCTGGGTAACGGGACGTACTTTTAACAGCCATACATAAGCGCTGTATCCCGCCAGCGATCCGAAAGTGATGAGGTATGCGATCGACCACCAGGCAGTATTGCTTACGGCGGCCGGTTCAAAACCTCTCCATTCACCAGTGATACCACTGCCAAGGGTAAACGCTATTCCCGCTGCCAGCATCTGCCAGGCCGAACTCACGGTTGCGGATCCTTTTGAATTATACTTGTTGTAGATGGATCCGCCGGCCCAGCTAATGGATCCCACCATCAGAACCAGGAGTGCCACCAGTGCAGCGCTGCCCAGTGTACCGCTCACCACCCTGGCAGCCTGCTCCCAGAACAGGAGCAATACGCCCAGGAAACCGATAGCGAGGCCAACCAGTGTGCTTCTGCTGGAGAGATTTTCTTTCCATTTGGGCTTATCGAGCACCACGAACCAGAGTGGGGCAGAGGAAACCAGTACCGCCACCAGGCTGCTCGGAAGCGTCTTTTCGGCCCAGATCACCGCTCCGTTTCCCACGAGGAGGAGCAGTAAACCCGTTATGATGGCCGGTTTCATATGCTGCCAGTTGAAGATCCTTTCCTGTTTGTAAATACACCAGCCCATCAGCAGTAGTCCTGCTATGATAAACCGGATGGCGCCCATCATCAGTGCCGGGATCTCGTGTACGGCCAGCTGGATGAACAAATACGTTGAACCCCAGACCAGGTAAACCGTTAGAAAGGCGAGGGCTACGAGGACCGGGGTTGCTTTGGTGTTGCTTGCTTGCATTGGATCAGGTTTTTGGTATAACTATATCAGGTTGCTCTTTGACGGTTTCCAGCACGATGGTGGTTTTGGTGGAGGCGATATTGGGGATCTGCTGGAATTTGGTTCGCATCAGCTCCATGAGCGAGGCGGCATCGGTGGTGCGCACCTTCACCAGGAAGCAATCCTCCCCGGCAATATGATGCACTTCCTGCACCTCGGGGATCGCTGAAAGCAGGTTGCCGGTATCCGAACAGCAGGAAAATCCCTGTGAAGTGCGGATGAAAATAAAGGCTAGCAGCTTTTGTTCCAGGGCTGCGGGATTAATAGAAGTGGTGTATCGGCGGATGACATCTTTCTGCTCCAGCTTCTTCACTCTTTCGAGGATGGCGGAGGGAGCCATAGACAGATCGCGGGCCAGGTCGGCATTAGAAACGCGGGCATTGGCCTGCATTTTGTCCAGGATCTGCAGATCGATATGGTCCAGGTTGATGTTCATTCTGACGATTTAATGGCAAATTACTAAATAATCAGAATATAATTCGTTCAGAATGGAATTTTACAGAATAATAACATTACGGGAAAAGGGCCGGCGGGGAAGGTGTCTGACACATGTTAAGAGGACGTTCGAACATATGTTCGAACATATCGCGAACATGTGTCAGACACCTTACCTACCTCACCAGCAGTACCGTTCCCTGCTGCTTCCGGGCCGGCTCGCCGCGTTGCGAGTAAGTGCAGCGCCATACATAGGTCTGGCTGCCTTGTGGCCGTCCACCCAGCTTGCCATCCCAGCCCTTGCTGATATCATTGGTCGCGAAAACCTCCTGCCCAATCCGGTTATAGATCCGGAGCTCGAAATGTTGGGGAGTGCCGGGAAAGATGCCGCGGAAGAGATCGTTCTTTCCATCGCCATTGGGACTAAATGCATTCGGGAAAAATAACTCACCCATCACCGTTATACGTGCTGTGGTCATCGCCTGGCAGCCATTGACATCTTCAATACGGAGGGTAAAAACAATGTCTTTATCAAGGTTCACGGAGACAGGGTTCAATGATTGGGGATCCAGAAGTTTATCTGCCGGCTCCCAGGCCAGCACGCTGACCTCCCCCGAAACCTGTGCCCTTAATTGCAGGCTGCTTCCCCGGTTCAGGATGGTGTCGGTAGGATAGAGGGTCAATAAAGGAGGCTCATAAACCCGTACATTGATCCCCTCCGAGCCACTACCCGCACCCAGACAAAAATCGCCACCAGCCCATTCACAACTCACGATATCGCCATCACTCAAGCCCGCCGTTCTCCATTCTGAGCCCGTTGCCCCGGCAACCGCCACCCCGTTTACCAGCCACTGCACCGCGGCCACCGATCCCCCATTCTCCGCCTCCGCCCTAAAAACCATCTCCGCTCCCCGGCACACGCTGCTGCTATTGGCACTGATCAGTAACCTGCCCCCCGCGGGCCGCACCATAACAAGAATTTCGTTTGAAAATAGATCCCCCCCACCGCCACATTCCGTGTGGGCGTTTATCATAAAGCTAACCTTGTCACCATCATGGAGCGAGTCGGTCTCATAAAGGGCAGTACCCGATGCGGCCAGCACCCCGTTCACCAGCCAGCGCGAACTACCCGTATCTGCCGATCCCGAAATAAGAGCCCGAAAAGCCACCCGCTCCCCTTCGCAAACCGCTCCGGCTTGCCCCTCGATTTGCGCAACTGCCTCCTGCCCGGCTACGGTCACCACAATGCCTGCCGATTCAACAAAGCCTCCCGGCAAACAGCCCGACGCATCCAATAGCCGGTAGTGCACCCGGTCGCCATTCTGTGCCTCCCGATGCAGGTATTCCGTTCCACCAATGGCTACCAGCATATCATTGACAAACCATTGGTAGCGGGGTGCTGGTCCGGCATTTTCAACGATGGCACGATACAGCGCGGGCGAGCAAGGGCAAATAAGCTCCGGACCATCAATCGACAATACCGGCAGCGGCAGATCGGGTTTTGTTTTTAGGGTGATGCTTGCCGTTACCACTGCCTGTCCCTTATCACAAATGCCTCCCGGCGTTACCGTGCAACTGATCTGGTCGCCCGCCGTGAAATCACTGGCACCATAAGTGGCCTCGCTTCCCACCACCTGCCCGTTCCTTTTCCATTCATAACGGGGATGGCTACCCACATTGATGACGGTGGCGCTGAGCCAAACCGGACTGCCCGAACAAACAAGCTCGGGACTGATCTTCAGAGATGGCACCGGTACTGGTCCACCCGTGGGCGACAACTTCACCAGCAGCATATCAAGGCATTCTCCCGTGGGCCTGGCACTGTGATAATTTGGTAGTCCGGCTGAGCAGGTTATCCCAGCCACCATGATACTTCCATCCTTATTTTCCACTATGGAGCTACCATAATCATGACCTTCACCCCCCAACGCTTTTTGCCATACCATTTCACCGGAACCATTGATCCGGATGACCCATATATCAGTATCACCGTTGGTGCATGGCGCGGAATTATTACTCAGTCCGGTTTTGCCACAAAGCAGGAAACCCCCATCCATGGCTGGCGTCATATCAAACGCGATTTCATCCTGTGGCCCCCCAAAGCTTTTCTGCCATACAAGATTGCCGGTGGCATCTACCCTAACCACCCAGATATCTATATCATCGGGAGCACTGGTAGGACGGCTAAGATCGCCATCCCGGGAATTCGTCATTCCGGCCATTATGGCTCCTCCATCCTGTGTAGCACAAACCGCCCAGGCAAAATCATGATTGGATCCGCCAAATTTTTTCTGCCAGCGCAACTCACCATTTTCGGAAAGGTGCAGCAGCAAAAAATCCGAATCACCATAGTTGAGTCCAAAATCGAAATCTGTAGACTCAGAAGAACCAACAATAAAAAAACCTCCCCCCGGCGCAACAGCAGCAGAAACTGCCTGGTCGGTGCGACTTCCGCCAAAACTCTGCTGCCAGATAATATTCCAATTGGCGTCGGTTTTAACTATCCAGAAATCCTCCGCCCCATTATTTTTGGTAAGATCACCATCAGAAGATGTTGAATGACCTGTAAGCAGAAAACCTCCGTCAGGTAGAAGATCCAGCTCACTTAGAAATTCATTCCCCGAACCTCCATATTTTTTCTCCCACAGAAATTCACCGCTACTGCTAAGTTTCACCAGCAGAATATTGGAACTATTATCCCCCAAAAGACAGATACTCGTGCTATAGGTGGTGCCTCCTACAACAAATCCCCCATCAGGTGTCTCAACAACACTTGCAGCAAACTGGTATTGCTGGTCGCCGAGCGTTATCTCCCATTCTATGGCACCAATAGCATTGATTTTAACCACCCATATATCAGGAGAGCTTTCCAGGAAATGTGCTGACACATCGTTGCTGCTGTGACCAACGGATCCCGTCATTATATATCCCCCATCAGTGGTAGCCTTTACTTCCCTGGGTTCATCGTCATAATTACTTCCATAGCATCGGAGCCATTCCATCGCCGGCGCTTGTGCATAGCCGTTGGAGACAGTGATTGCCAGGATCAGCATCGAAACCATGCCAACACGCATGCACTTATATAAATAACGATTTATGGTTAAGAAGAAGCTGCGCATTATAAACAACTGGATTCATGATTTATTGATGCCGCGATTCATATTGAATCAGATACGAATCATTAAGATAGGGGGGATGGCATCCATAATTTACGAAAAACCCACCGCATCTGCAATCCCTCCAAGATCACCCCCGCAAATACACTGCACACATCTTCGTATATTCGCACTAGCACGCCCTGGTTCCAAACCACTGCCGTCATCCCGCTCTGCTTCCCTGTTTCCGCCTGCAGTCCACCCTGCACTCAATTCCAGATTCCGGCCCCAGAGCAACAATTAAACCATAAACCCTTTATATGAGTATTGTATCAAAAGCAATGTTATTCGCCGCCGAACACCACCAGCACCAGTTAAGAAAAGGAACCCGCATCCCCTACATGAGCCACCTGATGAATGTGTGCAAAACCCTCGCCGAGCAGGACTGTGACGATGAACTCCTCGCCGCCGGCCTCCTCCACGATGTGGTGGAAGACACGCCGGTGACCATCGAAGAAGTGGAAGAAAAATTCGGCGCCTATGTAGCCCTGCTGGTGCGTGGCGCCACCGAACTCGACAAACTGGAAAAGAAAGTCATTGACAAAGAAAGCAGCTGGCAGGACCGTAAAAGCCAGACCGTCCATTTCCTCGAACACGAAGCTACCATTGAACAACTGATCGTTACCGCCGCCGATAAGCTCGATAACCTCCGCGCCATTTATATGGATAAAAAGCGGATCGGTAAAGAGATCTGGGAACGATTCAGTGCCTCCAAAAAACAGCAGGACTGGTATTTTGGCGAGCTATCCCGTATTTTTATCAAGAGGGGAAAGGAGCATGAAGTGCTGGCACACCTAGGGAAGGAGTTGGGGAAATTGCATCTGAAAGTCTTCTAGGGGAGGCAATAGGCAATAGGGAAAAGAAAGAAGCAAGGAAACAGGGAAGATGTAAGATTTAAAAGAGCAGCAAAATGAGTATTGAGAATGCATATAATCAATGGGCGGAACAGTACGACACCAACAAGAACAGGACCCGCGATCTTGAAGCGATAGCGTTACGTGAAATGCTGGCTTGGGTGCCTGCAGGTGATTGCCTGGAGATCGGATGCGGCACGGGAAAGAACAGCCTGTGGCTGGTGGATAAATGCAGATCGCTGACGGCAGTTGACCTCTCCGAAGAGATGCTGAACCGCGCGAAGGAAAAACTTGAGGGAAAGGAAGTGCAATTCCTCCAGGCCGATATCACCCAACCATGGCCTTTTGCCGATGACAGTTTTGACCTCGTAACTTTCAGCCTGGTGCTGGAACATATAGACGATCTCAATCCAATATTCACCGAGGCCGCTCGCTGCCTTCGGAATGGGGGGATGATCTATATGGGCGAGCTCCATCCCTTCAAACAATACACCGGCACAAAGGCCCGTTTTGAAACGGAAGAAGGAACATCGGTAGTGGAATGCTATACGCATAACAGCTCCGACTTCATCCAAGCGGCAGAGCGGGCAGGCATGCGCGTTAGTACATTAAATGAATATTTTGATGAGGGAGATAGAAGCTCGATTCCGAGGATATTGGCAATTTTATTTATTAAGGTAAATTAAAATAGTTCTATCCTGTTCACGATTTTCTCATGATGATTTATGCGCGAACATCGCATATTTGTGAACAGAAGCACCCAATCTGATGCATCTGTCCCCTATGAGCCCCGGAACAATTTTTATAGTAAGAGCCGAAAGAGTATATGGAAAATATATACGTTACAAATTACAGCGCTATCCGCGAAGCACACCGCGAAAACTTCGACGCCCTTGAACGTGCACAGAAACTATTCGGGGTCGAGTTTTTCCTGATCGGTGGACAAGGTCGCGATGTGTGGATAAAGCACCATATCCTCGACGATAATCGCCTCACCAGCGATATCGATTTTTCCGTGCGAGTGCCTGATCAGAAAACATGGGATAACCTGGTTGAATACCTGCTCACAAAGGAAAGTTTCACCCGCGACAATGATATTCCCTATCGCTTCTACCATTTTGGAATGCTGCACATCATTCCCTTCGGCGGCATTGAAGAAAATGGTAAAGTGCTGCTGCAGGAACCCGACAAAATGATCACCGTCAGCGGATTCCAGGAGGCAGCCGACTATGCCGAAGATCTTGAAGGTCCATTCAGGGTGGTGACCCTACCCGGACTATGCATCATGAAACTCTTATCCTATCACGAAAATCCCGATACCCGCGCACAGGACTGGGACGATTTTGTGTTTCTGCTTTTAAACTACATGCAGATCACCGCCGGCGACCAGCTCCTCGACGACCAGGATGACCTGATCTCCGACGACATGGACCTTTCCGTGGTGGCCGCCCGTGTGCTGGGCCGCAATATGGGAGAGTTGCTGATAGATAACGAATGGCTCCGCTACAAGGTGCTGGCCATCCTCCAGAAGAAACTCAACGGCCTGAGTGCCGAGGAGATCGACCGCATGTACCAGGCCGATGAAGACGATGAACAATCCTTCATGGGCAAACTGGTCAAAGAGACCATGGATGGAATAATTGAAGAGCATGAAGATGCACAGGAAAATATAAGTCTGTAAGTAATAGAACCCCATAAAATGCCCCCGACAACATATTTGGAAAATTGATCATTGTTCATTAAATTTGATTGTTCATGATTCATGAACATTTAATATAACTGAACATGAAGGAGAAGGAAATATTGGAAACAGCCACCAGGGAGTTCACTGAGCTCACCGGCATTCCGGCCAGGATCCTTCATAAACCGCTGGACAACAAGGTCAAAGACAAGTATATATTTCTTGAATTGAAATTTCTTAACCGGAGGAAAGACTTCCGGGTAGAACTCAAAAATGAACTCCGCGAGCAGCAGATTCCCGGCCTGCTAAAACAGGTGGACAAACAAAACCGGGATTGGCTATTGATCTGCCAATACATTCCCGCCCCGCTGAAAGGAGAACTAAAAAAACTGGGCATCAATTACCTGGAAGCAGCAGGAAACTGTTTAATCAGGTATGATGATGTATTTTTTTATATCAATGATCGTCCGGTTACGCCACAACGAACGCCGGTGGAAGGAAAGCTATGGAAACAGGCAGGCCTGCGTTTCTTATTCGGTATTCTTGTGGAGCCTGGCCTTCTTAACCAGCCATATCGCAGGATGGCCGAAATAACAGGTGTGGCGCTGGGAAATATCGGGGCATTTCTGGAAGAACTAAAAGAAGAGGGCTTTCTTAAGGAAGGAGTAAAGGAGAACAAGCCTTTCTTCTTCCTGGAGAACATACCTCAGCTTCAAAACAAATGGATAGAGCTCTACAATACAGTGCTGAAGCCAAAATTAAAAAGGGGAACCTTCCGTTTTCTTGATCCGGCCCTGCAAAAAAATTGGGAGGCATTGCCTGATCAGGATTTTTATTGGGGAGCAGAACCTGCCGGGGCCAAACTAACCGGGTTCCTGAGACCGGAGATCTTCACCATTTACACAAACCAGCCCACCACAACCATTATGCGTCAACTAAAACTGGTGCCGGATAATAAAGGAAATCTTCTTCTGATGGATAAGTTCTGGCATGAAGAACTTGATTATAAACAAGGCCTCGTTCCACCTTTACTGGCCTATGCCGAGCTGGCTACAAGCCTCGATAGCAGGAATAGGGAAACTGCCGAAAGGTTAAAGAAAAAGCACCTTGAAAAATAACATGAATATCATAAGTCCCGCATTCGCGGAGCTGCTGAAAGCTATGGAACCAATATTCCAGGCCTTCGGGCACGACCATTTCCTGGTGGGTGCAGTTGCCCGTGATATTCATTTATCCCGAAATTCAAGAATGGCCTCTGGCCGCCAGACCGTTGATGTTGATATTGCAGTTCTACTGCAGAACGCAGAGCAGTTTGATGCTATCAAACAAGCATTGGTAGCAACGGGAAATTTCACCGCTGTGCCAAATTTCCCATTTCGTCTAATCTATAATGGTAAAATAGAATTAGACATACTGCCCTTCGGAGAAATTGAAAGTGATAACAGGCAATTAAAACTAAATCCCGACATCGTGTTGAATATGACGGGCTTTATGGAAATCCATCCTTTTGTAAGCATGCATCAAATTGCAGATGACCTTACCATGAATGTTTGTCCACTTGAGGGATTGATCATTTTGAAACTACTATCAAGTTCCGACAATCCCGACCGAACAAAGGATGTAGCTGATATAGAGCATATCATCAACATTTATTTTGAATGGAATAACGATGAGATTTATAATGATCATTTTGATGTGATGGATCTCTATGAAACCCGCATAAGTTTTTATCTGGAGTTGGTATCAGCGCATATATTAGGTCGTAAAATGAAGAACATACTTAGATCAGATCCTTCTACCGCAAACAAAATAGCTGACATTCTTGCGAAGCGTCCCTTGGCAACATGGCAGGCAATGCTGGCGGGATTGAATGAGTAAAAAAATAGTAATATATTTATTTAGCAGGTTATCGGTACCCTTCCCCCCATACATTTTTCACCTTTAAAGGCCTTTATATGAAATCTTCATTATTACCGTTGCTTGCTGTTATTGCAATTACAGGATCAGTAGTTTCCTGTACCAAAACAACCACCGATAAGGATTCCCTGATCACCTTATCCGATGCAGAACTCTCGATTAAATCCGGCAAGCTCAAAACGAAATACAAAACCGAAACCCTGCCCATGAGTGGATCGCAAGAAGTTCTGCCTAATCCCTCACCTGCTACAGGGGAGTTTACCGTGGTCTATAATACCAAAACCAAAGTCCTTGAATTGGATATGACCTGGCAAGGCCTCCTTGCCGACGCAACAGCCAGCCATATCCATGGTGCAGCCACACCCGGGGGTAATGCCGGGGTAGTAATACCATTGTTCAGCGCTGCTCCAGGCACACCTTCCAGCTCTTTTAGTGCCGATCTAATTACCACCAATTTTGCCAACTTCGTAGAAGCCGATTTATTGAATGGATTGTATTACATCAATATTCACACGCCTTCGTATCCTGGAGGCGAAATAAGAGGGCAGATTGTGTTTGAGTAATAAGAAACGATTTTGTGCTGCATATTTTTCAAATCATATAGAAAGGGTTGAAAAACCCTTTCTTTTTTAAATAGATAAAATTAATAAAGTAGAACAAGTGAAAAAGCAATTGCGCGCTGCTATCAATACCCGTGATTTATCCATATTGGAGGATAATAAGTATGGATTAATGCACATCAAGAAAATTGCGGAGCAAGCTGGAATAGGCGCAGTAACAGAAGCCCGAGTAGCAGGATTGGAACGCGTTTATTCAAAAGGAGGAAATTTAGTGCGTATCAATAAGAGTGGTCAGGAAACTATTATCGAAAGTAAAATTCCCGGGAAACCTCTTTACGTAAAGTATAAACCTGATACAAAGCTTTTTCCGATCCCTACCCCCTAAAACAACCATATTCATCTTTCTGCACCACCTCCAGAAATTTCTTTAATGTCTTTACTTTCGGTTTTGGGTCGTAGGGATACCACTTCAGGTTGCTCCGCATCCAGAATACTTTCCAGCAATCTTCTTTCTTGACGTAAGTAGCCTTTGCATTGGGTGATTCTATTTTTTTGCTCGGATCTCTAAAAGCTGGCCGGATCTCGTATATAATCACACTCTGTTTGTCAATAGCATAATTTATATCCAGCTTGTCCCGAATATCAGCCGGTGGACGGATACTCTCTATATAATTTTCCATCAGCTCGATAATGTCAACAGTATTCTCCAGGTTGAGTGCCATATAAGCAAAATTAATACTGGAAAAGATTCTTCCCCATTGCAAATAGGTTGCACTGCAACGTCCTAAGTTTACCTCCAACCCCAAAACCCAGTACTATGCCTGAGCAAACCCATATCGCCCAAACCCAGCTTGATCAATTCCTGGAAGCCTTCCGTAAGCTCGATCTCCTGATGATCGACCTCCTCCTCGACGAAAACATTTGCTACCAGGAAATGCCCAAAGCCGTCTTCCTGAAAAAGCTGGGCCTCGCCTTCGCCATATTCCGCGAATGCGGCAACAGCCAGCTACTCGCTTTCCCTTCCCGCTGTACCGGTACCTGCGGCTCGGGGGAGGACATGCTGAATTTTTTCTTCGTGGGCGACAGCAGCCCGCATTATATGACCCTCATTATCCAGGTAAAGGAGGGAAGGGTGGCCGACCTCTTTGAATGCAACGGCATGGCCGCCAATGCCATCATACCCCAATGTAATATTCGCGTATACATAGATGATCGCTTTAAGGACTTCCCGTTTTAATTCCGGCCTGTGCTCCCTACTCTAAACCACATCAGAACCATTAACCATTACCTTATTCCTTTTACTCAACCTGTTTCACCCTAAATCTTAACTCTTCCTTCTTACCTCACTTTAAATCCCCCACAACATGACCAAAGTATACAACTTGATCATCCTCGACGAATCCGGCTCCATGGCATCCATGAAGCTGGGAACCATTTCCGCTTTCAATGAACTGATCCAAAGCATCCGCGCCTCGCTGAAGAAGAATACGGAACTGGAGCAGTGGCTGCTCTTCTACACCTTCAACAGCAGCGGCATCAAAGAAAGGATCCCCCTCCAGGTAGTGGATCACCCCCTCGAGCTCGATGAGGATTCTTATCAGCCCGACAATATGACCCCGCTCTTCGATGCCATCGGCCATGCCTGTAATAAGTTGCGCTATGCCATCGAAAAGGAATCGGAGCCCAAAGTGCTGGTGACCATCCTGACCGACGGCGCCGAAAACGATTCCAAAGAATTCACGATGACTACCATCGCCAATATGACCACCCAACTGGAGCGGCAAGGCTGGACCTTCACCTATATGGGTGCCAACCAGGACTCTTTCAAAGTGGCCCATAGCCTCAACATTAAGAATGCCTCCAACTGGTCATTTAATGAGGAGGGATTGAAAAATATGATGCTGAAAGAGAACCATGCACGCATGCGCTACTACGACAGGGCGGTACAAAAACAAGAAAACAAGGTAGAACCAAACTATTTCGATGATGACAAAAAAGAAACAGATTAAAATCTAACGGAGGGCTATGTACGAAGCATTTCAATTTGTACATTGGCATTCCTGAAACCTTAACCACTCGCTGATGCCCCTAAACAAAGCATTCCAGCGGCGCATAGAGGTATTGGATGCCTGTTTCCGTCGCAGGCAGCGAATCTGGACCATCGATACCCTGCTGCAGGAAGTGAATGAGAAGTTGGAAGGAATGGGTAGCTCGAAGATATCCCGTCGTTCGCTGTATGATGACCTGAAAGAGCTGACCCTTGCTTACGATGCGCCCGTAGAAAAATACCCGAACGGAAAGCAGACCTGTTTCCGTTATAGCAATCCCGATTTTTCTATCCGTAACCTCCCCCTCAAACAAGAGGAAGTAGGGTACCTGCGCGATGCCCTCGATATCCTCCGCCAGGTGCAGGGCTTTCAGCTTACCAAAGAGTTGGAGACAGTTATCGCCAAGCTGGAGAATACGATTGCCACCAGTGTGGAAAAGCGACACCAGATAATACAGTTCGAGGTAGAAACCCTTGCCACCGGCAGCCAGTGGCTCGATGATCTCTTCAATGCCATCAAAGGTAAAACGGTGCTTGGCTTACGATATAAGCCATTCAATCGGGAAGATGCAACCGATTATGAATACCATCCCTATCTTTTGAAGGAATACCGCAACAGATGGTTCGTGATTGGCCGTAAGGAAGGAAGGAACAGTCCCACCATTCTGGCGCTGGATCGTATAATGAAGCTGAAGCCCATCCAGAAATTATTTGAACCCAACGACCTGTTTGATCCTGAAACCTATTTCAATAATGTAGTTGGAGTAACCCTGATGAAAGATGCGGTGATGGAGCAGGTGCGCATGCAAGTACAGCCCGACCTCGCACCCTATGTGCTTACCAAGCCTATCCATAGCAGCCAGCGATTAATAAAAACAAGTACCAAAGGAGTAATTATCCTGGAAGTAACGGTTGTGAATAATTATGAGCTTCGTTCATTGCTGCTTGGTCTTGGTCCCCGACTGAAAGTATTAAAACCAAAAGAATTGCGCGAACAAATGAAAGCCATGTACGAGGAGGGACTGGCGGCATATTAATCACTAAATCAAACATGAGAAATTTCACCTACATATTTCTGTTCGCCCTGCTAAACCTTGGTTGGAACAATAAAGAGAACACCATCCAGTCGGCAACTTTAACCGGTAAAGTGATCGGCATTAAGGACGGAGATACTATCGAAATCCTCTACAACGGCAAGCCACTAAAAATCAGGTTGGCGCATATCGATTGTCCGGAGATAAAGGGAAGCCAGCCTTTTGGCCGCGCCGCAAAAGAGTATGTATCAGACCAATGTTTCGGCCACCTGGTTAACATCCAGCATAACAATGAATACGACCGCAACAAACGACTCATAGGTGAAGTGATCAATCAGAAAGGGATAAATGTCAATAAGGCATTGGTGAGTGTTGGCCTCGCCTGGCATTATAAGAAATATTCTACCGACAATGATTATGCAAAGTTGGAAATGTCTGCCCGTATGCAGGGGATCGGGGTATGGAGTGAATCAGCGCCAGTAGCGCCCTGGGAGTGGAGAAAACCGGTGGGGAAAAGGCTAGGGGAAAGAAAATAAGAGGAATGAGTTAAGACAGCGTGTAGGCCTATCAAGTCATCGATAGAATTTTGTATAATAATGCGCCTGGACAAGCGATTTGTTTTTTTGCCACTTTACTTAGCTGTGGATAAGGCAAAAATATAAAAATTGTCAAATGCTGATTTACATCACTTGACCATGGGAGTGAGGAGGCGAAGCTGTGGAACATCAAGAACAAATCCTAGAATTGTACAATCTTAAAAAGGCAATGTGCAAATCAGGGGCTTTAGCTGAATGGACGCAATCGCTTATCAAATTTATTGAACCACAATACTTACCCGTTTGACAAACCCTGAAAATTTGCCGAGGCTGCCCCACCCAATTTTTAGCACATGGCAAGGCGCACAAAGCCCAGACACAAAAGCTAACCTTGCCAAGAGCTAAAAATGCCAACGCACAGCCTATCCCACCCAAGCTGACTGAATTCCTTTCAGCTTCAACTAAATACATCAGCAAATAACTATATTGGGCACCAAAATTCAACCACCAACCGGCAACTGGACAGGTGGATTGTCAATTAACAACAAATTGAACAACAGCATTATAGCACAACTTTGCCAATCAGAAAATTGAACAACTAAATGACGACAGAAACAAAACAGTTTCAATATGAAATACAAAACTATCAGGAGGACTGTGTTACAAACATTACTAGTCTTTTTGAAAGCCTTCGCCAAAAGGTGAATTTTGGTGAGGTGATGACAGCACACCACAAAAAGAACAAATACAATTTTCCTGTTCAAGCCACTAAAAACATTGACATAATGATGGAAACGGGAACGGGTAAAACGTTCACGTTCATCAAAACCATTTTTGAATTAGGTAAGCGTTTCGGCTATAAAAAATTTATCGTTCTTATTCCGACCGTTCCAATCAGAGAAGGAACAAAAACAAACTTAGAGGACACCAAAAACTACTTTAAAAGCTTTTACGCCAACGAGAAAGAAAAGGAAATTGAAACCTTTGTTTACGAAGGTGGAAACATTTCAGCCGTTAGACAATTTATCGGCACTTCGCATTTATCGGTTTTGGTAATGACACCAAGCTCATTCAGCCACAAAGACAATATTCTAAACCGACCATTAGAAAAAGACATTAACACACCTGAACTATTCGTAAACAATCAGGAACCGCCAAAATCATATTTGGAATGTTTGAAACGCTTAAATCCGATTGTGATAATGGACGAGCCTCACCGCTTTGAGGGCAACGCTTTTAAAACATATTTTGAAGGTTTTGAAAATTACTTTTTGCGTTTTGGTGCTACATTCCCTAAAAAGAAAGACAGTTTGCCTTTATCCAATGTAGCGTATGTATTAGACAGCATTTCCGCGTTCCGGCAAAGTTTGGTAAAGAAAATTGTGGTTTACACGCAAGACGTAATTGAAAATACAGATACACTCATTGGAGTTGAAAAAGTTGGAACAGTTAATAAAGCCCTTGTAAGCACACTAACCAACGGAATTATTGCAAGACGGGAATTAGGAGTTGGAGCAGTTTTCAACGGGAAAAGCATTAAGAAAATAAACAAAGACACTATTGTTTTAGCGGACGACACGATTGAAAAGGTTGATTATTCTTTGTCTGACGAATCATTGCGGGCAATGATTAAGGAGACAATCAAAATTCATTTTGAAAAAGAAAAGGGATTGTTTGTGCAAGGCATAAAGGCATTGACCTTGTTTTTTATGGAGGGTGACACCAGTTTGTTTCGTGGCGACAATCCCAAAATCAAGAACTTTTTTGAAGAAGAATACAAAAAGCAATACAGTGAAATTTTAGGCAAACTTGACCAAACAAGCGACTATTACAAATTCTTGCAGAATGATTTTGACAGCGGCAATACTTTGCAAGTTCACAAAGGGTATTTTTCAGGCGACAAAGGAAACGCTGATGAAAAAGTTAAAGCGGGAGTTGACGAAATTTTGAAAGACAAAAAGAAATTATTATCGTTTGAAAGTCCTACTCGTTTCATTTTCTCTATTTGGGCATTACAGGAAGGTTGGGACAACCCAAATGTTTTCACAATCTGCAAACTTTCTAATCAAGGAAGCGAAATATCAAAATTGCAACAGATTGGAAGAGGTTTACGCATTTGCGTAAATCAAAATTTACAGCGTAACACACTTAAAAATCTGAATGACGACCAAGAAGCATTTTGGAAAATCAACAACCTTGATGTAGTTGTATCAAGCAAAGAACACGGTTTTGTGGAGGCAATTCAAAATGAGATTTTAAGTAACTCATTCCTGATTTCTGAAACATTTACAGAGCAACAACTGATTAAAACGCTTAAAGAAAAATCGGGCTTTGATGATGATACGGTAGTTACTTTGGTGGATGATATTTTGAAAGACAAAAAAATGATTCTCCGCAAGGCAATTGTGGACGGTCAGAAGATTTATGCGAAATCGCCTGAGTTCTCTACAATTCTCAATGAGCAAAACTTGCCCGAAGAACAAGTAAAAGCAATTGAAAGCTTGTTTGCAACCGATACAAACACTTATGTTCAGAAAGCCGAGAAGAAAAAAGAGAAAAAGAAAGTTTTCATAAAGGCAACTCACTTGCAAGAGTTTCAAAACCTTTGGAACGCTATCAATAAAAATGCTTTCTATGTTTTAGAAACATTGACAGAAAAACAAGAAAACCAACTGATACAAAACATTAAAGCTCAAATTGAAGCAGTAAACATCGAAGAAATTCTATTGCAGACTATTCGTGCTGACCTAAACGTAAACAAGATTGGAGAACAAGGAGCAATTACAGAAAAGCTAACCGATACCGTTTCATACAAAAGCAAAGTTGATTATTTGGAATTGGTTCGCACTTTGTCCAACAACACCAAAACGCCTATTTCTTTTGTTGTGAAAGTTTTCAATGCTTTGAGTGATGATTTCAAGACGAAAATGCTCTGCAACAATCCTGAACAAGCACAAAGAGAAATTTCCGAAATAATCAACAAGAACTTAATTGCAATGCTCAAAGCAAATATTAAGTATGATGGAATTAATGGAACCGGTTTACCAAATGTATTTAAGACCGATAAAGGAAAAACATATTTAGACACAGGAAGCGTTGGTAAATTTCAAAAAGAAATTGCAGGCGCTTTCAATTTGAAAACCAAATGGGTATTTGAAGAGGTTATTGAATATGACAGTGATTTTGAATTGGAAATTGTGGAGCAAGACCCCGACATTGATAACATTGAAATTTTCGGCAAACTTCCACGCCTGAAAATCAAAACTCCTTTGGGAGATTACAACCCCGATTTTTGCTATGCTATTAAAAGCACCGGGGTCAACAAAATATTCCTTGTAGTGGAAGCCAAAGGCTATAAATCGTCAACAGCAATTCCCGTAGATGAAAAAGGCAAGATTGACTTTGCCAAAAAATATTTTGAGGCATTAGGCGAACACTACAAAGACCAAAACATTAAAATTTCATTTAAAGAACGTATCAATAAAACGCAATTAGCGGCATTGATAAACAACGCATAAGACAATGGCAGAACAGGATTTTACAAAAGCAGGTTTTTCAGTAGTTGGAACAGAAAACAACGAAAACAAATTGTTGAGTTTTCTGAAAGAGAACTACCCCAACGTAATACGTGACACCGAAATAAACATAGAAGAACTAAAAGCCGTTTTGGGCTTGCCTATTGACGAAAAGGTAAACGGATACGGATTGAACTTTGTAGGCAGAAACTTTGCAAGAGCTAAATATGCTCAAAAAACCGAAAAGGAATTACGCCTCAATAACGCCTTGAGTAAGGATATTGATATAACCCAAAATTTGGTTTTGAAAGGCAACAACTTAGATAGTTTGAAAATTCTTAAAAACTATTATAGCGGTCAAATCAAATGTATCTACATAGACCCTCCCTACAATACTGAAAAGGACGAGTTTGTTTACCCGGATAAATTCGACAAAGAAGAAACAGAAGTTTTGGGCTTGGCTAACTTGAGTGAAAACGATTTTGAAAGAATGGATTTTAGTTTCAGAACCAAAAAGAGCCACAACGGCTGGTTGGCATTTATGTATCCTCGTTTATTATTAGCAAGAGATTTATTGACCAAAGACGGAGCTATTTTTATAAGTATTGATGACAATGAACAAGCAAATATTAAACTACTCTGTGATGATGTTTTTGGGGAAGAAAATTTAATCGCTCAAATAGTAGTTCAATCTAACAAAAGAGGACAAACATATAAGCAATTAGCGAAGACGCACGAATATTTACTGGTTTATGTCAAATCTGAAAAATCCGTATTAAATGAACTTGTAAAAGAATTATCTGGTGGAATAAAAACTGATGATATTGGTGATTTTACAGAAAGGGAACTAAGAAATAGAAATCCTAAGTACGGTAGATTTAATCGTCCTAATTTATACTATCCTATCTATGTGAACCCTAACCATATTGATAGAAATGGATACTCTCCACTATCTCTTGAAAAATCTGCTGACTTTAGTATTGAAGTATTTCCTTTGAACAGTGAAAAACAAGAAAGTTGTTGGCGTTGGGGTACAAAGAAATTAATAAACAACCTAGGCGAAACAACCTTGCTTAGTAATATAGTTGCACGAGCAAAGTCTACAGGTGAATACGGAGTTTATGAGAAATATAGGAAAGACACATTTAAGGCGAAAACAATATGGTTTGATGAGTTAGAAATGTTAAATGAAGACGAGGAGGAAGAAGATGGAATTTGGGATGAGACAGGAGTAATAACAGAGCAAGGTTCTACTGAACTCAGAAAGTTTGGTATGGGTGATGCATTCGACTTCCCAAAACCAACATTTCTTTTGAAGAAAATATTGAATATTGGGTCAAATTTAGATTCAATTTGTTTAGATTTTTTTGCTGGCAGTGGAACTACGGGGCAAGCAGTAATGGAATTAAACAAAAATGGAGGAAAGCGTAAGTTTATCTTATGCCAAATTGACGAGCCAATTAAAGAAGATAAACCCGCTTACAAGTTTTGTATTGATAATAATTTACCACCAGTTATTTCCAGTATTACCATAGAACGCCTTAAACGAGCAGGAGAAAAAATCAAGAAGGACATTGAAGAAGAAAATGACCAAAGCGGACTGTTTGAAGAAGATAAAAAACAAGTTCCCGATATTGGCTACAAGGTTTTTGATAGAGTTGAAGCACCAAAATTGAAAGTGGACGATAAAGGACAAATTTCAATAACGGAAAATGAAACGGATGCTTTAAGTCGCATTTACAACATGATTTTCACCGTTGGTTTGGACGAGCCCACACAAGTTCCCGAAGAAGTAGTAAAAGATTGCATTTACAAAATTGGCAACCATTACTACATAACCAATAGTGAGAAAATAACAAGTGACGATTATTCAAACGCCATTAAAAACGGGAAAGTATTTATTGATGGTTGGACAGCCAGCCTAAACGGAACTTTGCAGAACTATAAAGAAGATGTGAAGATTGTGTTTTAATCCAACCCACCAAGTCAGGTACATTTACAAGGCACACAAAACCAGCGCACAAAAGCCAACCTTGCAAAAGAGCCTACCTTGTTCCCACGCTTCCAGGACACACAACTTCGGCGGACACAGAAGTTCATTTTAAAACACCAAGACGAAGGGCGAACGTACAACATGGGTATTGCCAAAAGCGGGGCTGGACATTGTTAGTTTCGGCTATGTGTAGGCATCAACAGCAGTTCGGGGGCGACGGAATTCTACTTGGCATTAGTTCTTTTCATCATCATTTTTATCTTTATTCAGCAGCGGTTCGGGGCTGGAAGTTCAATGAATATCCCGCCTTTGGCAATACCTGTTCTGTTGTGCGCAAACAAGGTTATACAATAGACAATTCAAACATGAGCCATAACTAACTGTTTTGAATTTTTTTTATTTGTAGAACTTAATATTTGCAAAATGTCTACTGACTCTCAGGACCCGGTGAGTTATACCATTGATTCAAAAGAGCTATTTAGACTTCTTACGGGGAAAGGCGTTTCTACCTTTCACCATGCCAACACTGCGAAAACTGCCCTGACTTTCATTTCAGAAGGTGCCCTGTTATCCAGGGCCTATGTTGAAAACAATGGATTGTTTCAGACAGAACAATATACTGATGAGAAAGACAAGAAGCTTGATATCTGGGATGCCGTATTTGTAGATGGCTTGGATCTTCATGAGAAATTCTCAAGACGAAATAAGTATGGCCCTGTTTTATTTCACATGGATTTAAAAATGCTTCTTAGCGAAGATTTTCCTTTTGTACGCGTCACAAAAAATAATCCTGCTAACTGGTCTTTAATAGAAACAAATTTCTATTCATCCATAGAAGATATTGATAAAGACTATTTGACCGGGAATGATTATAGAGATGGGGGAATAATGTTTCTATTTGATAAGCCTGAAAAAAAACTGGCATTGAATACTTACTGTACAAAAATCATAGTTGATGATCCAAGAATAACACTGGTATGTAAAGATCAAAGTCAAAGGCCCATATCTGAATTAGTAAAGGCTACAATGGAAAATACTTTGAAAGAAAATGGATTACATAATATTCCTGTGCAAATTAGGCACCCAGACTTATCTCATTGCAGTTGCTATCTTCATTATAAGATGATGTATAATAACAACAAAGAAGCATTCGATAAGCTTTTCAGTAAAAAATAGCCGTTATATGATCCTCAGTTCAGGCTTAAAGCATACGCTGGAAAAAGAAACAAGGGAAATTGCAGATGTTTTGTTTCTGGCTCAAGAATCATTTGATTTTATTAAGTGCCTACTTAAGAGATAAAGACGACGAGGATAGAGCATATATAAAGGGCATGAGTTCCTTTTTCCAATTCTCGCTTCGTCTGTGCTGGCGTGTTACCGTAATCGAACTTTGGAAATTGTTTTCCACAAGCATTGGTGATAAGTTTAGATTAAACATATTTCTGAATAAATTAAAACCGGGCGGTGTATATGAGCATGCAGTAATTTCCTTTAATAGGATAAAAGCCTGGGAAGAAGTAATTGCAGGAGAAAAAGACAATATTGAGAATCTTAGGATCCAGAGAAATAATGTAAATGCCCATAAAGATCTTGACCACGATACGGTTACAAATACTGTTAGCCTTAAAAAGACAGAATAATTAATTAAGCTTGCCCAAGATATTAATCATGAAATTCATCTATTAGTGTTTAAAAGGGGATATATTTTTTACGCCATTAATTCGCCGGTTCAAAACCTTGAATATCTTCTTAAATGTTTGGGAAGAGACAAAAATGAACGAAGACGAAATCAGAAAGAACTTGTGTAAGTAAAATGATGACAACAAGAAGTACAAAGTTTCAAATATTACTCCCTCAACATGCTCCATTGCTCTGGTTCCCGAAAACTCCGTTGAAGAGTCAGTTATACAAAAGCCGGAAGAGCAGGATACTTTTCTTTTCTATTATCAGCAGGCATTAAAAAAAACATATACATCCTGACGCTACCTGTGTAAATATAATTGATGATACAAACTACCCTAAATCGGTTGTAGTTAAATATCAAAGGGCAAAAGGTATAGGAGGGTATTAATGTCTCATTCGATTCTCGGCTTGTGATAACAAATTAAACTTTCAACAAATATTTTTCCAATTTTCCTTAATGTAGACAGCTTACTTTGTCAGTTCGCCAAATGCGAACAACATCAGCTTTCTAAAACCAAGGCTGAGGAACAAGAGTTAAACTAAATATCATTAATGAACAACAGAACAGCTGTGAGGCTACAGGAACAATGAATACCTTGACTTCAGAAAGCTGTTCTCCGGAATGGGAAATGCTACCAAAAACTATTCGCTAAAAATATACCATGAAAATTGACTTCATAAGAATAAAAAATTTCAGAAAACTTAAAAATTGTAAAATTGAATTTTCTGATAAAGAAACAATATTTGTAGGTGCAAATAATAGTGGAAAAACTACTGCTATGGACGCACTCATAACTTTCTTGGAAAGAAAACACTTTAAAACGCAGGATTTTACAATTACTAATTGGACTGAATTAAAAGTAATTGCTGAAAAGTGGATTGCTAAAACAACATTAGAAGATGAAGATAAGAACATTAAATTATTAGAACCTTACTTACCTTCCTTAGACTTATGGTTTAAAGTTGATATTTCAGAATTAAGATACGTAAGTCACATAATTCCGACACTTGATTGGAATGGTGGCTTGATAGGCTTAAGACTTATTTTACAGCCAAAAAACATTGAATCATTAATAGAAGAATATATACTTGCAAGAAAAAAAGTAATAGACTTAAATAATAAATCAGGTAAGACCTTGGAACTTTGGCCCACAAATTTTTGGCAGTTTTGTGATAAAAAATTAAATGCATTATTTGAAGTAAAATCATATCAATTGGACCCTGATAAATATGAAGTAGATCAAATACTTTCAGACCAAAACATCGAACTCGAAGGAAATCCTTTAAATGGGTTAATAAAAATTAGTACAATAAATGCACAACGTGGATTTAGTGATGCTAACTCTGACAATCCAGAATCCAATAACACCAAATCATTGTCTTTCCAACTTAGATCTTACTATGATAGTCATTTAAACCCATCGATTGATCCTAGTGAACAGGATTTGGAAGCAATTGAAAAGTTAAGCGATGCGCAATTTACTTTTGATAAAAACTTGATTTCATGTTTTGAAGCACCTCTTAAAGAGCTAAGTGATTTAAATTATCCTGGTTTTGGAAATCCTCAAATAACATTATCTTCCCTTATCAAAGCTACAGATGGACTAGATCATGAATCGGCTGTTAGATACAATTTAGCTGAAGGCCTTACATTGCCAGAAAAATACAATGGATTAGGTTATCAAAATTTAATTTCTATTGCTTTTAAACTAATTGGATATCGTGACGAATGGATGATGAAAGGTAAAAATAAATTAGAAAAGGATAAAGTTATTGAACCAATACACTTAGTATTGATAGAAGAACCCGAAGCTCATTTACACGCACAAGTACAGCAAGTATTTATAAAAAAAGCTTATGATATTTTAAGAGCACATGAGAATTTAGGAACCAAACCAGAGTTTACCACTCAGCTAGTAATCAGTACACACTCTAGTTATATTGCTCATCAAAAATTTGAAAGTTTAAGATACTTTAAAAGAAATAATATTACAACTACTACACCTACATCTGAAGTATTGAGCATAAAATCAATATTCGATTCTACTCTACCGCAAGAAAATGAAACTGAAAAATTTGTAATTAGATATTTAAATACAACGCATAATGATTTATTCTTTGCAGATGCGGCAATTCTAGTTGAAGGACCAGCGGAAAGAATTCTAATACCTCATTTTATAAGAAATCATCATGAAGTTCTTGATAGTTGCTACATAACAATTTTAGAAATTGGAGGAAGCCACGCTCATAGGTTAAAGCCACTTATCGAAAAGCTAGGTTTAGCTACATTAATAATTACCGATTTAGATTCCCAAGAAAAACTTACTGACAATTCAACAAAACCGCCAAAAGTAAAATATAGGAAAAGTCAACCAAAACTAGGAACAGATCAAATTAGTAATAATTCTACGTTAAAATATTGGAATCCAAAAATTACAGATATTGATCAATTAGTAAAGCTGAAGTCTGAAGAAAAACTATTGGCAGATTTTCCAGTTAGAGTTGCTTATCAAGCTGAAGTTGATTTATCTGGAACAAAAGTATATCCTTATACATTTGAAGATGCATTAGTCTTAGAAAATATTGGAAAATTTAAAACGATTACAGCAACATCAGGATTGTTGAAAAAAATGGTTCAAGCTGCAACAGAACATGATGTAAGTAATTGTGCCCAAAAAGCTTATGAAGCTATAAATAGCGAGAGTGCAAAAAAAGCTGAATTTGCCCTTGATGTTTTATATTTTGAAGCTCCAGAAGAGTTAAAAGTGCCAACCTATATTAAAGAGGGTTTAGATTGGTTAGAAAATCTTTTAAGACCTATTAAAAATATTATTGAATCCGAAACTCATTCAACATGATAACAGACAATAATGATATTGATGAACAAGTTGATGAAGATATTTTCAATTGTATAAATCCAAATTCACTAAAAAGTTTCTTTCTTTTTGCTGGAGCTGGTTCTGGTAAAACAAGAACATTGGTTAATGTATTAACAAAATTCAAAGAATCTTTTGGGCTGGACTATAAACTACGCAATAGAAAAATTGCAATAATAACTTATACAAATGCGGCGGCAGATGAAATTAAACATAGATTATCTTACGATTCCATTTTTGAAGTAAGTACAATACATAGTTTTTGTTGGGAGTTAATTAAAAATTTTACATTAGATATCAAAAAGTGGGTTGAAATTGACATTAATGAATCTATAAAGGATCTTGAAGACAAGCTTTCAAAAGCTAAGGATCCTAATAATAAAACCGCAATCTCTAACAGAAAAAAAATAGAATCAAAAAATAGAAGATTAGTTGCTTTACCATCAATAAGTAAGTTCGTTTATAATCCTAATGGTGACAATTACACTAAGGCGTCATTAAATCATACTGAAGTCATATCAATTGCGTGTAGTTTTTTAGGCTCAAAAAATTTATTCAAGCAGATTTTAATTGATAAATTTCCAATCGTTTTAATCGATGAAAGTCAAGACACTAAAAAAGAATTAATTGAAGCTTTGTTTAAGGTTCAATCTGATCATAAAGGTTCATTTTTATTAGGATTATTTGGTGATACCATGCAACGTATTTATAGTGATGGTAAAGAAAAACTTGGGGAAGATTTACCTGATGATTGGATGAAACCAGTAAAAAAAATGAATCATCGGTCAAAATCTAGAATTATTGAACTAAACAATAAAATCAGGAAAGATATTGATGGTCAAGAACAGTTGGCTCGGGTTGAAAACTCAGGCGGTGTCCTTAGATTGTTCATTGTCCTTCGAGGAAAAAACAAATTAGATACTGAAATGTCGATAAGGCAAAAGATGTCAATTATAACAGGCGATAATAAATGGATTGACAAATCAATTCCTAAAGATAAAAGAAACATCCCTGTGAAGACCCTCACTCTAGAGCATCATATGGCGGCAATCAGAATGGGTTTTGAAACATTTTTTAATCCTTTATATAAAGTCGATCGATTAAAACAAGGATTGTTAGATGGAACTTTATCTACTGTTAATTTCTTTAGAAAAACAATATTAGCATTATATAATGCAAATAAAGCTGGTAATAAATTCGAAATCTCCAATATCGTAAAGCGAGATTCACCAATATTTGATAAAAGATCTATCATTGAAGGACCTGACAAAATGGCCATTATAAATAATGCTAAAGCTAGTATTGATAGTTTATTAAAACTCTGGGAAGATAATAGTAAACCAAGTTTGAAGGATATAGTTTTTGAGGTTAACAAATCAGGAATATTCATTATCCCGAATGAGTTGAAAATATCTCTAGAAAGGACAAAAAGCTTAGGGAAAGAAGAGGAGGACAACGATGATGATGAAACATTATTAGCTTGGGATATTGCTTTAGATTCTAGTTTTACTGAGATAATTAATTACAACGATTACATATCTGACAGTTCAAATTTTGGAACTCACCAAGGAGTTAAAGGATTAGAGTTCGATAGAGTAATGGTAATAATTGATGATGAAGAGTCTAAAGGTTTTATGTTTAGTTATGACAAACTGTTCGGGGTAAAGGATCTAACAAAAGGTGATAACGAAAATATTGCGGAAGGAAAAGAAACCGGAATAGATCGTACATCACGACTTTTTTATGTGGCATGTAGTAGAGCAAAAAACAGTCTTGCTATTGTCGCCTACACTGATAAACCAGAGCAATTAAAGACTTACGTGTTAGGATTAGGATGGTTTGTTGAAAATGAAATAGAATTAATCAAATAAGCACTTCCCATAAAAGGTATTTGCAAATGCGGGGCTGACAAGCTTAGACTGGACATTTGTAGAAGGTTCAATTTTCATTCTTTGATTGAACTTCAGTTTTAATAATCCCCCTTCGGCAATTGCCAAACCGTTAGCAGAAACCCTATTGGCGACAACCTGCTATTCGTAAGTGGACAGGAAATATAAACAACCCATCGCACATTCTGGCACATTTGCAAGGCACACAATGCTTACACACAGAAGCCAACCTTGCAAAGTTACCAAAAACTTTCACGCACAGGCAAATCCAAGTTGGACGCTAATACATTCAAACAAAAGGCGCCAAAACAATTTTTTGGAAACAAAAGGCGACCACTTAGACCCAGAACAAAAAATCAGACTTGGAAATCTTTGGGCAAGTAAAGTAGGAAACAACTATCATTACTTTATGGTTTACGACAGACAGACAGTAGGTAGATCATATAAATTGGAAGACTTTATAAACATCATAAAAGTGATAGATCCGACACACCAAATTAGGCTCTTTTGCAAGGCACACAAATGCCTACACACAGAAGCCAATAAACCATATGGCAATGGCAATAGTGGCAAATAGAGGGTTTGCAAAAAATACAACTTGCTGCGGCGTGAACATATTCCATCTGTTCGATTATACCCCCCCCAATTATTACCAACGCTTTGGAATTTAGCAGGGGATACAATTGATAATTCGGCCACCATTAAAACCTTTCTGGCGTCATTTCCTAGTTTTCCGTTTCCTTCCTAATTCAAACAGCACCAACTCCAAAGCCCTTAGTTTACTTACTGAGTAGCCAAGCTTCTCCTTTACATTTTTAAATAATTCTAAAGTTTCCTTTTTATCCACTAAACTATGAAGCCATTTATTATATCCTAAATATAGCTTTACAGATTGGATCCCGTAATTGCTTTTGTTTTTAGTATAGATTCGATAGATATGGCTGTCCCAGATGGCATATTGTTGAGGGTTAATAAAATGCAGAAGCTTGGAACTGCCCACAAGAGAGTTGTTAATCGACTTTTTGACCACAGTTAACTCTTCTTCGTTTATTATTTCACTGGTTCTCGCCTTGTTGAGAATTTTAAGCAGAACAACTTTATTCGATATATCAAGATTTAAACTTCTGGGCATCCATCCATATACCATGTGAGCCCCAATGATTATGTGATGTTCGTTAAGCTTGCCCGCATTTTTGAAATATTTAATAAACTCCCGGTACGATTGCCTGTAATTATCGCTGACTGTGGATAAATGTTTGGACCCATTTATAAGTTTTTCTAAAGTCATTGTAGTTGTTGCCATAGGTAATTTTCAGTTTTTTAAAATCGGGAAAATCTCGGAGTGAAACGCCGTAGGGCTCATAATTAAGGTTATTTGTTTTTATTTATTGTTCTATCTCAATTATAATAATCATGAGTGCAATCTATTTGCAATACGTAGGTATATTACTGTAACCCGAAATGCAAATAGGCTGCAGATCAAAATGGTATTTTGTTTTAAACATTTGTAAATTCAAACATGTAGCTACCTTATCCTAACCTATCCGTTATCAAAAATGCTTATCACCTCCACCCTCTACGACCCCGTTTTATCCGATGAAGGCACCCTTGATCCACTTGGCTTAGCCTCCATCGCCGATCGTCTTGGCAACCGACTGGTCCCCGGCGTACGTGAACGTATGCGCCATCCTCGTTTCCTTACCGCCATAGCTGCAGGTGCCCGTATTTGTGAACCCTTCGAAGGTGCTATTTGCGCTGATGGTTATAGCGAGCCATTCCAGGTGTATGAATGGATCATGGTTCAGGCGCTTTATCGAACATATAGAGATGATCCTGCCCAATATCGCGGCATGCCAGGCACGCTTAAAGCCCAGGAGGCATTCAAGAATAAAGATTCGCTCTCCCGTAACCGTTACCTTAAAAATGCATACACCTTTGGCTTTCATGGTGTTTACAGAACCCTGGCAGAAACGCTTGATATTGCTACCGATGGCATATTGGGCGAGAAAGGAGATCGCTTATTGCGTACATGGGAGGAAGAACAGAACATGGACGGTTTCCTTAGCGGCCATAATGGTCCGGGTCGTATCCTGTTAGATAAACTTCAGAAACTTCTGCGTAATAGTATTGATAGCGGCGAAGTAGCTGCGAACTGGAGTTCAAACTTTTGGTCAGAATTGGCTCCACTGTTTGCCCCTTATAAGGCCGGACCAAAAGAAAAGCAACTGATCCGGAACCTGATTGTAGATGACAAGGTTGGCTTTCGGGATGTATTCCTTGATAAAATCCCAGAATATTATAAAACACTGGAACCGGATCAGGATGCAAATGAAAAGAAGTTTCATGATTATCTCATGGTAACCACTGATCCGGAACTTAATGAACTGCTGGAAACTATCCAAACCTACGAGAAGTTCGCCCTTGAAGTTCACAATTGCTTTTACGATATCCTTGCTTTCCTGTCTGATAAAAACAGGCGCGTAACTCTAGCAGAACTGGAGCATAATTGTAAACACATCCCCAATCTTGCTTCCCTTCAATCTTCCATGGCTGCTAGCCGGATATGTCTTGATAAATATGGCCAGGCTTTATTTTTTGAAGAGAATTTTGAACATTTGATATGTATTCAGGGTCAGCAGGATATAATACCGGCCATCTTAAAACACCATCGCTCCATCCAGGAGGCTAAACCGCCTAATGGAAAGATGCCATGGCTGGAGGAATTCCCTAACCAACAATTTATGATCCGGCCCGCCCATAGAACTGGAGAGCGAATTATACCTGTTGACCAATATGTAAATAGTTACAGGCTTTACGCTCTTATTGACTTTCACAATGATCTAACCTGACTCTTATGGCTAAAGCTGATACCCCCGGTAAATCCCGTATCCTTGATCATTGGCGTATCCCAGCGCTTGCAGGTAAACCCATCGGTTGCCTCGCTACCACCTTTACTTTCGATGCTGCTTTTTTTGAAGAAGAATGCTTGTCCAGATTCCTTGGAATGGAATCCAATGCTGCTGAAGATGGCCCAATCTATCTTGTTGAAAGAGAGGAAAAGCTAAATAGTGTGGAATGCGCCGCAGTGCTGGTGGATGAAGCGTTTGGCAAACAACTGAGAAACCTTAGGTGGGACCTGATCCCTGTTCGTCTTCAACAGGGTATTCAGCACTCAAAGATATCCGTGCTTTATTGGGAAAATCACTTACGCATACTCGTTGGCTCAGCTAATTTAACCGTGCCAGGCTATCGTAAAAACCAGGAGATTGTAGCTGTACTTGATCTGGTTGAAAACAACTTGCAGAACAAAGTACCCATAATTATTATATTGGATTTCCTGGTTGAGTTGCTACAGAATGCAGACCAGGCAATGGCCTCCATCAATGATAGATCGGTTGGATTTCTTCAACGTGCCCGCGCGCACGCCAATTCTTTTCCTGATACCACAACTACCAGCCGTAATATTCCCTATAAAAGTTTTGCCCTGATTACCGGACCAGGCAAGCCAAACTTTTTTGAACAAGCGAACAAGATCTGGCAGGAACAGGTTGGTAATGTTGGTCCGGATCTGGCGGATATAATCAGCCCTTTTTTCGATCCCTCTGAGAAGGACAATGTTCCTGCTAAAAAATTGTGGGAGATCATGAGAAAAAAAGGACCCTTATCAATTTCTATCAGCACCACTGGTGAATTCTCGCTGGATGAACAACCCCACCGCATTCATGCACCTGTTTCATTGTTGAATTCTCTACCTGCAGGCAGAAAGGATATTACGTTAGAGATGGCTATCATTCGTGATGAATCAGCATCGGAAAAAGCAATCCGCCCCTTACACGGAAAAGGATATTGGTTTTCCAATAGCAAATACGACTTATACATTATCGGCTCTTCTAACTTTACTGTACGTGGATTGGGACTGTCCAATCGCCCAAACCTGGAAGCGAATATTGGAATTCTCGTCAATAGTGAAAAAAACTCTCAATTGTTCAAGGAGTTGAATGCATCGTGGATAAAGGGAGAAGTAGTAGATACTAAGAATATCATGTGGCAACCTCTCGAAGATGAGGAGCTTAAAGAAGCTGAACGTACACCTATTCTGCCCCCCTTCTTTAAAACGGCAACATTGCGTAGGGAGAATGAATTATTTATTGAACTTGAATTAGATATTTCGCGGCCGGTACCTGGCTTCACTATAAGCAACATAAAAAACCAGCCGTTGCTTACTTACCAACAATGGCAGGATCAACAGTCACCAGCAAGGCCTCGCATATTGGTGGAGGAATCTAATTTGCCCTCCTTTTTATTAATTGGATGGCCTGAATCACCGCTTCCAGCATCTATGCCCGTGAATATTGAAAATCAAAGTTGTTTACCACCACCAGAAGAATTAAGAAATCTTCCTCTTGATGTATTGGCAGAGCTAATAACATCCGCAAAACCAGTCTATTTAATTTTGAAAAAATACATTACCAATAAAGCGAAACATAATGCTGACCCCAACATTGTTATAAATCCATTGAAGCGCTTTAATAGCTCAACTTTTCTATTGCAGCGCACCAGGAAGTATTCAAAAGCAATCAACCAGATTCAGACAATACTGGGTAGCCCTTTTGTCACGAAGAGTTCGCTGGAGTGGCGTCTGAACGGACCAGTAGGTATAAAGGCAATTATTGAAGCAATGGTTCGTGATGCACTTAATGCAAGTGAAGCAGTATTTTTCCTTACTGAAATTTGGAAGTCCCTCGGTAATGTTCAGCCGCGTCACGAAAAGGGTTGCTTGCCGGTAGAGTATGTAAAAAAAGAAATTGAAAAACTTAAGGTGGATCTTGGTCAAAGAATTGTTGAGTTATGTAAAAGTTCTGAGAATAATGATATCAATCACTATTCAAAAAGACTGCTAGAATCAAATCAGAATAATCACTATGTCCTGGAATTATAAATTCTTACCCGCCATTAATCTTCATGTAAAAGATCGTATTCAGGAAGCAGATGCGGATAGACAACGATCAACGGCAGAAAGTCTGCTGCTGCGTCTGGAAACTATGCCGGGCCAAATACTCGCCGATGAGGTGGGTATGGGTAAAACATTTGTTGCACTGGCTGTTGCTGTATCTGTAGCCCTGCAGGATAAAGACCAGCGTCCTGTTGTAATCATGATTCCACCGGGTTTGAAGGAAAAATGGCCAAAGGATTTGGGTGTGTTTTTGGAAAGATGTCTTGATGAAAAAAGTCGTGCAAAGGTGCGTTGGGGGATTGCCGGGAGCAATGTGGAATTTCTTAAACTATTAGATGATGACCCAGCTCATCGAAAGAATATTATTTTTCTCACCCACAGTGCACTTACAAGAAGCCTTACTGATAAATGGTTGAAACTCGCAATCATTCAAAGGGCTTTGTACCGGAGGAAAGATGAGCGGATACCGAAAATGTATAATAGACTCAACCGTTTCGGATCTCAGATTTTTGGCTTACAAGGGAGAAAAAATAATAATGAGAATTTGATCCTGGACCTGCTGGAGAAAGATACCTCGAAATGGAAAAAGATATTAATTCAGAATGGCTTATTGGATGAAGGCGCTGATGATCCTGTTCCGGCGCAGATTATTGATATCCTTTATAAAGATTTGTCAGGTCAGGATTTCAATAAATTATTAGAGGTATTATATGAGAACTTGCCTGCAAAGAATCTGGGCGATGTAAAATCCCGCATTAAAGATTTCAGATATTATTTCAATGAAGAAGTTAAGACGATATGGGGCTTATGCTTAACCAGGATCACGCATTCAATTCCATTGTTAGTTATGGATGAGGCCCATCACCTCAAGAACGGTAAAACTAATATTGCGCGATTATTTTACGAAGCAGAATCGGATGAAGACATCAACGATGGCCAACTACATGCCGTTTTCGAACGAATGTTGTTTTTAACGGCAACACCCTTTCAGTTGGGTCATCACGAATTATGTAATGTGTTGGATCGTTTCAAGGGTATCAACTGGCAAAATGCACTGGCAGCAGGTTTAACCCCTGAATGGTATGGCAATGACTTATTGGAACTAAGAAAGTTATTAGATTCTACGCAGGAAGCGGCGGTACGTTTCGACCAGGCATGGGGCCAGCTTAATCCAAATGACCTTGTTATTAATGAACATCAATTTGACGATGTTGAGCAATGGTGGTTGGCGCTGCAGGGGATCGAGAAGGAGGGAGTAAGTCCGGTTATTCATTCGGTTAGGGAGAGGTATGATGCTTTATTCAGCAAAATGAAATTAGCCGAAAGCCATCTTCGCAAATATGTTTTACGACATATGCGTGAAAGGGAATTTACGGGAGAATATAAAGGCGTAATGCGACGTTTCGTCTTCCCCGGATCTGCTATTAATAATGATAGTTTTAAGAATTCTGAAGGACTTCAGGTCGGAAACGGATCACTGCTACCATTTCTGTTAGCGGCAAGGTTGTCGTCCTTAAATCCTGAAGCCAGACCTGTTTTTGCAGAAGGACTTGCCTCCAGCTATGAGGCTTTTTTGTATACCCGGAAAAAGAGCTGGGATATTGATCCCATTGACATGGATGATGACCATGAGTTGATCAGACCCATAAACAACGGAGAGGCAGAATGGTACTTAAAAGAAATTGAAACATTGATAAGCACCGATGGGAAAGCAGACCAGCATCCAAAATTAAGTGCAACGGTAAATAAGGTAATTGACCTATGGTCGAAAGGGGAGAAGGTTTTAGTATTTTGTCATTACCTGGCAACTGGCGATAGTCTCAGGCTTGCAGTATCCCGTGCTATACGCAATTGGATCGATGAAAAAGCTTCTCAGATATTAGGTTGCTCAAGGGAAAAGGCGGAGGAAGAACTTACGCATATTGGATCCCGTTTCGATGAAGGATATAGAATGCGGACACTCTTTGATGATAAGCTCCGGCCAATAATCCATGAATACGACGATCTGAAAGAATACACAGATCAGATTATGGGAGTTATACTCAGGTATTTCCGAACGCCGGCTTTTCTTACCCGTTATTTCCCACTAGGAGTGCAGGACGATGAAAATGTATTACTCGATAAAGCATTTGAGCAACAAGACGCAAGCGGCTTGTCATTATTAAAGATGATAAGGAATTTCCTTTCCTTTCTGGCCATCAAGTGCGGAGAAGAAGAACGAAAAAAGTATTTGCAAGCACTATCCTCCATACAGACTGGCGAGATTCGCATAGGCTCCGCAGAAACCGGAAATGTGCTACCAAATGTAAGATTGGTAAACGGATCAACAATCATGGAAACCCGCCAAAATCTGATGCTTACTTTCAATACCCCCTTTTATCCTGATATACTCATAGCAACAAGTGTGATGTCAGAAGGTGTGGATCTGCATCTGAATTGCCGCCATATCATTCACCATGATCTATGCTGGAACCCCAGCACCCTGGAACAAAGAACCGGACGTATTGACCGTATAGGAGCCAAAGCAGAACAATGTAGCAAACCCATTCACATATATCACCCATATGTAGCCGCCACGCAGGATGAAAAGATGTATTCGGTTGTAATGGATCGAGAGCGCTGGTTCAATATACTCATGGGAGAAAACTACAAAGAAGATCTCGAATCCACAGACAAGCTAGCCGAGCGGGTACCTCTTCCTGAAGTTATAGTTAAAGAACTTGCGTTTAAATTAGAAGTTACTCCTCCTCAAAGTAGTCATTTTAAGAAGTAGATTGTTGATTTAATTATGATGGATTTATTTTATAATTCTTCCCGGGCGAGTTGGAACCAAAATACGTTGCACCTTGCTCTTAATAATTGGGAAAGCATGTTGAGCGATCATTCTGTGACCTTTTTCATTTGGATGAATTGAACCTTCAATAGTCCCTTGACTTTCTATCGAATCATTGATAAAGACAAACCAACTTTCAGAACCAGCACAATATCCATGGTTTTTGAATAGATCCCTAATTCCGTCAACGTAGACCCATTGAAATTTCTGACAGGCAGCTTTTTGTTGTTGAATCAGTTTGTCTCCGATACTTTCCAATCGAGTTATGTCCTCATTTTCCATTAATTTGAGTAATCCACATCCATCAGTTAAATTTCCTGATTCATTACGCATAAATTGAACGGGCATTTGAAACAATACTACAGTTTCAGGATTTAAAGCCTTTTTCATTTTATCATAAACTTCATCATATCTAAAAGAAATATTCTCTACGATATCACCTGCTTCATAGTAAGCAGCATGATTATTAAATTCGGGCGGAGCAGGATTAGCAGCTGCTTCAATAAGCCTTGACATTCCATGAGTATTTCCGAGATCATTTAATCCGATTGATAAAAGGACAAGATGTACTTTTCTATCTTTAATGTAATCTTTTACCTCTTCTATTTGACCCTTTAATTGCCAGGAAGGATGTTGCTGAAATAAAAGTCCATGTGAGGTTTTTGCACCTGATGTTGCTACATTTAGGAAGGTTACAGCTGTGTGAGGATCATCGGCTTCTAATTGCGCTGCAATAATGGATAGTGCACCTTTATAGGATCGATTTGCTTTTGGTTCAAGCCAGGTCGCATCATCATCATCAAATACATAATCATAATTACCTTTTTCATCCGGATTCCCTTCGCCGGAAGCAAAAGAATCACCCATAACAATAACTAAATAATCCTTTACTTCAATAACCTGATCCAAAATCGCAATCTCTTTGGGCTGATTTGGAGTTGAACCTTTTGCTAATGCAACAATTCTAATTTTATATGTTCCACGATATGTAAACAATGGGATTGTTTGTACATCAGGTTCTGTATCCACGGACATTGAGGAGCCCGCATACAAGATTTTTTTATTAGTAGTAATTACGTGGGAGAAAGTGTTAGGTGTGCCATCTTCTTTCTTCATACCAGAAATCTCCCAGCGAAAACTTTGAGGGTGTAACATGTTCCCATTTTGATTAACATGAACTTTTAAGGTAAGCCCATATCCAGTTGGGTGAACATAACTTGGAAGGTACTTATGACCTGTTCGGTTATATCCATTAACAGTAACTTCATTTTTTGCGAAATTTGTATCTGGAATAAAGCGTGAATGCATGCTCCATTCAAGTCTTAGAGTAACATTGTTTATATTGGAATAAGAATTTTCAAATATTAATAGTGTAAGTAACACAAGTAAATGTTTCATATTGATTGATTTAAAAATTAATTTTTGTTTGAAATACTTCCTTTTAAAACAGTATTCTTAGGCACCAAACGAACCGCAACGGTACCAAACACATTATCATAATAGACCTCTAGTTTTATCAATTCATTTGTTCCATTAACGATCTTAATTTTAGACAATTCACTAATTTCAGTGCTGTTTGAAGTCATATATCCCTGTGAGAAAGTTTGCTTTATTGTTTTATCCTCGAAACCAATGCCAAGAAAAGCAAGTGTTCCAGATGTGTAGTCTTTGATTTGACTTGAATAAGTTGTATTTGCAGAGTGATTGGAGATAATTTGGGTTTTATTTATTGATCTTTCAAAACTTAGCGATGGACTAATACTTTCCTTTATAGGATCACCATTCAAGTCTTTGACTATTGTATATCTGGGTGGATTTGGACCACGGATTGAAAACCCATCAAGTGCGACTAAATTTTTCAGATCTGGGTTATTTGATTGACGCATATAGGCTGTAGTCAAATATTGTGTTTCAGTAAAATCAAGTACGCTGTAGCTAAAATTATTATCCTCTAGTATCCATATTACTCGCACATCCTTCAAGACAACAAACTGGTCAGAATGGACAGGTCCTAAGGTGGGAATGGGGTTACTTCGAGTTACAGATTGTTCATCTATTGATTCAATCACTAATGAATTCTCTTTTATCTCTCCAATTGTATTGGTAATCTTTTCTTCACCAAATGCGCCTCTGATTGCTTTCATTGTAGCATTAGCAATTTGCGTGTAAGGGTCAGATGAATTACTGGTTTTTTGTATTCCTATATCCAGGAGACTATATACTTTATTAATGAGGGTCATCTCTGGTCTTGTTTCTGAAAACTCTTCTTTTGATGATAGTTCTACACGTGTACCAACCTTCGCCTGTTGAGTAAAGCTTATAATATTTTGTGGTGACCCTGTAACTGGAGGAGCATAAATTATTCCAATTGGCAAATAGGGTAAAGTATATACCCCCATTGCGTAGAATTTTTTTCTTATAATTTGTAATGCATCCTTATAATTGGAAATCGGTTGACCCCTGTTTGGAATTAATCCTATTTCCCAATTGATTCGGCTTGATCCTTTTATTCTTATAGAAAGTGTTGTGTTATTTGAACTACTCCGGTATTCGCGATTATTTATGATTACATGAAAACGGTTTATAGGATGTTTCATACGAAAAACTAGAACTGATCCCAAGCTTTCAGAATTCTTAACCGCAGGAACTCTTTTTCTTACAGTTTTTCTTCCATCATGCACTTCCATATATCTTCCAATTAATCCATCAAAATTGCCAGTCAAATGGTCAAATGTTCCCATTTCTATTGTATCCAACGCATTTGGTTGAGGGAAATTCTGGGCATTATTTTTAATTGCTTGATACATTTTTTCGGTTAACTCATTCCTTTGAGTTTGTGAGAATATTTGTGATGGCAATTGTACAAGAAAGACTATGGCTAAACCTGAAGTAATTCCAAACAGATATTTTACTCTGATTTTGTCAATTAAACAGCTCAAAACTGTGCGTAAATGAATAAAGAACCACAGTATACGTGAAATTAGCAGTGTTGTATCTTTCATTTCTGATCCTTTTCACAAACCTAATATTTGTGTGTTTCGATTAGAAACTGGTTTTCGCTAACTGCTTTATTGATTTAGTAAATTCACCTTGTTTCATCCATAATCTAACAGTTATGGTTATGGGTTTGGTGAATATTGCAAACAGTGTTTGAAGTGGTTGCGATAATCCCAAATCAATGTTCTCTTATTTGCATATTTTACTAATTATGGCTTTGTTCTTCATTTTAAGTTTGCGGTACAAAAAATGAATTGAAATGCTTACAAAGTCTTTATTACAAATAATTAGCTTCCTAATTTTTTATATTACTAGTGCTGGGCAATATCAGCATACTAATCCCAGGCTGATTCGAGATCACCGGCCTGGAGGTTCCTATACATACCGGATGGATAGCCTTGTCGTTTGTATTCGGGATGGAAAATTGGAGAAAGCTGCACAAAACCAAGACGTAATTGGAAATAATTATGATGGTGATTTCGAAATCGGTATGGCCCAGAATGATAATTCTTACACTGGGACAGCTACAGATTATCAACCAGTCGATGGGTTTAAGCGGACAATTACAGGATTACTCGAAAGAATGAAGTATATGGGTGGGGGGCTGTTTGATAAAGATGATGATATAAACTTTATAATTAAAGCAAAGCCAGATAATGAGTTGTTAGCTGCTCACAAGGATAATCTGATGCGTGCTAATTACCCGGCGGATAATCGTCCTTGGAATCTAATATTTGGCGAAATTGATATACATGAGGAGTCACATAAATTTTACAAATCACCATACCCTATGCCCATACCTATGCAGGATTCTGTTTCCCTATATGGTCCTTGGGTTTTGGAATTATATGATGAGGATGAAGGGCGATTCGGGAAATTTCACCAGAATTACCATGAAATACATCCTTCAGAACAAATCTGGTGGGTCAATAAAAGAGGTCGTAATAGAACCATTTATATGATAATGGCAGCTGATAATTCCGGAAGATACAATGGTCGTAAAGATTATACAGAGTATGGTAACACCAAACTTGTAAACCTTTGGCAAAATAGTCCTTTTGAAGCGGTTTTTGCTTTACCATTGAAAATGAATATGAAAACCGAATCCATCGTATTTGAGATAACTGAGGTTGCACAGAAAAATGTCAAGAGGCCTTCAGAATTGCCAAAGAATCACTTTTTAGTATATAAAAAGGATACGCTTGCGCAGGTAATTCTTCCTAACAACTCTCCGTGCAGTATTTCATTTGAAAATATTGGATATGACCCTCATTCATATTGGAGTGATACCAACACTACCGTTGTTAATGGCTTTTTAGTTATAAGGGCTACAATCCATTCACCCAATGATTATGCAGGTAATTTAAGATTAACGGTTCAAGAGAAAAGGAAGGCAAAGATGTATAAAATTTCAACTGGCTTAAGATGATTTATGCTATTATCGTATAATAGAGATTATTGCCTTTACAAAGGTTAATAAAGCCACAGAACTTAATTTTATCTGTCATAAAAGTGTTTTCCTCTATTCATGAAATATACCTTCATAGTTCCTTTCAATCCAGATCTTTCTAGTCTTTGTAGAGTAAGCCCGGCGATAAAGCCCCCGTTTCCATCTGTATGATCTCCGACTCTTCCTTGCCGATCACCTTCCCGATCCTGTATCCCTCGATCATCTTGCCCACCGCTTTCTGAAACTGTTCATATAAAGAAGTGCCCTTCAATTGTTGCAGCATCGCCGGCGCCAGGTCGATGGCCTCGATCTCTTCATGGGTGAGGGGAAACTCACGGATACTGAACCCGGGCTGCGCATACTCATAACCGCCACGCTCTTTGTTGAACCGGATCGGCGCCCCATAAATATCTTTCATGGCCCGCAGGTCTTTATTGACCATCGACTCCGAGATCGATTGCCCCAGCTTCTCCGCGATCTTATTGCGCAGGTCGCCCAGGCCCGGGTAGCGCCGCATCGTAAGCACTTTTATTTGCCGGCATATTCTTTCCGATCTGTTTCCCATCTAAGTTAATACTGAGGACCCATTATCTCTTCATCACCAATTATATAATTACCATCCTTTGTATTTGTTTTATATTTTGTGAGCGATTTAAATGACTTCATAATAAACTCCCAGGTCATTCAGACCAAACACTGTTATCATCATATTTTTCCCCTCATAAACCAATTTATTTTATAATTTGGCGTTATCGTTTTTGAATTATAGTTCCTTATCCAGAAGAAACGCAATAGCCGATGACCCCTGTAATTACGTTTTTTGATATAGAGGTCAATCCTAAATCAAATAAAATTGCGGATCTGGGATTTATTTCCTCTGAAGGATCCCAATACCACGGGGTTGCCATTGATAAACTCATAACTCAATTTCAGCAGTCCGCTTTTATAGCCGGGCATAATATTCTGCTTCATGATTTGCACTACCTACGCAAAGTTTACCCTCATGTAAATTTCGACCAGTGGATTTTTATTGATACGCTTTATCTTTCCGCTTTACTCTTTCCTTCTAAACCATACCATCGCCTTATCAAGGATGATAAAATCTCAGACGAAGCACCTAACAACCCGCTCAGTGATTCCATAAAAGCCAGAGACCTCTTCTATGAAATTCTGGCTGCTTTTAAAAGCCTTGATCCAATTTTACAGGATATATTTTATTATCTGCTGAAGAAGGATCACCGCTTCCGGCATTTTTTTCATTTTATTTCTTTTCAACCCGTTTCTGAGCATAGAGTTATAGCCCTCATTCATCAAACATTCCAGAACAGGATTTGCAGGAATTGTCTCGTTGAAACTATTATTAACTCAAATCCTACTGAACTGGCGTATGCATTGGCGCTTATTGGTGCCAACCACCGTCAATCAATTCTGCCGCGATGGGTATTGCATACTTTTCCCAGAGTAGAACAGATTCTTCAACAGTTGCGCGGAACACCTTGTGACAATAATTGTCCATATTGCCTGGAATCACTGGATGCACGAAAAGCATTGAAACGATATTTCGGATATGAGAATTACCGTAGTTATGATGGGGAACCTTTACAGGAAAATGCTGTTACAGCAGCCATTCACAATAAATCACTATTGGCAATATTCCCTACCGGAGGCGGTAAGTCAATTACATTCCAGGTACCCGCATTAATTAGTTCGGATACGGTTAAAGGGCTGACGGTGGTTATTTCTCCGCTTCAATCCTTGATGAAAGACCAGGTGGATAACCTGCTGGAGAAACATATTACCTCTGCCGTCTCTATAAATGGACTGCTGGATCCGATAGAAAGGAGCAAAATGTTGGACCTCGTTGCAGATGGTACCGCAGGAATACTATATATATCTCCGGAATCGCTCCGCTCTGCTACTATTGAAAAACTTTTGATAGGTAGACATATAAGCCGGTTTGTTATAGATGAAGCACATTGCTTTTCTTCCTGGGGCCACGACTTTCGCGTTGATTACCTCTATATCGCTGAATTTATAAAAACACTGCAGCAAAAAAAGAACCTGCAACAGCCTATCCCGGTTTCCTGTTTTTCAGCAACAGCAAAACCGCAGGTTGTGGATGATATACGGAATTATTTTATGACCCGATTAGACCTGAACCTGGAACTATTCCAGGCCAGTGTCAGAAGAAGCAACCTTCACTATAAGGTCATTCAGCTTAACTCCGACGAGTCAAAGTATGAAGCACTCCGAAACTTGTTGGCTCAGCGCGATTGTCCCACTATCATCTATGTTTCCCAAACAAAAAAGGCCGAGTCTATTGCTGATAAACTATGCTTGGATGGTTATGATGCACTTCCATTTCATGGCAAAATGGACAGACAGGATAAAACCAGTCATCAGAACGATTTTATTTCCGGCTCCGTTAAAATCATAGTAGCAACTTCCGCATTTGGAATGGGAGTGGATAAAAAGGATGTGGGCATGGTCATTCACTATGACATATCCGACTCTCTGGAAAATTATGTACAGGAAGCAGGCAGAGCAGGGAGGGACCAGTCTCTGGAGGCAGATTGTTTTGTATTGTATAATCCTGATGACCTCGACAGGCACTTCAGCAGACTCAATCAAACTAAAATGAGTCAGGCCGAAATTAATCAAATCTGGAAAGCCATTAAGGAACTTACCCGGAAAAGAACCACTATATCAAACAGCGTTCTTGAAATTGCAAGAAGGGGCGGATGGGAAGAAAGTATTTCGGACCTTGAAACCCGGGTAAAATCTGCTATAGCTGCGCTGGAAAATGCCAGCTATCTTAAAAGAAAACAAAACATGCCCCAGGTTTTTGCTACCAGCATTGAAGTGTTTAATGCCGACGAAGCCATTGCCCGGGTGCAGAATTCATCAAAGATATCAACGGATCAAAAAATTCTGGCAAGCAGGATAATCAGGTCATTGATCTCTGCAAATCGTAAATCTATTGGGCGCGATGATGCTGTTGAATCGCGGGTGGACTATATCGCGGATAAACTGGGCATTAGTGTATATGAAGCTATTCAGGTTATTAACCTGCTCAGAGAAGAAAATATTCTGGCTGATGCAAAAGAAATTCAAATTAGCATTGAGAAAGGGGAAGAGGCTAAATACCAGCGCTTATTACTAGACCATTTTAATATGGAAAGGGCCTTGTCTCAGAACCTGAGTTGCCAGGAAACCATTATTAATCTGAAGGAACTCCTGGATACTATCAATGGTGAGCATAATAAAGAATATTCACCAACACTATTGAAGAACGTCCTGAATTTTTGGGTGGTAAAAAAATGGTGTAAAAGACAATTACAAGAATTTTCAAGGAACCATTTGCAACTTCAACTTACAGTAGACAAAGAAACTCTGTTGACAAGGATTGAAAAAAGAGTCGTCATTTGTAATCATATCGTGGAATATGTAAGGAAATGCGCAAATGAATCATTGTCATCCGGCAGTCGCACCGCAATAGTTAAAGTTTCTGTTATTGGACTCCGGGATAATTTAAGGCAATCAAACACCCTGTTTAATCAATCTGCCAACATTGATGAGATTGAAGATGCGCTTTTTTACTTGTCGAGAATCGGAGCATTAAATATTGAAGGAGGATTTATGGTCACCTACAATAAGATCCAGATAGAACGAATTGAAACAAATAATAAAGTCCAGTATAAAAAGGAAGATTATGCTCAACTGGATGAATATTACAGGCAAAAGGCAGAACAGATTCATATTGTAGGGGAATATGCAAAAAGGATGTCTGATGATTATGAGGATGCTATAAATTTCACAGAGGATTATTTTAGTTTACCGAATGATCGCTTTATCCGAAAATATTTTCCGGGTGAGAAGGCAAAAGATCTGACAAGAAAAATGAGCCCGGAAAATTATCAACGCATCTTTGGATCTCTCGACGACCAGCAATCGAAAATCATAAATGACCAACAACACCAGCATATTATTGTTGCAGCCGGACCAGGAAGTGGTAAAACACGTATACTGGTAAGTAAAATAGCTTCCTTATTGTTAATGGAAGACATAAAACAGGAACAGTTGTTGATGTTGACATTTTCCCGTGCTGCAGCCATAGAGTTTAAAATGAGACTAATTGAACTGATAGGGTCTGCTGCACATTTTGTAGAGATCAAAACCTTTCATTCGTACTGTTTTGATTTATTGGGTATGCAAGGTAACCTGGAAAAATCGGTTAATATCATTAGGGCTACCATTGACAAGATCAGAAAGGGAGAGATAGAGCCTAACAGAATCACTAAACAGGTTCTGGTGGTAGATGAAGCGCAGGATATTAATGATGATGAATTCGAATTAATAAAAGTATTGCTGGAACGCAATGAAAATATGCGAACCCTTTTGGTGGGGGACGATGATCAGAATATTTTCGGATTTCGCGGAGCAAACAACCGGGCCCTGCTGGAAATGGCTGAATTGGAAACAGCGAAACTGTACCACCTGGTAACCAATTACCGCGCTAACCAGAATCTGGTATCTTTTAGTAACCAATGGGCTTTGTTGATGCAAAAACGCATTAAGCATGAGTCCATCAAAGCTAAATCAGATCAAATGGGCCAGATTGACCTTGTTCAATATGCGAGTAATGAATTTAATCTGGGCTTTTCAAATGACCTGTTAAGAGAAGTGCCTACTGGTTGCACAGCTGTGCTTACGTATAAAAATGAAGATGCCCTGCAACTACAATGTCTTATTGAGAAAGCAGGTGTACCAACGAAATTGATGCAGGGGAACGAGGGATTTCATTTATTCAATTTGCTTGAATTAAGAGCATTTACAGATAGGGCTTGCAGCCAGACTGATAGCCCGGTGATTTTAAAGGAACATTGGCAATCCGCTAAAGATTACCTGAATTCTCATTTTGCCAGAAGCTCCAAACTACAAGCCTGTTTAGGGATTATTGATGCATTTGAACAATCGAGTGCTGATACAAAGTATAAGTCAGACTGGAAATCTATGCTAGCCGAATCATCAATTGACGATTTTGTCCGGATCGGTAAGGAACAGGTTTACCTCAGCACGATTCATAAAGCAAAGGGGCGGGAGTTTGACAATGTTTATTTAATGCTGAAAGGTCTTGATCCCAGATCTGAAGAAACAAAGCGGCTGATTTATGTTGCATTAACCAGGGCAAAAAAGAAGCTCAGCATTCATTATAACGGTACCTATTTTGATCGTGTTAAAGTTGCCGGACAGGCCAATCGGTATGAGGGTAATATTTATAATCTGACTCCTGAAATAAAATTGCAACTATCGCACAAAGATGTTCAACTTGGTTATTTTGAATATGTTCAGAACAGAATAGCTGGGGTTCAATCAGGGAATATCTTGAATGTTCTTAATGATTCAGAACTTGGACTTAATGAAAACCGTATACTAAAATATTCCGGTTCTTTTAAGGAAAAATTGGATAGTCTAATGCAACAGGGATATCGGCTTACTTCTGCAGAGGTGAATTATGTGGTTTATTGGAAGAATCAAAATAGAGACAGTGGCTGCTGGATCATTCTGCCTGCGGTTTATTTGAGAAGATAGTCCCATACCGCCGTCAGCCACCGGGTAACCCATCATGAAAATACCCGCCACCATTTTATTGCGTCATATATAGATCATAATAAAATCCGTTTTTCGAATACTCCGGTTTTTCTTCTTAACTACATTTTACTCTTGCAGTTACTTTACTGATGCCAATGGTTACTTTAGGACCACCTGATGATTTATATATTGTAACCGTGCAAAATCCAACCGACATTACTACTGGTGAATTGGAATTATCACTGCTGACTCCTTTCGCTACAATATTCTTATTGCTGTCTATAACGATTAAGTATTCCTGGATTCCCTTACGATTTTGTATTGCTAAATAGGAGCCATTTTCGAGATCAATTAGTTTTATTGCTGACTTGGAGTTTCTGGAAGAGTTCACTTTTTTACTTATATCGTATTCCTTTTCATTCAAATTTCCGCTTACTTGTGCAAAAGATATTATTGCAAAAAATAGAATTATTGGTAATAATAGAGCTGATTTCATGACTGTCTTTTTAATATCAAAGATTTATTTCTTCTATACTTGCTGATGTGAAATAATATATAGATCCTTCGTCAACATATAATACAATTCGCACGTCACGGAATGCTGCTGTTCCAGCTGTTAATGAAATTACTGTTCGAAGCGATTGATTACCCTCTCCATTAAAACCGATTACCTGTTGCTTTTCACCATCATCTATTGATAATTTATATGGTGTTAGTGGGCCACATCGAACATTAATTGTAATAAGATAATCTTTACCTCCCCTCAATTTAGAAATGACTCCAACATATGATCTAAGATTGGAATTCCCACTTCCCAATAGTTCAAAAAAAGATCTTTCGTTATCGATATCGCAGTTTAATTTATCGATTCTATTCGTATAAGATCTAATACTCGTTCCATCGGGCTTTACTGATTTAGAAATACAGGGGTTAATAATTAGCTTGTTTGAATTTCCTGCTATACCAGCAGATGTTTGAATGTTTGCGAAAAATACTTGCGCTTCTTTCCCCACCGTTAATACAGGTACTCTCCCTATTTTGGTGCTATCAAGCGCATTAAATGAAAGCTTGCTGGTAATAGCTGCTTTTGATAATGGAGGTTTGGCATTTTTAAACTGTTTTTTTTCCTGTAAAATTTGTCCCGTTAGCTTATAGGTTGAACATAACTGTACTATTACCAGTAAAATAATGTAACCAAAATAGCGGCTATAAATTATTTTCATTTCTGATTGTTTGCACAAACCTATTATTTGTATGTACTCTATTGAAACTGGTTTATACCAAAAGGTTTACAGCTTTAGTAAATTTCCAGTTGACGCTGCTATAGTAGCTATATAATCATTGCATTTCTTATTTACTGCAAATGCACTACACAGTATTTGCAATAAATTCTAAACACCCTTTTCTGGTTAGCAATTTTTAATAATCATATGTGAGAAGTCTTTCCAAATGACTGATTACACCCTAACCTCGTTTTCGGGAGGCCGTTAGCCTCGTTTTCGGGAGCTTTTTTCCTCTTTATTTTATGCTACCCATCCAGAAAAACACCCTTTTTTGCACCCTCCATTTTGCAGTTCACACCAACATTTACGTCACTCACACCATAGTTTATGTCATTCACGAATCTCATTTGGAATCCTGTTTCGGGTAGGGTATAATAGTATAGTTCAAAACAAACAATTAACCTAAAACCAAATGATATGAAAGAGAATAACATGCTGATCAAAAATGGATCGCAGTATTTCAGGCTCCTGGTGGATGACATCCTCTATGTTCAGGTGGCAGAAAAATATTGCTTACTGTTCACCCACGAGATGAACTACACCTACAGATGTTCGCTGACTAAATTGCTGGCCGACATGCCCTTTAAAAACATCGTGAGGGCGCACCGTTTCTTTGTTGTCAACTGGAATTACGTTACCGGTATTAGCAATGATGAAATCTATCTGGGTAAGCGAAGTATTCCGCTGGGCCCTGCCTATGCAAAAGATCTAAAACTGAAGTATATACACGACCTATAAGCTAACACCCACTGTGCAATGTTTACTGAGCCGGACAGCCATTCGGTTGAGCGGGAGGAATGGCCCCGCAAAACCATCCGGGAGTAAACAGTGGCAGCCAAGCGGTGTTTGATGCCGTCTCTAAGCCGACCAAAAGCCGAGCAAAAGCCGACTCTAAGCCGCCTCTAAGCGGGTTGGAAGCGGGCGGGAAGCGTCTCCGAAGCGTGATGGAACGGTAGCGGATGCGTCTTTGAAGCGTCTTTGAATAGTCTTTGAAGCGTTTTTGAAGCGTCTCCAATGCGTTCACTATACCGAAAAAAAGTCCGAACCATCATTGTCGTGACCTGAACCGCCCAAAAGGAAGGCAGAAAAGACAGCAAAAGTCCCTAAACCCCTATTTAGAATCTCCGGAATCCGATCCCTTTTTTTCAAACCATTAAAAACCAAAAACAATGGCAAATACTAAGAGTAAAACCAACATCATCACCCACAATTATGGAGGCAAACTGGATGATCAATTTGTAATTCGCAAAATAGGCTCAAAATCCATCCTCGCCAGTTTGCCAAAAGGATACGAGGTGAAGGAACGATTCAAGCCACAGTTCGAACAGACCAAGCGCAATTTCAAGCTCGCTGTTATCTATGCAAAAAAAGCAATCCAGAACCCCGAGCTGAAAGAGCAGTATGAAGCTGTTCGACGTGGTAACCAGTCGGCCTTCAACGTGGCATTCCAGGACAAATATTATGCCCCGGAACTTTCCGCTCTCCGTACCGAATCCTATACCGGACAGGCAGGGCAACAGATGCTGGTGGAAGCCACAGATAATTTCCGCGTCACCAAAGTTGTCTTCACCCTCTTCGCGTCTGATGGCACTGTACTGGAAGAAGGTGATGCTGTGATGGATGACAACGGTTTTGATTGGATCTACACTACAAAGGTGGCGAATCCCTCGCCAGCCGGAACCATCGTACGGGTAACGGCGGAGGATATCCCAAAAAGCAAAACCATCCTTGAAGGTGTGATCTGATCCGGAGCCTTACCCTTACCCTTGAAAACACCTATTTCAAAACCCCTAAATCCCGAACAAAATGAAACAACAGGAAATCGACAAACTGACCATTGCCGAACGCGCCCTTGCAGAAACCCCGAGCTTCTTTAAGAAGCTGCGAAATGTTGGACTGGCACTCGCCGGCATCAGTGCCGCCTTGCTTGCGAGTCCGGTGGCCCTGCCGGCCATAGTCACCACCATCGCCTCCTACCTCGGTGTGGCCGCTACCGTAGCCAGCGCCATCAGCCAGGTGGCGGTGAAGGGATAGGCGGATCCCCCTTCTGGTTCTTTTTTTCCTTTCAGTCCCGGCCTCGCCGGCCGGGACTTTCTTTAAACTAACTCAAACCCTTAAACGCAAATCACTTATTGTAAAAACCCTTATCCCAATCATTAACCCCTACAAAAACATTAACTCAAACCCCAACCCTTAACCTTTTTTTTATGGCAAAAATTCAATGGGATTATACAGCCCGTAATATGTATAAAGTGCTCATGCAACTTCTTACTCCGCTTCATTTGGCTCGTACTGCTTACAGGAAATCAAAGAAATCAGGATATTCTCAGAAACAGTTTTCCGAAACTCATGATGATCTGAGTTCAGTATCCAATCCTAAACTGATTCCCGCATCCAATGCACATTCAGCTTCGCTAATCAATACGCAACCCGCTTCACCGACCAATCCTCACCCGGGTTCCGTTTCCTTATCAAAGTCTCTCTCCATCGGTGAACCTCCCACCCAATCCAACGCCCTTCCTCCCTCCCATTCCCGCGTTTCCATCGCCGGCGGTGAGCATCGTTTCAAACTGGCATCCAGGTATGCACAGAAAGTGATGAAAGACCCCGATCGGCTGCATTCCTATGGCGAGCTCCAGCCCGATGCGCCGAGCTTCTACAAACTTGCGTTCAACGATGCACTCGTTGGTCCCAAGCTGGGAGAGCCGATACTGCGAACCGTTTTCGGTAATATGGTAAACATCATAGTGCCGGCTACTGATAATGTTGGCGTGGCCCAGGTGGAGTTCGTGTTAACGGATGCGCAGAAGCAGGTGCTGGCCGAAGGCAATGGCAGCAAGGCAAAACACAGGGAAGAGTGGACCTGCAAAACACGCTGCACCATGGAGCAACTTGCCGGCGCCCAATTATTCATCAAGGCCTCCGACCTCGCCGGCAACCAGGCCATCATCCGCAAAACCCTATGATCATGGAACTACTATTAGAACGCGATTACCATCCTGAGGCTACTGATGGGATCCTGAGTTGCGAAGAACGCTTTCTCTGTTTTACGATCGAACTACCGTGGAGGGAGAACCGAAGACTGGTTTCCTGCATCCCCGAAGGCCGTTACCGCCTGGTGCTTCGTTTCAGCGAGCGACATCGCTGGCACCTGATGCTCAAGGATGTTCCCGGCCGAACGCTCATCCTCATCCATAAAGCCAACAATTCGTTGAAAGAATTGAAGGGATGCATTGCCCCGGTAACAGAGCAGCTCTCGCCAGGCATCGGCAAGAACTCGCATACCGCTTTTTCCATGCTGATGAAGAAAGTACGCGCCTGCATCGACGACGGCGAACGGGTATGGCTAACCGTAAAAAATCTTTCAGACCGTTACCACAGCACCCTTGCACCATCGTGATTTTTTGTAAATCCCCGGCTAGTCCTGGCCGGGGATTTCTTTACCTCTACAATCCAATCAACAGCATTCCAATTCGATTATAACTTACTCAAAATGAACCCCGAAGAAATACTTGTACGAGCCGGCGATAAGTGGCTGGTGCTTCGTATCGCCGATATCCGCTACATCAAGGCCGACAATAAGGTCTGCCGCGTAATAACTATTCACCGCGAACATATCCTGACCACACCCTTGCAGGTGCTGGAGGCTGATCTTCCCAGGGATCGCTTTCTCCGGGTACATCGCTGTTATCTCGTTGCCTGGAGTCATATCACGGCGCTAACTACTAATGGCGTTTATGTTGGCAGCGAAGAGTTACCGGTTTCACGCAATGTGTTGCCCGATTTGAATAGTCGGTATGCGATGAGGTATTATTAAAGTTCCCTTAACCGGGCCGTGATCCTTACAAGTATGGTTATTTCTAGTGTATACAATTTGTAATAATATATAAGGATAAATCTCTTCGAGACTTTGATTTGTCCAAGAGATTTTACAAAGTGCAATTAGGATGGAGTCATACCATTTTTAAACCAGCGTTTTTTATTGTTCCATATTTAGATCAAAATGCACAATTAATGACTCATATATGGGTCAATATAAAACACTCTTTTTTTGAGTACCATTCTTCCAGCTAAATGCAGTTTACAAATCCCGTTTATGAGATCCAGACTCCCGGTAAAACTGTCGTACTTACCGGGTTTTCATCGCTCACTCGACCCAGGAAAATCTCTCTTATTCCGCCTCAATTCTTCAATGCAGAAAATTCCTGAAAACCAACCTCGTTTTCGGGAATAATAACCTTGTTTTCGGGAACATTTGCTCTGGAGCCATATTTCATATCCAAAAGTTTGCAGGTATGCATAACTGTTTTTAGCATTGCATTGTCCTTGCCCTGGTGATGTCGCTAACTTCATAATCCTTTTACTTGCTGACAAAACTTAAACATATAGGCGAGGACTCTATTCGGTTCTCTTCCATCTCGGATCTGCTGGCTCCCCTTCCCGGACTCAGTCTCAGCAGCAACGGAATGGCCAATGCATTCAAAGGAAAGATTGGCTTGCAGAGCTATAATACGGTAGATGGAGTGCTTCAGTTGTTTGATTACGATGTTCCCAATGAAGTAGTACTAACAAAGGATAATCTGGAAGAAGCGCACTGGATGGTGATAGTGGTAGAAGGTCAAATAGATTTTATGGTGGGAGACCGCACTTATGTTATTTCCAGGGGCTGTAGTGCTGTTTTTAAAGCAAAGGACTATCAGATCAAATTGTTAGGGAGTAAGGTAAAATACCTGCTCTACAACCTTGAAGGGCTTATAGAGCGAGCTGAACTCTGCCTCGATGAATTTTCACTGGGGGGATACAGGCTCACCAATGAGATGCAGGTAAAGGTTGCCGATATCCTTTTTGCGCCTAAATCAATCCCCCGTCCCACAGAATGGTTATCTAATCAACTTCAGCAGTTGCTACTCGGATTGATGGAAAAATGCCGGGAGGCGAAGGAATCACCCTACTGCTCTGATAGGATGCTGGGGATAGCGTTAGCGGCCGAAAAATTAATCATCGAACAGTATTTGGATAATGTGAACATCTACCAAAGGGCTAAAGAATTGGGGACAAATGAAAATACTCTCAAAAAAGCCTTCAGACATCATTTTGGAATTGGTATGGCGAAATTAAGGAACCAGCTAAGGGTAGAAGAGGCGAAGAAATTATTGATATACACAAATATGACTGTAAGGGATGTTGCATTTAAGTCGGGCTTTGAATCAGAAGGTGCAATGGTCAAGAATTTCTCTTATGTCACAAATATGAAACCCAAAGAATTCCGCAAAAAATATAAGTTATGAGTAAGATCAGTAAAGAATTGGAACAGGCGGCCGCGGTTGCCAATCTCACACCGAGGGCTGCGCATTTATTGCGGAATTTTTTCCTGAATCTCGCCACCCAGGAGGAGAAGGATGAACTCGATATATGGATGAATGAATCCGAGGCCAACAGCTATCTGTTCGATCTGCTCCTTGATACGAACAGGGAAGGAACGGGTGCTGCTACCATGCATCTACTAATAAAGATGGCGAAGAAAGAACCGCGGAAAAGGAATATCATTGCTAAGATCCTCGGCTGGGGTATTGTAGCCATAATTGTGCTGACCATGATCGATATTTTTATCCCGGGAAGAATTGTGAGCCGGCTTACTACCGACGATGAATTAAAACAGATCAGCTGGAAAAAGATCACCGTGGAAACCGGCGATCAACCGAAGACGATCTGGCTGGCTGATAGTACGCGGGTGGATCTGATGCCGCATTCCAGTATGTACTTTCCCGAGGATTTCTATTATTATGATCGCCTGGTTAAGCTTAAGGGCAGTGCAAAATTTGATGTTCGCTATATGGACCGCGAACCATTCCGTGTGGAGCTGGAAGGTGTGTATGCGCAGAGTGTGAGGGGTGCATTTTCCCTTCAGAACGATAGTATCGCAAAGCGTATAGTGCTTGACGTGAGCAGGAAGAATGTGCTTTTTGGTTATGACAAAAATAATAACTGGAGCCTTGAGGAAGGGGAGAAGGGAATTTATGAGAATGGGACCATCCACCTCGAGCGGCCAGGGAAGACGCCCGCTAACGAGCCGCTTACCAATCAAGTGCCTGCTAACGAGCCGCCCGCCAAATAAAAATGTCAACCCTCCACCCTCATACATTCAAACACCCAACGCATGGTAACCGAAGAACTATTAATTCGCAACGGAAAGAAATGGGTCGTAGTACCGCAGACTCAAATCAGGTATATTATTGCGGAGAATAAACTCTGCAAGGTTGTGACGTCAACCCACGAATACCTGCTCAGCACGCCCCTGCAGGTATTGGAAGCTGATTTGCCTGGCCATGTATTTATTAAGGTACATCGCTCCTGTATTGTGGCCTGGTCTTCCATTACTGCCATAACTGATTCTGCTATTTATATCGACAAACTTGAACTGCCGGTGTCCCGAAAAATATTGATGGATATTAAGAATCGATACCAGAAGAAGTATTACTGAAATACGATTTCATCATATACTCAGGGGGCCAGAATTAAAATGATTACGCATTGATTTCTTACAAATCGCAAGTGCCAGGAATTCTAATGTTTGGTAATTATTGTGAGGAGTTTTTACAAATTGAAAGTACTCATAATACATACCCAAACTGTCAGGTGTATGGATTTCTTACAAATCGAAACCAGCATTAGCATGTTCCATCGTTTTGTAACTTGTTCTTCATATTACTTTCGTTTTGTAAAAAAATGCCGCACACGAAAAGCCACTCCCACCTCCCCGCTACTTTCAATTTGTAAGGAAATACCACTACGCGAAAAACAACTCCCCCCTTCCAGCTACATACCCGTCCCGCTACTTTCCATTTGTAAAAAATACCCACACATGCAAAACCACCTCCCACCTCCCCGCTACTTCCGATTTGTAAAAAATTCCCGCACCTGAAAATCTCTACCCCTCCTTTAGCGGCCTGCAGTTTGAAAACCCTCGTCCTCAGTATTCTCCCGCCAAGTTCAACAGACAATAAACTGACCAGCATAAACCCGGAATTAACCAGTTTTACTTAGCTTACCTCCGGAATTCACCCGCCGTTGAACCCTGACTGCATGAAAGAAGATTTTCCAGGTCCCGACTCCAATTCATTCCAACATCACTGGAATGCCTTCCGGCAGCACCAGGAAGCCGGACTTTACCAACTTTATCACCTCACATATGACAGCTTCTACCGCTATGGCATGCTCTCTTCCGCTGATCCACATATCGTTAAAGCGGCTATCAATGCCACTTTTATCGAGATCTGGACAAAACGTTCAACCCTTCCTGAAGTGGATAATGTAAAAGGGTACCTGTTCATCTGCTTCAAACGCCAACTTTTCCAGGCCATTCGCAAAGAATCCCAATATTATAAGCAGGAAGCTCAACCCATCCCCATTTTACTAACGGAATCTTCTTTCGAAGAAGCTTTGATTAACCATGAACTCGACTCTCTCCGTAAGGCCCGTATCCGCACTGCAATGGCCTCCCTCTCTACCCGGCAGAAACAGTTCATCCAGCAAAGATTCTTCGAAGACCTCAGCTATGAAGAAATCGCCGAACAATCCAATACTTCAGTACGAACCGTGTACAATACCATCCATAGTGCCATCAACCGCCTGCGCACCGAACTCGGTGAAACTGAAATAATGCTTCTCCTTATTGTATGGCATTACCCCTACTGACCCATGACACTACCCATGTACTGCCCCCCTGAAGCCCTGCAACTACCCTTTAGGCAACACGCCCAAAGCGACCCCAAAATATTTTTTAAAAAACTTTCATTTTTCTTAGTAAATAATTCTACATCCCCCTCTCTTTATCATAATTGCTGCCATGAACAATTACCGAAACTATAGTATAGAAGACCTGCTGCTCGACGATTCCTTCGTTCACTATTGCCTGGAAACAGAACAGGCCGCAACGGAACAATGGTCTGCATGGCTCCTCCAAAATCCCGACCAGGAATCTAAACTGAAAGCCGCCCGAAAACTGCTTTTCTCCCTGGGCATCCGCATCAGCGCTGAAGAAAAAACAGTTGAATTCAATAAGCTGAAAACAGCGGTTGAGGCCCTCCGGAGCTCCGAAGCATCAACTCTTGTAAACTATCAAGACCCATCAAAGTCGCCGGCAAAGAATCCCGCGAAAACCTTTTCGCTTTTCCGCATCGCCGCCTCTGTTGCAGCAGCCTGTCTGCTTGTATTGCTGGGTTACTGGTTGAATAGCACCATAACGCCCGCTGATCAGACAAACCAGCGCCTTGCCTATGAAATAGTACGTACCGGAAATGGAGAGCGTAAATCTGTTGAACTCGTTGATGGTTCAACGGTTCTGCTTAATTCTAATAGTACCATAAAGATTCCCATCGATTATAACAGGAACAAGCGTGATCTGCAACTGGAAGGGGAGGCCCTTTTTGAAGTCGCAAAGAACGCTGGCAAACCATTCCTGGTTAAAGCAGCACAAACAGAGGTTGAAGCTCTCGGAACTATATTTAAAGTAAGATCCTACAGCTTTGAAAACTTTGTTCAAACCTCGCTGCTGGAAGGTAAAGTGAGTGTGATTCAATCAAACCGGCCGTCTTCACTCCATTATCTCGGTCCGGGTATGCAATCCACCTATTTTGCAAATGCTGATACATCTGATCTGACTTCATTTAATATCGCAACGGAAGAAAAGTGGCGCAATGGCGAACTTGTTTTTCAAAATGCCAGCTTCAGCCAGATCCAACAGACCCTTCAGTATTGGTTTGGAATGGAAGTTGAACTGCACGGAAAACCAGCAAAGCCTATCCTTTTCAACGGAAAATTCAGTAACAAAAGTCTGGAAGATGTAATGAAAGCCATAGCCTATGTAAATAACCTTTCCTACACTATAAATGATAAACAGATAACGATTATTTCAAAGTAATTACCAATTAACATTGCTGCTATGAATCAAATGCTCCTTTCCCTGAGGTTGCGTAACCGCCTCTTATTGCCCCTGCTCATCCTGCTCTGCTTCCCATTTTCCATGCTGGAAGCCCAGCCGGGAAACACATCAAAAATCCGGATAGATATCGGCTTTACGAATGCAGATATTAAATCTGTCTTTAACCAGATAAGTTCTAAAACCCGCTATACATTTTCATATAATGAGAACGATCTGGCCTCCTCGGGCAAAATCACTGTTCCAAAAAAGAATCGCACCCTTGATGAACTCTTGCAATTGGTAAGTCAGCAATCCGGCCTTGATTTCAGGGTTGATAAAGACCTGATCCTGGTTAAGTCAAGATCCACCAGGGAATCTAATAATAATAATGCTGGAATAGATGTATCCGGCACTATAAGATCGGCCAACGGTGAACCATTGGCTGGTGCCACCATCACCATAAGGAATACATCAATGGGTACTGCCTCCAACGAAGCAGGAAATTTTCAGCTGAAAAATATTCCTTCTAACAGCATCCTGAATATTAGTCTTGTGGGTCATGATCCACTGACTGAAGCCCTGAATGGTCGTAGTCAACTCAACATCATTCTTAACACTACCAGCCAGCAGATGGAGCAGGTGGTAGTAGTTGGATATGGTACGCAGCGCAAAAGAGATGTGATTGGTGCGGTTTCTTCTGTTAACACTAAGAACATGGAAAAACTTGCAGGTGGTAATGTTGCCACGATGTTACAGGGCCAGGTGGCTGGTATCAATGCCGCCCCTGGTTCCGGTGATCCCGGTGCTCCACCCGTAGTGCTGGTGCGCGGCCTCTCTACAATCGGCAATAACGATCCCCTCTATGTGATCGATGGTATTCCCGGTGATATCAATGCTATCAATCCGAATGATATCCAATCGATTGATGTATTGAAAGACGCTTCGGCAGCTACTATCTATGGGTCAAGGGCATCTAACGGCGTTATCATGGTCACTACAAAAAGAGGAAGAACCGGCAAAGTTCTTATCGGTGTCAATACCTATTACGGCATCAACCAGCTTGCAAAGAAACTTCCTCTGGCAAACCGCCAGCAGTATAATACAATCATGAAGCAGGTGGCCATCAACGATGGTACAGAACCGCTGGATTATATTCTTTCTGACACTTACACAGATAGTGAGGGGCAAACCCAAACATACCCCGATACCGACTGGCAGGATGCTTTCTTCCGGACAGCCCCTGAGAATAAGATCGATGTTTCCGTTTCTGGTGGTACTAAGGATATGCGCATGAATGTTTCCTTCGGTCGCTATGCCCAGGAAGGTATCGCCATCAAATCTAATTTTGAACGGTATAATATCCAGGTGAACTCCGACCTCACCAAGGGGAAATTTAAATTCGGCGAATCTTTTACCTATTCCAAAACCCGTCGCCGCTTACTTCAGGGTTCTAATGAAAGCAGGGCCAACGGACAAAATGCAGGCTATCCCCTGGTATATGAAATGATCAACCGCGTACCTCATCACAAACTTTATGATCTGAACAATGATGGCGGATTCGGTAGTCGTATTGGATTCCAGATGACCGATGCCATTAACCCTGTAGGTTACCAGACCCTGGTTAATAGTCGGGATGAACCTTCCTATTTTATAGGTAACATTTTTGGTGAATACCAGATCCTGGAATCACTCAGCTTCCGCCTCCAGTATGGTTTCAATTCAAGTGACGGGTATAGCTATACGCATATTCCAACCTATTATATGGGCGATAAGGCGCAGAACCCGAATGCGCAATTATATGAAACCCGTGACCGCAGGTTCAGGGATGTGCTGAATGCAGTGCTTACCTATAACAAAATATTCCGCGATCTCCATAGCCTTAATATAGTGGGAGGCTTCTCCCAGGAAGGTGAGGTTTACAGAAGCTTATCCGGCAGTAATAATAATCTCCCTTCAAATGACCTCGGCTCACTCAACGGCGGCATAGGCGATAAGTCGGCCGGTGGTGTTCTGCTGGAAAGCACGCTACGCTCCTTGTTTGCAAGGATGAACTATTCTTATGATGGAAAATACCTGTTGGGTGCCAGTATCCGCCGCGACGGTTCCTCCCGTTTCTCCGATGCCAATAAGTACGGTACATTTTATTCTGTTTCCGGTGGATGGCGCGTAAGTGAAGAAGCATTCTTCCGTGACCGCTTCTCTTCTGTCAGCGATCTTAAACTCCGCGCCAGCTATGGCGTTCTGGGTAACCAGAGCATCCCCGATTATCTCTACCTTCCTAATACTGTTAGCTCAGGAAATCCAACCGTCAACTATCCTTTCGGTTCCGGACTCCGCCAGAATATTGCCGTGGGTGCCATCATCACTAATGCTTCTTCCCCCGATATAAGATGGGAGCAGTCGGCTACTTTTAATGCCGGTATCGACCTCTCTCTCCTGAACGAAAAGTTCCTGTTGATCGTTGATTATTTCCGCACCCGCACTTCCGACATGCTGGTTACCATTCCTCTTCCTCCAAGCGCCGGATTACTTTCCAATCCAATCCGTAATGGGGGCGAAATGCAGAACCATGGTATTGACCTCGCGCTTACCTATCGTAAAAATAAAGGCGAACTTAAATTTGATATCACTGCGAATGTTTCGGCCAGCCGCAATAAGATCCTCCAACTGGGTTATGCAGATGAAGCATTTACCGATGGGTACATGGACTATAATAATTTCCCCACTACCCGAACAGAAGTGGGTGGACAAATTGGCCGTTTCTATCTCTACCAGACAGACGGCATCATTAAAAATCAGAAAGAGCTTGATGAAGTCAGCCTACTGCAACCCAATGCACAATTAGGCGATATACGCTTCGTGGATATCAACAATGACGGGGAGCTGAATGATGATGATCGCAGATTCATTGGCAGCGGTCTGCCTAAAATGGAATACGGCGTAACTTCTAATTTCAACTATAAAAAATTTGATCTCAATATATTCTTCCAGGGCACCCAGGGCAACTATATGTATAATGGTGCTAAACGATTGATGTACCAGAATACCATCTTCAATAAATCAACCGATCTGCTTGATGCATGGACGCCATCCAATGCCAACAGTAACACTCCAAGGGCTACTGTGATAGATGCAAATGGCAATATGGGAAGGCCCTCGGACCTCTTTCTGGAGAAAGCCTCATACCTGCGATTGAAAAGTATGCAGCTTGGTTATAAATTCAATGTAAAAGGAATGAACCTGCTGCGTGTTTATGTAGGCGCGACGAATATTTTCACCATAACAGATTATTCCGGATATGATCCGGGTGTGGTGAATTATTCTTCCTTCTCAAGAGGAGTTGACCGCGGACTCTATCCGCTATCAAGGAATTATTTCGCCGGATTGAATCTTGAGTTTTAATATTTCTGCTAACGATTAATAACATTGTCATGACCAAACAATTCATATACGGATCATTACTTGCCTGCCTGCTAACATTATCTGCGTGCTCCAAATCTTTTCTCGACAAGGAAAATAAAAATGAACTTTCCGGTACCTCCTTCTGGAAAACCCGCGAACAGGCCTTGCAGGCAATAACTGCCACTTATGGAGCATTACAGGCTGCCGACGGATCAAAATGGACATGGTTTGAAGAAACCTATGTTGCAGCCGCATACAAAACGGATGAAATAATTAATAATAAGGCGGAAGGCTATGGTAAAAGCCTGCAATCATTCACACACACTACTGATGAAAGCAGCTTCACTAATCTCTGGCATATGTGCTTCGCCGGTATAAACCGTGCCAATCAGTGCATTGAGAATATTCCCAAAGTTTCTTCCAATGCACAAAATGGATTAACCGATGAGGAAAAGGCCAGCCTGGTTGCTGAAGCAAAGTTCCTGCGCGCTCATTTTTACCTCCTGCTTCAAAGTTATTTCACCAATATTCCTCTTGTTGTATCGTTACCTGCTTCCAATGCAGATTTCTATCCTGCACCATCAACCGAGGTAGCTATATGGCAGCAGATAGAAGAAGATCTTTCTGATGCAATCGACCATCTTCCTGAAACAAGACCTTCCCTGGAACTCGGCAGGGTTACTAAATACTCCGCCATGGCATATCTTGGTAAGGCATACCTGTTCCAGGAAAAGTTTGAGGAAGCAACCGTTGCTTTTGATGGTGTTATAAATAGTGGAAACTACTGGCTGCTTGATAAATTTGAAGATAACTTCAATGGCCTTTCTGAAAACGGTCCCGAGTCAATTTTTGAGATCCAGTTTTCGGGCGACCGTACCAATGGTAATGACGAGAGAACACCAATGCCATGGGAGGTAAGTCCCTATGCACTTAATGGATGGGAACTCTTTTATCCATCATCCTGGATGACCAACGAATTGAAAACGGATAAGAGGATTGATGGTGGTTATAGCGATCGTGTATATGGAACCATATTTTTTGATGACGCGCAATCAGTTGCGGCAGTGGTTGACCAGCCAGGGATTATCAAAAAATATTCGGAGGTTAAAAACGATTTGAATCATTCCGTTTATTACAAGAAATATACAGCACCTACTGATCTGGCCGACAATGGATTTTATACCGGCAGTAATATTAACCTGATGCGTTACGCTGATGTTTTATTGATGCAGGCGGAGGCGTTGAATGAATTAGGTAAAACCGGCGATGCTTTATTATTGGTGAACGAGGTTAGGCAGCGATCCAAGGCGGCACCACTTGCAGCCCTCTCAAAGGACGCACTGCGCCAGCAGATCCGGCACCATGAACGCCCATGTGAACTGGCAATGGAATATGCTATTCGCTGGGCCGACCTTTATCGTTGGAGCAAAAGCAAGACGGCACCTGAAAAAATCAAGTCAGTTATGGTGAACCACCAGCATGAATTTGCCAACAACTTCATAGATGGCAAACATGATATTTACCCAGTTCCGCTTGCTGAGATCAATAAGAATCCTAATAGCAAACAAGCTCTTAATTGGTAATACCAAAGAATGAAAATATCCATCCATGCCAGGGCTGTTTTTACGGCCCTGGCTTTATCAATAGCCAATGCTATTCCGGCGCAGATCAATGATTGGGAAAATCCTTTACTGGTTTCACAGAACACGCTGGAGCCGCATGCATGGTTTTTTCCATATAAGAATCTTGAGGAATTAAAAGATGGAAGATCTTCCTCCGTAATTAACCTGGATGGTGTCTGGAAATTTAATTGGGTCAGGACCGTGCAAGAGCGTCCCCTGGATTTCTTTAAGAACTCTTTTGATTATACGCAATGGAAAAATATCCGTGTTCCGGCCAACTGGCAAACCGAAGGATTTGATTCCTATATTTTCACTGATGTTGAATATCCTATACCGCCAAATCCGCCATTTGTTCCCAAAGATTTCAATCCTGTTGGCTCTTATATCCGTGAGTTTGATCTGCCTGAAGGCTTTGCAGGCCAGCCCGTTACACTACGTTTCGGTGCTGTCAATTCATTCTTCTATTGCTGGATCAACGGAAAGTATATGGGTTTCAGTAAAGACAGTAAAACCCCTGCCGAATTTGATGTTTCAGCCCATCTCCGGAAAGGGAAGAACAGGTTGGCGGTACAGGTTTTCCGCTTCAGTGATGGTACTTACCTTGAAGGCCAGGACATGTGGAAGCTGAGTGGGATAGAACGCTCTGTAACACTCATAAGAAGGCCATCCCACCATATACGCGATTTCTTTGTACGCGCTTCCTTAGATAGTGCATACAAGGATGGACTGCTCAAACTTGATATTGAGATGGCGGGTAAAACAACCCGGCAGTCACCAATAATTGAGGTGCGCCTAATGGATGCTGTAGATACAAGTCGGGTGGTCTTTACAACTACTGTATCTGTAAAGCCAAACGACTCAGTGAATCTGGTTAAAAAAATTCCTTTTGTAAAGCAATGGAATGCTGAGACACCTAACCTCTATACACTACTTCTTATTCATAAAAACAGGAAGGGACAGGTTCAGGAAGTTATCCGGCAAAAGATTGGATTTCGCAGTGTTGAAATAAGAAATGGTCTTTTCCTTGTAAATGGAAAGGCGGTTAAGTTGAAAGGAGTGAACCGCCATGAACATGATATGATCACGGGAAAAGTCATTACGCGTGAAAGTATGATCAATGATATCCGGCTCATGAAATCTTACCATATCAATGCTGTTCGAAATAGTCATTATCCCAACGCAGAAGAATGGTATGAGTTATGCGATCAGTATGGCCTCTACGTGGTTGACGAAGCCAATATTGAATGTGATGGCATGGCTTTCCATCCTTTGCAAACCCTCTCTGATCATCCCGATTGGAAAGCTGCCTACCTGGACAGAATGAAAAGAATGGTGGAACGTGATAAAAACTTCTGCAGCATCATTACATGGTCTATGGGTAATGAAAGCAGATTCGGGAAAAACCTGGAAGCAACCTATAAATGGACAAGTCAACGTGATTCTACACGGCCGGTTCAATATGAAGAAGCAAGGGACAATCCATATACTGATATTTTCTGCCCGATGTACAAGTCAACAAGTTTCCTGCTTGATTATGTAAAAGAGTGGAAAACAAGGCCGCTGATCTTATCTGAATATGCGCACATGATGGGTAATGGCGGTGGTAATCTGAAAGATTACTGGGATCTCATTTATCGTTATCCTCAGTTGCAGGGCGGTTTTATATGGGATTTCTCAGATCAAACATTTCTGCAAAAAAATGAGTCAGGGCAATCATACTGGGCTTATGGAAGCGATATGGGGCAGGTGGGTGCAACCAGTGATACAAGTTATTGTGCGGATGGACTTTTCCAGGCTAACCGTCAGCCACATCCGCAGGCCTTTGAATTAAAGAAAGTGTATCAACCAGTACATTTTGAGACGGTCCCTTTGGGGAATGCCATTAAATTATATAACAGACATGACTTCACAACCCTGAGTGGAGTTATTCTTAACTGGTCAGTAAAATCAGCGGGTCAATTGATAAAGTCCGGAACAATAAAAGATCTATCCGTTCTGCCGGGGGCGCATGCAATGATCAGGCTTCCTTTGCCTGAACCGGATCTGTTGCAGGAGAAGGATTCATATCTGCACCTGGAACTTTTATCTACTATACCCACCGCATTATTGCCTGCAAATTTTGAGCTGGCAACAGGTCAATTTCCTATAACGGGAACGAAAACGCCATTGCTCACGCATAGCCTCTCAGGGCAACCGATTAAATTGTTGGACACATCCGGCCAATACACATTAGGTAACGATGATTTTACTATAAGCTTCAACAAATCAAGCGGGTGGATGGTGCATTATGGGAAAGGGGAAGACAACCTTTTAAAGGGAAGTTTAACGCCCGATTTCTGGCGAGCAGTCACAGATAATGATATCGGCAACAGTTTACAAATACGTGCTGCTGCCTGGCAGAATATAGCTGACAATGCAGTGTTAGAGGATATTCAGTTACAAAAGGGTGGAAGCGCAGATTGGCTGGTTATTACAAAGCATGTTTTACCATCGGTGAAGGCCACCTATTCCACCACTTACAGAATAAATCAGGCAGGGCAGGTTAAGGTAGAATCAAAGCTTTCAACCAGTGGCAATAACCTTCCGGAACTTCCTCGTTTCGGATGGAAACTTAAAGTGGATAGATCATTGCAACACGCTGAATGGTTTGGGAGAGGTCCTTTCGATAATTATGTTGACAGAAACTATGCTGCGCATATTGATTTATATAAGCTGCATGCAGATAGCTTTTTTCACCCATACCCAAGAGCACAGGAGTCGGGTTACCGCACCGACAGCCGCTTCTTGCAGCTTTCAGAGGCGTCAGGTAAAGGAATCCGGTTCTTTACGGATAGCCTTTTCTCTTTCGGGATTCTTCCCTTTGACAGACAAAAAATTGAATTTGATCGCAAAAAGAATATCCACGGGTCAACCATTATACCCGATGATTTTTATTGGGTCAATATTGATCTTATGCAGATGGGTGTGGGGGGAGATAATAGCTGGGGGGCTAAAACACATTCGGAGTATACGCTTCCGTACCGCGATTATACTTTCCATTTTAATATGGAGCTTATTGATAATAACAGGGCAAATCTTATATCACTTCAAGATCATGTTCAGGATACAAGTAATGTAGCATCCAATTTCTTCAGCGACCTTGGTGCCTGGCATGCTTATGCGCTTCCTCTAAAGGGCGCCGATCATGGTGGATTTATCGGGCCTTTATTGATGGATATGAAGGGAACCTGGCTGGCTAACAATTTTTCATCATTTAGGGTGGTTGAAAAAGGCAGACTTCTCCAACCTGATACTTCACGCACGCGACTGTACTATTACCCGGGCAGGATGGAACAACATCTTTATTATGATGGCCTTGAATCTGTTATCCGCCTGGTTTATACGGATAACAGGCAGGCATTGATTTACGCTACGCTTACCAATACCGGAAAACAGAACAGGCATTTTGACATTGGCTGGTCGGGCTCTTCACTACTTGCTAATAATTTCATTTCTGCGCAAAAAGGAGAACTGAATACAAGGTTTACAGATTCAAAGGCTTTGTTGAAAATTGTTTTCAGCGATGGATTTGAAATCATGAATACAAAAGGCAGCAAGTCATATTCTGTTTTGCGGAAGAATGTTCAAATTCCAGCGGGCCGGTCAGCGGACTCCTGGCAAACACAGGCATTTTATCCTGATAGCAACCAGCAAACAACGAAGCACAGAAAGATCGATCCCATTGAAATATTCGAGGAGAATGCAGCTCGATGGGATAGATATCTCCAAACTTATTTCAGTAAAGCAAATGCAGGCACCTTATCTGAATCCGAGAAAAAACTCGCTGTAAAATCTATCATGACTCTTATCACCAACTGGCGTTCAGCTTCTCGTGATCTGCTTCATGACGGATTATTCCCTTCTGCTTCCTACCAGGGCTTTTATGGGTTCTGGAGTTGGGATTCGTGGAAACATGCTGCCGCGCTAAGTCTGATCGATACCTCACTGGCACGCAAGAACCTTTTATGTATGTTCAGCTACCAGGATTCTGTTGGCATGATACCCGATTGTATTTATGCCGATAAGAAAGAAAACAACCTTCGTAATACAAAGGCACCACTGGCTGCATGGGCCGTTATGGAAATTTTTCGGCAAAGCCGCGATACTTCCCTGTTGAAGGAGTTTTATCCACTGGTTACAAAATATCATAATTGGTGGTATAAATACCGGGATCATGATCAGAATGGATGGTGTGAATTTGGTTCTACCGATGGCACACGCCTCGCTGCTGCCTGGGAAAGTGGAATGGATAATGCCGTGCGTTTTGATAGTGCCGTCATGGTAAAGAATACTTCCGGGGCCTGGTCACTTAATCAGGAGTCTGTAGACCTGAACGCCTTTCTTTATCTTGAAAAGCAATGCCTGGAACAGATGGCATCCATTCTCGGATACAAGGAGGATGCAATTGCTTTCAGAAAGGAGTTGGGTATGATGAAGAAGCGGTTTGATGACTTCTATAATCCGGAAAAGGGTTATTATTTCGATCGTAAATTGTTTAGCGGGAACCTGGTGAATATACCCGGCCCGGAAGGATGGGCACCGCTATGGGTGAAACTGGCATCACCGGAACAGTCCCGGGCTTTGAAGGAATTGTTGCTTGATTCGCTTATGTTTAACACAGCAATGCCTTTCCCTACATTGAATCGCTCGCATCCCCAGTTTGACCCAATGGAAGGATACTGGCGGGGACCAGTTTGGCTCGACCAGGCTTATTTTGCCATTGCAGGCCTACGACAATATGGTTATACAGTAGAGGCAGCACAGTTGGAAAAGAAGTTACTCGAAAATGCCTCCGGACTTTTGCAAAGAGAACCCATCTATGAAAATTATCATCCGATCACAGGGGCAGGATTAAATGCGCAGAATTTTAGTTGGTCGGCAGCAATGTTGTTGCTATTATTAATTAATCGAAATTCAAATTGATCATGTATTTATCAGTTCCGCAACTCAGCTCTATCCTGCAACAACATTTTGGTCTAACTGGTAACATTGAATCGCTTCAGGGTTATGATGAACAAAATGTTTTATTAACTACTACAAATAACCAACTCTATATCTGCAAGGTGGCATCTAATGAGCACGATCTTTTTTTCCTCGAGGCCCAGGTTGCCATCCTTCGTTTTCTGCAGGAATCTCCGGTTAGTAAGGGGATCCAGTTTGTATTGCCAACAGTTAACAATGAATATGTACTAACAGTTTTGATTGATGATGTACACTACCATATAAGGGTTCTTAATTTTTTAGAGGGAGATTTCCTGGTGGACCTTCAAAATCATTCAACCTCTCTGTTAGCCTCCATAGGAGATTTCCTTGGCCGTATGGATAAATCACTGAAAGATTTTAAACATCCTGCCATGCATCGGCATTATGAGTGGGATATCAGTAATGCCCTGGATGCTTCGCCTTACCTGGTGCATATCAGTAACCCGGAACAAAAAAGGCTTGCAGCTTATTTTTTATTACAGTTTGAAACGCTTGTATTACCGGCACTCTCTGGTTTGAGGAAAGCGTATATACATAATGATGCCAATGACTATAACCTGCTGGTAACCGATGATGCCATATCCGGACTCATTGACTTTGGCGATATGGTGTATGCGCCTTTGATCAACAACCTGGCAGTTGCATGTACCTACACAATGCTTCATAAGGAGGACCCCCTTACTGCAGCAAAGGAAGTAGTGAAAGCTTATAACCACCAATACCCTTTGCTCGAAAAAGAGGCTGATCTTCTCTATTACCTGGTGGCGGGCAGACTTTGCATCAGTGTTGCGAGAGCGGCTTATAATCGTAGCCTGGATAGTTCTAATGAACACCATTTTGTTACGGAAAATGCCGCCTGGAAACTGCTTTACCAGTTAATACAGATCAATCCCCTCCGCGCGCAACAGGCATTCAGGGAGGCTTGCGGAATGCCTTCCTGTATTCAGGGAGGCGACGATCATGATACGTTGATGCAAAGAAGAAAACAAAGGGTTGGCCGCAACTTAAGTATCAGTTACCGCAGAAAACTTAAGATTGAAAAGGGAGCCCTTCAATATTTGTACGACGACCAGGGTAATACTTATGTGGATTGCGTCAATAATGTAAGTCATGTTGGTCATTGTCACCCGGTAGTAGTAAAAGCCATGCAACAACAGCTGGCTACATTGAATACGAACACCCGATACCTGAACGATCATCTTGTTGAATATGCGGAAATGCTGACGGCAACCCTCCCATCAAAATTGAGCGTTTGTTATTTTACTAATTCAGGGAGTGAGGCCAATGACCTGGCGATTCGCATGAGTCGCCATTTTACGGGGCAAAAAGACGTTATCGTACTGGATCATGCTTATCATGGCACTTCAACAACAGCCATTGAAATGAGTCCATATAAGTTCGATGGTAAAGGAGGTTTTGGCCGCCAGCCTTATATCCACAAGGCGATGAATCCGGATGGATACCGTGGTCCGTATAAAATAGCTGATCCGGAAGCAGGGGCTAAGTATGCGGCTGATATGGATCGTATCATTGCTTCCCTTCAGGCAGAAGGAAAGGCACCCGCTGCATTTATCTGCGAAACACTATTAGGTGTTGGCGGACAGATCCCACTTCCTGCGGGTTACCTGGCGGCAGTTTATAATAAGATCAGAAAGGCCGGCGGTATTTGCATAGCCGACGAAGTACAGGTTGGTTTTGGAAGGGTGGGAGAGGCATTCTGGGGATTTGAGCTGCAGGATGTGGTCCCGGATATTGTTGTTATGGGAAAACCTATCGGCAATGGTCATCCGCTTGCTGCCGTGGTTGTTACGGAAGAAATCGCCAATGCATTTAATAACGGTATGGAATACTTCAATACCTATGGCGGCAACCCCGTTTCAATGGTTACGGGCAAAGCAGTGTTGCAGGTAATACAGGAGGAAGGTCTACAGGCACATGCATGGAAAACTGGTAATCATCTACTGGGAAAATTAAGAGCACTCATGCCGAAGCATGCGATCATGGGCGATGTGCGCGGACATGGTTTGTTTATAGGAGTAGAATTAATTCGCGATCATCAAACATTGGAACCGGCAGTTCCCGAGATCGATGATATAGTGGAGGTAATGAAAGAAAGAGGTTTTCTATTAAGCACCGATGGACCGTTGAATAATGTGCTGAAAATAAAACCCCCCTTGGTTTTTTCCAAAGCGAATGCCGATGCAATGGTAACGATGCTGGATCAGGTAATGACCGATCTTGGCTATTAGTATCAACTAATTCAAAATGCTTATTTTATGATATCCAGATCAACTATTCTTAAGCAAATGCTTAATGGGCTCATGCGTCGCTACCAGGAGCGCGTTCCTGATGTGCAGGCAATTATTAATGCGATGGTTGCTGAGGAAATTATTCAAAAGCCGGAAGATATCGATAATGATCATATAGCTTTTCGAACTTTAGGAGTACCCAACCTTGGAATCCCATCGATAGAAAAAATATTCCTTCATCTCGGATATGAAAAAAGGGACAGCTACAACTTTCCCGAAAAAAAATTGAATGCCTATTGGTATTCACCGCCGGAAGAATTTTTGCCCAGGATTTTTATCAGCGAGCTGAGGGTTAATGAGCTTTCTGAAAATGCACAACAGATTATCAGGAAATATACAAACCAGATTGAGTCAGATCCTGTAGATAAACTGGATATGAATAACCCTGTGGCACTTGATCATTTTATGCATGGCGGATTGTGGCCTATTCCTACATTGAGTGAATATTCCCGGCTTCGGGATGAGTCGGAATATGCTGCATGGGTTATATATAATCGCTACTACCTGAATCATTTTACCATAAGTATCCATAATCTTAAAGAAGGTTATAACACTATTCCTCTCTTCAATTCTTTCCTGGAAAAGAATGGATTTAAGTTGAATGATGCGGGGGGTAAAATTAAAACCAGTGCCGATGGATTATTGCATCAAATCGCAACAGTTGCCCATATGATAGATGCAACCTTTGCAGAAGGCGATGTACATCCAATTCCTGGTTCTTATGTGGAATTCGCCGAACGAAAAATGCTCCCCCAATTTGAAGGCCAGGGGAATGAATATTCCAATAGAAGTCTCCGCCGGGAAGGATTTGAAGCTGCCAATGCGAACCGCATTTTTGAAAGTACTTATCGGTCGCAAACGGAATAAGAATCTTCATCCCCAAAAATATAGGCTATCTATTTCTTACAAACCGCAAGTAATCAGAATTCTATTCCCAAAATATAGTGTATATATTTTCTTACAAATCGCAAGTACTCAGAATTCTATTCCCAAAATATAGTTTACATATTTTCTTACAAATCGCAAGTAATCAGAATTCTAATCCCAAAATATCCAGACCACAAAATATCTCCACCACAAAATATCTCCTCGCAAAAAAAGTAATTTCCATTATCAACCTACTTGCGATTTGTAAAAAATTCCAGCACGTGAAAAACAACTTCCCCCTTCCCGCTACTTTCTATTTATAAAAAATACCCGCACCCGAAAATCACCACCCTCGGTTCCCCAACTTTCCATTTGTAAGAAATTCCCGCACCCAAAATTAGCACCCACCTCCCCGCTACTTTCTATTTGTAAAAAAATCCCCGCATCTAAAAAATCACCACCCTCTTTTACCCTACTTTCCCTTTGTAAAAAACCCCCTCCCGCCGAAAAACAAACCAATCATTTAATACCCCAACCTCCCCAGCACCAAAACTTCTGCTTTACCTTAGTTCCCAGTAAACGCAAACAATGGACAACAGAAGGGAGTTCCTGAAAAAAGCAGCACTACTATCCGGCACCGTAGGCGCAGCAGCCATATTTCCGCCAGCCATACAAAAGGCCCTGGCCATAAATCCCGATCCCGGCTCCAACTGGCATGACGCGGAGCATATCGTTTTCCTCATGCAGGAAAACCGATCCTTCGACCATTGCTATGGCGCGCTACAAGGTGTCCGCGGATTCAACGACCCCCGCGCCATCCGTCTGCCCGATAATGATCCCGTCTGGTTGCAGATGAATGCCAACGGCCATACCCATCCTCCCTTCCGCCTCGACATAAAAAACACCCGCGCCACCTGGATGGGCGACCTCCCGCATTCCTGGGATGACCAGCAGCAGGCACGCAACAAAGGCCGCTACGACCAATGGCTGGAAGCAAAAAAGATCGGCGGACGCAACGATAAGGACTTCCCCATGACCATGGGCTTCTACTCCCGCGAGGATATCCCCTTCTACTACGCCCTCGCCGACGCATTCACGGTGTGCGACCAGCATTTCTGCTCCTCCCTCACCGGTACCACCGCCAACCGCCTCTACTTCTGGACCGGCAAGATCCGCGAAGACCATAACGCCAAAGCACGCACGCTAAACAGCGATACCGACTATTCCCATGAAGCAAGCTGGACCACCTTCCCCGAGCGACTCGAAGAGCAGGGCATCTCCTGGAAGATCTACCAGAACGAAATCAGCGTAGGCGCCGGACTTAGCGACGAAGAAGATTCGTGGCTCGGCAATTTCACCGATAACCCCATCGAATGGTTCAGTCAGTACCATGTGAAATTATCGGCGGGATATATCGACTTCCTCCAACAGGCACCGGCGAAAATCGAAGCCTCTATCCGTGCGCTGCAGCGTAAGCTCGATGCTTCAACCAGCGCTAGAAAGAATAACGCAAAAAACAAAGAAGCCGACACTTCAAAGAAGACCGCAAACAATCTATCCGCCGAGGCCTTAAAAAAGGAAATCGAAGAAAGAAAAAAATCACTCGCTCGTATAAACGAAGACAAAAAACGTTTCACCCGCGAACACTATGAGCAATTATCGCAGCGCGAAAAAAACCTCCACGATAAAGCCTTCACCACCAACCGCGATGACCCCTTCTTCCACCAGCTCACTTCCCTTAAATATGAAGAAGCCGGTAAAGAAGTGGAGCTCTCCATACCCCGTGGCGATATCCTCCACCAGTTCCGCAAGGATGTGAAGAACAAGCAACTCCCAACCGTGAGCTGGCTCGTGGCGCCGCAGAAATTCTCCGATCACCCCAGCGCCCCGTGGTATGGCGCATGGTATGTTTCGGAAGTGATGGACATACTCACCGAAGACCCCGCCCTCTGGAAAAAAACCATCTTCATCCTTACCTACGATGAGAACGATGGCTATTTCGATCATATCCCGCCCTTCGTTGCGCCACTGCCGGCCACGCCTTCCACAGGCTCTGTGAGTCCCGGAATTGACGCAAGAACCGAGGTGTCGGATAACCAGCCACTGGGCCTTGGTTTCCGCGTTCCCATGGTGATCGTTTCACCCTGGACAAGAGGAGGATGGGTGAACTCCGAGGTTTTTGACCATACTTCTAACCTGCAGTTCCTCGAGAAATTCCTGCAGAAAAAATTCGGGAAATCAATCATCGAAAACAATATCAGCAGCTGGCGGCGCACCATTTGCGGCGATCTCCTCTCTGCTTTCCGCCCTTATAACGGCGAACCGCTCTCGCTTCCCGAGCCGGTGAAAAAAGAGCCCTTCCTCAAATCAATCCACGATGCACGCAACAAATCGCTGCCGCAGTATGAAAAGGATGGAAGGTTTATCTCTTTGCAGGAAAAGGGAACGCGAAACTCCTGCGCTCTACCATACCAGTTATACGCAGATGGAAGGTTATCTGGCGACGAAAAACAATCCGCGATAGGCAATCAAACGCCTGGTAATAAATCCTTCGAATTATCTTTTACAGCCAGCACAGAATGCTTCGGCGATCTTTCGCGCGGAGCGGCCTTTATCGTGTATGCACGCACCCATAAAGACTACTGCCGAAATTATGCCCTGAGCGCCGGAAGCCAGTTGACCGACCGCTGGTTGCTGGACGAATTCCCCCGCAACGAATACCGCTTTGATGTGTATGGCCCCAATGGATTCTTCCGCATGTTCAGCGGAAACGAAAACGATCCTGAACTCGCGATCGTCCTTGAATACGAAAGAGAAAGCGGAAAGCCCAAACAACTTACAGGCAATCTTCTGTTGTCGCTATTGAATTTCGGTAGTACGAAATTGATTGTTGAGATTGAGGATAATTCTTATGGAGCAGCAAAGCGGACGATAGCACTCAACGCATCGCAGGCATCTAAGTCAACGCAAATCTTAAAGCTTAACAGTCCCACGATAAATACTGAAGTCCAACCAATATCCGGAAATAACAGTTCGCAGCAACCCAATCCGCAGCAATCCAATCCACCCCAATCTAATCCCCCCCAATCCAATTCACCTCAAGCCAATCCACCCCAATCCAATTCACCCCAATCAAAATCTGTTGAACGCATCGTACTTGATTCCAGTTCCGGCTGGTACGACCTATCCATATCCGTTAGCGGATACAAAAATTTCGAGAAGCGTTATGCCGGCCGCGTTGAAACTGGCCGGCATGGATTAACTGATCCGCTGATGGGTGGGGTGGCAAAAATCCGAGATTGAGATCTCCTGCTTGAACGCTATTGCTTTCAGTCTTATAACCTGGAATGGATTCAGTGCTGTAAAACCAATTAGGGTGATTTCACGGTTTTTGGGGATGGTGATGCGATCTATATTTGTGGCAAATAAACCTCTTCATATGGCCAGTAGCCTCAAATACCTGGAAAAATATAAACGTGAAGTCCCACTCATCGCGCTTGCATTTGGTGATAAAGATCCCCGCTGGACGCACGAATATTTTTTCCTCATCAGGAGGCTGCTTAAAGACCTGGCCCTCGATGCGGATGACCCTCGTTTCGCCCTCACGCTTACCGATAGCGGACTTACCAGTTTCATCATCGGCAAAAGGGTGGTGGCGGAACCTGGGAGGGATCAGAATATCCGGCTCATGATGCCAATGGACTTCGATCATGAACAATACAATTCGGCCTCTATCCTGGGTTATTATACTACCAATGGAGTAAAGGATGCCAAACTGATTGATGTTTTTCTGGCTGTGCAATTTGGGATTCCCGGGGTTTACGATGCATGGAAGCAGGCCTGCGAGGCCGCGCTCATTTCTTCTACCCACTCCGCGCAGATAGTGGAGGTGCATCCACTTAGTAATCAGGCCGCCAGCCCTACGCTACATCCCGAAACACTATCACATGTTGACAACCCAAGCAACCTATCCCCATTAAAACTTCAAAACTCTCCCATACTTAATAATTTCAGTAATTCCCACGGATTTTCCAGGCTGAAAAGGGCCTGCCTACCGCAAAACTCAGCGATTCTCCAAAACTCAGCGATTCTCCAAAACTCGCCGATTCTCCAAAACACATCCAAAACTCAAAATCATTCCCAACTCCTCTACCTGCTCGTCTCTAATGATGAGGCCTGGTCCGAATGGATGTTATGGAATGAGTTGGAGGAAAACGTTTTTCATTATAATTAGATCTTCTGTAGCGTTCTATCATTTGTTTCTTACAATTCGCAACTATGTTCGGAAACTGTCTTGTATTTGCAATCACAGATTTTTTTACAATTCGAAACTAAGCTGAACTACACCTTTTTATTTCCATCTCCACAATTTTTACAATTCGCAAGTAGTAGTTCTGTATTATAACAGCTTTCAACAATGCAGAATGAGGGCAGATTTCCTGAAATGTAGCATGACAATAGTTTTCTGAATGCATTATGCTGAAGCGTTGCTGAATCCATTATGCTGTAGCTTTCCCGCATGCAATATGAGATCAGTTTCCTGAAATACTGCGTGACCTCATTTTTTATGAATGTAGTATGACAGTCGATTTTCTGATTGCAGTATGACAATAGATTTTCTGAATGCAGTATGACAGTAGATTTCCTGAATGTATTATGCTGTAGATTTCCTGATACAATATGAAAGCAATAGAATTCTGAAGGTCGAAAAAGTCAGGAATTTATACTGATTCATAAATCGATCAACAAACACTCATTTTGATTCATATATGGAGCAATAAAAAAATGATCTTTTTCCGACCCCATCTCTTACACCACTTGCGATCTGTAAAATTTAATAGCAGCGATATTTTCTACCTGCAGGAGCACCACTTGCGATTTGTAAATTTCACCCGCCGTATATGAGCGACCCTACCATGATCACCGCCACCCCGCCACCCCGCCACCCCGCGCAACCCGCATAAATACCCGAAACTGGTAATTGACATTACTCCTTTTCTTTCGTATCATCACAGTATCCAAAAGCATTAAACCATGTCCGCCTCCAATCGCCTTGGACTATCCCTCTCCGGAGGGGGATACCGCGCCGCAGCCTTCCACCTCGGCACACTGAAAAAGCTCCAGGAAATGAATGTCCTCGATCAGGTTGATATCATCTCCACCATCTCCGGCGGATCCATCACCGGCGCCGCCTACTGCACCCGAAAAAATTCATTCGAAGAGTTCTTCAACGAACTCTACAACGGCCTGCAGCAAAAGAACGTTATCAAAAAACTTCTTCTCTCAACAACCTTCCTGCAGCTGATCCTGGTAGTGCTAGCCTTCCTCGTACCCGCCATAATTCTTCTGTTCACCAACTACGAATGGGGATCGCCGCTACTCATCATCACCCTGCTTATCATACTTTACAAATTCCAGTTCCAACTCTTCCCCGCCAGCAGTCGCATAGAAAAGATCTACGACGAATTCTTCTTCCATAAAAAATCATTATCCCAACTGCACCCATCACCCACACTCGTCATAGGATCCACCAACCTGCAAACAGCCCGCCCCTTCACCTTCAGCCGCACCTGGATGCAGGACTCTACCTACCAGTTCCTCGAACGCCCCATCAAATTCAACGCCGGCGATTTCCCCATCGCCCGCGCCGTCATGGCCTCCACCTGCGTGCCCTTCGCCTTCACCCCCATAACCATCGATAAACAATTTTTCCGCGAGCCCTCCGACGCCAACCGCATCCACCCCGCTCTCGTCGACGGCGGCGTATACGATAACCAGGGCATCCATAAGATCATGCAGCGCGGCCAGTACAACTGCTCCACCATCATCACCAGCGATGCCGGTGGCGGCATGGGAAAAGAACTCTCGTTCAGCAATACCATCTCCCTGCTCGTGCAAACAGTCAACGTATTCATGATGCGCATAAAAAATGCTCAAATGGTGCAGGACGTCTATGAAAATGCCGCCGCATCAGGCAAACAAATAGCATACCTATCCCTTGGGTGGAACGCCGAAAACAGCATCCCCGGCTTCATCACCAACCTCGAGAAAAAGCAGGTACCCGACTCCGTTATAAGAGCACATGAACTGAAAGAAGAATGGGTCGCGAGTCCCGGTCACTACACAGGCGAAATCACCAACTGGCTGAAAGAACGGATCAACTACAAAAGTTTAGATTTCCCCACAGCAGAAGAAAAGCGTATAGCCCGCACCGTGGGCACAAATCTCACCCCTCTGTCAAAGCAACAGATGGACTGCCTCATCAAACAGGCATCCACCTTAACCGAGATACAGGTTAAACTCTATTGTCCAGCGTTAATCTATCATTATGCCTGACCATATCCTCAACAACCGCCCGCCCTTCCGCAAGCTGCGTGGCTATGCCTTCGACCCTATAACATCCCTCGACCTCGACACAGTAGGCATCAACGAGATCACCTACAAAGTGCCATGGGAGGATAACCTCAAGCCTGGGCCCGACGGTGAGTATATCCGCGTCATTGACCGCGATCCCGCCAGCAACGCCATCTACAAACCCGTGGACCTTAACCGTCCCGAGATTCTGGCGTCCGACGGTCTCTCACCCAGTGAAACCAATCCGCAGTTCCACCAGCAGATGGTGTACGCCGTTACCATGAACACCATAAAGAATTTCGAGAAAGCCCTGGGTCGAAAAGTGATGTGGAGCCCCGTGGAGATGATCGACAGCAATAACAGACGCAGCTTCGAATTCGTTCGGCAACTGCTGGTGTTCCCGCATGCTCTGCGCGACCACAACGCGTACTACTCGGCCGACAGGAAAGCCCTGCTCTTCGGCTACTTCAATGCCACCGCCACCAACAGCGCTATCTACCTGCCCGGAGGCATCGTGTTCTCCTGCCTATCGCATGATATCATCGCCCACGAAACAACCCATGCCCTCCTCGATGGCATGTATAGCCGCTTCCTCGAACCCACCCATCCCGATACCGCCGGCTTCCACGAAGGCTTCGCCGATATCGTGGCCCTGCTCCAGCATTTCACCCATCCCGAGATCGTCCGCAACCAGGTTCGCCTCGTACGCGGACAAATAGATGCCGAAAACCTGCTGGCAAAACTGGCAGTGGAATTCGGGCAATCGACGGGTGAATACCGCTCCCTCCGCGATGCCATCGGTAAAACAGTTGATGGTGTTTGGCAACGAAATATTGCCAGTCCAACTGATTATGAGAACAACCTCGAATGCCATGACCGCGGCGCCCTGCTGGTATCGGCCGTCTTCGACGCATTCGTCACCATCTACAAAAACCGCACAGCCGATCTTCTTCGCATAGCCACGGGCGGCACCGGCATCCTTCCTAACGGTGATATACACCCGGACCTTGTTTCCCGCCTCGCCGATGAAGCTTCTAAAACGGCATCGCATGTGCTGAATATGTGCATCCGGGCACTGGATTATTGTCCGCCGGTGGACCTCAACTACGGCGATTATCTCCGCGCACTCATCACCGCCGACAAAGAACTGGTGGCCAATGACGACAAGCATTACCGGATCGCTTTCATCAACGCATTCCGCAAGCGCGGTATCATCCCTGCCGGCGTGCCCAATCTCTCCGCCGATACGCTCGGCTATAGTATCTATGAATCGGAGAGCGATAAGAAAGGCTTTGCGCGTGATATCAGCCAGTTCCTTCGTGGCTTCAAGGAGAAGCTGGCCTACAAAACAAACCGCGAAGATATCTTCAATGAAACCCGCGACTTCATCCGCGGCAATCCCAGGCTGGGCATCAAGGGACTGCATAGTTATATGTTCGATGAGCAGGGCGCAGCCATCGACCCCATCACATTTGAAAATATAACCGGACTCGTATTCTCGGAGCAGTACAAAGATTTCGGCATACGAACGTCTAACAGTACCCGAAAAGGTCCATCGGTGGAGATTCATTCACTGCGTTTACACAATCGGATCGGTCCCGATGGCAATGTGCTCAACCAGATCATCATGACCCTCTCACAACGCTGCAAGCTTGCAGTGGAAGAGAAAGACGGTGTCCCCAGCTTCCGGAAATTCCGTTATGGCAATAAGAGCGATATGGCAGGAGAGAGCATGATCTTCCGCGGTGGCTGCACGCTGATATTCGATCTTGACAACCTCACACTGAGGCATGCTATCCGCAAACCCATCTTCGATACTTACCGGCTCACGAACAAGGCTAACCGAAAACTGAAATTCAACGAGAGCAGGCTCAAAATGCAGTGGCGATGCATGCTCGGCGATCTCGTGGAGGATATCGGTTTCGCGCACGACAAGCCCGAACCTCTCGCATTTATTCACCAGGCAAAAACTCCCGTTATATGAGTACAATTGATTCTATCCGTTTCAGGATGTACAATACCGGTTCTGTGGGCGACTGTCTCCTGCTGCTCTTCCAGCGCGGTGATGATATCGCATTTTCCATGCTGATCGATTGCGGGGGATGGATGACGAAGAAGGAGGCTATCAGCGCCTGCGTGGAAGATATCCATGCCACCTGCAATGGGAAGCTCGATCTGCTGGTGCTCACCCATGAGCATATGGATCATGTTTCGGGATTCAACCAGGCCCGTGCTGTTTTTGATCGCATTGAAGTGGGAAAAGTGTGGATGTCATGGATCGAGGATGAGGGCGATGATATCGCGAAGGTCCTGAAAGATCTTTATGGGAAAAAAATGCAAGAGCTGACGCTTGCTGCTGAAATGGCGATCACTTCTCTCAGGCGGAAAGCTGCCGCCAGCTCGCATGTAAGGGGGATGAATGCGCGTGCAAAAGCGCAGCTCCAAACGATGGAGGATACGCTTGAGTTACTTCGGTTAGAGGATGGCGTTATACCGATGCGGGGTGCCAAGGCATCGCTCACCAATAGTGATGCTGTCAGCTACCTGAAGAAGAAAGGGGATGTCCGTTACCTCAAACCGGGTGAGGTGATCAGCGATCTGGAAGGAGCGGAGGGGATGAAATTTTATGTGCTCGGTCCGCCGCGCGATAGGGATATGCGTTTCTTTAAGATCGCAACCGAGGAAGATGAGATGTACAAACTGGCGGTTGCTTCGCCATCAGCAGATAAGGCTGGCGGGGCAGGTGTGTTAAACCAGGTTTCTGGGGCGGGCTTAAATCCGGGTTCTGGGGCGGGCTTAAATCCGGGTTCTATGGGGACGATAAATCCAGCTTTTGCGGGTGTATTAAATCCCGCATTTGCCAAAGAGGATGAGAATTTATCCTCTTTTAATGAACCAATTGTGGAGAGTGGGATCAGCCTGGAGGAGGGTCAATCGCCTTTTGGCGAGCAATATATTTTGCAGGGAAAGGAGAAGGAAGCATTTCTGAAAGAATATAATAGTGTTGCCAATCGCTGGCGGCAGATTGAGACCGACTGGCTCGAGAATGCTGCCTCCATTGCGATGCGGGTGACGGCGCTCACCAATAATACCAGTCTGGCGATGGCGATTGAATTTGGCGATAGCGGTCGCGTGGTGTTGCTTCCCGGCGATGCACAGTCGGGCAACTGGATGGGCTGGCATAAGCCAACGGTCATGCGCAGCCTGAAGAAGAAGGGCGGCAAGGATACTGCTGAGCTGCTTGCCAATACGATCTTCTACAAAGTGGGTCATCATGGCAGTCATAATGGAACAGCTTCGGTGAGCGGACTTAACCATGTGCAGAATGATGATCTTGTTGTGTTCATGCCGTTGGTGCAGGATAAGGTGCCTTCTGCATGGGGCGGGTCTGAGAATTTCCCCGACAAATCATTATACCGTGTGCTGATAGAAAAGTCGCGCGGACGATTGGTGCGTACCGATGTTGGGGTGATCCAGGATGCGCGGGCGAAAAAGTTCCGCGCTGAACTGAAGGCTTCGGAGAAAAAGGAGTTCACCGATTCCTTTAAGAAGGGACCTAACTGGGTAGAGTATGTTATAAAGGGGTGATTTGATTCTATTTTTGCTTTTATTCTTGCACGGAGATTTTTACAAATCGAAAGTATGTTCCGATACTGCTATTTATTTTCAATGACCGCCCTTTTTTACAGATCGAACTAAGCTCCTATACAGCTATTTATTTTGAATGGCCACCGTTTTTTACAAATCGAAACTGTGCTGATCCAGATCATTTATTTTCCATCTCCGCATTTATTTACAGATAGCAAGTAGCGGTTATCCTGAATTTAGTATGGTAGTAGTTTGGGGAATGCGATATGACAGTTTCCGATACCATCACCCTGCCCACTTGCGATTTGTAAATTTTAATAGAAGCAAGAATTTCCTACCTCAAGTCTCACCACTGGCGATCTGTAAATTAAAATAGCAGTGACAATTTCCCACCCCAGGACCCACCACTTTCGATTTGTAAATTTTAAAACAGCTTATATTTTTTTCGCGATAACACTTAATCCAGGTTCGGTTATGGTCAGCGAAATGACTTTACCAGCTTCAACATTAAAACTTACAACAACTGATGGAGCTCCATTATAAATGAATTTATTGTCGCCGATCTTATAAAGTGCGCCGCCGTTTTTCCCCAGCTTACCCAGACTGATCATTTTCCGCATATTGAGTTTGATGGAGAATCCCTGCTGCTCACCATCACCATATTTGTAATCACCCAGGTATTTTTCTTTCTCGCCATCTTCCATGCTGAGATAGGTTTCGCCATCTGCATCACCCAGTGATTGCAGGTAACTGATTAGTTTGGTGGCCTCCCGGTTGTTGGGCTCTTTTTCCAATCCGTTTTTTACATGCTGCAGCAGACTGATGCCATGGGGTCCTGCAATGCGCTGAACACCCGGTGTTAAATCAATCATCGATTTAACTGTTGAGTAAGCGCCCAGCATGGCATAGGTGAAAATATCGGGTCGCGCGCCTATAGACATCAGGTAGTTGACAATATCTTTTCTACCCACATGTGATGCCGCGCCAATGGCTGTTTCCCAGTCGCCGAAACCCCAGTCCCAACAAGCTCTTGCGAGTTCAGGCCGCGGTTCCACAAGTTTCTTCAATCGCTCCAGGTCGAAATGTGATACCCCAACCACTTCGGCTACTACTGACTCTTCAATAGCGGGGTAGCGACTATTGGGAACTGTCTGCTCAACATTATCGCTGCAATAATTTATGTTGCGGGCAAATAGCAACTGTGGTATGCCTACCGATAGTAATCCGAATACAGAACTCTTTACGGCTACTCTCCTGGAGATGGAATTTCTATTGTCCATGGGCGATGGTATATAATAGTAATTTAAATTATCCTTTTCTGTATGCCGGATATAATACATCAATGGTATGTGCCAACGAAAACTTGCATGGTTCGCATTAATTGCTTAAATTTAAGTACTCCTCACAGCTGCATATTTACCCCTCTTGCCCTAACGAATACACGACCTTATCTTCCCCTTTTGCGAACTGATTTTTCAATTAGACTGTCTTTATTTATTCACCAAATAACGGGAGGTCTATTATGAACAAGAAATCAATTGTTCCACTGATCTTATGCCTTGGTCTGATCACCATCGGCTGCAGTAAAGATTATTCTATATCCGATGAATTGGCAGTTGGCAATCTGAAATCCGTATTGATGGAATCAATGGGTGCAACACAATATTCAGGTATTGGTTATTTTGACGATAGCGATGCCTGTAATGTAGCAGCACAGCAAGGTGCGGCTTTTGCCGTAAGGATGACAGGAGATCTGGAGGGATGTCTCTATGTGTTTGTGGATGAATTCGAATGCTCTCCAAGTGGCACCTACCGCGAAGTGGGCAGGGAACTTTTTATTGGTACGTATAAAGGAAGTTCCGGTTCATTCTGGACCACCTACAGGTTTGAAGCAAAGTATGAAGGCTGTGCAGAAGACGGTTCCTATTTGGGGGCGGAAATTCTTGGTCGTTGTCAGCATCCTCTTGTTGATGGCAGCGGCGAAGGTGTATTTGAAGGTGTTAGCGGCAGACTCGATATGAAGGATGATATCGAAGCAGGAAATTATCCTTACCGCGGGCACTTCAAATTCTGAGTAGGGTGGTTTTTAACCGGGACCACATTAATCATTTGGATAGAGATTAGGTTCCGGTTTTTTTACAAATTGAAAGTAAGCTAAGAATTGGGCTTGCAAAAGAAGCTGTTTTATATTGACCCATTTATAGATCAATAAACACATATTATGTTCCAAATATGGAACTATAAAAATGATCTTTTTCGACGCTATCACCCACACCACCTGCGATTTGTAAAATTTTGCTAACGTGAGCATTTTCTACTCCTCGCATCACCACCTGCGATTTGTAAAATTTTGCTACCAGTGGCATTTTCTATTTCTCCCATCACCACCTGCGATTTGTAAAATCTATTAACGCATCATTTTTCTACCCCTCGCCTCACTACTTTCGATTTGTAAATTTTGCCCGAGATGATTACGAAGTCTAAACTGAATGAGAGACTGGTTGCGCAGTATGCGCTGAATGTTAGTGTGCGCTGAATGTTAGGGTGCGCTGTAAGACATGCGCTTATTGCGAGCCCACCCTTGCGAGGCCCACCAGCAGCATTACTCCTTTCCCATCCCCTTATCGCGGTAAACGGTAGGCGAGATCCCAACCTTATTCTTGAAGACCGTAGAGAAATAAGCCGGCGAGGAAAACCCGGTCTTGTAAGCTACCTCTGCAATGGTCATCTCTTCATGCTGCAGGTAATATCGCGCCTTCTGTATCCGCATTTGCAAAATGTATTCATTGATATTGGTATCCATCAGCGACTTAACCTTTCGGTACAACTGCACCTTAGAAATGGCCATCTCCTTACAGATATCTTCAATCGTAAACGCATCATTGGAAATATTGGCCTCCACAATTGATGCAAAAGTCGAAACAAAACGACGGTCAGTTTTATTTGCTCCCGGCGTCCGGATCTCAGCAGGAAGCGCCGCCGTAAAATGCTCCTTCAACTTATTCCGGTTAGCCAGTAAACTACTTATACTCTGTTGCAATAATGCGAAATCAAAAGGCTTGGTGATATAGGCATCCGCCATACTTTTCAGTCCCTCCATTTGCTGCGAAGTAGCCGTCCTCGCCGTTAGCAGTATCACCGGAATATGGGAAGTGCGCACATCAGTTTTTAACTGGTTGGTGAGATTGATGCCATCCCTGCCCGGCATCATCACATCACAGATGATAATATCCGGCAGGTTATCCATGGCTTGCTGCAATCCACTGTTACCATCTGCCGCCTCCAGCACCTCATAACCTCCCTCGAGCCGCTGCCGCAGAAACTGCCGCATCTCAGGATTATCCTCTATCACCAGCAGGACGGGCTTCTCATCAGGGGCCATAAGAGCCTGGCCTCCCTCAAAGGCTGATTCAGCTGCCCCCACCCCACGATCATCCACCTCCGATTGAAAATATTTCTGCTCATCCAGCAGCCAGTCGCTTTCCAGATGATCGGCACTGATCTCCTCAGGTTGGAAATGACGATTACCAAGCGGAAGCCTCACCGTAAACACCGCTCCTTTTCCCTTTTCACTCTGCACACTGATGGCACCATGGTGCAACTCCACCAGCTCTTTACTGAGCGCCAGGCCCAGTCCCGACCCTTTATGCGTATCATGATCGCCCTGGTAGAAGATCTCAAACAGGTGCTGCTGCGTTTCGGCACTCATCCCCATACCCGTATCCCTCACCTCAACAACCGCCTCATTGGCAGCAACATCTTTCTCTATCTGCAAAGTGATCGACCCGTTCTCCTCCGTGAACTTGAACGCATTGGATAATAGATTGAAAAGCACCTTATCCATCATACTCTCATCGATCCAAACCGGCAGACTCCGCTCTGCTGTCAGCAAACGGCAATCGATATGCTTTCGCCGCGCGATCTCCTGGAAGAGCTGCACCACCTCATTGGCAAACAATACCAGGTCGGTTTCCACCGCCCGCACCTGCATCTTATTGAACTCGATCCGCCGCAGATCGATAAGTTGATTCACCAGCCTCAGCAGCCTCACCACATTTTTGCGCATCATGCTCAACTGCTGGCGGAGTGGCGTCGGCAGCTTCCTGTTTTCGAGCATCTCCTCCAGCGGTCCCAGTATCAGCGTTAGCGGCGTCCGGAACTCATGCGAAATATTGGTGAAGAAATTGATCCGCGCCTCATTGGCCTCGGTTGCCCTGGCCGACATCTCCACCAGTTGCTCACTCTGCTTGCTGATCTCTTCATTCTTGCGGGCTAACTGCCGGTTGATCTTTTTATTTAACTGCCGCAGGTACCAGAGTAGTCCAGCAAATAATACTACCAGACTCAGTGTCACCATCAGTATATATACAAAGGTGCGCTGGGTATTGTAGGTGCGCCTTTGCTCAGCCATCATTTCCTGCTGCTTTTCTATATCATTCTGTTGGCTCAGGATCTTGTCACTCTGTAGCTTCATCATCCGCACATTACTGGAGTCCACCACCAGGGTAGGTAGAATAGTGCGTTTTGGTAATGTCTGCTTTTTGAGTAGCTGCACCGCATTGCGGATGGCTTCAACCCCTCCGGTGGAGTAGAGCATGGATGCTTCCAGCCTTCCGTCGGCCACCATATCCATCCCCATCCCCTGCACGGGCAGCGCATCTACCCCGATGAACTTTATATTGGTTATCCCCGCCTGCCGCGCTGCCTCATAGGCGCCCATCGCCATAACATCATTGTGTGCATATACCAGCTGTGTTTGGGGCAGACTCTCCTTCAGACTGTCGATGCCCCGCTGTGCCGGCGGCCTGATCCAGCCGCCATTAAAAGTGTGGATGATCTTCATCTCCGGCCATTCCCTGATGGCATCCTCAAAGCCCTTCCTCCTCCCGATAGCGGGCGATGACTTGGGTAACCCCGTGATCTGTATAATATTCCCCCTCCCTTTCAGCAGACTGGCGGCATGCTGTCCGGCTATCCGTCCTACCTCGTAGTTATCAGCCCCTATAAAATTGGTATAGCTTGGCCGAGCGATCTCCCGGTCGATCACGATCACCGGTATACCTTTTTCATAAACCTCTTCCACAATAGCGGTGAGTGGTTCTATTTCATTGGGGGATATCAGCAAAAGGTCGATCCCATCGGCCAGCAACTCCTTTACCTGCTTCACCTGCAGCTCACTGTTATCATCGGCCTGCTTGTAGATCAGTTCCATATCCTGGTGGAAGGCCAGTTCACGCTTCATCTCCTGAAGCATATATTTCCTCCACTCATCGGCATCCCCGCATTGCGAAAACCCGATCCTGAATGTTTTCTCTTCTCCTCTTTCCGAACAGCCAAGGAAGAGGCTGCACACTATTATAATACAGAGGAAGCCCTTTGACCCTTTAAACCATGGCATGGCAATATTCATATGGCATCAATTGCACTATTAAATTATTGTATCATTTCATATTCTAATCATTTCATTGCAGGATGGGGTGCCTAAAATGAAACAAATCTTAAAATTCCGGTTACAATTCTGAAAGCGCAGCGCTTATTCTAAAACTATTTTGAGCAACATCCCTCTCATTATCAATGATTTAAAAGAAATATTCCATTTGGAAGAATTTCAGAAGCTTTTGAAATGCTATCCTCCCCCTTCCGCCATAATGAAACGGTAGTTTGCTTCAAATTGCTTGTCACATGAACAGAAAAGTTTTGTTATGGAGCGTCGTCGTGGCGCTGGGAGGTTTCCTCTTCGGATTCGATACCGCGGTGATCTCCGGCGCGGAACAGTCGATCCAGACCTATTGGAGCCTCAGCGCCTTTGAACACGGACTTACCGTTTCCATTGCGCTTATCGGCACCATCCTTGGTGCCCTGCTGGGCAGGTTCCCCTCTGAGAAACTGGGCCGTAAAAAGACCCTGATCCTGATCGCCGTTCTTTACCTGCTTTCCTCCATCGGAACAGCTCTTGCTACCAACTGGTATATCTTCCTCCTCTTCCGCCTCCTGGGGGGTATAGGGGTTGGCGCTTCTTCCGTAACGGCCCCGATTTATATTTCCGAGATCTCGCCTCCCAAAAGCCGCGGTAAACTGGTGGCCATGTTCCAGTTCAATATCGTTCTCGGTATCCTCGTCTCCTATCTTACCAACTACCTCATCGGTATGGAAGGCGAAAATTCCTGGCGCTGGATGCTGGGGGTTCAGGTGGTCCCCTCCCTCATTTTCCTACTGATGCTTAGGCTGGTTCCTGAGAGTCCGCGCTGGCTGATCCTCAAGAAGAACCGTATCGCCGAAGCGGAAGAGGTGCTGAAAATTATTAATCCCGAAGGTTATAAAGAAGACGTAAACATGATCCGCCAGGATGCTGTTCAGGTTGCTGGGGAAGAAGATAATACCACTCTCTTTACCCGCAAGAACCGCTTTCCGGTATTCCTCGCCGTTAGCTTCGCCGTTTTCAACCAGGTATCGGGCATCAATGCCATCATCTATTATGCCCCGCGCATTTTCGAGATGACCGGCCTCGGCAAACAATCCTCCCTTTTATCCAGCGTAGGCATCGGCGCCGTTAACCTGCTCTTCACCCTGATAGCCCTCAACTTCATCGACCGCTTCGGGAGGAGAACCCTTATGATGATCGGTTCATTCGGATTGATACTGACCCTCGGACTGGTATCCCGCGCTTTTTACCTCAATGATTTCGGCGGACTCATGATCACCGTTCTCCTACTGGTATATATTGCCTTCTTCGCCTTCTCGCAGGGCGCTGTGATCTGGGTTTTCATCTCTGAAATCTTCCCTAACCAGGTGAGGGCAAAGGGACAAACACTCGGCAGCCTTACGCATTGGGTGATGGCAGCCGTGGTGGCCTTCTCTTTTCCCATGCTTGCTGAAAGCCTGGGTGGCGGAAATACCTTTTTATTCTTCTGTATCATGATGGTGGTGCAACTGCTCTTCGTATGGAAGCTGATGCCCGAAACCAAGGGCAAGAGCCTCGAGCAACTGGAACACTCTATCGTGATGCATTAAACGCTTTTCTCAAAATCTTAAAACGACTGCCATGAATACACCTGTCAACAACAAACTGGTTTGCTTTGGGGAGATCCTCTGGGATATACTTCCCACGGGTGCCAAACCCGGTGGTGCTCCCATGAATGTTGCCTATCACCTGAATAAGTTAGGGATGGTACCGTCCATGATCACCCGAATTGGTCTCGACGACTGGGGTAAGCGTTTACTCCAGCTAATGCAGGAGCAGGAAATCAGCACCGATTATTTCCAGCTGGATGCTAACCTGCCTACCGGTACCGTCATCGCCACCATAGGTGAACACCATGAAGTGAGCTATGATATCGTGAAGCCCGTTGCCTGGGATAATATCCATTGGGATGATCGCTTTGAGGCCCTGCTCCATGACGCGCGCTTCTTTGTATATGGCAGCCTCGCCACCCGAAGTACCGCATCCCGCAATACCCTTTACCGCCTGCTGGAAATAGCACCCTACAAAGTGCTGGATATAAATCTTCGTCCGCCGCATTATAATCGCCGCGTCATTGAAAAACTCTTACAACAGGCCGATTTCCTCAAGCTCAACCTGGCCGAACTGGAATTGATCACCGGCTGGTTCAGCAAGTTTCCATCAGCAGCAGATCGAATTAAACTGATACAGGATCGCTTCCATATTCCTTCGGTTGTAGTTACCCGTGGTAGCGAAGGCGCCATGTTCAATTTCAACGGCCATCTCTACCAGCACCCTGGCTTTAAAGTGGAGGTTGCTGATACGGTGGGAAGTGGAGATGCCTTTTTTGCCGGACTGCTTTCTCAGTACGCAAATGGTGCAAAACCCGATGAGATGCTGATGACAGCCAGCGCCCTAGGTGCATTGGTAGCCAGCTACAGCGGCCCTTGTCCCGATTACCAGCTGGAAGAGATCAACCAGCTTATTCGCCAACAGGCTTTGAGCAACTGATCACCATATATGAACCCAAACAACACCCGCTAATTATTTAAAAACGATGTTATGAGAAAATTGCTATTGCTAATCCCCATGTTGCTGCTCCTGGCATCTTCGTATGCTCAGCAGAAAAAAATAACCGGAACGGTTACCAGCAAAATTGACAAGTCCCCGCTGCAGGGTGCTTCTATCCAGGTGAAGAATCGTGCCACTACTACTGATGCCAATGGAAAATTTTCCATTGATGCCAATGTTGGTGAATCGATCACCATTACCTACTCCGGTTTAACCGCCATAACTATTCCGGTCACCGATAATATGGATGACCTATCTATTGAAATGGAAGGCTCTGCCAAAACAGAGGAAGTGGTTGTTGTAACCGGTTATACCACCCAGCGAAAGCGCGATCTTACCGGCGCCGTTGCCGTGGTGGATATGACACCCGTTAAGAATAACAGCTCCGGTAATGCCATGCAGGCGTTGCAGGGCAGGGTGGCCGGACTTTACATTGAAAAAGACGGATCGGTGAATGGCCGTAGTTCGCGTATACTTATCCGTGGTTCCAATACACTCGGTAATACTGATCCGCTTTATGTGATCGATGGTATCCCTACCACAAGGCCTGAAGTATTTCAGAATCTCGATCCTGCTGTCATCGCTTCCATGCAGGTATTGAAAGATGCGTCCGCTGCTTCTATTTATGGAGCAAGGGCATCCAACGGTGTTATTGTTGTTACTACTAAAAACGGTGGAAATACCGACGGTAAAGTAAACTTCCAGTTCAACAGCAGCGTGTCAGCACAATCTGAAAAACATGCCCGCTTCAAGATGCTGAATGCCGTTGACAGAGGCAGGGCTTTATGGCAGGCATCTGTGAATGATCGCCAGGATCCCGCCGCTGCTTATGGTGAGATCTATGCTTTCAACTGGAACAACGATTATGATAATCCTGTTCTCAACAGCGTAACCGTTCAGCCCTTTGTTGGTGGTGATCCCAACACTCCGGCCGGCAATACTGATTGGCAGGATGTGATGTATAAAACAGGTATCGTTACCAGCAACAGTTTAACTGTTTCTGCAGGTAACCGCAATTCATCTCTGGAGGTGAACCTTCAGCATTTCAAGAATACCGGTATGTTACGCTACACCGATTACGAGCGTATAGCCGGTAGCATCAATGCTATTACGCGTGCCTTTGATAACCGGGTAAGTTTCGGGATGAATATGCGTGTTGCCAACTCCAATGAAACCCTCACCAGCAGGGATATTGGTGGTGCCTCAACAACTTCACTCGCCGTATTCCAGGTGCCTACCATTCCTGTATATCAGAAAGATGGCGTCACATTTGCCGGCGCATCGGGTGGGGGTTACTCCGACCGTAACAACCCGCTGCATATGCAGTATCTGTCGCGCTGGGATAATGCCAACCGCGTATCTGCTTTTGGTAGTGCTTTCGTGGAAATTCAACCTATTAAGAACCTGTTTTTCAAATCAACATTGGGTGCTGATTATGCCACCTACCTGAGCAAGATCATCCTGCCTACTTTCACAGAAGGTGCTTTCAACAGAACCACTAATAGTTTATCGCACGACCAGAATAAATTCCTTAGTTATACTTTCTCCAATACCGCCCGTTATAACTGGAACCTTGGTACTGATCACAGCTTTAAGTTTCTGGCGGGAACAGAATTCATCAAGACAAATCTCGATTTCCAGTTTACCCGTAAGGAAAATTTTGCCATACAAACAGAAGACTATTTCACGATGAGTGCCGGAACAGGAAATACCACTGTTGCAGGTGGATCAACCGGTAACAGGTTGTTCTCACTCTTCGGAAGGGTGGATTATAGTTTTGATGACAGGTACCTCGCTTCGTTTACTATTCGCCGTGATGGTTCATCCCGCTTTGGTGCCGACAATCGTTATGGTATTTTTCCCGCCGCTTCACTGGGATGGAGAATTGACCGCGAAGCATTCATGGCCGATAGCAAATTGTTCTCTGAGCTCAAACTCCGCGTGGCTGCCGGCCGCGTGGGTAACCAGGAGATCGGTGACCTGAGCCGTTTTGGTTTGTTCGACACCCGATATGGTACCGTTCTTTCTCAATTGGTTGGTGGCTTCTGGGAGCAGTATATGAATATCGGTACCGCCTATGCGCTTAGTGGTGGTAACACAGGGGTATTGCCTTCCGGTTTCGTGCAAACGCAGGCCGCCAATTCGCAGCTTCGCTGGGAAACAACAGAAGAGATTAACGCTGGTGTTGACTTCGCGTTGCTGGAGAATAAGATCTTCGGATCATTTGATTATTTCTCGCGTAATACAACCGGTATCCTGATCACACCACCCATTGCATCAGCACTGGGAGAAGGTCAGCAGAAGACCGTGAATGGTGCTTCTAAATCTAACAAAGGATGGGAATTTGTGATCGGCTACAGGGGTGAGAGAAAGGGTGACTTTACTTATAATGTTCAACTGAATTTTGCGCATTTCCGTGATAAGATCACTGAGCTTCCAGAAGTTGTTCGTCCGGCTTATCCGGGTAACCTCGTGAACACCATTATTGGTCATTCGCAGTTTGATATATTCGGTTACAAAACCGCCGGACTTTTCCAGAGCCAGAGCGAAGTTGATAAAGCGCCTACGCAGGTGGGTGCAGGTCCGGGAAGGATTCGTTATGTTGATATCAATGGCGACAACGTGATCAACGACCTCGACCGTACCTGGATCGGCACGCAGTTGCCCGACCTCGAGTATGGTATGCGGATCGATATGAACTACAAGAATTTTGATCTCTCTGTTTTCGGATCAGGCGTAGCTGGCAGGGAAGGTTTTGATGTGTACACCGTATTCAATAACCTCATGAGAGGAAGAGAAAATGTTGGTCCGGGTGTATTCAACGGCTGGACTCCCACCAACACCAATACCGACGTGCCTGCATTAACATTGAAGGACAATAACAGCGAGGGACGCACCTCCGATTATTTTATCGTGAGCACTTCTTATTTCAAAATGAGGAACGTTCAGTTGGGTTATACGCTTCAGCAAAAATCGATCTTCTCAAGGCTTCGCTTTTTCCTGATGGGAGAGAATCTTTTCCTCATCAAGAGCAAAGATCATTTGAGTCCCGACCCCGAGAGAATTGATCTTGGCCCAATTCCCATCCCACGCACATTCACTTTTGGAGTAAACGCTTCTTTCTGACCTACTAAAAAAAACGAACAATGAAACGTCAATATATAACCGCAATTTTCGCTTTAGCACTGATCTGTTTTGGCAGTTGTAAAAAGCAGTTGGAATATACACCAACAGGTGTATTGTCATCACAGGATCTTACCTCCCCAACAGCAGTGGAGGGACTGGTAACAGCAGCCTATGCTGCCATTGGTAATGGAGATATGATAGGCCCTATCTATAGTATGTGGGTGTATGGTAGTGTACGCTCTGATGACTCTTATAAAGGTGGCGGCGGTACCGGCGATGTATTTGAGATAGACGCGCTGGAACATTACAACACGGTTGTACCAACCTTTGATGCCTTTATTTCAAGGAGCTGGAAGAACCTTTACAAATCTATCTCCCGCGCCAATGTTGCGATCCGCGCCGTGAATGGACTTGCTGATGCGGATTTCCCGCAGAAGCAATCAAGACTTGCAGAATTGAGGTTCCTTCGTGCACATAGTTATTTCACTTTAAAGAGTCTCTACAAGAACATTCCCATCTTCGATGAAAATGCTACTGCTGAGGAGATCCTGGCGGTATCAAATGATCTGGGTTGGGAAGAATCCTGGAATAAGATAGCTGCCGATTTTGAATATGCCATTGAGAACCTCCCCGAAACTCAGCAGCAACTCGGCAGACCAAACAAATATGCCGCACAGGCATATCTGGCCAAGCTTCGTTTGTTCCAGGCCTACCAGCAGGATGAGCAGCACCAGGTGGTGAGCATCAATCAGCAAAGGCTGCAGGAGGTGGTTGATCTTACCCAATCGGTTATTGAATCAGGCAAGTATGCATTGAATGCTGATATCGCGGATAACTTCTTACCCGAAACCGAGAATAGTCCCGAGTCAATTTTTGCCATCCAGTTCTCTATCAATGATGGTACTACTTCCGGCAGACTTAATTATGAAGACGGACTGAACTATCCGCATGGTGCACCGCAGTATGGCTGTTGCGGATTCAATGCTGGTACGCAGAACCTCGTTAATGCGCATACTACTGATGATAAGGGCCTGCCTAATATGACAGGTTTCAACAATGGCATCGCTGATCTTTCAAAGGTTACCGTGGATGTAAGGCTTGATCATACAGTAGGAATTGATGGGCATGTTTACAAGTATGATAATACTAAGCTCTTCAGCAATAGCTGGGTACGTGATGCGGGTGTTTATGGAAACTTCCACACCATGCGCAGCCAGCAACTGGCCACCAGTCCATCTTATTTCAAGAACGGGCCATTCATGGGTGTGGCGAAGAACCAGGACATCCTTAGATTTGATGAAGTGTTGCTGATGCAGGCGGAGGCTTATATTGAACTGGGCCAGCATGATAAAGCGCTTCCGCTCATCAACCAGATAAGGGAAAGGGCAGCGGCAAGTACATCAAGGTTGAAAAAGCTGGATGGAAGTTTCGCGTCTAACTATAACGTTAAGCCATACCCTACAGCAGGATGGACACAGGACTATGCCCGACTTGCACTGCAATGGGAGAGAAGACTTGAGTTTGCAACGGAGGGACATCGTTTCTTTGACCTGGTACGTTGGGGTATTGCGGAGCCAACACTTAACCAGTACTTAAATGTGGAGAAGGTGAGGAGGCCATACCTTTCAACAGCGAAGTTTACTGCCGGTCGCGATGAATACCTTCCCATTCCGCAGTCAGAAATTACTTTTACCAAAGGGTTGTATATTCAGAATCCGGGTTACTGATGAATTGATCCTTTGATTCTAATTACAATAAACAAAAGCAGATCCACATGAAAATATTTTATGGTTTAATGGCAGCAGTTGTGGTCGGTTCACTGCTTGGTTGCGGCTCCTCCGGGACGCCGCAATCGGCAGGTGAGCCACATCGTCCACAAGTACATTTTACTCCTGCCGAGAAATGGATGAATGATCCTAATGGTATGGTGTATTTCAATAACCAGTATCATTTGTTTTACCAGTATTATCCGGATAGTACGGTATGGGGCCCCATGCATTGGGCGCATGCCACCAGCAAAGACCTTGTGCATTGGGAGCACCAGCCGGTGGCTCTCTATCCTGATAGTCTGGGATGGATCTTTTCGGGTTCTGCCGTTGCCGATATCAACAATACTTCCGGTTTTGGAAAGGATGGCAAAACCCCGCTGGTGGCTATTTTCACGCACCACAATTCACCAATGGAAAAGACGGGCAGCAGCGTTTTCCAGTACCAGAGTTTAGCTTATAGTCTCGATGAGGGCAAGACATGGGAAAAATATGCTGCTAATCCTGTTCTTAAAAACCCTGGTATCCGCGATTTCCGTGATCCCAAGGTGATGTGGTATGAGGCAGGGAAGAAATGGATCATGACATTGGCAACAATGGATCGCATAACATTTTACTCTTCTCCTGATCTGAAGAACTGGACAAAGGAGTCGGAGTTTGGAAAGGAAGTTGGTGCGCATGGTGGCGTGTGGGAATGCCCTGATCTTTTTTCGATGGAGCATGATGGTAAACAGGTTTGGGTGTTGATCGTGAGTATTAATCCGGGTGGACCGAATGGTGGTTCTGCCACCCAGTATTTCACCGGCGATTTTGATGGTACTACCTTCACTCCGCACAATACGGATATAAAGTGGATCGATTATGGTCCGGATAACTATGCCGGAATAACCTGGGCCAATACCGGCGATAGAAAACTATTTATCGGCTGGATGAATAACTGGCAGTATGCCAATGTTGTTCCAACTGAAAAATGGCGTGGAGCAGCTACCCTTCCCCGTGAGCTTAGAATGGAGAAAGTGGGTGAACAGTATTTTGTTGCTTCAAGCCTGGTGAAAGAGTTGGATGTATTGAATGATAAGAAAATAACCCTGGAGGATATGAAGGGCGAGCTTACTGGTGCAGCGAAATTGGATCTGGCAGCGACTGCCCTTGCTTCCTATACCATCACGCTCTCCAATAGCAAGGGAGAGAAACTACTGATAGGATTTGACAAGGCCGCCAATCAATATTTTATTGATCGTACACTTTCAGGAAAGGTGTCTTTTGAAAAAGGATTTGCTGCACGTCATACAGCGCCGCGCATTAGTAAGGAGGCTGGAATGAATATGAGTCTGGTTGTTGATGATGCTTCCGTGGAGTTGTTGGCCGATGACGGGCTTACGGTTATGACCTCGGTCTTCTTCCCCAACGAACGCTATACTGATATACAAATAGATACGCAGGACAAGTCACTGTTTAGTAAGCTGGAGTTTACTTCCTTGAAAAGCATTCACTAAGTTGTTTTAGTGTTGCCCAGGATCCCAAGATATTCGACCCATGGACCTACTGCTGTTTTATACTGCGCTGCCATTACCCTGCTGATCTGTGCAATATGGTTCAGGTCATGAACCGCCCAGGTTGCCAGCAATTGCGCCAGGGTGACCTCTCCAAAGGCGGGATGAATACCGGTTTTGGCGAGGTCTGCTTCCCGGAGGTTTTTAGAGCGAAGCAGCAGTAGGTTTTTTTCTCTTATGGATGTGAATTCATCAAGTAATTCGTCGATTGTTTTTCCCTTGCTTGCTTCAAACTGAGCAAAGCGATCGAATTTCTCAAAGCGTCTCTCTCCACTTCCGGAAAGGATTATCTCCATACGTGGGATCCAGTCAGTCTTCTCCCCATGAATGAGATGCCCGATGATATCATAGGGAGACCATGTTTCTGGTCCCTGGTTATTAAATAACCACTCATCCGATATACCCTTTAACAGCGTATTCAGGATGGCTGGAGTTCTTTCGAGGATCTCCATGGATTTATCTACAGAGAAATTCATATCAGTTTATTGCAGCATTTCCTTTGGCAGGAATTTGCTTAGTATGGGTTTCTGCTTTTCTTCCACCACCACAAACTTCCATTTTTCGCCGTCGGCAGAAGTTGCAACCACATCCTTAATGCTGAATATGGTGAAATAGCCTGTTGCAGCATCATACCTTACGTTCTGATCGCCGAATGTTTTTTCAAGATTTGCTTTGGTGAGGCTGGTGGTCATCTCTTTCTCTTCCCCAGAAACTGCTTCGCCATCTTCTGCTGGTATTACGAATTTCATGCGCAGCAGGTTTGAATATTGTAATCGCGCATAGTCGTTTGCGTTGAATTTCCTGCTGTCTTCAATCTTTATGATTTTGGGAGAATCAATAGCAAATTCAATATCGGGGTTGTTGAAGGTTTTCTCCATCAGCAGAACAAGCTGTTCCCTTGGAATAATTTTAAAGAAATCCTCAATGATATAATTACAAGCTCCTTTGAAATCTTTTTCTATGATATGGTTGGTGTAGGTCAGGAACTGCTTTTCGATCGTCTTTTTATACTGTTGCGAATAACCGGTAAAACAGAAAATAATTAACAGGCCTATCAGGGTAAGGTGCCTCATATGAATTGGTTTATACTACCAATGTATAAAAACCTTCGGTATAATCAAATTCATGCGGCACCCTTTTTGCGATCATGCTGTCTAAGCAGTTGAAGGGCAAACACAGCCATCCAGAGCATATACAATCCTATGCCAATTCTTTCCCATACTCCAAGCAGCGGTGTTGGCAGGTTTGCTTCCATCTGTGGGGATTGTAATGCGGTTAATCCAAGGAATATAATCATCAGCACCAGGCTGCCGATGGCATAGATCCTGAATTTTTTACCACATGCTCCAGCACTGAAAGCCATCATTAGCAAAAATGCAAGAACAGTAATTGCCGAAAACACAATATGCAAGGTATCGGTGGTGGATCCCTTTCCAGCCACCAGGTCTTCCCGCTGGTGCATGGGGGGCCAGAAGAGCCCTATAGCTGCACTTACCACCATAAGCGCAGCTACAATTTGCAAGGATCGTTTCCCTTTTGCAGACAACCAGATTCCGATGCCAAAAGCAATGCTGAGTACAGCATATATATTAGCCCAGAAGATCCAACTGTTTCGGGTGGTTGCTCCTACTGCCGATAATTCGCTGACGGCTTGTTCAGAATAGTTATACCCGGGGTAGGCCATCGGAATAAATATATTCATCCCCAGGTATAATAATGAGGCTAACAGTCCGCAGGACACAAGTATTTTGCGCAGCGTTTCGTTGGGTGCTTTCATATAGAAATCCCTCCGGTCTAAAACTAATCCTATTAACGCAAAAGGATTATGACTTGCATCAGCTGGAAATTCTAAAGCCAATTATATACTTGCGAATTGTAAGAAAATCCTGCAGTCCGAAAATCGTGTTCGGAACCGGCAGCCTTAAATAACAAGCAACCCCATTATAATTTCTTAAACTCCTGCATCAGCCGCTTCAGCGTGAGTGCATCTGAAATCGTCTCTTTCTCAAGAGCTGGATTGTAATAACTATCGAGGAAACGATCTGCACCCGACCATACCGTCGCGATAATGCCCTCAAACCTTGGTTTCATTGCTTTTGTTGCCTGTTCACGGTAACGTTGCATATCCGCCACCTGCTGGAGCGCCAATTCCGGCTTGCGCCATGGACAGGTAGCCACTGAAAATCCTTTCATGGCAAAATACACTGCAGTAGCATCCGGCCTTTCATAATGCCAGTCGCAGATGAATACATCTTTCGGGATCATGTCTATCGCCCGGTGTGTATTGTTCATACTTGCTTCCCACATACCGATACCCGTAGTCTTCCCATCTATCAATCGATCTCCCCAAATCATCAGTCGGCGGTTCTTTGCAGCAAGATGTTCACGAATCTTCGTCACTTCATTCGCGAATAATTCTGCCTTATCCCTGCCACTACACCGCGGACATTTATCATCGCCAATATAGAACACCTCATCCATGCCGGCATGAAACCATTCCGCTTCAAAGGCATCCATTATCTCATCCACCAATGCAAATACAACTTTGTGTACACCGGGGTGGAGGGGACAATAACTTTTGCAATAGAGTCCATCAGCGTTAGGCCATCCCGTATAATTTTTGGTATCTACATGCGGTGTTTCATCAAACTCTGGATACACGCGTAAGAGCGCAGTCGTCTTTGTTGCCCAGGATTGGTGACCCAGTAAATTGATCTGCGGCGCGATCTTTATTCCATGCTTCTTTCCCGCTGCAACGATCTTTTTTACATCGGCTTTTGAGAGGGGGAATGAATCCCTTAGCTCGGGATGGCTTTCATATGCGTAATTATAATCCACCCGAAGTATCAGCAGGTTGATGCGGCCCGGAGCCAGTTCCTGCTCAATAAAACGAACGAACTCATCCAGTCTTTTTGCAGAGGGTGCGGCAATGGCGAGTCCGCGTACAGGCAATACACTATCAATAGCTTGCGTGGATGTCAGTGCCTTCTGATTCGCGGACGCTGTTTTCGTTTGTGCATTAGCGGTGAACATCACTGACACCGATAGGAGGAATGCAAGTAATCGTTTAATCATGGGTTGTTGTATTGTAAAGTGGATAGAAATTTACGAAACTAATTTTCAAACCATCATAGCAAGAAATCTCTCCATATCATAGATAGCTGAATGCGTTGCAGGTGATAACTTAGGCAGAGCCATATCAAATGCATGATCGGTTTGGGGGAGTATATGCATAACTACCGGTATATTTTTGCCGGATAATCTTTCCTTAAGTAATCGTGTTGTCCTAACGGGCGCCATTAGATCATGCCCGCCATGAATAAGTAAAGTTGGCGGACATTTAGCATGCACATGTGTAAGAGGAGAATAGAAGGCATAGGTATCGGCACACTCATCGGGGTGGCCGCCAAGCAGGGGAGCCAGGGCACCGGCTTTCTCAAAGCCCTTGTCGAGCCCCAGCCGATGGTAATCGCTGCCCATTTTCTTTTTGATCCATTCAGGCATTTGGGTGGGGACTTTTTTCTTTGGTTGGCCAGGCACTTCACGTGTGGTAAGGTGCTGCCTGGTATGATAGTAATGCGCTGCCAGGTCAGTTGGTCCATACAAAGAAATTACTCCCTCGCAGCTAAGATCTTTTCCGGTTAGTTCCGGCGGAGTGAAGCGATCATCCTTTGCAGTGTAGGCAGCCATTAGCGCGAGTGTTCCTCCTGCCGAACCACCTCCAACAACGATGCGGTCGGGATTGATCTGATATTCGGCGGCATTTGATTTGATCCAGTGGATGGCACGCTTAACATCATGTACCATACCCATAATATCTGTTTCAGGGGCCAGCCGGTAGGCAACATCCATAATAAGGTGTCCCTGTGCGGTTAAATGCCTGAACAGTGGGCGTGTTCCCATGTCTTTATCCAGAAAGTAGAAGGCGCTCCCATGCAGAAAGATAAAGGCAAGCTTTGATGGTTTGGTAGTTTCCGCGGGATGCCAGAGATCAGCGTAAATTGTTCTGCTACTTTCTGCAATAGTAGCAAAAGGAAGATCTTTTATAAATCCTGGTTCGGACACCTCCGGCAGACTGAATATTCTACGCGATGAAAGAAAGAATTTCTTCTGATCTGGTTTTATCCGCGATTCATATTGAATGCCAAATGCATTTTCAAAACTGCCGGATTGTTTTGGAGCAGCCGTAACAAGAAGGAAATGGGCAGCGTAGACCAAAACAATATAGGAGGCAATAGTAAATAGAAAAGTAGAATGCATTGTCCAGCCAGCTATCATACAAATGATGCCTGTAAACACAATGAAATAAGAAAGTGATGAGGCATAAAGTTTTAGTATCCACCATACGGGTGCGGGCCAGCGAAGCCGAATGAAGAACAAAATGCTGGTTGCTGCTGTTAGAATACAAACAACAGTAAGCAATATTTGAAGAAGCATTACCAGGAAATTCATCAGCTGGCAACTATTTTAGTGCCGCTTAAGGTATACTTACTATCCTTTTAATATATTGATATGAATTAGGAGCAGTTATGATTCTACTCAAAATCACCTGCGCATTGGAGGGTGGTCTACCCTCTGCGCAGGTGATAGTTTGAAATATAGGATCAGGCTGTTTTCTTAAGCAGCTTCTCGAGCTGGTCGAGACCTGTTGTGAAACCTTGTTCGAAGCCCATTTCGACGATCTTCTGAAGGTCGGCATCTGAGTCAAATCGAACATCTACCGTTACAATGGTTCCGTTATCTGCTTTGTCAAGACTGGTTGTCCAGTACATTTTTGGCATGTCGGTAGCGTAATTCCCCTGCTCATCACAGAAGGCATCATCGCCTTCAAAAACCTTGAAGGGCTCTATGCGGGTATAGTTTACCATGCACCATTGCCTGGTTTGATCCGGGCCTACCATGGCATAGAGCCAGCGGCCACCAACGCGGAAGTCCATACTCTTAGTTTCCGACCTCCATGGTTCAGGTGCCCACCACTGGTCGAGCAGAGCGGGTTCGGTCCAGGCTCTCCAAACCTGTTCTTTACTGGCATCAAAATACCGGGTGATCCGGATGGTCTTGTTTTGCAGGTCTTTAACCACCTGTAGTTTATCTACGCTGATCATTTTTCGTGGATTTTATTTGGTTTAAAACAATGTCGAGTTTATCAAAACGATTTTCCCAGGTATGCCGGAACTGCTCCATCCATTTGTCGATCTCTTTCATTTTTTTGGCATTGAAATGATAATAAATCTCCCTTCCCTGCTGTTCTTCTTTCACGAGTCCACATTCGGCCAGCACCCTGATATGCTTTGACACGGCCTGCCTGCTGCTGTCAAAGTTCTCAGCAATGGCATTGGGTGTCATCGCCTGTACGGCAAGCAGGGTAAGGATGGCCCGCCGGGTAGGGTCGGCTATGGCCTGGAAAACATCACGCTTCATCTGTCTTCGGTTTTAGAGTTGTAGTTGCTAGTACTATACGCAACTGTCTGGTTGCAAATATACACGCAACCATTCAGTTGCGCAAATTTATTTTTAGGCTTTAATTGTCTATTCTATTTTGTATCGCCGCATAGCATATATCCCACAATACGCATGCCTGCTTTTTCAAGGGTGCCTTTTGAGGCGATGTTTTCAATATTGCATCTCGCCGCCGGCACCCGCCCTGCTTTGTAACATGCTCTCTTGATCTCCTGCACTATAAAACTCCCATATCCTTTTCTGCGTTCTGGCTCTATAACTTCCATATATATGTCGGCGTATGGGAAATTATAATGCGTATAATAACCACCTGTTGCAACAACCTTGTTACCGGAAACAAGTACATAATCTCTTTCGGGTTCCGGACCATCTACAAATATTTCGTCCTCCGCTAATCTTTTACGGAACACCAGTTTATTCATTTGCAATTGCGCATCATGATCGTCTTCAAACAGTATCGCTTTTGCATTGATGTCTTTTCCAAACATATTCATCATAGCATGCATTGATGATTCATTCGTCTGGCACTCCATATGATTGGCCCCTGATATTATAAGCAGTTCAGAGAACAGGTCGGGAAGTTGTTTCCGATATGGAGGAAGAATATAACTTTCAAAAACAGTATCACGATCGCAAATATTATTGAGTCCCTTTACCGATGCATACCCAACCGGCAATCCATCCAGGCTGAAAAGGTAGCTGTCTGACCAGCCTCTCTCATGGCAGGCATTATACCGAACCTGGAAATGGTTTTCCTGCAGGAATAATGCTCTCAGTGAGAGGATATCAGTCAGGGTAACTTTGGTGGCTTCTGCTTTCATGGTTTTCTATTGGAACCCGTGTTTACCATAATTTACGCAAACGTTCTCACTGTTTATAATGTCATACATATTTTATATTCGGGGTATGGCCAGATTATATTTTCTCCTCCTGATCTTACTCTCGGGCGCTGTATTATACGCACAGACAAATCCTCCTGCGGCTCGCTTCGGAACCTACTACCAGCAACGCGAATCTCATTTTAATACGCTTACCGGTAAGCCCGGGGGTATTGTATTTGTTGGTAACAGTATTACCGATGGCGCCGAGTGGCACCAGCTTTTCCCCGATGTCAACATAATCAATATGGGTATCAGTGGCGATATCAGCGCCGGGGTATTGAATCGTGTGAGGTCGGTTATTGCCAGCAAGCCCGATAAGGTATTTTTATCTATCGGAGTGAATGACCTGGCCCGGAATATCTCTGCCGACTCTGTCATCAGCAATATTTTCCGTACTGCTGATAGTATTAGGATCCTGTCTCCCGCTACCAATCTTTATATACAGGGACTGTTGCCCGTAAATGATAGTTTCCCCGGCTTTAAGCAACATACCAACAAGGGGGCCACCATCCTGTTCATCAACAAAGCATTAGCAGCGGGCGCCGAAAAATATGGTTATAGTTATGTTGATCTGCTCCCTCATTTTGCCGATAAAAATGGAAAACTAGGTAGTCGTTTCACTAACGATGGACTTCATCTTAGCGGCGACGCATATATCCTCTGGAAGCATATCCTCTGGCCGCATGTTTATGGCCTTCAGGAGCAACCAGCTCTTGTTCCCATGCCACGCTCAGTCAACTGGCAACAGGGACGATTCCCTTTTTACCAACTGGATAATATCGTTGTTAGCCAGAATGAGTTGGTGAAAGAGTTAGCTCCATTGCAACCATTATTTAATTCAAAGATTCTGGCTGTCGCAGTCGGTAATGGTACAAGCTCGGTTAGCCCTTCCCTTCTTGTTCGATTATCGCCCCAAAGAAATGACAGCAGCGAAGCCTATACATTAACAGTGAGGGATAACCGCATTGTGCTGGAGTCGCCTTCACCAGGGGGTATCTTCTACGGAATGCAGACCCTGAAGCAATTGGCGCTTGATGGCGTATATATCCCGAATTGCCATATCGTGGATTCACCCGCTTATTCATGGCGTGGTTTCATGGTGGATGTGGGAAGAAATTATCAATCGATGAAACTCCTGAAAGAGCAGATCGACATGATGGCCAGTTACAAGATGAATATTTTTCATTTTCACCTCACCGAAGATATTGCCTGGCGGATTGCGATCGACCGCTACCCTGCTCTCACTGCCGATAGCAATATGACCCGCGACCCGGGCATGTATTATTCCAAAGCTGAATTGAAGGAGTTGGTTGAGTATTGTCGCGACAGGCATATTTTATTGGTGCCTGAAATTGATATGCCCGGCCATAGTGCCGCTTTCGAAAGGGCCCTGCATACCAATATGCAAACGGACAAAGGGATGAGCCATGTAAAACTCATCCTGGAAGAACTGGTGGAGAGTTTCAACTTTCCCTATATGCATATCGGTGGTGATGAAGTGAAGATCACCAATGATCGATTCCTTCCGGAGATGGTCAGGCTGCTGGAGAAGAAAGGGGTAAAAACCATCGGCTGGAGCCCCGGGGGAAATGTACCCGCCAGCACCATCCGGCAATTATGGATGGGTGATGCGCCTATTGAAAAAGGCTACCGATACCTCGACTCACGACATCTTTATCTCAACCATATCGATCCGCTGGAATCGGTGGTCACGATATTTCACCGCCAACTGGGTGATCGTGTCCAGGAGGACAACCAGATGATGGGTGCCATCCTCTGTGTGTGGAACGACAGGCGCATTGCCCGAGAAGAAGATCACCTGCTCTTTAACGGCGTTTATCCATCCATGTTGGCATTTGCTGAACGCTCCTGGCGCGGCGGTGGAGAGAAAGGCTGGACCACCCGCATAGGTGATGAGAATTCAAAAAGGGCAAAGGACTTCTTCGACTTTGAAAGGCGCCTGCTCGATCATAAGCAGCAGAATTTTAGCTCTATGCCCTTCCCCTACTGGAAGCAGGAAGGATGGAAATGGGATCTTCGTGTAGAAAAAGATGGTAAACAAACGAAACTGGGAGAAGCACTCGGCGGCACAATCGTTCTTCGTCATTGGTGGACGCCTTTAATTGATGGCCATATTCCAACACCAAAGGAGAATTCAACCGTTATAGCATCCACCCGTGTGTATAGTGAAGAGGACAAAGCCGTTCCATTTCTCATTGGCTTTGATAACCTTAGCAGGTCGATGGCAACCAATTCACCACCTGCCGGACAGTGGGATTACAGGGGATCTTCTATCTCCATTAATGGTAAGCTGATTCCAGCTCCCGTTTGGAGCAGGGCCGGACGCAAGGGTTCACTTGAATCACCACTGATTGATGAAGATTATTATTATCGTCCACCCATCATGGTTGATCTTAAAAAGGGCTGGAATGATATCCTGGTTAAACTACCGGTAAAATCTTTCAAAGGATCCGACTGGCAGAACCCCGTAAAGTGGATGTTCACCTGTATCATCCCCACACCATAGTATAAGCGCAGTTTATAAAAAAAGAAAAGAGCCGATGCCGGCTCTTTTCTTTTTGTGTTTATTTTGAACAGCTCTATTTTTTCTTCTTCTTCTTTTTCTTTTTTGATGATTGATCCTCTTTAACAGAGAGATCTTTTATCCGGATGTTCCTGAAATAGAGTGTATCACCATGACCCAGGAAACCGATATGTCCGGCTTTGCGTTTGAGTCCGGGGTGATCACGATGATCCAGTGTTCCATTGGCAGAAGCTTCTGCAAGATCACCTTCCAGTATAACGGTTCCGTTCAATGTTACTTTGATCTTATTCCCAATAAGTGAAATCTCTTCTTCATTCCATTCGCCCATAGGTTTCAGGTGGCCCTTTTTTGCAGTCATCACGCCATATACCGATCCATGGTACTGGTAGGGCTGCAGGTTCCGGTAGATCTCGGCATCGTTATCCAGGATCTGCACTTCCATTCCTTCATAGGCAGCATCGCCTTCCAGCGGAGCGCGTATACCCACGCCATTGTTGGCACCGGGAGTAAGCTTGAATTCAAAGCGGTAGATGAAATCACTGTACTGGTCTTTGGTGAACAGGTTTCCATCCCCTCCTTTTTTAGGGTAAACGGCCAGCTTGCCATCCTCAACAACATAGGCGGTTTTATTGCCGATCCATTCATCGAGATTGCTGCCATCAAACAACACCTTGAACCCCTCCTGCTTTTCCCTCTCTGGCAGAACAAATGGCTTTACGATATCATCCTCTTTGGGCAGGGTGGCCATATGCTTGCGAACCGCCGCTTTCAGGTATTCACTTTCATCACCGGAGATGGTTCCCATTGATTTCTCCAGCAATGTATGAACACGCTCGCCTTTCAACTGGTTATTGGCCAGCGCGATATTCATAACGGATGATGCTGCAGCGTTTTTCAGGGAGGCATTATCCAGGAATTCCGCTGTATAATACAGCGAAGGATAGGTTGGGATATTACCCAGCGAGCGCAGCAATCCAGCCTGCATGGGAACCGATGTTGCTTTTGGCATCAGCTCACGGATCATGCTGTATTTGCTTTCATCAGCTACTTTACTGTTGGAAAGCTGGCGGGTAAAGGAGCCGATAACAGCATTCATTAGCGCCGGACTCAATTCTTTTTTAGACAGGTTGAACAGTGTTTCAAGGGCTGCTCCTTCTTTCCAGTTGGCCATGGCCTGTATCATCGCCTGCTGGGCGGTAGGATTGGCCTTATCAAATCCGCCAGACAATTCCTCCAGGAGGGAAGGCGTTCCGATGGCTGCCATCACGCGGTAGTAGTTACTCTGCTGTTCGGCGCCTGCACTGCGATAGGCTGCGAGGAGCTGGCTTGCCTGCTGGTTGGGGTCGGTTATCCCTTTAAGGGCACTGGTCACAATATCCTGCCTGCGGGCTAACTCATTGCCACTTGCCGTGGTTGCCAAAAGTGGAAATAGCTGTGGCAGTTGATCCGCCACTACCATTTTGGGCAGGGCCGCAGCCGCCGCATCTTTTAGCTCTGCTGATTCATTATTTAGCAAGGGTAAAACGGTTGGAACCTGCTCCGATACCGCCCTTTCTCCCAGTACAGTAATGATGGCTGTTTTACCGGCGGGTGATGCCGTTGCCATGGCAGCAGTTGCAGTTTCCACGGCTGCCTTACCATCGGCCAGCAATAGCGCATTCCGGATAGCGTTTGCCTCTGTAGCATCGGCTGTTTGTAATAGCTTTCCCAAAACAGGTAAAGCCTTTTCAGGAGCCAGTTTAACTGCGGCATTCATTATACTACCCCTAAGAGATGCATCTTTACTTTGGAGTAGCTGTAGGGCAGGCGTAGCTGCCGCAGCTATGCCTTTATCGGCCAGAGCGTTCACAAGCTCAGCTTTGGCAGCGGGTGCCAGCGTAGGCAAAGGCTTCAACCAACTGGAGGCATTTGCAGCTGTAATGCCGGGTTTGGCAAATCGCAGGGCCGCCTGGCGGTAAGCGATATTCTTATCCTTGAGCGCATTGAGTAAAACCTGCTGAGCACCGGCAGGGTATTTCTTTGTCAGCATCTCCAGCACGGCTATGCGTGTGGCAAGCTGTTCTGGTTGCTGCAGGCTTACCAGCAGTCCACTGAGCTTTTTGGTGGTGGTATTTCCATCGGGTTGCTTTCCCAGCCATTGCAGGTAGGCAGCCGTTGCGCCATTATTGGTATACCGGAATCCTTCCTTACGGGCCGAATTTGCCAGCAGGCTTTCTGAGGCTTTGTCGCCAATTGAGGCAAGGGCATAATAGCCCGCCTTTTGAAGAACCGTGTCTGCTGGATTTGAGCTCAGCAACTGGGTGATGGCAGGGGCTGCAGGCGGGTAGGCCGCATATCCCAATGCCTTCACATGGGCCAGGCGGCTGGCACCGGTGGCAGCACCCATGGCGCTGTGGATGGTTTGCAGCGCCTCAGGGGTACCAATGATAGCAAGGCTTCTGCTTACAGCATCAACCAATCGGTCATTACGTAACAGGCCCTGCAGGTAGGGGATGGCATCATTCTTTCCTACCATTTCAAGCTGGGTGATGATAAACTGCTGGTCAACGGGATCGGTCAGCTGGCTGAGGCTCTTACCGTAAGCGGTAGTGGCCATGCTCCGCCACTCTTCCCTACCTTCCTGTGTTGCATAAAAACTGAACCCACTGATAGCATAGTGAAGGCGGCTCTTATCACCCCCCTGGTTCAATTGCTTTACCATCTCCACCAGTCCGTCGGCTCCCAGAGCAACAACTTCTTTGGCATTGTAAATTAGCTGTGCCGAATCATCGGCCGGGGTCTTTGCCAGCAGGTCGGCGATCCTTGTGGGGATGGTACGCTGCTGGTCGGTTTGTGCTATGGCAGGCGCGAAAAGGGCACCGGCCAGTATAAATGATAATATGATCTTTTTCATGATGTTCTTTCGAAGTTGAATGGATTAAATTGACCAGGCACCACGCATAGGTGGGTTCAGCAACCGGTTTGCCCCTTCGTCGTTGATGAATACCTGCTGAACGGGGTCGAAATGGAGGGTGCGGCCCAATTGCAGCGCCACCTTCCCAATGTTGACGATAGTACAGGAGCGATGCCCATTCTCTTCATTAAGGGCAAACTTCTTACGGTTCTTCACCGCATCAACAAAATTGGTAGTAACGGGCGCCGGGTCAGGGAAAGCCGCAAGTTTCCTTTCAATATCCGGGATGGTGCAGTTGAAGCCTTTGTAGAGTTTTCCTTTTGGTCCCTCTATATAAGCCGCGCCTTCCAGACTTCCATCTCCATCCAGAACAATCTGGCAGCCATCGGCATAGGTATAGGTAATCCGGCGCCAGGTTCCTACAGCATCATCATGCTGCTGGGGTGCATCCACTTCCACGCGTATGGGGGAGTCGTCATCCTTACCCAGGAAATACTGGATGGGATCAATATAATGCTGGCCCATATCGCCGAGTCCGCCACCATCATAATCCCAGTACCCCCTGAAGGTAGTATGGGTTCTGTGGGCGCTATAGGGCTTGAAAGGCGCGGGTCCCAGCCACATTTCGTAATCCAGTTCCTGCGGAACAGGATCCACCGGCAGGTCAGTTTTTCCTACCCAGTAGAATTTCCAGTCGAACCCTGTATGCTTACTCACGGTCACCTTCAGTGGCCATCCGAGTAGTCCGCTGTCCACCAGTTTCTTGATGGGCTTTACGGTGGTATTCATTCCATAAAAATTGTCTTCGAATCTGAACCAGGTATTGAGTCGGAAGATGCGGCCATGCTGTTTAACGGCTTCCACCACCCGCTTTCCTTCTCCGATAGTGCGGGTCATGGGTTTCTCACACCAGATATCCTTTCCGGCACGGGCGGCATCGGCGGCCATGATACCATGCCAGTGTGGTGGGGTGGCGATATGCACGATATCTACCTCAGGAAGGTTGATCAGTTCGCGGTAATCGCGGAAAGTTTTGATCCCTTTTCCACCCCCTAGGGCATCGAGGGCAAGTTTGATATGACGGGTATCCACATCACAAACGGCAACGGTGCGGGTACCGGCATATTCAAAGTGGCCGCGTCCCATGGATCCGACGCCTATCACACCCTTGGTAAGCGTGTCGCTGGGGGCAAGGAAACCCCGGCCCAAAACATGGCGGGGAACAATCGTAAAGGCAGCAATGGTTCCGACGGTATTCCTGAGGAATCGCCGCCGGGAATTGGTAAGTTGGCTTGACATATGTAATGAATGATTTTGCGCGCTTAAGTTAAGAATTAATGCTTGTAACGCCTTTGGAAAACCGAATTGATTGCCGTAACTTATTGCCATGAAGTACGCACTTCTTATTTTGTTACTCCAGCCCCTGTCACTGTTGGCCCAACAGTATCCCGTTTACACTTCATCTTGGTATAGCGAAGACAACACGGTTAACTTCTATGCTATTGAATCTGAGCAGCAGGCATTGGTTGGAAAACTGGGAGATGCCGCACGGGCGATAAAAAAAATTCCCTTACAACAGGTTGAGAGCGAAGAAATATTATCCAGGTTTGAGGAAATGAAGGGATGGTATTCAAAATATATTTCTAAACTTTCTATGTATAACAGCAACCAGTATTCACCCGCTGTGCAGCAACTGGCAGCTGAGCTATCAGAAGAAACCGAAACCTACTTCCACCAATTGCTTACTGATAAATTGATCCAGGAGCGGATCAACTACGCCAGAAAAAAAATCCGTGAGCGTCATCTACCCGTGCCACGCAAGGTGCGCGTTATCTGGCAGTTTATGCCCTAGCCATTTCCGTTATTAAGTACCTGCAATGGGCTTTTGCCTGCCTGTTGGTTCTTTTTGACGAGGCGGACGTTTATCGTTACCAATGATCTTGATCACCGACTTAACTACTTCAATAACCGGTGCACCTATTCCAAGTTTCTGCGCATTGGAATTGGCAGGAGCAATCACCATACTGGAAGGGTCAAATACAATAAAATTTGCAGAACTATCTGGCACTGGCTGTGCATTTTCAGGAACATAAACCTGTATCCTGGTTTTCTTATAAGACTCGGGATAATAGCGGAGGTAATATCCATCCGGATGCTGGTACCACTGAGTGAGTTTGAATTGGGGACGACTAATCTTTGATGGCTCCCTCAGCACCGCAATACGTTCATATGCTTCATATGATTGGGTACCCAGGTCAAATAATTTTCGGATATCATTTCCGCCTGAAGATGGTATCATGGTAGCAACTGTTTTGACCATTCCCATCATGCCACCATTCAACTCAAAAATTTGCTTTGAGTTAAGTAATTGCCTTCCGGTTGATTGTACATCGCCCGGTAACTTGCTGAATTCTTTTTTACTCACTACTGCCCAGAGTAATAACTGGATATGCTTTTGATCGATGTTGGGTGCATCATATGAGTTTCTTAAAATGGTCTCCACATATTCTTTCCTTCCACCTCCTGCGGCTGACAAAAAATAAGCGTCATTACGGGATGGATCCGGAGTACCGGGTTCGAGACAATAAGATTTGAACTCGGCTTCATAAAATCCTGGAGTTAATGCGAAAGAGCCATCTTCAAAACGAGGCTGTTCAACCAGGGATAGGGCTGTTGAGTCAGTAATAGGAAGTTCTGATACAATAACTGGTTCTGATGGATTGTTAGCAATTGACTGGGTAACTGGTTCCTGCTTTGTAACTGCGGCGCAGGCGGAAAGAAAAACAACAAATACCAGTACATGGGGTAGATGTTTTAGCATGGGGTTCATTTAGGGTATAACAATAACGCTCAAACAAAATGGAAAATTATAATCGACCATGCAAGAGAATGCCCTGCAAACTATTGTTAATGTCGACCAACAGGCCTTTATACCAGTCCGCTATCCGGTTTCGATCATTCGGATACTGAAAAAATGACAAGAAAATCTGGCAAGTCCTTGTCATTTTTTCGGTTCTTTTTAGTTTGGTATTTTCTTTGTTTGCATTTAAGAAAAAAAGGAGGTTTTATGACAACAGCAGTTGCAAAAAGACAAAACGGTAATCCGTCCGTTTCTTTTGGAAGTGTAGTTGATAACATCTTCCAAAACAGTCTTCGTCGTTTTTTTGACGACAGTTTCTTTGAGCAGGGTATGCCGCAGATGGCCAGCGGAAGCATACCTGTGAATGTGCGGGAAACAGACCAGCAGTATGAACTGGATCTTGTAGCTCCCGGATGTCGTAAAGAGGATTTCAATATTGACCTCAACGACAATATGCTCACTATTTCTTTTGAGCAGAAAGCTGAGAAGAAAGAAGAGAATGAAAACGATGGCTGGGTTCGCAAAGAATTCACACAGCGATCCTTTTCCCGCAGTTTTACGCTGAATGACATGGTTGATATCAACAAAATTTCAGCAACGTATACGGATGGGATCCTTCACCTCGTATTACCTAAGAATGAAAATTCCAAAAAGCTTTCCCGTAATATTGAAGTGAAGTAAACATTGGGGGTGGGATATCAGATCCCGCCCTTATGTTTTTAAGCAAAACGCCAGTTTGGAAACACAATTTTATATCGTTATTAATCTCAAAACCAGCGAAGGTCCCCAAAGCTTCGCGCGGTTTTTTATTGGTAATAACCGGCACAATGCCCATCATATTTTCCGCCAGTTGAAAGGAATTGATGCCGATGAAACGAATGTGCTTTACCTGGAATTCCGGGAAACAGTTGGAGGCTTGCCGGTAAACATAGACATGATAACCTGCACGCTCGACCAGCTCTCCGAAAATTGCAGGATCATCACAAAAGAAGTATTCCGTTTATTCAACCTGGAGGATTAATTCGTTCATTTCAGAGGGGCTTAATTAAATTATATTTGAAGTATAAGCTCTCCAAATGAAATCCCTGCATAGAAGATTTTTTCTTAAGACATCTGGTCTGGGTCTTTTGCCCTCCATATTTCCTTTTTCCAATGCAGCGGCGGCGGTGGCTGACAACATTTTATCGGCCCCACAATCCGAAAAGCTGATTAAGTTTTTCGGTGATGGAGAAATGTTTGAGCCCGGCGATTATATAGCTGAATTGGCGAAATCGCATGCTTCCACCGCCATTGTAAAAGACAGGTATGGAGTGGGAGGAGTTGTAACCGAACTCGAAAAGAAATTTATAGCGCTCACAGGTAAGGAGGCGGCAATTTTTATGCCCAGCGGTACCATGGCCAATCAATTGGCAATAGCTGTTTTGAGTGGTCAGAAGTCAAAAGTTTTATTACAGGAAACCAGCCATGTTTACCGTGATGAGGCAGATGCGGCCCAATCTGTTTTTGGCAAAAGGCTGATACCATTGGCAAAGGGCGAAACATATTTTAACCTGGAGCAGTTAAAGGAAACAATATCTGCAATCAAAACTGAGGAGGCCTATGGTGGAGAAATAGGCGCGTTGTCAATTGAAAATCCTGTTCGCAGAACGGATGGACGTGTGTTTCCATTTGATGAGATAAAAAAAATAAGCAGCTATTGTCGCGATAACAATATCACCCTTCATCTTGATGGTGCAAGGCTTTTTATAGCATCTGCATGGAAAGGGATTCCGGTGAAAGAGTATTCCGCTTATTTTGATACTGTTTATATCTCCCTGTACAAATACTTTGGTGCGAGTGGAGGGGCTATATTGTGCGGGCCTAAAGCCATCATAGACCAGATGCCAGAACTTATTAAGGTACATGGTGGAAATATTTATGGTAACTGGACGAATGCAGCGATGGCTCTACACCGGCTTGAAGGTTTTGAAGAACGCATGGAACAGACAATAATGAGGACTAAAGAACTGACCGCTGAGCTCAATAAGATAGCCGGTATAAAAGTTGCTCCATTGGATGGCGGCACCAATATTTACAGCATTACTTTATCAAAGAATCTTAATGGCCGGCAAATGCGTAACCGCTTGTATAAAGAATTCAATATCCAGATGGGATTTCCAGAGGGAGCCAGCCAGGCCTTGATCACCTTTAATGAAACCATACTTTACCAGGATATATCCTTCATTGTCAATGCTTTCCGTAAAAGCATCACGTGAATACTTTTAGCCCTGTTTTTTTCGTTTAATGGGCTATGAAAAGCCTTTTTTGCCTGATTTTTTTCTGCAGCATCGCAGGTCAGGTTCTTTTTGCACAAGACAGCAGCCGCCGACAGCGGCGTTATATGGATTCTGCCATATTCACTGAATCTAATGTCCTCACCCGGAGTGATTACTTATTAGCCCTTGAACGCAGCTTCCAGTACTTCAATAAAGTTCCCATGGTTACGGGGTCATTTGTATCCCTCGATGGCATACGCGGCAGACTGACTGCTGATGATTCAGTACTATCTATCATCAAGGGCAGGCTGGCCAATTCTGAACGCAATATGAATATGCGAAATCTCCAGATGTATTCTGCCTTACTGGAGCATCTTCATGAGAATGAGGAACGCTATGAAGGGCGGCTGAATGAATATGATGCTGCCATGGACAGTCTGAGGAAAGATTTTGCTCAATTAAGAAAGGACAGTACCCTGCGTGGTATGTTTCGCGACTCTCTGCTGAGGGCCAGCTTCAGGCCACAGATACAGGACCTGAGAGCGAAGCGGCAGTTGGCTGATAGTGTATTCAAGATGGCAACCGCAGATGTCAATAACCTCAAGGCACATGTAACCACCAACCTGATTGCTGCCGAAGAGTTACAACATAAAGTTGATCGCCTTCTTGCCACCACCGGTTCCCGCGCCTTTAGTAAAGAGCGCCGTTATATCTGGGAGCCTCGCACCGGTAATTCCCGCGCCCGCAGGGTGGGTAGCGAATTCCGGAAAAGTCTCAAACAGGAGAACCATATCGCTCAATATTATTTTGCCAACACCCGAAACCAGCGGACCATGCTGTTGGTTTTTGGCCTTGCATTTTTCGCCTGGATCTGGTACAATTTCAGAAGCCTGCGTAAGCTGGGAAAACTGGATACCCTGCGAATTTTTGAATTCCGGTATATCAGCGCGCTCCCAATTCTGGTTTCGGTGCTTTTCATGTTAAATCTTGCACCCCTTTTTGACCTTAATGCCCCTGCGCTTTACCTGGAGACAATAGGATTCTTTTTGATGACAAGCTTATCTGTCTATTTCTGGAAATACCAGAAACGGGTCTTCTTTTTTCTCTGGTCCCTCTACATCCTGATATTCCTGTTCTATAGTTTCAGCCGATATCTTGGACTACCCTATTCCATTCTTCGATTCTGGAACCTGGGAATAAACGGGGCTTCCATTATTCTGGCCATCACGGTTTGGCGGCAGTTTATCAGGCATGTGAGCAGGGCCCGGCTTTTGAAGATCGCTCTGGGTGGGTTTATGGCGTTGCACCTGCTGGCAGCCATCAGTAATGTGTTTGGAAGAGTAACGCTTTCCAATCTCCTTAGCTCAACCGCTATATATTCCTTTGCCCAGTTGATTGGTTTAGCCATTTTTGTTCCCCTTGTTTCGGAAGCCTTTCTATTGCAGATACAGGCGAGCCGTATCCGCAAACAATACCCTGTTAGCTTTGAATCAGAACCCATCCGTGTTGGAATTACAAGAGTGGTGACCATACTTGCAGCGCTCATCTGGGTGGTGGTATTTACCACCAATATGAATCTCTATAGTGGACTATCAGATGGCATTATGTCTTTTCTTACAACAGTCAGGAATATCGGCAGTTTCAGTTTTACCATCAGGGGTGTACTGCTTTTTCTGGGAATCATTTGGCTGGCGAATTTCCTTCAGAAGTACATCGCTTATTTCTGGGGCGATACCGGTGATGAAGCCTCTTTCGACAATAAAGGGCAACGCTCAAGGCTGCTGATCACCCGGCTGATACTTCTTACAGGTGGATTCCTGCTGGCAGTAGCGGCATCGGGGTTGCCGGTAGATAAGATAACCGTTATACTTGGTGCGCTTGGTGTTGGTATAGGATTGGGACTGCAGAGTATTGTAAACAATTTCGTGAGTGGTATCATCCTCATATTTGACCGCCCCCTGCGTATTGGAGATCTTGTAGAGATCGGGGATAAGAAGGGAAGGGTGAAAGAGATCGGGGTACGCTCCAGTACCTTGCTCACAGCTGATGGAGCGGAGGTGATCATCCCGAATGGCGACCTGCTATCCAATAATATCATCAACTGGACGCTCAGCAATAATCATATCAGAATCGACCAGGTATTTGAGCTTGAACATGATGGCGAGGATCCGGAATTCCGTGAGGCACTTAAAGCGAGGGTGCTATCGGTTCCGAATATGCTTAAATCGAAAGAGCCGCAGGTCCTGATTGATCCGGTGGGTGGCCATAAATATGAACTGCGCTTGTATAGCTGGTGTGCCGACGTAAATAAGCTCGAAAGCACACAAACAGCCCTTCGTCGGGCGATAAAAGAGTTTCTCCAGGATGAACAGGATCAAAAGAAGAGAGCATAAAACTTAATAATAAGATAATCTCAGTTTAACATTTGCCTGCTGATGCTATAGTACCTTGAAAAGGAAAATCAGCATATGAAAGCATTAGTAAACCAGGCAGGCTCCGTTCAGGCATTTGTGGAACAGCATATCATTCTCGATCCCGAGGCACATTCAACGGTAGGCATTATACTTGGGGGTTGTGTTTTTGATTCACATGGCACTTATAAGGGTAAATGTTTCAATGGTGCCGTATATGGATTGAAAGGTGAAAAACTTGCTGAGATGGGAACAACAATGGCAACTGATGCGGTTTCAATCCAGGAGGTTCGCAAATCGGGATGGGAGCTTGTTACTTCTATTCATGATCATAAATGCAGCTGGATAGAGCCAACAACAAAATGGTCGCGCCAGTCACTGATCTCCTATCTTAATAATTAAGTTTTGAGAATGGATATGATCCTGTCTAGCAAAGATATCCTCATCATAATCATTACCATCCTGGTAACGATAGTACTGGTTGTTGCACTGATAATAAAGAACAAGCGCGACAGGAAAAAGTACTTTGATTCGAGTCCCTCTGATGCTGTTGAAGAGCAAAGGGAGGAACATCTCCATCACCGCGACAGGTTATGATATATTACTCCGTCTTTCATCACCAATGTGATCTTACGAATTGCTGATATACTTATGGCTGGATTACCTTCCACGGCAATTATGTCTGCCAATAAGCCGGGCCTGATTCTTCCAAGTTCATCACTAATGCCAAATACATCTGCATTTACCGATGTGGCCGACCGCAGCACTTCCAGTGGTTTCATGCCATAGTCCACCAGTAGTTCCATTTCACGGGCATTGTCGCCATGTATATATACTCCAACATCTCCTCCCATAACAATGGTTACGCCTGATGCCAATGCTGCAGCAAAGCTTTTTCTTTTTTCGATGATGCGGGCAGGGGCGGGTTCATTACGCTTCCACCCCCTGTATTCCGACACCGCTTCTCCTGCAGCAATGGTGGCACAGAGAGCAACCCCTTTTGACTTCATCAGAGCAAATATTTCAGGTGTTCCATCATCACCATGTTCGATGGTTGATACTCCGGCCATTGCGGCCCTGCGCATGGCCTCGGGGGTGGTAGCATGTACCACAACCTTGCGTCCACTTCCCCCTGCTATTTCTACTGCACGGGTAAGTTCTTCAATAGAAAATGTAGGGGCTGCTTCACCTTTTCTTCCCCAGCGGTAATCACCATAAAGTTTAATAAGGTCTGCTCCATTGCCGATCTGTAATCTTATTTCAGCTGTCAATTCTTCCATGCCTCCCACTTCAGCGGCACCTCTTAATAATTGCAGTTCAGTAACATCTGATTTTGGTCCATAACTACCGGTTGCCACAATTGCTTTGGTTGCCACCAGCATCCGTGGCCCTGGAATGATACCCTTTATAATGGCTGTTTTGAGGCCGGCATCATCATATGCAGCCCCTTCCGTACCAAGGTCGCGCACGGTTGTAAACCCCGCCATCAGCGTTGCTTTCGCATGCATCACTGCTCTGGCGGTTCTTTCAGCGCGCGACTCTTTAAGAACCTGGTCATCCCAGCTGGTTTCATTATAGGGATGTAAAAAAAGATGGCTATGACCCTCTATCATTCCAGGTAAAAGCGTTTTGCCTTTGAGGTTGATCTTAATGGCCTCAGGGGGTATATTGGTAAGTTTACCAACTGCTTCAATTTTATTATCCCGCACCAGCACCTGCCATCCCTCCTGCATTTGTTCACCATCAAATACGCGATCGGGTTGAAGAAGGTATATGCCTGTTGCATTCTTAGTTTGTGAATGAATTGGTTTACTGGCGATAAGAAAGATTAAAATGAATACGGTGACAACACGCATAAAGGGGAGTTTATCAAACTTAATTAAAAACTCGCCTCTTTCACGCTGGGGTTGGAAGGATTAATTGTGATGGCATAGATTTTTGATGGATGTAAATAACTAATACATTTCCATGGAAAATTCCCCCAGCAATATTCCTCCACAGATGAAGGGTCAGCATTCAGATAATTGCTACCAGGTGGAAACGGAATCAAATGAAGCGGCCCGACATTTATTTTATATGTCGGCCCAACGACTCCTGGATGTAAATAATTGGGGAGAAATTGCAAAAGGCTCACCGGCAAGTTTTCAGTTAACAGATAGTGACGGAAACGAGGTGCAGGGCAAGGCCAGGAAGGGATTGTTTTTTCAGATTGATCTTCCCGCTCCCGGAAACGATGCAGGAGAAGGATCTGATTATGTTGTGATTGAATCTATTGAAGACAACCTTGCTGATAATGAAGCACAGGAAAATTATATCTCTATACGGGTAAGGCCTGCTCCCAGGCCTGGAAGTACTGCGGAAGAGGCCGCACATTTTTTTACTACAGCCGCAACTTCCAATTTTATCGTCCACCGGAAGGCTAATGTTGTGAGTGCCTGCGTTATGGGGCGGAATGAGGAACCCAATAATGAGGAAACTTCAATGGTAGACAAAATACGCAATACGCTGGTTGCCACTGCTGCAATACTTGGCCTTGCCGACATGCAGTGGAAAGCGCTTGTAAAAGGTATTGTTGGCGATACTACTGATAAGGGCAAAGATTAGCCAGATCGTAGAGTTGATTCCACAGATTCAATTTGCTTAACGGCATGGTATGGTTTCTGCCTTTAGAAGTCAATTCGTGCCCGTATACCTAAATAAAATTTAAATGTATGAAAAAGCAATTTTTGATTCTGGCTACGGTTACAATCACCTTTTTGTTCGCTGCTTGTGACAGCGGTACCAATACCTCTATTGAGGTTAGAGATTCTACTATGCACAATGGATCTACTATGCATACAGACACTATGATGATGACTGATACAGTAAGAACCGATACATTGATCCGTGATACTACTATTCGGAATTAATCAGAGAGATGCCATTGCTTCTTTACTGTCCTTATTGTACTTATTACGATAATCAATAGGATTTAGTCCGGTGATTTTTCGGAATACCTGACGGAAGGCTTTGGTATCGGTGTATCCCACATCATACATCACTTCATTGATATTTTTACGGGTAGCTTCGAAGCTGCGCTTGGCAGCTTCGATCTTTACCCTTTGTATGTACACTGCAATAGTGTTACCTGTAGCCAGTTTAAATCGTCGCTCCAGGCTTCTCCGCCCCAGGGCAACTTCGGTAGCAAGCTGTTCAACTGTAAGCTTTTCTGTAAAGTTGGTTTCGATGAACTCCTGCGTTCTCTTTACCTCAACATCTTTATGGTCTTTCTGAGCCCTGAACATAGAGAAGGCTGCCTGGCTTTTTCTGTCGATATCAATTGCGAAATATTTTGCGGCAAGAATAGCTACTTCCCGGTTTGTGTATTTTTCAAGTATATGAAGAAGCAGGTTCCAACATGAGTTTGCGCCACCACTTGAATACAATCCCCCTTCATCGGTAATTATATGCCCATCCATAATGGTGACATCGGGATACATCTCACGGAATTCATGGTAAAAGGCCCAATGTGTTGAGCAGCGCTTTCCATTTAGCAGCCCGGTTGCTGCCAGCAGAAATGAGCCCACACAAAGCGATGCAATCTCTGCACCGGATGAATAGATATCTTTGATCCATTCTACTTCCTGGCTGTTATTTTTAATGACTTCCTTAAAATCACCTAAAATAGCGGGGATAATTACAAGGTCTGTTTGTTTTACTTCAGAAAGCAATTTATCTGCATGAACAGAATAAATACCTCCATGTAATTTAACCTCCGGGCATCTTGCTACCAGCTCAACTTTAAATGAGGGATCATTATCAGCTGCTGTCAGAAACTGGTTAGCAGTTGTGAATAGATAGCGCGGGTCGGCAACGGTTTCCATCACCGCTGATTCCGGCACCAGTATGGATATGGTTTTCATGCATTAAAGCTACTGATTAGGACTGACGGAATCAACCCCTTTAAACGTCGTGATTTCATCCCTTTTGTCTGCGAAAAGCTTGCCATTTTTACAAAGTAATTAATGAGCCCGATGAGTCAACTGATAACCTATCTTACATTTAATGGAAACTGCAGGGATGCGATGGATTTTTATCAGCAATGCCTTGGTGGTGAACTTTATCTTCAAACGGTTGGTGATACCCCGATGGCAGACCAACTTCCGGAGGAGATCAGGGGCTGTATACTCCACGCATTGCTTAAAAAGGGAAGTCTGGTATTAATGGGCACGGATATGGTGGGAGATGAAGTACTTATACAGGGTAATTCAATATCCATTTTACTGGAATGCCGTACTCCGTCACAAATGGTACGCTATTATAATAAACTGGTTGAAGATGGCCAACAAACACAACCCATAGAAAAGACTCACTGGGGTGCGTTATTTGGAGCGCTTACAGATAAGTTCGGTCATCACTGGTTGCTAAAATGTTCATAATTTATACCTAATATGAGAAAGTTAAAACTACAGGTACAGATGACCGTTGATGGCTTTATTGGAGGGCCTTTGGGGGAAATGGATTGGATGATAAGTACATGGTCGGAAGATGTGAATCAGTATGTGACGGCATTAACAGAACCCGTTGATACAATTCTACTTGGACGTAAACTTGCACAGGGATTCATTCCCCACTGGAAGGGCATTGCAGAAAAAGAAGCTCCGGAACATTACTCAAGAAAATTTGTGGAAACTCCCAAGATTGTTTTTACCAAAAGCCTTGAGAATTCAGAATGGGAATATACTACCCTGGCCAAAGGTGATCTTACCGAAGAAGTTAATGCAGTGAAAGCAAGGGAAGGCGGAGACGTTATTGTGTATGGCGGAGGAAGTTTCGTTTCTGCACTTATCAGGGAAGGATTGATCGATGAGTTTCATCTTTTTGTTAATCCGGCACTGTTGGGCGATGGGATGCCGATATTCAGGGAGCTGAAAGAAAGACAGGCACTTCATTTAAAAGAATCGCGGAGTTTTGACTGTGGTATTGTGTTGCTCTGTTATGAATTGGTAAATACAAATCCATTATAATATGAAAGCTCTTTTCAAAACAGAATCGTTACATACCGATCTCGCCACATTGCTGTTACGACTTATTGTGGGAGGATTATTCATACGTTACGGGTGGATGAAAATCGTGAATTACGACCAGATCCTGCCAATGTTTGGTGATATTATTGGTATTGGTTCCAGGCTATCATTCAACCTCGTAATATTCGCGGAATTTTTCTGTGCTATTTTAGTGGTGTTAGGATTAGTTACCCGCTTAGCGATCATACCCATCTTCATAACTATGACGGTGGTTTTCTTTATAGCACATGCGAATGATCCATTTGATGCCAAAGCTATTTCCTTTATCTATTGGTTGCTTTGCTTTGTGATCTTCATTCTGGGAAGTGGTAAATATTCTCTTGACAAGTATATCTTCAGACAGCCGAATTAAGAAATCTCTTGTGTAACAATTAGCACAGTCTGAATTGGTAAAGATTCTCAATTTACGGGAAGATTACTACCAATCATGATCCAGCATAATACGATCAGGCAGGTATTACCCGGATTTGAACCGGAGTTATACAAAGAAATGTTTCGATATGGACAGGTAAACACCCAGGCTGCCGGCACCACCTTTATCAACATGGGGGATCCAATAAAATCGGTGATCCTTGTATTGGAAGGAATTGTCAAACTCTATCAGAAAGATAGTGAAGGGAATAAATTTTTCATGTACAGCATACATGGTGGACAAGCCTGCGCAATTTCATTGGTAAGTGATTATCACGAGGAACTCAGCTCTGTTATGGCTTTAGCCTACACAGATACAATGACACTTACCATTCCCCTCGAGCTTATGGATAAATGGCTAATGCAATATAAGAGCTGGCATTATTTTATATTGCGGTCATACCGCGACCGTTACGATGATTTGCTTCAAACAGTAAATGAGATCGCATTCCGGAATATGGATGAGCGTCTGGAATTCTATATCAGGCGTTATGTAAAACAATTTGGTAACCAGGTAAAATTAACGCACCAGGAGATTTCCAATGACCTTAATTCCTCCAGGGAAGTAATCAGCAGGCTGCTGAAGAAAATGGAAAAGAATGGATGGATTATTATTCATCGAAGTTATTTTGATTGGGTTAAGTGATTTTTGGCACAGAACAAGCCAATTGTTAATGGCAATTTTACATCAGAAATAAACTATAAGCCATATGTTCTTCCAACACATTTATGACAAGAGTCTTGCACAGGCAAGTTATTTTATTGGATGTCAGAAAGCGGGGGTAGCCGCTGTAATTGATGCCAAGCGCGATGTAGATACCTACCTCGAAATCGCAAAGCAAAACAACATGAAGATCACCCATATCTTCGAAACCCATATCCATGCTGATTTCCTGGCAGGTTCAAGAGAGCTTGCTGCGTTAACAGGTGCTGATATGTACCTTTCAGCAGAGGGTGGTGAAGGATGGGAATATGAATTTCCCCATAAGCCTCTTAAAGATGGCGATGTTGTTATGGTGGGTAATCTTAAGATAGAAGTGATGCATACGCCGGGTCATACGCCTGAAAGCATCAGTTTCCTGTTAACGGATACTCCTGCCAGTGATGAGCCGGTTATGTTATTTACAGGCGACTTTGTATTTGTAGGTGATATTGGTCGTCCAGACCTGCTGGAGAAAGCTGCCGGTATGAAAGGCACCCAGGATGTTGGCGCTCATCAGATGTTTAATTCCATTAAAAAATTTGATGCTCTCTCCGATTTCATCCAGGTATGGCCAGGCCATGGTGCAGGATCTGCCTGTGGAAAGGCGCTGGGTGCAGTTCCGAGTACAACAGTGGGGTATGAAAAGGCCAGGAACTGGGCATTCCGATATGAAAATAATGAGCCTGGATTTGTAAAATATTTACTTGAGGGCCAGCCTGAGCCACCGAAGTATTTTGCGATGATGAAGAAGCTTAACAAAGTTGATCGTCCTTTACTTACAGAGGTTCCTAAACTTAAGCAACTTAATGCTGCCGAACTTAAAGCAGCATTGGATAAGGGAATTAAGTTGATAGATACCCGTAATAAGTCTGAGTTTTCAGAAGGTTTCATTCCGGGTAGCATCAATATACAGAATAACAATTCCCTGAGTACCTGGGCGGGTTGGTTCCTGACTTATGAAGAACCATTTATTCTGCTTGCAGAAGAATCACAGCTGGATGAACTTACCCGCAAGCTGATGCGTATAGGCCTCGACAATATCTATGGCTTTGTTCCTTCCGTAAAGGTTTGGGAAGAAACAGGCGGAAAGCTGGAGAAGGAAAATCGTATCAGCCTGGAAGAATTCAAGTCATTGAAAGAAAGCAATGGCATCCAGGTGGTGGACCTTCGTGGTGCAACAGAATACGAAAGCGGACATATTGCGGGAGCCGATAATGTGTTTGTGGGAACTATTCTAAACAACCTCGACAAGGTAAGCAAAGACAGGAAAGTGGTGATCCATTGTCAGGGTGGTGATCGTGCTGCCATTGGCTATTCAATTCTTGCCGGCAAGGGTTATAAGAATGTTGTGAATTTTTCTTCCGGTATCAATGAGTGGGTCAATGAGGGTAATCCGGTTGTAAGTTAATAGGGTTGAATTGGGTTTTTATAGGACGGGGCTGTCTCATAATATGAGGCAGCCTTTTTTTGTTGACTATAATCATCGGCCGGTTGAATAATGATCAGCATTCAGGCTATTGAATTTTGGTAATTTGAGAAAACGGTTATTCATGGCTTTCGAGTTCTCACATCCATACGAATTTGATCCTGCATATTCACGACCTGTTGCATATTTCTGTATGGAGTATGCGATCCATCAGAGTTTTAAAATATATGCGGGTGGACTAGGTTTTCTGGCCGGTTCTCATATGCGTAGTGCCTTTGACCTCAAACAAAACCTCGTGGGCATTGGCATTTTATGGAAGTATGGCTATTATGATCAGGTTCGGAAGGCCGATCAAACAATGGATATCCTCTTCCAGGAAAAAGTATATGGGTTTTTGCAGAAGACAGGGATAAAATTCACTATAAATATTTCCGGCCACGAAGTTTGGGTAACTGCCTTGTATTTGTCACCCGCTGTATTTAATACAGTGCCAATGTTTTTCCTTAGTACCGATCTTCCGGAGAATGATTACCTGGCACAAACCACCTGCCACAAGTTGTATGATGCCAACCCGGAAGCCAAAATTGCAGCTGCAATTCTGCTCGGCGCCGGTGGTGCCCGTTTGCTGGAGATCCTCAATTGGGAGCCGGATATTTATCACCTGAATGAATCGCATGCATTACCCCTTGCATTTTTTCTTTACCAGAAATACCGTAACCGCGATGAATTGAAGCGACACCTGGTATTCACGAACCATACTCCTGAAGAAGCAGGCAATGTAAAATCAGATTTGATCTGGCTCGAGAAAATGGGTTTTCTATGCGGAGTTCCCATAACTGAAGTGAGGATAATTACCCATACAGAGGGTGACACATTAGATCATACAGCTTCCATCTTACACCTTGCCGGCATGGCGAATGGTGTATCAATACCACACCAGCATACTATGCTCAAAATGTGGGCAAACCACAACGATATATGTTCTGTAATCCCTATTACAAATGCCCAGCATTTCGGTTTCTGGGCCGATGAAGGAATGTATAAAGCGCTTGAAGAAGGAGATGATGAGGCCTTATGGAGAGGAAAGAAGATTGCCAAAATGGCTTTGTTTGAAGAAGTGTCTGACCAGAATGGAGAGATCTATGATGAAAACATTCTAACCCTCGTGTTTGCAAAAAGGTTTACAGGATATAAACGACCTGATCTTTTGTTCCATGATATGGAAAGGTTTGAAAAGCTTATCAGCAATCCTGATCGGCCAATACAGATCATATGGGCCGGAAAACCCTATCCGCTTGATTACATCTCAATAGGCGTATTTGACAAGATTGTACATATCTGTAAATCTCATTCCAATTGCGCAATACTGGTTGGGTATGAAATGAAATTAAGTCGATTGTTGAAAGGTGGTGCTGATATCTGGCTGAATGTGCCTCGCCTTCGCCATGAAGCATCAGGAACAAGCGGCATGACCGCTGCAATGAATGGTGCGGTTAATGTAGCCCTCCCAGATGGTTGGTTCCCGGAATTTGCCCGCGATAAAAAGAATTGTTTTGTCATTCCCTCCTGTAATCCCACCTTAAATGAGCACCAGCAGGATGAGTTAGATGCCGCCTGCCTCTATGAATTACTGGAAAAGGAAGTTATTCCACTTTATTACGATTACCCTCAAACCTGGTTGCATATTATGAAGGAGGGAATGCGGGATATTTTTCCGCAGTTCGACAGTGCCCGACTTGCAAGACAATATTACAAAGAGTTGTATAGTCCCATAACTGTGTCATAAGCTCCCCAAGTACGGGAATTGAATGATCAGGTTAAAAACAGGTTATGGGTAAAAATAAAAGTGGCGGCCTTTCCAAAGTGTTCGCTTCCGTGGCTGATAAGGTAACCCGTGCCACGGGTAGTCCGGTGGCATCTATTATTGCCATGGTTATCGTTATCGTCTGGGCTTTGTTGGGTCCGGTTTTCAAATTTTCAGATACCTGGCAGCTGGTAATAAATACAGGTACAACCATCATTACCTTTTTGATGGTATTCATCATCCAGCAATCTCAGAACAAAGATACCCTTGCATTACAATTGAAACTTAATGAGCTTCTTGCGAGTAGTGATAAAGCCAGCAATAAGCTTATTGATATTGAAGAACTGACAGAAGAAGACCTGGTGCGTATGCGTAAATATTATCAGCATCTTTTTGACAAGGCAAGGGAACACGATAGTAGTAATGAATCACATAGCATTGAGGAGGCTGAGGAGATTGCTCTACAGAAACAAAAAAGGGTAAAATGATGTATGAAAAGTAGATTCCGTTACACGATTTAGTGCCTGAAATTTTCTTGATTACGGGGCAATCGTTTTGCATGGTAGTAATGCCATTAATTTTTAAACAAAAAAACGATTGTTATGAAACGAGAAAACTCAAGAAGCAATTACGGACGAAATGAGTCTTATGGTTCACACTATAATAATGACAGGGGGTTTGGTTATGACCGGGAAGGTGAAGAAGATTATGATCGTCGGGATAGGTCCTATGATGATGACCGTTCATGGGAAGGACAAAGAGATCATGGTCGCGACAGTTATATGAGTCGCCAGGACCGTGGTTATGATCGCGGTCGTGAGGGACGTGGTTATGGATCAAATGGAGGAAATGATTATGGTCAGGGTTACGATCAGCGTGGCTATGAGCAACGCGGGTATGATCAGCGGGGATATGACCAGCGTGGAAATGATCAGAGAGGATTTGACCAGAGAGGATTTGATGACCGTGGATATAACCAGGGCGGCTACAATCGCGGTTATGGACAGGGCAACCAGCAGTCATGGGGCCGTGGAATGGAGCAAGGATATAATTCCGGAAACTTCGGTGGCGGAATGCCATGGGATCAGAGCCAGCGTAATTTCCCACAAGGTGGATTCGGCAATCAGCAACAGTCCTACGGACAGGGAAGCTTTGGTGGTTATAATGAGCGAAATCCAGGATCTGGCCAACAGGCATGGAACCAGGGCCAGGAAAACCAGTCGTGGAACCAGGGTCAGGGACAGGGCCATCAGTCATGGAATCAACAGGGTATGGGCCAGCAGGGATGGAACCAGGAGCATCATGGTCAGGGACACCAGGGATATGGCCAATCCAACCAGGGTTATGGCCAATCCAATCAGGGATACGGCCAGGGAAATCAGGGATATGGATCAGGCAATCAGGGCTCTAATCAATCTTATGGCCAGCAATGGAACCAGGGTCAGCAAAACTGGAACCAGGACCGTGAAAATCAGGGAAACCAGGGAAACCAGTCATGGAACCAGGGGAATCAGGGCGGCCAGGGAAATCAGGGTAGCCAGTCATGGAACCAAGGGCAATCTGGTGACGACAACAGATCATCCCAGCAGTCCTCTGGTCAGTATGGTAGTCAGGAAGATAAATCTAAGCAGGATCCCTGGAAGCAAAGTGGACAGGAGGGCAATAAATCAGATGCCGGTAAATCCACTTCAATGTCATCAATGAGCAGCACTGATAAGAAAGATCAGTCTGAAGAAAATAAGGATGGTAATAAATCAAAAGATTCTTCTTTTACTGAGAAGAACGCGAAGAAATAAACGTTCTGTTTGTTTCTGAAACCAAAGAGGCTGTCAATTGACAGCCTCTTTCTATTATCCACTATTACACCAAAACTACATGGGCCTGTTTTGCTTATCTGTCATATTAGGGATCTTTTCTTCTGTAGTGGATGGTTGCGGTGCTGGATGATCAATCTCCGGTTCATTTTTCCCACCGGTATCATTGTTTCCTGCGCCTTCACCAATATCATCCTGGTCATCTTTATTAGTGATATCATTATCACGGTTTGTCACCGGACCCTGGCTATCATTTCCGTTAGAACCACCGCTTTTACCTGGCCCGGGATCAGCGTTAAAATACATAATTGATTTGTACATGGCATTCGTTTTAAATGTTATAAATTCTGTTTCAACATCCATGCAAACAGGGTACCAGCCAATAATGATAAAACAGATGGCACGTTTTTTTAGCCAACAGCTGTAATGATGCTGTATGGTTAGAACAGAAATACCTCTTGTTGAAATAAAGGAACTGGGTAGAATACTTATAAAACGTTCCAAGACTATTGCAATTGCAGAAAGTGTAACTTCAGGATACATTCAAGCATGGATCTCATCTGCTGATAAGGCCACAAGTTTTTTCCAGGGCGGTATTACCGTGTATAATAATAGCCAGAAGTTTAAACATCTCGGAATTGATTCTATAAAAGCAGATAAGGTGAATGGTGTAAGTGCAAATATTGCAGAAAAAATGGCAATGGCAGCAGCATCAAAATTTGGAGCCGATTATGGATGTGCTATAACGGGTTATGCGGCACCTGATCAGGAATTGGATATTGATCGGCCTTACGCCTGGTTGGCAATATGCACGCCTGACCAGGTCATGTTTAATAAAAGGCTTAAAGGATCAGAGGGAGATTTCCATGAGGTTCAGCAGGGATACGCGCGGCAGGCCATTGATCTGCTGCTAAAAACAATCATATGAAATCATTACACATGTTTCTGTTATTCGCGCTGATTAGCTTTTCGGTTTCGTTATCATCCTGTATTACCGAATCAAACAAGGAAGAAGAAGTTGTAGTTTCTTCCGAAAAGGACTCTTCTACAAAAAATGCAATAAAGGAAGCACAAGAAACCACAAAGCCTGAGCCAACCACTTCAACTGGTAATGGTGCGGCAGAACCCGGTGTGGGAACAACCGCTACTAATGCGGCCCCATTCATGGAGAAGGCGTTAAGAAGCCATCAGCAGGATATACATATCGCGGGACTTGCGGAGAGTAAAGGAACCAATGCAGATATAAAAAATCTGGCGCGCGCAATTCGGGTTGATCATCAGCAGTTGCTTGATGAGTTAAAAGCAATTAGTGGCAATGTGCCAACAGGGCCTGCACAGGGAAAAGAAGTTTCAGAGCTGGAAAAACTTAAAGAGGTTTCATTTGATGAGGCATGGAAGAGTACCATGTTAAAGCAACAGGAAAGTTTGATCAATACATATACAATTCAGCTTGGTAAGGAAAATGATCCGGCTTTACAGGCTCATCTCAATAAGGCTATTTCCGTTCTAAGATCAAACAGGCAGAAAATGGTAGAGTTTCTCAGTAAGTGATCATCTTCATTTTTAAAGTTGATTTCTATCATTGTTTTGCAGAAAGTATTTTCATAGCTTGACCATCCTAAATTTAGTTCTATGGCAGCGCTTAACAAAGAGATCAGCAATCTTCATGACCTGCTCGATTATGATGCACGTAATCTTCTTAGCGGTGAGATGCAGTTGAAACAGGTCATCCACGATTGGACCAACCGGGCGAATGCTTTCAAATTGAAAGAAGTACTATCCAAATACCTCATTTTTATTGAGAAACATATCGTAGTGTTAACGGGTTTTTTTGCTGAAGAGAAAATGTTTTCCCAGGCATTAGCGAGTAAACCAATGCAGGCCTTTATTCAATCGTGCAACGAAAAACTACAACAATGTGCTGATCCTGAAGTGAGTGATGCCTGTTTGCTATCCTGTATCCAGGAAATTAATCATTACAAGATTAGTAGTTACGGAACTGCGGCTGCATTTGCGAATACGTTGGGGATGGAAAAGTTCGCTGCTGTTTTTCATGAAGCTGAAGTGAATGAAAAGCAGATTGATGACAGGCTATCACAGTTGGCAGAGCATGATATAAACATAAGGGCCAGGGCACCAATTTCTCTGCCTAACGTTTAGCTGGTCCATACAGGCAGCTACCACTTCGTGTACCAGTATGTTTTCCTTCATCAATAACCATTTGCCCGTTCACAACTACATACCTGAATCCTTCCGAGAACTGGTGAGGCTGTTCAAATGTGGAACGGTCGGTTACTTTTTCGGCATCAAAAACAACAATATCGGCAGCCATACCTTCCATTATAAGTCCGCGGTTTTTAAGATTGAATTTCTGCGCTGCAAGGGAAGTCATCCGTCGTATTGCTTCCTCCAGGCTTATGATCTTTTCTTCCCTTACATATTTTGCAAGTACCCTTGCGTTGCTGCCATACCCACGAGGATGCGGCATTCCCTGTCCATTTGATACACCTGCGTCGGCCCCAACCATATTGTGGGGATATTGCATAAAATGGCGCACATCATTTTCATTCATGCTATGATAAATCATTTGGGCGCCACCGGCATCGATCATATCTATAACCGTTAACACTTCTTGTTTTAATTTCGGTTTCCTGCCTTTTATTTTATTTATTTCTGAAATTGATTTTCCATTGAAACTACTATCGGCGGAGAAACGGGCCACAACTGCATGGCTATAATTTTTGTACTTGTTTTTTTTCATCTGAGTAATCATTTCGCTAACGATGCGCTCTTTAATAGCTGCATTAGCAAATCGCAAACGGATTGAGTCCGCTCCGCCATCCTGTGCCCAATCCGGTAACTGTGTATTCAGATTGGTGCTGCTGGCTGTGTAAGGATATTGATCGATTGTAACATCATATCCTCCCTTTCTGGCTTCTTCGATATAAGACAATGTTTCACTCGAACGGCCCCAGTTTGATTTTCCACTCACTTTAAAATGTGAGATCTGAACAGGGATTCCAGCCTCTTTACCAATATTGATCGCCTCTCTGATGGCTTCAGCAACATTGTTTCCTTCGCTGCGTATATGAGAAGCATATACTCCTTGATGAGCTGCTGCAACTTTTGCCAGGCTAACCACTTCTTCGGTTTTTGAAAACATACCAGGAAGATATATCAGGCCGGTAGATAGTCCAACTGCTCCATCCTGCATTGCCTTTGCAACAATACTGTCCATTTTGCGCTGGTCCGATTCAGTAATAATTTTATTTTCCAATCCTACTGCTAATCGTCTAACTGTATTATGGCCTACCAGTGAGGCAATATTTAGTGATGTTTTTACACTATCGAGAGATAAGAAAAACTGCGAGAGATCATTCGCTGATCCCCCACAATTGCCAGTTATAATTGTGGTAACGCCATCATAGATAAAATTATCTGCGGTAGGGCGTTCCAGGATGCTTCCCTCAATATGGCCATGCACATCAATGAAACCCGGGGCTACAATAAGTCCCGCTGCATCTATTGTTTTTGTTGCCTTTTCGGCAGCCAGATTTCCTATTCTGATAATCCTGCCATTAATAATTCCCACATCCCCCCTGAACCAGGCATTTCCTGTGCCGTTGATTATTTTACCATTCCGGATAATGATGTCAAAAGGCTGGGCACTAAGGAATAGTGATTGCAGCAACAGAAAGATAAGGAGTCTAACAGAAAGGGATACCTGCAATTTCATATTTCAGTTTGAAGAAAAGTTACGATATTCTATTTCAAGTTTTTAAAAGGTGAAACTGGTGTATTTTGACATTTACTGGGAAAATATTAACTCCTGCCATTTTCCCTAAGGCTGTTCAGCAGAAAGTTTGTAGTTTGATAGCAGCACCCTCAAATGGATGCCCTAACGATATGCGTTCGCAATTAAGGAATGTGGCCCTTGCTACAGGTTTAATGGTGGCGGCTTTGTTTGAGCCGTATGAATTGATTTCCCAGCCATACCAGCCAAGCGCGGAAGTAATTGCGGCAAGGAAGGCATTTCAGGCTGATAAATTCGGGATGTTCATTCATTGGGGTGCTTCCAGTGTGCTGGGTGACGGGGAATGGGTGATGAACAACAGAAACATTAAGGTTCCTGATTACCAGAAGTTGCAACAGATTTTCAATCCGTCGCAGTTTGATGCTGCAACCTGGGTAGCTGCTGCCAAGGCTGCCGGTATGAAATATATCACTTTCATAACGCGGCATCACGATAGCTTCAGTAACTGGGATACCCAGTACAGCGATTGGAAGATCACAAATACACCATATGGACAGGATGTATTGAAAGCACTGTCTGATGAGTGCCGGAAGGAGGGCATCAAACTCTATTTATATTATTCTCTGTTGGATTGGTACCGTACCGATTATCAGTATTGGACGGGCCGAACCGGCCAGGGAACAGGGCGTACAGAAAGGGGCAGCTGGGGCGATTATATCCAGTTCATGAAGAACCAGTTGACGGAGTTGTTAACCAATTATGGACCTATAGCCGGCATCTGGTTTGATGGACATTGGGACCAGGTCAGCTTTAATGAGACCACCAAGAAATGGGAAGGTGAAAGTAAGGTGAACTGGCAGTATGATGAGATCTATGCCCTGATCCATCGTTTGCAACCTGGTACCTTGATAGGCAACAATCATCATCTGGCGCCAATTGATGGTGAAGATTTCCAGATGTTTGAACAGGACCTTCCGGGGCAGAACACTACCGGATGGGGTACAGACCCAAACAGCATTTCTGCCCTTCCGCTGGAGAGTTGCATAACGATGAATGGCTCATGGGGGTTCAATATCACCGACCGGAATTATAAGAGCACCAGGGAAATGATTCAGTTACTGGTAAAAGCTGCGGGACTTGATGCTAACATGCTTTTGAATGTTGGTCCAATGCCCAACGGTGTAATACAACCGGAGTTTATAAACAGGCTTGATTCCATTGGGAAATGGATGGAAGTAAACGCTGAAAGTATCCACAGCACTCGCGGTGCGGGTATTACTAAGGAAAGTTGGGGTACAGTAACAAGATCGGCAGATGCATTTTATTTTCATGTTCTTGACCCCTCTGCCAGCGAAATCCGGCTAGAGAATTTTCCATACAAGAAACTGAAGTCACTAAAGCTTCTCGCAAATGGCAAATCCATCCCATACGAACTCAAGAAAAAAGTATTGACAATTGGATTGGATGGCATCCAAAAAGATCCATACGATACAGTGATAAAAATGATTTATGAATAGGAAGGCATAAAAATCCGGAATATGAGATACACTCTAGCGCTCGACCTTAAAGATGATCCTCAGGCCATTTCCGAATATGAGTCATATCACCAGGCGGTTTGGCCTGAAGTTCTGGACAGTCTTAGGGATAGCGGTATTAAGGAAATGCGAATCTACCGCACGGGAAACAGGCTATTCATGATTATGGAGACCATTCCCGGTTTTTCTTTTGAGGCGAAAGCTGCTGCTGATGCCTTAAATAGTCGCGTGCGTGAATGGGAAGATCTGATGGAAAGGTTTCAGCAGCGTCTTCCCTGGGCGGAGCCGGGCCAAAAATGGGTGCTTATGGAAGAGATATTCCAATTTCCATTGAACAGTTGAGCGGATAATAGGTGCCAATTATTATCTTTAAGAATGATCATCATCCAGGCGGTGCATAAACTTTTAAATGCGTCGCGCTTAAAAGCGCCATTATACATCTCAGAGCCATCCCCCGGACAGGAATTGCATACCTGGTATGCAAAACTGATCCGGACCTGTTTTCCTGGCAAGATGCTGGTATTGTACATGCACAAGCCCTCCGGTTTAACAGTGATTGTTCATGGCAAAACATTGCAGGCAACACATTGTATGTTCAAAGAACGTTTGTTGCTCTTACTACGCCGAAACGGTTTTTCGGAAAAATTCATTGACAGAGAACTGGGTTTAATTGATGATGGTTATGTTGTTGGCAAAACCAGTAGCAAGCAGATGCTGGGCCGCATGAACCAGCTTACCTACATTATAGAAGAATATTGCGTGCGGTCCCCTACTATTGAAGACCTTCCCCTTACCCGGCTTGAAGATCTTATAGCCGATAATATTTACCTGAATACAGAAAATAAAAAGTATGTAGATCCTCTGGATTATTTCCGGGATTTAGGGGTAGTTTCACGGCACTGAGAGTAATTTTTCCCAAAATGTTTCGGTGTTCCCCCACCTTTGATCTATAATATAGCGGCATGCTTATTTTAAGTTATAAGTAACGATTATAACCTTAAAATTTAAGCATATGCAAAAGACTAAGAAGGCACCCGCCGCACCACGTAAAAAAATGACCAGTGAGCAGAAAGAAGATCTTAGTAAGGTCTTTGAAGATGGCCTGAAAGACATGTACTGGGCAGAAAAATACCTTGTGAAGGCACTGCCTAAAATGGCAAAAGCTTCAGAGGACGAAGAATTGGCAGGTGCATTTGAAGACCACCTTGCCCAAACAGAGCAGCATGTTGCTAAGCTTGAGCAGGTTTTTGAACTTATAGGTAAAAAGGCCGTTGCTAAAAAATGTGACGCCATGGAAGGACTTGGTAAAGAAGCAGAATCAGTTATGGAAGAGCATGATGCCGGTCCAGCCCGTGATGCAGCCCTTATTATGGCAGCACAAAAGGTTGAGCACTATGAGATTGCATCCTATGGCTCTCTTGCCACCTTTGCAAAAGTACTTGGCAACACAGAAGCCCGTGATATTCTTGGTGGAATTCTTGACAATGAAAAAGATGCCGACAGCTTACTAAGTGAAATTGCAGAATCTATCAATGAAACAGCAGCTGAATAAAGATTTTTGACCCGCATGGAGCAGTCCTGAAGGTCGAATTCCAAAGCGCGCTCTCAATACTTTTGTATTGAAGCGCGTTTTTTTGTTCTCATTCCATATTTCCGATAATCTTATTCACTTCCGTTTCTGTTGATCGAAGTCTTGCCTGGCAAAATTCAATCAGGGCGGCCGCGCGCTTTAGCTTTTGTGCAAGTTGATCAACAGTGATTGTTTCATTTTCTATCTCCGTTGCTATCTCTTGCAATTCGGCATAGGCCGACTCATAGGTCAAATGGGTTTCCATCAGGTATTTTTTTGCTATTAACAGTTGTACTTATTTCTGCATCGGCCATAATTATATCAACAAGATCACCTTTCTTAAAGCCTCTCCCACTCGACATAAAATTATTATTATGTCGTATAAGTGCAAACCCTCTCTGCAGTAGATTTTCAGGAGATGCCATACGGAAAAGCCTGATCAGGTTATCAATATTGGATTGATGCTGCTTTAAAAAATTCCGGTTATGAACCCGGAGTGTAGTGATCGTGTGGAATAACTCATTTTTTTTTGTTGAGATTAGCTGGACTGGCCTCTGGGCGAACATATTTTTCCATAGAATAAGTGATTGTTTGTGCTGGTAAAGCAGGGTTTGAGATTGGAAAAGTACAGCGGCCCGCAATTGTGTTAGTTCTTGCTTGCTTGCGGCCAACATTTGCTGGGCATAAATGATTGCAGACTGCTGACTTGTTAGTAATTCCTGTTCAAATGTCCTGTTATGCTGGATGATATACTCGGCAACTTTTGTGGGTGTTTTAAGGGAAGTATGAGCCATCATATCTGTGATGCTCTCATTTTTCTGATGGCCAATTCCAGAAACAACAGGGAATGGGCATGCCGCAACAGCTGCAGCTATTTCATACATGTCGAAAAGTAAAAGATCGGTAGCGGAGCCGCCTCCCCGAATAATCACCACGGCATCGTAGTCCACCCCTTTTTGATGCGCAGCTTCTGCAACCTCTTCTAGTGTGGCAGCCAGCGCTGGTGCATTCTGCTCACCCTGCACGGTGGTAAAAAAGCCATCAATTGTGAACTTATAGTGAAAAGGATTGTCTTCAAGGCTATGCAGGAAATCTTCATATCCCGCAGCACTTCGGGAACTCACGATAGCTATACGTTGGATAACAAGTGGAATCTCGAGCTCCTGGTTAAAAGTCTCTAGTCTACCATCACTATTACGCCAAACATAATCAGGGTTTTCAATTAACAGTCTTTCAATGGTAGCCTGTCTTTGTTGTTCCTGTTGGCCCATTGTAAAGCGGGGATCAATATCCAGAAGGGTAAGTTTAAGTCCGTATACCGGATGGTAATCAACTGACACCTCAGCCAGTACTTCAATATCATTGGTGAATATTTGGGCAGTTTCATTCTCAAATGCCTTGATCCTTGTCGCCCCTGTACTCCATGCAACAGCGGCGAGTTTTGTAATAATATTAGCGTTACCAGATGCGATTTTAGTTTGATTTTTAAAGTTCCCGCCTTCACGTTCAACCAGGTCAAAATAATGAAATCCCTTCTGGCGATAAAAGCTGTGGTTGATTACTTCCGCTATTACCCAAAATCGTTTATAAGCAAAACTATCCTGCAAAGTTTCCTGGATTAGCAGGCTGAGTTGGGATAGCCGCATGAATGATGACATGCGTTAAAGATAAGAATTGTAAAGAGGCATTTAACGCAATTCTACACAGCGGCATAAGCAAATTCCCATGATCTAAACAGAGCAGCTTTAAAATTTACCACTTAACAACCATGAGGACAGGTACGTGATATGTTTTGTTCATCCAATACACCGGTTATAAGTGTTAAAATGACAAATAATATTGATAATGACAGCTTTAGGTGTTTCATTATATAGAAGATTCTAACAAAAAGATACAACAATAGCGCTTACCTATTTAATAGATATGCATTATTGGTGGGTGCAGGGATTTGAGAATCTACTCCTGAAAATATTTTAAAATAATTTGGCTAAATATTAATAAATGTCAAAAATACATTTATTTTAGTGCAAGGAAATCGTATTTCCTTATGTTGTTTTTTGCATTGTGAACCATTATTAAAAAAAACTTATGAGATTGCTTGTCACACGAAAATTTCGGTGCATACTGCTTTGCATCTCTCTCACTTTAACCTTTTTGCAGGTTTCCGCACAATCCACTCCAGTAACAGGAAGAGTCACCGATATAAAGGGTAATCCCATTGTTGGTGCAACTGTTTCACTCCAGGGCGGTAGTGCGATGGTGATGACTGATCAGGATGGTCGATTTAGCATTGAAGCTAAAGAGAACGACATTCTGCAATTAACAAATGTTGGTTTCAAGGAACAACGCATTACCGTGCGTGCTGGCCAGGCCATTCGTGTTTCTCTTGAAGAGGCAGTAGGCACGCTGGATGATGTTATCGTTGTAGGTTACGGTACACAAAAGAAAAAGGATCTTACCGGATCGGTTGGTGTGGTTAAGGTAGATGATGCTAAGAAAACAGCAACCTATGATGTTGCGAAAATGCTTCAGGGTCAGGTATCAGGTGTAACCGTTCATGGTTCGGGAGAACCAGGGGGGTATGTTCGTATCAAAATTCGAGGGGTGAGTTCCTTTGAGAACAATGATCCACTTTTTGTTGTGGATGGCGTTCCGGTAACAGCTCCATTTGATTTCAATCCTGGTGATATTGAAAGTGTTCAGATATTGAAGGATGCTTCTGCCGGTGCAATATATGGGGCACGCGCGGCCACAGGTGTAGTTATCATCACTACTAAAAAGGGGAAGGCTGGACAACTCAAAGTCAATTACAACGGATATGTGGGCGCACAATATAATCCCAAAAAATTGTCTGTTACTGATCGTGTTGGATACCAGAAGATCGTCACTGCGGCCGAGTTGAATGCAGGTCTTGGAATTGCACCCGCCAATGATCCATCCAGTGCAAGTTTTGTGGATGATGTTAACACCGACTGGCAGGAGGAAGGTTTTCAAACAGGTTTGATTCAGGATCATAATGTTGGTTTTTCTGGTGGAAGCGAAGCGGCTACTTATAGCGTTTCCCTTGGCTATTTCGACCAGCAGGGAACATATACTGGTCCACAGAAATACAATCGCTATACCCTTAATGCAAACCTGGGCGGGAAGAAGGGAATATTTTCCTATGGGGCCAAAGTTGCCTACAGCCAATCTGGTAAAGTGGCGCCTTTCAATGATATGGGCTCACGTGCTGTATTTGGTGGAATGGTCACCAGTCTGGTTACCGCTTTCCCAACTATACCCGTTAAGGATCCGAATCATATTGGTGGATATGGTGGACCCGCAGAAACAATTTACAGGGGTATCATGCTGAATGTGATAGGAATGAATGCACTACTTGATAATGAGAACAACCGCTCCCGGATGCTTGGAAGCTTTTGGGGAGAGCTGGCATTGGCAAAGGGACTAAAATACAGGCTCAACTTAAGTTATGATCGCACAGACTGGAAAGACAGTTGGTTCGAACCAGAGTTTGAAATGGGTACATACTATACCAATACATTATCGCTCCTTCGTGATAACCGGGGTATTAATAATACTTCACTTATCGAGAATCTGTTAACATACAAACTGGAGTTGAATAAGCATACATTTGATCTCCTGGGTGGAATAACATATCAGTACGATCGCGGAGAAGGAATTTATGCCAGTGCACGTGGTCTTACAATGCCATACTATCCCAATTTTGAACAAGCGCCCGCTGAGGGAAAAACAGTTTCAAGTGGCTACCAGGAAAGCAATATCTACTCCTATCTTGGAAGACTGAATTATAATTTCGATGATCGTTACCTGCTGACGGTGAATTTCAGAAGGGATGGTTCATCACGGTTCGCACCTGGTAATAACTTCGGTAATTTCGCCTCAGCTGCAGGCGCCTGGAACTTACATAATGAGCAGTGGTTACGTTTGCCAGATGTTATCAGTTCGCTGAAAATAAGGGGTGGCTATGGTGAACTTGGAAACCAGAATATTCCCAATTACGCCTATCAGGCTTTCGTGAATACCAATGCGTCTTATGTTTTTAACGGCGTACTTGCACCTGGTACTACAACTGTAAATGTTGTTGACCCTTCATTGAAATGGGAAACGAAAGTAACATCATATGTTGGTGTTGATGCGGGTTTAATGAATGAGAAGCTTACTTTCTCCGCTGAATATTATCGTAATACAAATAAGGACCTTCTCTTCCCTCTTCCTATACCATTAACGGTTGGATCATTCCCCTCCAATGTGATTTCCAATGCTGCGACTATGCGTAATAGTGGTTTCGAATTCAATCTTGGTTATCGTAGCCAGGTGGGGAAATTCAAATATAACCTGAATGCGAATATGCACACTGTAAAGAATGAAGTGCTGAAGCTGGGTGATAATGATGACCCTATTTATGGTGCCGGCAGCAAAACTGAAGTTGGCCGTTCAGTAGGAGATATTTTTGTTTACCGTACAGCAGGGTTATTCAATAGCCAGGAAGATATCGCCAAGCATGCGCAGCAGGTGAATGCGGCTCCCGGTGATGTTAGATTTGTGGATACAAATGGAGATAATGTTATCAATGACCTCGACAGGGTTTACCAGGGTAGTGCCATTCCGAAATATTACTTTGGATTCAATGCCGGAGCCGGCTACGGAAACTTTGATTTTTCAATGTTCTGGCAGGGGCATGGAGGTAACAAGGTGGTGAATGGAATCTACCATGACCTTATGCTTGGCTTATATGCTAATTACCATACCGATTACCTGAATTACTGGACACCTCAAAATACGAATACAAATGTTCCCCGCCCGGTAATAGGTGATCCGAACGGCAATAACAGATTGTCTGATCGCCATGTTGAAAGCGGCAATTACATAAGGCTTCAGAATTTCCAGGTTGGATATTCACTTCCAGCTGGTATCCTGGGAAAAACTAAGATCCTTAATTCACTCCGCATTTATATTTCAGGACAGAATGTTCTTACAATTTCTGATTACAAAGGATATGATCCTGATTTCATGAGCGATGGTCTCTATAGCAGGGGCTTTGATATTGGTTCATGGCCTAACCCAAGAACGTACATGTTTGGTGTGCAGGCAGGTTTTTAAGGTCGCTAAATTTCAAAAAAATCGAAATGAAAATGCCAACAATAAAAATATATGCGGTAATGATTGCCGCAGCAACAATAGGGTTCACAGCCTGTGAGAAAAAACTTGAACTCGTTAATCCTAATGCACCTACCTCCGCCAGTTTCTGGAAAACGGCAGATGATGCTATTAAGGGAGTAAATGCTGCTTACAGCAGCCTGATCATCGATGGAAGCTATATGCGCTCCACACCACTCATGATGGATACACGTGGGGACGATGCAAAAAGTAATAGTCCCTGGCTTCAGATGTACAATACCGGCAAATTTGCTCTCAACACTGCCGATGGCGCAATTTATGGCTGGTCTTATGGTGCCTTTTATGAAGGGGTGTCAAAGGCCAACCAGGTCTTACATTATGTTCCACAGATCGAGATGGACGCAGAATTAAAGAACAGGATATTGGGACAAGCCCATTTCCTGCGTGGATTATATTTTTTCCATCTCGCCAATTTCTGGGGAAATGTTGCTTATCCTACTGAACTGCCAGCTAGTAAGGACGCTTATTATATGCTTCAGGAAACCCCGGAAGCCGGTTGGGCTAAAGCGATGGCTGATTTTGATGCCGCGGCTGGTCTCTTACCGGTAAGTTATGATGGCGTAAATGGTCCTGACCAGGGTAATAAAGGAAGGGCCACCAAAGGTGCTGCACTGGCTTACCTGGGCAAGGCTCAGCTTTTTAATAAACTATGGCCCGAAGCGGCGGCAAGTTTCAAGGCAGTGATTGACCTTGGTGTTTATGACCTTGTGGATAATTATCGCGACAATTTCAGAGAAAATTCCGAAAATAATATCGAGTCAATTTTCGAAGTTCAGTTTGATGGAAGTGTTGGAGGAACAGAATTGGGCTGGGGCGGCACCCCGTCATCCTCCTGGGGTAAATACAGCGCAAGAGCAATAACCTATGGCCCCCGTGGATTTGGCTTTGTGGATGTTCAACCAACAAGGGCTGCATTCAATTCTTTCAATGAAGAAAAGACAATTGATGGCAAAGAAGATCCACGCTTGCGTGCAACCATGTTCTTTAATGCCCCGGGTGTTACAGTATACGGACAGGAATTCTCTGTGGCCTATGCAAATAATCCTGCCGACCTGAATGATCTCTTCGTGCGTAAATATCAGAATGACGAAACCAAACCAAATGAATTTGACTGGCGTTCAGGCATGAATGAGAGACTCCTTCGTTATGCGGATGTATTACTCATGTATGCTGAAGCACTGAATGAAACAGGTGCAACTGCTGAGGCATACCAGTGGATCAAACTTGTTAGAGATCGAGTTGGTCTCCCTGATCTATCGGTTACAAAGCCCGCAATGACTCAAGCGCAGATGCGTGATCAGATTGCACACGAGAGATTATTGGAACTCAGTCTTGAAGGTAAACGGTTTGATGATATCAATCGTTGGGGATGGCTTAAGGACCCTGTAAAACTGGCCATGCTCAAGGAAAGGGATCCTGAATTCAATTCCTACCAACCTGGGCGTGAATACTTTCCAATTCCTCAGTCAGAGATAGAGATAAATAAGGGATGGATTCAAAATAGCAGTTATTAAATATTTCTCATACAGCAAGCATCAGTCGTTTATTGGGAGAATGGCAGGAGGATTGTTCCCGATCCTCCTAACCCTCCCTTTCTATGTATTAATTCTATAAAAGTGTATATTTAACAATTAATAAGCCACATAAAATATTTGCATGAACCTAACGATTGCCACCCTCGTTCGGCTGCTCTTAAAGACAGCTTTTACAATAACCATTATTTTCAATTCAATAAATGTTTTGCAGGCACAGGTGGTCAATGTATCACTTCGTCCATCCGAAGCCCAGCACGTAATTGATAAGAATATTTACGGTCATTTTGCGGAACACCTGGGCACCTGTATTTATGGTGGGTTTTATGTTGGTGATACCAGCACACTTGTTCCACATTCTGAAGGCGTACGTAATGATGTTATTGAGGCGTTGAAAAAGTTGAAAGTGCCTGTACTTCGCTGGCCTGGTGGTTGTTTCGCCGATACTTATCATTGGAAGGATGGTGTAGGCCCCCGTGAAAAGCGACCCACAATAGTTAACAGGTGGTGGGGAGGAGTTACAGAAGATAATAGTTTCGGTACACATGATTTCCTGAATATGTGTGAGAAGATCGGCGCACAGCCCTACCTGGCCGGAAACGTAGGGAGTGGTACGGTGCAGGAACTGATAGACTGGGTTCAGTATGTAAATTTTGAAGGGGTAAGTCCCATGAGTAAATGGCGTAAGGAAAATGGCCGTGATAAGCCATGGGATGTAAGTTATTGGGGTGTGGGAAATGAAGCGTGGGGATGTGGTGGTAACATGACTCCCGAGTATTACGCCAATGAGTACCGTAAGTATGCAACCTTCATGACCGATTGGAGCAATAGCGATAAAATGTTTCGTATTGCTTCCGGTGCCAATTCAGGAGATTTGAAGTGGACTGAAGTGCTTATGCGCGATATCCCCCACCACATGTTGGAAGGCGTGGCACTTCACCATTACGCTGTAATCGATTGGGCCAAGAAAGGTCCCTCTATTGATTTCACTGAAGCGCATTATGCAGCTACAATGAAATCAGCATTAAAGATGGAAGAATTGGTAACCAAGCATTCAGCGATAATGGACAAATATGATCCTAAGAAAAGAGTAGCGCTGGTTGTGGATGAATGGGGAGGATGGTATGAAGGTGATCCTGGTACTAACCCAGGGTTCCTGCAACAACAAAATACAATGCGTGATGCAATGATCGCAGGGGTAACGTTAAATATTTTTAATAATCATGCAGACAGGGTACGTATGGCGAATCTGGCACAGACCATTAATGTGCTGCAGGCTGTAATACTTACTAATAAGGAAAAGATATTACTTACTCCCACATTCCATGTTATGGAAATGTACAATGTGCACCAGGACGCAACGATGATACCCTTGGACTTTGCTAGTCCCACTTACATCGCTGGCAAGGATACCATGAATGCGGTGTCTGTATCCGCATCAAAAAATAAGGCTGGCGTAACACACATATCTCTGGTGAATATTGATCCATCCAATGCCAGGGAGATAAATATTGGCATAGATGGCCTTTCAGTTAAATCTGTAAAAGGACGTATTCTTTCTTCAGCAAGGCTGCAGGATCATAACAGCTTTCAGCAACCTGAAAAAGTGAAGCCGGCAACATATAATGGAGCTTCATTGAAAGGAAAACAAATAAATCTGAAAATTGCTCCTGCTTCTGTAGTGGTGCTTGAATTAAGATAATGCAAATGCTGAGATATATATCTAAGTGCACGCTGTCAATTATTTTGATTGGGGCAATGACGGCAGGATGTTCCAAAACTGATTCTGGTCCGGCCCAAAACCCTGATCCGGTTCCAGGACCAGGGCCAAGCCCTTCACCAGCATTTGACATCAATTCAATCCGGGATAATTATGAGGATATTGCTTCCCCGGAAAAATATTTTTTCTGGGGATCTCATAATGTACATGATCCTTCCATCATAAAAACTGGGGAATACTATTATGCGTATAGTACAGATGTTGCCTGGGGGCATGCTATACGTGCGGGATTACAGATAAGGCGATCCAAAGACCTGGTTGAATGGAAGACTGTGGGCTGGGTATTTGATGGCCTTCCAGCAAAAGGTGCTTCGTTTATCAGACAGAACAATAGCGAACCATTCGGATCACTCTGGGCGCCATATGTTTTGAAGGTAGGTAACGAATACCGGCTTTATTATTCACTATCAAGTGCGAAGCCAAGGCTGAGTGTTATTGGTCTGGCTACCGCCTCCTCGCCCGAGGGGCCCTGGAGGGAAAAGGATCTTGTAGTTGTTTCCAGGGATGACCAGACCATACAGACAAATGCTATCGATCCTGCTGTTGTGGTTACGCCGTCAGGGGAACATTGGTTTTATTATGGCTCTGCCTGGGATGGAATTTATGCATTGCCGTTAGATCCGGTAACCGGTCTTGCAAAGTCACCAGGATATAAAGGCAAGCGCATTGCCAATCGCGGATTTACAGGAGGAAAATATAATGGAAATATTGAAGGCCCTGAGGTCATTTACAATTCCCAATTAAAAAAGTATTATCTGTTTATTTCTTACGATTGGCTTGAATCAAAGTACAATGTACGGGTAGCAAAAGCTGATAACCCCGATGGTCCTTTCTATGATTATAATGGAAAGGATGTAAATATTAATGAGGATCATGGCCCTATGATTTTAGCACCCTATCAGTTCAGGAACCATAGCGGTTACCAGGGTGTTGCCCATAATGCGGTTTTTGAGGATGGCGCAGGTCAGTATTATATTGCCCATCAGGCGAGGCCGGGGAATGGCAAATTCTTTATGAACCTGCATGTAAGAAAAATTTTCTGGACCCCTGATGGCTGGCCCGTAGTATCTCCCGAACGATATGCCTGGGAAGATAATAGCCTTGTTCCTTCCGCGGATATATCTGGTAGTTACGAGCAGATCGTGCTGGGCTATCGTGTTGTTCCCGGATATGCGGAAGAGCAAGTTTCTCCTGACTTCCAGGTGAGTGTTGATCTGATGGTCAATGCTAACGGAAGTCTTAACAACAATGCTGGCACCTGGAATTATAACGCACCCTGGCTCGAACTCAAATGGAACAATGGCTACACCGATAGGGTAATGGTACAAAGAGGCCGTGATTGGGAAAATAAGAAAAACACTATCATATTCACCGGACTTAACAATGAAGGAGTTGCTGTTTGGGGAAAGAAAAAATGATCAATGATGAATAGGATTTTAATATTAGTTGCCTTGCTTTTTTCATTTACCGGAACCATGCAGGCGCAAGAGAATGCAGAAATAGTAGTGAATGCAGAACATAAGATTGCACCAATACAACCTACTATGTGGGGAGTTTTTTTTGAAGACATTAACCTTGGCGCCGATGGGGGCATGTATGCAGAATTGGTGAAGAACCGTTCCTTTGAATTCTCTAAGCCATTGATGGGATGGAAAACAGAAGGCAAGGTGAAAGAGGGGAATTTCCTGGTCATTAACCGCGGACTTGAATCTGAAAAAAATCCCAGATTCTTACGTGTAAGCACTGAATCAGCCACAAAAGGAAGTTTGGGAATTACCAATGAGGGGTTCCGTGGTATGGGCATTAAAAAAGATCTACAATATGATTTTTCTGTATGGTATCGCCAGCCTGTAAAAGGACTGATAATGCACCTTGAGCTCTTGAGTGACAATGGCGAAACTATGGGTAGCGCTGTGTTTACTCCTGAATCTACCAACGAATGGAAGCAGGGTGGAGTGAGTTTAAAAGCAGCTTCTACTTTTGCTAAAGGGCAATTTCGCATATGGTTTGAAGGCAATGGCCAGATAGATCTGGATATGATTTCTCTTTTTCCCACTGATACCTGGAAAGGACGCAAGGGTGGACTTCGCGCAGATATGGTTCAGATGCTGGCTGATATGAAACCTGGATTTATCCGATTCCCTGGAGGATGCATTGTGGAAGGTCATGATCTTGGCGTCAGGTATCAATGGAAAAAGACAATCGGCCCCGTTGAGCAACGCCAGCAGATCATTAATCGATGGAATACGGAATTCGCACACCGACCCACCCCCGACTATTTTCAAACTTTTGGACTCGGATTCCTTGAATATTTTCAGATGGCAGAGGATATGGGTGCTGAGGCACTGCCTATTCTTAATTGTGGCATGGCCTGCCAGTTCAATACTGCTGAGGTGGTTCCCCTCAGTCAAATGCAACCCTATGTTCAGGATGCCCTGGATCTTATTGAGTTTGCTAACGGCGATGCTACTACGCAATGGGGGAAGATTCGTATCGCACTAGGACATCCTTCCCCCTTCAACCTGAAATATATTGGAGTCGGGAATGAAAATTGGGGCCCACAGTATGTAGAAAGGCTAAAGATATTTACGAAGGCAATTAAGGAAAAGTATCCAACTATTAAAATTGTCAACAGCTCCGGTACTGATCCCGAAGGTGAGCGATTCGAATATCTTAATAAGGAGCTTCGTAATATGGGTGCTGATATTATTGACGAACACTATTATCGTCGCCCTGAATGGTTTCTCAGTAACGCAGGCCGATATGATTCTTATGATCGTAAAGGCTCAAAAGTGTTTGCAGGTGAGTATGCTGCACAAAGCGACAAAACGGTCAGTGTCAATAACCGAAATAACTGGCTTACAGCAATGGCAGAAGCTGCGTTCCTTACTGGACTTGAAAGGAATGCAGAAGTTGTTCATATGGCCTCCTATGCTCCTTTGTTTGCACATGTAGATGGCTGGCAGTGGACGCCTGATCTCATATGGGTGGACAACTTAAAAGTATATGGTACGCCTAATTATTATGTACAGAAGCTTTTTTCCACAAATCGCGGTACCCATGTTGTTGAAATCACAAGCAAAAAGCAAGCATTAACGGGTAAAGACAGTTTATATGCTTCCGCAGTGCTTGATGAAGATAAAAGTGAATTGATTTTGAAGATCGTGAATGCTTCCGGAAATCAAGTGGAGAGGAATTTGAATATTAAGGGAGCGAAGCGAAAAGATACTTCTCCTAAAATGTTGGTTTTAAAAAGTGATGATCTTAATACTGTGAATTCTATTGATGCACCAATGACAGTGGCTCCCGTTGAATCTGTTATGAAAAGCAAAGGCCCTAAAATGAAGCTGCTACTGGCGCCACAATCGCTTACAGTTGTTCGCATTGCTTTGAAGCAGTAATCAATACAAGGTAAGTACAACTTTAAGATTAGCGAATAATTAATTCATGAGCCGTCTCAATATTTTAGTCTTAACTTCTTTATTGCTTTTTACTTGCATTGCTGTGGCACAGCCCGCCACGCCCTCACAAATATCTGTGCATGATCCGGTGCTTATTAAAGAAAAGGATAAATGGTATTTATTTGCAACCGGCATGGGTATCAGTGTGTGGAGTTCAACAGATATGAAGAACTGGAAGCCTGAAAAGCCTGTATTTTCCGAACCACCTCAATGGGCCATTCAAACAATACCTGGTTATCGGGGGCATACCTGGGCGCCGGATATAAGCTTTGATGGTAAGAACTATTTTCTCTATTACAGTGTATCTGCTTTTGGAAAGAATACTTCTGCAATCGGACTTGCAGTCAATAAAACATTGGATCCGGCATCTCCTGATTTTAAATGGATTGACAAAGGCAAGGTCTTACAATCTGTTCCTGGCCGCGATATGTGGAATGCTATCGATCCCAACCTTATCAGAGATGATAAGGATCAACCCTGGCTGGTATTCGGCTCTTTCTGGAATGGAATGAAACTGGTAAGGCTTAATAAAGACCAGGATGCGCCTGCAGTGCCAGAAAAATGGTTTACTGTGGCAGCAAGGCAGCGCAGTTTTTATCTGCCCGATACTGCAGCCGGCGATGCCGCAATCGAAGCGCCTTTTATTATAAAGAGAGATCAGTATTATTATCTCTTCGTTTCATTTGATTATTGCTGCAGGGGTGAACGAAGTACTTATAAAGTTGTGGTCGGCAGGTCGGAAAAGCTTGAAGGTCCATATATTGATTGGGATGGATTAGCTATGAACCTTGGAGGAGGAACCACCGTGTTTGAAGGAAATCGTCAGTGGCATGGCGTAGGCCATAATGCTGTTGTATCGGAGGGAGGAAAGGATTATCTTGTTTGTCATGGGTACGATGCCAATGATAACGGCAGGCCAAAACTTATTATTCGGGAGATGCAATGGAGAAACGGATGGCCATTGGTGCCCCGTTAACCAAAGAAAAATAAATGATGTTAATATGAAAATAATGAAGGTATTACTTGCCGTAGGTGCTTTGGCATTAACCACATTTTCCTGCAAGAATGAAGAGCAAAAAGAAACAGGAGAACCAATGATTAACAAAGGATCTGCTGAACCCGGAATTCATAAAGCATCATGGGGAATGTTTGATAACAGGGAAGTCGATCTTTATACATTGATCAATAAAAATGGGACCACAGTAAAGATTACTAATTACGGGGCCATTGTAACTGCATTTGAAACCAAAGATAAAACCGGAAATTTTAGCAGTATTGTTGTAGGTTTTGATAGCTTGTCGCCCTATCTGCAAAGTCCGCCCTATTTTGGCGCGATCATAGGTCGTTATGGCAACAGGATTGGTGGCGGAAAATTTATGATAGGAAAGGATACTTATACTCTTGCCACGAACGATGGTGAAAATCATCTCCATGGGGGTAAAAAGGGATTTGATAAAGTTGTTTGGGTGGCGGATGCTTATGTGGACAGTATCCCATCCATAACCCTAGGTTATGAAAGCAAGGATGGAGAAGAGGGCTATCCGGGTAATCTGAAGGTGAGCGTTAAGTATACATTGACCGATAATGATGAATTAAGAATTGTTTATGATGCAACAACAGATAAGCCCACACCGGTGAATCTTACCAATCATAGTTATTTCAACCTTACTGGTGATGTACTGAAAACTATTTTGGATCATGAGCTCCAGATCGATGCGGCGGCTTATACACCAGTGGACAAAGGTTTGATCCCAACCGGGGAGATACGTGCAGTTGCCGGAACACCCTTTGATTTTACAGCACCCACAACAATCGGAAGCAGGATAGCACAGGTTCCCGGAGGTTATGACCATAACTGGGTGCTCAATAATAAAGGGGGATCATTAGCACATGTGGCAACACTTACTGATACATTGAGCGGGCGCTACCTTCAGGTGCACACAACAGAACCCGGATTGCAATTCTATTCAGGCAATTTCCTTGATGGTAAATTTATCAATCACACTGGTAATCCAGTTAATCTTCATACGGCACTTTGCCTGGAAACACAACACTTCCCCGACTCACCAAATAAGAAAGAATTTCCCTCAACTATACTGGAACCCGGACAAAAATATCATACAGAAACAGTATATAAAGCAGGACTTAAATAGAATTTATAATAAACAGAAACCAGCGTCAGATGAAGTTTTTTATAGACACAGCAAACCTTGATCAGATAAGAGAAGCGTATGCATTAGGTATCCTGGATGGTGTAACAACCAACCCTTCCCTGATGGCTAAAGAAGGCATCAAAGGCAATGAAGCCGTTCTTCAACATTACAGAAATATTTGTGAGATTGTTGAAGGTGATATAAGTGCGGAAGTTTTGGGAACAGATTTTAATACAATAATTGAAGAAGGAAAAGTGTTGGCCGCATTGCATCCAAACATCGTTGTAAAAGTGCCAATGATCAAAGATGGGGTGAAAGCCATCAAATGGTTTACAGATAATGGCATCAAAACCAATTGTACTTTGATCTTTTCTGCCGGACAGGCAATTCTTGCTGCAAAGGCAGGCGCCACTTATGTATCGCCTTTTATTGGGCGTATTGATGATAGTGGATGGGATGGGATGCAGCTTATTAGCCAGATATCTTCCATATATGCGATACAAGGATTTAAATCCCAGATTCTGGCAGCATCAATACGTAATGCTAACCATATAATTGATTGCGCTGAAGCCGGTGCTCATGTGATCACCTCGCCCCTGGATCCAATCCTTGGACTGCTTAAGCATCCACTAACAGATATCGGACTTGCGAAATTCCTGGAAGATGCAAAGAAAATGTAACTATGAGCATACTCCGGCCGTATAAGGCATACCTGTTTGATCTGAATGGTACCATGATAGATGATATGGCCTACCATGTGCAGGCCTGGTCATCCATACTTAATGATGATCTAGGGGCAGGACTGGATTATGAGACACTGAAAGCTGAAATGTATGGAAAAAATGATGAGCTCCTTGTAAGGATCTTTGGCGAAGCCAGATTCAGCGATGTTGAAATGAAGGATCTGTCTATGGAAAAGGAGAGACGGTACCAGGCGGCATTTTACCCAACACTTAAACTTATTGATGGATTGCCCCGTTTTCTTGATGAAGCAAAACAAAAAGGGATTAAAATGGCGATTGGGTCAGCTGCTATCCCCTTTAATATTGATTTTGTATTGAACAACCTGCAAATCCGCCATTATTTTGATGTGATTGTGAGTGCCGATGATGTGATGGTAAGTAAACCTCATCCAGATACATACCTGAAATGTGCCTCCCAACTGGGAGTAAATGCCCCTGAATGTGTTGTTTTCGAAGACGCACCAAAAGGAGTTGAAGCAGCTCAGAATGCTGGGATGAAATGCGTGGTATTAACTACCATGCATGATGAAAGCGAGTTCAGGAACTATCACAATATTATTCGATTTATAGCTGATTTTAATGAGCTATAACCATTTGCTGTATTGACTCTGCGACTCTCTGGAAAGAAACTAATAAATAAATGTATAATATACACTTAATATTAATTTAGTTGTATATTGGTATTGAATTGCTTGTCATAATAAGAAGAATATGTCAGATTTGTTTGTTATTGGAGTTGATTACGGCACGGACTCAGTTCGGTCGGTAATTGTAGATACAGCCACTGGCGCTGAGATTTCCTCTTCTGTATATTATTACCCCCGCTGGAGGGATGGTCTTTATTGTGATGCGGCATCAAGCCGTTTTCGTCAGCATCCTTTGGATTATATTGAAGGTTTGGAGAATACGGTGAATGAATGCCTTCGAATTGCGGGAACTGCAGTTGCTTTAAGAGTAAAAGCCATTTCTGTTGATACAACAGGTTCCACCCCGGTTGCTGTAGATCGCACGGGTACTCCGTTAGCCCTACGCCCTGAATTTGCAAATAATCCCAACGCAATGTTCATTTTATGGAAAGACCATACTTCTGTTAGGGAAGCAGCGGAGTTAAATGAACATGCATTGAAATTCGATATCAATTATCTCGACTTTGTGGGCGGAATTTATTCATCCGAATGGTTTTGGGCAAAATTGCTTCATATCCTTCGTATTGACCAGGATGTTCGAGGTGCTTGTTATTCCTGGGTTGAGCAATGCGACTGGATTCCTTTTCTTTTAACCGGAGGCACCGATGTTAATCAATTAAAGCGTGGTGTTTGTTCAGCCGGCCATAAAGCCCTTTGGGCAAAAGAATTTGGCGGGCTACCTCCCGATAGTTTCTTTAGCTCCCTTGATCCTTTGCTTTCGGGATTCAGATCAAGATTATTTACAGAAACATTTACAGCCGATAAGGCTGCAGGCAACCTTTCACCCGAATGGGCAGAGAAACTTGGATTATCAACTGATGTTATTATTGGCATAGGAGCTTTTGATGCACATATGGGTGCAGTGGGCGGACAGATAGAGCCATATCATCTGAGTAAAGTGATGGGAACCTCTACCTGCGATATGTTGGTGGCACCTATTGATGAAGTAGAGCATATTTTGGTAGGGGGTATTTGTGGCCAGGTGCCAGGTTCAGTAATCCCGGGAATGATGGGCATGGAGGCAGGTCAGTCGGCCTTTGGCGATACATATGCATGGTTTAGAAAAATGACTACACAATCCATTGGTAAAATATTGCGCACATCATCGCATATTGATGCAGGTTTGGCTGCGATTCTGGAAGACGAGCTTAATGAACGATTCATAAGAGAAGTATCGCAGCAGGCTGCTGCATTGCCCCTGGATGAAAACGATGAACTGGCAATTGACTGGCTGAACGGACGTCGCACCCCGGATGCCAATCAACTCTTGAAAGCCACCATAACGGGGCTGCACCTGGGAACAGATGCTCCAAGGATACTTCGCTCGTTGATAGAAGCAACATGTTTTGGCGCAAGGGCAATCGTCGATCGTTTCAATGAACAGGGTGTTCCTGTGAAGGGATTAATTGGATTAGGCGGTGTGGCAAGGAAGTCGCCCTATATTATGCAGGTGATGTCTGATGTTATGCAAATGCCTATACGAATTCACCGGTCAGAACAGACCTGTGCCGCGGGAGCTGCAATGTTTGCCGCTACTGCTGCAGGCATTTTTGGAAAAGTAGAAGATGCAATGGATAAAATGGGGCAGGGATTTGATGCAGAGTACTATCCTGATCCTAAGAATGCCAATCATTATGAAAGAAGGTACCAGCGTTACCTGGAATTGGGTAATTACATTGCAACCTATCAAACCATAAATACTGCCGAGACATCACTTGTTAATAATTAATGTCATTATCTATGTTTCATCAGATTCGCCAAGAAGCCTATGAGGCAAATATGCAGTTGCCCCGGCTCGGCTTGGTACTTTTCACCTTTGGAAATGTAAGTGCTTCAGACAGGAGTCGGCGGGTTTTTGCGATCAAGCCAAGTGGTGTTCCTTATGATCAGCTAACTCCCGATGCAATGGTCATAGTGGATTTTGATGGTAAAGTAGTGGAGGGTGATCTGCGACCATCCTCTGATACTCAAACACATGCCGTATTATATAATCACTGGGAAGGTATAGGAGGAATTGCTCACACACATTCCACTTATGCTACCGCATGGGCGCAGGCACAAAGGGATATCCCAATTTTCGGAACTACGCATGCAGATCATACAACGGTTGATATCCCTTGTGCAGCCCCCATGCCTGATTCAATGATACAGGGCGATTATGAATACCAGACAGGTTTTCAGATAATGGACTGCTTTAAAGAACGCAATCTTGATTTTAAAGAAGTAGAAATGATACTGGTGGGTAACCACGCTCCTTTTACCTGGGGTAAGAATGCAGCTAAGGCAGTATATAACAGTGCTGTTCTGGAAACAGTGGCCAAAATGGCCATGTATACAGAACAAATCAATCCGAATGCAACAAGATTAAAGGAGGCACTAATCAAAAAACACTATGACCGGAAACACGGCGATAGTGCTTATTACGGTCAATAAATAATTTCCAATTACAACAAGCCATCAAAATAAAATAAACATGGGTTCCCTCAAACATCTTGAGGTCTGGTTCCTTACAGGAAGCCAGCATCTTTACGGAGAAGAGACATTAAAACTGGTAGCTGAGCATTCGCAAACAATTACCAGATCACTTAGTGCTGCTGCCTCCATACCTGTAACTGTAGTGTATAAGCAGGTTCTTACAACACCTGATGAAATATTTTCGATTTGCCAGGAAGTGAATAATGCAAAAAATTGTATCGGTGTAATCACCTGGATGCATACCTTCTCTCCAGCTAAGATGTGGATCAGGGGGTTGAAAATATTACAGAAACCTTTGCTGCACCTGCATACGCAATTCAATCGCGACATACCCTGGTCGCAAATCGACATGGATTTCATGAACCTGAACCAGAGTGCCCATGGCGATCGTGAATTCGGTTTCATGATGACCCGCATGCGTATGCGCCGTAAAGTGGTTGTTGGCCATTGGGAAGATGCCGCAGTGCATGAACGGATCAATGTATGGGCCAGGGCTGCTGCTGGATGGGCTGATTGGCAGGGTGCAAAATTTGCCCGCTTTGGAGACAATATGCGACAGGTGGCAGTTACAGAAGGCGATAAAGTAGAGGCTGAACTAAAATTTGGATATTCTGTAAACACTTATGGGATAGGTGACCTGGTAAAAGTTATTTCTGAAGTTTCAGATGCAGACATAGATAGGCTTTGCCAGGAATACGATGACCAGTACAAGCTGGTAGATGTATTAAGCAAAAATGGGTCACAACGGACCTCTCTGATAGAAGCAGCCAGAATTGAAATTGGTTTGAGGTTTTTCCTTGAGCAGGGAGGCTTTAAAGGGTTTACGGATACTTTTGAAGACCTCCACGGAATGGTGCAGCTTCCCGGTATCGCCACACAGCGTCTGATGGCTGAAGGGTATGGCTTTGGAGGCGAGGGCGACTGGAAGACCGCAGCCCTTGTACGCGCCATGAAAGTGATGGGAACCGGACTAAAGGGAGGAAATTCTTTTATGGAAGATTATACTTATCATTTTGATCCGGCAAACCCTATGGTGCTTGGCTCACATATGCTGGAGATCTGCCCATCAATTGCGCATGGGAAGCCGGCATGCGCTGTTCATCCCTTGGGAATTGGCGGGAAAGCAGACCCGGTAAGGCTGATCTTTAATGTAGATGGAGGTGCTGCCATTAACGCTTCCATAATTGATATGGGCAACAGATTCAGGTTGCTTGTTAATGAGGTGGAAGCCATTGCACCGGTACATGATTTACCTAACCTTCCAGTTGCAAGGGTGTTATGGAAACCAATGCCCGATATGCAAACCGGATGTGCGGCATGGATCCTCGCTGGTGGAGCGCACCATACCTGCTACAGCCAGAACCTGACTTCAGAAAATCTTGAAGACTTCGCAGATATGAGCGGTATTGAGTATGTACTCATCGGAAAGAACACAAATCTTTATCAATTCAAGAATGAATTGCGCTGGAGTGATGTATATTTCCAAATCAATTCTTAACCATAAACAACGGGCTAGCTTGTCATGATTAACCAACTCTCAACTGCCGATATTATCGTCTTCCTCATCTATTTTGTTGTGGTGGCGGGATATGGAATCTGGATCTATAATCAAAAGAAAAAAGCTGTTACGGATACTAAGGATTTCTTCCTGGCCGAAGGCTCTCTTACATGGTGGGCTATTGGAGCCTCCCTCATCGCCTCTAATATATCTGCCGAACAATTCATCGGCATGAGTGGAAATGGTTTCTTCGTTGGGATTGCAGTTGCAGCCTATGAATGGATCGCAGCATTGGCTCTTATTATAATTGCCGTTTGGTTTATACCAATTTATCTTAAGAACAAGATATATACAATGCCACAGTTCCTGAAGATCAGGTACAACGAAACTGTAGCACTAATTATGGCAATATTCTGGCTCTTCCTATATGTATTTGTAAACCTGACTTCCATTCTTTATCTCGGCGCAATAGCCATTGACGGGTTGCTTGGCGGTCAATACCTTCATACTGTTATGGTGGCCCTGGCGATCTTCGCCATCATCATAACGCTGGGTGGAATGAAAGTGATCGGCTATACGGATGTTATCCAGGTTGGTGTGCTGATCATTGGTGGACTGGCAACTACCTATATGGCTTTAACTCTGGTTAGTGAAAAATTTGGATTGGGGAGTGATGCTATTGCCGGATTCAAGGTGTTGATGCAGGATGCACCTGACCATTTCCACATGATCCTCGATAAACCAACCGCCGATTCTCCCCAGGAACATATTGATAAATACCTTATCCTGCCCGGCATTCTGATGTATGCTGCCGGTCAATGGATCGTAAATCTTAACTACTGGGGATGTAACCAATACATCACACAACGTGCCCTGGGTGCCGATCTTCATACAGCACGTACTGGTATTCTTTTCGCAGGATTCCTCAAGCTTATGATGCCGGTAATCGTAATGTTGCCTGGTATTGCTGCCTATGTGTTGCACAAGAACGGTCATCTCCCGCAACTTACAGGCGGCATGGATGGCGCCTATTCTGCCGTGTTAAGCTTTCTTCCTTCAGGATTGAAAGGTCTGTCAGTAGCAGCATTAACCGCCGCCATCGTCGCTTCGCTTGCAGGTAAGGCAAACAGTATCTCGACCATTTTCACGCTCGATATCTATAAAAAATACATCAAGCGGGAAGCGGATGAAACCAAGATGGTATGGATCGGCAGGTTAACTGTTGTGCTGTCAATGATAATTGCCGTAATGTTCACCTGGGAAGATACCCTTGGAATTGGTGGTGCAGGCGGATTTACCTTTATCCAGAAATATACCGGATATATCAGTCCGGGTGTATTTGCCATCTTCACATTGGGTATGTTCTGGAAAAGAACCACCGGGGCCGCTGCCGTTGCTGGTATTCTGTTTGGTTTCGCCTTTTGCGTATTCTTCAACGAGTTCGCCCCAACGCTTTTTGGGAATGACACTTTCTTTTATACGGCCTACCGGAACAGTGCAGGGGAGTATGAAATTCCTTTCCTGATCAGTATGGGACTATCCTTCTTTTTTACCGTTGCAATTATGGTAGCAATGAGCTTTGCGGGTCCTAAAGTTCATCCAAGGGCCTTCCACCACGAGAAGGGAATGTTCAATGTGAAGCCGATTACCGTGGTTCAGATTGTAATTACCCTGCTTATCCTTATGGCACTGTATGTGAAATTCTGGTAACTTCGCGCATCAGAAATTATGGGAAGAATAGAATACAAAAATTACGACAGGTTCCTCCTGGCAGTGGATTGTATCATTTTTGGTTTCGATGGATCAGGTCTGAAAGCTCTGTTAATAAAGCGTGGACTTGAGCCTGAAATAGGGAAATGGTCACTGATGGGAGGATTTGCGGAAAAAGAGGAAAGCGTTGACAGTGCGGCACAGCGTATATTATATAAGCTCACCGGACTGGAAAAAATCTACATGGAGCAACTTCATTGTTTCGGTGATGTGGGAAGGGATCCGGGCGGACGAGTTGTATCAATAGCATATTTTGCCCTCATCAAGATCGATGAGTCAAGTACGGAACTCCTTAATTCTCATAACGCGAAGTGGTTTGATCTGAAAAAGTTGCCTTCGCTGGTATTTGATCATAAAGCCATGGTGAAGCTCGCCAAGGAGCGCTTACAGCAGAAGGTTAGTAATCACCCGATCGGTTTTGAGCTCCTGCCAACCAAGTTCACGCTTCAGCAGTTACAGGGGCTCTACGAAGCCATTTTCGAAACCGCTTTTGACAAACGTAATTTTACACGCAAAATATTATCGCTGGGCATTCTTCAACGCCTGGATGAAAAGGAAAAGGAATCTTCTAAAAAGGGTGCTTTTTATTACATCTTCGATAAGAAAAAATATAAGCAACTCGAATCTGAGGGTATCAAACTTATTTAAATAAATCATTACAGGCTGTGCCCACAGTACTTACAGAATTTTGCATCGGGATCATGTCCATATGCCGAGCAGTTGGGGCATGCAGTGGTATTTGTTTCATCGCGGCGCGCACTTCTTGATAATTCTACCGTAACGATACCCGTGGGAACAGCAATAATTGCATAGCCTAGCAGCATGATAAAAGATGCGATAAGTTTTCCAACGGGAGTTATCGGCGAAATGTCTCCATAACCAACTGTAGTTATCGTTACAATTGCCCAGTAAACACTTTGAGGAATACTGCTGTATTTCTCATTTACCCCGCTTTCCACCACGTAGATTAAGGCACCCAGGATAATACTTAATAGCACAACGAAACTTAGAAAAATGCTAATGCGCCGGGCACTTGCTTTCATCGCTAAAACTATCGTAGTGCCCTCACGTACAAACTGACTGAGTTTAAGAATTCGAAAAACCCGCATAAGTCTTAGGGCACGTATAGCCAGTAAAAAATGTGATCCGGGAATAAGAAGGCTCAGGTATGTTGGAAGAATTGACAAGAGATCAATGATTCCATAAAAACTGGTCATGTATTTTACCGACCTCTTTACAGAGAGCAGTCTTAATACATATTCAATAGTGAAAAGTATTGTAACGATCCATTCGAGGGTAACTAATTCCTTTCCATATATATCATTTACCGGCTTCATGCTTTCCAGCATTACAATAGCAAGGCTCAGTAAAATGAAAAACAGTAAAGCAAGGTCAAAAATGCGGCCCGCTTTCGTGTCTGCTTCAAAGATGATAGTGAAAAGTTTCTGTTTCCAGTTTTGTTGTACCGGGTTAAGCACGGTCTTTTGACTCATATAAACAATTTACGAAAATGCTTTATTTATCTAGCGTTTTACAATGTCTATGATCATTATGGGTGGATCAAAATACTGATCATTTTCAGGTTTGTTATAGATCTTCCTTACCACATCCATTCCGCTAATGACCTTTCCAAATGCTGCATAACCCTGGCCATCCGGATTGTTTTCGCCTCCATAATCCAGTCCCGGCTGGTCAGCAACGCAAATGAAGAATTCAGAACTTGCGCTCCCGGGTTCCTCCCTGGCGAGCGATAAGGTGCCGGCAAGATGCTGAAGTCCGGTCTGCTGAGTGGTTTCATGTTCCACTCTTGGAACGTCAGGACGTTTCTTTGTCCGGCTCCATAAACCACCCTGCAAAAGTTCTGCCTTTGGGGCATTTGATGGCTGGTTTGCATCATTGAGTACCCGGTAGAAACTGCTTCGTTTATATAAACCTTTATCAACGATCGCCAGAAAGGCAGCTGTAGATTTTGGTGCTTTGTCCGGAAATACAGCCACATTGATGTTGCCCTCTGTGGTTTTAATAACAAGCTCCACCGCGCCTTCCGGGGCATTTTGAGAAGTGCATGCGTTGAGCACACCAATTATAAAAAGCAATATTAGATTTCTTTTCATGTCTGCAAATTTTCAGGAATATAGAATGGTTTCGAGAATCTATCCACATGTGTGAAAAAGTATTAAAGCCTCCCCCTGAGTTTGAAGGTATTTTCGTTTTAGTTCATGCAATTAATTATTTCGGTGCGTCCGGCTCTGAGCCGGTTCGCTTAATAGGGAATCGTGTGCAAATCACGGGCTGACGGGCAACTGTAAGTAACCATGTTACAAGCCAGACACCTGCCGATACTATTTTTTGTTTGGGACCTTCCCGCGTAAGGTACAGGCAAGGTGTAAGCGTCACATCTCATGACGCGCTTCAGAACTCAGGTCATGGCAATTGCCAGATGACCAGGGTTTCCCCAGCGACACTCCCTTGTATTTTAACAGGTATTGAGAAAATTTAAAATAATCGATATGTCGAATGAGAATGAATTGTTGCTCAGGGAAAACAAGGACCGTTTTGTGATCCTTCCTATCAACTACCCCAAAGTTTGGGAAATGTATAAAAAACATGAAGCCAGTTTCTGGACTGCTGAAGAGATTGATCTTAGCGCCGACCTGACCGATTGGGCCGCCCTTAATGATGGAGAGCGGCATTTCCTGAGTCATGTTCTTGCATTCTTTGCTGCAAGTGATGGTATCGTAAATGAAAACCTGGCCGTGAACTTTATGAGTGAGGTTCAATTACCCGAAGCACGATGCTTTTATGGTTTTCAGATCATGATGGAAAATATCCACTCCGAAACGTATGCATTACTTATTGACACCTATGTAAAAGATCCTGTTGCAAAAGATAAACTCTTTCATGCTATCGATACAGTGCCTGCAGTTAAGAAAAAAGCTGAATGGGCTCTGCGTTGGATCGAGAATGGTTCTTTCGCGGAAAGACTGGTTGCTTTCGCAGCGGTGGAAGGTATCTTCTTTAGTGGAAGTTTTTGCTCTATATTCTGGATGAAGAAAAGAGGATTAATGCCTGGACTAACCTTCAGCAACGAGCTTATAAGCAGAGATGAGGGGCTGCATTGTGAGTTTGCATGCCTACTCTATAGTATGCTCTCACAAAAACTATCACAGGAAGCTGTACACGCTATTATCAGCGATGCTGTAGCAATTGAAAAAGAATTTGTGACTGAGGCTTTGCCTGTTGATCTTATCGGGATGAATGCAAGACTGATGCAGCAGTATATTGAATTTGTAGCCGACCGCTGGTTGGGTGAACTTGGATATACTAAACTCTACAACACAACCAATCCATTTGACTTCATGGAAATGATCTCGCTTCAAGGCAAGACCAATTTCTTTGAAAAGCGCGTTGGGGATTACCAAAAATCAGGGGTGATGACTGGTGCTTCCGGACAAACATTCTCCCTTGAGGAAGACTTTTAAAACCATTCCCTACCTATAAATCATTGATATGTTTGTAATTAAAAGAAACGGTAGAAAAGAGGCCGTTAAGTTCGATAAAATAACAGCTCGTATTCAAAAGCTCTCCTATGGGCTCAGCCCAATGGTTGATGTAATTGATATAGCCAAGAAGACTATTGAAGGTATTTATGATGGAGTTAGTACCACGGAACTCGATAATCTTGCTGCTGAAATGGCCGCAGCGCTCACAACCCGTCATCCCGATTACGCTTTGCTGGCCTCGCGAATAGCAGTTAGTAACCTTCATAAGAATACGAAGAAATCATTTTCGGATACTATGCGTGCCTTGCACCAGTATACCGATTCCGTCACAAATAAATCACTTCCCCTTGTGGCTGACGATGTGATAGAGATCATTGAAGCAAATGCTGAAATGCTCGATAGCACAATCATTTATGATCGTGATTTTGGATTTGATTATTTCGGTTTTAAAACTCTTGAGAAATCCTATTTGCTCCGTATAAACGGCAAGGTGGCCGAGCGACCTCAACATCTTTATATGCGGGTTGCTATTGGTATCCATAAGCATGATATGGAACAGGTAATTAAAACCTATCACCTGATGAGTGAACGGTGGTTCACGCATGCAACCCCAACTTTATTTAATGCCGGAACTCCAAAGCCTCAATTGTCAAGTTGTTTCCTGCTGACGATGAAGGATGATAGTATTGATGGGATCTATGATACATTGAAACAAACCGCTAAAATTTCTCAAAGTGCTGGTGGTATTGGTCTCGCTATCCACAATATCCGTGCAACGGGCTCCTACATTGGCGGAACGAATGGAACAAGTAATGGCATAATCCCGATGTTGCGGGTTTTCAATGATACAGCCAGATATGTTGACCAGGGAGGTGGAAAGCGTAAAGGTGCCTTCGCGATTTACCTTGAACCATGGCATGCGGATGTTTTTTCATTTCTTGACTTGCGCAAAAACCATGGCAAGGAAGAATTACGTGCACGTGATCTTTTCTATGCACTCTGGATACCAGACCTGTTTATGAAACGGGTTGAGGAAAATGGAGACTGGACTTTATTTTGTCCTAATGAGGCACCTGGATTGCAGGATTGCTTCGGTGAGGCATTTGAGAAGTTGTATGAGCGATATGAACAAGAAGGCAGGGGCCGCAAGACCATCAAGGCACAGGAATTATGGTTCGCAGTACTCGATGCACAAATAGAAACCGGAACACCATACCTGTTGTATAAAGATGCTGCTAACAGCAAGAGCAATCAACAGAACCTTGGTACTATCAAAAGCTCTAATCTTTGTACTGAGATCATGGAATATACAGATGCTAATGAAGTAGCTGTCTGTAACCTTGCTTCTCTCGCCCTTCCTCGATTTGTTCGTGAGGGTAAATTCGATTTCGAGAAGTTATATGAAGTCACCTACCAGGTTGCAGTAAACCTTAACAGGGTCATCGATGTGAATTATTACCCGGTGGAAGAAGCGCGTCGTTCAAATATGCGTCATCGCCCAATAGGGCTGGGGGTTCAGGGATTAGCAGATGTTTTTATTCTGATGCGACTTCCATTTGAATCTGAGCTCGCTTCGATGCTTAATAAGAACATCTTCGAAACAATTTATTTTGCAGCGATGACCGCAAGTAAGGATCTGGCTAAAGTTGAAGGGGCCTATGAAACCTTTGCAGGATCGCCTTTGTCAATGGGAATGTTTCAATTTGATCTCTGGGGTATAAAGGCATCTGATCGGCATGACTGGAATGGTCTGCGTAAGGAAGTAATGGAATTTGGAGTTAGGAACTCCTTACTGGTTGCACCAATGCCAACAGCATCTACTTCTCAGATTCTTGGAAACAACGAATGTTTTGAGCCATATACTTCTAATATTTATAGCCGGCGTGTTTTAAGCGGTGAGTTTGTAATAGTTAACAAACATTTATTGAAAGACCTGATATCCCTTGGCCTCTGGAACAATGAGATGAAGAACACTATCATCGCTGCTAATGGTTCTATTCAAGGTATCACCAATATACCCGAAGATATAAGGGCACTCTATAAAACTGTATGGGAGATAAAACAACGGACCCTAATTGATATGGCCGCAGACAGGGGCGCATTCATTTGCCAGAGCCAGAGCTTGAATTTGTTCGTTAGCAATCCCACAGCATCTAAGTTGACATCCATGCATTTTTATGCCTGGAAAAAGGGCCTCAAAACTGGCATGTACTACCTGCGTACACAGGCTGCGTCGCAGGCAGTACAGTTCACAGTCGAAAAGCAGGGAATAACCAATGAAATTGACTCCGTACCAATTACTGAAGGTGCAGTTTGTACCATGGAGGAGGGATGCATAAGCTGTGGTTCATAAATAACCGACGTTATAATACTTTAAGCGGCTTCCCCGGAGGCCGCTTTTTTTTTTAGAATGAGTCGTACATCTAAAGATGATTTGGTTTTGGTAATAAATGTATAAATTACATTTATAAGAATCAATGCTTGTCATCATGAAAAAACTTTTTACTCTATCACTGATTACATCAGGCCTTTTCCTGCTTTTGGCAAATGGAGCAAAAGCCAGTGCAGACACAAGTTTTCCATCAAAGGGTAATCCCATAATCACTCATAAATACACAGCCGATCCCTCAGCCCTTGTGCATGGAAACAAAGTTTGGCTTTATGCAGGGCATGATGAAGCACCTCCTCGTAAAGAAGGATATGTGATGAATGAATGGTTATGTTTTTCTTCTTCCGATATGGTCAACTGGACTGAACATTCCGTACCTCTCAGGGCCAAGGATTTCAACTGGGCAAAAGGAGATGCATGGGCATCGCAGGTAATTGAACGTAACGGTAAATTTTACTGGTATGTAACTGTAGAGCATGGAACCATTCCAGGAAAATCTATAGGTGTGGCAGTGGCTGATCGCCCGGAAGGACCTTATCGCGATGCCATCGGCAAAGCTTTAATATCGAACGATATGACAAAGGCTACCAGCATTTTCTGGGATGATATTGATCCCTCCGTAATAATAGATACAGACGGTCAGGCTTATCTTTTCTGGGGAAATACAAAATGCTACTATGCCCGCCTAAAACCGAACATGACAGAATTGGAAGGTGAGATCAAAACGGTTGATCTTACATCGTTCACCGAGGCGCCCTGGATTCATCATAAAAATGGATGGTACTATCTTTCCTATGCCTACCAGTTCCCCGAAAAGATCGCCTATGCCATGAGTCGATCAGTTAATGGGCCATGGCAATTCAAAGGAATCCTGAATGAACTTGCTGGCAATTCAAACACCAATCACCAGGCTATCATCGATTTCAAGGGCAACGCATATTTTATATATCATAACGGGGGAATACCTACTGAGGGCGGTAGTTTCCGCCGCTCAGTTTGTATCGACAGGTTATTTTACAATGAAGATGGTAGTATGAAAAGAGTGCAAATGACTTCTGAAGGAGTTCAGTAATTTATATTACTTCGCAACCTCGATCTTGACTTTCTGTCCCTTCACCTTATGGTCTTTGATAAGATTAAGGGTATGGCTGGCTTTTGATTTTCTGATGGCAACATAAGAGGTGAAATCCTTCACTTCTATCAACCCGATATCTTCTTTTTTTAGCTCACCCTTTTGTGTAAGAAAGCCAACCAGGTCCACCTTATTTATCTTATTTTTCTTTCCGGCAGAAAAGTAAAAGGTTGTCCATTTAGGTTTTTCCGGTAGATCCTGCTTTTCCGGCAATTCTATCTCCAGAATATTTGGGTCCACATAATCTGGTATTTCTTCTTCGGGGGAAACAATAAGTATCACGGTTCCGCTGGCTTCCTGTCTGGCGGTACGTCCGTTCCGGTGTGTAAATGTCTCTTCTTTATCAGGAAGGTGATAATGAATGATATATCGGATGTTTGGAATATCCAAACCTCTTGAAGCAAGATCAGTTGTCACCAGTACATTCGAACTGCCATTTCGGAATTTATTTATGGCGGCATCCCTGTCGGGCTGTTCAAGGGCCCCGTGATAATAAACATTTACAATACCCTGTTCCTTAAGATAATTGCTCACCCTTTCAACGGCATCACGGTAGTTGCAGAAGATGATGGCTGAACGGTTACCTACCAGGCAGAGCAAACGGAACAAAGTCTGCAATTTATCATTATCATCACTTTTCACGTATTGGTATGCCAGCATTTCAGGTACTTCACCAGTAAGGAAGTTTAGTTTAACCGCTTCCTTCATGTTGATGAATTTTGGCATTTCATCCGAATCGGTTGCAGAAACAAGTATACGCTTCTTTACTGCGGGTAATGATCCCACCACAAAAGACATCTCTTCTTCAAATCCAAACTCAAGCGATTTATCAAATTCATCAAGTACCAGTGTTTCAATGGTATCAGTCGTGATATTGCCCCTGCGAATATGGTCCGCAAGCCTGCCAGGTGTTCCGATGATCAGGGCTGGTGCCTCCAGCAGGTTATTCTCCTCTGTTTCACGAAGATGACCCCCGTAGCAGCAGGTTACTTTAAATCCCGTACTCATAGTGCGGAATACCTGGTCGATTTGCAAGGCCAGTTCACGGGAAGGCACAATTACTAAAGCCTGTGTGGTTTTCTTTGTATTATCCAGGAGTTCCAGAATGGGTAACAGGTAAGCCAGCGTCTTTCCTGAACCTGTAGCGGAAAGCAGCAGAACGTTATCATGTGCTTTATTTGCTTCAATGGAAGCGATCTGCATATCATTAAGCGCATCGATCTTAAAGGCGCTAAGTATCTTTGGGAGTGAATAGTGTGTATTTTGCATCGGGCCAAAGGTACGTAATAGGAAAGTTACCTTGTAAGTGCCGTCTAAATGATGAAACCAGCTTCAATCCACGAAATAAAAGATGCACTGCAAGCGCTTCCACCCGCAAAGGTGTCGGAGCTTTGTCTTCGCCTCGCCCGTTTCAAAAAGGAAAATAAAGAATTGCTGACCTATTTGCTTTTTGAAGCCGATAATCTTAACAGCTACCTTGCTGAGTTAAAGGTAGAAATGGCAGATTCGTTTTCAGAGATTAATAGCTCTCACGTGTATTATGCTAAAAAATCATTGCGGAAAATTCTGCGTGAAACCAGTAAGCAAGCCCGTTATATTGGAGATAAAGGCGCTGAGGCGGAGTTATTGATAACATATTGCCGCCTGATGAAAGATATGGGACTTCCATTTAAAAAATATACAGTGCTCGATAATATCTTCCAGTCACAACTTAAAAAAATAGCGAAACTGATAAATGGACTGCATGAAGATCTTCAGTTTGAACTTAGGCGCGAGCTGAAATCATTGGAGGGATAATATGCGTTGATATGATCAGCCTGTGAGATATGCCAGTCCATTTGCCACAGGATCGCAAAGATCAGCAATACGATTAGACCTGAAAATTTTCTCATAAAGATCTCGTGCTGCTTTATATTCATCGTGAATGGGGCAGGGATGTGCAGCAGAACATTTAGTTAGTCCCAATCCACAGCCGGTAAATATTTGTCGTCCATCTATGGCCTCAACAATATTGATGATAGGTTGGTTGCGCTGCTGTTTGCTTATGAAGAATCCGCCGGTTGGACCTTTCACGCTATTTATCACCCCCTGTTTTACCAATGTCTGAAGCATTTTGCCCACCGTATGTTCGCTGGCATCAATATGTTCGGCAATCTCCCGGATACCCGATTTTTCCCCCGTTTCAAAACGTGCTGCCAGGTAAATTACTGCCTTGATTGCAGTCTTACAGGTATTTGTGAGCATTGATTGTGGTTATGGTCTGTTTAGAAATGCTTTTCCTGAATCAGAGATCCTTTCATAATTCCAGGGTGGGTCAAAAACCAGGTTCACCTTTACCTGCATATCACCAAAAGTTGTTTCCAGGCATTGTTTTACCCCATCTGTAATGGATTCTCCCATCGGACAAAACTGCGTGGTGAGCGTCATAGAAACAAAAATTTCTTTATCCTCCTCGCTGAAATCGATCTGGTATATCAGACCCAGATCTACAACATTTAAACCGATCTCCGGATCGATCACCGCTTCCAGCGCGGCAAGCGCTATAATAGCCTTCATTTGGTTATTGGAAATGATATTCATATCGCAGGCTTTCCTCTGTTAGGGTTATGAAAAAGTAAATAAAATACATTCCAGTTGTAAAGTACAGCTGCCAATAATAATGAAATGGCTGAGATCCGGATGAGAATTGTACTGATCAAAAGAATACCTGTTATAAACCCCACAAAACCTATGAGATATAAAATACCCATGCCATTGAATACTGATACACTAAATAGATCCTTGGGGTTTGGTGTTTTGCCCATCGCTGAACGCGAGTGATAAAATTTGTTCCATACTATAAAGGGGACAGTTTTAAAGGTCATGCCGAAAATTATAGCTGTGAGCCATCCGAAGAAGATGGAAAACCCATAAGCCATAATGATCCTGTTTGGTGCTTCACCCGATGCCAGCAGAAATGGAACAAACAAGAGAAATAATACCGGCAACAACATCATCAATACGGAAAGCAGCGATATTTTCATGGGTTCATCAACTGCCTTCCTGATCCTATGTATGAATGACATCCGGCAATAGTATGCAAATGACGCCAAACTCAGTGCCAGCGCAATCCCGGGGATGAAAAAATACACGTTTCCATTGTTATTCAGATGGATAAAAACAAAGCTGATAAGCGCGCTATTTATTGCGCCAAAAATTATCCATAGTAACCTGTTATTGGTGTATTTGGAAATCAGGAACATTGGGAGCAATCTTGATGCTACACCTATTACAAGCAGAAGAAACCACCCAACTATTCCGAGATGCGCATGCAGTGAAAGATAATGCAATGAATCTTTTGGGAGAATGGGACTTGTAAAATTAAAGACCAGCAATAGTCCTATTATAGTAGTGGCAAACAACCATAGTGCAGCAGTTAACATAAATATGGCATGTATGTTTTCTTTTTTGCTGTTATTGATGCCTGACACAAGATTGAAAACGTAAACTGCTATGGATGCATTAACCAAAATGCCCCCGACTTGTGCAGGCCAGCCCAGGTCAAATGCAAAGAAGCCGTACACAATAAGTGGAATACCAGTTGCTGCCAGATAGAAACTTACACCGGCCAGCTTGTGGCTGTAAAGTGGCGATTCTGTAAGAACCGGAACGAGTTGGTGGCTGGCTCCCAATATCATCATCGTTCCCCAGCCCAATGCCATTGCATGTGTAATGGCAAGGGTCCGGGGATTGAAATGATGCCCTGTAAAAGCCTCCGGCGAATTACATAGAAGCAATGTGGATACCAGTAATGACAAAGCTGCATACGCATAGAATGGCAAGACGACCTTTGACGAAGTGGGCTTGTGGATTGTATGGATGCCTGTTATCATAAAGATTCCCTGAATATCAGGAGATGAACTTCCTGTTGATTCAGTGTTTTTGTACGGTAATCAAATCCTCTTTCTGATAATTCAGGTAAAAGGAATACGGGGATACGCTTGTGGTACACATACAACGCCTCACCGGGGGGAAGTGATTCAAGGGCTTCGAGGATGCTGTGCATAGGTTGAGGCATTTCGAGTTGACGCACATCCACATATCTCATCCTGCCTTCAAATAGTGATACTAACTCGTCCCAGCCGGAATCTTCTGTTACGATTGGTACGGGGTTTTGATGTATCAGTTTTTGGTTGATGAACCAGGTATGAATTTCTGATTCATTCACTGTTTCTACATATGAACTAAAGCCTTTTTTGTTTAGTAAGTTTATCAGCGGGGTGGGTTCGAAACTATTAATGATCAGCAGAACCTGGTCTCTCTTAAGTGCCCCTATGGTAGTCATGATTTTCTCGAGTGGATCAGTTCCCCCGGCGAGCATAGCACGCACATCAAGCCGAACCACCTGGTCTTCCCCCAGTGTTTTCAAATATTCACGCGATTCATTATCGTCTTTGATAGAAAGTTCCTTTTGCGGCTTGTTGCTTAGTTCTCCACCCTCAAAGCCAAGTGGTTTCAGTTTTTCCAGAAAATGCTCAACAGTACACCCTGCCAGTTTACAGGCCATGGCAATACTTGTTCGGCCAGCCATCAGCTTACGCAGCAAAGGGTTACGCAATTTCTGGAACGCCGGACTGATGCTGATAATTGTTTCCAGAGCATCATCATGGCGTTTCAGGATGGTAGCAATTTTTGTATCTGCATTTATAACCATGTTTATTCAAAATATTCAGGGTAAAGGATCGCATATTTTCTGAGCGTCTCAAAATGTTTTGCGCTTTCTTCTGCTGTTGCCGATGCTTTCAATGCCTTCACCTCACCCATGAATGGTTCAAGCCATGCATGCAATGCATCGTGATCAGGCCCTTTCATTTTGCACTGTTTAACCAGTTGATTGACTCCCTCCTGCAATTCTGTTGCAGCTTCCTTGTAGGTAACTAATGTAGTGGCTTCATTGGCTGGGTAACGGTCAAGTGTCCTTTGGAGACTTGCAACATTTGAATTGGTGCTATCATCCGAATTCCATTTCACTCCATTGTTGAGTGTTAGTTCGGGGATGGCTGATTGACGATTATTGCAGGAGAAGCAAAAGGCTGCTGTGACCATGAAGATCAGCAGCAGCCATTGTTGGTGTTTTCCAGGAGTTAACATTTTAATATTTTAGTTCTTTTTCCAGTTTTAATGCTTTGGGGAAAAGGATATTATTCTCGAGGTGAACATGTGTATGCAAGTCATCTTCAAACTCTTCCAGCAAGCGATAGAGTAAGCTGTAACTGGCACAGGCGTCTTCAGGGAGAATATAGTTCCTGCTAAGCTCTCTTATCTGCTCAAGGTTATGGCCCACTGCTTCATGTTCCATTTCCATCATGTTTATTGGCTGCTGAACGGTAGTGAATGGTGAAGGAGCTGGCGATGCGGCACTCTTACTTTCCGCAACAAGTTCTTTTATATATGGGAACAGTACTTTCTCTTCCTTTATCATATGCGATGTGAGTTCAGCATTGATCTCTTCCACCAGCGTGTGAATTGCCAGCAATTCAGGATGCCGGCTCCCATGAACCCTTGCAACTTTGGCAGCATAGGTCCTTAAATCCGGAAGCGTTTTAGCGACATATGAATGGTGCGTGTTTACAATATAATCTGCAAGGAAATCAATAGACCAGTCATTATATGGCAATGGCCTTGATGTTGCAAGGTTCTGGTCTGCGGACTGTAATTCCTGCTCAATCCTCGTTACGTCCAGACCTTTCTCCGCGCAAGCCTCTTTCACAGTCTTCTTCCCACCACAACAGAAATCAAGTCCGTATTTTTTAAATATCTGAGCCTTGCGCAGATCTTTTGTCGCGATCTCTCCAAGGGTTTCCTCACCCTCATCATTCCTGCGCTTACTTATTCTAACCTTCCACCACTCTGGCCCCTGCTCAAGGTATTCCCAATTAAAGCAGTTACCTCTTTCTCCCAGTAGCTGATAGTATAAAGGTTTCGGATCATGATCGTTGTGAATGGTTAAGGATTCTCCCGGCTCCAGATCATCAAACCTCAAAAATATGGTTGGATGTTTTTGCCTTGGTTCAAGTTCTGTTACGTTAAGAATGTTTTCTTCGAGCGTTTGCATATGGAATCTTTTAAATGATTAATTCAGGATACAAAACTAAGCAATCTTTTATAATAAAAGTAATAAAGTACTTTTATACTGTATTATTTTACTTCTTTATGACATTTGCGTTTTCCAATCACAGGAATTAGTAATTTCCCACCATGAAAGACTTCAAAAAGTATTACATCATCCCGGCACCACCGGTGGAACTGTACGCCGCATTGACAAATCCGGCCACCATGCAGCTGTGGACCGGCGCACCGGCAATTATGTCTACCGAGCCTGGTTCAGAATTCTCCATGTGGGATGATAATATTGCCGGTAAAAACCTTGAATTTGAGGAAGGAAAGAAGATTGTCCAGCAGTGGTATTTTGGCGAAGAAGAAGAGACCCCTTCAATAGTAACTTTAAAATTACATGAGCATGCACAAGGCAGTTCAGTAGAGCTTCGGCATACCAATATTCCCGATGAGGCTTATGACGATATTACAGAAGGCTGGACAGATGTTTATTTTGCCGCGCTGTTGGAATTTTATACCGATTAAGCGATCTATTTCCATTTTCTCGCTCTACCCGAATCGCCATCCATACGAACAATAGTAGGTATGAACTTTCCAACGATATCCACTAATTGATGCTGGCTTTTCATCACCATTTCTATATTCTTATAAGCATGTGGTGCTTCATCCAGTCCCCCTCCCATTAATGTAACCTTGTGTTTGGCGAGCAGTTCATCCATTTCATTGCGGTCGATAATTGTCATGGCTTTACTCCTGCTCATGGTTCTCCCTGCCCCATGTGAAGCGGATTGCAGAGAACTTTTCTCACCCTTACCTTTCACTATATACCCGGGTGCAACCATCGACCCCGGGATTACTCCCAGTATATCCTTTCCGGCAGGAGTTGCTCCTTTACGATGTACGATGCGTTCTTTTCCATCCACTATTTCTTTCCAGGCAAAATTGTGGTGATTTTCTACCCTGGCAATTGCTGTTTCATTCAGTGCCCGAGATATCTTTTCGTGAATCACCTCATGGCATGCTGCCGCATAATTACCGGCAAGATTCATAGCCAGCCAATATTCAGCACCTTCTTCTTCATCTAATGAAAACCAGGCGAGATGAGCAGCTTCTCCCGGGAGCCGCCTTTTCTCCCTGGCCAAACGGGTATAATGGTTGGCAATATTTGCCCCAAGTGCACGCGATCCTGAATGTGATAACAAGCCCAGGTATTCACCCGGCTCAACGCCAAGCTGAGGGTCTTTTTCTTTTATTTCCAACCGGCCAAATTCAACAAAATGATTACCACTTCCAGAACTCCCTAATTGTTTCCAGGCTTTGCCATGTAATTCTTTCAGAATGGGAGTTGCATTGAAAGCGGGATCTTCCATAACAGCATGATCCCATGGATATTCCAGTTGCTGGCCGCTTCCAAAAACAGTATTATCAAGCAATATCTTTTCAAACATTGCATGCTTTTTCGCCATTTCCGATAAAGCTATTGGAAATATGCTCAGGCTCATCCTGCATCCGATATCTACGCCAACACCATAAGGTATCACCGCATTGTCTGTTGCGAGTACTCCACCAATTGGAAGTCCATAACCGGAATGAGCGTCGGGCATAAGGGCTCCTGCAACAGTAATCGGCAACCTTGCGGCGAGGTACATCTGGTGCAAGGCAGCCTCCTCAATCTGATCCTTACCAAAAACTTCAAAGGGTACAGCATTGGAGTTTAGCTGCTCATTAATATCTTTTTCCTTCTTTTTCATCTTATAATTCACTTGCCAAAATCATACCCTTCCCTTTATAACCTGATCACATCATTGTATTACGATCTTGCCAGTTCGTTGCTTTAGATTCCCCCCATGGATACGGTAAAAATAAATGCCTGCGGATAATCCGGTTGTATTTATTTCCTGTATCCTTTCTGTTAATCGTATTTGTTTCCAGATTCTTCCCTGTACATCATAGATCGTCATCTCTAATTCATCAATTATATCTGTAAGGATGCGCAATGGTTGCCCTCTCTTAACCGGATTCGGGAAAAGGAAAAGGGGTTTCTCACTGAATTGATAAACAGTTTCCGTATTAGTAAAGAACTGCTGTCCATCATCGGTTATTATCACGCCCCGATAAAGATTTACACCATCTCTGGCTGGAACAAAAAACCTGTTATCAGATAGAAAATTAGCCCCCGGATCATAAATGGTTACGAATTGGTTGCCATCAAATCTTTGTACCAGAATTTGCCGCACACCGTAAACGCTCCCAAGCAAAAAACTTATCATTGCCTCACCAGGTTCAGATGCAATTGCGAGAAAAGATCGCAGGTAACATTCCAGCAACTGGCTTTTATAGTTAAATGTATAAGCTTTCCTTCCAACAATTCCATAAGGAAGAATGGGAGCGACAGTATAATATTCAGCAGGATTATTGATTTTGGGTAAAACCAGAAAACTATCACTTACCATTCTGAAGGGCTGCATATATTTTCCTTCCAATCGGAACAATTGATATTGCTGAATATCTGGTGCTTTTTGCCAATATATCATAAAGGAATCAACACAATTGAAGCCTGTATTTATATCAAGTTCTTTTGAAAGACCAACCGTGTCTGAATAATATGTTTCAACTCCAACGGTCATCCTTAACAGAATACTCCTGTAAAGAGCCGGCGCTTCAAAAAATGCTTCCCCGGCTTCCAGGGTATTATTTTCATCAATGCTGGTCCATTGTTCACCACCATCAAAACTATATTCCAGCTTGCCAATTCCCTTCATAGATGATTCCCACCTGATCCTGTTTCTTGCACCACTTGTGAGGATATCGCCACGTACAGGATAGGTGAACAGAAAAGAACCAGTTGTATCATGGTTCCAGGAAAGCGCATATTCCTGGGAGGTAGTTAAAAGCGAATGCCCCCTTATCCTTACCTGGTAACTACCGGCAGGGGGTAACTGCAGCGATACCTGCTCTGAATTGTTTACACTATCACGACCCCTTATTGCAGAGCGCTCCAATGAATCAATATGTGGTGCCGTGCTTAAAACCCATGACTGCCACAATTGCCCCGATGGTATATGTATCAGTTCAAGATCAAGATCATTCACAAGAGCCTCTGATGTGTTTTCTGATGCGGCAGGGTCTGTCCAGTTAAGCGTAAGTTTCAGGTTTACCGCATTGGCAGGAATAGTGATTGTATGCACCGATGCGCCATCCTGTTGAACAGTGCCAAGGAAATATTTTACCTGTTCCAGGGTTCTGATCGCCTTTAGCGCATTAACTCTTCCAAAGCCGGAACGGTAGTCTATACCGAATGCCCCAACATCATCCGCACTATTGAATAATATGGATCGTGTTAAAGAGGAAGGCGGCATCTGACCATTTCGGTTAGCATATTCCTGTTGAAGCAGAAGTGATAAGCCCGATACAATTGCAGCGGCACCAGAGCTTCCATCTTCTCCAAATGCAACAAGTTCAGGTTTGATACGTCCGTCATGCGCCGGACCTTTTGAACTCGGTAAAAGCACATTACCGCTTGAATCCATGGCTCCAACACTGATACTGTTTTTACTCATTTTGAAGCTGCCAGTAAGGTTTGCATAGCCAGCAATGCCAGCGTATTTTCCTGTGGAAGAGCTGCTGTTCCCTGAATTTCCTGCAGAGAATACATGTTGTAACCAGGGAATCGAAACAGATTGCTGGTCATAGGCAGCAGCGTCGGCACCATAATAGTTCTCAATGCCCGTGCCATAGGAATGATTCTGGACTGTAATGCCTGTTTGTTGAATGGAATTGTTATTGTCTGGTAATAGATTTACAAAATCTGAAGAACTATATCCAGCAGCCCATGCCACACCTTTCCCGGTATAGAAACTGTTTCCTGCACCCGCTACAATGGTGGTCATGTTGGTGGCATGTGTGGCCGGCGTTGTAGCGGTCTCGGCACTAACTACAAAACGATTAACAAGATCAAGGTCGGTAGTATCCATAAGGTTTTCCTTTATGGACACTATCAAGCCATTGGCGTTCAGATCGGGACGGAAACTATGCAAAGCATTAACCCGGTTGGCAGACAGGTCAAATCCAGTCAGCTCTCTTTCGGCCCTGGGATGGTCTGCAATAGAGATGAAGGTTATATTGGCATCGTAGAGTGCCTGCTCACGGATCCACCGGAATGGCGCGCGTATTATTATCGCCTCCCCGAAAACCTTTATAAGCCTTATTCTATTTGAAACTGGTCGCAGGTATCTGTTTCTGAATGCAGCGGTATCAATAACTCTAAGCAATAACCGAATATTATCATTCTCCTTTGAATTTTGAAGGAATCGCTCAAGCAGCGGTGGACTCATTTTCCAGTTATCATTAACCGGAATCACCAATTTTGCCCTTTCTTTTAGTTGTGTATATTTTGCCTGGTTGCTGATAGAAACTATAAATATATCGTGGGATAGTTGGCGAAGAACCCTTACATCATCCGGAACCTGGGATGATACCACGGCAAAATGCCTCGTATCTGACTCAGGTAGCTGGGTATTTTTCGAGCCCTCCGCAATTTTTAAATAGGGAGCAAGAAGGGTGGTATCGGTTTTCTGCTTCTGTGCCAAAGCAGGGAAACAATTGAAAACCAATAAGAACATGAGCAGGTAAGCCCAGGATGAAAATTTTAAAGGCATGGATCTGTTTACTATTCGCCGCAACATTGTTGCATATTAGGACTGGAATATTAGTAAAAATAATATTAGTTTAATAGCGGAAAATAAGCTTTCCGGAATTTATTGACTTTCCAACTATTTAAACCAACACACATGTTAAAGCATTTTCGTACCATGTCATCAGTTGCGTTACTGATGATGGTTTTTGTTTCCTGTAAAAAAGAAGCTGTCAACGAAACACAACAGCTGGAAGTTACTGATGAAGTTGTAGCCAGCATCAGTAAACTTGGATTCTCTACCCATAATATTATGGCTGCTGAAGGGGGCTATGTTGTTGAGGGTGATATTTTCATTCCATCCAACGAGTTGAACCGCAGCCTTACCGGTGCAATTGTTCGCGTTGGTGAATCGGAGCAGTACCGCACTACTAATCTCGTAACGGGCTTACCAAGAGTAATTACTGTTTCGGTTGATTCCAAATTAAGTTCCAAATATGTAACCGCCACAGATGCAGCCCTAGCAAGGTATAATGCGCAAAACCTAACAATTACATTCCAGCGTGTTGCCAGCGGAGGAAATATTGTTCTTAAATCTTCTCCCCGCAATGCGCAATATTTGGCATCAGCAGGTTTTCCTACAGCTCAGGGAAATCCACACAATTCTGTTTTGATCAACAACTGGTATATGGACCGTAATGGCTGGGATGGTGGTACACTTGTAAGTGTAATTGCCCATGAGTTTGGTCATTGCATCGGCTTCCGTCACACCGATTATATGGATCGCTCTTATAGTTGCGGTGGTGGAACTGCTAATGAAGGTGCTTCTACCGTTGGCGCAGTTCATATTCCTGGAACTCCTACAACAGCTGATCCAAATTCATGGATGCTGGCTTGTATAGGTAATGGCGTAGATCGTCCTTTTAATGCCAATGACAGAACTGCCTTAAGTTATCTTTATTAATATCCCCTAAGCTTATTTACCAGGCCGGCTCTTGTAGCCGGTCTTTTTATTAAAAAAGGTTCCGGCGATTTACCGGAACCTTTCATTTGTTAATTATTCTATGTGAATCATTTCAAGATTTCTCTCAGGAACCTGCAGATTTAAAAGCAGATTCTATATCGTCTTTAATATCATCTATATGCTCAATGCCTAATGAAATTCTTAGTAAACCCGGCTCCACACCAGCCGATTTCTGCTCTGCCTCTGTCAATTGCTCGTGAGTAGTAGTAGCGGGATGAATTATAAGCGTTTTTGCATCACCCACATTCGCCAGGTGACTAATAAGCTCCAGGTTATTTACAAATTTATCCGCCGCATCTTTTCCTCCTTTGATCTTGAAAGACAATACTCCACCAAATCCATTTCTCAGGTATTTTTTAGCCAGCTCATGGTATTTGCTGCTCTTCAAGCCAGGATAATTTACATATTCCACCTGTGGGTGTTTCTCCAGCCATTCAGCAAGTTCCAATGCATTGTCAACAGTTCGCTGTACACGTAGACTTAATGTTTCCAGCCCCTGCAGGAAAAGAAATGAATTAAATGGACTTACTGCCGGACCAATACTTCGGAGCCCGGTTACCCTTGCACGAATTATAAAGGCGATATTTCCAAATGGTCCATCCGTTCCAAATATGTCCCAGAACTTCATGCCATGATAAGCTTCATCGGGCTCAGTGAAATAAGGAAATTTCCCATTACCCCAATTGAAATTTCCTCCATCAATTATGATTCCCCCGATACTGTTTCCATGACCGCCAATCCATTTGGTGGCAGATTCAACAATCACATTTGCTCCGAAATCTATCGGCCTGCAGAGAAAACCAGCTGCACCAAACGTGTTGTCAACAATAAGTGGAATATTATTCTTTTTAGCGATGTCAGATAATTTCTCAAAGTCGGGAACACTAAAACCTGGGTTACCGATTGTTTCAACATACAGTGCTTTTGTACGAGCATCGATCTTGCTTTCAAAATCAGCTGGGTCATCTCCATTTGCAAACCTAACCTCAAAGCCTAACCGCTTGAAGGTAACCTTGAACTGGTTATAGGTTCCACCGTATAGATAAGAGGAAGAAACAATATTGTCGCCCTGCAATAGAATGTTTTGTAATGCAATGAACTGCGCCGATTGTCCCGATGCCATGGCCAGGCCTGCAACACCTCCCTCCAGCGCCGCTACCCTTTTTTCAAACACATCTGTAGTGGGATTCATCAGCCGGGTGTAGATATTTCCAAACTCGCGAAGGCCAAACAGGTTAGCCGCATGTTCGGAACTGTCAAACACGTATGAACTGGTCTGGTAAATAGGAACTGTCCGCGATTTGGTTACCGGATCTGGTTCCTGTCCTGCATGTACCTGCAGTGTCTCAAAACGTAGATTTTGCTTTGACATCTGAAATTGTTTTTGCTTGATTTGTATGAGGGAGGATCAATGTCTACAAATATAGTAGGAAAAAAATCAACAGTCGAGTTTAGCAAACACAAAACCAGCTACAAATGCCTGTATAAAACCATAAAGCAACCAGGTGAGTATCATCCTTACAGAAACATCTATGGCACTGAAAGTCAACCACAGAACCGGGATCAGGGCTACAATGCCATATACCAGCGCTACTTCGAAGGCCCGCAATAAGCAGGGACCGGTAAATATTTCCTTATACCGCTCCCAGAACCAGAGCAGCGCAATGCTTATTACAATGGGGTGCCCGTAATAGAGCCAGTCCATCCTGCCGGCCGGACGAAAAACCGGGCTCAGGTATTCCATCGTTACACCCGGGAATAAATAAATGGAGAGTTTCAACATTACAAAACTCATCACCAGCAATGCAATGGAAGATATTGCTAGTGATAGAATTACTTTTTTCCAATGTAGTTTGAACATGACTTTAGGTGTTTATTAACCGGCCGCCCGAAGGCTTATTTTGAATTTTACCATTATATCTTCCTCTACTTTTATTAGTCCCGCAAGTTTATTTGGAGGCTTTAACCTGAAATCTGAAAAGCTGAGCTTCCTGATCCCTGAAAAACTAAGGCTATGGGGGGATGGATTACCCACCTCAAACATGATCTCAAATCTTTTGGTAACACCTGCAAGTTCAACCTCCACCACTCCCAATACTTTTTCGCCACTTTTTTTAAACCTGCCCACCTGGATCAGGTTGATCTTCATCTCCGGCTTTTCCTTTTCGCGAAGCGTCCGCCACATTTCCTTTGTCATCACCTGCTGCTCGCAATCAAACCAGCGGATCATTACTTTAAGTCCGCCTCCAAATGTGAATGCCGTATTCGGATTGTTATCCCGGAATATGGTTATGGTATCGCGATTGAGATATTGAACGGTCTGGCATTTAAAAGGAGCAACATTCGATTTTCCCTCAATGGTAAACACACTATTCTTGTCAATGATCCATCTTTCTGCAACTGGCTTTGATTCCGGAGTGAAGAATAAGTGGAACAATATGAAAAGAAGATTTGACATTAACTTGTCTTGTTGAATGTACCTGTTAAAAATAGGAAATGCCGGGTGATTCTACTACCCGGCATTTTTCCAAACACACATCAGAGAAAATATTAGAATCCAATTACTGCTTCAATTACATATCCATTGAATTTACCACCGTCCAGAATATCACCTTCTTTCCAACCTTTGTACTTCTGGTTAACGATCTCACCTTTCAACAGAATGTTTTTGGTCAGGAACCAACCACCACCGAAAGCGGTACGATTGATCTTCACATTATCATCATATCCTGGCAGTTCTGAACTTACATTGTTGAATCTTGCACCAAGGAAAACATTCTCGCTTTTGCCTATCCGGTAGATAACATCAAGGGCAGTCTGGTTCATTTTACGCTTATCAGGATCAGCAGCAGTTGCAGCATTACCTTTTGCAGTTTCATAAGTGCCAAACAGTTCAAGTCCTTTGTATTTACCAAATCCGTTCAGCATGATGGCGCGTACATTTCTGGTGAAACCAGGAGCGAAACGACCAGAACTGAATTTAGCTTTAAGATCAGCACCTTTTGCTTCCATAACAGCCCAGTAGTTTGAACCGGTACGGTCACCTGCATAGAGAACGTTACGCTGACTCCTGTTGTTTACATAGTAAGAACCGCTACCACGCAACCTGAAATCTTCAGTAACCTGCTTGTCAAATCCACCTTTCAGGAAAAGAGCAGGGAATTTTTTAGAGTTGTCATCAATATCAGTTGCCTGCTTGTTGATGGATGAGTTGATGGTACCATTGGTAACACCCACCATACCGAACCAACCATTCTTCTTCAGGTAAACTTCTGCACCGATCTCAGTTGAGAACGCATCAACAATAAGGTTCTCGATAAAAGGGTTGTAGATCGCATTACCACCATCAGTTCTGCGGAAGTGCTGGTCACCATAGTTGATCTCAAAGTGACCGATCTTGATAGTTGTGATATCCATCAGATCATTCCAGAATTTGCCTTTGAACGGCAGCTTGTCGAACTGGATATAACCACCTTTAACCCAGAATTCATTGTGGTGACGTGATGACATATAGTTTTCAAGAGAAACCCTGATACCATCTGCCAGCTGGAAGTCAATATTCAGGTTGGCTTGCGCGAGGTTGAAGCCAGGGCCCATTTCATAAAGAGGAATTTCACCTTTAGAGGCATTCTCATGGTCAAGGTTCTGGTACTGCTGTGTAAAACCTGCACCGAAACGTACACGTGGACCTTCAAATGCTATGCTGTCTTCTTTGGAAGTTTCAAACATATTGATACCACGCTTATCATAAGGTCTCCAGTTTGAAGGACGACCATAGAATTCTTTTACTTCCTTGCTTGGTTCTTTAATTGCTTCTTGTGTATCCTGGCCAAAGCTTATAATAGGAGCTGAAAGAAGAGCCGCGATGGCTATGATTTTTACTCTTCTGCTTGATAAAAGTTTCATAAGTAGTTACTTAAAAAATTTAATAAAGATTGTGTTTGTTTTGTTTAGGAGGCTTTTAATACGAGATTGTATTTTACTGTTATGCCGTCGCCGGTTTTAATGGTTCCGAAAACTGCGGTTGGGGGTTGAACTTTGTAGTCTGTCATCTTCAGTGTGTGCGCACCGGTAAAACTGATACTCTTATCTGGATTTATTTTACCATGTGCCACCAGTTCAACGTCTTTTGAAACACCGGAAATGGTCAGCTTACCTTTTGAAGTAAGTATGAAGCCATTGCCATTGGGTTTAATGCTGGATGAATTTGAGCTAAAACTGATATTTGGGTTTTTCGTTGTGTTAAGTGCTTTATATGTGTTTTTGTCCATCTGGTTGTGTTCACTCTTCAGGCTCTCTGCAGGAAGTACAAAACTGATAGCTCCAACTTCTTTAACACTAGCGCCATCCAGGGTAACGGTTGCTGTAACTTTTCCCTTTTGAGATTCCATCTTCCAGTCGTGAATATTTGAGGTTCCCTCGATCACTGTTTTGATCATTGATCCCTGGTAGCTCGACTGGCCATTCACAGAAGAAAAAATCGTCATTGAGGTGATGAATAAACCCAGCGGAAGCATCGCTTTCCTGATCAGGGTTTTTGTTAAGGCGTTCATTTTAATTCGTTTTATTCGTAATGCTTAATTGCTGGAACAAATCTATCCCAAGATTAATCCACCAATTATGACAAGCAACCCCTGAGGATGTGACAGTTGTCACTTAATTTCCTGATTATTGTTAGATTAGGTTATGACAGGGGGCTTTTGCTTTAATTGTGTACTTGATACACAAACAGTTATAGATCTGAAATTTGCTGCCTTCAACTCATCTGCCGCCTCCTTGCAGTGGCATGGTTTCTGAATAATTTTCAAAAAAACCATCAATTATGTCACATCAACAATACCAGCAATGCATTGAAGCTTGCCAAAACTGCGCAGTTGTATGTAATCATTGTGCTGTTTCCTGTTTACAGGAGGAAAATGTAAAGCACCTTACCGAGTGTATTGAACTCGATCTGGAATGTGCAATGATCTGTACAGCCGCTGCACAGGTTATGAGCGTTAACGGTGTAATGTCTGAGGAGCTTTGCAGGATCTGCGCCGATATATGTAATCGTTGTGCCGATGAATGTGAGAAACATGCTGCCATGGGTATGGAGCATTGTAAGGAATGTGCAGCCGCCTGCAGGCGCTGCGCCGAGATCTGTATGGAAATGGCATAATAATAACGCTCTTATATTACTCAGTAGGCCGCCCAATTCCAATTGGACGGCCTACTGTTTTATAGCCCTGGTCTATTCTATGTACAATGTTTGGGTAAAAATTGCATCATCCTTGGGTCATCTTAGGCTATTTCCAGGGTTATCCTAGGCTTTTAAGCATCAAAAACCCTAGGATAACCCTAGGATAACCCTAGGATAACCCTAGGATAACCCTAGGATAACCCTAGGATAACCCTAGGATAGATTAATAATCAGGCAATGGAAAAACAGCCATTGAACAGATTAACCCTGCTATTTGCAAACAAAAGGGCCGACTCATATAATGAGACGGCCCTTTGTTAAAGAGGGTGCAAATTTGCAGACCTCTGTTATTTACCCAACATGTGTGCGGGGAGACATTGACTTAACACCATTTTCTGCAGTGGTGCGGAATGGGTTGATTTGTTCAACCAGGCTTCTTCCCTTATCCTTAAGATCCTTAACCATTTTGTCCTTATCCTGCTGGTTCATTCTTGAATACTTGTAGTAAGCATAGGCTGCGAGTCCCGCCAAAAGGAGGGAGGTATTACTTCTTCTCATGATTTAAATTTTAAAGTGAATAAAGTTTCAATCTACCATAAGAATTAAAATACCATGCCAGCGTTAGTCGCGTATCAGATGTTTATTAAATCCTCTTTCCACCAGTTGTTGGTATGCATCCCAAACCTCATCGGGGATATCTTGTGGTACCTGGAAGCCTCTATCCGGGTAATACTTTATCCGCTGCAGGTCTCCCACCATAATATGAATTACTTTTTCAAGAGGGATCTCTGTATTATGGTATTGATCAAATGATAATTGTGGGGAAGTGACCAGTAGATCTTTATCGGGCCAGTGCTTTTTAAAAGTAGCGTAACTCCGCCTTTCCATATATGGCTTCTGCACAACAATAAAGCTTTGTGGATCCAGTCCATTTTCCGCTAACAGCCTTTTTGAAAACTGGATATTCTCACCGGTGTTTGTTGATTTGTTTTCAATAAGTATGGCCGAGGCAGGGATCCCACGGCTCATGGCAATAGCTGCAAACTTATCGGCTTCGGGCTCAGTCCATACACCCTGGGTGAGATTGCCGAGTCCCCCGGAAAACACGATCAACGGAGCCCACCCCTCTTCATAAAGATCACAGGCCCGGTCAGCAACCCTTAAGTCGTGGCTTCCCAAAGCCAGTATACAATCCGATTTAACCATGATATGGTTCATCTGGTGGTAGTTCCACACTTTGCGGGCCAGTTCAAGTACTTCATCATTTATCATGGATTAAACATAACAATTCATTCGCTTAATTCCGCAATCGGTAAAGGATGGACTTGATGGAAATTATGGGCTTATATAGTTTTGACCCCTAAACCTTATCGAGATGAGAATCAAGATCCTCTTATTGGGATTTATATTGTCCATTCCTGTTATAGTGCATGCCCAATTGGGAGACAGGATCATGAACCGTGTTAAGAACAAAGTAAATCAGCGGGCCGACCAAAAAATTGATAAGGCCATTGATAAAACGCTCGACGATGCAGAAGGCCGCGACAGAAATTCAAAGCCGGCACCATCTGCAAAACAAAAGAATGATCCTGTCGCCAAGCCAAAAGGAGAAGTTCCTAATAAAGAAGTAGCTCCCGCCAATGAGCCCGCAGCAGTTCCCGAAACACCTGTCGCAAGATCTTACGTCAAGTATGATTTTGTTGCCGGGGAAGAACTGATCTACATTAATAATTTCGAAACAGATAAGATTGGTGAACTTCCCGCGGGATGGAACACCAATGGGAATGGAGTGATAACAACAATAGAGAACCTTCCCGGAAACTGGATACAGTTTTCCCAGAACTCAGCATTCCTCACAGAAAACACAGCATCCTTCACAGACAACTTTACCCTTGAATTTGATATTGTGTTACGCCGGTTGAATCCAAAAGCTGTTTTCCCGCAAATAGCATTCGGTGTGATGAGTGCAGGAAATCTTTCTACCACCGATAACCAACTGCTGAAAAACTACAAGCAATTTGCCGCAGTTGAGTTGAAGTTGCAGCCATATGATAACGAGTCTTCCAATATGCATCTCGAAACCTACACAAAATGGCAGCGCCACCTGAATACCGATATTAGGAATTTCGGTAATCTGCAGCAGCATTTTAATAAACCATTGCATGTAGCTATCCACGTTCAAAAGGAAAGGCTTCGGATCTGGTTCAATGAAGAAAAACATTATGACCTGCCTAAGGCAATTGCCCCCGGCACCATTTTTAATCAACTTTATTTTAGCGTGTTGCGCTATGGCAGTGACGACAATGAGGTGGGCTATTCGATATCCAATATCAAGGTAGCAAAAGGATTACCGGATACACGTCACAAGCTGGTGGAAGAAGGAAAGTTCTCTACAACCGGGATCCTTTTTGATGTTAATGAGGCGAAGATAAAACCAGAGAGTGCTGGCATACTGGCGCAGATCGCGGATGTGCTGAAAAAATCACCGGGCATAAGGGTTAAGATAATTGGTCATACCGATTCTGATGGAGGTGCTGAAGAGAATATGACCTTATCACGTAACCGGGCTGCCGCTGTTAAGAAAGCTCTTCAGGAGCAATATGAAATAGATGGTTCGAGGTTAGAGTCGGATGGTAAAGGAGAAACAGTTCCGGTGGGGGAGAATTCAACCCGTGAGGGCCGCGCTAAGAACAGGCGTGTGGAGTTTGTTAAATTATAGTTTTGCTCTATGTATCCATAAAATGCAAATCGCATTCATAAAAAAAATCAAGGCTGTCCATTAGGATGGCCTTTTGCTTTATTTTCACACCATTAATGATACTAATTGTAGACGATAAGCAGGAGAACCTTTTCTCACTAAAGACGCTGCTTCAGATCCATGGATTTGAAGCGGATACGGCTGTTTCAGGAGAAGAAGCCCTGAGGAAGATTCTAAAAACAGAATATGAGCTTATCATACTGGATGTGCAGATGCCAGATATGGATGGCTTTGAGGTAGCAGAGGCCGTTAGTGGTTCCAGTAAGTTCCGGGAAATCCCCATCCTCTTTCTTTCGGCGGTAAGCATCGATAAGCGTTTTATCATGAAAGGTTACCAGTCGGGGGGAGTTGATTATGTAACAAAACCATTTGATCCGGATCTTCTCCTGCTTAAGGTTAAAACTTTCTGCAGGCTTTATCAGCAATCAAAACTGCTGAATGATGCGCAGGCCACCCTTGAACATAAGGTGGAAGAACGCACAAAGGAATTGGTAAGGATCAACAATGAACTTGAATTAAGAAATGCTGAATTGCAACAGTATGCTTTCATTGCCTCCCATGACCTGCAGGAGCCTCTCCGAAAAATACAAACCTTCACGAGATTGGTAAAGGAGCAGGTTTCTGACCGTCCTGAATCGGTACAATACCTGGAGAGGATCATAAATGCATCGGGCCGCATGCGCGATCTTATTGATGACCTCCTGAATTATTCACGGCTATCGGCGTTGCCGGTATTCAGCGAAATAGACCTTAATATGGTCCTGAATGATACTATCGCCGACCTTGAAGTATTGATCACCGAAAAAGGCGCAACCATCCACAAAGATGATCTGGTACATGCTGAAGTTAACCCGGGCCAGATGCGACAGCTTTTTCAGAACCTGCTGACCAACGCGCTCAAATTTTCTAATCCAGGTACCCCGCCAGTTATAAGTATTCGTTCCCAATTGGTTAACAGCCTTTCATTTGATGCGGTTCCCATTCAAAACGGTGAGTATGTAAAGCTTACAATTGAAGACAATGGGATCGGTTTTGATGAGCAGTATCTTGGCAAGATATTTACCATTTTCCAGCGACTGCATACAAAAGACCAGTATGCAGGTACGGGCATTGGACTGGCAATCGTAAAGAAGATCGTGGAAAAACATAATGGTATTATCACGGCAACGAGTGACGAGGGCAAAGGCTCTGCCTTTATTATTATCATTCCCCTCGTACAGCAAAAAATTAATAGCGAATTAGCGGAGAACATATAATATGACACTAATCCAATCAACTTTCAAGCGTAACCTGCTGATAGGCTTTGGCATTTCCTTACTGCTGTTAGCTGTCAGTTCAATTGCATCATTCATCAGTATCCGAAACCTGATGGACAGTGCCCGTCAGGTGGCCCATACGAATGAAGTTCGTAAGACAATTGATGAAGTACTTATTGCTGCAAAAGAAGGCGAAGCCGGACAAAGAGGCTACCTGCTTACAGATGATAGTCGATACATGAACCCATATCGCGGGGCATATGATAGGGCTAAGGATGCATTACGCCGGCTGGCTATTCTCATATCAGACAATCCGGAACAGAAAGCAGAATTAGACAAACTCAAGGCACTTGCTGACCAGCGTTTCTCCATGATGGAAATGATCATTGAGAAAAAGCAGAAAACGGGGATCGTACCTGCAGATCTGTTTAAAGGCATGGTGGTGATGGAAGAGATGGCCAGTATTGTTCAGGGGATGAAAGACAAAGAGAAGGCATTGCTCGATGAGCGTACCAATAAATTAAACCGCTTTGCTGCGGCAACGCCGATGCTTATAATTGTTGCTGCCAGTCTTGCCATATTTGTCACAATATTTTCTTTTTTCCGTGTAATAAATGATTTTGATTCCAGGGTTCAGATGCAGCAGGAGCTCATTAATAAAGACCAGGAAACTACGGAAAGGCTGGGTTTGATACGAGGCATTGCGGAAAAAATTTCGGCGGGAAATTATACTGTGCGGGTTAATGGGGAAGGTCGCGACCTCCTTGGAAGCATATCGGGTTCACTTAATAAAATGGCTGAATCCCTTGAGTTCTCTTTTTCAAAATTGTCACAGAAAGAATGGCTTCAAAGGGGGATAGGAGAATTAAATGAAAAGCTTATCGGTGAAAAAGACCTGGGTAATCTTTCTCATAACGTACTCGACTTTCTTTCATCATATACTGATTCGCAGGTAGGGGCTTTCTACCTGGTAAATTCACAGGACAGCTTACACCTGGCAGCAAGCATGGGATTGCAACAGCAAGGCCTTCAGCAAACAATTCGGTATGGAGAGGGTGTTGCCGGTATGGCCGCCCAGTCGGGTAAGATGCAGGTCATATCCGGATTGCAGGATTCTGAAATGGTGATAAGTTCCACATCAGCGAGCTTTCATCCCAACACAATTATCGCTTTCCCGGTTTATCATGAACAAAAGCTGAAAGCAGTTATTGAATTAGCTGCCATTAAAGAATACCCCGAAGCAGTTAAAGAATTCCTTACTGTTGCTCCTTTTAATATTGGGATGGCAATACATAGTGTGCGCGACCATCTGAGGGTTCAGGAACTTCTTCATGAAACACAAACCCAATCGGAAGAGTTGCAGAGTCAGCATAGTGAATTGGAAAATATCAATGCCGAACTCCATGCGCAATCAGAGAAGCTGCAGGCATCCGATGAAGAGTTGCGTGTTCAGCAGGAGGAGTTGCAACAAGCCAACCTTGAGCTGGAAGAAAGGAGCCGGTTGCTGGAGGAGAAGAATGAAATGATCATGGAGCGGAATATCGAAATTCAAATGAAGGCCGAAGAGCTTGCCACCAGCTCAAGGTATAAATCCGAATTCCTTGCTAATATGAGTCATGAATTGCGTACGCCCCTCAACTCAATTCTGCTGCTCTCCCGATTGCTTTCTGAGAATCATGAAGATAACCTCTCCCCCGACCAGGTTGAATATGCAAAGGTGATACAATCGTCAGGCAATGGATTGCTTACGCTGATTGATGAGATACTTGATCTTAGTAAGATCGAGTCCGGGAAAATGGAACTTGAATATAATGATGTGAACATAAATGATCTGGTGGATGAAGTCGGTTCAATGTTTTCGACTTCGGCAACAGAGAAAGGTATAAGCTTTGAGGTGAAGGTTGCACCGGGAACACCATCGCTGATCGAAACGGACAGGCTGCGTGTTGAACAGGTTCTCCGTAACCTGATCTCTAATGCCATGAAGTTTACTGCCTCCGGGGGTATCACTGTTGATGTATCTTCTTTTGACTCATCCATACTTTTTCGTGTGATCGATACCGGTATAGGTATACCAAAAGAAAAACAGGACACGATCTTTGAGGCCTTCCAGCAGGCCGACGGTTCTACGAGGCGCAAATTCGGAGGAACGGGGCTGGGACTTTCAATCAGCCGTCAGCTTGCACGCTTGCTTGGAGGAGACGTTACAGTGTCAAGTGAAGAAGGCAAGGGTAGTACTTTTAGCTTTATTGTTCCCGTTAAAAAAATGGAGAATAGGGATCAAAGCAGTGAAGAAAATGATTTTGCAACTCCGGAATACCATGAAGAAACCAGTGAACCGGTTTCTTTTAAAGAGAAGGATGAGTTTATTGCCGATACAATACCCCAGGCTGTTCCTGATGATAGAAACAATATCAAAAAGGATGACCGGGTTATTCTGATAATAGAAGATGATACTGCCTTTGCAAAATCCTTGCTCGATTTTGCGAGGCGTAATAAATACAAGGGTATTGTAGCAGTAAGAGGCGATGAGGGTGTGGCTATGGCAAAAAAATACCTGCCACTTGGAATTTTACTTGATCTTCAGTTACCCGTTAAAAGTGGCTGGGAAGTTATGGAGGAGCTGAAATCAGACCCGGCAACAAGGCCCATCCCGGTGCATATGATGAGTTCATACCAGATGAAGACAAAAAGCATTTCTAAAGGCGCCATAGATTTCATAAACAAGCCCGTTGCCTTTGAGAAGATGAGTGAAATCTTTAAAAAGATCGAACATGCCCTCTCGCGCGAACCGAAAAAGGTTTTGATAGTTGAAGAGAACCATAAGCATGCGGAGGCGCTTGCCTATTTCCTGGATACTTTTAATGTTGCGTCCGAAATAAAGGACAGCATCGATGGCGGTATCAAAGCATTGAATAATGATGATGTTGATTGCGTGATACTTGATATGGGTATACCATCCCGCCAATCATATGAGACCCTGGAAGAAATAAAGAATTCGCCGGGTATGGAGCATCTTCCCATCATAATATTTACCGGAAAGAATCTCTCACATATGGAGGAAATGCGGATCCGTCAGTATGCCGATTCCATTGTGGTGAAAACAGCCCATTCGTACCAGCGCATATTGGATGAGGTAACTCTTTTCCTGCATCTTGTAGACCAGAATAATAAGGAGGAAAAACGCCCCAGGTATAGAAAAATGAGTGCGCTTGCCGATGTGCTGAAGGGGAAGAGAGTTCTAGTGGCTGATGATGACGTACGTAATATTTTCTCCCTTAGTAAATCATTGGAGCAATACGGGATGGAAGTGATTTCTGCGATTGATGGTAAGGAAGCGATGAAGCAGCTTGAATCAAATGAAAAGATTGATATTGTACTGATGGATATGATGATGCCCGAAATGGATGGCTATGAAACAACCCGTGCCATCAGGGAAAGAAAAGAATTCAGAAACCTTCCTGTTATTGCCGTTACCGCCAAGGCCATGACGGGCGATAGGGAAAAATGTATAGAAGCAGGGGCTTCTGATTATATCACCAAGCCAGTAGATGTTGACCAATTGGTATCACTCTTAAGGGTATGGCTTTACACAAGTAGCTAAGATGAACAAACAGCCTCAAAGCATTCTTATCATTGATGATGATAGCAGAAATATTTTTGCACTTTCTGCTGTTTTGAAAGCCCGCGGATATACATGCTATTCAGCAAGTAATATGCAGGAGGGTTTTACTGTGCTGGCTCAGAATGACTCCATTAAGATCATCCTGATGGATATGATGATGCCTGAAATGGATGGCTATGAAGCCATTCCACGTTTACGCGCAAACGCCGATTATAATCATCTGCCAATCATAGCGGTTACAGCGCAGGCGATGGCAGGTGATCGTGAGAAATGCCTTGCCGCGGGTGCCGATGACTATCTTTCAAAGCCGGTTAACATAGAGCAACTCGAGCATATCCTAAATAAATACCTCGATGCGCAGCCTTAACAAGCATATTATTGGTGATGAGGAACTGGAGCAGTTATTAAATGAATTGTTTCTTACCCATGGTTATGATTTCACCAATTATGCCCAGGCTTCACTACGCAGGAGAGTGAATCGACTGTTCATTGTTGACCGGATATCAAGTTTCGCTGAATTGTTCTATAAGGTTAAGACCGACAAACAGTATGTAACGCATTTAGTTGAAGAGTTAACTGTAAATGTTACAGAGATGTTTCGCGACCCGCATGTTTACAAGTTCCTTAGGGAGAAGATCATCCCAGTGCTGGCAACGCATCCGGTGATCCGTATCTGGCATGCAGGATGTTCTACCGGTGAAGAGGTATATTCCATGGCCATCTTATTGGATGAAGCCAATCTTTTGCATAAAAGCCTTTTATATGCTACTGATGTAAATCCTTCAGTTATAGAAAATATCCGCAAGGGCGTCTTTCCCCTTCATCATATGAAGCAGTACTCCGAGAATTATATTCAGTCGGGTGGCAAACGTGATTTCTCTTCCTATTACACAGCGAAATATGATTGGGCCATATTTGACCAGAAGTTTAAAGCAAGAATGATCCCGGCAACACATAACCTGGTATCTGATCGTTCTTTCAATGAGTTCCAGGTGATATTCTGCCGGAATGTTCTTATATATTTTGATAAGGAACTTCAGAATAAAGTACTTGATCTCTTTGATGAAAGCCTGGAAAAGCTTGGTTACCTGGTTCTTGGCTCAAAGGAGAATATCAGGTTCTCACATATTGTTTCTAAATATGATCAGCCCGACCCACAAGAAAAAATATGGAGGAAGCTAAAATCAGAAAAGTAGACGCCATCGTAATTGGTGGATCTGCAGGAAGCCTCGAGCTTATCCTGTCAATTGTTGGTGCTTTACCTGCATCCACAAGAACAACCATCATCATTATTGTTCATCGCAAAAATGATTCTGAATCGCTATTGGAAGACCTCATTAAAAGCCGGACTTCCTTAAGGGTGCGGGAGGTGGAAGATAAAGACCCATTGCGGCCATCTACAATTTATATAGCACCTCCTGATTACCATCTTTTGTTTGAAAGCAGGAAGGAGTTCAGCCTCGACATGACTGCGAAAGTGCAGTATAGCCGACCCTCTATTGATGTGAGCTTTGAATCAGCCGCAACAGTATTTAAGGATTCACTTGCCGGTTTACTTCTTTCAGGGGCTAATGCAGATGGCACGGCGGGATTAATATCCATTTCTTCAAATGGGGGCATTGTACTGGTGCAGGATCCCTCCACAGCTGAAGTTGATTATATGCCACAACATGCCCTGGCAAATGCAAAAGTGGATTTTGTTGTAGCCAGTAATGATCTCCCTGCTTTTATTGCCTCAATTTGTAATTAATCATACTCAGTAGCATTCTCTCCTGTTAGCAGTTCATAACACTGCTTTACAATTTCCAGTTCCTCATTAGTAGGGATCACCATGATCTTTACCCTGGCGTTTTCTGTATTGATTTCCCTTGTGCCTGTATGGGGCATTTCGTTTTTAACCTCATCCATCTCTATTCCCAGGAACTCGAGATTGCTGCAGATCCTCTTTCTTATCTCGGTATCGTTTTCACCCACGCCCGCAGTAAACACCAACGCATCGAGGCCATTCAAAACGGCCACATAGGCGCCTATCATTTTTTTAATGCGATACGCATAAAGGTCATAGGCGAGGTCGGCTTCTTTATTACCAGCCGTTATTGACTTTCGGATATCCCGCATATCACTAAAGCCTGTTAATCCCAGCATGCCACTGGATTTATTCAGCAGGTTGCTGACTTCCTGTGCACTGAACCCTAATTGTTCAATGAGATGAAATATCACCGATGCATCAATATCACCCGAACGTGTGCCCATGATCAGTCCGCTCACCGGACCAAAGCCCATGCTGGTGTCAACCGATCGCCCTGCATCAACGGCCGACATGCTGCATCCGTTGCCCAGATGAATGGTGATGATCTTTGCTGCCGGGTTGTTCAGCTTTTTCATGGCCTGCTCACTCACATACTTATGCGAAGTGCCGTGGAAACCATAGGCCCGTATTCTCTTCTCAGTATAGAATTTGGCGGGGATGGCATACCTGTAGGCCTTTTCAGGCATGGTCTGGTGAAAGGCGGTATCAAAAACAGCGATCTGTTTTGCATTAGGAAAGATTTTCTCAGCCACTTCAATGCCAAGGTAATTGGCGGGGTTATGCAATGGCGCAAGGGAGAATAATTCCTTGATCTTATCTTTTATGGGTTCTGAAATAATGGTGGTGGCCTTGAAGCTTTCTCCTCCATGTACTACCCTGTGCCCTACTGCATCAATCTCTTCAGGATTTGCAATAACACCTATCTGCGGGTCGGTCAGTAGTCGTGCAACTTCGTGTAAGCCAGCCTGGTGATCTGCCAGTGTGAGTGATTCCCTAGTAACCAACTCCTGCCCATGTTTCCATGTTTTATGTGTAATGGATGAGCCTTCGAGACCGATTCTTTCTACCAGCCCACTACAAACCGGATTCTCCTGGGGCATCCTGAATAATTGATATTTGATGGAACTACTTCCTGAATTGATCACAAATATGTTCATCTTACTTTCTTTATAATTTATACTTCCTGCGCCTGGATTGCGGTAATGATGACAGTGTTGAAAATATCATCTACTGTACATCCGCGACTCAGATCATTGATGGGTTTATTCAGTCCCTGCAACATTGGACCGATAGCAAGGGCGCCAGTTTCACGTTGAACCGCCTTATAAGTATTATTGCCCGTATTCAGATCGGGGAAGATCAAAACACTTGCCTGTCCGGCTACTTCAGAACCCGGCAGTTTCTGCCTGCCTACGCTGGGGTCCACCGCCGCATCATACTGGATGGGACCCTCCACTTTAAGGTCGGGCCGTTTCTGCTTTACTATAGCCGTCGCTTGTCTTACTTTCTCCACATCCGCGCCTTCCCCTGAACTGCCGGATGAATAAGACAGCATGGCAATTCTTGGTTCGATCCCAAAGCGCTGGCTGCTCTCAGCGGATGAGATGGCTATTTCAGCAAGCTGCTCGGCAGTAGGGTCTGGATTTACAGCACAATCCCCAAATACCGAAACCCGGTCGGGCAGGCACATAAAAAATACTGATGATACTGTTGAGATGCCCGGCTTTGTTTTTACAAATTGCAGCGCCGGCCTGATAGTATGCTGTGTAGTGTGGATGGCTCCAGATACCATCCCATCCGCATGACCTTTATATACCATCATGGTTCCGAAATAGGAGACGTCTGTCATGAGATCGTGGGCCATCTCCATGGTTACATTTTTATTTTTGCGGAGCTCATATAATGTTTCTACATAGTCTTCGTAATGTTCGGAATGGGCTGGATTAATAATTCGGATCTTATGCAGATCAAGCGTTAATCCCAGTCGCTTTACCGTCGCCGCAATTTCAGCAGGATCTCCCAGAATGGTGAGCTCTACCAGTTCCTGGTTGATTAATCTTGCAGCAGCTTTAATGATACGGTCATCATTTCCCTCAGGTAAAACAATATGTTTGATCTTGCTTTTGGCCCGCTTCGCAAGCTGGTACTGGAACATATGTGGCGTAATACCCTCGGGCTTGAAGGTGATGATCTTTTCATCAAGCGCCTTCACATCCACGTATTTTTCAAATGTGCTGATGGCCAGCTGGATCTTCTTCTTATTGTCGGCCGTTATCCTTGAATTGATAGATCCTAATTGAGTGGTCGTGCCAAATGTTCCTGTTTGTACTGATATGATGGGAAGTACTGATGGGAGGCCTTCCACAAGACGAAGAACAGGCTTGTCGGGCTCAATACCCGCCGTAAGTACAATACCCGCGATCTTTGGATAATTCGCAGAGAGGTTAGCCTGGATGGCGCCAATAATTATGTCGCCCCGGTCGCCCGGTGTTACAATTAGGCAATTTTCGGTTATATAATTCAGGAAACTCGGTAACTGCATTGCACCGGTAACAAAATTATCAACCTGGTTATTAAGTTCATTTTCACCCAGGATAAGTTTGCCCCCTATCTGTTCATAGATTTCTTTCATGGTTGGATTCTGCAGGTCCTTGTTTTCTGGGATCACCGCAAGAATGGTATCATGGTTCAATTGTGATGAGAGGAGATCATGGACATCATCAACCATTTCTTTTTTAACCTTATTGGCAACAACTGCAAGTACCTGGATGTCGCGCGTACGGAAATTCCGTAGCAGGGTCTGAACAGAATTGATTAGTTGTGAAGTGGATTTTCCTGATCCGGAAACAACAATGATCACCGCTGCATTGAGGTTCTTGGCGATTGTGACATTTGTTTCGAATTCAAAAGCAGTGCCTTCACCCAGGTAATCGCTTCCCTCAATAACGGTGAAATCATATCGCTCCTCAAGCTTCTTCACTTTGCGGATAACAGTCTCAATCAACTCTCCCCTCGATTCACTCTCCATCTGCCGCATTGCCTGCTGCCGGGTGAACGCATAGGTATCTTCATAGGGGATCTGTAATCCGAAATGATTAACCAGTGTTTCAATATCTATGTCTTTCTTTTCTTTGGGGTCATCATTAATGATCGGTTTGAAATATCCCACCTTACGGGCCTTGCCTAATAACATGTTCACCACCCCCAGGGCTACTATCGATTTTCCGCTATAGGGTTCTGCCGTAGCAATGAAAATTGTTCTGGTCATAAGTTATACCATGGTATTTTGTGCAAAATTAATGTCGCCACACCGGTAAATTATCTAACATTCATCATGTGAGGAAATGAATAATGTTTGTGTTCGGATAAGGTGCACTGTTTATAATCAGGTTTTTTATATCAGGGTAGCTGTAATTTTCCGGTTTGGATAAGAGATAAGAAAATTTTTCATATGAGTCATCTATCTGTATCAAGGGCCTTTAAATGGTCCTGTTTGCTGTTAATGCTCCCATTTTTGCGCATTTCTGTATCGGCACAAACTGCAGGTTCAGGCCCCGATATTTTGAAACATGTTGATCCTTTCATTGGAACAGCTGGTCACGGGCATGTTTTCCTGGGTGCTAATGTGCCCTATGGCGCTGTTCAGTTGGGTCCATCAAACATTATGCAAACATGGGACAAGTTCAACGGCTGGGATTGGTGCAGTGGTTACAACTATATTAGTAAGGAGATTCTTGGCTTTACCCATACCCATCTCAGCGGAACCGGCATTGGCGACCTGAATGATATCCTGGTACTTCCCGCTAATGGGAAAGCCATGTTAAGGCCCGCAAAGTTCAACAACATGAATAGTGGTTATGGATCCGGTTTCTCCCACGAAAAGGAAAAATGCAGTCCCGGTTTCTATAGTGTTCATTTGGATAAATACAATGTAGATGTGCGTCTTACAACATCTGCGAGGGTTGGATTTCATGAGTACCATTTCGGGAAAACAGATAATGCCCACCTCCTCGTTGATCTATCGTTCGGGATGGGATGGGATGCTGCTACTAATACTTATTTCCGTCAACTGGATGATTCAACATTCCTTGGATATCGGTTTTCGAGTGGTTGGGCAAAAGACCAGCGGGTATTTTTTGCCATGAGGCTTTCAACAGGAGTTAAGCGTATGGAGCTTTATGAGGATACCCTAAAACTGGAAGGTAACGAGGCGCAGAACAAGCGTTTGAAAGCATTGCTCTACCTGGATCTATCAAAAGATGCCATCGTGAAAATTAAAGTTGGATTGTCGCCGGTAAGCCCTGAAAATGCGCTTGCCAACATAGAAGTAGAGATCCCGCATTGGGATTTTGATAAAGCCCTTTCAGCAGCAGAAGAAAAATGGAACGGCGAGTTAAGCAAAATAGTTATTGACGCTGATGAGAAAGTAAAGAAGATATTTTACACATCGCTCTATCATACACTTTTCTTTCCTTCTGTTTTTAATGATGTGACAAGAGAATACCGCGGCACTGATAAAAAAGTTTATACGGATCCGGGGTTCCATAACCATACCATTTATTCATTGTGGGATACCTACCGCGGTTTGCATCCGCTCATGACCATCATCCATCCCGAAAAGGTGAATGATCAGATCCGAAGCTTCCTTGAAATTTATAAACAACAAGGCAAGTTGCCGGTATGGCACCTTCAGGGCAACGAAACCAATACCATGGTAGGATATCCTGCCGTGCCCATTATCGTTGATGCATACCTGAAAGGTTACCGCAACTATGATATCAAGCTGGCGTATGAAGCAGTACGCCATTCGGCGATGCAGCAAAGCGATGGCATTCAGTACCTGCAAAAGATGCAGTTTATTCCCGCCGATAGTGTTGTTGAATCGGTAGCGAAGGCACAGGAATACGCTATTTCGGATTGGTGTATTGCACAGATGGCAAAGGATATGGGAAAAATGGATGATCACAAATATTTCAGTGAGCGTTCAAAATTATATAATCAATATTTCGACCGTTCTACAGGTCATATGCGTGGAAGACTATCCGTAGATCAGTGGCGAACCCCCTTTAACCCCTTTAATGCAGCCCACAGGCAGAATGACTACTGTGAAGGAAATGGCTGGCAATACACCTGGCTGGTGCCGCATGATGTACCCGGACTGATCAGTTTATTTGGAGGCGACAAGCTTTTTTTAAATAAGTTGGATTCATTGTTTACGGTACCGGCTGCAGGACTCAATGCAGATGCCTCTCCTGATATTTCGGGAATGATCGGACAGTATGCACATGGTAATGAACCCAACCACCATATCCCGTATCTGTATAATTATGCAGGGCAGCCATGGAAGGGAGCGGATCGTATACGACAGGTGATGGATACTTTTTATACTGACAGGCCCGATGGCATCTGCGGTAATGAAGATGCTGGTGAGATGTCGGCCTGGTATGTGCTCTCTGCTATTGGATTTTATCCTGTAAACCCAGCTAACGGGCAGTATGTATTTGGCTCGCCCATCATCAAGGAAGCTACCATCAATGTTGGCCAGAACCGGCGATTCAATATCCGGGTATTGAACCAGGGCAGGAAAAATAACTATATTCAAAAGATACTGCTTAATGGCAGGCCATATACAAAATCATATATACTTCACCGTGATATTGTTTCCGGAGGTGATATGACAATTGAAATGGGAGCCCATCCATCTAAAACATTCGGGCTGAATGTTTCAGACCGGCCGAGGTAAAACAAAACCACCTCCTGGTATTAATGCAATAAGCTATTATGTATACTGAGATCATCGTTCTCATTGCTGTTTTAGGTGCGGGTGTAATAGGATCTGTAGTATTCAGAAAACTTACGCTGCCGGCAGCCGCGGCTGGTGCTGCTATTGCGGGAGGAATATTTGCAGGGGCAGGGTGGACAGGCATTCTCATTATGGGAAGCTTTTTTGTGCTTGCAGTGCTGGCTACATCCTGGAAACAGGAATTAAAGCAATCATTAGGGGTAGGGGAAAAGATTAAGGGGCTAAGGACAACCTCGCAGGTAGCTGCTAATGGTTTGGTTGCAGGGCTGCTTGGATTAATGGCATTTTGGATGGAAGAGTACCGTCCTCTATTTCAACTAATGATTGCCGGAAGTTTTTCTTCAGCCACCGCCGATACCATTTCTTCAGAACTAGGCACAGTGTATGGGAAGAAATTCTATAATATAGTTTCGTTTCGCAATGATGAACGCGGCGAGAACGGCGTAGTGAGTATTGAAGGCCTGATATTCGGAATTATTGGCAGTAGCATCATCGCTGCATTGTATGTGGCCGGAATGGGCTGGAGTATCCATTTTTTTTTGATCATAGTTGCAGGCACCCTGGGTAATCTCACTGATTCTATTCTGGGGGCTGCCCTTGAAAGAAAATCATTGATAGGAAATAATGCGGTTAATTTCCTCAATACAGTTGTTGGCGCGTTAGCTGCAATGTTCTTGTATTTACTCGTTTAATTTGAAATACTTTTAGAATTGTTCTTCCAGGGCCTTAAGGTTTTGGATGATAGCCATAAGTTGTGATTCTTCCTTACGCAGGTTTTTCTTTCCCAGGTATAAGTAGGCAAACAACATCCATGCAACATAAGCAGCAACGAAGATGATTATATTCATGACTGGCCTTCCCCTGAATATCTCAATGAAGTACATGCCCATTGCCAGGTTAAGTGCAATAAAGTATAGTGGACCATTCCATTTTAGTTGCTTTTTCCGAAAAGCATAATATGTTTCCCATTCTTGAAGGTGTTGGCGGGGAGGATGCGTTTCATCAATGCTGCGTATCTTCTTCCAGTTAAAGAACAGGATCACCGATTGCGCCCAACATACTGCAGTCATCATGAACATGGCTATATAGGTTATCATCCATTCAAATCGGAAGTTGCCGAATATTGCCATAGCAAGGATCACAAATCCAGTGATACAAAGCATGATGCTGGCCCCGATCTGCTGGCGCTCGAGTTTTTGTTTGTGACTTTTACTCATGCTGCTTAGGCCAGTTGCACGAGGAGCATTGCCGGTGTTTTTGTCATCGGCTTTATCCCACATCTCTTTAAGTGCATCAAAGTCTTGCATAACTATTATAGATTTCGGTTAGTTGTTTTTTGATCCGGTGAATCTTTACTCTTAGATTATTCTCTGTCAGGTTCAGGATCTCCGCGATCTCCTCATAGGGCCGGTCTTCCAACACCATTGAAATTATAAGCCTTTCCGCTTCGGGTAACTTACTGATGCATTTGTATAACAATTGCACCTGCTGCTCCTTCTGGTCCGTTTCCTCTGCTATATCTCCAAGTGGATGATCATCTATCTCTACCGTCTTCAGCTTTTGTTTTCTTAAATAGGAAAGACAGGTATTAACCGCTATACGATATATCCAGGTACTCCATTTTGAATCGCCCCGAAACCGGTGCATATTATTCCATACCGCAATAAAGCTTTCCTGTAAAAGGTCTTCTGCCTGGGCAGCATCACCGGTATAACCAAGGCATAGCTTTCTTATGCCGGGTGAATAATCTCTGTAAAGCTGGTCAAATTCTTCTCGCTGTTGGTTCATGGCGACAGCTTCTTTATTTTAGGAAGGAATCGATCTGGCTGTAGAACCATACAGGCTCATCATACATGATAAAATGTTTACTATCGGCAACCACGATGGTTTTATCAGGAACGTTCTGGTATTGTTCATGAAGTAATTTATAACTGTTTTCCTTTGTCTGGTAAATACTTCCCAATACAAGCACTGGCTGACGGATGGAAGCAATGGCAGAGCGGAGGTCGGTAGTGGCCATTTCAATAATAGAGAGCGCCAGCGTACGACGATTACTGTTGAACTGCCAGGTAGCGATCTGCCTTGCCCGCGATGTATCCCGAACCTGCATCAACATGGCCTTTGTCATCATCTCCACATATCCTGAATCGGGTAAACGTTGAAAATTTTTGACCACCATTGCAGTATCATACATGGGATTTTTCTTAAGGGAATCGGCATTTGCTTTAGGATCTGCAAGTGCCGAAACAAACGGGAGCCCATCAACGCAGATAACCTTTCCAAACAGTGCCGGTGCTTCGCTGCTGGCCCACAAACTCATAAAAGCACCAAGGCTATGTCCAATCAATACGGGGCGCACAAGGTTTTTCGTTTGTACATAATTGATAAGCTCCTGCTTTACCTTTTCAAGTATAGGTGCATCCACGGCCGGTACTCCGGCATACCCGGCAATGGTTATCACATGGCATTCAAACCTGTCTTTAAGATGATTCACGGTTTCCTTCCAAACCTCCCCGCTGCAACTGTATCCAGGTATCAGGATGACCGGCTTGCCCTTACCGGATACTTCCACGGTAAAAGCGGGATCCTGGGCCCTGCAAATCTGTATAGAAAAAAGGCATACGAAAAGGATAAGTATATTTTTCATGGTGTGTTTTCTATTTGGATGCAGAGGTTTAATAATTATTACAAAAACTTAAAAAAATAAAAATGCCACCCTTAAAGAGCGGCATCTGGGATGGGATAGCTGAACTGCAATATCAATTCCGCTTTCTTTTTTTGAGATTGTTTATCTCTTCCCTGCTCGCTTTCTTAATGCTTATAGCAAAACCACCACTGGCAGCCATCTTTTGCTGCAACTTCGCCTTATTGGTTACAGCCAGTTTTCGGATATTGTATTTCTGCGGATTTGTAATATAGTGGGCATCCTTCCCATCCTCATAAATGGTAGCAATATAATTTTCATTGGGGTCAAGAAAACTTAGCTCAACATCGGATGTTCTGGGGTTTTCATCTGTGATGCCACCAATGAACCAATCATCTTTTCCTTTTGCTTTTCTTGCTATAATAATATGGTCGCCGGGCTCAGCACTTAATATCCTGGTATCATCCCAGTCGGCAGCCACATCCTTGATAAACTGAAAAGCATCAGGGAAACGTTCATAGTTTTCAATGATATCTGCTGCCATCTGAAGGGGACTATACATGGTAACATATAATGCCATCTGTTTCACAAGGGTCGTTTTCACATAACGGGTATCGCCGGGCTGGTAATAGTCAAGACGGGTTTGGAAGATTCCGGGGGTATAGTCCATTGGTCCGCCCATTAACCTCGTAAATGGAAGAATAGTGGTGTGGTCGGGATTATTACCGCCGAATGTTTCATATTCAGTACCTCTTGCTGCCTCTGCCGCAATGGCATTAGGCCAGGTTCTGTTCAAACCGGTTGGGTGAACTGATTCATGTGAATTCACCATGATTCCATATTGTGCGGCCTTTGTTATAGCCCTGTTGAAATGATCTATCATCCACTGGCTGTAATGATGTTCACCCCTTGGTATGATATTGCCAACGTAGCCACTTTTGACTGCATTGTAACCATGATTTACCATGAAACGATATGCAGTATCCATCCACCGCTCGTAATTGGTTACAGAAGAAGATGTTTCGTGGTGCATGATGAGTTTCACTCCCTTTTGCTGCGCATATATATTGAGCATCTTTGGATCAAAATCAGGATAGGGTGTAACAAAGTCGAATACAAACTCCTTTGATTTGCCAAACCAGTCTTCCCAACCTTCATTCCATCCTTCAACCAACACCGCGTCAAAACCATGGCGGGCTGCGAAGTCTATGTATTTTTTTACATTGGTATTATTAGCAGCATGCGTCTTATTGGGAGGTAAATTTTTATAATCGGTGATCCCCAGGTGAACATTGTCAATGTCAGTATAATTCCAGGAGCCCTGACCGGGACAAAACATCTGCCACCATACCCCAACATATTTAACCGGTTTGATCCAATCTGGGCTTGCGATCTTCGATGGTTCATTCAGGTTGAGGATTAGTTTGGAGGCAAGGATCTTTTCCGCCTTATCAGCCACAACAATGGTGCGCCATGGGGTGTTGAACGGAGTCTGTATATATCCTTTATTACCCTGTGCATCAGGTGTGAGGTGCGATTTTAAGGTATAGCTTTTCGGATCAAGCTCTACATGCATGGCTGCATAACCAACCAGGGCCGCTTCATGAATATTGATATAAACACCATCACCTGATTTAAGCATCAGGGGTGTTTGTAATGCCATCGGAACAATAGTTTGCGAAGCATTGCCGTCATAGCTTTTATCAAATAATGACGGAACTTCCGAAAGCTGGGAAGTTGTGTAATTGTATTCCTCGGTATCATAGTCGCCGGGTATCCACCATGCTTTATGGTCACCATTTAGCGAGAAACTTGTTTCCTCTTCTTTAATTACGAAATAGTTGAGGTTTTTCTGCTGTGGAAATTCATAACGGAATCCAAGTCCATCATTGAAGAGGCGGAAGCGAACAAGAATTTCACGGTTATGTGAAGGCTGTGAGAGTGTAACGGATAATTCATTATAGTTATTTAGAATGGATTTCACTTCTCCTAATACGGGATTCCAGGTTTCACTAAAACTCGAAGTTTTGGGATCCTTACTTATAAATCCTGTTTTAAAAGATGGACCATTTGCAATGGTCAATCCCAATTTGCTGTTGTTGAGAACGGGCTTGCCCTTGTAAGAAAGGGAATAGTATGGGATACTATCCTTTAATTCAAAAATACATTCTAACTGTCCATCAGGTGATTGAATGGTTTGGGCAAAAATACTGGTGATTAGCAACAGGGTTATTGCTAATAAGGCAAGTGGTTTTTTCATTTTAGCCATTTTATCCGGTGAGCAAAGGTTGAATGGCTAAGGTACATAGAATGTGTATTAAATACACTAAGCTCGCTTATTTTCTTCCTGTCTGGAACATTCTGCTTAAGTTAAAGCCGAACCGGATTTCTCCCTTCCAGAAATCATCGGTTGTGTCGGCCAGGTAAGCCCTTTCGTTCATCCCCACAGCATTGCTGAAATGAAGTTGGAATACATGTCCGCCGGTTTCAATATCCAGCCCTATACCCAGGGGTTGATAATAGGTTTCTGCTTTTGAAAAATTATGGTTGTAATCAAAGGTGAGTGCAAGTCGCTTTGTTAGTTTTAAACGGGCTCCTGCACCGAGGGCATAAATGGTATTGTCCATTATACCATCATTCACATAATTCATATGAAGAAGGGTTTGGATTAGCTGTAAGGAAAACCTGTTGCTGAATTTCCGGCCTATTAGTAGCTGCACATAGTAAGACAAGCGATCACCTGCATCAGCCTTATATCCGCTCAGGCTGATCTCATCTGCGGTTCGGATCATAGTGCCACCCGCAAGTACGAGCGAAAAGGGGATGTTCTTTTTACCGACCTGCTGTTGTACCGGTCGCAGCTTTATGAGAAGATCATATTCTTTCCGGAAGCTGCTTCTGCCCACCCCAATGGTAAGATTATCAGTTATTCCAAAGTCAAGGCCCATTCGCATGGATGCGTCATCAAGACCAAAGAATTCCTTGATACCATTGTTTACCTGACCGAAACGATGGAGTATCCTTACGTCCAGATTTCCTTTGTGTAACATTTCAACAGACTGTGATTGGATTACTCTTGTAGAATAGAATGCCTGGCTTATTTTTTCATTATGCGGAATACTGTCAACCAATTCATCGAGGGTAGAATTTTGATCTTGTGCCATCACGGCTGACATGGATGAAGGGAAGATCGCCAGAAATAACACATACAGTAAGGCTTGTATCGTTTTCATGTTCGTTGCAGTTAATGTAAATTACCGGTATCAATATTTATCCTGATCTTCTTATTAATATTGTCGGCCACCAGGGCAGGAATGCGGATCTTATAATCATCCACATTGATTGTAAATTCCGCAAGTGCTGAAACAATTCCTTTATTTAACCTGATACTTGCCGGAATACTCACAGGTCTTGTTTCGCCATGAATCGTGAGGTTTCCTTCCAACAGCACATCATAACTTCCATCGGTTGTCCAGTGTGGATGTCCGCTACTGATCATCCCCTTAAACTGTGCCTTTGGAAAGCGATGACTTTCCACATAATTTTCATTAAAATGTTCCTGCATGAGAGCCTTCCTGAACTCGAAACCCCTCATTAGAACAGCGGCTTCAATTGTATTGGTGTTTATATCTAAAAGGCATACTCCCTGCCTGTTGGTTGCTCTTATCTTTTCCAGCGGCGCATCAGAATAAAAACTAATACTCGCTGTGCGCGTAATTAGTTTCTGACCATTCACACAAAAATTAATAAGGCAGGCGTATATTAAAATAACTATTCGTTTCACCAGGTCAGTTTTTGTTGATTATAACGCCATTGTTTAGCTGAACATCAAGGAGATAACCTGTGCAAACTCCACGTACCACAACATTTACCTGCATAACTTCATGGCTGATAAGTTTTTCACTCCCGGGTTTTAATGCACAGCTTATCATCAAAGGGTAGCTTGAATCACCCAGGATCAGCAGATCTTCTTCACTATTTATTTCTTTGACCGGGCCCGATACCTCAAGGATCTTACCCGTGTAATTTTGCGCGGCAATAGTTTCGTTGAGATGGAATTCTTCTGCAAGCTTTTTTGCACTCATAGAAAAATCTGCTTTCTTTCCAGTAAGGTCTGGTGACAATTTCCTGTATTCGTATAACAAGTAACCCGCGCCAATTGCAATAGCCATTAGCAACAGTATCATTATGGACAGAAGGATTCGGGATTTATGTTTTGTCATTAACAGTATTTCTGCTAATCCAATCGTATCAATAGGCTATGGGGTTGCCTTGTGTAAGAAAAATCCTTTTATTTAAACAGATTAAAATTATAACGCAATCCAGCCTGTATACCTGCGGAACTTATTTCTACACGCCCTTCCCCAATTCCATTCAGAGGGAAATTGTAGTATGGATTCAATTGTACAACCAGTCTTGAGTTGATTTTTCTTTGATATCCCACTGATATTCCAGCCCCTGTTACCGGTTCAAATGATTTTGTGCGGTATGTATATTCGGATTCAGCCGGAACGCCATAACGGGTATACTGGTATTTGTAAAATTCCTTTTGCATAATTGAGGCAGTTATTCCAGCCATTACGAATATCGAATTGCGCTTTCGCTGAATAATATTCATGCCTAACTGGAGAGGGATCTCAATAATATTACAGTCGGCATCAACATGCTGAATTTTCAGGTTTTCATTATCATAATATGATCCGGGTTTCGGATAATAATGGGAACCATCCGCACTATAAACTTTGTTTGTATTTATAATACCAGCTTGTATGAAGAGGCTCCTGGATAGTTTCATACCGATTCCCATACCCATGCCGAACCGGATCTTTCCTTTCCCATTTACCCCTGAAACTTCAGGTCCGGTACTTCCATATAAATAGAAGGGGAGATCCTTTGGTGCCTGCTCAGCTTTATCTGTTTTGTCGGGAGATATTTTTGTGCCGGCACCATCATTGATCTTTTCGGGATATTCAAATGAAGATTTTTTTGCAAAAGGCGTGTGCAGTATTACTGTTGATGGTTCTAAGGGTGAATTGGTTGCTTCAGTTATTGCACGGCGATTAATTTCTCCAGGATTTCTTTTATCCGTTTGATGAAATGTTTTGTTTGTATTGGTACTGTTTGATATCCCGATTTTATTTTCATCATTAATATCGGGCTCAAGTATAGCATTGCCCTGCTTATAATCTGTTCCCTGTAGTGGACTCTCATCTTGTTCTGGTTTGATCACACTAACAGCATTTATTTCTCTTTTCTCTATTCCACTTATTTCAGTTGTTGCTGGTTCGGTCTTTAATTTAACCGAATGAATTTTAGTATATGTTTTAATATCTGGAAGAGCAAGATATCCACCTATTGCAATGCCGATTAATATAGGTATCCACCACCAGAAAAAGATCCTACGCCTTTTTTTCTCCTCCGCCTCCAGGAGGGTATTCATTTTCTCCCACGCCTCGGGAGAGGCGGGTGGGCCAGGTGTTTCAGCGGCCTGGCGGAATAGTTCGTCCAACTTATTATATTGCTCTTCTGCCATACGCTTTCTCTAACTTTTTTTCTTTAATGATCATCTTTTGAAGGTTCACCCTCGCTTTTGCAAGATTTGATTTGGAAGTTCCGGGTGATATATGCAGCAGTGCCCCAATCTCCTCATGGGTATATCCATCAATAACAAACAAGTTGAAAACGAGCCGGTATGCTGTACTCAGCCTGCTTACCATGGCCATTAATTCTTTGTGTGATAAATTATCCATTACAGTAGCTGGCAGTGAGCCGCCATTCTGTAAACTGGTTACATCATTCAATTCAATTGTAATCAGCCTATGCTTACGTAGGTGGTCGATCGACGTGTTGATGAAAATTCTTCGGATCCATGCTTTCAGGGAATCAGTAAGGGTTTTATGCATGGGTTTGAAATGCCGGATCTCCCTGAATATTTTCAGAAATCCGTCATTGATCACTTCTACGGTCTCTTCTTCATGTGATATAAAGCGGTGGCATACTGTAAACGCATAGCCATAGAATTGTTCGTAGAAACATTTCTGGCTTTGGCGCTCCAGTGCAATACAACCCTTTATGAGGTCTTGTAAGATTTGCTCCGGTGTGTCAGCTAAATCCATGCTTGTAAAATATCAATACGGATCAAGCGATCATAGGGTTGCCTTTCTTAAAATTAATATTTATTAGCCGATGCCGCCCCTTCTGACATTATTACTGCTTATGGCCGGTTGGTGATTGGCAATAGGATATGAAAACATGTAAATTGGCCGGGAACGGATTCCACGAAGATTATCCCGTTGTGATTGGTAATGATTCGTCTGCAAATGGAGAGTCCGATGCCTGATCCCTGGTACAAATCGCGGGCATGTAGTTTCCGGAATACTTCAAAAATCTGGTCGCGATATTCTGGTTCTATGCCAATTCCATTGTCAATGAATCGAAAGTGATGAAAATTTTCATGAAATAATTCAATGCCCGTTAGTTTTTCTGCTTCCTTTCGCCCGGTGATTTCAGCAGTGATCGAAATCTCCGGAATACGATGGGCTACAGTGAATTTTAAGGCATTGCTGAACAAATTGTAGAACAGCTGATTCATCTGCAACCCGATAGCCTCTATTACAGGAAGTTTTCCTACCCGAACAACTGCATTCTTTTCAGAGATGGCCAGTTCAAAGTCTGTTATGACTTTGTCAAGGGTGGACTGGATATCCACCTGTTGCATTAAATTGTCTGATTTGAGAAGACGGGAAAATTCAAGTAAGCTCTGGATCAATGTCGACATCCGTTCTGCTGAATTATTGATCTTCTCAATTACTATACGCTGGTCTTCGGGCGATCTAGTTTTATTCTTAAGCATATCGCTAAAGAGGCGGATCTTCCTTAGTGGTTCCTGAAGATCATGGCTTGCAACATAGGCATATTGAGCCAATTCTTCGTTTGAACGCGACAACTGTATATTGGATTCAGCTAGTTCTTCATTGGTTGCCTGCAGTTCCTCGATTGCTGCCGCCAGTTCTTCCGTTCGCTGATATACCTCTGCCTCCAGGCTCCCCTGGATCTCACGCTGCCGTGTAACATCCTGGGCAGTTCCGGTTATTTTTAAAGCTTCTCCCTCATCATTAAAAATTGTTTTTCCCTGTGCATGAAGAATCCTCCTTTCCCCCGTGTTTCGGTTTAAAACCTGGTACTCATCATCAAATAATCCACCCGATTCCTCACTAAGGGCAAGACCAATCCCTTTGATGATCCTCTCTTTATCTTCTTCAGCAACCGAATCAAAAGCCTGGGTTGCATTCATTTCCCTTTCATAGCCCATCCATCCGGCTAATCTTTCTGACAAATGGAAATTATTGCTCTTCACGTCAAAGCTCCAGGTGCCTAAATCGGCCAGCTCTACTGCACCCCTTAAGGCCAGCTCAGCTTCTTCTACTTTCCTGCGGGCAAGAAATTGTTCTGTGATGTCTACCGCCATATTCAAAATGGCATAGACCTCACCCTGGATATTCTTTAAAGGCTTATAGGTGAAATTGAAATAGAAGCTTCTGAGTACTCCGTTCACAATAAGATCGGCACGCTGCTCCTGTGCATGATATGGCACTCCGGTTGATAGTACATTTTGTAAAAGATCAAAGAAGGGTTGTCCCTCAAGTTCGGGTAGTGCAACGTCAAGCGGCATTCCGATAACAGACTTGTTTTTTCCCCAAAGCTGAATCATTGCATCATTGGCCATATCTATAATAAGCTCTCTTCCCCTGTAAACAGCAGTAGCAAAGGGAGCTTCTTCAATAAGTCCGCGAAATTTAGCTTCACTCTCTTCGATCGATTTCTTGGCCATTACCTGGCGGGTAACATCTGTGGCCAATACCATAACACCTGTTATATTATTGAAGACATCCCGAATTGGTGTATATACAAAATCGAAATAGGATGCCTCTAATATGCCTTTTCTTTCCAGCATTGCCAGAACACTATAGCCGTAATAGGGCTCACCGCTATCATATACATGTTGCAGGAGTTCCATGAATCCCTGTTCACGGATCTCCGGCAAAGCATCAAGCAATTCCCTTCCGATGATATTCCTGTCCTTCCCCCAAACCTCTAAGATGCGGTCATTACAGATCTCTACGATCATTTCTCTTCCTTTCAAAAGGCCAATTGCCATAGGTGCCTGCTCAACTATGCTTCGAAACCTCGACTCACTCTGTTTTACTGCCTCCCGCCCGCTGATCAGTTCATTGAGATCCATACAATATCCAACAAAACCAGCGTATTCGCCATTGTGGTGATAGTATGGATCACCGGCAGCCCGGCACCAGATGATATTCCCATCTCCTTTCCTGATCCGGAATACTACGTCGTAGTGACTTCTGGTGGCTACAGCATGGGCAAATGCAGCTGCACTCTTATCACGGTCCTCTTCAATGATAGCATTTGCCCAGCCAGTTCCCAGCAAATCTTTCATTTCCATTCCCGTCCATTCCTGCAAGGTTCTGTTGAGAAAAATGATATTGCCGTCTTCATCCGACAACCATAGGCCTGTTGGGGAACTGTCAAGGATGGCTACAAAAATGGAATCGCGCTGCGCCAGCGTTTTCCTGAGATCCGGCGATCCCGGATCGGGGACGCCAGCAGGAAAATATTTTCGCGGCTCCGGCTCAGGAACTTCAAGAGCTACACCCGAAAACTCATTCACTCTTCCATCAGAATCAAATTTTATTTTTCCCCTCAGCTCCAGCATGCATCTTTTCTGATGCTCTTTGCATTCCTCTGCATATAATTGAAAATGAAAAATATTGCTGCCATTCCGGGTGCAGAACCGTTCAAGCTTATCCTGAAAGGGTTGACGATAACCGGATTCAATAAGTAAAACAAAATCTTCTAAAGAAAGATTAACCGCGTAGGACTGTCCAAACAAGACCGCGGCTTCTGAATTCAAATGGATTACCCTATCACTGGGGTGATATTTCCACAATCCTATTCCTCCTCCCGACAAAGCATTTTCAATAGTATCTATTTGAAACAATGCTTCCTTCTTTCCGCTCTCTTTATCCATACAGCTATCCGAAACTTAAATTGGGTATATTATTATTTGTGCAATATAGTCCAAATTATTACCTCCTGAAGGATACCTGTTTCGGCCTGTAATAAGGCTGACAAGGGTACGGCGATACACTATTGAGGAAATGGATTAGCGCCTATTGTAAGGCCGGTTTTTATTTACTTATTTTACACCTCAATTTATATTCACCGTTAAAATCCGTTCTCAGCAACCTTACCTCTACCTCAATGCTTTTCAACTCTTTAAATTTTGCCGTATTCCTACCCATAGTTCTGATTCTCTATTGGTTTGTGACAAACAAAAGTTTGAAGCTTCAAAATATGCTCTTGCTTGTTTCAAGCTATTTCTTTTACGCATGCTGGGACTGGCGCTTTCTTTTCCTATTGATTTTTTCAACATTACTGGATTATTTTACCGGTCTCAAGATGTCTGATGCACCAACGGAACGTGCAAAAAAATTCTGGTTCTGGTTAAGTATAATTGTTAATCTGGGATTTCTTGGCATTTTTAAATATTATAATTTTTTTGCCACCTCATTTTCGGAGGCCGTTTCAGCGTTTGGCCTGAAGGTCAGTCCTTTTACCCTTGAAGTGATCTTGCCAGTAGGTATTTCCTTCTATACCTTCCATGGATTATCATATGTTATAGATATTTACAAGAACCGTATTCCGGCAGAAAGAAATTTTATTGATTATGCCGTCTTTGTAAGTTTCTTCCCCTTATTGGTTGCCGGGCCAATTGAAAGAGCAACACACCTCCTTCCGCAGATTAAATCAAAACGCAGTTTTGACTATACTAAAGCAGTAGATGGACTCCGACAAATTTTATGGGGATTGTTTAAGAAAGTGGTGATCGCTGACCAATGCGCAGAATATGCAAATATGATCTTTAACAATGCAGGGGATTACTCCGGAAGTACTCTGGTTTTGGGTGCTATATTCTTTGCCTTCCAGATTTATGGTGACTTTTCAGGTTATTCTGACATAGCACTGGGAACAGCCAGATTATTCGGGATCGAATTGCTGCGGAATTTTTCCTTCCCCTATTTTTCGCGAGATATTGCAGAGTTCTGGCGTCGTTGGCATATTTCCCTCTCGACATGGTTCCGGGACTATCTTTATATACCACTGGGGGGAAGCAAAGGAGGTAACTGGATGCGCGTACGTAATACTTTTATCATCTTTATAGTTAGTGGCTTCTGGCATGGAGCTAACTGGACATTTATAGTATGGGGGTTATTAAATGCCCTTTTTATAATGCCCTCCATACTTTTCAAGACAAACCGGAATAACCTCGATACTGTTGCACAGGGAAAATTAATTCCTTCCGGGCGCGAATTTCTTTCCATGGTTCTCACCTTCGCATTAACCGTGTTTGCATGGATATTTTTCAGGGCAGAAAACCTCACGGAGGCATTGAGTTATATTGCTGGTATATTCTCCACAACAATTTTCACCGTTCCTGAAATCTGGCCCGTTTCCTTGCTGATTTTATTGATAATTTTCCTGATTATTGAATGGATTGGAAGGGAAAATCAATTCGCTATTGCAGATATGGGACTTCACTGGCCCCGACCAGTGAGATGGGCCACCTATTATGTGTTCGGTACACTTATTTTTTATTTTGCTGCCTCCCAAACCCAGCAACAATTCATTTATTTCCAATTCTGACAATGAGGAGCCTCATCAAACGTATATTGATATTTATGATCATTCCCGCTCTGGGGTTTATCTTTCTGAGCATACTTTACGTTAAGCGGGATGTATACCAGGATTTTGGGAAACACAAAAACTATTCATGGAAGTATTTTTTTCAATCACTCGGTGATATATCAACAAAGAAACTTCTTCACAACCCACCGAATTATAACTCCTTCATTTTTGGGAGCAGCCGTTCCACAGGCTTATACGCCTGCTATGGACAGGAGAAAATTCAAGGCGCAAAATTCTTCCATTATGCCAACTGGAATGAAACGATCGGTGGCGTCAATGCTAAATTAAAGTTCCTTGATGCGAGGGGATATAAGCTAGATAACATATTTATTTATATCGATTCTGATAACAGCTTTAAAGAGGATGGTAGAGGTAGCCAACATGACCATTACCTTATTACCGGTCAGAATAAGTATATCTGGTATTACAAACATTATTGGGGGTATATGTCAACCATGGATTGGGATAAACTAAAGATACTCTTCGGTTTCCCTGTTAGCGGGGAGATCTTTCCAAATTGGGAATCCGATCCTGTTACCAATGACCATAGCCATATTTGTACAGATAGTGTTTTAAGGCATTATGGTAATACAAGAACTGACCAGGCACATCTTGAACTGATAGATTCACTCAAGCGAACAGGCTTCCTCTATGCACGACCTGCAGCCCAATCCTATCTGGCAAAGCAGATATCGCCTTACGAGGTGGAAACCCTCAACAGTATCAAAAGCATTCTTGAAAAACACCAGGCAAAATATTATATTATCATTACTCCCCTGTACGACCAGATGAAATTCCACCCCGCTGACAGGAAGATACTTGAATATGTTTTCGGATCCAACCTTCACGATTTTTCCGGCATCAATGTATTTACAAACGAGCCGGGCAATTATCCCGATCGAAAGCACTTCCTGCCATACGTGTCCAAGGCCATCATAGATACCGTCTTACAATAAATCCCTAAAACCAGCTGAAATATTTGATGATTTTAGTAATTATATTATCTTTGATATATCAAATATGGGTATGTCAATTAAAAAGAATGGAGATAGTAAGCTGAGCAATGTGATTTTTTATAGTATAGACAGGGCCATCAGGGCGTACAGACAGTACGCACAGAAGCAGATCAGGGATAAGGGTTTTGATATTACCATCGACCAATGGCTGGTGATGAAATCATTGCTGGAAAATCCGGGTATCAAGCAGCAGGATCTGGCAGAAAGCGTATTCAAAGACAATGCGTCGGTTACTAGGATCATTGAACTGCTGGTAAAAAACGGATATCTCGATCGCTCCACTCACCAGACCGACAGGAGGATGACACAGATAACAATTACTGCAAAAGGTAAAGAAGTGCTGAAAGCCTTACAACCTGTAGTAGCAAGTAATAGAAGGAAAGCACTTCAGCATCTGGATGATTCAGCAATTGAACAGGCTAAGGAACTGCTTGACAAGATTGCGGAAAACTGTAAACAATAATTTTAACCAATAAATCAATTATATGATCCGCCTGTTTTCCCTCAAACATTTTGTTTTGCTGGGCTTTGGCTTGTTCCAGGGTTTATTGGATAATGAAGTAAGGAATGGTTCATCGCGTTTGGAAAATCTGCTGACGCCGCGAAAACCTTGTATACGCTTGAAGATTACTACCGCAAACACAATTAATGACCGGCAACCTTCGGAAGAAGAAAAAGCAACTGAATCTCTGGTTGGTCAAATGATTACTGTGCTGATTTAAAGTTCTAAATATTTCTTTTCTTCAATTCGCTCACCGCATGATCACAGGCTCTTGCCGTCAGGGCCATATAGGTTAACGATGGGTTCACGCATGAGCCTGAGGTCATGCAGGAGCCATCTGTAATATAAACATTGGGAACTTCGTGCATCTGATTGAACGCATTTAAAACAGAACTGCGGGGATCGCGTCCCATCCTGGCAGTACCCATTTCATGATTGGCATTTCCGGGAAAAGAAATGCTTCCATTCACCTTAACATTAGAAAAGCCTGCTGTCTCGAGCATTTCTTTTCCTCTCTCCTTTATATCAGCATGCATTTTATTTTCATTTTCCCTGAAGTTGCAGTCTATAGCAATCATTGGTCTGCCAAAGCGGTCTTTGGTGGAATAATCAAGGCTGATGCGGTTATCCTCATAAGGTAAACATTCGCCAAAAGCATAGAGGCTCATCTGCCAGCCTCCGGGAACAGAAAGACTCTCTTTTAATTCCGCACCAATACCATCTGCTGAAGTCCTGCCCCTGTATGCGCCTCCACCAAAATGATATCCCCGCAGGAAATTCTTATTTTCTTCAGTAGCATTGCTGAAGCGGGGTATATAAATACTGGTAGGCCTTCTGCCTGCATAATAACTGTCCTCAAACCCCTCAATAGAACCAATAATGGAAATGCCCTTGTGATGATCCATGAGGTTGCGACCAACCTGGTCACTTCCATTTCCCAGGCCATTGGGAAAGCGGCTTGAAATGGAATTCAATAGAATGGCAGTTGTGGCTACTGTAGCAGCATTCAGGAAAATGATCCTCGCAGAAAACTCTTCTACCCGTCCTGTTTCTGTATCGATCACTTCCACCCCGCTCGCTCTTTGGTTTTTATCATCATAAACTACCTTGTTCACAAGTGAAAAAGGCCTGATGGTCAGATTTCCTGTATCATGCGCCGCCGGCAGGGTACTGGCATTAGTGCTGAAATAGGCTCCGTAAGGGCAACCGCGGTGGCAAAGATTCCTCGCCTGGCAAATACCCCTGCCTTTTACCGCCTGGGTAAGATTGGCCGTTCTGCCAATGATCACTTTTCTGTTTTTAAAGCTGGCTTCTGTTTTCTCTTTAAAATACTTCTCCACCTTATTCATTTCAAATGGTGGTTGAAAAGGGCCGTCGGGTAAATGTGGTATGCCATCCCTATTTCCACTCACTCCTATAAATGATTCAACATAATCATACCATGGCGCAAGGTCGCGATAACGTATTGGCCAGTCAACTCCATACCCATCATTTGCATTAGCTTCAAAATCGAGGTCACTCCATCTGTAGCAGGCCCTCGCCCATAGCAACGAACGTCCTCCTACAATATCTCCCCTGATCCAGTCAAATCGCTTGATTTCTTTATAGGGATTCTCCTTATCGTTAATGTAAAAATGTTTGTTGTCTTCCCTGATAGAATAATGCCGGCTCTGTATGGAATGTATTTCTTTATCAGCCGGCGTTAATTGTCCGCGGTGTGCAAAATCCCAGGGATCTTTTGTTGCCGTTGGATAATTGGGATGTTCAACAGGACTGCCCCGCTCAAGTAATAATACTTTTAGTCCTTTTTCACAGAGCTCCTTTGCCGCCCAGCCTCCGCTGATACCGGATCCTACAATGATGGCATCATAGCTGTTCAGGGCCTTACTCTTAGTATTGAGGTATAATGAATCTCCGGGCATGATTAATAGGGAAGATGATAAAATTAATTATTTGAAATGCTTCTTCATCACCACTGGATAATCAGCAAGTGCAAGCTCGGGCTCGGCAATTTCAGGATGCCATAACTTCTCCCACTCAAAACTGTAAAACCCATCATATCCATCCTTCTCCAGAATGGTGATGGCTTGTAATATTGGCACATCCCCTTTTCCGAGGAATGTGTACTGCAGTTTCGCTCCATCAAGTTTAGCATCCTTTACATGTATATGGCGGATATAAGGTTTCAATTCTTTATATACACCTGCAGGGTCTTCCTTAGTAATGGTCCACATATTGGAAACATCCCAAACCAAACCTGCATTTGGATGCTCCACCGCTTTCATTATGCGCACCAGATCGTTGGTACGCACCAGGTCGCCATGGGTTTCCATCAATACAGTAACCCCGCTACCAGCCGCATATTCTGCCAGTTCCTTTAATCCACCGCTGATCAGTTGCATTGTTGCCTCATACTCCTGGTTCTTTGGAAAATTATTAGGGAATACCCTCACATATGGACAATCGATTTGTGCCGCAAGATCAATAAATCTTCTCCCATCATCAAGCTGCTTTTTCCTCTCCGCAACATCCGCAAAATGCAGGGTAGACGAACTCCCTAATCCAACAAAACGCAGACCCTTTTCCTTCATCCGGGCAAGTGTTGCAGCTCTTTTTACCGAAGTATTGAATATAGAACTCTTAACCAGGTCCATTTCCCTCTGTATGCCCCTTACTTCAATACCAGTATATCCATGTGAGTGTGCGAAATCCGTGATCTTATTGAAATCCCAATCCGGGCAACCCAACGTTGAAAAGGCAAGTTTCGGTTGCTTGTTTCCACTGGCGAACAATGGTAGCGCCAGTGATCCCGCCACAAGGCTAAGCCCTGTTCTGAGAAAGCGTTTTCGTGTATATCGTTGTTGTATGATCATATCACCGCGGTTTTGCTGGACCATAATGTTACTTAAATTGGATGAAGGAGGGTACATTTGATCCTATATATTTTACAAACATGTTCGCTTCGATGAACGGCCTCTTTATTTTGGGTCTGTATTTTCTGCTTTCCACCCCACTACTGGCGCAGGATACAGTGCAGCAGGTTGTACAGGGTCGCAGAAATTCCCCACAAACTATTGATAAACCTTATCTCATTATTATTTCCGCTGATGGTTTCCGGTGGGATTATGCCCGCAAATACAATTGCGTCAACTTATTAGCCCTGGCCGCTAGAGGCGTGGAAGCAAAATCTATGCAGCCTGTTTACCCTTCCCTCACCTTTCCCAACCATTATTCTATTATAACCGGCATGTATCCCACGCACCATGGGCTGGTCGATAATTCATTTTATGACAGGAAGAAACAAAGGATATATGCGGTAGGAAATAAAAAGGAGGTTCGCGATAGTTCATGGTATTACGGTATCCCTCTCTGGGAACTGGCTGAGCGCAATGGTATGCTTTCCGCAAGCTCCTATTGGGTAGGATCAGAAAGTAGAATTAATGGGGTTGGACCAACCTATTTTTACAATTACAATGAAGCAATCCCAATTGACAGGCGTATTGAAGTGCTGCAGGAGTGGCTTCTGCTGCCAGAAGATAAAAGACCACATTTGATCAGTTTTTATTTTCCACAGGTTGATCATTATTCGCATTTGCATGGGGTAGATTCAAAACAGGCAATTGATGCAGTGAAATTGGTGGATGAATCTGTTGGAAAGATTGTTTCAACCTGTACAAAAACAGGACTTCCAATCAATTTCATATTTGTTTCGGACCATGGCATGACAAATACAGATACGGCAAATGCGCTGCCCATGCCAATTCAAATTGATACAGCAAGGTTTATAGTACCAAGGGGAGATGCGCTGGTGCATATTTATTCTAAATCGGGCGACCGTACGGAGATCCGGAAACTCTACAAAAACCTGAAGAAGAATGCTGCTAAATTCACCGTATACCGGCCTCAAAAAACACCTAAGTACTGGCATTATCGTGCTGCTTCCGACCACTACAACAGGTTGGGTGATATTCTCCTTGTTCCTGATCCTCCTTTAATGTTCAGCTTTACTGGAAGAACAACGATCGGTAAACATGGGTATGATATTCGCAACAGTGATATGCAGGCGAGTTTTTATGCCTGGGGACCCGCGTTTCGGAAAGGATTGACCATCCCTTCTTTTTCCAACGTACATGTATATCCTATGGCTGCTGAATTGTTGGGTTTGCCGGTTAGTCATAGTATTGATGGGCGACTTAAGGTTTTAAAATCCATCCTCAATTCTCACTGAACGCGCAGAGTTTGCGCGAATTGATTGATATTCATAAAAACATTTCCATGGATTGGTTGCTCCTTGCCCAAATCGTATATGTTCTCATACTGATCGTAGTTTGCGGAAAGATCATCTACGATACTCGTAGTAATGTCAAGACCCTGGCTTACCTGCTGGTTGCGATCTTTATTCCCATTCTCGGTATGCTTTTCTATTTTACTATCGGCATCAATTACCGGAAGCACAAAATGTACAGCAAAAAGATCCTTGATGATAACGATCTTGCCAAACACCTGAAAGAGGATATCCTGCATATATCAGAGAAAGCTTTTGCAAAAGGAGGTTCCGCCGTTCGGGATAATAAAGAACTCGCCGTACTCCTTCTTTCTGATATTAATAGTGCACTTACTGAAGGTAACCATGTAAAACTTTTAGTGAACGGCGAAAAGAAATTCCCCGAAGTGATCAGTGCCCTCAAAGAAGCAAAGCACCATATCCATATTGAATATTATATCTATGATGATGATACCATCGGCAGGGAAATCGAACAGCTGCTAATTCAAAAGGCTAAAGAAGGAGTTGATGTAAGATTTATTTATGATGATTTTGGGAGTCGCTCCCTACGTAAAGGGATGGTGGGAAGGCTGGAAGAGGCTGGCGTAAAATCTTTTCCTTTTTACAGGATACGGTTTATAGCACTGGCTAACCGGATCAACTACCGTAATCACAGGAAGATCATTGTTATTGATGGACAAACCGCCTTTATCGGTGGAATAAATGTCAGCGATAAGTATATCAATCAAAATGGAAATGGTAATACACTTTTTTGGCGCGATACCCATTTACGCATAGATGGTCCGGGTGTGTATTACCTGCAATATTTATTTCTGTGCGACTGGAATTTTTGTGCCGGAAACAGACTTAAACCAGATACCAGCTTTTTCCCTTCCATGGATTCATTTCCCAAAAAAGGTAAGAAATTGGTGCAGATAGCTGCAAGCGGGCCCGATTCAGATATGCCCACCATTTTATTCTCGTTATTGCAAGCCATAAATCTGGCAGAAAAAGAGATCCTGATTACCACCCCCTATTTTATTCCAGGTGAAAGCCTCATGGATGCCTTATGCATTGCTTCTTTGGGAGGATTATCTGTTAAGTTACTTGTGCCTGGTGTTTCAGATTCCAAACTGGTGAATGCCGCTTCCAGTTCCTATTATGAGGAATTGTTGCATGCGGGGGTGGAGATCTATCTCTACCAGAAAGGTTTTGTACATGCCAAAACGCTGGTGGCCGATCGTAAAGTAGCAATTATTGGTACTGCAAATATGGATACCCGTAGCTTCGATCTTAACTTTGAGGTTAATGCGGTAGTATATGATGAAGAACTCGCTAATGAACTGGCCGATGTATTTTACGATGACCTTAAAGATGCAGAGAAGATTGAAAAAGAATCATGGAACCAACGGGGCAGAATGAAAAAACTAACAGAACGAACGGCAAGACTGGTATCTCCACTCTTATAAACTATCTTTTGAACAGACTCATTAATAAAATATCCCTATGCTCTCGCAAAAGGCTAAATATGCATTACAGGCCCTTTCTTACTTAGCCTCACATTATAAGGAAGGACGTCCCGTTTTGATCCAGGAGATATCAGAGCGGAAGCGAATTCCACTTAAATTCCTTCAGGGTATCCTGCTTGAATTGAAGAATGAAGATATACTGATGAGCTACCGGGGAAGGAGCGGAGGCTATATGCTAAGCCATCCTCCGAAAGAAATTACACTTGCACGTATCATACGTATAATTGATGGTCCCATAGCCCTTCTAAGCTGCGTTAGCATGAATTTCTATAAGGCCTGTGAAAACTGTGATGAGAATACCTGCCGCATCAACCCCGTTATGGCAGAAGCCCGCGATGCTATCCTCAAAGTGCTGGAAAAAAGGACAATCAAAGACATTATAGAAGACGGCACACCTCTTCATTAGTTGCCGAAATCTGATGGGCATCAATATTTATTTTCCCAAATATTTGGATTTCTAATAAAGTCTACTAATTTTGTATACTTAAATTTAAATCATGTTCATTACTGCAGATAGTGTACGATGTTGTGGTGGGTTCGCCATTGTTAAAGAGAAATGAGATTTTTTTTATCATAAATGTCTATAAAATCAATAGACTAAATAACTATAAGAATTTATGCGATATATATATACAACCTTTCAACTGCTTATTCTCAATATCCTGCTTGTCACTTCGGTTAATGCACAGGGCTATAACCTGGTTGAGATTGCGGGTACAGTCCTCAACCAGGAATCAGGTCAGCCCGTTTCCGGCGCCAGTATAAATATTAAAGGCACGATCGCAGGAACCATTACCAATAACCAGGGTGACTTCCTTCTTCGAACCAAAGCTAAACTTCCCTTTACATTGGTGATTACATCTATTGGGCATGAACCCCAGGAACTGCTTATCGATGGACCGGCTGCAAAACTTAAAGTGGCCTTATCCACCCAAACCGTTCTTGGGCAGGAAGTGGTAGTTACTGCCTCAAGGGTTGCCGAAAGCATTCTAAAATCACCCGTAGCCATTGAAAAACTTGATATAAGGGCCATCCGCGAAACACCCGCTCCAAGCTTTTATGATGCATTGGCAAACGTGAAAGGGGTGCAGATGACAACCTCAAGCCTCACCTTCAAAGTGCCTAACACCAGGGGTTTTAATATCCCAAATAATTTCCGTTTTATGCAATTGGTTGATGGAGTGGATATGCAGGCTGCAACGCTCGGTGTACCACTGGGAAATGCTATCGGTCCAACTGAATTGGATATTCAAAGTGTTGAGATCACTCCCGGTGCCGCATCAGCGCTGTATGGAATGAATGCCATTAACGGTATGGCTAACCTGCTCACCAAGAGTCCGTTTACCCACCAGGGATTAAGCATATACCAGAAAGTAGGCGTTAACCATGTTGATGGCATTGATCATGCCCCTTCACTCATAACAGAAACTGCTTTCCGTTTTGCAAGGGCTTATAGGAATAAATTTGCCTTCAAAATCAATGGTAGTTATCTCAAAGGGACCGATTGGGTTTCAGGGTCAACTACCGATCAGAATCCTAACAACCTTAATACTGCAAATCCTTCTTTTCCTGAGCTTGCTGGTAGTAATAATCCGGCTTATGATGGCTGGAATAATTATGGGGATGAGAATAATAATGCAGTAACAATAAGGGGTGTTAATTATAATGGAAACTCCAATACCTTTCTTGTCAGGCGTTCCGGATATAAGGAAAAGGACCTCGTGAATCCTTCTGTTGATAACCTAAAGTTCGACGCCGCAGTCCACTATCGCCTAACGGAGAAGGCAGAACTTTCTTATGCATACAGAATAGGTAAAATGGATGGAATATTCCAGCGGGGTAATAAAATTCAATTGGATAATGTTGTGGTGCAAAGCCACCGGCTTGAATGGAAGGGCCACAATTATTTCATCCGGTCTTATGTGAATATTGAAAATACAGGTGATTCCTATAACCTGAAGCCAATGTCAGATAATCTTCAGCTAACGCATCTCTCAAATAATAATTGGGGCGCACGGTTTAAACAATCATTGCAGACTGAACTTGACGCAGGAACAAGTTTGTCAAATGCAATGATTGCTGCCAGACAATTTGCTGACCAGGGAAGATATGAGCCGGGTACTGCAGCTTTCAATAACCTCTTCGATACAATTCGCGGCATCAATAATTGGGATCATAAGAATGCTGGTGTTGCAACAGGTACTTCTACCGGTGGGGCATGGTTATCACAAAAAAGCAGGCTCTATCATATGGACGGACAATGGGATCTGAAAGACAAATTCAAGTTTGCCGACCTCCTCCTGGGTGCTGATATCAGGATTTATGAAGTGATTCCGGATGGCAATAATTTTGTTGATTTTTCACGCCCCGTTGATGATAGAACCACTCCATTAAAGGATGGGAGTTTTGGGAAGAACCAGTATTATAAAAAATTTGGTGGATTTGCCCAACTTACAAAAACCTTCTTTGAAGAAAAGCTTAAAGTTTTTGCTAGTGGAAGGCTTGATTATAATCCGGAGTTCGATCCAAAATTCAATCCCAGGATAGCATTTGTTTATACTGCCGCCGACAAGCATAATTTCCGGGCATCCTGGCAAAACGGATTTCGATTCCCTGCTTTGTTTGAAGCATTATCTTTCGTGAACAATGGCAATGTAAGAAGAGTAGGGGGATTGGAATTTGTAAATGAGGGACTGGGATATTTGGAAAATTCTTACAGCCTTGCATCGGTTAATACATTCAATGCAGAAGTGAATAAAGACGTAAATGCAGGAGCCACACCCGAACAGGCTGCAATAGATAACCGCGATATACTTGTTAAGACAGACCTTTCTCCAACAAGCCCTGAAAGAATCAACTCCTTTGAAATTGGGTATAAATCAGTCCTGCTGAATAATAAACTGGTGATCGATTGGGATGCATACTTTAATATCTATGATGGCTTCCTGGGGCAGGTAGAAGTATCTGTTCCCACTACCGGGAAAGTAGGTACCAACGAAGGCGTTACTGACATGCTCGCCGCTAATCGCTCAAAGCAGGTTAGATACCGGGTGTTTACGAATGCGAAAAATATTTACAGAAACTTCGGTTCATCCCTCGGACTCACCTATAATATTCATGCAAAGTATATGGTTAGCGGTAATCTTAACTATAACAATATCGTAGCTAATAAGGCAAGCGATATTTTTGAGAACGCATTCAATACTCCCCGATGGGCCTCAAACCTGTCTTTAGCTAATCGCGAAGTAATTAAGAATGTTGGGTTTAATATAACCTGGAGATGGCAGGACTCCTTCCTATGGCAAAGTCCGCTTGCCAACGGAGCAATACCCTCCTATCATACTATAGATGCACAGATCAGTGTTAAGATTCCAAAATTACTCTCTACAATTAAATTAGGTGCAGCCAATGCATTCAATCAGCGATATATACAGTATGCGGCCGGCCCTTCCATTGGCGGTCTCTATTATGTAGCTATCACTGTAGATGGGTTGCTGAATAATTAATCTGATCGTTATGAAGTTTTTGATGATCATTATATTGCCGGTAATCCTGGTTTCACCTCTTCGTGCCCAGACAAAAGAAACCGAATCTGTTCATCAACTTTGGGCAGGATATTTCAACCAGCTCCGTTTTACTGATAAGTGGGGTGCCTGGGTTGATATTCATGCCAGAACCCGCGAAGATTATTTTACTGGTTTATCACAGGGAATTGTGCGGGTGGGACTAACGCATTACCTGGCAGATGATCTCAAACTTACAGCAGGGTATGCTTTTGTAAATCATTTCCCTTCCGATAATCACAAAAACATTTCTATGCCAGAACATCGTGCCTGGCAACAGGTACAGTGGCATTCACGATATCCCGCAATCCGGTTAATGCAATGGTTCAGGCTGGAAGAAAGGTGGAGAAGAAATATTCTTAACGATGATAAACTAGGTGACGGCTATAATTTTAATTACCGTGTGCGATACAACTTCTTTTCCCAGTTCCCACTCAGCAAAAAAAGATTTCAGCCTGGTACAGCTTCCTTCGTTGTAAACAATGAGATACATCTGAATTTCGGTAAGCGGATCATCAATAATTATTTTGATCAGAATCGGTTCTTCGCAGGCTTCAATTATCATTTAAACAGCCATGATAATTTGCAGTTCGGGTATATGAATATTTTCCAGCAACTGGCTTCAGGTAATAACTACAAAAGCACCCATGTGGCCAGGTTATTTTATTTCCATAACATGGATCTGCGCCGTAAACAACCCCATTGATTGATTAGGTCGGGCCTGATTATTGTATTTCCTGTAAAAAATACTGGTTTATGAAAAATTCAAATTGGAAGTACATTTTCGCCAGTACAGCACTGGCCTTAGTTAGCTCTGGCCTCTTTGCACAAGAGGTTGATATTGATGCAGTGGAAGTGGAATCATTCTTTGAAAGATACTGGATGTGGATAACAGCGGGTGTAGTTGCACTTCTGCTGATCATATGGGCGGCTTCAAGCGGTAAAAAACCAACGAAAAAGACCACCACAACTACCACCGTTGAAAAGGATGATCTTGGCAATGTTACGCGGGTAGAAAAAACCACTGAAGTGAGGTAATCTCCTTAAATATTATCGTGGAATGCCCCTCGGGTTTGTTTAATGGTGGAATTTAATCAACAATTAAAGGAGTCAGATTCTGTTCGTACGCCCTAATTCTGTATAAATAACTGGCATGAATATTTAAACATTTGGGTACTCATCTGATGGGTGCCCAATTTTTTTACAGTTAAAATCATTTTGTATGAGCAAAAATCAAATGGACAGTTTTGAAAACCTTTCTGACCAGGAAGCGAGGGTTAAACTGAAGGAAATTGCTGAAGACTGCCGCATGTGCATGTTTGTGACCAATCTTTCTTCTGTACCTGCTGCATCCCGTCCTATGAGCATACAGGAGGTGGATGATGAAGGTGCGATCTGGTTCATATCATCCTCCGACAGTGATAAGAATAAAGAGATTGCTGCCGATAACCGGGTACAACTCTACTTCCAGAATAATGGCAGTTCAGAATATCTTTCCATCTATGGAGAAGCTTCAGTATTTACGGATAAAGCCACAAAAGACAAATACTGGACTGAATTTGCCAATGCATGGTTCACAGGCAAAGACGATCCGAAAGTGACTATCATAAAGATCAGGCCCATAGATTGTTATTATTGGGATACAAAGAGCGGGAAATTTATTGCCTTCATGAAAAGATCACTCGCAGCACTTACCGGTGCAGATGTGGATGATGATGGTATCGAAGGGAAACTTAAGATCTAAAATTCCCAGGCACTCACATAGGCATTTTGTTCCTGTGTATAGTTTATCAAATCAGCATAAAAGGGAAAGCTTGCGAGAGTGGCACTATCGCCTACTATTACAAGCTTTTTCTTTGCCCTTGTCATCGCAACATTCATACGCCGCACTTCTGAAAGGAAACCAATAACTGATTCGGCATTAGACCTTGCCAGGCTGATATAAATGATATCTCTTTCCTGTCCCTGAAAACTATCAATAGTGCTTATTGTCATCCTTTGAGAATACGGGGATAATAGATCTGATGAAGCTATCTGATCCTTTAAAATTTCTACCTGATGCCGGTATGGAGATATTATTCCTATGCTCGGATAGGATGTTTTTTCATAATGCAGATTAATATCCTCAACATATAAAGAGAGATGTTTTACAAGGAATGCAGCCTCTTCCGGATTGGAAATACTATTTCCTTCTTTAATCTCTTCAAATCCGCAGCCAGCCGTATCAATAAACAGCATCGGATTATCTTCATGAAATAATATCTCCGACGCAACTGAATCATCTGCCTCCAGTTTGTTGCCATAGAATTCTTTTGAAGGAAATCCTGCTATAGTTGCATGCATACGGTATTGCTTTTGCAACAGTACCACTGCCTCAGAATGTATTTCCACTACTTTTTCCATTAATGTTTTATTCAAACCATTTGATGGTTGTACCGACTTAATGGTTGGCGGCAACTGGTGATGATCACCCGCCATAACCAGTTTTTGTGCTTTTAGTATTGGTATCCAGCAGGCGGGTTCAATTGCCTGTGCCGCTTCATCTATCACCACCGTTTGAAAGCGTCTTGACCTTATTGTGTAATGCGATGCCCCAACCAGCGTAGCGGTTATTACTTCTGCCTTTGAAAGCAGGTCATCAGAAATATATTCTTCTAATCGTTCGATCTCTTGTTGAATGGCTCTTGCCTCAGTAAACAATGCTTTCCGTTGTTCACGTTCAGCCGATCCAAAACTGCGTTTATAGGTATGCGCCATATCACGGAATTCAGAAGCCTGTTTTCGCAACCGTTTAATATCGCGACTATTATGGTGTGTGGCAATTTTTTCGTCAAGCGTCAACCGGAGTAGTTTTTCCTGCACCCGTGCAGGATTCCCGATTCTAACAACATTCAATCCCTCATCCGAAAGTTTCTCACTTATAAGATCCACCGCCGCATTACTGGGCGCTACTACCAATACCTGTCCATTTTCACTCCTCGCCAGTGCCTGTATTACCTGCACCAGGGTAGTGGTTTTGCCTGTTCCTGGCGGACCATGAACCACTGCAATATCTCTGGCGGAAAGGATCTTCTCAACTGCCTCCAGTTGGAACGCATTCAACCTGCCGCTGAGTTTTGCCAGAACACCGGCAATTTCAGGATCATGATGATATTCAGGTTGCTCCATTCCCATAAGTATACGAACCAGGCGGCCCTCTTTAACCTTTTCCATCAAAAGGCTCGCCTGCTTCAGCGCTTGCTGCATTTCCTTATAGCTGTTCTCATCAAATATGGCGTCGATGCCAAGCTTGCCATCCCGACTCCAATCGGGCAGCTCATCCACCCGAAGGGCAACTTTCATCCGGTTGCCACTGATATAAGATATGATTCCCTCCAGCCGGTCATTTTCTGCATCATGGTTTGAGAAAAATGCCACTGACATCCCAAAACGGAACTGGTGCTGGAGTTCCTGGTGCGAGGTGCGCTCGATCTCAATGGTCAGGTAATCTCCCCTGCCCGGTTCACTTGCCTTCAGGGCAATAGGGAACCAGGTCATGCCGTTCTCCCGCTTCTCGCTGATCCGCATATGCCGGGTGAGGGCCTCAAAAGCCACTCGATCTTCCTCCCGCTCCTTGTCCAGCAATGCCTGCAACTGCCTGAAATATTCCATGCCCGCAAAACTATTCCTTTTTTTACCCGTCTGACGCCTGTCCTGACAGGCGTCAGACGGGTAAGTAGTTTAAACTCCAACAATATTTTTGCATGATTTCAATCAAGTTTTGCAGGAATATGCTTGTTCGTTTGGTAAAAACTGCATTTTCTTTGGGCAATGTTTAACAAATTGTTAAATTGTTTCCTTATTCCTCTTTCTTGAGGAGCATTTTTTTACCTAACTAACAACTAACAAATGAGAAAAATCATCATGATGGTTTTTGTCCTGCTATTGGGCGTATGCGCCGTATTTGCGCAGCAGCTCAGGTACACAGGAAAACTAAAAAGCAAGGATGGCACCCCCATCTCCAATGCTACGGTGAAAGTTAAAGGAACCACAACAGGTGTTGCAACCGCTGCCGATGGTTCCTTTTCTATTAGTGCCAGTTCCGGCGATGTATTGGAAATCACTTCCATCGGAATGGCACCCACAGAAATCAGGCTCTCGGGTAACAACAACCTCGGCGATCTGAGTGTCGACATGAGCCGTAGTGATCTCGAAGAAGTGGTGGTTACCGCTTTTGGTATCAAGCGCGAGAAAAAAGCACTTGGTTATGCCATCCAGGAAGTAAAAGGCGAAGACCTAACTCTGGCTAAGTCGGTGGATATCAGTAACTCCCTCGCCGGTAAAGTTGCGGGTGTGAAACTGATAGGCTCACCGAGCTCTTCTTTTGATAACGCTACCGTTATTATAAGGGGCGTTACCGGACTTGGACTCGCTTCCCCAATTTTTGTTGTAGATGGAACGGTTACTGACCAAAGTGCCGTGATCATGGACAACGTGGAAAGCTTGTCTGTACTGAAAGGACCTGCCGCTACCGCACTCTATGGTAACCGCGCCCAGAATGGCGTTGTGGTTATCACCACCAAGAAAGGTACCCGTGGTAAGCGCACTTCCGTTGATGTAAACCTGGGTGTTACCTCCGAAGCCCTCGCCATAATTCCTCCTTACCAGAATGAATACGCAGGTGGTTATGCCTCCTCCGCCAATACAAGAGGAAGTTATGACGAACAGGGATTTGCCATCTTCAAATACAACCCTGCCCGTCATGACCCTTCATGGGAAATTTTCGACGGACAAAAAATGCTCGAATATGGTGCCGATGAAAGCTGGGGCCCTAAAATGGATGGTACCCTCTATCGCCCCTATTATAGCTGGTATCCCGGTGAAGATTGGGGTATCCAGGTGCCTCTTACCCCGCAGCCAAATAACGTGAAGGACTTCTTCCAGCGCGGCCGTAACCTGAATAACTCTATCGCTTTCTCCAGCGGGGCGGATAATTTCAACTTCCGCATGACTTATGCTAACGTTGACCGGACCCTGATCTTGCCCGGGGCAAAAAGAGTTCAGCATCAACTGGGATTGAATGGCTCCTACGATATAGGCAATTACATCACCCTTTCTTCAGATGTTGCCTATACCACCCATGATACAAAAGGAAAACCACTGGAGGGATACCGTCTCGATGGTCTGAATATCACACAGAACTTCAACCAATGGTTTCAGCGCCAGCTCGACATGAAGAAGATGCAGAAGTACCGTAATGATGATGGTTCTCTCAATTCATGGAATATCGGTGACCCTAATGGATCAAGCGATATCAATGTTTACGGAAGACCAGCTTATTGGGATAACCCATATTTTGTTCTTCGCGAAAACTTCGGCACACAAAAACACAACAGACTGGTAGGAAATATTGGAATGAAGATCAAGTTCACAAAAAATCTTACCCTTCAATCCTATGCCAGGATGAGCCAGTATAGCAATGAAGATGATTTCCGTATTGCAACTGGTGGCCTCCAATTGGATAGTTACGAGATAACCCAAAACCAGTCAAAGGAAATGAACTATGAAACCAACCTCCTGTACAGCAACAGGTTTGGTGATTTCTCGGTAGATGCGATGGCTGGAGCTAACCGCAGGCAGGAATTCTTTTCGCAGGTATATAATGCAACAGTTGGCGGATTGAGTTCACCAAATTACTTTGATCTCGCTGCTTCTATTTCACGTCCAACAGTTACCCGTGGTTATTCGAAGCGCCGTGTAAACAGCTTATATGGCCGCTTTACAGTTGGATACAAAGATTTCCTGTTTATTGACGGAACGCTGAGAAATGACTTTTCTTCTTCTCTCCCTAAAGACAATAACAGCTATCTCTATCCTTCTATAAGCACCAGCTTTATCTTCACTGAACTGCTGGATGCAAGCGCTATAACCAACGTTATCACCTTCGGTAAGTTAAGAGCTTCCTATGCACAGGTTGGTAATGACCTTACTCCCCATACACTTGATATCGCTCTGAACAATGGTTCTTTCTATGGTTCCAATTCTTCTGTAGCAGTTGGAAACCAGTTCAGGAATGCACAAACAATCCGCCCGGCGCTGACCAAGTCATGGGAGGTAGGTGCTGAACTTCGTTTGTTCAACAGGGTTGGACTTGATTTTGCGCTCTATGAGAACAACAACGTTGACCAGATACTTTCACTTGATGTATCGTCTTCAAGCGGATTCAGTACTGCCCAGGTGAATGCCGGAAACATCATCAGTCGCGGTGTGGAAGTTTCCCTCAGCGGAACTGCTGTAAAGACCCGCAAATTCAGTTGGGATGTTGTGCTCAACTGGGCCAGCAACAGCAATGAAGTAAAAGAACTGTATGGCGATCAGCAAACTTATCTCTATGCAACCAACCGTTATGATACCCGCCTCGAGCATCGTGTAGGTGGAGAGTGGGGTACTTACGTTGGACGTAAATGGAGAAGAGATGATCAGGGAAGAGTGATCATAAATTATTCCAAGAATGCAGCAGGTGTTGAGTCTTCTACCGGTTTGCCGGAGTATGATATCAACCAGGAGATCGGACAGGTACTTCCAAAGTGGACAGGTGGAATGTACAATACTTTCCGGTTCATGGATTTTGATCTCGCTTTCTCAATTGATTTCCAGAACGGTGGACTGTTCTATTCTGAAACGAGAAACTTCAATACAGGTGCTGGTCTCTCTGAAGAAACAGTTGGGATCAATGATAAGGGTAATGACTGGAGAGAATTCCCCGGCTCTTATACTTTCGCCGGTGGTAATACTGGTACTGGTGGTATCCGTATTGATGGTGTATTCAATGATGGTAAAGGCACTCCCAATAACCGTTATGTTCCAGCCCGTACTTACTGGTATACAGCACGTCAGCGTGATGCCGGTGAAGTACTTCTGGATGCATCCTATATCAAACTGAGGGAAGTAAGACTGGGATACAATATTCCAAAATCAATCCTCTCTAAAATTGGAGCTGTTAAGTCGGCAAACTTTGGCGTGATGGTTCAGAACGCATGGCTCATCTGGGCTACTACAAAGAAGTATGGTGTTGACCCATCAGAGCTGGAAGTTTTCTACCGCGAAGGTGGTCAGTTATCCGCAACAAGACAAATAGGCGCTAACCTCCGTATCGGATTTTAATTGCGGGCATTCGCGTATCAATAAAAAATACCAAGTATGAAAAAAATATTAATAGTCATTGCTTTTTTCAGTGCAATGGCAGGTTGTAAGAAGTTTGATGATATCAATATCTCGCCGGTATTGCTCACTGAAGCAAAAACCCGCGCGTTACTTACAAATGCTATCCAAAGCATCCCTACCTTAACAATGGGTAATGATGCCGCAGGAAGGCTGGGTGCCCTTTATGTACAGCACCTTGCAGAGGGACCATATCCTGCTTCCTCTCTCTATTCTGACAGGACCCTCAACTTCGCTAACTTTTATATCGGGCCTCTGTATAACCTGCAGACCATCATTAACTACAATAATGAAGGACGTCCGGAAGCGGAGAATAATGGAAGTGCAAATAACCAGATAGCTGTAGCACGCATCCTCAAGGCTTATTATTTCCTGCAGATGACAGACAAATGGGGTGATATCCCTTACAGCGAAGCACTGCAGGGTGATAAGAACTTCGCTCCTAAATATGATAAGCAGGAAGATATTTATGCTGATCTTTTTAATGAACTCACCGAGGCAGTTGCACAGATCAACGAAAGTGAAGCCCCGGTACAGGGTGATGTTTTGTTGAATGGTGATATGGCAGCCTGGAAGCGTTTTGCTAATACCCAGCGTATGATCATGGCGCTGCGCCTCTCCCATGTTGACCCTGTAAAAGGAAAAGCTGAATACGCAGCTGCTGTTGCGGCCGGTGTTATAAGCTCAAATGCTGAGAATATCTCCTACCAGTTTGTGGCAGGCGATCCAAATAACTTCAACCCATGGTATAACAACTATGATATAAGTTTCAGGAACGATTACGCACTCAGTAATACCTTGGTTGATTATATGGTAGCCAACGACGACCCACGCTTACCAGTTTATGGGGAAGTGATAGGTGGGGAAGTGATTGGACTTCCTTATGGCCGGGTGCAGGCAGTTCAGATACCTGCAGTTTATAGCAGGATCGGTTATGCTTTCCGTTCAGAAGATTCTGAATTGCCCATTTTCAACTATGCACAGGTTCTCTTTATGGAAGCAGAAGCTGCCAAGATTAATTATACTGCAGGCGGCGATGTTGATGCGGCCGCTAAGTACCTGGCTGCTATCAAAGCTTCCTTTGAGCAGAATGGAGTTTACTCTGATGCGACTTATGCTGCCTATATCGCCAAGCCAGAAGTGGTTTACACTCCTGCTGAGGCAATAGAAAAGATCATCACCCAGAAATGGGTTCATGGTTTCCTGAACAGCTGGGAAGTATGGGCCGACTGGAGAAGAACCGGTTTCCCTGTTCTTACCCCTGCCCAGGATGCAACTGATTCAAGAGGTATTCCTCTTCGTATTGGATACCCATCGGCCGAGTCTGCCCTTAATAAGGTAAACTATACAGAAGCCGTATCCCGACTGGATGGTGGTAAGGACGAAAACTACAGTAAGATGTGGTGGATGCCATAATTATTCAGTGTGTAAATATGAAGGGCGTATCCGAAAGGATGCGCCCTTTTTTTGACCTCAGAATCTTTGTCACTTCTGCTTATCGCTTGAAATACGAAAAGGGGATAGATGCTAGTGCCATAAATATCTTCCATTGTTCAGGCGTTAACTCCTGGTAAGCAAAAGCCTTTACCGGCGCATCTTTTCCAATGGTCATCAAAGCCGGGTATTCTTCGATGTAAATCATCTTTGCCTGCATGTCCGATAAGCTCTGCATGCGGAATTGCTTATCTTTTGTTTTACCCCATATGGTTAAACCAGACCCTACAGAGAAGTTTTTCCATTTATCATTTAATGTGCCAATAGTGCTGCTGTCTTTCCCATCCCAATATTGCGTATGATCCAGGTTGCTCTTTGGTGAAGGATCATACGAAAGAGTAAACCAACCTACTGTATCCTGCCCAACCATGATAAACTGGTTCTCATTTGGGTCAGTATATCTTTCAGCAGCGCCATAATCACCTGCTTCTGTAGATACAGATTTTGATCCGTCATCGTTCTTAGTTTTTTCCACCGTTCTTTCTGCCGTTACTATCTCCTTGTAATCAATTACACACGTTATTGTATCGTTTCCTGATACAAATGGGAAAATAGCCCGGTAATCTGCCGATTTAGATTTGCTGATACCAACCCCCGTTATCAGGCTGATGGCTCCGGAGGCGGCATTTCCAGCTCTATTGGGCCGCCGGCGTGTTTGGATGATCTTATGTGGAAGAGGAGATAATTCAAATGAATCCAATTCCCTTATTGCTCCGGTCAGTATTCCTTTTGAGGAGTATATACAGGCGGGTGAAAGATAAAGTTCATGCGGGGCTATGTCGACGGGCTGAAAGATCCATGACGCAATACTATCAAATGCGCTGATATAGGCGGCAGGGTGGGCGGGTAGTTTAGTGAGTATAACCTGCCCTTCAGGTGCTCTATTCCGGTGAATATCCACCGTAAACATTTTATCAAGTAGGGCAGATCCATTCGCCCCATCAATGATCCTGCAATTGATCTCAATACTGCTGGATTGAACAACTGCATTATCTGAAATGCCTGGTTGGAAGAGAATGCGTTCAAAAATCTGGAGGAATAAATATAAAGATGTCTCCTTCTTTTCTTTCACCTCTGTTTTAAACTTCGGATATTCCTGGAAGGGATTCAATTTCTTAACGGTAAGGTTAAATGCCGTACTGCTGCTCTGGTAATGATTCGAAATTGCTTTCGCAAATATGCTTTCCACCTGCTTTTTATAGGACTCTTCCTGCAAGAGTACTACCGGCATCGAAGCTGGATTTTTAGCCCAGTAGTATTCAAATCGTTGAACTTCGAGTTTTCGTTCCTGTGCATGAAGCGGAGGTAGATTGCATAAAAAGCAATAGAAAAGGACGCAGTAAGCCACCACTTTTTTCCAATTGGTTAAGTTAGATAATAGCCTGTGTAAGTAAGAATATGAGCTAAACATTTTAATGTTTTTTAAGTCCAAGTTTTTCAAGAAGATTATCCTTCTTCGACTTACTAACCGCAAGTTTTTCGCCGGTTCTTAGAACAACATTTCCCCCGTCCGTTCTTAAGAATTGAAGAATGTAGTTCAGATTTACGAGTGTTGAATGATGTATCCGCTGGAACATCTCGGGCGGTAATAATTCTTCTATATCACCTAATGTTTTGGAGATAAGCATGGCCTTCTTGTCGGCAATAAAAATCTTTGTATAGGCTCCTTCTGCATAACAATAGACAATCGATGACACATCTACAAATTCATATCCTTCCCGCTGTGGCAGTGCAATTTTTTGATTCCCCGATGGCTTACGTATGTTCTCCAGGAATGTATTGATATGCTGTAATCCATTTCCTGAATTCATTTTATTCTCCACCTTCCTCACCGCTTCCTGTAGATCCGCTGAATCAATAGGTTTCAATAAATAATCAATGGCACTTATCCGGAACGCCCTTGCTGCAAATTCATCATGGGCAGTGGTGAAGATGATAGAGAAATCAACCTCCTCCAATATCTCCAGCATTTCAAATCCACTCATCCATGGCATCTGCACATCCAGGAAAACAAGATCAGGATGATGTTTTTTGATAGATAATATTCCTTCCTTCCCATTCGAACAGCTATCCACAATACTCACGGATGGACAATATTTTTTCAGATCGTTCTGAAGCGATTTCAGGCAATGTTGCTCGTCATCTATAAGAATAGCTCGTATCATTCTGATCAGTGCTTATTATTCTTCTGAAAACGATAAAACCACTTTCGTCCCTTTACCGCCACCGGCAACGGTTTCCTTATCAGTAATGGTGAGTCCCCCCTTCCGGTGCTTTAATAAATTATCCAGTTTCAGACGCGACGCTGTCAAGGCAATCCCTTTGCTCGTATGTGTGGGATTGGCAGGTGTTATATTCTGCATCGATAGTTTTCTTCCGATCCCATCATCCTCCACTATTATCTCTACTTCGTTGTTATTCTTCTCCACCCGCAGACTTATATGTCCCTTGTTATTTTTCGGTATTATTCCATGCCAGATGGCATTCTCAATAAATGGCTGGATAATGAGTGCTGGTACCTGCACCGATTTGAGATCTATATTTTCCGCAACATTAACTTCATAGGAAAATTTTTCATCAAAGCGCATTGACTCCAGCTGCAAATACAGTTTGCAGGTTTCGATCTCATCAAATAGCGTGATCTCTTTTTTGTCAGAATTGTTGATGAGGGTACGCATCAGTTTTGAAAAGGTGGTCAGGTAAACAATACTTTCTTCAATGCGATTTTCCTGTATCAGGGATTTGATAGAATTCATGCTGTTAAAGATGAAATGCGGGTTCATCTGTGCACGCAATGCTTTGGATTCCTCTTCTGCCTTTTTCAGCTTATAAGCTGTTTTTAATCGCTCTTCTTTGCGCACCCTTCTTACATAGTGAAAGAGAAAATAGATCAGTGTCCAGCCCGACAAAGTCAATAGTACAAGGAAAAGGTTGAAGAAAAATGCTTCATTCAAGGAAGGAAACCAGAATCCTTCACCTCTGTTTTTGACCTTCCATAATCCAAGATTCACCATTATGGTCATCCAGATTCCCGTTCCAAAAATTGAAACAGCAAGATTGATTAATGTTAATTGTATTATTTGTTTAGAAAACTTTTTCTTGAAAATTCCACGCGACTTAATGATCGTTTTGATTAGGTGGGAGGTTATGATCCCAAAAGCAATGACAGTTGCCGCAATGGGAGCAAAATATTTACTATCGTGGTATATCCTGTCGTTAAAGAAGAAAAGTACCACTGTAAATATGATCCAGCCTGCAAGCTGGTATTTCCAATAGAAGGATAATCTTTTCATGCCCTTATTAAGTTACCAAGATTTTTCTGATTATTCTTTGCTCAAACAATTTAGGTCTTCGGGGGAGCCCTGCCAGAGCAGAGTTGGCAACTGCGCGTTTCCGGTTGATAATTGCCTCAATCCAGCCCATAACCCCACTTATTCAATTTAAAACTGCCCGAACAACCAGTTCTCAATCAGATAAGGTAGGGTATACAATAAGCACGTAAACCCGCTAACTGCTGGTTGACTTCCGTTCTGTCAGCATATACTTTTGACTTCATCAGCCGGTTTCTTATTTCATAACCCCTAAACCTTGAACGATGAAATCATTATTATCATTACTACTCACGATCCTTCTGGAGACCGGGTATGCACAATCATTGTCAGCTGAAAGCCCTGCCTGTAAGATTGAGTTGATAACCACCAGCGGAAACCGTTTTGTGGGATGGTTGATTGAGATTGAAGATAGTTTAATCGATGCCCATCCCGGCAAAAGGCAGGAATTCAAAGAGGGTAAATCGCATAAGCCGGCGAGGTTTTATTTTAATAGGATTAAAAGCATTAAGATCCTGCAGACCAGATCTTCCCGGAAGGATTGGGAGGGTACTAAAAAATTTGTAATCAATGCCGACTTAAAATCATTCGAAGAATTCAGACACAGGATTACAATGTTTCGATCAGCCGCTGGAATTCCTTACAAATGCGGGAGATTGAATTTTATCGTATCGCCCCGTATGAAGAAAATTGATCCCGCATTTCTGAGTTTCCAGATGCAGGTAAGGTTGATGCGGATATTTCATGGCAAAAAACTTTACCTGGTTACGGCAGCAAGTTCAGCTGATGCTGTTAAAAAGATAAAAACCATATTGGAAAAAGAGAAAGCAATGATCGGGAACCTCTGGTTCGACAGCCATGGTAAATATGCCAGTCGGAAATCGCTTTTCTCTATTGGCAAGGAAGATTTTACTTATGCAGCCATTAAGGATGGCATGGCCACTCACCATCTGAAAGAGCTTTCAGCCTATTGCGATACCACCACACAGGTTGGTATAGGGTCCTGTTATGGAGGCGCCACTTTTACCCTGCCTGCCATTGAAGATTTCCCTGCTCAAAGAATGAATGGCGACTCACTGATGATCGGCATGAGCAGGCTCCTTGGCAATGCAACGGTATATGCCTGTGAAAGTTTTGTAATGACCGGACCAGGCCTCCTGAATGTCAACTACTCCTTATGCGGAACCCCCGCCCGAAAAAAATACAAGGATCCACTTTACAGTCCAGTTTGGGAAAGGGCTGGCGAATGGAACAGGTATTCTGGTAAGAGCGGCAGCTTTGGCACACCTGTTTCAGTTACCCTTCGGCACGATGGTACCATTGGCGTAAAAGACCAGCGATACCTCCAGATTAAAAAGAACAAAGAGAAACTTAACAGGAATCTGAAAAAATTCAGGTCCGGAAATTATAATATCGCACTTCTTTACAGGAGTTAGGTTCATCACTGCCCCATCAATCTCTTCACAGCAGCAATTACAACTTCCGGTTTCTCGCGTTGGATAAAATGCCCGGACTCAACAACCTGAGCACGAACATTTGGTTGCTGCTTTGACCATTTTTGTAGTTCGGAAATCCATATCTTCTTGAGAGGTGCTTCGGATGCCGACCATTCTTTTAAACTGCCTGCAATTAATAGCTCGGTTTTCCCTTTATACAACTTATCTGACCTGCTTGCCTGGTTCATTGCTGGCATCATCGCATCAAACTCATCCTGGGCTGCCTCATTATTAGCATTGCGTGTAGCAACCAGTAGGGTGAATTCATCGGGAAACTTTAATGCCATCTCATAATAACTTTCTTTACTGACAGGGTCCACCAACAACAAACCCTTCGTTTCTGTAGGATACATCGCCGCAAATGCCCGGGCAAAAGCACCCCCCCAACTCCAGCCACCTATGATATAAGGCCCTTTGATGCCAGATTTGTTGAGTGCCTGATGCAATTCCTCCGCTACCCGGTTGGCCGTGCGGCTCTGAGAACAGGCTTCCGAATCTCGGTACCCCGGACGGTCATAGGTTATTACAATGGCCCCCTTTGACAACTCCGGCACAATACTGCTCCAGCAAGTATGGTCACTGTTGCCTCCGGCTTCAAGCACTAACACCGGCCCCTTGTTACCCGTTTTATACAATACCATTTCATGGCCATCTACCATAACCCGTAAGGTATCCGGACGGTAAGTAAAGGCTTCGATGATTCCCTGCACACGGCGCTTTTGACTAGAATCAATTTCAATAGATTTTTTATAATTATAAGCAGCTGCCTGGTATTGACCCATTCTTCCCAACGCTTCTCCATAACTATCATAAACATTAGAAGACCGGGGGAATAATTTCGTATTCAGTTCAAATAATTTCAGTGCGCCCGCAGCATCATTATGTTCGCGCAGTCGTTCATATCCCCATCTATTCACCAGGTATTCAGCACTCGTCATATCATATTCTTTCTTTTGAACTTCTGTAAGTGCCATAAAGCTATCACAGGCAGCAATAACCGAACTCGTCATTATCTGCCTGCGTAAAGCATTCGCAAGTGTTTTTTTCTTAGGTTCCAGGGGCAAGTCATATAATACCGCTATGATATCACGGAACAGTGGAGTGGTTGCTCCCGATGTATTATCCAGCACAACAACAAAATTCTGCTCCTCCGGAAAACGAGCCAGCTCCGTGAGGAAACCATTTATTCCTCCACTATGCCATATCATGTTGATCTTCTTAGAACTATCCCGGGTAGGAATGTTCTCATTAAACCAGCCATATCCCGCATTCATACTTCCACCAATGGAAATATATCCCCTGAACATTTTCTGTTTAAGTGAATCACTTAATAATTTGTTGCTATAGAGTGCCTGGTTCCACCGGTTCAGATCTTCCACAGTTGAATAAAGCGACCCCGCTGAATACGGAAGGGCCATATTCAAAAAGGGAGCATTCCTATAGCCACTGAGTTTCTGTTCATATCCACTTGCCCTGTTCCCGATCAGGTACTCATGCATGTCATACCCAGTTTCCTTCATACCCACTCCATTCAGGATCTTTTCCTCTAGCTGCTTCTCATAACTATTACCACTAACCGCTTCTATTATAGCGCCAAGTATAAAGTACCCTGAATTGCTATAATTGAACCTGCTGCCGGGTTCAAATTCAAGGTCGCCACTGCAATACGTTTTTATAAAGTCGTGAACCTTATAATATTTTCCTGAGTTGGGAAAGAAGCTATCATCTTCTGTATAGTTCGGTATACCTGATCCGTGCGTCAACAAATGATGTATAGTAACCCTCTCACCTGTTTCCTTTCGGTAGTTGGTAAGATAATCAGTGATCTTACCATCCAGCCTGAGTTTCCCTTCTTCTACCAACTGCATGATCAGCATAGAGGTGAATTGCTTGGTGATAGATCCCAGCCGGAACTTAGTTTGGGTTGTATTCGGAATATTCCACTCAAAGTTCGACATCCCCACTGCGCCTTTATAAACCACTTCATCTTTCTCTGCCACCAGTACAGAACCATTAAATAGTCCCTCGTCAGAATAATACTTTACCAATGCTTCGATTTTTTCCGATTTTGATTGTGCCCTAAGCATGGGAGTAATAACAATCAAAAGAACCAGGAGAAGGATAGTTTGTTTCATATTAGGTTTTAAAATAACGCATTTGATGGTATAGAGCAACTACTATGGTATATTTATTGAAGTATTTAATCTCAAAATCTTTTGTATGAAGAATATTATTTTCATTTTAAGCGCATTCATATTTTTCTCTTGCAGTGAACCTGCAGAAAAAGATACGGCAGACCAGAAAATTGAAGAAGGACTCGACCAATTAAAAGAAGGGCTTGAAATGAAAGCAGATTCTGCAGGCGCTTACCTTGAAGCACAAAAGGCTAAGGCAGAAGCGGAGATCAATGCCCGGATGAAAGATCTTGATGCCCGCATCGACGAACTCGAAAAGGATGGCAGCAAGAAAAGCAAGGAAGCCCGCATTGAACTGGAAGAGGACCGCACTGAACTCGAAAAGAAACTGGATGAAATAAAGAACAGCTCTGAAGCCACCTGGGAAAAAACCAAACAAAGCCTTGATACAACTTTCCGCAAGGCCGATACAAAATGGCAGAAGATAAAAGGAGATTTTAAAGACCTGTTCAATTAAACGTCCTTAACAGCATTTCACCTGCGCATCGTTTTGGTTTTACCATATTGATTAACTTCCATGGTAGTACGCTTTACAATTAAACCAAAACGATGCAGGCTATTTTTGGAATTCTCTTTCATTTTATCGGGGGCTTCGCCTCAGGAAGTTTTTATGTTCCTTTCAAAAAAGTCCGCCAATGGTCATGGGAATCTTACTGGATCATTGGCGGACTTTTTTCATGGCTTATAGTACCTCCTCTGGCAGCCCTCCTTACCGTACCAGGATTTGGTTCTATCATCAAAGAAGCAAGTTCGTCTACGCTGGGCTGGACTTATTTCTGGGGTGTACTCTGGGGTGTTGGCGGACTCACCTATGGTCTGGGAATCCGTTACCTCGGCATGTCGCTGGGTAACTCTGTTCTGCTTGGATTAACAGCCGCCCTCGGATCTCTGCTCCCCGCCTTCTATTACAACTACGCCCCATCTGAAGGTAAGATCACCTTCTCGCAGATGCTTGCTTCAAGTGGCGGACAACTGGTACTTCTCGGAGTGCTGGTATGCCTCATAGGTATCGCCATCTGCGGTTATGCAGGAAGACGCAAGGAACTGAAGGCCTCTCTCACAACCCGTGTTGAATCGCAGAAAGAATTCAACCTGAAAAAAGGACTCACCTTCGCCATCATTTCAGGAATCCTCAGCGCCTGCTTCAACTATGGCATCGAAGCCGGTGATGAACTCTCTCAACTCTCCGTCAGCCGGGGTTTCAACCCGCTCTTCCAGAATAATGCTACCTATGTGGTACTACTCTGGGGTGGACTCACCACCAATCTCATCTGGTGCGTATACCTGAATTACAAAAACCGATCCTTTAAAGACTATACCGATAAATCTTCGCCGCTGGCCAATAACTACCTGTTCTCTGCACTGGCAGGAACTACCTGGTACCTTCAGTTCTTTTTCTATGGTATGGGTGAAAGCAAACTCGGTAATGGAGCCTCCTCCTGGATCCTTCATATGGCGTTTATAATCCTGGTCTCTAACTTCTGGGGACTGGCACTGAAAGAATGGAAAGGAGTGGATAAGAAAGTACTGGGGATTTTTGTCCTGGGTTTGCTGACCATCTTCCTTTCGGTGATACTGGTAGGTATTGGAAACTCCATGTCGGTGTGATGATTTTTATTTTAGTAACTGATTGATAATTGAATATTATGGCAGAAGTTCTTAGGTCTTTCAAATACGTAAGTTATTTGTGGGATGATGAAATAGCCGCTACCATGGAAGGTGATGAAGTGGCATTACTTGTGTATCGTTCCAATCTCCTTGGCGCCGATCTTCGGCTCACCAATTATGGCGGAGGCAATACCTCTTGTAAAGCGATGGCTACTGATCCACTCACGGGCAAACAGGTGGAAGTGATGTGGGTGAAAGGTTCTGGTGGTGACCTCTGTACTATGAAACGGAACGGACTGGCAGCACTTTACGTTGACCGCCTCCGCAGTTTAAAAAATATCTATAAAGGCATTGAGCAGGAAGATGAAATGGTGGAACTGTTCAATCATTGTATCTATGACCTAAGCTCTCGTGCCCCATCCATCGATACCCCGCTTCATGGTTTTCTTCCATTTAAACATATAGATCACCTTCACCCCGATGCGGCTATTGCCATCGCTGCCGCAAAAGATGGCAAGAGTATTACAGAGGAACTTTTTGGCGGAACCATCGGCTGGGTTGATTGGCAAAGGCCGGGTTTTGATCTTGGACTGAAATTAAAACAATGCCTCGATGAGAACCCGGGAATCAGGGGAATCATGTTGGGCTCTCATGGGCTTTTCACCTGGGGTGATACCGCCTACGATAGTTATATCAATACCCTCGAAGTGATCGAACGTTGTTCTGAGTACATTGATTCCGCCATTAAAAACCAAACTGCAGTGTTTGGCGGAGAAAGGATAGTATCACTCCCAGCAACTGCACGAAGAGCAACTGCGGTAGCCATAGCGCCCATCCTGCGAGGACTATGTTCTTCCCAAAACAGGATGATCGGTCATTTTACGGATGATGACAGAGTTCTCCAATTTATCAATAGCCATCACCTAAGCCGGCTGGCACCGATGGGAACCAGCTGTCCCGACCATTTTCTTAGAACCAAAATATCACCCATGGTGCTTGAATTGTCGGGGGATGATTTTCACTCCCCCACAGAGGAACTTAAGCATCGAATAACTCCTCATTTTGAAGATTACCGGCAGAAATATGCCGACTACTACAACACCTGCAGGCATGCTGATAGTCCCGCCATGCGCGACCCCAACCCTGTAGTCATCCTACTTCCCGGCGTGGGTATGTTTGCTTTCGCAAAAGATAAGCAGACCGCTCGCGTGGCCTCCGAATTTTATATCAACGCCATCAACGTGATGCGTGGCGCCGATGCCATCTCTGAATATACCTCCCTGCCGCACCAGGAGGCTTTCAATATTGAATACTGGCTTCTCGAAGAGGCAAAACTTCAGCGAATGCCCAGGCCTAAACCCCTCAGTGGAAAGATTGCCCTCGTAACGGGAAGTGCCGGAGGCATCGGAAAAGCCATCGCCAGAAAGTTCGCTTCCGAAGGCGCCTGCGTAATTCTCAACGATATCAACCAGGAAAGACTTGATGGGGCAACAGCGGAATTTCATAGAGAGTTTGGAAAAGATAATGTGGCCTCCTGCACTTTGAATGTTACCGACGAAAATTCTATTACAACAGCCTTTGATGCTGCATCCCTCGCTTTCGCTGGTGTCGACATCGTGGTTAATAATGCTGGCATCAGCATCTCCAAACCAATAGAAGACCATACCATACAGGACCTCGACAGGCTGTATGATATTCTTGTAAAAGGCCAGTTCCTTGTCTCAAGGGCTGCACTTGCCGTTATGCGAAAACAGGAATTGGGAGGTGATATCATCAATGTTGTTTCCAAGAATGGGATCCTGGCCGGACCTAATAATGCCGGTTACGGCAGCGCCAAAGCGGCACAGGCACACCTAAGCCGGTTGATGGCCGCTGAATTGGGAAAAGACAATATCCGCGTTAATACGGTTAACCCCGATGCGGTGATCTCCGACAGTAATATCTGGAGTGGTGGCTGGGCCGAAGGAAGGGCCAAAGCCTACGGCATCACCGTTGAAGAACTGCCGGCTTATTATGCCAAACGCACATTGCTGGACGAAACCATCCTGCCCGATGATATCGCTAATGCCTGCTTTGCTTTTGTAGGTGGGCTCCTGAATAAGTCCACCGGTAACACACTGAATGTTGACGGCGGGGTAGCTGCCGCCTTCATACGTTGACCACCATATAAAAAGAACGATTTTATGTACTTAGATCCATCCCGCATCCAGGAATTAAACCAACCCCTGGTCGCGGAACATAAACGAAAATTCGAATTTCATGCGGCAGGCGCTGCCGGTATTGAAACTGTTATCCAAAAGCTGATGGCGTTCAATGTGGCTATCCCATCATGGGCGCTGGGAACAGGTGGCACCCGCTTTGGAAGATTCTCTGGTGCCGGCGAACCCGGAAACCTTGAAGAAAAACTGGATGATATCGGTTTGCTTCATGCCCTCAACCGAAGCAGCGGCGCCGTTTCACTTCATATCCCCTGGGATATTCCGGAGCATTATGCTGCTATCCGCGCCAAAGCTGCCCAACTGGATCTAGCCTTCGATGCCGTCAACTCCAACACATTCCAGGACCAACCCGGCCAATTGCTCAGTTATAAGTTCGGATCACTTCAACATGTGGATGCCGCCGTCAGAAGACAGGCCATCGACCATAATATTGAAGTGATCCGCCATGGAATTGAGTTAGGTTCTAAGGCACTGACCGTTTGGCTCAGCGACGGGAGCTGCTTCCCCGGTCAACTGAACTTCCGACGGGCCTTCCAGAATACACTGGAGAGTCTTCAGGAGATCTATAAACAACTGCCGGCCGACTGGAAACTTTTTGTGGAATACAAGGCTTATGAGCCGAATTTTTATTCTATGACAGTGGGCGACTGGGGCCAATCTCTGCTCTTCGCCAATAAATTGGGTCCGCAGGCTTACACACTGGTTGATCTCGGGCACCATTTGCCCAATGCCAATATCGAACAGATCGTGGCACTTCTTCTCATGGAAGGTAAACTTGCCGGCTTCCACTTTAACGACAGTAAATATGGGGATGATGACCTCACGGTTGGAAGCATAAGGCCCTACCAGCTCTTCCTTATTTTCAATGAACTGGTGGAGGGGATGGATGCCCGCGGAATGGATCATGCCACCGACCTGGGATGGATGATCGATGCTTCACACAATGTAAAAGACCCGCTGGAAGACCTGCTTCAATCGGTGGAAGCCATCCTCATTGCATATGCCCAGGCGCTGATACTTGACCGTAAAAAATTGGAGGAAGCACAGCAATCTAATGATGTGGTGAGAGCCCAGGAAATTTTGCAGCAGAGCTTTCGAACTGATGTGCGCCCTTTTGTGGCGGAGGCTCGTTTGCGCAGTGGTGGTGCACTTGATCCGCTGGGATGTTTCCGATCACTTAATTTGAGGAAGGAACTAATCCGTGAACGAGGTGCCAAAACTATTGCAACCGGATTATAATGGCGGCTAAAGAAGTAATTGCAGTTTTTGATATCGGGAAGACCAACAAAAAGTTGATCCTTTTTGACAAGGACTACCAGCTTGTTTGGGATTACTCAACACAGCTTCAGGAAACAACTGATGCAGATGGTTTCCCCTGCGAAGATATCAATGCATTATCAAGTTGGATGCTCTCATCATTGCAATCAATCCTGGATAATCCCGGTTATAAATTGCGGGCAATAAATTGTGCGGCCTATGGCGCCAGTTTCGTTTTGATTAATGAGGTGGGAGAGGTTATTGCACCCATCTGCAATTATCTTAAACCTTATCCAGAATCCCTTCTCGATCAATTCTATGTGAGGTATGGTGGCAGGATAGAACTCTGCCGGGCAACAGCGTCACCAGCACTTGGAAGCCTGAACTCCGGTCTCCAGCTTTACCGGCTCAAAAATGAAGATCCGGAATTGTTCAGCAGGCTGCATTATGCCCTGCATCTTCCACAGTATCTCGCATACCTTCTTACAGGCCATGCCTTTTCGGACATCACCAGTATTGGCTGCCATACACATCTTTGGAACTTTGATAAATCCGATTACCACGATTGGGTTTACCGGGAAGGCATTGATAAAAAGCTGGCACCAATTCATCCAAGTAGTGGAATTGCTGGTTATTACCAGAAAATCCCTGTGGGGGTTGGATTACATGATAGTTCAGCCGCCCTTGTTCCCTACCTGCAGACCTTCCAGGAACCATTTATTTTATTGTCGACCGGTACCTGGTGCATAAGCATGAACCCCTTTAACCATAGCTTACTCACTGATACAGAGTTGCAGAAAGATTGTCTCTGCTACCTGAGTTATGAAGGCCGTCACGTTAAGGCCAGCAGGTTGTTCTTAGGTTACGAACACGAACAGCAGGTAAAAAAACTTGCCGCTCAATTTGATAAACCCCTCCATTATTATAAGCATCTCCGATATGATCCTGCACCCGAAGCAGGCTATGAAAAAGCCTACCATCAGCAGGTGCAGGATTTGGTACAAAAACAGGTGGAAAGCACAGGCCTTGTTCTTCAGGAGGGTAACTGTAAAAGGATCTTTGTTGACGGCGGCTTCAGTAGAAACGACGTATATATGAAAATGCTGGCTGCGGCATTCCCTGCATATGAAATATGTACGGCAGAAGTAGCACAGGCCTCTGCTTTGGGGGCTGCAATGGCTATGCATGAACATTGGAACGCGTTGATGCCATATCATGGTTGAAAAACAACTTTTACATTCGGCGTATCCTGCAAGTCATTAGATTTCGTATCGAATATTAATAGATCACCGTATTTGTATTGATGGGTCATATCCGTATACTCCTCTATAGAATATCCATAGTGATCAGTTTCATCATCGTAATCAATCACTTCAATCCAGGATGGATCAAAGTCACGCTGAATATATACTTTGAATTTTTTATCAGGTGGAACGTTTAATGGAAAAGAGGGTATTCTAACTATTGCTCCCCACCATAAATGATTGGTCCAGGAGAGATTATTGAAAATAATCTCTCCATTATCAATTGACTTGAGATTAACTCCAAGTGTCAGGGTATCTTTTACCACTTTGCCTCCCACATCCGTTACAGAAAGCTCAATTTCATATTTACCGTTCTTCAACTCTTTTAATAGCACATCATTATCACTGGATGGTGTGATCTTTACTTCCTCCGGTCCACTGAGTTTGGTCCATTTTAATGTAAAGACGTTGGATTCGGCATCAACAATACTTGGATTTATCCGGATAGCCGGGAAAGGATAATCTTGTATATCACTGCCCACATTCACGATTGGCGGAGTGTTGTTGTCCACTATAATTGGGTCAATAACTCGGTCAGGGCTATCCTTTTCAGGTGTGCATGCTATTCCAACCAGAAATAGTAGGAAGCAACAATTAAGGAACTTTTTCATAACAAAGGTTTATACTTGAAATTATTTTCTCCTTACTCGAAAACAACTTTGACAGAAGAGGTGCCCGTGGTATTTCCACCGTAAGAATAAATTATTAAATAGGGGAGTAAATTACTTACCGGCTCATATGAATAAGTCTGCATCCAATCGTAGGGAGATTTGACCTCAACCCATTCAGGATCGTCGTCGCTTTGTATAAATATTTTATATGCCCTGCCGGCTTCTGCGATGTATATAAAATCAGGAATTTTTAAATACATACCACTCCAGTCGTCATATTCCCAAGCACGATCCTTGAAGTAGAGTTCTTTACTGTTTAAAGGTTTAGTTCCACATTTATTGAAATAGTGTCTTTGCCTACCAGGCCCATGGAATCTTTTGCTTCCAGTACAAATTCATAATCACCATTCACTAGGTTACTGATAAGTGTCGAAGGGAGATCCTTAGTTTCAATCCTGTAAGATTCAGGGCCGTTGATTTTATTCCAGGTGAAACTTAAGGAATCACCTTGTTCATCATAAGCCCCACTGTGCAATTGTATTTTACTAAAAGGAAATTTTACCAGATTATCTCCTATCCCCACATACGGGGCAGTATTAGTTGGAGGAGGAGGCGGTGGCGGAGGTATGGGTGTACCAGCGGGTGGATCAATTGGTGGCCGTATCACAGTATTATCTTTATTACAGCTTTGACCGGCAAATAAAATCAGGGATAAACCCCAAAGAAGGAATACTTTTTTCATGGCTTAAGGTTTTAATAAGCATTATTCCACGCTATTTAATAGTTCATTTAACCCCATCCGAACCCTTTCCGAAGGATGCTCGAAGGATTGCCGTAGGATTGTCGAACAACCATGCACGAATAGGATATATTAAATAGTTGATCTTTCTGAAGAGAAGCGAATCCAGTTAAAACTATTATCTATTATGGAGAAGTTTTTTCCAATGCGACGGGATGATTGCCGCTATCGACAGACTCCTGCCTTTAAACGATTAAAACTTTCTGTCGAGACTACAGGTTGACTATTAGGTTAGACTTAGGTTAGACTTAGATTAGACTTAGATTAGACTGCAATCACTATGAAACGGCTACGAAATCGCTATACCCAGCGGCCGGGATCACTACGGCGCCGCTACAGAACCGCTATGGAATCACTACAGAATCACTACAGAATCGCTACAGAATGATTACAAATTCGCTACGGAATCGCTACAGAATGACTACAGAAAACGAAGTCTATTGTGAAGTAATGTTTTAAAAACCAATGTACTGTCACCTAAACATAACTGACATATATCTCCCCTGCGCGCCTGCCGAAAGCTTGCTGAAGGCAGGAATATTGGTAGTTAAATCAGTAATGCGTATAAATAATGCCCCTTCTTTCTATCGACCTTTGCCTCATTAACATAACAATATGCAAAACGATAAAATAAACACCCTCACAACAATGCCTTCCCGCATATTAGGGAAGAGCGGATTGGAAGTTTCAGCACTGGGACTGGGATGCATGGGACTCAGCTTTGGTTACGGTCCGGCCACAGACAAGCAGGAGGCCATCAAACTATTACAGGCCGCATATGATAATGGCATCACCTTCTTTGATACAGCTGAGGCTTACGGCCCATATGATAACGAAATATTACTTGGTGAAGCTCTGGCCCCTTTCCGGAACAATGTGGTCATTGCCACCAAATTCGGATTTAAAGAAGGTAAGACAGCCTTGGGATTAGACAGCCGCCCTTCAACCATCAAAGCAGTTGCCGACGCCGCACTAATAAGACTGAAGACCGATCATATTGATCTCTTTTATCAACACCGCGTAGATACTTCTGTTCCTATTGAAGAGGTTGCCGGAGCCATACAGGAATTGATTCGGGAGGGCAAGATCCTTCACTGGGGATTGTCTGAAGCGGGGGTGGCAACCATCCGTAAAGCACATGCCATTCAGCCCGTTGCTGCACTCCAAAGCGAGTACTCATTATTCTTTCGGGAACCCGAAGAAGAGATCATCCCAACATTGGAAGAACTGGGCATTGGCTTTGTCCCATTCAGTCCACTTGGGAAAGGTTTCCTTACAGGAGCCATCAATGAACAAACACTATTTGATCCCACCGATTTCAGAAATATAGTCCCGAGATTTTCGGAAGAAAACAGGAAGGCAAACCAGGCAATGGTTGACATGGTAAAAGCTATCGCCGTAAAGAAAAAAGCCACACCCGCGCAAATTGCCCTGGCGTGGCTGTTGGCTCAAAAACCATGGATAGTTCCCATTCCCGGCACCACTAAATTTCATCGCCTGCAGGAAAATATAGGTGCTGTGTCTATTGAATTGACCCCGGCCGACCTGGAGCAGATCGAAACAGCGGCTTCAAAAATTACCATCCAGGGAGAAAGATACCCCCAGCATCTGCAAAAGCAGGTGGGAAAGTAATTCTAACCACAACGCATGAACTCGAAAATAAAATACTGGTTAAGCATCTTCGCGGTTTCCTGTTTACTGTGTGGCTGTTCAAGAGCACAGAAGCCGGGTGCTGAAAAATCATCCCGGCCGGAGGATAAAAAGGTGTTGATCGTTTATTTGTCGCGTACAAAAAACACCAAAGCAGTTGCTGAAATGATTCACCGGCATATTGGTGGCAAACTGGTGGAACTTGAATTGAAAAATCCCTATCCCGCACATTATCAAACAACCGTTGACCAGGTGGCCCGCGAAAATGCCAGCGGATTTTTGCCCCCACTTAAAACTTTCATTGACAGCATAGAAACATACGACATGGTGTTTATTGGGTTTCCCACCTGGGGCATGCAACTGCCTCCGCCCTTCAAGAGTTTTTTGACACAATACGATCTCCGTGGTAAAACCATTATCCCTTTTAATACCCATGCTGGCTATGGTGTGGGCAGCGGATTTGAAACGATCAAACAACTCTGTCCAAACAGTAAGATGCTGAAAGGCTTTTCAACAGAAGGCGGAAAAGAAAGAGATGGGATTCTTTACGTTATGCAAGGGAGTAAAGCTACACAGGTGGAATCATCCGTTAAGCAATGGCTGAAAGAAATCGGAATTATAAAATAACACCTTAATTCAAATGCCTGTATTCATTGGGTGATACGCCCACCTTTTGCTTGAATAGCCGGGTGAAATGCTGGGGATACTTAAAGCCCAGATCATAAGCCACTTCACTGATTGATTTCTCCTTATCATAAATGCGTTCTTTCGCCAGATCAATAAGTTTTGCCTGTATATATTCCTGTGCCGATTTCCCTGTCTCCTTTTTAATGAGGTCGCCAAAATAGTTGGCAGATAAATGCAGGGCTTCAGCACAGTATCCAACTGATGGCAATCCGAGGTTCTGTGGTTTCTCAGAACTGAAATAGTTATTCAACATGTCTTCAAACTTTTCTAATATGCCTTTGATGCTGTTATCCCTTGTTATGAACTGGCGGTCATAGAACCTTGTACAATAATTCAGGAACAATTCAATATTAGAGGCAATCAGGGTTTTACTATGTTTATCTATCGAATGTTCGATCTCATACTGGATCTTGGCAAAACAATCAAGTACGATCTGCCGTTCTTTATCTGACAGATGTAATGCCTCATTAACATCATAAGAGAAGAAAGAATAATTATGGATCTGCTTACCCAATGGAGTTCCTTTGATCAGATCGGGATGAAACATTAAGGCCCATCCCTTCGGTTCGAAAGTGGTTACATTTGGCTGAACACCCAGTACTTGTCCAGGTGCTATGAACACCAATGTTCCTTCCTGGAAATCATAATGGTTTCTGCCATATTTCAGCTCCCCGCATTTTAATTCCTTTAAGTATATGGCATACATACTGAAATGAAAGGTCTTTGCAGGCATGGGATTGGCTTTCGACAAATCCAAAACACTGATGAGTGGATGCATTGTCTTCACCCCGCGTAATTGGTTATAGGTTGCTATGCTATCCAGTTGAATGATCTCTTCCATGACTTCTGTTTTTTGCTTATATAAAATTACTGGTTCTTTTACAGGGTAAATCATATCCCTCCTCCAATCGGTAATAATGGTAAGGAATGCAGTAATCCATATAAGCTTAAGCTTGTAAGTAAAGCTGAAATTTGCAATAGCATCGTTCAAATGATGCCAGCAGATTTCATCAATTAATAAATTGCAGGTATGGATAACAACAATCGCCGACGGTTCCTGAAAGCAGGCGCAGCAATCAGCAGTGCATTCTTACTCTCGCCAACACTTGGACTCACTAATACGAGATCAGAAAAAAGATCCGAGACTCCAACCGATAGCAAAAAACGTGTATTGGGTTCAGGAAGTCAAAGGCTCGAAGTTTCAGCATTGGGATTAGGTTGCATGGGGATGAGCTACCATCGAAGTTTTGTTCCCGATAGGAAGGCAATGATCGGGTTAATTCGTAAAGCGCATGATCTGGGCGTAACCTTCTTTGATACTGCGGAAGCCTATGGCCCATTGGTGAATGAGGAACTGGTGGGTGAGGCATTGCAACCGATAAGAAAGAATGTGATCATTGCAACCAAATTCGGATTCATTGATGGTAAACCAAGCCTGGGACTTAACAGTCGCCCGGAGAATATCCGGAAAGTGGTGGAGCATTCTCTTAAGAGTCTGCGGACAGACTATATCGATCTGTTATACCAGCACCGCGTTGATCCCAAAGTACCCATGGACGATGTTGCGGGCACAGTGAAGGACCTGATAACAGAAGGTAAGGTGAAATTTTTTGGTCTCAGTGAAGCGAACGCTTCAAACATTCGTAAAGCACATGCAGTTCAACCACTCACCGCCTTACAGAGTGAGTATTCTATCATGACCCGGCAACCGGAAAACGATGTGATCAAAGTTTGTGAAGAGCTGGGTATCGGCTTTGTTCCTTATAGCCCCCTGAGCAGGGCATTACTTTCTGGTTATATTCATGAGCGTACCAAATATATTGCGGCCAATGATAACCGTCCCACCTTGCCACGTTACCAGAAGGATGCTATCATCGCCAACTGGCCTATAATTGAGATACTGAAAGATTTTGGTGATCATCGCGGACTAACTGTTGCCCAGGTAGCCTTGGCATGGCTGATGGCACAGAAGCCATTTATCGTTCCCATACCAGGAACTACCAAGCTTGCTCATCTGCAGGAAAATATGTGGTCGGCCAATTATACTTTCACACAGGAAGAGCTGCAAAAGCTGACAGCTGACTTATCTAAGATCAAAATTGTGGGCGATCGATACACGGGCACTGCGGCACAACAAACTAATAAGTAGTGGAATATCGAAATGGAAAAGGGTTACAGTTTTGTAACCCTTTTTTTATTGATAAACAGATTAGTCATTTGATCTTAAGAGTTGGGATAAGAGGATCTGTTTCTACCAGCTCAAGTCCCTTCACCATATTTGCAGTTCCATTCTTATACTTCAGAAAATGTGGGGTTTTCAGGTGCAACTGGTATGCTTCTTCATTGGCGTAAATCTCCAGAATGGTTAGGTGAGTTGGTCTTTCTTTTTCAAACACGGCATATAAAGTTAATACACCCGGTTCCTTTTGAATGGACGCTTCAATCTCTTCTTTTAAAAGTACCTTATATTTTTCCAACTGGTCGGCATCAACCTCAACTTTTGCCAGCCTTACTTTCTGAGGATTTCCATTACCCTTAAAAGATTCTTCCTTCTTCTGTGGTGAAATTATTTTCTTGAGTGTGGCCCTTGCCGATTCTGCCCGTTCTATTCCAATATGCATCTCCGTCAGATCGAATATTTCCTTTAACTGCGCTTCGGTCATTCCCAGTTTTAAGCCAATGGACAGATGGCCCTGTAATTGTGCTTCCACACCACTCATGGCCGATAATACGGAGATGGTTATAAGCTCGCGCTGACTGTAGGTGAGCAGATCGCGACTGAAAATATCGGCAAACAAATGCTCTTTCAGAAATGTATCGATCACCGGTGAGAATGCATTGTAACCTGTTTTAGGACCTCTTTCCTCACGACCAGTGAGTGCTTGCAAGGTTCGTTTTCCCCGCTCATATTTTGTGACGGAGTCTTTAATGGGTGAAGCATCCTTTCCCGTTATATCTTTTATGCCTTTTGCTTTTCTCTCCTCAAGCACCCCCATAAAACTGATTATACCATTCAGACTCCGGGGAAACCCACAATAAGCGTAGAGATGCACAAGCGTTTCTTTGATCTCATTGATGGTAAGTCCCGCATCTAGTGCCGCATTCAATTCCATCTTCAATTTCTCTATGTTGCCAACTGCAGTTAGTGTGGCAATTCCCGACATGCTTTTCTGCCTGGCATTTAGGGATACACTATAGTTAGTTTGCGCACTGATGGGTTGTACTATACACAGCAAAACCAGAAACAGCAGCTGTACCTGAAAAAATGTTTTTACCATATTGGTGATTGTTATTTGTTTTTTGCAGTACCATATTCTGCATCAGTGACTGCCTCAAGCCATACTACGCTTTGATCGTTAAGGATGTTTGTAATGGCAATATGCACGAACATGCTATTGGCTGATGCGCCATGCCAATGCACAGTATTTTCGGGGATGGTTACAACATCTCCTTTTTTCAAAGGCCTTGCCGCCTTTCCCTTTTCCTGGTAAAATCCTTCCCCCGATGTAATAATTAGGGTCTGACCCTTTGGATGAGTATGCCAATGGGTTCTTGCACCTGGTTCAAATGTAACATTACCAATAGAATAATCATTGTTGTTGTTGCGGGTAACCAGTGGCGTTAGGAAAGCATTTCCTGTAAAATAAGTATTTGGTAAAGGATCTCCTTTCGGGAAGATTAAGTTGTTGTATTGGGTAATCATCTCTCCTTGATTTTTTGAACTTTTACAGGCTGCACTGGATAGGATACAAATGAAACATACCAATTGAAGGATCTTCATAAACTATTAATTGTTGTCAGAATGTCGATGCGCCGCAGCATAAAGGTCCCATCTTTTATCCGCTTGCTACTGATACAGATTACTGTTTCTACTACCAGAATCACTGAATCAGCCATCTCCTCTTATTATTCAATTAATATGTCGTACATATTATCCTTATATTAAATTTTGCGCAAACGATTGCCTTTCTATATCAAACGTTTGCATTTTTTTGTTGGCGTATTTGCATCATCATACAGGTAAATCTTATTCGGCAAAACGGTTCATATTCGTTTGGAAGATGATTGATAAACATCAATTGTAAAAACCAAACGAGTATGAGAAATTTTTTGCTATTAATTGCATTCCTGGCAATAGGCATATCGTCTGTTGCGCAAAAAGTTCCTGTAAAGGGAACCGTCCGGGATAAGTCCGGAAATTCATTACCCGGCATCTCCGTTACAGAGAAGGGTACTTCCAATGTTGTTGTTACTGATGATAAGGGTGGCTTCAGTATTTCAGTGCTGGAGAAAGCCATCTTGGTACTGACAGGTGTTGGTTATGCCAGCCAAACTGTTGAAGCAAAGGGAGGTAGCACGCTTGCTATTCAACTGGATACAGAAGCTGCTGAATTGCAGGAAATAGCAGTGGTCGGTTATTCCACTAAGAAAAAATCGCAGTTATCCAGTGCAGTATCGGTGGTGTCGGCAGAAAAGCTGACGGATGTAACTTCCAGCAACCTGAACTCTTTATTGCAGGGTAAGGCCCCTGGTGTGGTGGTATCCTCTGCTTCCGGAGATCCCACATCAGGATCGAGTGTGGTGATTCGCGGTGCAGGAACAATTAATGCAAGTACCAGTCCGCTTTATGTTGTGGATGGAAATATCGGCGGTACCTATAATCCAACCGATGTTGAATCAGTTACTGTTTTGAGAGACGCTGCCGCAACTGGTCTGTATGGTTCAAGAGCTGCCAATGGTGTGATCATCATTACCACCAAATCCGGAAAAGCTGGTAAAACAAAAATCGAGTTGAATTCTACCATAGGTGTTGCCCAGGCCACAACAGGTAATTTCAAATTGATGAATTCACAACAGCTCTATGATTACCAGCAAACTTTCTATACTCCTGATCCCGCTGCCATCAATAACAATACCGACTGGTGGGATCTTGCATTCCACAACGCGATGGTTAACAGTTATACCCTTAGTGCAAGTGGAGGAACAGAAAAAAGCCAGTTTTATGTTTCCGGAAACTATTACCGTGAGGAAGGTACACTCATAGAAAACAGCAATGACCGGTACAATTTCAGGGCTAATCTAACGAGCAAGCTCACCCAAAAGCTTAAGCTTACAACCATGCTGAACGGAATATTTATCCAGGATAAATATAACCCGGATGCAACCGTTTATGATGCCTATCTGAACCTTCCCTTTGATGCGGCGTATAATGCCGATGGCACCCCGGTTGATGCACGTTATGGTACCTGGTATGGCCGCGACCGCGACAATTTCCTTCATTCACTACAGTATAATACATCAAAGGCTCGCAGCTTCAACATGAGCGCTGATGTTAACCTTGATTATACCGTATTAAAGAATCTTACTCTTTCTACGTATAACCGTGCCCGTATTTACCACTATAACAGTGATTCTTATTACGATAAACGTTCCAAGGAAGGCGCTACCAACAGCGGTTCAGCCTATATGAGCAATGGCTTTAACACAACCCTGGTATCTTCAAACCGTTTGCGTTATGGCGTTGAAATGGGCCAACACAGCCTGTCGTTATTAGGGGTATATGAAATCGAAAAGGGATATTCAGAAAGCAGCGGTGCTTCTGTAAAAGGATTGCCTCCAGGTAGAGATGCCTTTAGTACGGCAACAGATATAATTCAGAATCCTTATGGTGGTAATGACCGTTATATGTTCAGTAAATACCTGGGACAGGCAGATTATAGTTTTGCCAATAAGTATTTTGCCGTTGCTTCCCTCGTAAATGAATTTTCTTCCCGCTTCGGTGTAAATAATCCGGCTGCAACATTTTATCAGCTGGGAGCAAGCTGGATCATCAGCAATGAAAATTTCATGACAGGTATTGACCCGGTCAGTTTCCTGAAACTTCGCGCCAGTTATGGTACTACTGGAAATGCTGAAGGTATCGGGTACTATGCATCTATGGGACTCTATAGTATTTCCACCGGCGCAAGTTATGCCGGCCTGCCAGGCGCAGCACCCAGCCAGAAATCAAATCCAGATCTGACCTGGGAAAAGTCTAAGTCAATGAACCTGGGTATTGATATGAGTTTCTTTAAAAGGATTGATCTGTCGGTTGACCTTTACAGTAAAGAAACCTCCGACCTTCTCTTCTTCCGCGGATTGCCCGCCACTTCCGGATTTGATGGTGTGTATGAAAATGTTGGAGCCATTCGTAACAGGGGTGTGGAATTCAATCTTACCACTAAGAATATCGTAAAAAAGGATTTCAGCTGGGAAACCAATTTCAATATGGCTTTCAACAGGAACAAGGTACTTGAGATAAACGAAGGTCGTACTGAAGTAAACACGGGCGCTCGTCAGCCTATTGCTGTTGGTCGTGATATGGACGAATGGTTTATGCCTGTTTGGGCCGGCGTTAATCCTGACAATGGTGATCCATTATGGCAGAACCTGATCATGGATGCCGATAATAAAAATTATATCACCTATACGAATAATTACAACCTGGCATCACGTGTTTATACAGGTAAATCTGGTGCCCCGAAATTCACAGGTGGTTTATATAATAACCTTCGGTATAAAGCCTTTACACTTTCTGCTTTCGTCAATTTTGTTTACGGCAACTATGTTTACAATGATAGCCGGTTTTATTTCGACAATGATGGTTTATATGAGAGCTACAACCAGATGCAGCTGGCAGAAGGCTGGAATCGCTGGACCAAGCCTGGTGATATCGCAACACACCCTAAACCCATCCATGGTCGCTCAGATGCATCCAACGCAACTTCTACGCGTTACCTTGAAGACGGAAGTTATCTGCGGCTGAGAAACATCACCCTTGGTTACAATCTGCCCGAGCAGATTACTCAATCGCTTCGGATAGCAAATTTTCGCGTATTTGTTAGCGGCGATAATCTCTATACTGCCACTAATTTTTCCGGAACAGATCCGGAAGTTGACCTGGGCTCTGGTCAATCCAGCATTAAATATCCCATCAGCAGGAAATTACTTGTTGGTTTAAACATTACCCTTTAAGCATCCTGAAAATATTGAAACATGAAACAATCATTTATATCTGCATCACTGCTTGCTGTTGTTCTGGTGACCAGCCTGGGTTCCTGTAGAAAAACGTATCTGCCCTCAACGGCAATTGATGAAAATTCCGCTCTCTCTAATGCGGGTGATATTGAAACCGCAACCATAGGTACATATGCCTTATTCAAAAACGAAGGCTACGTTCGGAGCGGCCACTTTTTAATGGAATATCCCAGTGATGAAATTGCACAGGGACAAAACTCTTCCGACGATCTGACCAGAGCATATCGTTATACACACCTGGTTACTTCTTCGCACCCTCAATTGTTCTGGTCGCAGGCTTATAAGGCAGCAGGTGCAGCAAACAGGATCATTGAAGTAATACCAGATAATGCAACTCCTGATCTGCTGCAATTAAAAGGAGAAAATCTGTTTATCAGGGCGATGATGCATTTCAACCTGGTGCGCATTTTTGGACGTCCCTATTCGCAGGGAAGCGGACTTGATGCCGGTGTGCCTATCCTGAAAGATGGGTTAACAGAAGAGGAAAAGCTGACAGTGCCCAGAAGCACGGTAAAAGAAGTGTATGAATTTGTAATAACTGACCTCCTCAGGGCGGCTGAATTTATGACACAGCCAAAATCAAATTCATTTGCCTCAAGGGAAGTTGCTTATGCTTTATTATCGCGGGTTTATCTCTATATGGAAGATGATGCCAAAGCAATTGAGTATGCGAACCTCGTAATTGGAAATGATATTCCCGGAACGGCTGCCACCGGTCGCTACCAGTTATTGCAGGGCGCTGAGTATTCTAATTATTTCAGAAATGCACCGGATGGAAATAAGGAAACAATTTTCTGCATCCGCCATATCAAGACAGAAGATCGTGGATATTCTGCAATTGGCTCCATGTACTTCAGTGGAGATGCCAGCGGCAATGCGCAAAACCAGGCATTCAGCGGATGGGGTGAAATTTATGCCTCTGAAAAATATGTGAATTTCCTGAAGCAACAACCTGGCGATCGCAGGCTTTCCTTTATTTCCAGTTATACGGTAAACGGTGTTCAGCAAATGAATACTAAACTGACACCCAATACTCCCATGCATTATATCAATAAATATAGTTTGCAGGAAGGGATCGTTAACCTAAGCTCACCTGTATATATCCGTCTCGCTGAATTATATCTGAATCGCGCCGAAGCCAATGCGAAACTGGGTAATACTGCAGCAGCACTGGAAGATGTAAACCTGATTCGTTCCCGTGCAGGCGTTGCACCTTATACAGAAGCCGACCTAACGGTGATGAATAAATCAATTCTTGATATTGTATTGGAAGAACGTTGGCTGGAGCTCGCTTTTGAAGGCCATCGTGTGTATGATCTATTCCGTAACAATCGGTCTATGATCCGGAATTATCCTGGATCGCATGTGGTAGGTGGTAACGTAAACCAGACGATCCCTGCTGCTGACAACCGGGTTATATTCTATATTCCGCAAAGCGAAATTGATAAGAACCCGGCGCTCTCTCAAAATCCTTAAGCGTTCATTTTAAAAATTATGTCGATGCTACTAATAAAACAAATCATGGGTTGGGGACTTTTCTTATCTGCCCTTGCCTGTGGTAAATCTTCAACGGGTGGCGATAATATACTAACCCCGGAACCCGTAATTACGGGTACCAATATTCCACTTGGTGGAAATGCTTATCTGGTAGAAAAGCCTGTTGGTGCAACAGAGAAAATTGAAGCTACGGGCCTGGTGGGCTGGACAAATGCCTCTACCGTTTGTGCAGTTTATTTTCTTGTAGAGAAACCAGGTGAAGTTTCAATTGCAATTAAAGGCAGAGTTCTTTCAGGTAGCAGTACCATAGAGATAGGTATAGGCGACAAAACCTTTCGAAAGGAATTGACGAATACGACTGTAAAAGTGATCAATATTGGATCAGTGCAACTGACCCAACCTGGTTATCTGAAACTGACGTTGCGGGGTATTCAGAAAACAGGAGCAGAATTTGCAGAGGTATCCGATATCGTAGTGCATGGCGCCGCTGCAACGCAGGTAAAATTCGCCAATGATCCCGAGAATTTTTACTGGTCGAGACGAGGCCCTTCTGTTCATATGACCTATTCGATTCCCACTGAAACCCAGGTGGAATGGTTTTACAATGAGCTTACAGTTCCGGTTGGAGAAGACAAACCCGGTTCATTTTTTATGAGCAATGGTTTTTCGGGTGGCTACTTTGGCATCCAGTCGAGAGCCAATGACCGCTGGGTTTTATTTTCTGTTTGGGATCCTGCAGTTGGACAAGGAACAACGCAGGCCATTGAACAGGGCGAAAATGTGGTGGTACAGCGTTTTGGTGGAGAAGGAACAGGGGGTCAGAGCTATCTCGTTTATGACTGGAAAGCTGGTACTACATATCGTTTCCTTACCCGGGGCCGGCCCGATGGCGCGGGCAATACACTATTCAGTGCATGGTTTTACGCCCCCGAATTGAACAAATGGACTTTTATTGCAACCTGGAAACGACCTAATACAAACACCTATCTAACGGGCAATCATTCCTTCCTTGAGAATTTTTATGATGAAAACGGATGGATGGAAAGGAAAGTAAATTTTCATCAGCAATGGATACTCCCGCATTCAGGTGCCTGGACGGAGATCACTTCAGCCCGATTTACCGCAGATGCTACTGCACGCAATAAGCAACGTTTTGATTATGCAGGCGGGCTCAGTTCCAATGAAGGGTTTTTTCTGCGAAACGGCGGTTTCTTTTCTCCCGCTGTAACGATGGATCAACAATTTTCCAGGCCTGCTAAAGGGCAGGCACCAGTAATCAATCTTGAAACATTACCAAAAAAATAAAAGAATATGAAAACAACATATTTATGCATAGCATTCGGATTACTGACCATTGCAGGTTGTAGCAAACCCGAAGCTGTTCTTTTCAAAGACAACAGCACTGCCATCAAGGCCGATAAATCATCATGGACGGCAACTGCCGACAGTGAAACGCCTGATGGTTGGGAAAATACCGGTAAAGCCTCAGCTTTGCTGGATGGCAATAATGCTACCTACTGGCATACAGATTATTCTGTATCACCAACACCCGGGTATCCGCATTGGGTTTTAATTGATATGAAGGCAGACCAATATATGGTAAGTGTTGCTGTTACAAACCGCCAGGCTGCCACGCCAAATCGTGTGGGAATGAAAAAATTCAAACTGGAAGGAAGCAGAGATGGTCAGACGTTTACATCTCTGGGTGAATTTAATTTTGGTATCACCAATGCAGCCCAAACATATCCCTTATCTCCGTCGGAGGGCTGGCGCTATTTAAAACTGACTGCCCTCGAAAGTCAGACCGGAACAACCGCACATACTTTCCTTTCAGAGATCGATGTGTTTACGACAAAGTAATTATGAAGTATTGATTTCTTTTTATTGAGCATTTAGTTTTGGTTAAACGAGCCGGGGTTTCAACCCCGGCTTTCTTTTTTCCACAGTATTGAATACCCCTTTCGTGGTATTGCGGCGGCGGGTGGAATTACATATTTTAGTGATCATGCAAACCATCTCCACCACCCAATCTCTGCCACGGGGGAAGGCGGGCACGAAAAAGTACAGCGCCTGGCGCAAAAACCATTTCTTCTGGGGCAGCACGGCAATGCTGGTGTTAGCGGTGATCGGCTTCTCCGACAATCTTTTTTTCGATCTTGGGCAGGAGAGCAATAGTGATCCCAAATTCATCATACACGGGCTGTTTTTCCTGGCCTGGTTCGTGGTGCTGGTTATCCAGTCGGGCTTTATCCGACAGGGTAATTACAAGGCGCATATGCGATGGGGTATTGTGGGCATGCTGATCGGGGTAGGTGTTGTGCTCAGCACATTTTATGTTTTTGTGGCAGTGTACAAGGGCTGGTCGGTGATGCCGTTTTATGTAAAGGCAAACCGCTTTTACACGGTGACTTTTGCAGTGCTGCTCTGGCTGGCATGGCGAAACCGTAAGAACGGCGTGAAGCATAAGCGCTACCTGTATATGGGCACGCTGTACACATTGGGACCAGTGCTTGACCGGGTGGCGCCTAAGATCGGAATAGACAGTTTCTGGGGCACTGTATGGATGGAAGTGTTGATTTGGAATACGCTTTTTCTGGGTTTGTTCCTGTACGACTGGCGTACTCTGAAACGCATCCATCCCATCAGTTGGATCGGTGTGCTTTGGTTTTATATTGTCCTAACCCTGGTGCAGGTTTTGTGAGTGGATTGGTTCGGCTGCAGATCAGCGTTATATTCCAGTGACCAGGAGTTGCCAAAAAGAAAAAATCCTCGCAGAACGTAATATCTGCAAGGATTTTTGCCTTTATTGAAGCTCCCCCTGCTGGACTTGAACCAGCGACCCTCTGATTAACAGTCAGATGCTCTAACCAACTGAGCTAAGGAGGAATGACCAGCTCCACAGTTGCCTGCAGAGTTCCCTTTTGGGGAGTGCAAAAATAGGCATTTTTGCAATCGGACAAAATTTTTACTGCCTTATTTTAAAAGCTGGCACTATTCAGCTCAATCATATAACATTCTACTGTCAATCATAAGATGCCGCATAGGCATTGTCACGCTTTCTTTGCGCTATCCACCACTCAAACAGTTTGGCGGCCGCAGTGCCAATGAATATGCCCAGGATAGCACCTCCAATAATGTCCAGCGGGTAATGCTTGCCCACATATACCTGTGCATACCCTATCATGAAAGCCCATAAAAATAACCAGCTCCATCGTTTGCCTTTTATCAGCCAGATCGCCCAATACCAGAAACTGGCCAGGGCAAAATGATTGCTTGCATGGGAGGATGGAAAACTGAAATGTCCTCCACATCCTGCCAGTACCCGCACCATCCCATCCAGCGATGGCTCATAACATGGCCGCTCACGACCAAACAAAGGCTTTAGCATGGAGGCCGATGAATAATCCGCCAATCCTACACAAGCAACAGTTAAAAGAATAAAAACAAGCGCATATGGTCGGGCATAACGGATTGCCCAGTAAAGAAAAACAGCATATAAAGGCAACCATGTTTTCGCATTCCGCAGGGTTAACATTATAGAATCTGTAAAGGGAGAAGCACTTGTTTCCTGAATCCATAAGAACAGGGATTTGTCTGCACCCAGCAACCATTCAGTGAAGCCCATAATAATATTCTATTCTGCTAAGGTGTCTTCTATGTATTAGCTTAATATGAAATGGACGTTATCTTATCTTGAACGTCGCGTTTTATCCACATTATCTAAATGGTTGATTTTCGCCCCCATTTGGTTGGCATTTCTCTACATTATTGCGCGCATATTTTCTCCTCAACAGCCAATTTTTGCTGGCACCGGAATTGTTGCTTTAGGTTATTCTTTAACCATAAAATTATTAACTATGCGAAACAGATCAGACAGACGGGACTATGGCTCCCGTGATCAGGACAGGCAGCGTTATAATGACCGGTATGAAGGCCGCTCCGGCGACAACCGGTACTATTCAGAATATGACCGCGGATTTGAAGACGATAATGACTTCCGCAACAGTTCTCAGCGTTACAGAAATGATGATGAAGATGTAGATGAGCGAAGCTATCGCAATGACTATGGTCGCAATGACTTCGACCGTAATGATTATGATCGTCATCGGAATGATTATGGCCGTAATGACTATGATCGTAACAACTACAGCCGTTTCAGTGATGAGCGTAACGAAAGATCAGACCGCTATGATAATCAATGGCGTTCAGATCGCCAGAATCAGTATGGCCGCGATCATCAGTCAGATGACCGCAACAGATCCCGTAATAATCCAGAATCAGCTGATAACCTCGCCCGCATGACAAGCCGTAATTTCGGCCGCGGACGCAGCACTGATCCATATGAAAATACAAGGTCTTCCTGGGATAGCAATTATCGCGAATCACGCGGCAGTGGCTACGGTTATGCCGGCAGAAGAACACGCCGGGATAACGAATGGTAAAAACTTTGCTTGCCTAAAAACAGTACGATCAGTTCGTTGGAACTGATCGTATTTTTGTTTAGTTCAGGCAAGAAATTTGTAGTAAATTATTAAACGATTGCATCTTTTTTCCATCCTTAAAACAGCCGCCATGAAAAATTTCAAACCAGGTTCAAAAGCCCTGAAAAATTTCCGTGTCATTGATACGAAAAGACAGGAACCGGTACCCCCAACAAATACCAACCAATATGGGCACCGCGGTATCTATGACCAGGTTGAAGCTGCGAAAATGGGCTATGGTATAGCTAATCCTGATAGGAACAGGCCGGGACTGGAAAACCGCCATATCGGAAGCGATCCTGCAATGGGCGGATTTGCGCAGTGGGATATGGAAGAGAGTCTTCAGAAAAATCAGCCAAACGCATATAGCCGTAAGGATGAAGACCTCGCCTATGATTGATCATTATCAGAATATTCCGAACAAACCTTTTTCTTCCATCCCTATATATATACCTTCTTCCCTAATCTCTACGGGCCAGTGTTTCAGGTAATAACCTTCACCCGAAACATTGCGCCCGTTTTCCATGCAGAATTTATACCTGTGCAACGGACAAACTACATTCCCCAGCGCATCTATAAAACCCGAAGATAAAAGCCCACTGGCATGTGGGCATTTATTTGCGAAGGCAAACAGGCGTTCCTGGTGTTTACCCACACAAATTGTCTTTCCATTGAGTGATGCCACTGCAATGTTATTTGCAGCGAAATCCAACTCCTCCACACTCTCTGCCAGCTTATGCCATTTGTATTTCTTATAGCTCATCTGACCAGAAAAATTCCGTTTTGTAAGGATAGCGTTCGCGGTAGAGTTTACGAACCCTGTTCAGGATGGTTGCCCTCAACCCTTCCAGGTTACGGCGTTCCAGGGCAGATATAAATACGCAGTTGCCAAGTGTCACATTCTCCCACCGTTCTCTCAGCTCTTCCAAAATCTGGTTTCTGACATCGGGCTCCAGCCATTCATCAAATGTGTTTTTTTCATATTGATCCAGCTTATTGAAGATGGTGATCATGGGTTTCTCCGTAACCTTAAGTTCCTGCAAGGTTTTATTCACCACATTGAACTGGTCCTCATACTGCGGGTGACTTAGGTCAACCACATGCAAAAGAATATCCGCTTCACGTACTTCATCCAATGTGCTTTTAAAACTCTCCACGAGGTGATGCGGTAATTTCCGGATGAATCCCACCGTATCACTCAATAAAAACGGAGTGGTATCAAAAACAACCTTTCTCGTTGTGGTGTCGAGGGTGGCGAATAGTTTATTCTCAGCAAAAACCTCACTTTTGGCCAGCAGGTTCATGATGGTGCTTTTACCCACGTTGGTATATCCAACAAGGGCAACCCTGATAAATTCTCCACGGTCCTTACGTTGCGTAAATGACTGCTTATCGATTTCGGCAAGTCTCCTTCGGAGGAGGGCGATCTTTTCCTTAACAATACGACGGTCGGTTTCAATCTCCGTTTCCCCTGGTCCCCTTGATCCGATTCCACCTCCCTGTCTTTCCAGGTGCTTCCACATTCCTTTAAGTCGGGGTAAGATGTATTGGTACTGCGCTAATTCAACCTGGGTCTTGGCCTGGGCTGTCTGCGCACGGCGGGCAAAAATATCGAGGATAAGATCAGATCGGTCGATGGTTTTCACACCAAGCGCCTTTTCAATATTAAGGATCTGAGAGCCGGTTAGCTCATCATCAAATATCACGAGGTTGATCTCATGGCGTGTGATGTATTCTTTGATCTCTTCCAGTTTACCCTTGCCTACAAAAGTTTTGCTATCGGGATGGCTTAGCTTCTGCATGAATTTGCGGTGGGTGACCGCCCCGGCTGTTTCCGCCAGAAAAGCCAGCTCGTCGAGGTACTCTTTTACCTGTTGCTCATTCTGGTCTTTCTGTACAACGCCAACAAGTACTGCCTTTTCGTCTGTAAGTATCTGTGATTTTTCTATCAATGAGATTTGATTAAGTTGACAAAAATACTATAAAAAAAGCGGGCCATTAAGCCCGCTTCTGAATATGTTGACCGGTTTTATTAAAGTCCGCTGATAGTGAGTCCGATGCTGTACGGGCGCACCTGCGGTCCCTGGTTTTCTTTTATAAGTGTTGTGATCTGGTAAGCGCCATGCAATGTAAGATTGCCATATCCAACGCGCGCCATAGCGGATAGACGTGTCGTATTGAAATAGCGCTTGGTACTTTCCTTGAAAGTATATTGGTTAATGGAGCTGCCCGATTTTGTCTGCAGGTTCTTGCCCTTGGTATGAGCATTGAGCATGGTTCCTATCTTGGCTCCCATTGCAAATTTCCAACTGCGGTTGCTATTTTCAGGGTTGGCAACAAAACGAAGCTCCACGGGGATCTCTGCCCAAACATTGGCCAGCTTGTATTTTTTGAAATGATTGGTATCGGCAACATTCCTGAACTCCATCGTTGGCGTAGTTCCCGCGATCTTTACTTCCATCTTGTCAAAAAAGATATTGCTGCTTCCTATTCCAGCACCCAGTCCAACGCTGAAACGGGGATCGGTCTTGAAAGGAAAATCAAGCATGAAATAAACATTCAGGTGGCGACCTATTCCGGTTGTTACAATAGAATCCGGTTTATTGGCCCAGCCATCATACCCAACCTGGATCATAAAATGATCATTGGCCCGGCCGGCAAGGTTCACTTTACTCCAGTCTTTTTTTGATTTCTTACCGGTGGAATCTGTCTGCGCAAAAGCTCCCAGGCTACATACCAATGCCATGAGGGCAACAAAAAATTTTCTCATATTAGTTGATAAAGAACAAATCTAGAGGTCCCGTCTCATTGCTGTAGCCGGGCTCCTGTTAATGTTAATAAAAATCACCGCCCGCGGCGGCGACCGCAAAAATAGGGTCTTTTATGTTCTAGGGAACAAGAATTAGAAGGGCTATACCAGGGGGATGACCTTCTTTTCATGGAAACTCTCCATCGCAGCATCAATCACCCGCATGGTTCTTATTGCTTCAGATGCTGGTACCGGGTTTACGGCCCCGTCCACCAGGCACTTATATACATCATCATAAAAACCCATATAGTTACCGGGCTCTGAGCGGGTTTGTTTTTTGATCTCCTCTCCCTGGTAGCTTGTATGGATATATCCGTCGGGTTCCTTAGTTGCCGGGCACCAGGCACTAATAGTTGGTATTGCTCCTTCCAGTAGTTTCTGCTCCTGCTGGTCTGATCTTTCCTGTAAAAATGTGCCGTCCATTCCATGCAGCACAAAGGCTGGAGTTGTTACACGGGCAACTACGGTTCCCTTTAGCCGAACACGCATCCGGGGATAATATAACAACACTTCAAAATAATCATTCGCACCTACGCCTTCCCTGGTAATCATCAGGTCTGCAAATACCGATTGCGGCCATCCGAATAACTGAAGGCTCTGGTCAATAAGGTGCGCCCCAAGATCATGCAACGTACCCGCACCGGGCAATGATCCCTCCTTATGTTCCTTTCCACTGCTTACTGTCCGGTAGCGATCATAACGAAACTCCACTTCGCGGAGATCTCCCAGCATTTTATCGTCCACCACTTTTTTGATGGCCCTGAAATCACCATCATAACGCCGGTTCTGGTAAACAATCAGCATACGATTTGCTTCCCCGGCAATTGCCTCAAGAGCCTCAGCCTCACTGGCAGTTACCGTGAATGGCTTCTCTACTACCACATGCTTTCCTGCCTGCAGCGCTGCTTTAACCATTTCATAATGGGTCTGCACAGGGGTATTTACCACAATAAGTTCAATACTTGTATCGGCCAGCAGCTCCTCAAAGGAGCGGTAACATTTTGAAACGGGATAGCGCTCGCGCGATTCATTCTTGCTTCGCTCAACGATAGCCGTTAATTCGAAGCCGGGATGACTGTCAATAAAGGGGGCATGAAATAATTTGCCGCTCATGCCATAGGAGCAGAGGCCGGTTTTGATGGTTCTCATGTAAAGATGATATTCCCAAATATACCAATTGTGGGTACTTCCTTTGCAGGCAATGGATCATTGTCCCCATTTATTGCGGGGATTGCCCCTATAAGGGGAGATTTTTTTTCGCAACGCTACCAAAGCATCTGCAAAGGCAAGTGCCCGTTCAGCAGTTGTGAAACGGAATGTGCCAACATTTATGAAAGATTTTAAAGTGATCTTTCCATCAGCATCGGTCTCCATCATTTCATGTGGACCATCGAGATAGAGTTCCACTTCCTTATCCATTGGCTTGATGCCATAAAGTAGATGATTGCCTGCGCTGTCGGTTGTATATGAACGAAGGGTTAGTAAGGTTATGGAATCTTTCTCTTTCCCCGATTTGTCAAACCATAAACTTAAAGTACCGGTTTTGGACAACCGAAGGTCGTGAATCCCTTTTCCATTGTATTGGGCAGTATCCTTCCCAAAAAGTTCTGCTTTTAGTGAGGCTAGTGTTTCGTCAACCTGTGGTTGCCGGCCAGCTTGTGACTGCTGGCCTCGCAGCACAGGTAAGTAACCAACTATAAAAAGAAAGAATAAGATTGAACGCATGTTCTGAAAACGAAAACCAGGTATATTATCGTATAGCTGTGCAAAAATGCCTGTGGAGTTAGTTCCGGCCATCCAACACCAGTACCCAATCTTGTCCATAGCCCGCTGTTGGCGGATGAAATAGGAGCGGAAGCTGCTTCCCGAAGTTGCCGATTGGTTTGCTTTCGCCATTCCGTGGATCATACCAGCTGGCCTTCAATTGAGTGGCGTTTAGTTTGCCCGCATCCACGGTAAAAGATTTTCCGGCAGCTGTATAGATAAAGGCATAATCCTTTCCCCGGGTAGCTTGAATTCTTTCTGACGGCGGGGTAGCCGGTTCCAAAAGAATTGATTGATCGGGTACCCGGTCGATAATGGAGAATGACTCCATAAGCTTGCGAACATATTTCATCTGGTTAGCACCGGGAAGTTCAAGTGCCTCCTTCCAGAAAAAATGCGGTCCATTGATACCCTCTGTTTTTTCTGAGTAGAATTGCCATACTCCATGGCATCCATAGGTATGTCCATGTGATCCGGCAAACAAATCGATCCACGCAGCTTTACGAACATCATATGCATTTGAAGTGCCCAGATCTTTAGCGTTGAAACAAACGGGATGATCTTCATAAATAGGCTCGCCATCCATCACAGGTTTATCGGGCACCATGTCATATACCTTGCGGATCAAATCATAGCTGGCAATATCGCGGCAATGCCCGATCTGGAACATATGGAAACTTATCCAGTCATCCTTGGCAAACCAGGTGGCCGACCCCAAAGCACTGGGTTGGGGATGAAAAGTAAGCAATGTCTTTTGTGCATCCCCAACACCTTCAATTACTGCTTTAGCCATGCTGCGCCATACCGCCATATCTGATTCATTCCTGGGATTTCGATCACCACCCATCACCCAAATAATATTCTTCTTGTCGCGATAGCGTTTACCAATCCATTTTCCATAGATGGCAGCCTTCTCTTCTGTAAAAATTTCCGGTCCCTTGCCCCAGCTGTCTTTGAAAAGCTTGTCTCCCCATGTGGGTAGCAATGCCACCGTTAATCCATATGATGCTGCTTTGTCTATTATATGGTCAACATGCTTGAAATAGGCTTCATTTGGTTGGGCTGCATCCTCATTATGAAGTGGAAGAACACCGTAAGCGTTAGGTACCCTTAGCCCATCCAACTCGGCTAATACCACTGCCTGTATAACGGTGAAGCCTTGTTCGGCACGGCGTTTCAGGTATTGATCCGCTTCTTCGCGGTTAAGGCGGTGGAAGAGTTCCCAGGCAGTATCACCCAGCCAGAAAAAGGGTTTGCCATCTTTAAGCAGATAGCGCTTGTTTTCACTGATAGCATACTGGCCGAATGATGCATGAAGTATTTGCATCATTAAAAGAGAAAGCAGGAACCTCTTCATGATCTGTACATTTTTCTATTTTCAAACCCGCTCCAGGATAACGGCATATCCCTGTCCCAGCCCTATACACATAGTTGCCAGGGCATATCTTTTCTGTTGTTTCTTCAGCTCCAGTGCCGCTGTATGGATTATTCTCGTTCCACTCATTCCCAGAGGGTGGCCAAGCGCAATTGCACCGCCATTGATATTGATTCGGGCATCGTCATCGGCCATCCCCAATTCACGTATGCAGGCTATACTCTGTGCAGCAAAGGCTTCATTGATTTCTATAACATCCATATCACTTAACTGCAGGCTTGCTTTTTCCAGTGCTTTCCTGGTGGCACCTACCGGACCGATTCCCATGATCCTGGGTTCTACACCCACCACTGCTGAACTTACTATGCGTGCCATCGGTGCCAGTCCATATTCTTTTACCGCTTTATCTGAGGCAATATACATGGCCGCGGCTCCGTCGTTCAGTCCCGATGAATTTCCTGCGGTAACTGTACCATCTTTTTTGAATGCAGGCTTAAGAGTAGCAAGCACCTCTTCTGTTGTATCAGGTCTGAGGAACTCATCTTTGTCAACCACCAGCGTACTGCCTTTTCTCTGAGCGATCTCAATAGGGGCGATCTCTTCTGCAAACCGTCCGGAAGCCTGTGCTTTCGAAGCTTTCTGCTGAGAAAGGAAGGCGAAACGATCCTGGTCTTGTCTACTGATATTATATATCTCTGCCAGGTTCTCGGCGGTTAATCCCATAGGGTCGATACCATATAACCTTTCCATCTCGGGGTTTACAAAACGCCACCCGAAACTGGAATCATACATTTTTGCATCGCTGCCAAATGGCTGGGATGTCTTGGAAATAACCCATGGACTTCTCGTCATATGCTCCATGCCACCTGCTATAAAGAGCTCGCCATCTCCGGCCCTGATTGCCCTTGCTGCCTGCACCACTGCGCTCATTCCCGAAGCACAGAGCCGGTTAACGGTTTCTCCCGGCACAGAATAGGGTATGCCTGCAAGCAGTAATGCCATCCGAGCCACATTGCGGTTATCTTCTCCGGCCTGGTTATGACAACCAAGGATTACATCATCTATTGCGCTCATAGGGATGGCGGGATTTCTCCCGGTAAGCTTCCTTAAGATGGTTGCGGCCAGGTCGTCGGCCCTTATACCGGCAAGGCTTCCCTTAAAATTACCAATGGGTGATCTTACCCCGTCAATGATATAGGCTTCTCTTTCCATTTTTTCTGATTAGGGCTTCAAAGGTGCAGCTTTCCGGGCAATGCATAACTTCCAGCCGGGGATAGAGTAGAGGCTTTTGGTTTTTAACGGTTCCAGACCGGCATCTGATTGCCAGTCGGTTATTTCCGCTACCGTCCACGCACCCGATGAACTGGTCATAGAAAAATATAGTGCCGATGTTGCAGTGATCATATCTGTCTTTGCCGGCTGGCCTTCCGGAATGAACTCCCCGATAACAAAGATTCCTCCCGGCTTTAATGCTGCTGCTACTTTTTTTGTAAGCCGCCGGTTCTCTTCCACATTGAAATGATGCACAAGATTATTGGCCATAACAATATCATATACCCCTGTCCCGAGATCATCCTCCAGGGCATTACCTGCCTTGTAATGGATGCGGGAACCATCGTGGTATTGCATTCCAATTTCACGGGCAGCCTGCACGGCACCAGGTAATTCGAAAATGGTTGCTTCCAGTTGAGGATATTTCTTACAAAGTTCTATAGAATAAGCTCCATGCGCCCCACCAATATCTAGCATGCTTCGGGCATCATCAGGCAAAGTGAGCTTTTTTGCAGTTTCCAGGGCAAGCGTATAGGAGAGGTCGCGCATCGCGCCCTGGTAATCGGCCCATTCCTGCTCCGTAAGATTTGAATGAATGTCAATGATCTTTCCCTCCCTGATATAATTTTCCAGGCCAGCCATCCAGTTCCATTCTTTTTGCTGGAATCTAAGTTTAGCCAGCAGGTTGGTGGGAGAATCAGGCAGCAGCCATTTGTAATACCCACGACGTAATTGATAGGTATTGTTCCTGTAACGCACATAATTCATACTCACCAGGCATTGCAGCAATTTTTTAGTTGCCGCTTCATTGGTATCTGTTTTTTCGGCAAGTTCCTTTGCTGTGTTCCCTGTTTTTCCCATCGCTTCAAACAAACCTGTGTTAGCGGCAGCCATGATTACACGGGCAGCATTAAACGCTACCTGTGTATCAATTAAAGGCCTAGGTACCAGGTTGAAAAGCATTCCGATTGCTTCCAGCAGGTTCTGCGCTTTGAGCTTGAATTTCATGATGGTGTTCCAGCCCTTAATTTAAGCATTTGCGAAACATTTGTTAATCACTAGATCAGCACCCAACCCTTTTTTCTCCACCCGGGGTATTACCTCTATCAAACCTGAACCTTAAAAATTTAAAAAATGAAAAAGTTATTTCAGTTAAACCTTGTTCTATTCTCTTTTATGATTCTTTTCCTTGCTGCATGTAGTAAGCAGGATGTAGTTAAACCAATGCCAGGTGGAGGAAATGGTGGCAATGGCGGCGGTAATCAAAAAACAACCATTCGTTTCCAGGTTGCATCATTGCCAGGTGAAGTATCCGCTGTAAATGGATTATTTGCTGTTATCAGCATGGTTAATGGCCAGCAGCAACCAGTTTGGACAGCTAAAAAAATCGCCCTTCCTCACAATGGTGCTTATCTCACCGATTCTATTATTGTGGAAGCCGATAACTACCGCGTTACCAGTGTAATGATCATGAATGCAGCCGAAAAAGTGTTGTTTGTTAGTCCCATGGCCCATTCACACAAAGCCAATGAAGTGACCAAGCCGCTTCCTTGTGGTTTCCAGGCAGTGAAAAATACCCGGACAGATATCACACTTGAACTCTCAAAGGTAAATCCAACTGACCAGCCAGCAATGTTCGGTTATCCCGAAGGATCTTTCAATCCGGGCAGTATACCGGTTGATCCTTTCATGAAGATCATCGTTCATCCCCTGATAAAGATCGGTGATGTGGTTTATGACAGCATACCAGTTTCTTACCGCCTGATGACCTGGGATGCTAACGGTGGTGGAACTGTTGTTCACGGAACATTCAATCCAGGCAAAAACGAACTGACCTTGTTACGTTCAGCCATCCGTTTCCAGATTGCAATTAGCAAATGGGGTACCCGCGATGAACTTACACTCGAGAAAGCTGATGTACAGGAAGGCACTGTTTATACTATGGGCGGAAGCAGAGAAGCTAAAAAGCTACGCGCTGAGTATATTTTCCAGTATGACAATGGCAACTTCAAACCTATCAGCAAAGCGGCTTATGAGTATGCTTCGGATGGCAGGATTTCTCAAATAGTTCATTATCGCAAAAAAGCAGACAACAGTACTTATGTAGATATGACTGATAAGTTTGAATACAACGGACTCACTAAACCAGCCCGTATCATTCGATACAACGAAAGCAACTCAATAGTAGCAGAGAATATGTTTACATATGATGCGGAAGGCCGGGTAATAACCATGAAGAAAAAAGAAGCGGGTGTTGAAACAAGCGCACAGGTACAGTATAGCCCACAGCCAGGCGGAACAGGTATAACCGGTAACTATGATGTAATGGCCCGATATGATTACAGCAACAGTCCTATTGACATGACATACACCATGCGGTTTATTGGTGGTAATAATATGAGTGATGCGGCTACTACGTCTAATCATAGCAGTGAGGTTGGTACTTACCAGTATGATTTCAATATCAATCCGTTCATTCATATCAACATGCCTGATATCATGTTGCCTGCAAGGTCAAGGCATAATGCAACAGTTGAGGTGAAGTCATACCATGGTAGTTATCCTGAGTTCGTAGCCTATGACTTTCAATATAAGTATGACGCTGATGGCTACCCGATCGAGCTGGTGAAAAGCTACAAATCCTATTTAACCGGAATATTTGCTTTTAAAACGAAGACGGTTTACAGTTATTGATTGTGAGGTTGAATGACGAAAGGGTTCCGGATTTCCGGAACCCTTTTCTATTTGCAATCCGTCCTTATTTAATATATCGGCTGATGTTTTTAAAACTACGCTGGAAGGAATCATTCGCAATATCAACGCCTCGTTTCACTCCTTCATCAAACACTTGCTCCATTCTGTCTGCTATCTTCTCATCCATTTTTTCAAGGTTGGCTCCTATTTCCTCTCTTACGGCAAGTAGCCCACTGCCAATGGCGATTGCAAAGAGTGGATTAAGGTCAAGCCATGGCACCACAGGATCCTGAATTTCTTCCGGTTGAGGAAACCATGGATCAATGGTTGGAATGAGTTCGGGAAGTGGATAACGGATAATATCCAGTATGAACTGTATTTTACGGCAATGACTTGCTCTTTTGCCCAGCACATCCGTAGCATGTGTACCAATGGCATAAATAAGAGAGGCATGTATTTTTTCAAAACGCAGGTTAGGTTCCATCATGGTTGCTTCCAACACGCGGTGGTTATAAACAAGGTCCCAGATTGTCCGCTTGCGGAAACATGCATGGTTAGTTTTCCTTGCCATCCACACACCAATATTGATATAGTAATGTTTGATCTGGTCGAAGTGTGCCTGCCCTGCTGCAGTGGCCAGAAATCCAAGTCCCTTAATTTCTGAATCAGGAATGCCAAGTTCACCAACCAGGTTAACATTCACGAAATGGTGCCAGGTGGCATCAGTTACAACCCTGCCGATATCCGCACGGTGACCATCATACGCAGATATCGCTCCAAACCGTTGGGCATTAGTGGCGGTTTTACTTCCTCCTGCATTGCTGCCTGCAAGTACCGTTGAAAATGCTATCACTTCCGGACGTATACCCATTGGGTATTCGGGGCTGCCATCTAAATAGGTTTGGGAAATATCCGATGGTTCGATGCATTCGCCTTCATGCGGATGATCGGGCAGTATCATTATTCTTCCATTGGGACTGCAAAGGAGTGGATGTGGATAGGTCTCCTTCCAGAATGCACCCCATCTGCTTGAATAAAGTTTTGGCTGAATGGGTTGCGGAACATCATCTGACTGGTCATCAAATTGGGAGCCGGCATCATGACCCGGACGGTTGGTATCATTACGGGCAGCGTCTGACATCCCCACATTACCGGCGCTATTATTCCAGTTGCGCATAGACCGAACCCTGGTGATATTTCCACATAGTTCATTACCCAGGCTGCCATGATCACCGGTGGCAAATACTCCACCTCCTCCGTTCATAAACTGGCTGATAGCGATGAGTTCACTGTCGGGTATGGGGGCTCCACTATTGATGCCAAACAGAAATACTTCATCATACATGTTGCTGCTAAAATGATTGGTATCATCAAACTTGAATCCCTTGATACTTCTCTTTATACCCGCCGCGCCTGCCTGAACCTGAGCATCAGAGGCAAAGGCCGAACGATGTGCAAGCGTAAGTTCAAAGCGAACATAGCCCCTGCCATCATTCTGTAGAATACTGACAAAAGTGGAGAGGCCGAAATCGCCCGTTCCAAAATCAAGTCCCCCATCTGTTACCAGCAGAGCCCGCACAGTGCAAGGCCAGAACCACCATGGATAGATCTTCATTGGTTCAGTTCTGAATAGTTCTTTGTTTTTCCTGATCTCGCGCAGGAGATTTTCATTTGCTGTTGACAGCAATTTGTTGTCTTCCATTTTAATTCATATTTAAGGTTTACGAAAATGCAATAGCAAGACGATGCGCTAATCAGGAGTGATGTAAAAATAAGACGATGGCAAAGTTGTGTACAGGGGCCTTTTCCCCGCTCTGGCAGGGCATTTTAAAGGGGTTGCTACTGTAGGTCTTACGATAGCAGAATTACCAGATGATTACAGTTTTCTGCAGTATGAATTTTATTGAGGGATATAGTTAAGAAGTATTACACCGCTTTTAAAAGTCCGCGTACTAACAAGTTGGAAAGAGAGAGATTGGTTTATATTTTCAAAAAGGGCTGTTCCTTTTGCTATTGCAACCGGATCGATCATGATCTGTAATTCATCGATAAGTCCCGCTTCCGCAAACTGCGAAACAATGCTTCCGCTTCCCAGTATGGTCATGTCTTTCCCTGGTATCTCTTTAAGCTTTTTTGTTTCATTGATTATATCATCGCAGATAATTCTCGTGTTATTCCAGTTGGCCTGTTTGAGAGTGCGCGAGTAAACGATTTTTTCTGAGCTATTCATCCCGGCAGCAACTTCCGGCATCATCTCTAAAGCCATGGCACTGGGCCAGAAACCCGCCATCATTTCATAGGTAACCCGGCCGAAAAGCAGGGTGCTGCCTGAATTTGCTCCTTCTTCAGAAAATTTCATTTCTTCCTCTCCATGCTTATGCCAGCTGATATCCTCATTAATTCCTTTGTAGTAACCGTTGAGGCTGGTAAAGACAAATGCTGATATTTTTCTCATGTCACAAATTTAAAGTGGGCTGGTACACATATTGATAAACCCATTTGACCTCCTATTATTCATTCAAAATTTAACCCATGAAAAAATTCATGTTGGCCTGCGCTGTATTGTCGGCACAGATGGCCTTCTCACAGAAAATTGTGAAAGAGCATTACACCGTTAGTGGTGGACTGTTAGGTGCAGCCAATTTCGCTAAACTCCGTGTATCGGATAACGACAATCTTGACTATAACTCAAAATTTGGCTGGGGCGCCGGTGCCTGGCTGAATATCCCACTGGGTAAAGTTGTGTCTTTTGAGCCACAGTTGATGTACAATAGCCTCAAGTTCGAAACTGATGCAGGTGCTGCTTTTCTGAAAGATACTAAAGTGAGTTATTTCTCAGTTCCCGTATTATTGAAGTTTCATTTGGGCGATAAATTTGCCCTTACTGCCGGCCCACAATTCGATTTTGTGTCCTCGGTAGATGATGATAACAACCGTTATACCAAAGACAGTCTTGAAAAGTCGGGGATTGCCCTCAACGTAGGTGCTGAATTATTTCCCCATGGTAGGGTTACGCCTTTTGCCCGTTATATCCATGGTTTGAAAAATATTGATAACAGGGGGAATGCTAATCCCGGTGGTGAATACTTTAACCAGAATATACAGGTTGGACTAAAACTCAAACTATTTGGTAAACTCATTCCGGCAGATTCTGATGGCGATGGTGTTATCGACAAGAATGATGAATGCCCAGGTGTTGCCGGATTAGAGCGTTACAAAGGATGCCCGATTCCTGATACTGATAAAGATGGCATCAATGATGAAGAAGACAAATGCCCTACAGAAGCTGGTTTGCCTAAATATGGTGGTTGCCCCATTCCGGACACAGATAAGGATGGCGTGAATGATGAAGAGGACAAATGTATAGATGTGCCCGGTATTGCTAAATACAATGGCTGTCCAATTCCTGATTCTGACAAGGATGGAGTGAATGATGAAGAAGATAAGTGTCCGAATGAAGCTGGATTAGTTCGTTACCAGGGATGTCCTCCGACTGATCGCGACAATGATGGCGTGAATGATGATGAAGATCGTTGTCCAGACCTCGCAGGTCCTGCAGAAAACGGAGGTTGCCCAACCCTTGAAGCTTCTAAATTCAATGCCAACGCTGTTCAGTTCGTAACCGGAAGTGCAAATCTTACCGCTACAGGTCGTAAGGAACTGGATAAGGCTGCACGGATCCTTAATGAACAATATCCGCAGTTGAAAGTGCAGATAGCAGGACATACTGATAATACAGGTAAGGCTGAATCTAACCAGACACTCAGTGAAAAGCGTGCTGCTGCTGTTAAAGCATACCTCGTGAAAAAAGGAATTGCTGATGATAGGTTAACGACCATAGGCTATGGCCAGGATCAGCCCGTGGCAGATAATGGAACAGCTGCTGGTAGGACCCAGAACCGCAGGGTAGAGTTCAAAGTGAGCCAGTAAGTTTTACAGGATCATATAAAAGTAAAAGGGGTTACGATTAACGTAACCCCTTTATTTGTGGGCCCTGCCGGGCTCGAACCAGCGACCCTCTGATTATGAGTCAGATGCTCTAACCGACTGAGCTAAGGGCCCTTCCCTCCGTGGAGGTGCCTAAGTTTTCGCTAAGGCGGGGTGCAAAAATATAAAAACATGCCCTAAACTGAGCAGCTGGTAAAAAAATAATCATTCTTGAACATTATCGGTAATTTTCCAGCTCAATCCATTTATTTACAGATTGCTCATGATTGCTCCTGGCCGTATACAATATTTGCAGGAACGCATCGCGCGTTTTGATGACCAGGCGGCCTATCGCGAGCTCTTCAGTGCATTTTATACACCCCTCACCCAGTTCGCCTTCGGCTTTACCCGCTCTAAGCAATCAGCTGAAGAGATCGTATCGGATGTGTTCATAATCATCTGGGAAAAAAGAAAAAGACTGGAAAATATCAGCAGTCTTAAACTCTACCTGTATACAGCTACACGAAATACTGCCTATAATTTCCTGTCAAGACAAAACAGAGTGCTTCTGACCGACCTGAGTGAGATCCCCGTTGATCTCAAATCAGTCCACCTTGATCCGGAACGTATGCTGATAACCGCGGAAATGAAGAAAATGGTGCAGGAGGCTATCATGAAGCTGCCACCTCGCTGCCGCCTGATCTTTAAACTGGTGAAAGAAGATGAGCTCAAATACCGGGAAGTGGCCGAATTACTCAAGCTTTCGGTCAAAACCGTGGAAACCCAAATGTCCATTGCTCTAAAAAGGATAGGTGAAGCCGTGCGCTTTGATATCCGAAAGGCAGTTCCCGCCCCCCAAAGAGGGAAATAAAAATATTTTTAAGAATTCTTTAAGGGTAAGAGGTATGAATCGGTGTCTTACTACCCTCAACAACAAACCAGCATGATTACAGACCGGCTCTGGGAGCTAGTGGCCAAGAAATTATCGGGAGAGAGCTCCGTACAGGAGGCTGCCGAGCTGGAGGAGTTGTTGAGGCAACACCCCGAATATCATTATCCCCTCCAGACCATATCAGACATATGGTTTCAGCAGGGGGGTTCCAATTCCGCTGATGCCGCGGCTGCCTATGAAAGGCATATTGATCGAATGGTAACGCAGGGGCTTCTGGAAGGGGTAGAGGAAAATAATGACGATTTGGAATCAAACATATCTCATGGTTTTTTTCGCCGTAACTGGTTATGGATGTCAGCCGCTGTAATTGTATTAGTTGCCGGCCTTCTTTATTTTTTTAACCCGGTACTGCCGAGCAGCCAAAAAGAGCTTGCGGTTGTCAATAGTGAGATATCTACACGCAATGGCTCCCGGTCAAAACTTATGCTTCCTGATGGAACACAGGTTTGGCTTAATTCGGGCTCGAGGATTACCTATAGTAAAGACTTTGGTATAAATACGAGAGAGGTAAACCTTACAGGTGAAGCCTATTTCGACGTGGTAAAAAATGCAGAAAAACCTTTCCTTATACATGCCCACAACATCGATATTAAAGTGTTGGGCACGGCTTTCAACGTGAAATCATATCCGGGTGAAAAATCTACTGAAACCAGCCTGATCAGGGGCAGTTTGGAAGTTAGTATCAAAAGCAGGCCGAGCGAAAAGATCATCCTGAAGCCAAAGGAAAAACTGGTGGTAATGGACGAAGAAAGATCCGGATCCCGCTCACTTAAGCCAATTGCTGTAAGCGGCAAAAATGTACCTAAGGTGGCAATCGGTGAAATCCGTTACGCAGAAATTGACAGCGCTGTAATTGAAACATCCTGGATAGAAAACCGGCTGATATTTGAGAATGAATCACTTCGCGACATAGCCCGCAATATGGAAAGATGGTATAATGTGCAGATAGAATTCGCGGATGAAGAAGTGGCCGAATGGCGGTTTAAGGCAGATTTTACCAAAGAATCGCTGGAAGAAGCACTGAGAGCACTGTCTATCGCCACAAAATTCAGATACAAGATCAATAACGATACAGTAACGATTTCAAAATAAAACCAACGAACGACTAAAAAACGAACTGCCATGATCAACAACTCCACTTAAAAAATGGCGGGAAATGCGCCAACATTCCCCGCCGGGAAAACAAGGACATACTCAACCCTTGAGAAAGTTGATGAACCATTTAGTTAACCCTAATTGCTCAAAATATGAAAAAATTCGCTGATGGGGATGCCTGTCTATTAGCTCCCTTTTTGCTAAAGTTTGCCAGAATTATGAAGCTAACCGCACTCTTTATGCTTTTTTGCGCCCTGCAGGTGTCTGCAGGTGGATATTCTCAAACCAGGATCAGCCTGAAACTGGAAGGTGTTAATCTCAAAAAAGCACTCTCTGTAATTGAAAAAAAATCCAGCTACAGGTTCCTGTATAACCAGGCACTTCTTAATGAGGATGCCCGTGTTGCCATCAGCGCCGAGAATGAAGAGGTAGTTTCAGTTCTCGATAAATTGCTGAATAATACACCCCTTGGTTATGAGATCCTCGACAATTATCTCGTTGTTCTTAAGTACCGGGGAATGAATTTTCAGCAGACACGTGTTACAGGTCGTATCACCGATGTTAACGGAGCGCCCGTTCCACTCGCCTCCGTAAAAATAAAGGGAAGTACCGCCGGCACCTCCGCCGATAATGACGGAAATTTCGCTATCACTGTTCCCGAGAACGCCACACTGGTAATCTCTTCCATCGGTTTTGACGACCAGGAAATAGTTGTGGGTGATAAAACAATCATCAATGTTGTTCTCCAGCCTTCTACAAAACTGCAGGATGAAGTAGTGGTGATCGGTTATGGTACAGCCCAGAAGCGCGATCTTACCGGATCCGTTGCCAAAGTAAAAGGTGATGAACTGGCTTCCCAGCCTAACACCAACCCGCTGGCTTCCATGCAGGCTAAGGTAGCCGGACTATCAATCGTGAACAATGCCATTCCGGGTTCAACTCCCGATGTAAGGATCAGGGGTACCATCAGTATCGGTACCGTTCGCCCTGTTTATATCATCGATGGTATCTTCAGTGATAACATGGACTTTGTTAGTCCAAATGAAATCGAAAGCATCGAAGTATTAAAAGATCCTTCTTCTCTCGCAGTATTTGGTATCAGGGGTGCAGCGGGTGCTATCCTGGTTACAACCAAAAGAGCTAAGGCCGGGCAGGTTAATGTAAACTTTAGTTCTGTTTACGGTGTTAAAACACTTGTTGATAAGATAGAACTCGCAAATGGCGATGAATATCGCCAGCTGGCAACCTTCGAGGCCAATAACCGCGTTCAGGATAATAGCAATGATAATTCTTACCTGAGCTTTATTGATAATATTGGCGGACCAGGACTGTCGGCTTATACGGGTAATACCGATTGGATAGATGCCGTAACGCGAAATGCCAAATTCACTACCAATAATATAAGTGTAGATGGAAGTTCAGAGAAAAACCGTTTCCACATGGGCGTTGGTTATACATATGATGAAGGTCTCGTGAAACATGTTAAATATGACAGGATAAACATCAACATCAATGATGAATATAAGATCAACAAGATCTTTAAGGTTGGTTTCAATTTCATTGGTGCAAAAGAAAACCTGCCATACAATAGTGGTGCGCTTGAAAATGCAAGAAGGGCGCTTCCTATCATTGATTCAAAAACAAGACAGTTCAATACACGGAATCCTTATTTCCCGGATGATTCATCAACCTATAACCTGTACTCTAATACACCTATCATCCAGAATTCAGAAGCTAATCCCCTTGCCGTTCTGGAGAATGAGTACGATAAGAGAAGTGATACCCGTTTCCGCTATGTGGGAAGTGCATTTGTAGATATCAATATCACCAAAGACCTGAACTTCCGCAGCACCTGGTATGCAAATATCAGTAACCGCGATGAGCGTGTATATACACCCTTATATGATGTATACGATCCCACAAGACCAGAAGGAGAGCAGGTGATCGCAAAAAATAACCTTACAGCTGTTGCTCAGTATCAGGATAATACCAAGTCATTCCAGCAGGATTATATTGGTACCTATAAGAAACGTTTTGGCGATCATTCGATCACGGCAACTGCAGGTTTCACTACTTTTTATAATAAGTTTCAGTCCATCACCGGAAATATCAGCCAGGAAACAGGTGGTACGCCCATCCCCAATGATGAGCGTTTCTGGTATATTCAAACAGGATTTGGAAATATCGGAAGAGCTACTTCAAGGTCGAGCCAGAATGAATATTCAACTGTATCAGGACTGGCACGTGTTCTTTACAATTTCCAGAACAAGTATTATCTCAATGCAAGTTTCAGGAGAGATGGATCCAGCCAGATCAATCGTGACTACAAGAAGAAATTCCAGAATTTCTGGGCAGTGGGTGCTGCATGGGAAGTTACCCGTGAGAACTTTATGGATGGACAGGATTTCTTTGATTACCTCAAGCTGAAAGGATCGATTGGTGAATTGGGAAATTTTAACTCAGACAGAGCTTATCCTGCTTACCCAACTACTTCCACAGGATCTTCAGCAGTATTCGGAACAACATTGGAGCCGGTATGGACAGAGGATTTCCTGGTTGATCCAAATCTGCAGTGGGAAACAGTAATGTCATCAGAAGTTGGAATTGAAGCTGACTTCCTTGACAGGCGCTTTCATTTTGAAGCCAATTACTATTATAAGAAAACAGAGGATCTGCTTGTATCACTACGTTATCCGGGTATCCTTCCAACCCTTACCAATGGTGGTACCATTGAGAATAAAGGTTTTGAATTCATTGCAGGATGGAATCAGAAACTCAGCAATGATATGACCCTTTCCCTTTCCGGAAACCTAACCACTTATAAGAACAAGGTTTTGGAAATGGAGACTAAATTCAGAACATTATCCAGCAGTGAACAAACTGCCAGCCAGGTGGAAGCAGGCTACCCAATGGGTTATTTCTATGGTTTGGTGGTGGAAGGTGTTTACCAGTCTTATAGGGACATCCTTCTTTCTCCTGATAATACCATTAATGGTGGAAATGCACGTCCGGGCGATTTGAAATATGCCGACCTGAATGGGGATGGTGTTATCACTGATGAAGACCGTACTAATATTGGTAATCCAACTCCTGATTTCACTTATGGTGCAAATGCCAACCTGAAGTATAAGAACTTCGATCTTGGTGTAGATGTTGCTGGTGTATATGGTAATGAAATCTACAGGGTTTGGGGCACATCGGAGCAGAAAAACTCAGTTTACAACTACCCAAAGAATTACCTCGAAGGTTGGACAGCTCCTGGTTCATCCAACTTCATTCCTATTGTAAATGCTGCGCACCTGATAAACAGGGCACCATCAACATATGGAGTGGAAGACGGAAGTTATTTCAGGATAAGGAATGTAACACTGGGATATAATTTCAGCCAGTTTAAGAATTCAAATATTATAAAGAACCTGCGGATTTACGGTAGTGTTCAGAACCTGAAAACATGGAAGAACAACCTTGGATATTCACCTGAATTTTCAGGCGATGCAACTTTCTGGGGTGTTGACTTCGGAGGTGCAGGAAGTGCGCTTCCAAGGATAGTTAGTGTTGGTTTGAATGCGAATTTTTAATTACAATTTTCACAAAAAAGGAAGCAACCATGATAAAGAGTAAACATATAGTACCGCTGGTGCTGATAGTCGTGATCTCTGCAGTAACAGGATGTGAAAAATTCCTGGACAGGAAGCCTCTGCAGGCAACCATCGAAGATATTCCGGGTGCCCTGGATGGCCAGGCAAAAGGTCTTTATGGCGCCATCAGGAATTCCGCCAATGATCCTTTCATTGGAGATGGATTTCAGAACATTCCCTGGATAGCGATGAACGGATTCCGTTCTGATGACGGTGAAGTAGTGGCCGATCCGGGTGCATCTGCCTGGAACCAGACCTATGACAGATTTCAGTACACCAAAGATGACTGGGGTGCTGGCCTGTACTGGGATAAGCACTATGTTATGATCGGGCAGTGCAATAGTGTACTGTATACGGCCGAATCAGGAAATTTTACCGATGAAAGATCTATGGTTAACAGGGCCGAAGCGAGGTTTTTCCGCGCCTACACCTATTTTGACCTGGTACGTACTTTCGGAGATGTTCCCATTATTGATTTTATCATCACTAAACCAACTGATGGTGAAGTGGAGAAATCCAATGCTGATGCAGTATGGCAGTTCATTGATGAAGACCTTGCTTTTGCCGAAATGCATCTTCCTCTCGTATGGGAGGAGAAATATGCGGGAAGGCTAACCTCAGGAGCTGCGAAATCGCTCCGGGCTAAAGCTCTGATGTATAAAGAAAGATGGGGTGAGGCGCTTGGTCTTCTTACACAGGTAATTAATTCTGAGAGCGCTGCTGGATATGGGTTACTCGATGATTACTGGAGGGTTTTCAAAGAAGAGGGTGAACTTGGGCCAGAATCTGTATTCGAGATCCAGGCATCCAAGCAGGCGGGCGATGGTAATATATATTGGAGCCGTCTCGGACAGTCACAAGGTGTTAGAGGTTCGGGAACATGGGACCTTGGCTGGGGTTGGAATACGCCTACACAAGATCTCGTAGATTCCTATGATGATGGTGATAAGCGCAAGGCTGCAACAATTCTTTATTCCAACCAATCAGATGGTGGACCGAGTACGGGTGGATATGGACTTACACTCCCTAACTTAACCAATGCACTTTACTGGAATAAAAAGGTTTACAACAATTTCGAAAGATATCTGGATGCCGGTTTGGGTACCCCTAACAATGAAGCACAGAACACCTGGATCAACCATCGTGTGATCCGTTATGCCGACGTTCTATTGTTGGCAGCTGAAGCAGCTAATGAAGACGGAAGAAGTGCAGAGGCATTACCATGGCTAAACAGAGTTAGACAAAGAGCCGGATTAGACCCGGTTACTACTACAGACCAGGCTGAACTTAGGGATATAATCAAGAAGGAAAGAAGGGCTGAATTCGCCATGGAATATGAAAGGTTCTTTGACCTGGTAAGATGGGGTGATGCAGTGGAAGAATTGAGCGAACTCGGTTACCAGAACAAGCACCGCTATTTCCCTATTCCTACACCTGCATTGAATGCCAATCCAAAACTGACACAGAATCCGGAGTGGTAATTTTCTTAAACCTATAAAAGGAGTGAACATGAAATCAATAATTAAATTATACCTGTTATCACCCATACTGGTGATGCTGATGATCGGGTGCCAGAAAACAGAACGCCCAGTTCTGGGTGAATATCCTACCGATGAATCTAAACCACCTCTGCCAGCAGGGGAACTAAGGTTCTTTGTTCCATTTGGTGATGACCCGCAGAAAAGATATGAAGTAAAAGATAGTATCTCTGGCGATCCCGCACAGGTACATCCTTTCAGTCTTACTGAAGGTATCAATGGCAAGGCTGTACAGGGCACTGATGCCGGTAATGCCATCAAATACATGAACGTGAATGATTTTGGTGCAGCTACCAGTTTCACCATTGCATTCTGGATGAAGAATACAGATAAAGGAAGAACTGAATTTGTTTTTTCATTGGTGGATGATAAATATGGCTGGCACCACTCCGCAATATTTCTCCTATTGGAGCATGGTGATGCAACTGCTACTACGCTCAAATTGGGGGTAATGGACCAATGGCTTGAATTCCCTGACTCCAAAAAATTTGCTAAGCCTTTGATGGATGGCAACTGGCACCATATAGCTTTTGTATATGATGAAACCACTTCCAAAATGGCCTATTATTTTGATGGGGCGATAGTAGAAGATGCACCAGCCAGTGCAACCGATGTTAAGAAAGATGGTAATCCAAGAGGAGCCGTTGACTTAACAACTATTAAGAACCTTGTACTTGCAGGTTGGAACAGGCATGCAAAACTTGCCGGACCAACTGACGATTGGATCAAGAGCTATACCGGTGCATTGGATCAGTTCAGGCTGTATAACAAAGCATTATCCGCAACTGAAATCAACGCATTGTTTGCAGGTAAACTGTAAAGAAGGAAAAGTTATTTCACACACGGAACATTTTATACAAAAGGGCTGAAAGTCTTCTTTCAGCCCTTTATTTTCCTGCCAGGGCTCAAAACAACCGTATGTTATTTTTAAGATCGGCCGTAATCCTTTTAATATCTATCTCACTGTTTTCCGTTTCCTGCAACAACCAACGGAAGGATACCCTGTTCGAAAACCTCCCGGTTTCGCATACCAATATTTCTTTTGAAAACAAACTCCAGGAAAATGAAAACCTGAACATCTTATATTATCTCTACTACTATAATGGTGGCGGAGTTGCTACAGGTGATATTAATAATGACGGCCTCCCTGACATTTACTTTACGGCGAATTCCAAAAGCAACAACAAGCTTTATCTCAACAAAGGCGATTTCAAATTCGAAGACATAACAGCCGCTGCAGGAGTAGCCGGAAAGGCCGATTGGGCATCAGGTGTAACCATGGTCGATATTAATGCCGATGGTTTCCTTGATATCTATGTTACAGTAAGCAGCCAGCACCATGGTCTTACCGGCAACAATGAACTCTACCTCAATAACCAGGATGGAACATTTACGGAAACTGCCGAAAAGTATGGACTCAACTTTTCGGGTATGGGTACCCAGGCAGCCTTCTTTGATTATGACCGTGATGGCGACCTTGATTGTTACCTGCTTAACCACTCCCAAAAACCAAACTCAAATATTGTTGATACAGCAGCCAGGAGAAAATACAATCCTCTCTCCGGTGATAAATTGTATCGCAACGATCTTTCAGCAGCCGGTCGGTTCACAGACGTCTCTGCTGAAGCGGGTATCTTTCAAAGTGCACTTGGTTATGGACTCGGTATAGCCATAGCTGACATGAACCACGATGGATGGGATGATATCTATGTAGGCAACGATTTCCACGAAAACGATTATTACTACCTGAATAATGGTAACGGCACTTTTACAGAAAGTGGTGATAAAGCCTTTCGCCATTATAGCCGCTTTAGCATGGGCAATGATATCAATGATTTCAATAATGACGGACAACCTGACCTGGTAACCGTTGATATGTTACCCCCTGATGAAAAAGTGCTCAAGACCTATGGCAGTGATGAAAATCCGGATACCTATAAATTCAAACTGACCTACCACGGCTACCAATATCAGTATTCAAGAAATGCACTTCAAGTGAACAATGGTATGGGTACAAGTTTCACGGAGACCGCATTATTGAGCGGAGTAAGTGCCACTGATTGGAGCTGGGCACCACTTTTTGCAGACTTCGATAATGATGGCAATAAGGACCTCTTCATTTCCAGTGGAATCGTAAAGCGCCCTGTTGACCTCGACTATATTCGATTTGTATCAGACCTGGTTGCAAAAATGGACCTTAAGGATACGAAGAAATATGACAAAGAAGCCATTGATAAAATGCCCGACGGCGCTTCGCACCCATACTTTTATAAAGGCAGCGGCTCATTGAAATTTGATGATGTTAGTGAAGAATGGGGGACTTCTGATATCAAAGGATATTTCAATGGCGCATCCTACGCAGATCTCAATAATGATGGCAATCTGGATATGGTCATCAATAGCCTTAATTCGCGTGCCCTTGTATTGAAGAATAATGCTCCCCCAAAATACACTGCAGAACTACATTTTAAAGGACCAGACCAGAATCGATTTGGTATAGGAACAAAAGTTTGGCTTTTCACCGGGGGAAAGATGCAATACCAGCAACTTCATCTCTCCCGTGGCTTCCAATCATCCTGTGAACCAGTAATGCATTTTGGAACCGACAGCATTCATACTATTGACAGTATGCTCGTAGTTTGGCCCGACCAGAAATATCAAATGGTAAAAAACATTCCTCCTAAAGGTGATCTCCAGATGGAATACCGACATGCAGGAGGAACATTCGAATACAATTTATTTTTTCCTCCGATTCAACCGCTGCTGAATGACATAAGCAAACAGGTGAATGTAAACTGGAAGCATAAAGAGAATAATTTCTTCGACCAGAATAAACAATACCTGATTCCACACCAGCTCTCAGCAATGGGCCCACGGCTTGCAGTGGGCGATATCAACCTTGACGGACTGGATGATATCTATGTTTGCGGTGCTTCCGGGCAATCGGGTCAACTGCTTCTTCAGCAAGCATCCGGAAGCTTTCTTAGTATGGATACAGCGATATTTTCACCTGCTAAGTCAAGTGAAGAAACAGCAGCTATATTCTTTGACGCCAATAATGATAAGTTTGCCGACCTATATGTGGTAAGCGGCGGTAATGAATTTAATAACGGAAGTCCCGAATTGGAAGACCGCCTTTATTTGAATGATGGAAAAGGACATTTCAAATTAGCTGCGGGTTCCATCCCTTCAATAACGCGTAACAAATCAACTGTAAGCAGCTCCGACTTTGATAAGGATGGGGACCAGGATCTTTTCGTAGGCGGACTGGCAGATGCAAGGATGTATGGGATCGCACAACCATCTTATCTATTGGTAAATGATGGCCAGGGGAAATTTTCACTTGCAGCCAATGATGTGATCTCGCTTGATTCGCTGGGTATGGTCACCGCTTCCAACTTTATTGATATTAATAAAGATGGCTGGGATGACCTGATCGTTACAGGTGAGTGGATGCCGCTCAAAATCTTCATGAATAGTTCAGGTAAATTTTCCGCGAAGGATATTCCTGCTTCCACCGGACTATGGCAATCGTTGCTGCCCACTGATATTAACGGTGACGGACATGTGGATATACTCGCCGGAAACTGGGGCCATAACAGTAAGCTCTATGCAGGCAAACAATCACCCCTGAAACTCTATGTAAAAGATTTTGACAACAATGGCTCCATAGAACAGATCATGACCTATACCATTGATGGAAAGGAATACACTTTCCTGGCAAAAGATGAGCTAGAGAGAGCCTTGCCGGTGCTAAAAAAAGCATATCTGAATTACAGTGACGTAGCTGGAGAAACTGTACAATATATGTTCTACGATCTGTTCAATAATTATAAAGAATTGAAAGCAGAAAAGCTGGGAACATCTGTATTTATCAACGATGGGAAAGGTGGCTTCAAAATCACTGAGTTGCCCGAACAATTTCAATTATCACCGGTATTTTCTTTCCTTCCGTTAGGTGAACCGCTGAATGGTTTCATGGTTACAGGAAACTTTTATGGTACCGTTCCTTATGAAGGAAGATATGACGGGTTGCAGCCATCATTTCTTACCTATGATAAGGGTGGTGGCACTTACCATTTTAATGGCATGCTCCCTGCTGTTCAGGGTGAAGTGCGTGACGCTCGTCGTATAAGAACAGCAGGTGGCAGGGAAATGATAGTGCTGGCAAGAAATAATGATTCACTTCTTTTTTTCAGTAATAATATTCAATAAAGCGAAATACTATTGTTATGTACAGAAAAACAAAACTTCCCCGGGCCCTCCTTCTACTATTGCTGATCTGGGGAACAAATTGTTCTGATAAGGGAATGGGTGGAACAGTTGTTCAACCTCTTCCTCCAAGGCCCAATGATGTGGATATGTGGCTCACTAAACCTGACCAGACTGCCTTGTTACAAAAACAGGACCTTACTATTTCTTTTGTTGATACAACCAACAACTATCCTAATATCGACGTTGATTCCAGTATTTCATATCAACCGGTGGAAGGGTTCGGTTATACTCTTACAGGAGGAAGTGCAAGTCTAATCCGCGGACTGAATGCTACGAACAGGGCAAGCCTTTTGCAGGAACTGTTCGGTACCACCGGAAATGCCATTGGCATCAGTTATTTAAGGGTCAGCATTGGCGCATCCGATCTTAGTGAAACAGTGTTCAGTTATAACGATCTTCCCGCCGGACAAACAGATCCGGATCTCACAAAATTCAATCTTAGCCAGGATACTATCGACCTGGTTCCAGTGCTGAAAGAAATACTCGCTATCAATCCTTCTATCAAAATAATGGGCTCTCCTTGGAGTCCGCCGGTATGGATGAAAGACAATGGCAAATCAATTGGTGGAAGTCTTCTCCCCCAGTATTATGGCTCCTACGCCAAATATTTCGTGAAGTATATCGAGGCAATGAAAGCAAATGGCATCAATGTAGATGCCATCACTATCCAGAATGAACCTCAGCATGGTGGTAATAATCCCAGCATGGTGATGAGCGCAGAGCAACAGGCTGATTTCATAAAGAATCATCTGGGCCCCGCCTTCCAGGCAGCCGGTATAACAACCAAGATCATCGTTTGGGATCATAACTGTGATAACCCCGATTATCCGATCGCCATTCTCAATGACCCCGCGGCAAAACAATACGTACATGGATCCGCATTTCATCTTTATGCCGGTGATATCAATGCCCTCTCAAAAGTGCATACAGCACATCCCGATAAAGCGCTTTATTTCACAGAACAATGGACATCTTCAAAGGGTGAATTTGGGGGCGATCTCAAATGGCATATGAAGAATGTTATCATAGGATCAATGCTTAACTGGAGCAGGGTGGCATTGGAATGGAACCTCGCAAACGATGCTACCTTCGGTCCACATACCCAGGGTGGCTGTACTGAATGTAAAGGCGCGCTTACCATCAGCGGAACAAGCATCCAAAGAAATGTGAGCTACTATATTGTGGCCCATGCTTCGCGTTTTGTTCCTGCCGGATCTGTAAGAATAAGCAGTACACAGGTTGCCGGACTCACCAACGTTGTATTTAAAAGGCCCGATGGCAAAAAAGTGATGCTGATAGTAAATGATGGCAATTCAGCCGCCGGTTTCAATATCCGATACAAAGGCAAACGCGCACTCAGTTCTTTGTCTGCAGGATCTGCAGCAACCTTTATATGGTAACCCCTTAAAAAAAGCTGTATGAAATTCAATTCATTACTGGCATCCTTACTTGTACTGGCGGCTTCATGCCAACAGGCCGAAGAAAAAAATCTGGTTGACGCTCCTGCTGATTCCTTGGCAGCTGCACCTGCTTTTAACGCTGCGGGTAAAACAGTACTGGCATATACAACAGCAGAGAAAACAAACCATCGGTTAACCCTTACCGATACCCTGAGCTTTTCTGAAATGGGACAGCCCAAGGAAACACAGGTCTGCATTTTCATCGATCCCAAACGTACTTATCAGTCGTTCATGGGAATAGGTGGTGCTATCACAGATGCATCCGCAGAAACCCTTGCAAAACTTCCCGCAGCAAAACAGGAAGAACTACTTCGTGCTTATTTCAGTAAGGATAGTGGCATTGGCTATTCGCTTATCCGTACCAATATCCAGAGTTGTGATTTCAGCAGTGGCAGTTATTCTTATGTTCAGGAAGGTGACAAAGAACTCAAGACCTTCTCCATTGAGCATGATAAACAATTTAAAATTCCCATGATTAAGAGGGCTATCACGGCTGCAGGCGGAAAGATCCCGCTCTATGCAAGTCCATGGAGCCCTCCCGCATTCATGAAAGACAATAAGAATATGCTCCAGGGAGGAAAACTCCTTCCCGAATTTTATGATGCATGGGCCAATATGTATGTGAAATTTATAAATGCCTATGAAGCAGAAGGAATGCCAATTTGGGGGATCTCCATCCAGAATGAACCGATGGCTACCCAGCGCTGGGAGAGTTGTATCTATAGTGCTGAAGAGGAACGTGACTTCCTAAAAAATAATCTGGGCCCAACCATGCATAAAGCAGGATTCCAGGACAAAAAGATAATCATGTGGGATCATAACCGCGACCTTATCTACCAACGCGCACAAACCTATTTTAATGATCCTGAAGTTGCAAAATATGCCTGGGGCATTGGCTTCCATTGGTATGAGAACTGGAGTGGTGGTGATAATATGTTCGATAACGTTGCCCTGGTGCATGAAGCATTTCCCGATGAGAATATCTTATTTACCGAGGGTTGCCAGGAAAAGTTTGAAGCCTCGAGATATTATGAATGGAAATGGGCTGAACGTTATGGTAAGAATATGATAAAAGATTTCAATGCGGGTGCTGTGGGCTGGACCGACTGGAATATTCTCCTCGATGAAACCGGCGGTCCCAATCATGTCCAGAACTTTTGTTTCGCTCCCATGCATGGCGATACAAAAAAAGGAGAGCTGATCTATACTAATGCTTACTATTATATCGGGCACTTCTCAAAGTTTATCCGTCCAGGTGCTAAAAGGATCATCAGTAGTGCTAGCAGGTCTCAGTTACTTACCACCTCCTTCCTCAATGAAGATGGCTCGATGGTTGTAGTGGTAATGAACCAGGGTGATATTAATACACCATTTTTTCTCTGGGTGGATGGTAAGGCTGCTGAAACGGTTGCCCTTCCACATTCGATCAATACCTATCTGATCAGGTGACCGCTTAAAACGATTGACGATGACCAAAGCCTGCCATTATTTTACGATCGCCACTATGATGGCCATTGGTTTCTGGAGTTGCGGCAAATCGGAAGAAAAGCCCGATCCCGTACCACCACAAAAACCTTTAACGGTTAAGAGTATTCAGCTTAACAATGCCAACCTGAATGATCTTATCTATGATGTGCCAACACGTCCGGGTATCAGGGTGCATTTCAGTGAACCCCTCCTCAGTTCTAGCGTTGCTGCCGCCGTTAAACTCACTGATCCTTCGGGTGCTACTTCGGTTTCCACCAGCCTTCAGAACGGCGATTCTGTATTGCTGATAACACCGGGTGCCGATCTTAAATACCTGTCAAGGCATACTTTGCAAGTAACCAGTGCATTGAAATCTGCGGGTGGCGCAAGTTTAAATACTGTTCTGTCGAGGTCCTTCGTTACCAAAATTGATTCCTCCAATAAGTTTTCCCTCCTCTCTGATGAAGAGCTTCTTACCCTGGTTCAAAGACAGACATTTAAATATTTCTGGGATTTCGGTCATCCGGTAAGTGCACTTGCGAGGGAGCGTAATACATCTGGTGATATCGTAACATCAGGGGGCTCTGGTTTTGGAATTATGGCAATCGTTACCGCTACCGATCGCAATTTTATTACCCGCGCCCAAGCGCTTTCCAGGCTCCAGACAATGGTGGCATTTCTCAAGGACAAGGCAAAGACTTTTCATGGAGCCTATCCTCATTGGCTTAACGGGGCAACAGGGCAGGCAGAACCTTTCAGCCAGAAAGATAACGGCGCCGACCTGGTTGAAACATCATTCCTCGTTATGGGATTGATCACCGCGAGGCAATATTTTGACCGCGCCGAAGCTGCTGAAACTGCTTTGCGCAATGATATCAATACCATTTGTAATAGGGTTGAATGGAACTGGTTCCGGAAAAATGATGAGCAGGTTTTATACTGGCATTGGAGTGAAAACTACGGATGGGAAATGAACCATCCTGTACGTGGCTGGAATGAATGTTTGATTACCTATGTACTCGGGGCTTCTTCAACTACTCACGGCATTCCGAAATCAGTTTATGATCAGGGATGGAAAGGGCTGGGTGCAAATGGCTTCCTGAATGGAAACAAGTATTATGACATCACACTACCATTAGGTCCGGCATATGGCGGACCACTATTCTTCTCACATTATTCATTTCTTGGAATCAATCCAAATGGACTCAGCGATATTCATACCAATTACAAAACGCAGAACACAAGCCATACCCAGATTAATTATAAATACTGTATAGCAAATCCAAAAAACCATTACGGTTATAGCAGCAAGGTATGGGGACTGACAGCAAGCGATATTGAAGGTGGATATACCGCCAGCTCACCCACCAACGATATTGGAGTTATTGCGCCTACGGCCGCTCTGGCATCCTTTCCCTATACACCACAGGAATCTATGGACGCGCTAAAGTTTTATTATTATGTGCTGGGCGATAAACTATGGAAGGAGTATGGTTTTGTAGATGCTTTCTCTTTAAAGGACCAGTGGTTCGCCAATTCATTTATAGCGATTGACCAGGCACCTATTATCATCATGATAGAAAATTATCGCTCCGGACTGCTCTGGGAGCTCTTCACCAGTGCGCCAGAAGTGCAGCAGGGTATGAAAACACTGGGTTTCTCGGCACCTTATCTATAACCTTAAAACATTGATATGAAGATTCGTCAACTTTTGCCCGCCATAGCATTCAGAACGACGTCAAGAAAATTTTTCATTACACCAGCATTACTGATAATTACGGTATGCCTGTTTCAGTCAGCTGATCTTAGCGCACAAAAAAAGAAGACTCCCAAAGCCCCTGTTAAAGCTCCCATAGAACAGGGAGTGCTTACTGATTCTGCACTTCTTGACCTTGTACAAAAACAAACCTTTCGTTATTTCTGGGATTTTGCACACCCAGTATCGGGCCTCTCCAGAGAACGAAGCAATGTAGCCTATAATTATGGTCCTGAAGTAGTGACCACAGGCGGTACCGGATTCGGTATAATGGCAGTGATCGTTGCAACCGAAAGAAAATGGATATCCCGTGATACTGCTGCAAGGTTCCTGCTGAAGATGGTGAATTTCCTGCATAAGGCAGATGCCTATCATGGAGTATTCCCACATTGGCTGGATGGTGCAACAGGTAAGACTATCCCCTTCAGTAGAAAAGATGATGGTGCCGACCTGGTGGAAACTTCCTATCTCTTACAGGGCTTGCTTACTGCCAGACAATATTTCAATGGCGATGATAAAACAGAAAGAGAACTGCGTAACAGGATCGGCTGGATATGGAATGATGTGGAATGGGATTGGTTCACCAGGGAAGGTCAGGAAGTTTTGTACTGGCACTGGAGTCCTAATAACGGATGGGCTATGAATTTTCCGGTGCGTGGATTCAATGAATGCCTTATCATGTATGTACTTGCGGCTTCTGGTGAACGGTATCCGGTATCTCCCGATGTTTATCACCGTGGATGGGCACAGAGCAGTTTCTTCAATAACGGGAAAGAATTCTATGGTATTAAACTGCCGCTGGGTTTCGATTATGGCGGCCCCTTGTTTTTCTCCCATTATTCATTTGTTGGCCTTGACCCCCGCGGACTTAAAGACCGCTATGCTGATTACTGGGAGCAGAACCGGAATCATACCCTCATTAATCGCGAACACAGCATTCGCAATCCAAAAAACTTCAAAGGCTATTCTGCAAGTAATTGGGGTCTAACGGCAAGTGATACCTATTCAGGTTATGATGCCCATTCACCCACCAATGATAATGGTACTATTACCCCAACTGCAGCCCTATCTGCCTTTCCTTATACGCCCGAATATTCCATGCAGGCACTCCGGCATTTCTATTATAATCTTGGCGATAAGATATGGAGTGAATATGGCTTTGTGGATGCTTTCAATGAAACACAAAACTGGTATGCGAAGAGCCACCTGGCCATTGACCAGGGACCCATTATTGTGATGATTGAAAACTATCGTTCGGGATTACTCTGGAACCTTTTTATGAGCGCACCTGAAATTCAGAAAGGATTGAAGAAACTGGGATTCGAGAGTCCGCATTTGAAATAATCAAATTATAAATTCTTAAACAGTACTATCATGACCCGCCAGCACTTTATAGTCAACGCCACGCTTGCCGGAATCGGTGCCATGGTATCGTCATTAGAAGCATTGGCTATTTCAGAATCAAAGAAAATTAAGGTGGCTATCATCGGTTGCGGTTCTGTTTCCACCCAGTACCTTCCCCATCTTACTGCCTCGCCACAAGTAGAGGTAGTAAGTGTTTGTGATATCATTTACCAGAGAGCCATCAATCGCGCAGCAGAATATAAGATTGCTAATCACTATGATCATATTGATAAGCAATTGGCTGGCGCTCCTTTTGATCTCCTGGTGAACCTCACTGATATGCAGGAACATGGCCGGCTCAATAAGATCGCTCTCACCAAAGGAAAAAATGTGTGGAGTGAAAAACCGATGGCTAATACCTACAAAGAGGGTCGCGAATTACTAGACCTTGCAATACAAAAAAAACTGAAGTTCTGGGGTGCTCCGGCAGTAGTTAATAGTCCGCAGTTTGCATTTATGTCCAAAGCCATCCAGGATGGTAAGCTTGGGAAAGTATCGAGCGCACATGCACATTATGGCCATGAAGGTCCGGGATGGTCTGCCTTCTTTTATGAGAAAGGGGGTGGAAGTTTGCCCGATCTCGGGGTTTATAACATTGCGACACTAACAGGTCTTCTTGGCCCCGCAAAGTCATTAATAGCAATGACAAACATCATTACTCCCGAGCGCAAGGTTGATAACAAGGGACTAATTAAAGTGGAAGCCGAGGACAATGCCATGATCATAATGGAGCATGCAGGCGGTACATTGTCGCATATACAATGCGGGTTCAATTATTTCGATCCTTATGGTCATGGTGGAAAGGGTCAGGAGAAACCTTCCATCAGCATCTGGGGAACAAAGGGGAATATTTCATTAGTTGGATATGATTGGGCACCCGCGGGGGTTGACATGGCCACGCATGATGAACCCGCTACCAAAAGGCATCTTCCCGATCCGGGCAACTACAGGTGGCAGGAAGGAGCAACAGTAGTTGCAGATGCCTTGCTGAATAATATGGAGCCTCTTATCAATCCTGAACATGCCCTTCACGTACTTGACATCATGGAAGCAGCCAGGGCCTCTTCCACCACCGGACAAAAGATCAGCCTTAATTCCACTTTTAACTGGCCGATAGTGGGAAGTCAATAATTCTTATCTCTTACCTCTAAATCTTACCTCTTACCTCTTAAATCTTACCTGATATGGTTTCTTACGATGCAATAGTAATTGGAAGCGGCATAAGTGGTGGCTGGGCAGCAAAAGAGCTTTGCGAGAAAGGCTTGAAGACCCTGGTATTGGAGCGCGGACGGAATATTGAGCACATAAAAGACTACCCGGGCTATGACCGCCATCCCTGGCAATTGCCTCATAGAGGAAGGGTGCCACAATCGATCGTGAAAGAAAACCCGCTGATCACTAAGGCTGCGGGCTATTCGGAAGACACCGAGCATTTTTTCATTCGTGATGCTGACCATCCTTATGTTCAGGAGAAACCATTTGACTGGATCCGTGGTTACCAGGTTGGTGGTAAATCACTCACCTGGGGAAGGAGCTGCCAGCGCTGGAGCGATTATGATTTCAACGCACCAAAAAAATTTGGCTTTGGTATTGACTGGCCCATCCGTTATGATGATATCGCTCCATGGTATAGTCATACCGAAAAGTTTGTAGGGATATGTGGTAATAAAGATAGTGTTCCTTCCATGCCCGACGGAGAGTTTCTGCCACCATATGAACTCAACTGCGTTGAACAACATTTCAAAGAAGTATTGTGGAAAGAGTACAATAGATACTATGTGTCCGGGCGATGGGCACACCTGTCTCAACCTACTGAGGAACATCTGCAACAGGGAAGAGGCCAATGCCTGAATCGTAACCTGTGTATGCGTGGTTGTCCATATGGTGGCTATTTCAGTTCGGTTACTTCCACGCTTCCCTGGGCAAAAAAAACCGGTAATCTAACCCTGCGCCCTCATTCAGTAGTGCATTCCATCATATATGATAGGGATAAGAAAAAAGCCACTGGTGTGCGGGTGATCGATGCCGTTAGCAAAGAGGTTATTGATTATTCCGCCCGACTCATATTTGTAAATGCATCGGCACTCAACTCTAACCTGATACTACTGAACTCAAAATCAGAACGTTTCCCTGATGGACTGGGAAATGACAGCGGTGTACTTGGAAAATATATCGGCTTCCACAATTACAGGGGCTATATGAATGGTGCTATTAATGGATTTACAGACAAGTACTATACACCGGGCAGACCTGTTGAGTGCGTGATCCCGAATTTCAGAAATCTGGGCCGCCAGGATACGGATTTCATCGGAGGCTACACTATCTTTAGTGGAGCTTACCGCGAACGATTTAATTCTGATGCCAATCCCGGGCTCATTGGTGCTCCCTTGAAAGAGGCCATTACTGAACCAGGTGGATGGCGGGTGTATATGTATATGCAGGGCGAAACCATCCCAAAAGAAACAAACCGTGTTTACCTGAGTGCCGACAAAAAAGACCAGTGGGGAATTCCCCTTCTGGTAACGGATGTGGGCTATGATGATAATGACGAAAAAATGGTGAAGGATTTTCTTGAACAGGGAAAAGAGATGATGGAGAAAGCTGGTGCCAATGACGTTTTCGTAAATGATTCAAAGCAGCCACCTGGCCTTGATATTCATGAAATGGGAGGCATACGCATGGGGCATGATCCTAAAACTTCCGTTCTGAATGCTTTCAACCAGGTACATGCCTGCCCGAATGTATTTGTAACAGATGGCGCCTGTATGACAAGCACCGGTAACCAGAGTCCGTCAATTCTTTATATGGCCTTCGCTGCAAGAGCTGCAAACCATGCAGTTGAAGAAATGAAAAAGGGGAACCTGTAAATCTAAAAAATGAAACAATTTTTCTCTCCTTCCAATACAATCTGGTACCACCAGGGTATTGCATTGGTAAGGGTCTTTGTGGGTTTCTTCATGGCTTACCACGGATGGGAAATTTTCAATGAGAAACAAATGAGCGATTACGCAAAATGGCTCACAGACCTGCATTTTGCAGAGCCATTGCTTTTTGCCTATCTGGGAAAAGGAGCTGAATTGATTTCAGGTATTCTGATAATGGTTGGACTATTCACCCGGCTCGCTGTACTTCCCATGATCGCTACTATGCTGGTGATCGCTTTTGGAATGGGAAAAGGGAAAGTGTACTACGAAGACCAGCATCCTTTCATGTTTGTATTGATCGGTGCCATTTTCTTTTTTATTGGTCCGGGTAAATGGAGCCTCGATCAGATCCTCTTCGGAAAGGAAGATATCCATTCAACTAAATGAACAAAAATGAAAAAATTATTAGCATACATGGTCCTGGTCTGGTTACTATTTATTTCTACTTCCGGTCAGGCACAACAGAAGACTTATTGTAATCCAATAAATATCGATTATGGTTATACGCCCATCCCTAATTTTTCTGAATGGGGAAGACATCGTGCCACAGCCGACCCCGTTATCGTTACATATAAAGGGGATTATTACCTTTTCTCTACAAACCAGTGGGGCTATTGGTGGAGCAGTGATATGCTGAACTGGAATTTTGTATCACGACTGTTTCTAAAACCATGGCATAAGGTCTACGATGAACTCTGTGCTCCGGCAGTCACAGTAATTGGGGATACAATGCTTGTTTTTGGTTCCACTTATAGCAGCAATTTCCCCCTTTGGATGAGTACCAATCCAAAAGGAAATGAATGGAAAGAAGCACTTGATTCACTGGAGATCGGTGGATGGGACCCGGCTTTCTTTCTTGATGATGATGGCCGCTTCTATATGTATAATGGAAGCAGTAACCGTTATCCCTTATATGGCGTGGAGATGGATCGTAAAACTTTCAAGCCAAAAGGTACACGAAAGGAAATGTACCTGCTGGAACAGTGGCGTTATGGCTGGCAGCGCTTCGGTGAGTATATGGATAATACCTTCCTGGATCCATTTATTGAAGGCGCATGGGTGACCAAACACAATGGAAAATACTATTTCCAGTATGGCGCACCCGGAACTGAAATGAGCGGATATGCAGATGGCGTGGTGGTAGGCGAATCACCCCTGGGACCGTTTACCCCGCAATCAGACCCCTTCAGTTTTAAACCCGGAGGTTTCGCAAGAGGTGCCGGTCATGGGGCAACTTACCAGGATAAGTGGAACAACTACTGGCATGTATCTACAATGGGTATCAGCGTGAAGAATACTTTTGAAAGAAGAAATGGGATCTGGCCTGCAGGGTTCGATAAAGATGGAGTGATGTACTGCAACACGGTCTTCGGCGATTATCCCCACTACCTTCCCCAGGGTGAAGCGGATCACCTTAAATCAAGATTCACCGGATGGATGTTGCTCAACTATAAAAAACCGGTTACGGTTTCGTCTACACTGGGGAGTTATGCTCCTAACAATGCAGTTGACGAAAGCATTAAAACATATTGGAGCGCAGCAACAGGCAATAAAGGGGAATGGATACAATCAGATCTTGGATCCCCTTCAACCGTTAACGGTATCCAGATTAACTATGCCGACCAGGATGCTGCTTTTCTTGGAAAGCAAACTGATATATTCCACCAGTATAAACTTTATTCATCCATGGATGGAAAAAAATGGAAGCTTATTGTCGATAAAAGCAATAACAAAAAAGACGTTCCGCATGAATATGTTGAGTTGGAAGTACCGGTTACAGCCAGATATATAAGGCTCGAAAATATCCATATGCCCACAGGCAAATTTGCCATCTCCGGCCTTCGTGTTTTTGGTAAAGGAATGGGTGAGAAGCCCGAAGCTGTTAAAGAATTCGTTGTATTGCGAACAGAAAAAGACAAACGAAGCGCTTATATCAAATGGCGACCGGTGGATAATGCATATGCCTACAATATATTTTACGGCACCGCACCCGATAAACTGTATAACTGTATCATGGTGCATGATGCAAATGAATATTATTTTAAAGGAATGGACAGTCAGAAAACTTATTACTACACAATTGAAGCTGTTAGTGAAAATGGAATATCAGAGCGCTTTTCTCTCTTGAAATCGGAATAAGTTTTGTAGTAACAAAATTGATCAGCATATGAATCATCCCATATTAAAAATGCATTTAGCAGGCATTCATCAGCTCCTGAAGCGGGTGCTATTGACCTGCTTTTCTTTTATGTCATTTGCCGCTTATTCGCAACAGCCTTCCTCAATTGACCGGCCACTGCCTCCATTTTATGATGAGGTCATGGCATTTGTTAAGCAGGATAGTTTGCATAAGCCATCCCTCAATAAGATCCTTTTTATTGGCAGCTCCTCTTTTACAATGTGGAAAGATGTGGCGGATTATTTTCCCGGTCACACTATCATCAACCGTGGTTTTGGAGGCTCCTCGCTGCCCGACCTGATGCGATACCAGGAACTTATTGTTTACCCTTATGAGCCCAAACAGATCCTTATCTACTGTGGTGAGAATGACCTGGCAGCCAGCGATACAGTGAGCGCTGATATGGTTTACAACAGGTTCCTTCAACTCTTTGCCGACCTCAGGAACCGTTTCCCCGATGTCAATATCAGCTTTGTTTCAATGAAGCCCAGTCCCAGCCGCATGCATATGCAGCAAAGACTTATCGCCGCTAATAAATCTATCCGCGATTTCCTCGCAACTAAGAAAAATACGGCATACATTGATGTATATACGCCAATGCTGGGTGCTGATGGCCAACCCCTTCCGGATATTTTTCTGGGTGACAAGCTTCACATGAATGCTAAAGGCTATGCCATCTGGCAAAAACAGATTAAACCCTACCTTATGAAGTAAATATCAGGATCAGCCGCAAAAGCAACGAACGAACAACTTTCCACAAACGAAAAACAACGAAAGATGAGACGAATTCCTTCTATTTTCTTGCCTATGGCAATTTGTTCAGTACTGGCAATGCCGGTAATGATCACAGCCCAGGTGAAGGCTCAGCAGCCTGCAACCTCTGCAACAAAGTCACGGCCATCTGCAACCGCTGCCGCCCAATCTTCGCCGGCGCAGGTGAAAATGAAAGCCTTCATTGACGCACTGATGAAGAAAATGACTATCGATGAAAAGATCGGACAACTTAACCTCCTGGTGGGTGGTGAAGCTACTACTGGTTCGGTAGTGAGCACCGGAGTGGAAGACAAGATCCGTAAAGGACAGGTTGGGGGCATCTTCAGTGTCACTTCTCCCCAACGTATTCGCAAAGTTCAAGAGCTTGCTATCAACAACAGCCGGCTGAAAATTCCCATCATCTTTGGTCTCGATGTGATTCATGGATATCGGACAGCATTCCCAATTCCACTGGCCCTTGCAGCGAGCTGGGATATGCCACTAATCGAAAGGTCTGCTCGTATGGCTGCCCAGGAAGCAAGTGCCGATGGACTCAACTGGACTTTTTCCCCAATGGTTGACATTTCCCGCGACCCGCGCTGGGGCCGTATTGCAGAGAGCTCCGGAGAAGATCCCTTTCTCGGTTCGGCTATCGCAAGGGCAATGGTAAAAGGATACCAGGGCGACGATCTTTCAAAAAACAATACACTGATGGCCTGTGTGAAACACTTCGCATTATACGGCGCTTCGGAAGCAGGCCGCGATTATCATTCAGTTGACATGAGCCGGATCAAAATGTATAATGATTATTTCCCTCCCTATAAGGCTGCCGTTGATGCAGGCGTGGGTTCTGTGATGAGCTCTTTCAATGATGTTGAGGGAATTCCCGCCACCGGCAATAAATGGTTGCTTACCGATGTGCTTCGCAAGCAATGGGGCTTCAAAGGCATGGTGGTGTCTGATTATACTTCTGTAAATGAAATGATTGACCACGGCCTTGGAGACCTTCAGGCTGTTTCAGCTCTTTCACTTAAAGCCGGGTTGGATATGGACATGGTAGGCGAAGGCTTTCTCACCACCTTGAAAAAATCATTGCAGGAAGGAAAAGTTACCCAGGCAGAAATTGACAATGCCTGCCGCCGCATACTTGAGGCTAAGTACAAACTTGGTCTCTTTGATGACCCTTACCGCTACTGCGATGAGAACCGCGCAAAAACCGAAATATTCACTGACGCAACAAGAAAGATCGCTCGAGAAACTGCAACCCGCACATTCGTATTACTGAAGAACCAGAATAATACCCTTCCTCTGCAACGTAAAGGAACAATTGCACTGGTTGGTCCACTTGCAAATAGCAAAGAAAATATGGTGGGTACCTGGGCTGTATCAGCAGAACCCTCAAAGGCAACATCCCTGTTGGATGGTCTGAAGCAGGTTGCCGGCAGCAATGTGAATATTGTATATGCCCGCGGCGCGAATGTTACTGAAGACTCCGCTCTGGAAGCACGTACAAGTATATTTGGCAAGCTGATGGAACGCGATAACAGGAATGCGGATACGCTGATCGCAGAAGCCCTGAAGGCTGCAGCTGGCGCTGATGTGATTGTAGCTGCCATGGGCGAGCTGGCAGAAATGACCGGCGAAGCATCCAGTCGCACCGACCTCAACCTCCCCCACAGTCAGAAAAAATTACTTGAAGCTCTCATAGCCACCGGTAAGCCGGTAGTGATGGTACTCTTTACAGGAAGACCCCTCTCAATCGTGGAAGAAGACGCCAAGCTTCCCGCTATCCTTAATGTTTGGTTCGGCGGATCTGAAGCTGGTCCCGCAATTGCCGATGTGCTGTTTGGCGACCAGAACCCATCCGGTAAAATAACTGCCACCTTCCCCCGGAATGTTGGCCAGATACCGATCTACTACAGCTACCGTAATACAGGCCGCCCCCTCCAGGGTGATAACTTCCAGAAATTTCGTTCCAATTACCTTGATGTTTCCAATACCCCCCTATATCCATTTGGATATGGCCTGAGCTATACCAGCTTTAATTACAGTGATATTGTACTCAGCAGCGCGAAAATGAAGGGCAATCAACAACTCATTGCCAAAATAACGGTTACCAATAGTGGAAAGGTTGAAGGAGAAGAAGTGGTGCAATTGTATATACGTGATAAAGTGGCATCCAATACACGCCCGTTAAAGGAATTGAAAGGGTTTCAGAAGATACTTCTCCAACCCGGTGAGTCAAAACAGGTAAGCTTCACCGTGAGTACTGAAGAATTGAAATTCTATAACCATGAATTAAAGCATATCTGGGAAGCCGGTGAGTTTGAGATCATGATCGGAGGCAACTCCCGCGATACCAAATCAGCAACAGTTTGGTGGGATAAATAATTCCTTCGTTAGCTTCACAATAGTTGGTTTAATACACGCGATCTTAATCATCCGCTCATGGCGGATGATTTTTTTTGAATTAACTTGAAGTCATGAAAAAGAGACCGTATTATTTAGGGGGGATGGTAATCCTTCTTTCAGTGTTTTTCTGCTGCGCATGCATGCAAACAAAGCAGCTATCAGCCCCGGATGAATGGAAAGAACTTTTCAACGGAAAAGACATGAATGATTGGTGGGTGAAAATTAACCACCATGAAGTGGATGATAATTTCGGTAAAACTTTCCGGGTTGAGGATGGCATGATAAAGGTGAGATACGACCAGTATGACGATTTCAATAATCGCTTTGCGCATCTCTATTACAAGAAACCTTTCGATTATTTTCATCTCATTGTGGAATACCGCTTTACAGGTAAATTCCACCATAACGCTCCCGGCTATGCGATCCGCAACAGTGGCGTTATGTTTCACTCTCAGGATCCCCGAACTATGTACAAAGACCAGGACTGGCCCATATCAGTTGAGATGCAATTCCTCGCTGCACTTGATGATGGAAAGCCCCGGCCCACCGGTAATATGTGTTCTCCGGGTACGGATGTTGTTTATGAAGGACGTGTTGACCCAAGGCATTGTATTGAATCAACATCAAAGACCTATCCTATGGAAGAATGGGTTCGTGCCGAAGCAATGGTGTATGGCGACTCATTGGTAAAGCATATAATCAATGGCGATACAGTTCTTGTTTATTCCAAACCCCAGATCGGTGGCGGTGTGGTGAATAATTACAATCCCTCTATTAAGATCGATGGAAAACTTCTTAGTAGTGGATATATTGCACTCCAGGCTGAGGGTCAGGAAATCGATTTCCGACGTGTTTCCATCAAAGAAATCCCTCGAACCCCCTAAATCTTACCTCTTAAATCTTACCTCTTACCTTAATTCTCACCTCTTAAATCTTACATCTTACATGAATATCATCCTTGACCTCGGCGGCGTACTGATGAATATCAGTTTCGCCGATACAGAGAAAGCCTTTGAGAAAATAGGACTTAAAAACTTCCATAATTATTTTTCGCAATACAAAGCCACTCCGCTTTTTGAAGATCTGGAAACGGGAAAGGTCACTGAGACGGAATTCATCCATAATTTCCGGAATGAAACCGGCCTCAAAGCCCGCGACCATGAAATTGTTCAGGCCTGGAATGCCATGCTCCACGACTTCCCACCTGAGAGGATAGAATGGCTTCGCAATCTCGAAGGGCGTTATCGCGTCTTCCTATTCAGTAATACAAATATTATTCACCATGAAGAGTTCCAGCTGAAATTTCATGCGAATTATCCCGGCAAGGCATTCGACCGGCATTTTGAAAAAGCTTATTACTCGCATGTGATAGGAATGAGAAAACCCTATGTGGAATCGTACCAGGCCCTTCTTGCTGATGCAGGCATAGATGCTCATGATTCTGTCTTTATTGATGATACCCTCACAAATGTGGAAGGAGCACGTGCTGCGGGTCTGCAGGGAATTTTCCTTGAACCGGGTAAAACCGTCCTGGACCTCCCTCTCTAAATCTTACCTCTTAAATCTTACCTTAAATCTTACCTCTTACTTCTTACCTGTCTTGATTTCCTCAAAATCTATATAATCGCTTTTTTTAGGCTTTTCGGCACGGGAAGGATCGGCCTGGGAAAAAGATCCCGGCCCTTGGAATTGCTGTCCGCCAGCACCCGGATATTGTTGTTGAGCACGCATTTGGGCATCCATCTGCTCCTGGGCAGCTTTGAATTGGCGACGTACCTGGCGGGTAGCACGTGTTACAGGGATCAGAAATCCGAAAATAAAACGGTAAGCGATGTACGCCAATAACAGTAGTAATACAGTTTTTAACATAGCCACGCAAAGTTACATTCTAAACAAATGAAGTTATTGTTAATCTTGCCCGCTCCTAATTTGGAAGGAATAGGCTATTACCTTACATTTGCAGCGGAAAAAGAAGCAAGAGAAGGGAACGAAAGCGTTCCCTTCTTCCATTTTCATATCCCCCGGAGCACGGGAAAAGGCTAGAATCAGGACAATTGACAAACGAAACCCTTATACAATCTGTGACCCAGTTCATCAATGAACTGCTGGAAGGTGATACTGACAACTTCCTCGTGGATCTGCGGGTGAAACCCGGGAACAATATAAAGGTGTTCATGGATGCTGACAGTGGAATAAGCATTGCACGATGTGTGAGCATCAACCGCGCTCTGTATAAAAAGATCGAAGAGGCAGCCTGGTTTCCGGAAGGGGATTTTTCGCTGGAAGTATCGTCACCCGGATTAGATGAGCCACTGAAACTTCTTCGGCAATACAGGAAAAATCTGGGCAGAAGCGTGGAAGTGACAATGAAGGATGCCTCCAGAATTGAGGGTAAATTGCTGGAAGTAACTGAAGACGGAATCGTTGTGGAAGAAATAAAAGGTAAGAACAAAAAAAAGGAAGTGATAGCACATTCCTTGTTATTTGATAACATCAAACAGACTAAAATTCAGGTAGTTTTCTAAATATCACTACAATGGCAAGTATCAATTTGATAGAAGCATTTCAGGATTTCAAGGACGCGGAGAATATTGACCGTCCCACCATGATGAAAGTGGTGGAAGATGTATTCAAGACCCTCCTGCGCAAGAAATACGGTGCAGACGACAACTTCGACGTGATCGTGAACGCTGAAAAAGGTGACCTCGAGATCATTCGCAGGCGCACCATCGTAGAAGACGGCGCAGTTGAAGACCCGCTGGCACAGATCGCCTACAGCGATGCTGTTAAGGTGGAACCCGACTACGAAGTGGGTGAAGAACTGTACGAAGCGGTCGAGATCCTCGATTTTGGTCGGAGAGCAATTCTTGCCGCCAAACAAACACTGGCAAGCCGTATCAGTGACCTGAAAAAGAACGTATTGGTCAAGAAATATGGCGACCGTGTAGGGGATATTCTGAGTGCCGAAGTTTACCAGGTCTGGAAAAAAGAAATCCTCCTGCTCGATGAAGAAGGAAACGAACTCATCCTCCCTAAAAGTGAACAGATCCCACAGGATTATTTCAAAAAAGGGGAGACAATCCGAGCTGTGGTAAAGAAGGTGGAACTAAAAAATAATTCACCCGTAATCATTTTGTCGCGCACCAGTCCGCTTTTCCTCGCTAAATTGCTCGAAATTGAGGTTCCGGAGATTTTCGACGGCCTGATCGTGATCAAAAAGATCGTTCGCGAACCAGGTGAAAGAGCCAAGGTTGCAGTAGAATCCTATGATGACAGGATCGATCCGGTTGGTGCCTGTGTGGGTATGAAGGGAAGCCGAATCCATGGCATCGTTCGGGAACTGAAGAATGAAAACATAGATGTTATCAATTACACCAACAACATCCAACTTCTGATCCAGCGCTCACTCACGCCCGCCAAGATCACCAGTATGGAGCTGGACAACGAAAAGCACCATGTAAACGTCTTCCTGAAGCCCGACCAGGTATCACTTGCCATCGGTCGTAAAGGCGTTAATATTAAACTGGCCCAGGAATTGACTGGATTGACAATTGACGTATTCCGTGATAATGAAGGAGAACCGGAAGAATTTGATATAGACCTCGATGAATTCAGCGACGAAATCGAAACCTGGATCATTGATGAATTAAAACGCATCGGCTGTGATACCGCACGCAGCGTTTTGGACCTTACCGTTGACGAATTAGAGAGAAGAACTGACCTGGAACGCGAAACCATTGAAGAGGTGAAGCGGGTTGTTCAGGAGGAGTTCGAAAAAGAATAAATACTGTTCACACAGAAAAGATAAATGGCAGAAACAACAACACCTAGATTGATGGCTGCGGCCAAGGAATTCAACATCGGTAAAGACACCCTTGTTGATTTTCTGGCGAGCAAAGGATTTGATCGTGAAGATCTGAAACCCACTTCCAAACTCACGGAGGACATGTACAATGCCCTTCAGCGTGAATTTCAGGGCGATAAGGTGGCAAAGATCAAGAGCGACCAGATTGACCTGCCCAAAGGCAGTGTGCAGGATAAGAAGCGTAAGGAAGATGAGGATATCAGTATTCGTAAAGAAGTTAAGAAGACAGAGCCTGTTAAGGAAGAAAAACCAGTAGTAGTTGAGGCTGCACCGGCGCCCGTTCAAAAAGTGGAAGCTCCTGTTGTTCCTGAACCAGTAGCTCAGGTGGAAGCCCCGGCACCTCCTCCCGCGGAAGCCCCGGCCCCATTGCCCGCACCGGAAGCAGAGCCAACACCTGTTGTGGAAGCCCCACCGGCTCCTGTGGCAGAAGTTCCTATTCCGGATGCAACACCTAAAACGGAAAAGCCGGCAAGTTTTGAGGGCCCCAGGGTCATTGACAAGATCGACCTCTCTACCATCGATTCCTCTACCCGTCCTAAGAAAACGGTGAAGAAATCAGAGGCCCCCGCACCTGCGGCTAAAGCAGAAGAGGCCCCGGCACCTAAAGCACCAAAAGCCCCGGTAGCCGCACCTAAAGAAGATGTTGTTGCTAAAGAAAAAACAATAGAAACACCACCGGCTGCAGCGCCACAGGAAGAGCCTGAAACGCCGCCGATGATTGAAAATATCCAGGCACAGCGCCTGACCGGGCCTAAGATCTTAGGTAAGATCCAGCTTCCCGTTGATAGCGATACCCGTCCTAAAGCAGCGCCCGCTGCATCGTCTGGCGGATCAGCATCATCAGCTGCCCATGACGAAAAACGTAAACGTAAACGTATCCCTATCGATAAGAAAGGGGAGAATATCACTCGCCAGCAGGCTAGCGGCCAGCAAGGTGGTGGTGGCGGTTACCAGGGCCAGCAACGTCCGCCCGGTCAGGGTGGTGGCGGTGGCCGATTCCCTCGTCCACAGGGACCAGGTGCAGCAGGCGGTAGAGGCCCGGCACGTCCGGGACAAGGAGCACCTCGTACCGGTGGTCCTCGTGAAGTAAAAGAAATTGATCAGAAAGAGATCCAGGAGAAAATACGCCAGACCCAGGCCAAAATGGCCGGAAGCTCTGGTAAAGGAAGAAGTGTAAAGTCAAGGCTCCGCCGCGAGAAACGCCAGGAAATGGCCGATCAGCAAGGCAATGAGACCCAGGATATGACGCTACAGGTAACAGAATTTATCAGCGTTAGCGAACTGGCTAACCTGATGGATGTTGGCTATGCCGATGTTATCGGAAAATGTATGGGACTTGGAATGATGGTGTCTATCAACCAACGCCTCGACGCGGAAGTAATTGAACTGGTTGCCAATGAATTCGGATTCAATGTTGAATTTATCGGAGTTGATGACGTTGACCAGCTTGATGAAGAAGAGGATGAAGATTCACCAGATGAACTTCAGCCGCGTAGTCCAATCGTTACCATTATGGGTCACGTTGACCATGGTAAAACATCATTGCTCGACTATATCCGGTCAGCGAACGTAGTAGGCGGTGAAGCAGGTGGTATCACCCAGCACATCGGTGCCTATACAGTTGATCTCCCAAGTGGTAAAAAGATCGCCTTCCTCGATACACCCGGACACGAAGCCTTTACAGCGATGCGTGCACGTGGTGCCAAGGTTACCGATATTGCAGTTATAGTTATCGCAGCAGATGATGCCGTGATGCCGCAAACAAAAGAAGCGATCAGCCACGCACAGGCAGCTGGAGTTCCAATGATCTTCGCCATAAACAAGATCGATAAGGATGGTGCAAACCCGCAGAAAATATATGAGCAGCTTGCCGGAATGAATATCCTCGTTGAAGAATGGGGCGGTAAATTCCAGAGCCAGGAACTGAGTGCTAAAAAAGGACTCAATGTTGATCTCCTGCTCGAAAAAATATTGCTCGAAGCCGAAATTCTGGACCTTAAAGCCAACCCCGAGCGTGAAGCAAACGGAACCATCATTGAAGCCACCCTCGATAAGGGCCGTGGATATGTTGCTACCGTACTTGTTCAGAACGGTACCCTACACCAGGGCGACCTGGTAGTATCGGGACAATTCTATGGAAGGGTGAAAGCTATGTTCAACGAAAGGAACAAAAAACTCGACCAGGCGCCACCATCAACTCCAGTATTGATCCTGGGTCTGAATGGTGCACCGCAAGCGGGTGAAACATTCCGTGTATTTGAAGACGAATCAGAAGCTAAAGATATCGCTACCCGCCGGGCACAGATCCTGCGTGAACAGGGTATCCGTACCAAGAAACATATCACCCTTGATGAGATCGGCCGACGCCTCGCACTGGGTAACTTTAAGCAGCTCAACCTCATCATCAAAGGTGACGTGGATGGATCTGTGGAGGCACTGAGTGACTCCCTGATCAAGCAAAGTACCGAAGAGATCGCGGTGAGCGTAGTGCATAAGGCAGTAGGTGCTATCACCGAAAGTGATGTACTCCTTGCAACTGCATCAGATGCCATCATCATCGGATTTAACGTTAGGGCATCCTCGCAGGCAGCCAAGCTGGCAGAAAATGAAGGCGTACAAATCAAGACTTATTCCATCATTTACAATGCCATTGAAGAGATCAGAAGCGCCATGGAAGGAATGCTTGAACCTAAAGTTCAGGAGAAAGAAGTTGCTACCGTGGAGATCAGGGAAGTGTACAAGTTCGACAAGGCTACCGTTGCCGGATGTTTTGTTACGGAAGGTAAGATCAAGCGCGATAGTAAGATCCGCCTCTTCCGCGATGGAGTACTCATCTACCCTCGTACCGAAGGAGCTTTTGCTGAACTGGGAAGCCTGAAACGCTTTAAAGACGATGTGAAAGAAGTAAACAACAATTACGAGTGCGGACTTACACTGAAAAACTTTGCCGATATCCAGGTGGGAGATACCATCGTGGCCATCGAAGAAGAAGAAGTTAAACGTACTCTGTAATGATCCGCTCCTCACAGCAACCCTGTGAGGAGCCATATCATTTTGTTAAATAATCAAACAATCGAAACAGGAGCCCGTCTCCTGTTTTAATTTGTAGAAGAATGAAGAAATTATTGCTGCTTTTGACGGCCATCAGCGCCGGCTACCTCACCCAGGCACAAACACGTAAAGTGGTTGCAGATAGAATAATTGGTGTGGTAGGAGATAAGATCATACTCCACTCCGATATCAGGAACGCCATCTTTGACGCGCAGCGCCAGGGACAAACACTTCCTGATAACCCGGAATGTATCATCATGGAACAGGCTTTGGCCCAGAAAGCACTGGTATTGCAGGCCGAAAAGGATTCACTTGTTGTGAGTGAGGCAGAGATCGAAGCGCTGTTAGACAATCAGGTTCGTGGTTTCGTTCAAATGTACGGCTCCAAAGATGCCCTCGAGCAAATCGCCGGCCGTACCGTTTACCAGATCAAGGAAGATTTCAGGCAGTCATTCACTGAGCGGAAGCAGGCTGAAATGATGCGGGCTAAAATTGTAGAGAATATCCGCATTACTCCAAATGAAGTAAAGGATTATTTCGATAAAATTCCCGTTGACAGTCTGCCCTTTTATGAGAGTGAACTTGAAGTGGGTGAAATAGTGATGTATCCAAAAGCAAGTCGCGATCTTGAACTATATGCCATCGAAGAACTAAAGGATTTTAAACAGCAGGTAGAAGAGGGACGCCAGAAATTTGAGACCCTCGCAAGCCTTTATACAGATGATCCGGGAAGTAAAAATACTGGCGGCATGTATGCCATTAACCGTACCGAAAAGCAGATGGACCCGGCATTTATTTCTAATGCCTTCCGTCTTCGTGAAGGACAGGTTTCCCCGGTTTTCAAAAGTAAATTCGGATACCATATCATCCAGATGGTTAGCCGCGCTGGTGATGATGCCACCGTGCGCCATATCCTGAAAATCCCGGCAATAACTGATACTGAAGTAGGAACGGTTGTTGAGAAAATGGACTCCCTCCGCGCTAAGATCGTTGATGGAACAGTAGGCTTTGGAGAGGCGGTTAACAGGTACAGTGAAGACGAGAATTCCAAGTTCACAGGTGGTATGCGCCAATGTGGGAACGGTACCTTCTGCACCATCGATCAACTCGACAAGGAACTGGTATTACAATTGAAGGATCTCAATCCCGGTGATTATTCAAAACCACTGGTTTACACCGATGAGCGCGGTAAGAAGGGTGTGAGATTAATTTACCTGAAATCACGTACAGAGCCCCATCGCGAAAACCTGAAAGACGATTATAATAAGGTGGCAGAAAGAGCCCTGGAAGAGAAGCGATATGAAACCATCGAAAAATGGTTTGCGGGTAAGATCCCAAGTTTCTACCTCACTATCGACTCCCAGTTTGCTACTTGCGAACAGTTGGGTTTGTGGATGCAAAATCTGGCAAAATAAGGTTTCCACCTCCATGTTTTTCCTACTGAACTGTTCTGCCTAACTTTAGGATATGATCGTTACCAGCCAGGGAATACATAGCATGACGCAGCACCTGCCCTATCGGTTCCACTCAGATGAGTTTGCTGTGGTTTCCTTTTGCAGCGATGCACTCAGCATGCTTTCCGGAAAAGAGATTAACGGTACACCGCTAAAACTTGATGGTTTACTTCATCTCGACAGCAGTGCAAGTGCTGCCCTCGGTGTTGCCACCCGTTACCGCGAGCCCGTGTGTTTTAGGGCATCCATCAGAGTTAAAGAAGAAAGTTTACTACCGGTATACTGGACCGTGGTGCCTGAACCCGGTGGATACGACTGGTTTGGATTTCCAGCAGCAATACGCGACCGCATAGAAGGCCGGCTTACAGAACTTGAACTGTTGGTTGCCTCGCTTACGGATATGGTATTTGAACTCGACAAAGATGGCATCTATATAAATTTCTGGGTCAAAGATCCCGGTGTACTATTTGTTGAGCCTTCGCTGTTTCTGGGTCAGGACGTACGCCAGGTGATCCATAATTATTTTGAACCACTTGAACACCTTCTTCGTCCGGCTTATGATGAAGCAGTTGAAACGCGTAGCATTAAAATTGTTGAATACATACTTCCTGGTACAAGCCAGTGGTACTCCTGTCGCTTTTCTCCCATACTCAATTCCGAATCAAACCTGGTTGGGATGATCATTACAATTGCTGAGATCAGTGCTCAGAAAAAACTGGAATTTGATCTGAGAGAAAGTGAACAGAGCTATCGCGACCTGTTTGAGAATGCTAACGATATAATTTATATAATCGATAACAATGCCAATCTGCGATCTATGAATCGCATGGCGGAAAAACTTCTCGGTTATTCAGAAGAAGAGATGGCAGGCAAGTCATCACATCTTTTTTTCGCACCAGAGAAGCTTCCATACGCTATAGAGCAGGGTGCAGTAAAAATGGAGGGAGGCACCAGCCTGACTGTTTATGAATCTGAGTTCGTCTCAAAAAATGGAACGCGCATACCCGTGGAGGTGAGTTCAAGGCTTATCATCAAAAATGGAAAACCAGATGGAATTCATGTTACTGCCCGTGACATGACCAATCATAAAAAAGCCCAGTCAGAACTCGCTAACAGCGAAGCCAGATTTCGATTCCTTTCAGAATATGCCCACGACCTTATCTGCCTGCATCGTCCTAATGGCGATTATATTTATGTTTCCCCAGCTTCAAGACAGTTACTGGGTTATGAACCGGAAGAGCTCACTAACAGATCTCCCTATGATTTCTTTCTTCCGGAAGATGCAGATACTACTGTAAGAGATGCGCATAATCATAACAGTAAGGGGATGAGCAGCCATTCTGTTCAATATCGTTTCCGTAAAAAAGACGGATCTTATATATGGTTGGAAACTGTGTCTAAACCTATCGTTGAAGATGGAGAAGTAATCTATATCCAAACCAATAGCAGGGATATCACCTATCGGAAAATGACCGAAGATCAGCTTGTTGAAAGAGACCGCCTTTCTTCTGCTCTCGCTAAGGCTTCTAAATTATTGCTTACAAGTAACTCAGTGGAAGAAGGTCTTCGGCAATGCCTCCAGGTTTTGGGAGATGCTGTTCAGTCAGAATGCCTTTTTGTTCTGCAATGTGTTGAAGGGGAAAGTAAACTCTTTCATATCTGGTGCAAATCGTCACCATGCACCGTTATGCAGAAATCGCATTTGTTTATTGGTGCTTCTTCCCTGTTATCTGATGAGGATAAAAATACAGCTGGCTTTGTTGCCGAGTTCCATGTTGCCAGTGAATCCAATGATACGATCCGTGATTGGATGGAAGAGTTGGGGTATAAATCCATTCTGATTACTCCCCTGGTTACAAGTGATGGTAATTGGGGAGGTTTTGGCTGCGGGCAGAAGGAAAATGCCAGGCAATGGACCAAAACAACCATTGACACCCTCACCACATTCGCTTCTTCTCTAAGTGCGGTAATTGAAAAAAACATCCGCGACCAGCAAATCAGGCGAAGTGAGAACCTTGTGCAGTTAGAGAAAGAAGTGCTGGAGATGCATACTGGTTCTAATGCTTCCCTGCAAGAAATTGCTAATCACCTGTTGATGGGATTAGAAGCATTGGGTGATAGTTTCCATTGTGCAGTTCTACTTTGTAAAAGCAACCTCAAAGAAGCAGTTAGCCTTGCTTCTCCCAGCCTTCCGGCCGCTTTCAGAGATTTCGTGAACAATACGCCTAATGATTCGGTTCATACTACTTGTGGAAGGGCTGTAGAAAGTCGTCAGCAGGTATTTATTGAAGATATAAGCAAGAGCGATCTTGCAGAAACCACCAGGCAGGGGGCTGAAATGATGGGAATAAAAGCAAGCTGGTCGATACCCATTATCAGCTCCACAAATGAAGTGCTTGGAACCTTTTCAGTATTCTTCAAAGATGCCCGGTCGCCCAGGCCGGAAGAACTAACGATGATCAATAGGGCCAACCATATCCTTACGATGATAATTGAAAATAAACAGGCAGCAGAGAAGCTGCACATGAGTAATGAACGGTATATCCTTGCAACACGAGCATCAAATGAGGCCATATGGGATTGGGATGCAATTGAAAGAGTATCATTCTGGGGGGAAGGTTTCAATACACTTTTCGGCTATCCGTCACAGTTCTACCCCGGCGATACAAATAATTGGGAAGACAAGATTCATATCGATGACCGTGAACGCGTACTTAAGAGCATAGATTCGGTTTTAAGCGGAGATAGGCAGGGACTGTTCATTGAGGAATATCGTTTCCGCAAAGCCGATGGAACCTATGCACTTGTTATTGATAAGGGTTATTGCATGTACAACGACCAGGGCAAGGTGATCCGCATGATCGGTTCTTGTGAGGACATTACCGAGCGTAAGCGAATGGAAGAGCGACTGGTGCAACAGGAGATCCATAAACAACAGCAGATTGCACAAGCGGTGGTTGATGTTCAGGAAAGTGAGCGCGCCGAAATTGGTAAAGAACTTCATGATAATGTAAACCAGTTGCTCACTACTGCAAAACTTTTCCTTGAGGTTGCACAAAATGAGGACGGCATGTCAAAGCAAATGATACGCCGTAGCTCTGATACCATCATGAGTGCCATAAATGAGATCAGGACCATCAGCCGGAGCCTGATGCCCGCAAGTCTTAATGATCTCGGACTTGTTTCATCCATAAATGACCTGGTAGAAAACATTGAACTTACCCGGCAATTAAAGGTAATTTTCCGCCACAAAGGAAAATTGGATAGTGGTTTGCACCCCAAACAAAAACTGACCCTTTTCCGGATCATCCAGGAACAGGTCAATAATGTTATCAAACACGCTAAAGCAAATAAACTCGAAATCGATATATCATATACTAATAAGTTCACCCGACTCGAAATTAAAGATGATGGCCAGGGCTTTGATCTCAATGAAGCAAAGTTGAAAGACGGCATGGGATTGTCTAACATCATGAGCAGGGCAGCCATCTTTAATGCAGATGTTCAGGTGCTCACGGCACCGGGTGAAGGCTGTAGACTGATTATTGCATTACCAAATAAAAACAACCAGGATACCTGATGAAAAAACTTTCAATACTTATAGTGGATGATCACAAGCTGATTCGTGAAACATGGAGTTTTATCCTGGCGAGTGATCCTCGCTTTGAAGTGATCGCCGATTGTGGTGACCCTGAGGAGGCTATTAAGATCGCCGGCGAAAAGAAGCCAAGCGTTGTGTTAATGGATATTAATATGGTTCCGATGAGTGGTTTCGATGCCACCGGTGAAATTCGTAAGATATCTCCCAATACAAAGATCATCGGAGTCTCAATGCACTCGCAACCTGCTTATGCGCGTAAAATGCTGCAGGTAGGGGCACAGGGATATGTGACCAAAAACAGTAGTCGGGAAGAAATGGTAAAGGCCATTCTTGAAGTTGATAAGGGCAATAAATATATCTGTGATGAGATCCGGAATATCATTTCAGAACAGGTGATGGAGCCGGGAAGTGAAGGTCCAGATATCCAGAGCCTTACCGAGCGCGAGATCCAGGTGATACACTATATTAAGGACGGCCATTCCTCCCGCGAAATCGCCCAACAGCTTGATATATCACTAAAGACAGTGGAAGTGCACCGCCATAATATCCTGAAGAAGCTAAAACTAAAAAATGCGGCTTCACTCGTAAACTTCATCAACAGCAACCCCAGTTTGTATTAGGTGTCTGACACATGTTCGGGGGATGTTCGAACATCTATTTCCTGAACACCCTATTTCCATGTTCTCTAACTGCGCGATATCATTCTTCAGGAAACTCCGCCCGCCGGAAAAACTGCCGGATGGAATTGACCCGCTCTATCCCCATCCCCAACCTGAGGTACAGCAGGCAATACGCGAATTTTTTACCCGGTTTTATTCCGATGAAGAACCCCGCGTTATGCTTATTGGTATCAATCCAGGCAGATTCGGCGCCGGTATTACCGGCATCAATTTTACCGCCCCCAGGCAATTATTGAATGATTGCGGCATAACCCATCAATTCGGCGAATCCTCAGAGCTTTCTGCCGAATTCATCTATACCATAATCCGCGAATATGGTGGTGCCGCCGCATTCTACAGCAGATTCTATATAGGCTCCGTTAGTCCCATCGGCTTCGTAAGAGCGGGTAAAAACCTGAACTATTATGATGACCCCCAACTTCTCGCATCCATAAAACCTTATGCTGTCCAATGTCTTCAAAGCCAGCTCAGTTGCGGCATCCTGCGCCAAAAAGCCATCTGCATCGGAGGATATAAGAATCTGCATTTTCTTAACCGGCTTAATGAGGAGTATCATTTTTTCGATGAGATCATTTCCGTTCCACACCCGCGTTTCATCATGCAATATCGCCGCTCACAACTTCAGATGCACGTTCAGGAATATTTATCGGCACTTGCGTATTGCGTAAATGAATAATATATACTTTTACATCTTCTAATATTTATTTTATGATTTTCTAAGCTGTCGGCCCTCCCGCCGACCTGGGTCTAATGACCTTTCCAAACAAAAAGGCAACAGGTAAACTCCTCGCTTGCCCTATCCGGTAATTTAACCGGCAACCCCTTAGCACAAGTTTTTTTAACCAACTGAACAATCACAATGCATCAGAACGACGCATCAACCCTTTCAATGGGTAATATATTTCGCCTTATACGCGCCGCCCTTCGCGGCGATGAACAGGATTATACATCAGGTAGCATCCGCCGCTCAGTGTTTCTCCTCGCTATTCCTATGATACTGGAGATGGGAATGGAAAGCGTTTTCGCGGTAGTGGACCTTTATTTCGTGGGAAGACTTCCCGATAGCCGGCATAATATTCAAACGGTGGGACTAACGGAGTCTGTCCTCTCACTTGTATATGCACTGGCCATCGGTATAAGTATGGCAGCCACGGCCATGGTAGCCCGAAGAATAGGAGAGAAAGACCCCCGCGCGGCAGCCCATGCTGCCATGCAATCACTATGGCTTTCACTCGCCATTACAGTGGTGATAAGCATAACAGGAATAATTCTGGCTCCCGATATACTCCGCTGGATGGGAGCCGAGGCCGAAACTATCGCCCTGGGTACCCCCTATACCAGGCTCATGATGGGAGGTAGCATAGTCATCATGCTGCTATTCCTTATCAATGGTATTTTCAGGGGCGCAGGTGATGCCTCCATGGCCATGAAAAGCCTTTGGATAGCCAATATAGCCAACATCATACTTTGTCCACTCCTGATCCTGGGCTGGGGACCATTCCCTGCACTTGGATTATTTGGTGCTGCCCTTGCCACTACCATAGGAAGGGGAATCGGTGTGTGCTACCAGGTTTACCACCTTTTCGGAGGAAAAGGAATCGTAAAACTTAAAACGGCTAACTGGCGGCCCGACTTCACCATCATTGGCTCCTTACTTAAAGTTGCTACACCAGGAACGATGCAGTTCATCATCGGTTCCTGCAGCTGGATCTTCCTTGCAAGACTGGTGGCCGAAACAGGTCATTCCGCCGCCTCCGCAGGATACCAGACGGCAATCAGGATCCTGATCTTTTTCCTCTTGCCGGCATGGGGAATGGCTAATGCTGCAGCAACGCTGGTGGGACAAAACCTCGGCGCCGGTCATCCGGATCGTGCGGAAAAATCAGTGAAAACCGCCGCGCTTTATAATACCATTTTCATGGCGGCCGTAATGCTTTTTTTCCTGGCAGCAGCTGATGTAATCGTGGGCTTTTTCACCACCGAAGCAGATGTGAAACGAATAGGCGTCCAGGCTTTACGTATAATGAGTGCCGGCTATATTTTCTATGGAATCGGAATGGTTATGGCCAATGCCTTTAATGGCGCCGGCGATACAAAAACCCCAACCTGGATAAACCTCTTCGGTTTCTGGCTTTTCCAGATACCACTGGCATATCTGCTCGCTAAAACATTGGAGATGGGACCCCTGGGTGTGTTCATCGCTATCCCCGTTGCAGAAACCGCAATCACCATCGCAGCATGGCTCCTGTTCCGAAGAGGCAGATGGAAAACGGTGGCGATATAAAAGGCAATAGGCAATAGTGAATAGGCAATAGTGAATAGGCAATTGATTTTACTTATCTTCATTTAGGTTATATTCTTCCATTCCCTATTGCCTATTCACTTCATAACTTTCACCATTAACCGACTATGAGCTACATCGATCCGGACAAACTTCGACAATCCTTTTTCCTCCTGATCATAGCGGGATTAGCAGTACTGCTTTTCTTTGAGATGAAAGCATTCCTGCCAGCCACCCTCGGTGCATTTACCTTGTTTGTTTTAATGGGGAAATGGATGCAGAAACTTGTAGACAGGGGATGGAAACAGTCGCTGGCAGCGGCAGCCCTGATGCTGTTATCATTCATTGTGATCGTATTACCAATAGGAGCAGTTGTGAAGCTGGTGATCTCCCGGCTAAGCATATCCGAACAACAAATAACAGAAGCCGTAAATGCCCTTAAATTATATATTGGACGTATAGAACAGAAGACCGGGTTTGAAATATTGAGTGATAAGTATATGGGACAGTTGAGTGAGCAAGTGGCCAAAACACTACCTGGCATACTGGGCGCCACTTTCAACACGCTCACTACCCTGGTTGTGATGTATTTCATTCTATATTTCATGCTTACCCAGCGAAAAGAAATGCTGGATGTGTTTACTGATCTTACCCCCATGAGCCGCAGGCACCAGCAAGACCTTCGTAAGGAAGTGGGGTCGCTGGTTTATTCCAATGCTATCGGTATCCCGCTCATTGCCATACTGCAGGGTATAGTTGGATTGATAGGGTTCCTGATTCTTGGTGTCAAAGAACCCATGCTCTGGTTTGCCATTACATGCATCACCGCCATGTTACCCATCGTAGGTGCAGCACTGGCCTATATTCCACTTGCCGTCATGTTTTTTGCGGCAGGAGATACCTGGCGAGGTGTTGCTATGCTGATATTCGGATTCGGGATCATTGGCACTGTAGATAATGTATTCCGATTCTGGCTTCAAAAAAAAATCGGCGATGTCCATCCGCTCATAACTGTTTTCGGTGTTATTATTGGATTGCAATTATTCGGTTTTATCGGACTTGTTTTTGGACCACTTCTTATATCTGTTTTCATTCTTCTTATTCGTATCTATAGATATGAATTCAGCAACAAAATAGAACCTTCCAATACTGACACCAAATCAGAAAGCAAGTCATTATCCAAACCCGGTTCCAAATCAGAAAACAGGTCTTCAGGCAAACCAGTTAACAAACCCCAAAATCAACAACCTCACAAACAACCAACGAAAGCAGCCACCAATCCACCTTCCAAATCAGAATCAAAATCCGAATCCAAATCAGAATCCCCACGCATCCCCATTCAAAAGAAAAAAGACTGAAACCTCCCTCTAAATCCTTCCATCTCTCCATCCCTCCATCTCTCCATAATATTTCCCCCGCTTCCCCGTTATATCCTTCCAAACCTCTGAAAAACCCAGATCATGAACCTGACCGTGAAAACTGTTATGGTAGGCTCGATGCTATTTGCAGGCCTGCTCACTCCCGTCTTTATGACTGGAAAAGACATCGGTGAATCAACAATCCGTATTACCGGATTCACTGCGCTGCTGATTGCAGACCACCCTACTAAACCCGGCTCCAAAAATCCGGTTTCTCCTGGTAACAGTAAGCCAATTGCTCTGGGCAAGACCAATGCATCAGCTAAGAAAATTACTTCAAACAAACTTGCTGAAGAAGCCACCGCCATCTATACAAAATTGGGCCTGCGCGCAAGAGGACTTTCTGCTGCTGCATTTCAGCATGCATGGCGGGGCTATAAGAACCTGCGTCAAATGGGAAAACTTCGTCGCGGTGATGTTCTGTCGATCTGCGACTTCAGCCAGTCTTCTCGCAGAAAACGCATGTATATCATTGACGTAGAAGAGATGAAATTACTTGTTCATACCTATGTAGCACATGGCCGGAATTCGGGAGGTGAGTATGCGAGGCAGTTTTCAAACCGTCCGGAGAGTCACCAAAGCAGCCTGGGTTTCTATGTAACAAGACAAACCTATTTCGGGGAGCATGGACTGGCATTAAAAATTGATGGGGTAGAAAGGGGGATCAATGACAAAGCTTCCGCACGCAATATTGTAGTACATGGATCGGATTATGTCGGTTCTGATTTCCTGAGATCAAATAAATTCAATGGCCGTAGTTTCGGCTGTCCTGCAGTACCCAGGGAACAATCAAAAAAAGTTATCAATGCCATTAAACATGGCAGTTGCCTGTTTATTTATCACCCGTCCAAAAAATACCTGGCGAAATCGCAGATACTCAACGCTTAGAATGGATGAGATCAATTGATGAACAGATCGGTTTTTTATCGCTTTTCTTTTTTATTTTGAGGTAAGAACCAAATCACCAACTGTGTCCAGCTCCAGCCATGAATGCCTGAACTGCCTTCATCCACTTGACCCAGCCGATAAATTTTGCCCGCAATGCGGGCAAAGCAGCGCTACGCATCGATTCACCATACCTCATATCTTCCACGAATTCTTTCATGCCTTTACACATACTGATAAATCAATATTCAGTCTTATTATAGCGCTTTTCACCCGACCCGGTAAACTGGTGGCTGAATACCTTGATGGCAAGCGAAAAAAAGTTTTCAACCCATTCACCTTCCTTCTTCTTGTAGCGGCCTTTTCTGTTCTGGTTCTTAGCCTCATAAAAACGAATGCCAGCCAGAACACTAAACCTGTTAGTAGCAATCCGCAGAAAACAGAAGAACGCAATTCTACAAACCCAAACATTGAATCAGGGAAGAACGGGAACCCCAATATTACCCCTGATATAAGCCAATCTAATAAGGTTAGTACTGAACGCGATTCTGAAATCCGTACAAGAGCAAATAATGTGAATTCATTCATGCAGAAGCGGCAGAACCTGGTAATGATCATTGCAGTTCCTTTCAATGCGTTGATATTTTTTGTCGCCTTCAGAAAGAAAGGAAGGAATTATGCTGAACACCTGGTGGCCAATGTATTTTTTGTTGGAATAGTAATCCTCTTCACCTCAATTATTTTCTACCCGCTGATGGCAGTTTATAACCGGCCACCTGCTTTATTCTGGCTCTTAGGCACTATGTTACTGTCGCATGTTCTGTATTACGCCTGGGCCTATGCGCAATTGTTTTCTATTCGCAGTGCTGGTGGAAAAATTGCCGTAGTTGGCGTGAGTTTATTAGCAATATTACTCTGGTCCGCTATTTCAAGAGCCCTAATCCAAATGTATATAATGGGCTCCTTTTCATAAATCCCACCTCTTACCTCTCACCTCTTACCTCTTATATCTTACCGGTTTTGCCTCTTACTTCACAGGACAATCACCGCAATCAGCATTGACACCAGCCCTGTTGCGTATCCCCACACGATCTCTTTGACAGTATGGTCACTCACGGCGAATCTGGCAGTTCCAACAGCTCCTGCAATAAGCAATGCAACAGAGAGAGGCATACCCATGGGGATCTCGCTGTTCCAGGCAAGGTGGATGAAAAAACCCGCCAGCACTCCCATTGCAATTGTATGCAGACTGATCTTAATGAAGTTGTTAGCCGTTAGCGCAATGATACTTGAAACAAAAACCGCGCAGAGCATCTGCACTAATTCAGGTGGATTATCCGGACGGTTTTTACTTACATAAAAGATCCAGAAATAGAAAATCATGGATGCCACAATTGGGATGATGCGGTCCTTTTTTTCCTTCAAATGAATGCTGCCCGCAAATCCGAGTTGCTTTAAAAGGAAAACAGTAAATGCGGGGAAAAGCGTTGTGCTCACCATCACAGAAGCAAGCTTTAATGTTTTATACCATTCATTCTCTCCGGCAAATGCAAATGGATGCAGGTAAAGAAGAAATGCGGTGATGTAGGCCGGAATGAAAAGCGGGTGAAAAATAAAGGACAGCAGGTGGCCAACAACACGAAGTGGCGCAGGCGTTTGTTCCGGTTCGGCACCCTGGGTAGCGGATTGCTCATTTAGTTCTGAGAAGACCATCATATTTCCTTTCTTAGTCGGGCCACCGGGATGTTTAATTGTTCACGGTACTTGGCCACTGTTCTGCGTGCAATGTTATAACCTTTTTCCTGCAAAAGTTCAGTAAGGCGTTCATCGCTCAGCGGTTTGCGCTTATGCTCTGCTTCCACAAGGTTGCTTAGAATTTTTTTCACCTCGCGTGTACTAACTTCTTCACCGCTCTCCGTACTCAGGCTCTCAGAGAAGAAAAACTTCAACCGGTAAGTGCCAAATTCTGTTTGTACAAACTTGCTATTGGCCACCCTGCTCACCGTTGAAATATCCAGGCCCGTCCGCTCTGCAATATCTTTGAGGATCATGGGGCGCATCGTAGTTTCATCTCCCGTGAGAAAAAATTCATGCTGGTATTCCATGATGGTGGACATGGTCATCATCAGTGTCTCCTGCCTTTGCTTGATAGCGTCTATAAACCATTTGGCCGCATCTATTTTCTGCTTGATAAAAAGTACGGCATCACGCTGGCGTTTATCTTTCTTTGTGCCTTTATCGTAATCCTTCAGCATATCGCGGTAGCCTTCACTGATTCGGAGGTCAGGTGCATTTTTGCTGTTGAGGGTGAGTTCAAGTTTTCCGCCATTATTATAGATGAAAAAATCAGGCAGCACATAACTTTCGGCCTTGTTGATCTCACCTATATTTCCACCAGGTTTGGGACTCAGCTTAATGATTTGCTGGATGATCTCTTTTAATTGGTCATCATCAATATTTAATCCCCGCTGGATCTTATCATAATGTTTTTTGGTGAATTCATCGAAGTAACGCGTAAGGATCTCAATAGCCCCTTCAACCGCAATACCTCCAACAGACCGGCGGCGCTCCAGTTGCAGGAGAAGGCATTCCTGCAGGTCGCGGGCAGCCACGCCGGCGGGATCAAATTGTTGTATAAGTCTTATCAGTCCTTCGATCTCTTCTTCGGTTGCATCAATATTCTGACGGAAAGCAAGATCATCCTGGATGGATGCTGTTTCGCGGCGAAGGTATCCATCGTCATCAATGCTTCCTACGATCTGCTCGGCGATCTTGCTACTCCGCTCATCGAGTTTCAGCATACCTAATTGATCGGCCAGCGTATCATGAAGCGTGGTCTCAACTTTAAAGGGCATCACCTGCTTATCATCAAGCTCGGGGTAATTATCATCCCGAAGCCGGTAATCGGCAATATCATCATCCCCTTCATGAACATAGTCGCTGATATCTATCTTATCATACTCATCTTCGCTTCCTTCTGTATCATATTCCTCCTCACCCTCAAATTCATCCCGGTTTTCATCAAATTCATCAGAAGCTTCATCCGATTGCTCCAGGGCCGGATTCTCCTCCAGCTCCTCCTTGATCCGCTCTTCGAGGTTTGCCGTTGGCACCTGCAGCAGCTTCATCAGCTGTATCTGCTGAGGAGAAAGCTTCTGTAGTAATTTTTGTTGTAAACTTTGACTAAGTGCCATACGTTATTAGGGTTTATGGCGCACCAGTCCGGTGGGATGGTCGCGCTTTCCACAAAAACCAGGCCGTAAATTACAAAATTCATGGTAATACAGGGGAAAGGATTCCTTAAAATTCTATTAACACTGCTTTTTGGAGCAGTATGGATGCGCTCAAATGCGCAACAGGAGCGGATTTTGCACCTTCAGGATCTTTTTTTTGACTCCCCTGTCGCAATTGTGGATAAAATAGAAAAAAATTTCAATATTTCTGCTGCCGGGAGGTCTATTCCGGGGACCAAACCTATGGCTCTTTGGACCTCATACAGCACCACCCTGCCTGTTATTCAACAATATCCTCCTACAAAGATCGCCCCGCATACGTCTATGGATCAATGGGGAATATTTTGTGTGGGCGAGTGGAAATTCGAACAACGCACCGGCATCCCCCTTCGGTTTCGGCTGGGTTCACTTCAATATGTTGATATGCTGGAAGGGAAGAGCCAGGGATATGATTTCAAGCGGCGGTAGATCCATCTAGCGCTTACTGTTTATTCACCAAGCGCAGGCTCCTTCTCGGGAATCCACTCCATAACAGGTATGGTTGCACGCTGCCTGTAATAATTAAGTCTTAAACTATCGCTCCATCCATTCGGATTTTTCACGAAACTTTTACTGCTAAAATAAACCGCCCCATGAACATTTGGGGTTTTGCGAACTGCCTCAATCATCCTTGGCAACTGTGTCTTATCCCGCCATGGCGCACTGGTTCCTGCCTTATAGATTCCCAAACCTATATAGCAATGCTTTCCATAGCTGTTTCGACTCCACCAGTCGAGCAAAACTTCAAAAGCAGCAGCCTTATGCCCAAACTCCCAGTAGATCTGTGGAGCTACATAATCGATCCAGCCCTCGCGAAGCCAAAGAAGGATATCAGCATAGAGATCATCATAATTTGTTACCCCTGCAGTGGTTGCACTCCCCATAGGGTCCTTATCTGCATTGCGCCAAACGCCAAAAGGTGAGATGCCGAATTTTACCCAGGGCTTTTCTTCCTTGATGGCGCGCGATAAACCCACAATAATGGAGTCCACATTGCTCCGGCGCCAATCGTCGCGCGTCATACCATTTCCATATTCCCTGAATGTTTTTGTATCAGGAAATTCCTTTCCCGCAAGCCGGTATGGATAGAAATAATCATCAAAATGCACCGCATCAATAGTATAGCGCTTCACAAGATCTCTTACCACCTTAACCACGAAAGCCTGCGCTTCTTTGTTACCCGGATCAAAATAGGTCTTATCACCATAATTAAGGAACCAGTCGGGGTGCTGTCTACTTACATGGTCGGGGGCCGGAACAGATTTTTTTATATTGAAGACGGCGCGATATGGATTCAGCCAGGCATGAAATTCCATTCCCCGCTTATGCGCCTCGCTGATCATAAATTGCAAAGGATCATAGAAGGGCACGGGTGGCTTACCCTGCTTGCCTGTGAGCCACTCGCTCCACGGTTCGTAAGGCGAGGGGTAGAAGGCATCAGCAGCCGGACGTACCTGCACTATCACTGCATTCATACCATTCCTTTCATGCATGTTCAGCAGCCTTATATATTCCAGTTTCTGGTCATCGGGATGATAACTGCCAGCATCAGGCCAGTCAATATTTGTGACGGTAGCGATCCATGCACCCCTGAACTCAGGAGCAGCTGTTGCCATGCCGGCAACAGTAATTTCCATTGGCGCGGCAACGGGCGCTTTGGGAAGGGCTGCAGGAGGAACGCCTTTCGGTACTTCAGGAGTCTGGCTTCTGACTCCCACGGCAGACGACAACAAAATAAAAATGGAAAGAATACGGGTAAGAGATTTTTTCATTTCTGAGATTTCATCAACAATCGCAACGCTTAAAACTAAGGCAGTTGCGTTGGTTTCCATTTATTGGAACCGTTAAATATATTGGAGTTTAATTTCCACACTAAAATGATTGGATCCTCTGATGTTTATTGCCTCGCGAGTCAATCCTGAGAGTTGCGCAATTTATCGAGTAAACTATTAAGCTGCAGTGCCTCTGCTTCATCAAGGTTTTTTAATACGGCTTCCATATCATCTTCCTGGGCATCCATCTGCGATAACAGTTCTTTTCCCTTCTCCGTTATAACAACATCCACCAGCCTCCTGTCAGCACCGCAAACTGTTTTACGCACAAGGTCCTTCTTTACCAGCCTGTCAACAATGCGGGAAGTATCACTCATCTTGTCCAGCATCCGCTGCCGAATCTGCAGGGTACTCAGCGGCTCACCCGCCCCCCGAAGGATGCGCAGGATATTGAATTGCTGGTTGGTAAGATCATAGTGGTCAAGGAACTTACGGGTGTTTTCCATCAGCCAGTTGTAGGAAAAGATCATATTGATCATCGCCTTCTGGTGCTCATTTCTGAACTTTCGCTGGTTGATGTCCTTATTGAGACTCATAAAATGAATGGTTAAACGATAAAATTACAGAAATTCCATGTGCCCACTTCAATTATCCCCACACTTTAGTTCCCTCAGAACAGTTTGCGCATATATCAATATTCGCTCTTCCCGCCAGTAATTTAGAGCGGAAACTTTTATAATCACGATCCTGCCAAACCTCTTTAAATGGCTTTCCCTTCAGGTTCCCGAGCTGGTGCTGTGCATCCTTATCAAAACAACAGGGAACAACCAATCCATCCCAGGTTATGACCGGCGAATGCCAGGCACGCCAGCAATGATTTGCCAGACTGCCTTTGAATTGATAATCTCCTTTCTCGTTCTTCTTATACCTGCTATACTTATCCAACGTTGGGATCAGCTGGTTGGGATCATTTTCATAATCATATACCTGCGCGGTCTTCAGCCAAACATCATCCACACCAATTTCTTTACCCAGGGCCTTTACCTCATCTATCTGGTGTTCATTGGGCTTAACCACCAGAAACTGGAATACCACCAAAGGTGTTTTGCTCTTCAGTTCTTTCTTCCATCGCACAATATTTCTGGCGCCCTCAAGCACCTTATCCAGTTTTCCGCCCACCCGGTACTGCTGGTAAATTTCCTGGGTGGTGCCATCCAGAGAAATGATCAGCCTGTCGAGCCCACTCTCTACCGTTTTGCGCGCATTTTCATCTGTTAGATAATGCGCATTGGTGGAAGTGGCTGTATAGATCCCTTTACCTCCGGCATATTTCACCATTTCAAGGAAGCCCGGATTCAGGTAAGGCTCACCCTGGAAATAAAATACCAGGTAATAAAGATGCCGATGCAATTGATCAATGGTATCCCGAAAAAAATCCTGCTGCAGCATACCCGTTGGGCGGGTGAATGCCCTGAGTCCACTCGGGCACTCGGGGCACCGAAGGTTGCATGATGTAGTTGGCTCAAAAGAGATAGAGATCGGCAATCCCCATTGCACAGGCTGCTTCAGGTACTTACTCACATAATAACTTCCCAATACTTTGGAGGCATTCCAGGCCCTGCGGATTGTGAGCTTGCGAAGTAGATTGACTGAATCAGTGAAATTAAAGGGCATGGCGCAAATATACGTTTCTCCTTACCTTAACCATTTTATAACCCTTCTTTACATTATTGTTTGATGCCCGGCATAACCCTTGCTATTCACAGGAAAATACTATATCAGATATGAAAAAATTTCTCTTTATTATATTACTGGCCGGGGCATTATCTGGGTGGAACAATAACAGTAAACCTGTGTTCCCAAAAGAGAGCCCTGCAAGTTTTGAGGAGATTGGATCCATAGATATAGGTGGTCAGGGGGCTGCTGAGATCACCGCCTTCGATCCCATTACCAGGAGATTATTCGTTGTTAATAATACAGGTCCTAATAAGATCGATGTACTTGATTTTAGTAATCCTGCATCAATGAGAATAATAGCTGATATTAACATCAGTTCATTAGGTCTTGTAAATAGTCTAGCCGTTTCAGAGGGCAAACTTGCTGCTGCTGTAGAAGCGCAGAATAAACAGGATAATGGCTGTGTAATTATATACGACACAAAGTCACTGGCAGAAATAAAACAAATAATGGTAGGCGCTTTGCCAGATATGATATGCTACAGTGCAGATGGAAATTTTATTGTCACCGCAAATGAAGGCGAGCCCAGCGTGGACTATACAAACGATCCTTTGGGAACAGTATCAATCATATCTGTGAGAGATAATTATTCTGTAAAAACACTTGATTTCAACGCTTATAACAAGCAGGCATATGCGCTGAAGGAAAAGGGTCTGAGAATTTTTGGTCCAGGTGCAAGTGTTGCCCAGGATTTCGAGCCTGAATATATCACGGTATCCCCTGATTCTAAAACCGCCTGGGTTACGTTGCAGGAGAACAATGCTATTGCCCGAATCAACCTGCAATCTAAAACTATCACCGGCATCTTTCCCCTGGGTTATAAAGACTTTAGCCAGGGAACAAATGGAATCGATCCAAGTGATGCAGATGGAATCGAGGAATTGCGTGCTGTAAAAACCTATGGCATGTATCAACCCGATGCTATTGCAAACCTGGAAATAAAAGGAATACCATATTTATTTACAGTGAATGAAGGTGATCCCCGTGAATACGAGGCATTCGTTGAAAGCAAACGAGTTGGTGTTATAGATTTTGATAAAGTCGTATTTCAGGATGCCCCGGTATTAAAGGAAAAAGCTAATCTCGGCAGACTCAATATCACTACTTCACAGGGTGATACCGATGGTGATGGTGATTATGATGAGCTCTATTCTTTTGGTGCCCGTTCATTCAGTGTGTGGAATGGTAATACCGGAGAGCTGCTGTTCGATAGCAAAAATGAACTGGAGAAAAAGATCATTGCTGCAGGCATCTATGACGACAAACGCAGTGATGATAAGGGCGTAGAACCGGAAGGTATCGCACTGGGGAATGTTGGCAATAAAATAATTGCATTTGTAGGATTGGAGCGCGTGGATGCAGTAGCGCTATACGATGTAACAAACCCCGGCAATCCGCAGTTCCTGCAAATACTCAAAACTGGCGATGCTCCGGAAGGCATTTTATTTATTCCTGCGCTGCAAAGTCCCACCGGCAAAAGCCTGCTGGTAGTAAGCAGCGAAGGGGATGGGGTGATTAAGGTGTTTAGTCCGCAAAGCCTGTAGGAGGGATGGAGAGATGGAGGGATCGAAGGCAATAGGCAATAGAAAGTAAGATGTTTTTCTGACCGTAGATTGAAGGTGTACCGTATAGGGTACACCTTTTTATTCAGTCTATAAATGTTCTGATGACGGTTACTAAAAGAGACTAATTACAGATATAATTTAAAGAGTATAGCTTGGAAGCAATTGATTTTCAACCCGAAAAATAGTTTGTTAATTTTTTAACAATTTTTTGGTGGAATTGGAGGAATTCACCCTATCTTCACGACCGCTTATAAAAAAAAGAAGGTCCACTGTAGAAACAGTCGACCTCTAACGATTGCTTGCCATATAAAAAAAACGTTCGAATCTTGTTTGTCCCGTCTGGCCCTTTAGCTTTCGGGGGAATGAGTTCCGGATGTCAGGCCTCTAATTCTTGCTTTGCCCTTTCTAACGATTGTCTTCCTTTCTAACGGTTGCTTGCCAATTTTTTCTTTTCTCCTGAACTCTGATGTAAAAGTAATGCCTGTTATAAGTGGTTTAAAATCATATTTAGCCACTTTTTATTACTCCAAAAAGGGTAATTTTGCGCCTAATCGCTTATCCAGCAAGGAGTTCCGAAAAAAAACCTAATGATGCCCAACCGATCTACAGATGCTTTATTTCAATTAATAAAATCACTTCACAAGGCCGAAAAGCGACATTTCAAGCTCTATATCAAGCGTGCAACAGCAAAAGAGGATCTGAAAATTGTGGAATTATTTGACACACTCGACAAACTCGACGATTATGAGGAAAGGGAATTGCTCAAAAAACTCCCTTCCATCAAAAAGCCCCAGCTCAACAATATCAAATCGCATCTCTATAAACAGCTTCTTGCCAGCCTGCGCGACCTGAAAAGCACTGATACCCTTGAACTGCAGCTCTCCGAACAACTCGATAATGCCCGTATCCTCTACCACAAAGGCCTCAAACACCAGGCCATGCGGATTCTTGAACGCGCCAAGGAACTGGCCACGGCCAATGGAAAGTTCAACTACCTGGCGCAGGTGATCTCACTGGAGAAAAAGATCGAAACCCTGCATATCACCCGCACCATCCAGGAAAAAACTGAAAAGCTTACCCAGGAGGCCCTCGAGATCAGCGGTCATATCGACCGCGTTACCCGGCTGAGCAACCTGGCGCTTCGCCTTTATGGCTGGTATGTGATGCATGGTCACGCGCGCAATGAAAAAGATGAAACAGGTATCAGGCAATTCTTTAAAGAACAACTGCCTTCGGATGCATTTGAGCTCACAGATTTCTATGAGAAGCTTTATCTCTACCAGAGCTATACCTGGTATGCCTTCATCCGGCAGGATTTTCTCATGTACTATCGTTACTCAAAAAAATGGGTTGATCTTTTTTATGAGCAGGAAGTGATGCAGAAGGTGGAGATAGGTCACTTTATAAAGGGATTGCATAACCTACTGAACGCACATTTCGATTTGCGAAACTACCAGCAGTTCCAGGTGGTGCTAAAACAGTTTGAGGAATTTGCCAAAACGCCCATCGCGCAGCAGCACGATAATTTCCGGATCCATACTGATATCTATATCAACAGTGCCCGACTTAACTGGCACCTGATGACTGGCACATTCAAAGAGGGATTAGGATTGGTAAGTACAATGGCCAACAACCTCAAAGAATATGAACTCTATGTTGATCCGCATCGCATCGTTGTGTTCTATTATAAGTTTGCCACCTTGTATTTTGGCAGCGGCGATTATAATACCTGTATAGACTACCTGCAAAAGATCATCAACGATACCTCCGCCAACCTCCGCATCGATCTGCAGAGTTATGCCAGGCTCATGCACATGATGGCGCATTACGAATTGGGCAACGATGATATCATGGAGTCACAGATCAAATCCGTTTATCGTTTCATGGCGAAGATGAAGAACCTGACGGTGGTGGAAGAAGAGATGTTCCGTTTCATCAGGCATTCATTCGGATTGAGTCCGCGTAAGCTAAAACCCGAACTCGAAAAATTCCTGCAGAAGATCAAGCACCTCGAGAAGAACCGCTTTGAAACCCGCGCCTTCGCCTATCTCGATATCATCTCCTGGGTAGAGAGCAAAGTATTTGAAAAGCCAATGAACCGGGTGATAAATGAGAAATACTTAGCGAGCAGGAAAAGGAGATACTGATGGAGGGATAGAGGGATGGAGAGATGGAGGGAAAGCCTAAATCGGTTTACTCCAGAGCTTGATGAAATATCGGATCAGGGCAATAAGGCTGATCAGAAAAAAAGCATAGAAGATATAATTTCCGAGAGTTGGTGTATTTGCGAAGAAGAACCATCCGAACCATAATCCGAGTGTAACGTTGGTGAGCATCCATAAAGCACCCACACTAACGGTCATCAGTGTTCGCGTTAGCAGATCCCGGGCATCTTTTTCCATTTCACTCATAAAAAATATTTTACCTCCATCCCTCCATCCCTCCATCCCTCCGTTTCATTCTATCAAAAGGTCCGCAAAATCCGTGGAGTCGCCATTAAAAACATTGAAATCCACTTTGCCCCTGATACCATTTACATTGCCAGTTTCGCTGTACTGCCAGAAGGCCCAATTGCGGGCGATACGGGGACGGTCCTTTCTCAGGTAATGCGCCACCCAGAGAGGGTAGTTATCAAAATCACCTTTCAGGAATTTATTATAGAATTCAACATTGGTATAGATGATAGGTTTAACCCCATAATGTGCCTCGAGGCGGTCGAGGAATGCCTTCACCTCGGCTCTTAATTTATCGGGAGTTACACCATAGGTCTGCTCCACATCCAAAACGGGGGGGAGGTCACCTTTCTCCAGTTCCACCCTGCTGATAAAGTTCTCGGCCTGTTCACTACCACTCTTGGGAGCCAGAAAAAAATGATAGGCCCCACGGGTTATGCCTGCATCCCCTGCATTACGCCAGTTCCTGTTGAATTGCGCGTCCATATTTCCCAACCCCTCCGTAGCCTTGATAAACACAAACCCTATACGCACATCCTCCGCCACCATCTCTTTAACCATCTCCCAATTGATGCGTTGCTGGTATTTAGAAACATCGATGCCATGGATGGAATAATTGGCAGGCACTTCAATCCCGAATTCCTCATAATGTTCAAAATCGGGTCGGCTGCTGCTGAACCACCACCAACCCAATAGTGCCACCACTACTAATATAAGTACTGCCAGCAGGGAACGGGGACCAGTAATATTTGTCGCTTTCTTTTTCGCCATGCGTCGGCAAATTTATGGATTTAGACCTCCCCTCCATCCCTCCACCTCTCCATCTCTCCCTTCCATCCCTCCATCCCTCCATCTCTCCATCACAATTTTTCCCTTTTCTGGAACGTTATTTGCCAATAATCTGTTCCAATTGTACCAATATGAAAACAATCACCCTACTGCTTACTTTTTTTGCCTTCAGCTTTATTTCCTGCGAAAAGATCGACAAGCTAACCCAGTTCACCATCAATGACCAGTTCGAGACAACCATAAAGGCCGGCCTCGCCACCCTGGCACCTACCGATATGGAAACACCACCCGTTACCTCCATCGCCGAAAAGGAACTCACCATGAACAACTCCCGGATCGATATGATCGAATCGGTGAAACTGGAAGAACTGAAGATGGTGATCTTCGACCCTACCGGCCGCACCTTTGATTTCCTTAAGGATATTGAAATATTTATTGCGGCTGATGGACTGCCGGAAAAGAAAATCGCTTCTGCCAATAACCTGGCCGACGATGTTACCAATACCATTCGCCTCACCACCGAGAATGTGGAACTGGAACAATACCTTAAAAAAGGGACCTATACCATCCGCATGCGGGTTACAACTGATAAGATCATTAACCAGGACATCAAGGTACGCAGCACCGCCAAATTTTTTGTGGATGCCAAAGTATTGGGACTCTGATCGTTAACATATTCTGAAAATATAAAGGGATCGCATCACAGCGGTCTCTTTTTTTATGCTATTAGCCGGCAATCCGCTAAATTGTAGGTTGATTAAAAACAAGACCATGTCGCTCCTGAATAATAACAACAAGAACAAAGACAAGAAGAAGAACAATCCACAGCCGGCAAAGCCAGGATTTGGGTCCGGCGTTAAGGGCAAGAGCAGCACCAAGGCAGCTACCCGCAATACCAAACTAACCGGCGGAACACAGCGGGGATCTTAGTCCACCGCGGTATGAACAATCTTTTTTCTTATAAAGGTGAACACCGCCCCGGCCAATAAAAGGAAGAGGCAGGCCTGTGCTACATTTCCTACCATGGCATTGTCCGCACCCTGCCTGGAGTAAATGCCATATAATGCCCAGCTGATCACCAGTGCATAGGCCACATCCTTAAATTTCACCAGGAAATATATTCCCAATAACGTAGCAACCACTATCATTATGCTGCTCCAGCTTGCGGCTTCTATCCCCGCGCCCTGCCATTCCATATCAACCAGTAAAGCTGTGATATTGGCGATGGTGGCAACACTGATCCAGCCCAGGTAAACACTGAAAGGAAGACGGATACAAACTTTTTGGGTCAGCGTAAGCTCTCCCCTTAAAGGCAGGAGTTTCTGGTATATATAAATGAGGGTCGACAAAAACAGCAGCATAACGATTACAGACAACCGAATCTGCAGGTAATGCCAGCAAAAGATCCAGCTGATATTCAGGATACAGGTCACCACGAATAAATTCAATACCGATTCCAGTCTTTGATAAGGGATTCTTGACCCAGGGGCACTGAAGGCCACGATCAAATGATAGATGGTATAGGTCAGTAGTAAGGCGTAAATCACCGACCAGATACTGAAAGTGAAACCCGCAGGTACAAACAGGTTGGGATAGCGATCAGAAATGGCCCCGGTGCTCATGCCATTAAGGGGAAGCATCACGGCCATCGCGTTCACAATAATAACGGCGATCATTGCCAATATGCCCAGAACGGCCCAGGTTTTGAAGCTATTTTTCATATTCAGGTCAAATTAACATCTATCGTTCAAAGATGGTTTATCCGGTTAAGGTAAATAAATTGCTGATTGGATAATATTCTGTAAACTTCCGGCTGATTGCAAGAGGCTTTTTCAGCGCAATCAAAGGAGATTTGTATCAATCAAAATATGCTCATGATCAATCTGTCATATATGTTCCGTAGCCGGCACTGGGTGCTTCTGCTATTCATGGTATTCAGTTTTACCACTACATCCGCCCAACAGCAGCTTTATCCCAAACCTTATGGGGTGCTGCCTACCGAAAATCATCTTCGCTGGCACGAGATGGAGTCATATGTGCTGATCCATTTCACGCCCACCACTTTTGAGAATAAAGAATGGGGCTATGGCGATGCGGATCCTGCCATCTTCAATCCCAAACAATTTGATGCCCAGCAGATCGTGAATGCAGCAAAAGCGGGCGGATTCAAAGGTGTCGTTTTTGTTGCCAAGCACCACGATGGCTTTGCCCTCTGGCCAACAAAAACAACGGCCTATAATATAAGCAAGAGTCCATGGAAAGATGGTAAGGGCGATATGGTAAAAGAATTTGCACAAGCCAGTAAAAAGGCGGGAATGCAGTTCGGCGTTTACTGTTCACCGTGGGATCGTAATCATCCCGGTTATGGAACCGCCGCCTATGTGACCGACTACCGCAACCAGCTCCGCGAACTCTATACCAACTATGGTGAACTCTTCATCACCTGGTTTGATGGTGCCAATGGCGGCGATGGCTACTATGGAGGCGCCAATGAAAAAAGAAATATTGACCGCACTACTTATTATGGATGGGATAGTACCTGGAGCCTTGTACGTACCCTCCAGCCAAAAGCCGTGATCTTCAGTGATATGGGCGATGTACGCTGGGTGGGAAATGAACATGGACATGCAGCAGAAACATCCTGGGCTACTTTCACACCTGTACCCACTGATGGAAATACCGTTGCCGTTCCCGGTGAAATGAAATACGATAACTCCCCCGGCGGAACCCGTAATGGTGAATTCTGGAAGCCGGCAGAATGCGACGTTCCTTTGAGGCCAGGATGGTTCTATCACCCCGACCAGGATAAAAGGGTAAAGACCCCGGCGCAACTCCTGGATCTTTATTTTAAAAGTGTGGGTCGTGGGGGTAACCTCGATCTTGGACTTTCTCCTGATACTCGTGGACTGCTCCACGACAATGATGTTGAATCCCTCAAAGCTTTCGGAGAAATTCTAAAGGAAACTTTCGCTGAAAACCTTGTTAAGAAAGCAAGCATAAGCGCCAGTAATGTTCGTGGTGATAATAAATTATTCAGCGCCGATAAACTGATAGATGCCAATCGTTATTCTTATTGGGCAACCGATGATGATGTAACCAAAGCGGAACTGTTGCTAGAATGGAAAGAACCGCAAACCTTCAATGTTATCAGACTGCGTGAGAATATCAAACTTGGACAGCGTATTGAAAAACTTGCTGTTGATATAATGAGCAGCGGACTCTGGAAACAGGTAGGAGAGGCCACCAGTATTGGTGCCAACCGACTCATCCGGCTACCCGCTACTGTTAAGACCGACAGGCTCCGCATCCGCATCCTCGAATCACCGGTGAGCCTGGCCCTCAGTGATATCGGGGTGTTCCGCGCCCCCGATAGTATTCCCGATCCTTCGTATGCAAAGATCAGGGGTAAGGCAGGTATCGATCGCAGTGGATGGAAACTGGTGGAATCCACTCCCGCCAAACCCGGACAGGTTACCATTGATATGGGACAAGCATATTCAGTGAAGGCATTTACTTACCAGCCGCAGGCAGGGCAAACTGCGTTTGCTGCTACAAGTTATGAATGGCAGGTTAGTGTTGATGGCAAAAACTGGAAAACTGTTTCAGAAGGGGAATTCAGTAATATCAAGGCCAATCCCATTGAGCAACTGGTGGTGTTGAAGAAGCCGGAGCAGGTTCGCTATTTCCGTTTCATCGGAAAAAATGATGGCGAGGTTCGTGCCGGTATTTCCGGTTTGGGAGCTATAGAAGAATGATCACCTGCATTTGATTTGCTGCGACAATTAATTGCCCTGACTTAACAGAATTAACAGAAGGAGTTGAAGACCTGCAACCTGCATGTGTAAACGAAAAATTATGAAGAAGAGTTTTAGCAACAGAATGATTTCAAAGCTATGTGCTGGTTTGCTGGCCACTTCATTTTTACTGGCAGGTAATGCAATTGCGCAAACTCAATCACTTCAATTCCCTGCCCGCCCCAATATCGTTCTCATCATTTCCGATGACCATGCTTACCAGGCCATCAGCGCCTATGGCAGCAAACTGGCAACCACCCCCAATATTGATCGGATCGCCAAACAAGGCGCCATTTTCAATAAAGCCTATGTTACCAATAGCATCTGTGGGCCCAGCCGTGCTGTTATCCTCACAGGAAAATACAGCCACAAAAACGGGTTTAAGGATAATGAGAATTCCACCTTTAATGCCAACCAGGATTCATTTATAAAGCAGCTTCGAACCAATGGCTACCAGACAGGCTGGGTGGGCAAATACCACCTGCATTCAGATCCGCAGGGATTTGATTTCTGGAAAATACTACCCGGACAGGGAGAATATTATAACCCCGATTTCCTTACAATGGGCGGAGGTAAAGAACGCATCGAGGGTTATGTCACTAATATCATCACTGATATTGCGGAAGACTTTCTCAACAAGCGCGATGCCACCAAACCATTCTGCCTGGTGATCGGTCATAAGGCTACCCATCGTACATGGATACCCGATACTGCCGACCTGGGTATGTTCAGCAATACAAAGTTTCCCCTTCCGGAAAATTTCTATGATCAATATCGCGGTCGCGCCGCAGCAAGTGTTCAGGACATGACCATCTCCAAAACTATGCTGATGGATTATGATCTGAAAATGCATTCCTTCGGCAACAGGGGGCAGGGTTATCACAAGCGTTATAATGATGCGCAGCGTCAGCGGATGGATGCATATTATGGTCCCATTGAGGCCGACCTTAAAGCAAGAAACCTCAGTGGCAATGCATTGACAGAATGGAAATACCAGCGCTATATGGAAGACTATCTGAGTACGGCAGCATCTTTGGATCGTAATATTGGTCGCGTGCTCGACTACCTCGACCAGAACGGCCTCTCTAAGAATACGATCGTTATCTACATGAGCGACCAGGGATTTTTCCTCGGCGAGCATGGATGGTTCGACAAGCGGTTCATGTATGAAGAATCTTTCCGAACACCAATGGTTATGCGCTATCCCGGTCATATACAGCCAGGCACAGTTCTGAATAGCTATGTGATGAATACCGATATCGGTCCAACCCTGCTTCAGGCAGCAGGTGTAAAGGTTCCTTCCGATATGCAGGGCAGGTCTTTTCTGCCCCAGTTAAAGGATACTGCAATCAAAGGTCCCGCCACGATGTATTATCATTATTATGAGAATGGAGAGCATTCCGTATCACCACATTTTGGTGTGCGTGCTGGCCGTTATAAGCTGATCCGTTTTTACCAGCGTGTAGATGATTGGGAACTTTTTGACATGCAAACCGATCCCGATGAAATGAATGATTTATACGGGAAGAAGGGATATGAAAAGATCACTGCGCAGATGAAAAAAGAATTGCTGAAGCAAATCGATAAATACGAAGATGATGATGCACGGAAGCTGGTGAATAAGCCACTGCCCAAATCCAGATTAAAAGAACCGGCTGAAAAGTTATAGGAATGTTCCGCGAAATAATTTTACCTAGTTATATTCCAGGCAATATTTTTGCCGCGCCGATTTTCAGCTTAATATTTTTACTCCATCTATTGAAAGGAATAATTAAAAAGTACTGATGCGCGAATGTTGCGGCACTGTTAATACAAGATCAAAAGATTTTTACGATTTGATTAAAGATGTTTGGTTTATGAGTAGGATTTCCGTTTTGCTATTATTTCTAATAGTTCCGATATTGTTGTGGGCTCAATCAAATTCCCGCACAACACCCAATATAATTTTCATTCTTGCCGATGATCTCGGCTACGGTGATCTTGGCGTCTATGGCCAGAAACATATCCGCACGCCTAATATCGATCGGCTTGCACGCAAAGGCATGCGCTTCACCGATTTCTATGCCGGCAGCACAGTCTGCGCACCTTCCCGTGCTGCGCTGATGACGGGGCAGCATACCGGTCATGTATATGTGCGTGGAAATGGTGAAGTGCCCCTGCGTGAAAATGATACCACGCTCGCGCAAAGACTGAAGGCGGCGGGATATGTGAATGGAATGGTAGGCAAATGGGGTCTCGGATTGCAGGGCACCACTGGCACGCCTGAACGCAAAGGCTGGGATTACTTCAGCGGACACCTACATCATATTGAAGGGCATTATCAAAAGCCCGATTCGGCCTGGCAGATAATCAATGGGCAGTCTGTACGGGTTCCGCTGCCCGCAGGGAAATATGCCAATGAATGGTTCAAGGATGAAGCAATTCGCTTTATTAAATTGCACACTTCCACCACTGCAAATACTTCAACTGCCGCGCATTCTTCAACCTCCTCATATTCTCCAACCACCTCCAATTCTCCAATCTCCACCAATACTGCGAAACCCTTTTTTCTCTACATTTCCTTTACCCTTCCGCATGCAGAGCTTGTGACCAATCCAAAATACTTACGCAAATACATCCGCCGCGGAAGAAGCATTTTCGGTAAGGAGAATGCACATCCTGCAGGCCAGCATTATGGTCCACAGCCTTTTCCCAAAGCGGCCTATGCTGCCATGGTAACCGAGATGGATAAGTATGTTGGCGAAATAATGAAACAGCTTCGAAAATCCGGATTGGAAGAAAATACGATCGTGATCTTTGCCAGCGACAATGGAACCCATGTTGAGGGCGGACGAACAAAAGAAGATGCGATGGAAACTTTTAAAAGCAGTGGTGCCCTCCGCGGAGTTAAGCGCGATCTCTATGAAGGAGGTATTCGCATACCCTTTATCGTGAGTTGGAAGAACAGGATAAAGGGAGGATCAGTAAATCCGCACAATGGAGCTTTCTGGGATATGCCTGCTACCTTCGCTGAACTTGCAGGTGTTACAGCGCCAGGAAGAGATGGCATCTCTTTTCTCCCAGCACTTATGGGCAACACGCAACGCTTACATGAATTCCTCTACTGGGAGTTCGGGGAAGGCGGATTCAAGCAGGCTGTGCGCGAGCGCAACTGGAAAGCGATTCGTTTTTACAGCAATGGTCAGCCTGATCGAACTGAACTCTTTGATCTTTCAACCGACATCGGTGAGCAAAATAATCTTGCCGGTTCAGAGCCTGCTAAAGTAAAGGAGATGGAGAAGCTCATGGACCGAGCACGCCGCCCTTCCGAACATCCGCTCTGGCGTTGAGCACTTCCTCTGGTATTGCACACACCCTCTGGCGCTTAAACACGCTATCACTTTATTTATCCCGTCCCCATTTTAGGTCATCAGCTCCTTCATATGAGACTGACCCAATTCGATTGTTCTGCCAGGTTTTTTTTTTGCCCTTGGCCTGCGGAGTACTTTATTTTCTACTAGCGCCTCAACTATCTCATTTACCCCTGCCAGGTTGAGCAGATTTTTCTCTTCTCCTATTTGAACCAGTAGCTTATAAATGGCGCCAATTGAAACACCAGGATCTCCATTCTCTATCCGGTGAATGGTGCTTCTGCTGAGTCCTGTGTTAAATGCAGCAAAACTGATTGAAATATTACTGAGATATCTTTTTAGCCTGATCTGTTTGCCCATCTCTGCCAGTATTTCCTTTTGGCCCCAGTTATCCGTTTCTTTTGATTTCATGACAGTTGATATTGAGTGTAAAGAACTGAAATTCAGGTTTAAGAAACTAGCGTGCAATAACCCATTCCTTAAGGGTGATTTTACCATAACATTGATTACGGATGCGATGCAGATTTTTACAAATTGAAACTACCAGAAGAGTGGGGTTCAGAAAAGATGTGTTTTATATTGACCTATATATGAATCATTAAATACCAATAATGATACATATTTGGAACACTATAAAAACAGCTTTCAAAGAATATGCTTCCTATGACTAGGTACAGTTTGTAATTTTTAAATCTTCATCAGTTACAATACTTTCATATGGTAAAAACTATTATCACAGATTATCTTTTAGAGTGATCATCCTTGCACGAGAACGATCAAATAGAAGTACCAGCATCATAGAGAAGAACAATCATCAGGCGCAACCATCACCGACGCAACTATAACAGAGCCGAACCTCAACAGCTCCCACAAAAAAAGCCAGCGAAATTTCGCTGGCCTTCATTGGTTTGTTGTTTATCCTTAGTATGCGCTCTTCGACTTTAATTTCTCGATCTGCCTTTCGAGGGCCTCAACAGCTTCCGCCGTCGCTTTCTCAAAAGAATCTGCCTGCGCACTCGCTATAAGATCATTACCCGGTATAACCAGACGAATATCAGCAATCTTATTTTCTCTCGTTGCAGACTTTTCAAGTTTCAAGGTTATATCATAACTGATAATATTGTCGAGGTAGCGGCCAAGCCTTGATACTTTTTCATTCACAAACTCATTTAACTCAGTTGATGCGGTAAAATCCAGCGATTGAATATTAATGTTCATAGTGTAACTCTTTGATACAAAGTACAGCTTTATTCCGGGCTTCAGTGCTGATAAAAGTCACACCATTAACTGTTTAACATTAGGTCAACAAATCCCGAAAATGTACACTCCCAACAGTTTCATTTTCTACTCCGATCACCAACCTGAGATTCAAACTCCCCCCTGAAATGTCGCAATAGCCCCCGCCGCAAACCACCACAGCTCAGTAGCTTTAATCATCAAATCAAAAACAAATGTCATGGTTAACGAACTCTGGATCAACCTCCCCGTTAAGGACGTGATCCGCTCCAAAACCTTCTTTAAAAACATTGGATTTTCATTTAATGAAGAGATGTGCCGCGGTAGTGAATCAGCCTGTATGCTGGTAGGGGATAAAAAAATAGTGGTCATGCTATTCGCTGAATCAATACTCGAAAGTTTTGCACAAAACCCATTGACCGACACAAGCAAATCCACCGAAGTACTGCTCTCCTTTGATGCCGCAACGCGCGAAGATGTTGATGCCATGGCAAAGAAAGTGGAAGAAGCCGGGGGCGATGTTTTTGCCCCGCCTGCCGATAACCAGGGATGGATGTATGGTTTCGCTTTCAAAGATCCCGACGGACATCGATGGAATCAATTATATATGGATCGATCCAAAAGGCCAACTGTTTAAGATCTATTTCATTTCCGCCTCAAGTGTCTGGCGGATCCGGAACGCATGACTGGAACCCATCGTCACGAAAACTTTTTTACCACTATTCACAAGTTCCAGGATCATAGAACAGAGATGGATATCGCGTGTAATATTTGACTCGGCCGCAATATCCGATAACCATCCCTCCGGCCATCCATATTCATCACTGGTTTCGCGCCAGTCCTTTGCACCAGGATAAGTTTCCTTCCAGAAACTATCAATTGCTGCAACATTTTTTATTTGTCCGCGGATGCCATCCTTGTCGGTTCTGCTATCAATATATTCCTGCATAACCCTATCCGGATCAGAAGGTTTTCCAAAACGGTAATTACTGAAATAGGGGCGTAGCGAATAGAAAATCGCAAGCTGTTTTGCATCATAACGCTGAAGCATAAGTTTTATCTCGGCACTCTTCTCAGGCTCCCAGGTGTAAAAAGGAACCCCGGATTTTTTTGCCAGCCGCACCGTTTCGCCTCCTTCACCATGCGCCTCCACAGGATCCTGCAAACCGCTGAACAGAAAGCCCAGCCTTCCTTCCACCAGCGCAACATCCGGTTGGTAAGCATTCCAGATGTTTCTGATGCTGTCTATCTGCGCGTCATTACAATTCTTTGTATGCTCAATGCCGAGAACATAAACACTACCCTTACCCGAAGAGAGCTGGTAGATGTAAGGGCGACTATGATCACCTGCACTATCATAGGCTTTCATGTCCATAATAGGAACCGCAAAATCCTTTGTGGCAGCAACGTTATAATATGCCGGCGACCGCCAGATAATGCCCGTCCAGAGTAGTAAACCAAATACGGCGATAAAAACCAGCAGACTGATTCCAAGGATCTTTATCGCCCTCAGCAGGAAATTCTTCATGAAGACAAAGAAAAAGCAAATCCAATTTTAGTGGGAATAGATTCGGATGAGTTGTGCATAACTAGAAAACTTGGAGCAGTCAGCATCATGCGAAACCCTGATAGGGGGATTGTTAAAACAATCCAAAAACGTTTTTCGGTTTATGCATTCAGTCACGCGCCTGCATCTCAACATGAAAACCATAACCATGCCCTCCCTGCTATCCCACGCCACCACGGCCATACTGATCGTGGCCGCTACAACTACGTTTGTCTATAACCGTTTGACCCAGGAAACTATCATTGCAGAGTGCCCTCCCTTGCCCCCTGTAAGCCCATCACCCCAAACAAAAGAGCCACCACCAGCAATCCCTGTACTACAAGAACATTCAACACCACCTGCACCCCTTCCATCCCTCCATCCCTCCATCTCTCCTTCCCCCTCCATCCCTCCATCTCTCCATCCCTCCACCAAGATCCAGGTCGCCATTCTCCTCGACGTCTCCAACAGCATGGACGGCCTCATCGACCAGGCCAAGGCCCAACTCTGGAACATGGTGAGTGTGCTGGGAAAGGCCCGCTGCGATGGTAAAACACCACAGGTGGAACTGGCGCTCTATGAATATGGCCGCAGCTCCAACAGCGCACAGGTGGGTTATGTGAAACAGATCAGCCCATTTACCAGCGATCTTGATGAAGTATCGCGGAACCTGTTCCGACTCACCACCAATGGCGGTGATGAATACTGCGGACAAGTTATGCATACTTCACTCACCGATCTTCCCTGGGATAACGGTGATGCACACTACAAAGTGATCTTTATTGCCGGCAACGAAGATTTCCTGCAGGGCACAACACCCTTTACAAAAGCATGCACCATCGCCAAACAAAAGGGCGTTATCGTGAATACCATCTATTGCGGCGACCGCCAGCAGGGTATCCGCGAGCACTGGAACCTTGGTGCCGAATGTGGCCGTGGCAGCTTCACCAACATAAATTCAAACGCACGCATCCAGGATATACCAACCCCATACGACCAGGAACTGATTGTACTGAATGATAAACTCAATGCAACCTATATCGGATATGGTACCCTTGCCGCTGAGGGAAAATCAAAGCAGGAAGAAGTAGACCGCGCCAATTACGAAGCACATCCATCGGTGGCGGCTAAACGAATTTCAGTGAAGGGCAAGAGTGAGGTATATCGCAATGATAGCTGGGACCTGGTAGATGCCCATGCTGCTGATACTGCCTTCCTCACCAAACTACCACAATCATCCCTACCCGAAAACTTAAAGGGAAAGTCAAAGGCCGAACTAAAGAAATATATTTCCGACCTGTCAGCCAAGCGCAATAATATCCAAAAGCAGATCAGCGAGGTAACAGCAAAGCGCGAAAATTTTCTGGCAGCAGATCGCGCCAATAAAGCCGGCAATAAAGAACAGACCCTGGAAACAGAGATCGAGAAGATCCTGCGCGAGCAGGCAAAAAGGTACCGTATGGAGATCCATCAATAAACCTTATCACCTATGGAGCGAAGCGTTTTGATCCTTGCCACGCGCGTCATGACAGTTTTGATTGTTATACTCGTCATGGGCGTGGTGGCGGGATCATTTTATAAACCTTATGCATAAACCCTAACGGATAGATCTCTCCAAAATATTAGAGTCCCTGTCATTGAAACAACAAGCAATAACCCGGGAAAAACTATTAAGGAAAGATTTCCACCCCCTGCAGGCTATGCGCGAAAAGAAGTGGACCCTGGTTCTTTCGCCCATTACCTTCGAACCCTTCCCCTCAAACCTCCCGGCACAAAAGTGCGCTATTATGATGGCAGGGAGAAACCATCAGCAGCCTATGAAGCTGTTGTTGATATGACCATCTCTGGCAAGGATCTCCAGCAATGTGCAGACGCGGTGATGCGGTTAAGAGCAGAATATTTTTATGCCGCCAAAGCCTATGACAAAATATCCTTTATACTCACCAATGGATTCCGGGTTGATTATTCTGAATGGATCGAAGGCAGGCGCATGCTGGTGAAAGGAAATAAAACAAGCTGGATAAAATCAGCCGCTCCTTCCAATACCTATAAAGATTTCCAAAACTATATGGAATTCATTTTCATGTATGCCGGAACTGTTTCCCTTTCAAAGAGCCTGCACCAGAAAAACATGCGTGACCTCTCTATTGGTGATGTATTCATCATCGGTGGAACACCCGGACATGCAGTGATAGTTGTTGATATGGCAGAAAATAATCGTGGCGAAAAAGTCTTTATGCTGGCCCAGAGCTATATGCCCGCGCAGGAAACGCAGGTGCTGAAGAATCATTTTAATAAGAAGATAAGTCCTTGGTACCAGTTGAATGCAAGCGCCGATCTGAATACGCCTGAATGGACTTTCAAGGCTTCACAACTTAAAGGCTGGTAGTTCATACAATAATATCTCATCGAAAAAGGGTATTTTTTATTGATTTAAATATGGAACATTAAAGAATGAAAATGATTCAAATATTGATCACTATAAAAAGCTGCTAAAAAAAAGACATAAACCATTCCATACTTGCGAATCTCCTAATAAGAATACGCTTAAAAATCCCGAATGATGAGTTCAATATTAGCTAATAAAAGAAAAAAGCAGGTCAATGAAATTTTCCAATGACCTGCCTTCTTTAGATATACAATCCCCATGAAGCTTACCGGCCCACTACTAACTTTCCGTTAAGCACTTCCTGCCTGCCATATTTATCAACCGTCTGAAGCCGGTATATATATATGCCTGCTGAAAGTTTGGATGCATCATAACTGACCTGGTATGAACCCGACTTTTGCAAGCCATTCGCAAGCTGAGCCAGTTTCTGTCCCATACCATTATACACTTCCAGACTCACCTGTGCATCTACCGGTATTGAATAGCGGATGGTTGTAGAATGCACAACAGGGTTGGGCCATGCCTGCAAACTAACCCTTGATTCAGCAATACTTTCCATCGGCGGACGACTGGTATTGGCACTGGTGATGAGGTTGCTGCAATTGCTGTAAACCGTATATACAACTGCATCTTCACCAGCAGGTACATTCTTCTTACTTGCCGGCACATGAACTTTAACAAAGGCCGTACCTATATTTCCGGATCCATCTTCATAGGATAAATGAATGTTGTAAACCCTGCCATTGCGACCCTCATAACGTTCACGACGCAATTCTACAGACTTGCAATTTGTTGCGATCCTGATATCATTGATCGTGCTTCCATCAAGTCCACCTGGTGCATCATCCGCTTCATCACTTGTTACATAGCTGATGACGACATTGTTAATATTTACCGGTCCACAATTATCCGCGATACTGGTTACAAGATTATTCACATTAATTCGCTGGTATTTATGATCGGGCGACCATAAGAAAACTGGTCCTACCACATTGATCACCGGCGCCTGGTTATCTTCAACCGTTACCGTGAAAGTACATTCATCAGTACCAGTACTATTTGTAGCGATGGCTGTCACAGTTGTTTCACCAACAGGGAAATTATGCGGCGATGTGATGACAGTATTACCGATTTTATACACAACCGTTGGTGCAGGAGTTCCGCTGGCAATTGCTGCAAAGGTTACCAAAGCACTACAACTATTCAGAGGTGCAACGGCCGTTATATTTGCCGGACATTCAATGCTTGCCGGAACAGTACATCCGGTTGGTGTTTCAAGTGTAACCGGGTTAAAGCTGTAGGTTGAAATACAGGTTTCGTCAACTGATAGGGTTACCTGAACTGTATAATCACCTGGCGGCAAATCATTAAATACATTACTTTCCTGCCATGCTCCGCCATTCACTCGGTACAGGAATAAAGCGGGTCCATCACTTGAAACATTAACAGTTAAACTACCAGTTGGCGTTTCACAACTGGGTTGGGTTGGAATAACGGAAGTTATATCTGGTCTGATACCAGTTGGGCTCACATTAACTGATCCATAAATTGTTACGCAGGTAATATTATCCTTCAGCCTTACAGATACTGGATAACCACCTGGTGCCAGTCCTTCGAAGGTTGCAGATTCCTGAAATAATCCACCTATACTATATTCCAGGGTGCCAGCTCCTGTTGCATCTATTACAATAATACCTGTTGGCGTTTCACAGGTTGGTTGTGTAACATCAACTGCAACCACGGTTGGTGCTACCGGTACAGGGTCAATAGTTACCGGATTGTCCCCATAAATTGAACTGCATGAATTATCAGCCAGCAGCCTTACCGAAATAGAATAATCACCCGGAGCAAGTCCGCCGAAACTGGTACTACTGCTCCATTCGCCCTCATTCAATTGATATTGTAGCGCACCACTTCCTGTTGCGTTAATTACAATCGTTCCTGTTGTAATATCACAATTGGGTTGTGTTATGGTTGGTGCCTGGATAGATGGTGGCGAAGGCACTGAATTGATTGTAACAGGATTACCATCATATTCAAAAACACAATCCGGATTCGAAGCTTCTCTTACAAAAATATTATAACCACCCGGGGCCAGTTCATCAAAACTATTGCTGCTACCCCATGTTCCATCCACATTCAATTTATACTCAAGGGTACCCGCTGCAATGCTTGCATTCACTACAATCGTGCCGGTTGTTAAAGCACAGGTTGGCTGTGTAATTGTAGGCGTGCTGAAGTTCACAGCCGCAGATGGTTCAGTAATGATTATGGGATTACCTTGATATGCTGCTGCACAGGTATTAAGTAATTCGTAATGAACAGAAATAAAATAGTTACCCGGATCAACCATCGTGAAGGTGTTACTAGCCTGGTAGTTGGCACCACCATCTATACTATAGGCAAGTGTACTGACTCCTGTAGCATTTACTACAATGGTTCCCTTAGGTTGATTGCAGTTGGGTTGTGTAACAGTTGGTGAAGATACTATAGGTGGTGTCCAAACACTTAGAGAAACATTGTTGGATGTAACCTGCGAAGCACATGAATTTGAAATTACAACATTATAATCTGTTGCTTCGTCGGCCGCACTGGTATTGGTAATTATAAGGTTTGCTGTAGTTGCACCTGCTATAGTTGAACCAGTACCAGTAGCTCCATTCACCAGGTTGGTGGTTCCCTTGCGCCACTGGTAAACTATTGTTGCTGTTCCTGCTGCAACAACCGTGAAGTTCGCTGCTGTTCCCTCGCAGATAGTACTGGCAAGTGGTTGTGTGGTGATGGATGCAGGTGCATTCACAACTATAGTGGCACGGGCAACCGGATCAGAAGTAGGGATATTATCAAAGGTAGCATTCACCGTTGCATTTCCCGGGCTGCCATTAGAAGTAAAGGTGACATTAGTGGTTCCATTCACCAGGGTACCGGAAGCCGCAGATAAAGTTCCCAACACTGCAGTATAATTTACCTGCTGACCAATAAAAGCATCCAGGTTTGAAGCTGCTATTGCTTCGTTGGCCGAATTGGAAAGTAGGGATGCTGTTACAGTTGAAGTGTTTCCCAATAATACATTGGTGGGACAAATCGGTGTGGTGGAAGGAGTTGCTTTTAATTGAATCCATTTTGTTGCCACAGGTGGTGTTACAGGAGCGGGACCATTAGCGATATCACCGGCCGCCGGACCATCATTTACTCCCCACCAGTTATTATCCGCATTCACCGTATTACCCAGATCGCCGCCTGCAAGCCAGATGGATTTTCCATTAGCTGGACCAACAGTACTATTGCCTGAGAATCGATTGTAATTTGCAACCAGATCACCTTGCACAACATTAATGGCACCTCCATGGGCGGTTGCATTCTCAGTTAGATTTCCGCTGAATAAACATTCTGTCACTGTGTATGTACCGCCGGGTGCAGTACCGCTTAAATTTAATGCGCCACCATCACCACCGGTATTCAGCCCCACAATACCTGTCGAATTTCCAGAAAAAGTGCATCTGTTTATTGTTGCAGTTCCACCCACAGTAAGGAAATTTATTGCACCACCAGCCCCGCCTGTTTTATTGTTGTTGAATATGCAATTGGTAACTGTCAGGGTATGCGGCCCATTTGCAGAGGCAGAAATTACTCCACCGTTTCCTACCTGGTAACGGAAACCTTCGAAGATGCAATTGCTGATAGTAGTTACTGCACCCACATCCCCAGCAGATATTGCGCCTCCACCTCCTGAATAAGGGACGGCCGGTCCGTTATAGGTTAACCTAAGATCTTCCAATATAAATGTAATGGCGCCGGCCCCTGTGGTGAATATTCTGGAATTTCCTGTCTGCACAATGCTTAGATTCTGGCCCGGTCCCATAATAGTAATATTACTGTTAGCAACACCAACTACAATGGCACTGGTAAGCGTTATAGTATTGGGGAGTGATAAATTAAAAGTGATTGTATGCGATCCACCCAATGCAGTGGCTGTTTGAATAGCCGATCGAAGGGTGATTATTCCAATTCCCAATGTGCTGTTGCCAGTTCCATCACCAGCAGCCGTTGCAGGAGCATCTGCCGTACTATTTACTATATATGTATTGGAGAAAACTGTGCTGGCAATTGTAAGCAGCAGTATAACGGGCAGTAATACCCGCAGCAATTTTGGATAGGTTTGTTGCATGTTGCGTTGATTATAACATTATAAACATATTCATCAGGGGCGGGCAGGGAATATCCCCTGCATCGCAATACAAAAATTAACTACTGCATAAGGCATCAGATTATTATGTGGCAGACCGGCTCCTGCCATTCCCAGGCTAGAAGGGTTCATCTGCACCGGGGAAGCATTAGAAGAACTGTATAATACAAGATTGCGATCGGCACCGGGCCCAGCCCACACATTGTTTTCCGGACTTGGACTCAAGCCATCTCCACTACTTCCCACCACATTATGGGTATGGGCTGGAATTTCAGATTGCAACAGTGAAGTTGTTTCAGATCCACCAATTTGACCAAGATCGTATATGGATAGTCCGGGCCCCTGCCCCTGGTGCATGGCAGCCCTTCCCTGTAAATCAGGAAGGGCAAAAGTTGTTTGTCCATTGCCTCCGTAGAAAGTACCCACCAGTGAAAACAATGCAGTATTAGAGGCGATGCTGATCAATTGGCCATTACATAGGGCCCAGCCGCGAGGGGCGAAATTGAATCCAAACATCCTGATTTCTGCGATAAATGCCTCAGCCATAATTGTAATTTTTAATCACGTGAAGGGAATATTCCAACAAGGGCAATTGAATAATTTATTACCGTATAGGGCGCCATATTTTCATGTGGCTGGCTGCCACCCGTATTGCTCACCACCGCATCACTCATTACAGCATTTGATGCGTCGTGGTAAGCTGATGCACTGGCTCCTGCTGCCCATAAACTGCCACCCGGATAAACCTGGTCGGCAATAGCTGAAGTAGCTGACAATAAATGGTTGTGTTGAGGCATTTCATTAGCTGATAACGTATGTGCGGTTTCACCCCCTCGCTGCCCAATGACAAAAGAGGCTGAAAAATGCATGGAAACCCGCCCTCGCAAATCAGGTAGGGCAAAATTTGTTGTGCCATTGCCCCCATAGGTTGTACCCAATAATGAAAACAGGGCCTGGTTCTGATTAATGGCTAATAATTGCCCATTACATTGTGCCCAGCCCTTTGGGGCAAAATTGAAGGAGAACATCCTTATTTCCGCAAGGAATGGATCGGCCATAGCTTAAGGTTTAATAGTGTTGATCAGGTTTGTGAAGGAAAGATCCCAAACAGGGAAATGATATAATTCAATGCAAGGAAAGGATGCAGGTTATCATGGGGCTGCGACCCTCCCACCGAACTTACTGCACCAGCCTTCATGGGAGCATTGATATTTGCATTTCCCGTACCCTCCTCCACATACGGCAATAGAGCCGGTTGTGCCGCCCAGAAATTATTTGCTGGATTTGTACTGGTTCCGTTTCCCGTATTACATCGTGGTATGTGTGTATGCTGGGGCATCTGGTTGATGGTGAGCGTTACATATTCTGTTCCTGCCATTTCTCCAAGCTGGTGTGTATTACCGGAGGGACCAGTACCCATGTGTAGCGGTAACCTTGACCTGAGATCTGGCAATGAAAAAGTTTCCTGACCGTCACCTCCATAGGTTGTGCCGATCAACACAAACAATGTCTCATTTTCAGCAATGGGTAGAATTGTTCCGTCGCAGAACAGCCATCCGTTAGGAGCAAAGCTGCCCGCGAATATGCGGATCTCACCAACATAAGGCGTTGCCATAATAGTAGAATATTAGCAGGTTAAGGGGGCAGGAAAAAACTATTAATCGGAGGGGTAGGGGATAAGGTAATGGGGATAGTTGAAATAAATCTACAATATGAAAATGGCTTTTGCAAGCATTTTTAAAATTATATTTCTGTGAATCGGGCCCCTTGTTTAAACCCATTATCTGCAAAACGCCAGGCTCCCAGAAATCCTTCTTCCGTGTAAATGGAAACAACCAGGATGCATTCTCCATTAATAGTGGCTACCATTATTCCCCGCTCATCACAAGAAATAATTTCCCCTGAAAATGCATTTGCCAGCTGCTCATTTTCTATTTGCATCGCATCTACTATCCGTACCACCTGGTTATTTAAAGATGTAACTGCACCTTTGTTCCATGGATTACAGGCATTCACCAGGGCGATGATTTCCACTGCCTCCATTTCGCTCCACCGGATAACGATATCCGATGCTCTCTGTTTAGGGTAATACCGTGCCAGTGCAGCGTCCTGGGGCTTTGAGGGTATCCTGATGCCATGCGCCGCCATCCTGATCAATATACCAACCATCTTTACCGCCAGTGCCGCAAGCCTGGTTGTGAGCATGCCATAAGTATCGCGCGGATCTAGTCTGATCATTTCCGTTAGCACCACTTCCCCACTATCAAAATCTTCATCCAGTTTATGTATACTAACGCCGGCTAATGGCTCCCTGTTTATTATCTGCATGAACACAGGATCGGCTCCCCGGTATTGAGGAAGCGGCCCAGGATGTACATTGTAAAATCCCTTCGGCGCCAATACCTGAACACTGAGCGGGATCTTTTTGGGGAAGTTCAATATCAGCCCCAATGTTATCCGATGCGCCTTCATCAGTTCTTCTAATTGGGAGACATAATTTTTTTCCTTCAGCTGTACCAGGGCAATGGAGCTACCCGATAAACCAGCCTCCAATTGTTCGATCATCTCTATATGACTTGCCGGTACAACCACCACGGATAAAATTCCATAAAAGGATAGTTCCCTGATTGCCGGCAGTCCAAACCGGCTGCTGCAAAGTACTATGATGCGTATCTCCTCCATAATAATGCTTAATAACAGAGATAGGTATTCGTCCACCCCGAACTCAGTCCCCCTGCTGCTTCCCCGATGAATGTATTCCAGTCGGCTATATTGATCTCCACAGGTTTCAAATTCACGACAGATGACCCGGAATCTAAGCTGGCATGCAGAAGATCACTCAAATAGCAATGACTGCTTGAATCCAATAACAGGCTGCCACGAGGACTCCCTTCTATTTCCTTTCCTGGTTTTCCTTCTTTTAGTATTTGCTCCAGCACCATCCCGGTTTCCCAGCCCAGTAATGCAAAACAGGATGGTGGCCGTTTTGCTTCCTGCTGGTAGTAGTCACAGAATTGCTGATTGCTGCCATTTTCGGAGCTGGCCGACCACGGTATATATCCGCTTATTGAAAAAGGAAAACCATTTTCTATGGTCGACAGTGCCTGCTTTTCAAACATCATGGGTGAAGCGGAGAGGTGGAGGTTTTCCGCTTTAGGGTATTGTTGCAACCGGTTGTAGAAAAGCGATGCCGGCAGATCATCATAAATGCAGAGCAGTCGTTTTGCTTCCGGATGCTCTTGAAGGAATTCTATCAGCGGTTGGACGCTGAAAGTGTCATTGTACTTGTCTTTATTGATATAGTTGAAAACAATGCTCCCCCCTTTTTCTGTAAATCCCCTCACCGCGGCTGCAGTGTGGAGATAGCCACAATCATAAAAACTGGTTGCCATAATTCCTGCTGCCCCCTGTTCTGTGGCCAACTGCTTTCCGGAGAGCCAGCAAAGAAAGGCATGGTTTAAAGTGAGGTAAAAAATATTGGATTCGGGGATCGGCTGTTGTAAATAATTGGCACCGCCATTCACCACCAGCATCGATTTTCCCACACTTTGAACCAGGGGTTTCAATATATCCAGTACACGGAGGTCAATATGTGCCACCAGAAAATCTACTCCCTCCAGCACCAGGAGCTTCTCTGCTTTTTCATACACTTCCTTTTCATGTCCGCCGAAGCCAATACTCTCCATCACCAGTTGAATACTGTTTTCATTGCCCGAAAACTTTAGCCTCTGGCGGATGCCGTCAATAAAATCGGGCAGCAGTTCGGGATGGGCGGAAGAACGGGGATAAAGTATTCCAGCTTTCATGGTGCTTGCATTATATAAATAATTTACGTACTATTATAGAACCAACCCACCTTTTCCGTTCTCCTTGATAAAAGTTACCCTTTTTTTTACCACCGGTTAACACGGAAAAATTTTTATTATGGATAGCCGCAGAAATTTTCTGAAACAAGGTGCACTTGCTACCTCAGCATTGCTTGTTGCCAAACCCGTTTCCATGGTTAGTAATTCAATCGGGAAAGGTTTCATGCCGGGCAACAACCAGATTACCATCTTACATACAAATGACCTTCATGATAACCTGCTACCGGTGACGCATGAACGCTATGCGAAGATGGGCGGATTTCAAAAGACATCGGAACTAATCGCTACAATCCGGAAACGCGATGCCAATACGCTTTTGGTAGATGCGGGAGATATATCCTGTGGTGATGCATCACATAGCGAAGAACATAAAACTCTTTTAAAGGGAATGCATCGTGCTGGTTATGATGCTGCCCTGCTGGGTAACCGCGATTATGCCTGCGGCACTGATCTGCTAAAGGAATACTGGCAGCAATCAGGCATTCCGCTGGTGGCAACTAATTATAATTTTACCGATAGCCGGCTTGGCAGTATGCAGCAGCCATACAGGGTGGTGCAGAAGGGAAATATTAAGATCGGCATTATCGGGGCGGGAATTAATATGCGGGGACTGGTGCCCGGTGAAGTGAATGATGCCGTGCAGTATCGTGATCCGGTGAAGGATCTTTCAAACCTTGCCTCCATGTTAAAGCAGCAACAACATTGCCAGTTGGTGGTTTGCCTTTCACATCTGGGGTACAAGAATGAAAAGGCCATTGATGATCTCACACTTGCGGCTCAATCAAAGGATATAGATATTATTATTGGTGCGCATACGCATACGTTTATGGCTGCGCCGCAGATTGTTTTGAATAAACAACAGGATGAAGTGATCATTAACCATGCTGGTTACGGCGGAATTGCACTCGGTAACATCAGCATCTCCTTTGATGATAACGGTAATAAGAACGGTCTTCAATTCAATAATATGCTGGTTGGCGCAAGAGATAATAAATGGGTTCAGGATAGAAGTCACTCCAGGCTGCAACCCTCTATGGTTGGGTAATTGCATTGGCGCAAATACATAAAAAAGCCGCCTCAAAATAATTTGAGACGGCTATTTCATTGTTGTTCTTTAGAACTTATCTGACACCATCACACTCCAATCCTTATGCGCTAATCCCTTTTCAAGAAATTTATCCATCTCAGCAATCATAGGAGGAATCACGAGTAAAGATTTTCCACCTTTCTCCGCTTCTTCCATCATCAGCCGGGCATCTTTGCGCGCCATCTGCAATTCCCAGGATGGATTATCATAATCTCTCGCCATAATTCTTTTCAAACGGCCAGGCGCACCCGCACCCGGATTGAAATCTTTAAACAATGTAGCGATCTCTTCCCCACCGATCCCCATTTCCTTGCCAATAACCAGCATATCAGAGAAAGCACCGGTTAATGAGATCAGGAAAAGGTTCCCGATCAGTTTAATGCCGGCGGCCTTGCCTGTAACATCAGCTGCGCCACCACTTCCTGCATCACCATCACCACCAGCCGCAACCCCAAAATCCAGCAGCTTGCCCGTCATTGGCTCCAGCCAGGGACGCAATTTTTCCGTCAGCTCTCGGCCTTCCGAGATCAGCATGAATCCCGAACTATCCAATGCATTGGATGGGCCCATAAAGACCGGTGCATGCACATACGTGTATCCCTTTGCTGCCCAGTTGCGCGTGCGTTCAACAGCGCCATCCTTAGAGGTTGTAGAATGGTCGATAATGATAGCGCCCTTTTCCATTCCGGCTTCGGCCTGTTGCAATACACTATCCACCACAGCATCATCAGACACACAGAGATGAATTCTTTGCACCCCTTTCACTGCATCTGCCGCCTGCTCAAAAGCAACGGCACCATCTGCTTCCAACTCCTTCGCCTTTTCAAAGGTGCGATTCCATACCTGTACTTTTTCTCCTTTCTGTAGCAATGCTTTTATAAATCCCGAGCCCAGCAGGCCCGTTCCGAGAAATGCGATCATAGTAAATTGATTTTTACAAATTTACCGAAACCCGACAGCATCATCGCCGCCAATTCAAAGGGTATATTTAGCTGGCATGGAATAGCTGTTAAACCGGCATGGAATAGTTATTGAATAGAAGGATATATGAAACACTATTTTTTTGCCATACTTGTTTTTGCCGCAGCCTGTGGCGACAACAAACCAGATAACCCCGACGAGATCCCGACGGAAACGGTTATCGATACACTGCATCCCCAGCCACCGGTTGATTCCGGCGCTATCAGGGATACTAATAATCAAATTCCGCCGGCGGGCAGAACTGATTCATTGGAAAAAAATCAACCATCAGGTACAAGCACACGACCGGGTTCCACACTTCCTCCCCGCGGTATCCCGACCCGGGAAACCAGGATTATAGCAGTATCGCATTCCGATAATCAGCCCCAAACACCCGCTGCCCTTGAAGTGATCCGTGAATCACCCGCACCACTTCAGCCGGCACAAACTGTTGATGTAGGTAATCTCAAGCCCGCTGAACTCCTGAGCTTTGCGAAAACGCTTCAGGGCATTCCATATAAATATGCATCCACCGATCCCGCAGTTGGTTTTGATTGCTCGGGATTCATCACCTATGTTTTCAATCATTTCAATGTTCGTGTTCCGCGCTCATCGGTGGATTTCACCAATGTGGGAAGGCAGGTGCAACGTGAAAAAGCAAAGCCCGGCGACCTGGTATTGTTTACCGGTACCGACAGCAGTATAAGAATAGTTGGACATATGGGCATCATCACGGAAAATGATAATGGCGCGATGCAATTTATCCATTCAACCTCGGGTAAGGCATATGGCGTTACCATCACCCCGCTGAACAGTTATTATGATGGTCGCTTCGTGAAGGTTATTCGTATATTTCCATCGTAAGAATTTTCCATCATAGGCACTTTTTCATCTTAAGCACTCCCATGGATAATCAGTATACAATTCCACCTCAAACCCAAATAGGACATGTTCACTTAAAGGTTGCTGACCTCGACCGTGCGCTTGGCTTTTACCGCGATCTTCTTGGCTTTGAACTCATCACCATGTATGGTGCTCAAGCAGCATTTATAAGTGCCGGGGGATACCATCACCATATCGGACTGAATACATGGCATAGCAAAGGGGCCGGACGGGCGGTTGAAAATGCAGTGGGATTGTATCATACTGCTATTCTTTATCCTACACGCCGCGATCTTGCTGCCATACTAAAGCGCCTACTAGATGCAAAATATCCTTTCACCGGCGCCAGCGATCATGGTGTTTCCGAAGCACTCTATCTCGATGACCCCGATGGTAATGGGGTAGAATTATATTGGGACAAACCCCGCGACCAGTGGCCTACCCGGCCTGGCGGAGCAATTGAAATGTACACGCGACCGCTTGATCTGCAATCTCTCCTCGCGACGCTCGAAACTTAAGAAGCCTCCAAATCGGATTTGCACAATATAATTTGCGTAATAGGATTTGCGTAATGGGATTTGCTTAGTCGGATTTGCGAAACCCCTTTTGTGTATTTGCGAAATAAACCACTTATAGTTGCGTATTTGAAAATGTGCAGTCTTTGTTGCGCCAAATTTACAATCCGCAACTGGCTTGGTGTTGTACTGAAAAGCAGATACTTTTTATATTGCACTAAATATGGAACACTAAATGCATTTATTGCACTAAATATGGGTCAATAAAAAACACTCATTTTTTCACCTACGTTGTCCCCTGCTTTCAAATTGTAACGGTACCTACTTTCAATTTCTAAGGCCATCTTCTTTCAAAATGAAAAACCCGGCAGCATCATAATGCCGCCGGGTTTTATATAGCTGTTGCCCGCATCACTACTGCAACAGATCAATTCAATTCTTTATGCGCAAATCCAATCAACTTCACGCAAATCAATTCAACTTCTCCATGCGCAAATCCAATCTCTTCTCCTTGCGGAAATATTCACTCACAAGAATAGATCCTGTTTTGGCCGGCAATACACGCAGCCTGCTTGCATCAGAATTCAACGCAAGCTTATCGCGACTAATTTTTCCATCGGCAAAAGCAATACTGTGGAATACCAGTCCGCGGTAATCCTTGCCGCGCTCGTAATCATTATAACCAACATAAAAACTGCTCTTCGCAGCATCGGTGCGCGTAAAAGCATAATCAAAAGCCCCCATCATTTTCGCTGATGCAGCCAGCATATGCGGCGTAGCATAATCACTTCCAGGCAGGTTGAAGCGGTTTTTATTCTTCTCATAAACCTTCGCATCCTTTATTTCGAAATCTTTACTGAACCTGATCATCACCATATCAGTAATCGTCAGCTTGGTTACACTCGCATTAGCATTATACCCGCCGGCAGCGGCCATCACAACAGTTGCGGCAATTCCACCAGCACTGGCCGTACGCTTGTATCCTTCTCCAATTGCATATACATCACCATCCTCCGTTTGTATCAGCTTATGGAAATAGAGGTAACCGATATCGTCAAGCTTACCCTTGCTGTTCACCTCAAAATACTTCCCGAAATCAGTTGCCCAGCTATTGTACTTCTGCTTCACGATCTTACCCTTTGCATCAATAGTAACCGCCCCGATGCCCAATGTATTGTTCTTCATCACACGGTCGCCCTTATCATAGTAATTCCCCATCAGCAGGGTCTCACCGTTACCACTAAGCGTAGAGATGCTGAGCGGCATGAACTTATATTTGGTAACGCTCTCATCCAGCTCAAAAACCTTTTTACCGGTATTTATATCCACACCCAGCAGCGAACCTTCCATCTTATTACTCATCAGCTTCTCCTTTTTCAATACCTCGAACATCGCAATATCATTACTCGATCCCAGGTAGGATGCCGTAGCATATTTGAAATCACCATAATCAGCGCTATATGTAATTGATTTCTTCTCATCACTGTGAACGATATCAACTTCAAAGGTCACATCCCTTCCATCGCGCATAGGTATTACCGAGAGGAAACCCTTTCCCGGTATATCATATACATATTTGTTTACGCCCTCCTCATCATTCAGCAATGAACCCTGTGCCATGGCGAAGTAAGCAGCACTCCGGCGGTCGAGGGGTTTGGTATAGGTCTGCTCCAGTTTGCCATCTAGTCCATATACCTTGGTGGTTACCAGTTGATCCTTCTTGTTAAAGAACAGGAACATCAATGAACTGCCATTATAAGAGGTTTCGATCAGCAGTTCTTTTTTGTCATCCTCAAAAACGATACGGTTCACTTCCTTTAGATTTTCATCCACCACCTGGATGGTGTACTCATTGGTCTTGCGATCCACTTTATCGCTCACATAGTAAAAGAAATAGCCCTTCACTTCTTCCGCGGCTACAATAGTGCCCGAATTGCGGAGGGAGATGGATCGGATATTTTCAATGGATAACTTTTTCTGTGCCATCAATGCCATGGGACAAAGGGCAAGGAGTTGGGCTGCTAACAGCCATCTTTTAATCAGCATGTTGGGTTTTTTTGGTATGAATTATCAGGGTAATTGTTTGTGCGATCTATAATTGACGCGTGCCGCCTCCGCCTCTTTTTTAAAATCGGCATTGCCGCCAAAATGCGGGTACTGTTGCTTCACGAAATGATAGTTGACAGATGCCAGCTCATCGAGCCGCACATTCTGCAGAAAAAGCAGCCATTCTTCATATTCCTTGTTGCGGGTGCTGCCCGGCAAATCAATAACTTTCCCCAGCGCATGATTTTTCTGTGCATCGTAAAGCCTGTTCAGGCAGCCCGCGATGGTAGTTGCCAGCCAGGCATTGCGCGGCTGCCCGCGGAATAATTGCAGGGCGTAATAAAGCGCCCTTCCATAAGCTTCTGCATCGAGGCAGTAAGCCACCAGCTCTGCATCAAAGCGATTTGCCAGAACCCCGAAGGTATCGGCGCTCACCAGGAATAATTGTTGCGATGCCTTATAACCTTTTTCTACCGCAGGCTTGAGCGCTGCTATGCGTTTACTGCAGTCGGGATGGGTTTTCAGTGAGTCGGTATTTTCTTCCAGCTGCTTCACCCTCGCATCGCGGGCTTCACTCATGGTGAGCGATGGCGCCCTGGTCCATCTTGCGCGGAAAGGATACTCGGCGAAATGAAACTGTTCCTTGAGCGCCAGGTTTCCGTTATGTTTTTCTTTATCGATGGCATCGAGAAGGGCGAGCGTGGAGAGTGATTCGCGGAGATCATAGCCGGTGGACTGCAATAATACAATGGCCATGGAATCGGCGGCGTACTCATGGGTTCTACTATGACGGCGGTCGGTGAAGGAGAGTCCGCGGAGCAGTTCATCCGTCCTTTTATTGCGCTGGTATTCAGATTTGTTGATATCCTTCAACTGCTGCCGGAATTCGGGGGCGTTCACTTCCTGAACATACTCGCGGATATTCCGGTTACTATGGTCGAGGCTCAGATGAGCCAGCTCATGGCAGATGACAAAGGCAGCCTGGGCCTCGTTCTGCAGGCGGTTAAAGAGACTGATATTAAAAGCGATGGTTCCTTCGCCATAGCTCACGGCGTTGGGCCACCAGGCGCGGGAAAAATGAATGGAAGGCTGCAGTAGACGCAGTTGCGGATTGGCATTTAGGATATGGTTTACCAGCTTTTGCAGGTAGGCCGTTGCCAGCGTATCAGTGAGGAATTGCCTGCCGCGGTAGATCTTCCCCAGGGCATCATAACGTTTCTGGTATTGTTCTGCCAGTTCTTTTTTATATGGATCTTTCAGTTGGGCGAGGGCCGACTGGTGTCGCTTCTCGAAATTTGCGAGCATGGTTTCTGCCGCCGCCTCGCGATGAATAAAAGGAAGGGTTTCCTGGGCGCTTAGCTCCATTGGCGGAATTGCCAGGCAGACAAGGGTAAGGGCGAAGATGAATTTCCGGGGGAGGAAACGCATCCGGGACAATTTTTTCATTGGATGCCGGGTAAGGGCGGCGGCAATATAATACGCAGTTTTGAAGAGTGGAATTTTTTGGCGCGAATTATTTCGTGGTTTCCCCCAATTGATTTCCTTACAAATCGGTTTTGCTTCCAAACTGCCTCACTTCCCAAACGCTCTCCTTACAAAATCGGTTTCGCTACCAAAAAAGGGTTTCTAAAAACCAGCATTTTATATTGACCTGTTTATGGAACAATGATCCCCCTTAATGATTCAAATATGGATCTATAAAAAACAAACTTTTCGGTAGTATAACCATTTGCTCAACCTGCCAATTGTAATAAGGCTGATAGAAAAACCATACCCAGGGAGCCCAAACCTCGTTTTCGGGAATATTTTATCAGAATAGCACTTCCCCTTATTATGTATTTAATTTAATCTGTATATTAACCTTAGATTCAAAAATGAAATAATGGCGGTAAAAGGTGACAAAGTGGCGATAAGGAGGGGATAAAGAGGCGATCAGGAGGCGACCACTATTAAGTTTACTGCCTTCTTAAGCGGAAGACAAGATAGACATGACTATATATAACTAATCAAAACCTATTTGAAAATGGCAAAGAACAAAGGAAACATCCTATTAAAGAACTTCTCTGGAAAGATCTGCGACCTGTTTTATCTCAAGAATGTGGGGGAAGACCAGTACCTCATACCAAACCCGAGCCGTAAGCGTCACAAGAAAAAGGAGGGGGAAGCCGAGAACCAGAATCGATTTAAAAGAGCCCAGAAATATGGCAGCCTCGTCATCAAAAACCCGGAGGCCAAGGCGTTCTATACTCCTTTCCGAACGGCCAAAAAAGCGGAATACCATGTTGCTCAGTCCGACAAGCTGATTCCGCCTGTTATTGATTCATATGACATCAGTGGTTATAAGGGACTATCTGGCCAGGCAATATTTATTATAGCCACCGATAATGTGAAGGTGGTAGAAGTTACGTGTACCGTCATTTGTCCGGCAGGCAAAATATTGGAAACCGGCAGGGCAGTAGAAACCGGATTTATAAACCAATGGGTCTATTACGGTCAGAAAGATCACCAGTTGGAGGAAGGAACCCGGTTGGTTTTGCAAGCCTTTGACCGCCCGCGTAATAAGGCCGAAGTTATTATACCGGTTATTGGTTAAGATGCCCAATGAATAAAAAATCACTTCTTCTCCTGTTCCTCCTTAGCTGGTTATCCTATGCACATGCACAGGAGAAGAAGTTTGATTTTCGTATCCGTACGATCACGGCTGGCGTCACCCTGAAAGATCTCTCCGATACCATCACCCTCAAGCAGGCGATTATCTTTTTAAGGCAGGCCAAAAAAACGTTTACAGATGCGGGTTATGAAGTGCAGACCCTCCGCATCGCTACGGCTAACCTCTATAGTTATATTGGGAATGGAAGTCTCATGGAGGCAATACCCTTTTTAATAGCGATTGATAAAATAGCGGTCGATAATGGTATTTCCCTTTCTGTTGGACAAATTTTACCGCCCAACCAATACCAGGCGGGGATCGGGCAATGGGCAGCGGCGCTGGTGAGCAACACAAAATCCATCAGCTTTAACCTCTCTATCTCCTCCCATGCCTTAAAGATCCACCAGCAATCGATAAAGGCATCAGCAGAAATTGTTCGTACGCTGGCGGCACTTGAAGGCGGCGAAGCAAATTTCCGGTTTACGGCAATGGCTAACTGTCCGGCCAATATTCCTTTCTTTCCGGCTGCCTTCCATGAAGGGGTCAATAGTTTCGCGATCGGATTGGAATCGCCTAACCTGCTGACGGATGCCTTTCTTAAAAGCCGGGGGGATGATACGCGCGACTTCCTGAAAGCCCACCTCGAGAAAAACCTCAGGCTGGTGGAGATGCTGGCGGAGTCAATAGGGCGCTCGGCCAACTGGACATACGATGGCATAGATGTTTCTCCCGCCCCCGGCCTTGATGGCTTTGAACCCGGCATCGGAATTGACGGCCTGGAGGATATCAGAAACCGGAAATCCATATTAAGCGGTGATCTGCAAAACAATGATGGTGGTGAAATTTTCAATGATAATGCCTTCCATGTGGTAACTACTTTTGGTGTAGGCATTGAAGGAGGACCACTTACCGTATTGGACGGTTTCCTGATCGCCGATGGTAATGCCAATGGCGGCGGAACCAACGAGTGGGGTGGAGGAATGTTCAATACAGGCTCCGGACTAACCATCAGCAATTGTGATTTCCGTTATAATAAGGGGGCCTCCGGGGCTGCAGTTACCAATCAAAATTCCTCCCCCATATTCAATAACTGCACGTTTTCTTTAAATACGGCCACCTCTAACGGTGGGGCAATCTTTAATCTATCCTCCGCCCCAAAACTGAATAATTGCGCTGTCTTTAATAATACAGCCGGCACGTATGGTGGCGGAATCTATAATTCAGGGTCTTCGCCCATTTTTACCAATAGCTCCATTGCTGCCAATGCTGCGAATGCCGGGGGTGGTGTTTCAAACAAGGCATTTTCCAATCCTTCTTTCATCAATTGTGTATTTGAGGGTAATGCGGCATCCGCTGCTGGCGGCGCAGTGGAAAATGACCAGGCAAATCCGGTCTTTACCAATTCAACCTTTACTGGTAATAGTTCCACTGGTTCAGGGGGAGCGATCCGGAATTACCAGGCAAATCCGGTTATCACTAATTCTATTTTCTGGAATAATACCGGTGCGAACGCCCCAGAAATTGATGATAACTATTTAAGCACATCCAATGTAACCTATTCCATAGTGAAGGGTGGTTTTGCCGGTACCGGAAATGTGGACCTGGATCCTGTATTTGGGACTGGAGTGAACCTAACCGCCTGCTCGCCGGCAGTGGATGCCGGCAGTAATGCGGCAGTTCCGGCAGGGGTACTTAAAGATATTAATGGTAATAACCGGATCATCAATACAACGGTGGACATGGGAGCGCTTGAATTTAGCAGTGCTACCACTTATACCTATTACCGTGACGCTGATGGTGATACTTTTGGTTCAAATACTCTTTCTAAAACAAGCTTCTGCGAAACGCCTCCAACTGGTTGGATTACACGAAGTGAGGATTGTGATGATGGGAATGCCGGGGTCAATCCTGGTATGGTTGAAATTTGTGACAATCAAATTGATGATAATTGCGATGGCCAGATAGATGAAGATTGTGGCGGTGGAGGAGGTTGTGAACTCGAGGGACCTTTATATCGTGATGAAGATGGAGATGGTTTTGGGAATCCAAACTGGATTCTTGCTAATCCAGCCTGTGATAATTATTATGGATATGTGTTAGACAATACGGATTGTAATGATGACGACGCAACCATAAATCCCAACGCCGTCGAAATTTGCGGTAACGGAATTGATGATAACTGCAATGGCCTGGTGGATGAAAACTGTGATCCTTGCGGCGTTTTCTCCAACCTCACAACAACCAATATCAGCTCCACCAGCGCAACCCTGAACTGGTCAGCTTCCACAAACCCCGATCAGTGGCAGGTACAGTATAAATCCACCTCGAAGGGTTCCAAGTGGATTGATGTACCAAATGTTGGCCCTGCAGCCCGCTCGGTGACAATCACCAACCTGAGCCGTAACCAGAACTATAGCTGGCATATCAGGGCTAAGTGCGGTAAAGTAATGACGAAGTATTCGGCATCCATTGAATTCAGGACCGCGCAGAATAGCAATACCAGTGCTGCGCTTGCTGTGAACACGCAAAAAGAGCAGGTAGCGCAAGCCTCGGCGCTGGTGGTCTATCCTAGTCCGGCCAGCCACCAGTTCTCTATCCGCATTAACCTTGGCACTACAGTGGCGGCCCCGGTTGCCATCCAGCTTTTCGATATGAATGGCAAGATGGTGCTGAATCAGAGTGCCGGACTGGTGAGTGGCATTCTTCAAAAGCAATTGACATTGCCTTCTTCACTCAGCAATGGACTCTACCTGGTGCGGATCACCGCCGATGGAAAAGTATTTAACAGGAAACTTATCGTGAACAAGTAAAATAGATAGTAGATAAAATAACAGGATAGCAAATAGTAGACAGGTGTGTAAAGTCTCGCTCTTTTCAGGGCGGGACTTTTTTTGTGCGATCCCGCGAAAAGCTTTTGCGTTCCGACACCCATCCAAACTGCAAGAGTAAGGGTTCGGAAAACAAGCATTTTATATAGACTCATATATGGAACAATACACCTCTTAAAGATTCAAATATGGAACAATAAAAAACACTGAATTTGGAAGGACCTTTTACACAGGGAGTTGCAATTTGTAAAAATATTCAATTCACTGGCAACCCATTGACCGGCTGCCCCTTGATAGTAATACCCTTTCAACCGCAACACCCTTTGTGATGCACCCCTTTAAAATCGCGGAAAAAAGCACTAACTTTTCTGCGGAAGAAACATTTACCATATGCAAAAGATCAAAATAGAGATCAAATGGGCACTAGTATTTTCAGCAGTAGTGCTGGCATGGATGGTGATGGAGAAGATAACGGGATTGCATGACCGATATATCGATTACCATCTCTACCTTACGAATTTGTTTTTGATACCGGCCATATGGATCTATGTGCAGGCACTGCTTGACAAGCGCGACAATTTCAATGGCGGCAAGATCACCTACAGGCAGGGACTGGTTTCCGGCATTATTCTTTCTTTATTCATAGCGCTGCTAAGTCCCCTAACGCAATGGATCACGAGCTATGTTATCAGTCCGGAGTATTTCCCCAATGTAATAAAGCGATCAGTGGAGATCGGTTATTACAAAACCAGGGAAGAAGCGGAAGCCAATTTCAACTATAAGAATTATGCGATCCAGAGCGCGCTCTGGGCTTTCATTATGGGGGTGGCCACCACCGCGATCGTGATGTTATTTTTAAGAACTAAAAATATTAACCATGGCAACGACCAACACCTACCTGAATTTCAACGGCAATTGTGAGGAAGCATTCAATTTCTACAAAAGCGTTTTCGGCGGCGAATTCAACTACCTGGGCCGCTTTGGCGATATGCCTGCCAGTGAGGACTATAAAGTTTCCGAAGCAGACAAGAACAAAGTGATGCATGTTTCCTTACCCATCGGTAGTTCCATCCTGATGGGAAGTGATACCGGCGGCGAGTGGGCACCAGGCTTTGTGCTCGGCAATAATTTTTCGATCTCCGTTACTGCCAATAGCAAAGAAGAAGCTGATACGCTCTTCAACGGACTATCCGATGGCGCTAAAATCACCATGCCCATGGCCAGCACTTTCTGGGGCGATTATTTCGGGATGCTCACCGATAAGTTCGGCGTGAATTGGATGATGAGTTTTAATGAGCAGGCACAACAGCATTAATTCGCCTTTAGCATCTCATCAATTTTATACACGGCAAAAAATATAAACAGCATGAGCAGAAAAGAGAATATAAGCATAAGCCAGTATTCTCTTTTTTCGCTCACAATAATTTTATCCGGTTTTTCGGGAAGGTATTTCACCGGAATGGTTTGCCCAATCCTATGCTTATTATGCTTTGTTACAAAATTAGCCTCATGATACTGACCATATAGGCTGCTGTTGTATCGGGTATCATTTATTAAATAATTGATTTATTTCGCTTTTGCTGAGCCGGGTACGACCTTTATCAGTAGAAAAGATGATCGCTTTTATAGGCATCAATCCCGTTGCTTTATAAACACTAACTTTTGTTTCACCAAGCGTGAATATTTTTATATAATCTTTATTGTTCCAGTTTTCCTTTTTAAAAAATGAAATCAGTATTTCATAAAGATTGTTGAGTGTATTACCGCGACTGTTGAAACCAACACTATAGAAATTTTTTAATTCCTTCCTCTCATCTTCCAGCAATAGAATAAATGTAGAGTCGGTAGTATTCACTTTATACTCAAGACTGGCTTTCGCCACACCTATATTTTTCACCTTGCCATACAATCGCCAATTTTCTTTACTTATAACCTGCTCTGTAAGTTGGGCACACAGGGCAGTTGGAATGCCCCATAGTAAACACACTAAGGCTATGCATTTTAATGCTGGTATATAGTCGGCAAATATGAATTTGGTCAAAGCTCGTATTATTTTCTTTTTGGCTGCTGTTGCGTACTGCAATGAATACCACCTCCCTGCCAGTTCTGCGACAAACAATTAATGAAGATGATTTTTCTTCCGGGAAATACTTTTTGAAAAATTGCTTCCACACGTTTTTCTTTTTCTGCTGAACTGCCAGCATCTGCATAGCCCGGCACCAACACCACACCATTACCCACGTGATAGTTCAGGTAAGTAGCTGCTGCCACATTAATAAGCGTGTCTCCCTCTTTTGGTTGTTGATCTGGCAGAAATGAACCAGGCCTTATTGCATTTTTTTCTTCAGGGCCTGGCTGTGTTTTCACATACTTTGGTCGTTCAATAGGATCGGGCATAGGCACTTTAATGATCCTGAAGGGTTTGCCATCCTGGTCGGTTGCTTTGCTTAGAATCTCATAATTCTTTCTCATCCTTTCATCATTCACTTTATTAAAGGGATGCGCATTTATTTCATTTTCATCAACCCAGGCCAATAAAATAGTATGAGGATCAGCAAAACGTACATAGTCATCCAAATGACCACCGGTGCCAAGAGTAACATATTTTCCAAAATGTAATTGAAACATATGTGAATCTTCCAGCAGGCCATCCTTCACCCAAATGATTTTGGACACACCCAATGCTTTTCTAAATCCTTCTTCCAGTTGCGCCATGGTTTTTCCGGAATTACGTTGCATGGTCAGCACTTCATTCAATAAAAGCGTCCCTTTCCCATTTACCTCTATGCCGCCGCCTTCCATGATAATGTCAGTATTAATGATTGGCAAATTTTCCTTGGCCGCCATCATACTATCAACCCGCGCTGTATTGGGGTTTGCAAATCTTTTATAATATACTTCAGCGCTATCGGCATTGTTATTATATTTTTTCAGTAGCCAGTCTTTCACCGCATACATATTCCAGCTAAAATCCAATACAGCTAACTCGCCTTTTTCATTTACCAGGTAAGTAGCACCATGGTCGCGAATCCAGTAACGCTCGCCCGGCATTGTATAGAAGGTAATGGAGTTTGTGTCAATGCCTCCTTTGCTTAGCACAAGTTTTGCCGTGGTCAGCAACGAATCGTTATCTGCTGCCAGTTTTATTTTTGTGGTGGGAAGCAGGGCTTTTATCATTTCAATAACGGGGGGATGAGCAGAACTGTCTTCTCCCACCCAGCCAAACCATACGGCATCCTGGGCCTCCCATTCGGCCGGCATATAAAAAGCTGAAGATTTTTCTTTGCTTTTGCAGCTAAAAATTAAAGCAAGCAGGAATAATGTGGTTAAAAATTTCATGTTTAATTTATAAAGCTTTATCCCACGAAAATATAGAGTAATTACTCTTTAATAAATTTTCCGGTGTATCTCCATTCTCCGGATTCAATCACCAACTGGTACATACCCGCTGCCAGTGATGGAAGATCAATCCGCTGCGCACTGTAAGAAGTCTTCCTTTTCAAAAATTGCCGGCCCTGCATATCATAGATGCTTATATGCATTTCACCAAGGTTGAGATCGCCCGTTTGCACATAAAGGTAACTACCTGTTTTTTGCGTGGGATAAAGATTTTTAATGAAAATTTCCAGCGCTTCAGGTTTAATGGTGATGACTTTGGAATATGCAGATCTGCCATCCCTATCCACTTGCTTTAAGCGGTAACTGATAGGTCCCTTGTTCGCATCTGCCGGGTCTTTCCATTTATAAGAAGTTGGCGATTGTGCATTTCCATCAGCATGATTTGAATTTTTAACACCCACGATAGAAAAATCATTTTCGTTGCTGTACTTTCTTTCAATATTAAAATAGCGGTTATTATACTCGGCAATGGTTGTCCAGTCTAACAAGGCAGCATTATTTTTCCATCGGCCCGATAATTTCAATCCTCTTACCGGTAAGGCATTACCAATGGAACTCAGGGTCCATCTTGAAAAACCGGGAATGCCTGTTTTCTCCACATAATTCATTGCAATATCCCTGCTGGTAAATCCTTCTTCGGTCCAGTCGCTGTTATTAATGCTCTTCCATAATACAAGGCTGTTTTCATCGAGCCCATTGAGTTCCGCATTGAAATATTGTATTCTCAGCGTTGCATCCAATGCTGTATTGTTGGCTGGTATAATATCATAATAACGTAAAATAGAATTGCCGGTACCACTTCCACTTATCTGGGATTGATGTCCGCGCCTGATAGTGGTAAGTCCCATGTTTTGGGCTGAACTTATGGTAGCACCCAGGTTACCTGGATTTACTGACTGCGGATTATTCAGCTGCATAGAGAGCTGTACATATCCATTAACTCCAGTGATACGACTGTTCTCTGATTCGTTCTGCAAAGATGCATTGCCAAACAGGCTGATGTTATGGTTATTGAGATTTATCAGTCCGGAAGTGAATCTAATAGCGCCACGGATCTGCAGATCCTGCTCCAGCAGCAAGGAACTGCTATTGGCTTTTGCCATTTCCAGTTCATCAAAGCTTGATATACGGCTGCCCCCGATTCTATTATTACCGCTTCCGCTGAAAATAATCCTGCCATCGCCCGCTGCGGCGTTAAATTCACCGTCGTTGATGAGATCCATATCAGTTAGCGTCATTACAACACCGGGAGAAAGTTTTACTGTGGTGCCGCTTTGGATCCTGATACTTGTTTGAGAAAACGATCGCGACGCTATACACAGCGCAAGTATAATGATTGGAAATAGTTTTTCTTTTGACATACACCTGGTTTATGGCTTATATACAACAAAGCTGAATGGACAATCGAATGCTATGCTGTCTTTTAATCCTGGGTCCCATCCGCCAGTATCGATCTGAAAAGTATTGGCATCAATTATTCGCCATGTAGCATTACCGTAATCGCCGGAATTCATTGCAGTTACTACAACGCATGCATTAGTACCAACACCTGAACAAGTGATTGTGTACCTGCCAAGATCCCACCCCATACTAACGGAGAAGTTACCGCTTCCACTTCTGATAGTACCGTTTCCATCTACAACGCCGTAGGCATAAGGGGCTAAATTAACTGATCCTGTATTGAACCGCCGTAACTCGCCCCCGAAGCTTATACTGCCTTCAGCCTCCATATTTGCGCGAGAAATCACGCTACCTTCACTGAAAATAATTCCATTCACATGCAAAGGCGTAAGCGGGTCTTCTGTGCCTATACCAACATTACCATTTGTAGCCGTAACAATCCTGTTAACCCCGCCAGTGCGAACAATAAACCTGCCGGCATCATTTTCTGCATTTGTTCCCAAACGCAGATCAGCACCCGACATCTGAATAAAACCCACCCTGTTTTGCGCATTCGATAATCCGGTAGTGAATTGCAATATTGGATCAGCAACTCTGTGTATGCGCAATTGCTCAGTACCACCCGATATATGCAGTTTTGCCTCAGGTCCCGGCGTTCCGATTCCTACATTGTGATCGGTACTGATGGTAAGGTCATGCGTAGGCGTACTGCCGGTATAAAACCGAAGGAAATTGGAATAATTTAAAGTATCCACATATTCTATTTTGCCCAATACCGTTCCCGTGGAGCGAATAAACTGAATGCCGGGCGTATATCGGTTCACGATGAAATTTCCACTTGGTCCCGCCTGGCTGGTTTCCATCCGCAGCAGCCTGCCGCCGCCAGTTAGTTTCAGGTTGCCGTCCACATCCAGCTTCTCAAAGGGTGTATTGATACCAACTCCCACATTGCCTGTGTTTTTATTGTAGATAGCATTGCTGGATGTTTCCCATTGACTATCTGAATTGCCACCTCCTTTTAATTCTTCCCAACTTGTTCCATTATAAAACCAGAAACTGCCTGTGGTATTATCAAAAACCAATAGCCCCGTTGCCACGTTAGAAATAGCTGTTCGCTGGGCAGTTGTCATCCGCGGAATTAAAATCCCCTTTTCCGTACTTTGTATATCCAGCATTGCACTGCTGTGCGGGGTATTGCCGTTTGTATTAATGGCCACACCGGGCTGTTGGGCATGAACAATCTTTGTAGTTGCCAAAGAAGCAAAGCCAATTAAGGTGATGAAAAAATACTTACGCATAGTTTTGTTTTTTGCAGTTAGAATGATCAGGGCATGAAGAAGAACAACTGTTTATTTTTCTTAAACCGTACACTCGAGTGGCTTGGATCAGGCGGAGCAACATCCGCAGCACGGGTTATAAGATAATATCCCCTTTTGTATTTTGATTCGAGATAGAAATTCTGGTCTGTACCACTGGTGCGCAGGAAAACACTTTTTTCATTTGGGGTATCATTCATGTCGATCGAGTATTCATCATTGGTTGGATAAGGATCGTCTTCAAAACTTAAATACTTGCCAGCATGATTTACCAGGTGCCAGTTATTATCACCCGTAGTTACCAGGGTCCAGATATCCCTTGGCCTGGTAACAAAACTTCCTATTGCTGTGTAAGAATAGTCGCGGATATTATAGGAACCACCACTCTGATTTGATCCGATACAGATGGTATCCGGATTGGGGTAAGCCACTTCATTCGACTTTATTCCGATCGTACAAAGAAAGCCTGTTGTCCGGAGGTTGGCAGGTTCTTCATTTTCATTATCATTCTCTTTGCTACATGCTGCAAGGCTGATAATAGCAGCCAGTATCGGCAGGATCTTCCATTTCATAATTAAGGTTTATTTTCTTTTTTTATAAAGCATCCAATTCAATTAAAAGAGATACGATTGCGGGGTTCATATTTTTTTCACTGGCAAATTTCTTTGCCTGGATTATGATATGGTTTTCATTAATGCCTGCTTTATTCATCAGCCGGTTGGGCAGGTAAACAAATTGCAGCCATTCAAAAAAATCCGGTTCGGCCACACAGTGTTGCTCGCCTCCATATTCTGTTACCCATGCTGGTTTTTCCTTACGCCACAAGCCAGCTTTTTTCATTTCAGCCGCCAGCTCTTCTATTTTTTCTTTTATTTCGGTGCTGCCGTTCATCGGTTGGGTTTAAAAAGGAGGTCTTCAATCAGGAGGGATTTTATAAAAAGCGCGTGGGGATGGATGTTATCCGGTTTAAAAGTATATTGGCAGTAGTAGAAAATCATTCTTATTGAGAGAACGGCTGCAATGGTTTAGGAATCGGGCATTTTTAGCCGCCAATGAACTATATTTTTACTGCGAATTTGAATAAGTACAGATCATACTTTATCAACGCTTTCTTCTTCCTCTTTAGCTGCATGCAGCTGCGGGGACAGCCTTTGTTTTTTCGCAACCTCGGCGAAGCGGAAGGGATAAACTCCGGGAATATATCACATGCCATCATTGACAAGAACGGGTTGATCTGGATAGCAACGCTCGACGGACTTTTTCTTTTCGACGGATATGGGGTGCAGCAATTTAGCAGGGAAACGAATCCGGGTTTACCCGACAATGATATCAATTACCTGTACTGCGACAGTCGCAACCGGATCTGGATGCAAACGGGCGCAGGCGTTATGATGATAGATGAGGATCGCAGGCTGCAAACCATTAATATACCCGGGAATAAAGATCCGGGTGTAATCGACCGCCGGGTTTTTGAAGTAAACAAAATAGGAATGATAGCCATCAATGCAGATGGCGCTTATATTTCTACAAATGGCTTTTCCGGATGGCAACCGTATAGCTGGTTGAACAGCATTCTCAAAAATGACAGGACGGTTTCGGTGACAGATTGGGATGACGAATCCAAACTTATTTCCGTCCGGAATAAAAGAATATTGCTGGTTAATTTCAAGCAACAAAAACTCCTGCTCAACTTTGAATTTCCAGGAGCATTAGGTATATGCAGGATCAACAATGATGAAATACTGGCCGGCACAGACAGAAGCTGGAGAGTGGTTCGCATCAGCGTTTCCCGGAAAAAGATCATTAAAGAATACCTTCCTCCAAAAGATAAAAGCGGGAAATCATTACTCTCTGCTACAACACTGATGCATAAGGCCAGTGATGGAAATATTTATATCGGAACCCGCTCAAACGGACTGCTGCGCTTTCATCCCGCCAGTGAAAGATTCGACTATTTTCAACGGGAACCCCTGAACGAAAATTCCATTCGCAGTAATTCGCCCACCTGGGTCTCTTGTGATGATAAAGGTATGCTGGTAACCACCGCCCGTGATGGCGTGAGCTATTCCAACGTTAATTACCCGGTATTGAATCAGCAGAACTATTTTAAAGATGGTAGGGGTAATATCATTCATGAACCCGTTACAGGCATCGTTACAGCCTCCGATAGTATTGTTTATCTAACCACTGCTAAAAAGCTTATCAGATGGAACAGGGTTTCCGGACAAAGCTTTGTACTCAGGGACATGGCCAATGAGGAAAACAATGATCTGTATAATTCCATGCCGGGTACAGTGGTAATAGATGATGATCAGCATTTGTGGGCTGGCTTCAATGGAGATGGCATTATTGTGTATAATAAATCGGGACAGCCAATAAGGCATCTGAAAAATGAACTGCCGTCTTCCGCAGTAAGAGAACTCAGGTTATTAGATAAAGACCGGGTAATTGTTGGTTGTGAAAATGGTCTTTTCATTATTAACAGGAAGAATTATGCCGTTGATAGTATGTTGGAAGATCATCCTGCCCTGGGTGCCCTGTTGAAGAAAAGAGTGGTGGACATGGTGAGCAGGGGAGATGAATTATGGTTAGCCATATCACCAAGGGGAGGGTTATATCACTATAATTGGTCAACGAAGAGATTAGAAACCTATACCACAGAGAACGGGCTGATAAGTAACCGCGTTTATTGCGTTGCTATTGATAAGTTGGGTAATACGTATGCTGGCACCCGGGAGGGACTGAGTATTATTGATAGCAGTGGCGGGATAAGAAATATTGACAAGAGCTCTGGATTGCTAAACATCAGGGTTGATAACCTGCTGGCAGATGATGAGGGGAATATCTGGTTTACTAATAGCAATAAGATATGCCGGTATAATCCTTACAACAGACAGTTCAGTTATTTTGATGAACACAATGGTATCAGCAATGCGGCCTTTGTAACCGGTAGCTCACACAAATCTGCCAATAGCGAAATTTTCTTTGGCACCTCATCCGGTCTCATCCATTTTGAACCTGGTAAAATAAAGCCTTACCGTGATTCTTTAAGGCTTTATATACACCGCACTGTTGATGGAAAAAATTTTATTCGTTGCTACGAAGACAGTCTCCTGCATTTCAAATACAATGAAGGGAAGATAATTTTCCAGGTGTCCGCTTCAGATATACTCGGCAACCAGCAGATATATTATCGCTACAAGTTAGAAGGGCTTGATACAGGCTGGTCGGTGCCAACACATATCCGCTCCATTTCTTACAATCTTTCTCCCGGCCAGTATAAACTTAAAGTACAGGCTAGTTATGATCTTATAAACTTTATACCTTCTGAGGATACGATTTCTCTGGAGGTGCAAAAAGCATTCTGGCAAACTACTGGATTCCTTATTGCGATATTTGGCTTTGTGGCGCTGCTGTTATGGCTGGCCTATCAAAACCGGATAAAAGCAATAACCAGAAAATCGCAGTTTCAGCAACAGGTTGCCGAACTGGAAGCCAAGGCGCTGCGGGCACAGATGAATCCACACTTCATTTTTAATGCGCTGAATGCAATACAGGAACTGGTGATAACCGAAGAAACAGACAAAGCCTATGAGTATTTATTAAAATTTTCGCGTTTGCTGCGGTTGGTGCTCAACAATTCAGAAAAGAACACCATATCACTGGGTAGTGAACTGGAGATGATACAGCTCTATCTATCGCTGGAGAGTTTGCGCTTCCGGCAAAGTTTTTCCTACACCATTGATGTTGATAAAACGATTGATATGGAAGAGACAGAGATACCCGGACTTATTGTACAGCCATATATTGAAAATGCTTTATGGCATGGGCTGCGTACAAAAGAAGGTGCCAAAACCCTGGCATTACGTTTCTTCCTTAAAGATGACGCATTATATATTGAAGTGGAGGATAATGGCATTGGCCGTGAAGCAGCTGAAAGAATAAAGAAAAACAAACTGGGCAGTGATCAGTTTGAATCAAAAGGAACTTTGCTCTCGGCGCAGCGGATCGGGGTTTTTAGCACCCGGATGGCAAAGAAGGCGACAGTAAAAACGATCGACCTGCTAAATGATAGAGGAGAAGCCATCGGAACCAGGGTGGTCATGGAATTTCCACAATTACCCGGCAATTAAAAAATATGCTGAAAATATTGATCATAGATGATGAGGTGGCATCGGCAAATATGCTGCGGATATTGATTGATAAACATATCAGGGAAGAAAAGCAGGTTGAATGCTGCAATGATCCGGTAAAAGCAATTGAACTGGTAAGCACATTCAGGCCTTCACTGTTAATGCTTGATATAGAGATGCCCGGGATGAATGGTTTTGATTTTCTGGCCCAGGCGCCTAATAATGATTTTGATGTGATTTTTACAACTGCCTTTGATAAGTATGCGATCAGGGCCATTCGATTCAGCGCACTTGATTACCTCTTAAAGCCTGTAGATGCTGGCGAGTTGCAGAATGCCATCCACCGGCATATTATAAAGGAAGAGTATGCAGGAAACAATACGAAGCTGGTAAAAAACCTTCTCCATAACCTTCACCAGAAAAAAGAAGATTTTAAACTGGCTGTATCGGTAAAGGAGGGCGTTTTCCTTTTCGACCTCCCTGGTATCATTTGTATAGAAGGTTCAAATAATTACAGTAAATTTTATTTTGAAACCGGGAAGCCATTACTGGTAGCAAAAACGATTGGTGAATACGAGGATATACTTTCGGGGCATGGCTTTATAAGGGTGCATAAATCCTGGCTTGTCAATAAAGCACATATAAAAAAGCTGGATACAGAAAACCAGCTATGGCTTTCGGGGCAAATGCAGGTACCGGTGTCGAGGAGGAGAAAAGGGAAGATTCTGGAAGTGATAAATAGTAAATAAATCAGAAAAGAATGCGGTTACTAAGTTTTGTCTTAATAAGTCTGCTGCTATCAGCCTGTTCAAGGCAGCCTTACAGGATTGATAGCGGCCATCATTATATTCAGAAGGAAGGGAGGGAATCAAGGCCATGGAAACTGGTATGGTCTGATGAGTTTGAGGGCAGTGAGCTGGATACCAGTAAGTGGAGCCGTACACCAGAGGGAAGTTCTGACTGGAACCGCCACATGTCTGCGCTTGAGCCAGACTGTTATAACCTGCACGATGGTAAGCTGGAACTGATAGGCATCCGTAATAACGATACAATAAAAGACCCCCGTCCTTTTCTTACCGGTGGCGTATGGACGAAAGATAAATTTGCCTGGCAGTATGGGCGTGTAGAGATCCGCGTAAAGCTTGAATCATCGCAGGGAGCCTGGCCAGCATTGTGGATGTTACCCCAAACCCGGAAATATGGCAATTACCCCCGTGGTGGAGAAATAGATATCATGGAGCATCTCAATTATGAAGACAGTATTTACCAGACAGTACATTCCTATTACACGCTGGAGTTGAAAGAGAAAAAGAACCCACCCAATTATGGGATGGCGAGGATCGACCGCAATGCATATAATGTGTACGCATTGGAATGTTATCCCAATAAACTTGTGTTCCAGGTAAACGGCTTTACTACCTTCACTTACCCGCGATTGCCAACAGTGGATCCAAGTCAATGGCCCTTTGATCAGCCTTTTTACCTAATAGTAGACCAGCAACTCGGGGGCGCCTGGGTAGGACAAGTTGATCTGCAACAGTTACCGGTGAAGATGTATGTGGATTGGGTGAGAGTGTATCAATAGAAAAAACTGCAATCTTGAAAGAAAAGTTACGTTACGTATTCCTGCCCTGGATTCTGATCTCTTCTTCGGCAATAGCTGTAGGTTTGTTGTTATACTGGTTGCTCATTTTATTGCCAGGTTTCGACGGACTCACGGAAATGCTCACCCATTATTGGATACCGGCAGCTTTTGGCGGACTGGTTGCATGGCTGGGTTTGCGCCGCCGATTAAAACTATTGCGGCTTGAAACCCGTCATGGCAAGGACTATTTCGCTTTCTATTATTTTATGACCGCGGCCACCATTGCAGTTCCGCTGATTATGGGTATACATCTGTTGGATACAGCCACAGGCAAACTGGTGACCCTTGATAAGAATGTCGAGATTTATCAATATCCACGCGATCGTTTTTTTGATTTGAGTGGTTATGTAATTAACAAAACTGATTACGGCTTTTATTCTGTGGCCGAGCGGAGAGGTAAATACGGTGGTCGGTTACATTATACCCTCTACCTTACTTTACCGGTGCAGGATCATCTCGATGAATTCAGCAAGGAACCTGTATTGTTTCTCGGGGTAGAATACAACAAAGAGATCTCAAACAAACTGGAAGATTCGCAAAAGAAGAAGATCTACCGTCAATTTGTAAACGAAAGCATGCGTCACTTTGAGCAGGAGCTAAATATGCGATTTGAATACCTGCAACGACTGCCCAACAGTAACAGACGAACAGACTTTCTTGAATCAGCAAAGCGAAGTGCCATTTATAAAGGTACAACGGAACCTGTTGTTTTGCTGCCGGTAAAGGAAGCTTTTGCCGATCGCAATGGAAGCAAGCTTTCATCATCCTTATGGTCTGTAGGCATTTCCTGGCTTGTCTGGTTGATTATGGTAGCTATACCACGAATGAATGAACACGCTTTAAAACGATATGGCAAACCGATGAGCCGTCGGGAGAAGCTGTTGCAGTGGAGCGACTGGGAAATCCTTCTTCCACGCAAAGGCATTGTGGCCACACCTGTTCTTGTTTGGATAAATGTATTGGTGATGTTGGTAATGGCGCTTGGAGGTGTGGATCTTATCCAACCCCGCGCTATGGATCTGTTAGCATGGGGAGGGCTCAATTCATCTAAGCTTGCTGATGGACAGTGGTGGCGATTGTTGACTGTAATGTTTGTACACGGCGGACTAGCCCACCTGTTTATGAATATGGTGAGTTTGTTAATTGCTGGTCAATTCCTGGAGCCCGCCGTCGGCACGAAGAAATTCCTGCTGATATATTTTATATGTGGTGTCCTCGCTGCGATGGTATCTGTAGCCTATGCTCCGTTGCCAGTTAAGGTAGGCGCTTCCGGCGCAATCTTTGGTCTCTTCGGCGGGCTATTAGCAACCACCTTTTTCAGCGATAAATATTACAGCAAACTAATCTGGATTATTTTGGCTTCCACTGCAGGTGTAGGACTTATCTACGGATTACTATCCGAAGGCGTTGACAATGCCGCGCATTTTGGCGGGCTGGTAGCGGGTGTGGGAGTGGGATACATGTTAATCGGAAAAATTAATGTGGTTGAAAATGCATAAAGGGATATCTTCTTATAATTTTTAGCCAATGCAAAGAGAAATCGGATTTGATCAGTTAAATCGCGCTGACTTAGTAATTGACTGTGTTTATAAAGGTGGTGTGAAAGGAAACGTAGGTGATGATCCACTAAACAAGGTATTAAGATGTGGTAACCAGGGAGGATTTAGGTACACAGGATCATACGATCAATTTTCATATCCATATATTGTTTTGTATTCGAGTTTTGACGATTTTGATTGGCCAGACAATATTGATTTTCAATCAGGTATTTTCACCTATTATGGAGATAATAAAAAACCTGGACATGAAATACTAGATACTCCTAAAAATGGTAATAGAATATTAATAAAAAGCTTCAATGATCTTCATGTCCGAAACTATCAGTTTATTAAACCCTTCTTTGTATTTGGTAAGGGCTTTTCCGGAAGAGATGTGATTTTTAGGGGGTTGGCTGTACCAGGTGGGCTTGGTCTTACTTCATTTGATGACCTTCAGGCAATTTGGAAATTTAATAATAATCAACGCTTTCAAAATTATAAGGCACTGTTTACCATTCTTAATGTGCCAGTAATCAAACGCGAATGGATAGATGATCTAAATGAGAATAGAATAATTACCCCCAATACACCTAAGGAATTCACTAAATTTTACGAACGTGGTATTTATACACCATTAATTTCTCAAAGAAGCGCACCTATAAGGAGAAAGCAAGATCAATTACCAACAACCACTGAGGAAAAGAATATGCTCGCATTCATATTTAACTACTTTGATGGCCGAGCACATGATTTTGAGCTTTTTGCAGCTGATATAGCGAAAATGTTATTACATGATGTAATGGAGATTGATGTTACTCGCCCCTGGCGTGATGGAGGAAGGGATGCAATTGGTAAAATGCGAGTAGGAACAAGAGATTCATTCATATTGATTGACTTTGCACTTGAGGCCAAATGTTATAATACAAATAATAGTGTGGGAGTAAGGGCAGTTTCTAGATTAATCTCACGTATTAAGTCAAGGGAGTTTGGGATTTTAGTGACCACTTCATATATAGACCAACAAGCTTATAAGGAGGTAACTGATGACAAGCATCCAATTCTCTTTGTATGCGGGAAGGACATCATTGATATTTTGAAGGAAAATGGCTTAAATAATATAAACATATTGCGTCCTTGGATGGACAAATTATTTGAGCAAAAGGATAATTATTTAATAAGGTCATAAATTCCGATTCGATGATACCTGTTTATATTCTTAGCATTTGTCTCCTCCCCATCAACTTTCCCTGATTATTCCTAATTTACCAGGGCGAATGAACCCTAACCCCCCGTCTATCCTTAAGCTCCTCACCAGCATCCTGCTGCTCGTATTACTGTGGGCTACCGCCTCGGCGGAGGAGTTCCCCGTGCGGAAATGGGTCGACCGGCTTTCGAAGGGATCGGGAACAGATCATGTTGCGGTGAGGGAACTGGTGCATAGCTTCAATAGCATGGATAGCGCTGAAGTGGAGAAAACACTCGATATCCTCGAAGAAGAGGGCAGCACGGCTGGCCCCGCTTTCCAGCTTCGCATACTGCACGCCCGGATCTGGTTCCTGCAGGATTATAACCAGCCCTATGGCATGGAAAAACTGGTCCCCCTCCTGGAAGACATGATGCAGAAAGCTGAAGCCACCGGCAAAGAAGAACTTATCGCCTACGCCAGCTGGATCTATGGCAGCATGATGTACTCTTACAACGAAATGGAACCCGCTATCACCTACTCCCTTAAAGCGGTGGAGCTCTACGAGCAAATGCCGGCATTCGATACCCTTCATTTTTATTACTCCTACTTGGGTGAAATGCTTTTTCACACCAATGAATACACGAAATCGATCCATTATACCCAAAAAGCGATCGCTCTTAATACTGATACCGCCCGCTCTAACCGGGTGCTGCAAACGAAGTACCTGAATACCCTCGGCCAATGCTACCAGCATCTCGGCCAGCCCGATTCTGCATTCTTCTTTTACCAGGAATCCAACCGTCTGGCACACGCTGTTGGCCACACTATCTGGAAAGGCATCAATGCCAGCGACCTCGGCTACTGGTATTTTGTTCGCAAACAATATGCACCAGCCACTGCACTACTGCGCTATTCCTATGAAACCTGTAAAGAGAAGGAGAAGGGTATCGCCGCCTTCTCGCTTCTATGGCTGGCGCGGATCAATATTCTGCAGGGCAAAACAGACAGCGCCTCTCTTTTCCTGGATAGGGCATTGCAGTTGCTCGATTCCTACGGAAAGTTCAATCCCCTCCAGGTTGCTGTCAAACTCCGGGAGGTCTATTCCGCAAAGGCCGAACTGTACAGAGTGCTGAACCAGCCCGACAGTCTGAACTTTTACCAGCAACGTTATCAATCCCTTCGTGATTCGCTGCAACGCGTGGCCATCCTCAGCAGCAGCAAAGTTGCTTTGCTGAGAATCGAGAATGAAAAGAATCAATATCTGGTGCGCGCCACGCAGGAAGAAAAAAGAAGAGAGGCGCAAAAGCGGAATTCCATCATCATCGGTATTAGTCTGCTGGCCATCATCATCATCCTGGTTCTGGCTCGCCAGAAGGCAAGACTGAAACACCAGCAGGAGATGGCCCGCCTTGAAAAAAGCAAGCTGCACGCAGAAGTAATGGCCTCCAGGGAAAAACTTGATATGTTCACCCAAACCTTAGTGGAGAAATCATCGCTGCTGGAACAACTGCAGGAGGAGGTAAGGGAAAAGAAACTGACATCCTCCCAACAGGACCTGCTGTTGGAGCTGACCAACCTTACCATCCTTACGGAAGACGATTGGAACCGGTTCCGAAGCATGTTTGAAAAAGTATATCCCGGCTTTTTCATGAAGCTGAAAAATAATAGTCCCGATATAACCGTAGCCGAACAACGAATGGCCGCCCTTACACGACTTTCACTCAGCACAAAACAGATGGCTGCCATGCTGGGAATTTCTGTTGATGCCGTTCATAAGAGCCGGCAGCGATTGCGTAACAGGTTGCGCATTGATACCGATGTTAACCTGGAGGAGTATATGCAGGCTGTTTCTTCCTGATGCAACGCTTCCATATAACTGGCTTGTCAATTAGAAAAAGTCAGTATGCCTAAGTTTCCACATATCCTGATCGTGATCTTTTTTACCATTGCAGTGACTGCCTGCTCAAAGGACAACGCCAAACAGGAAGGCTTCGTATACTATGAAGTTGGCTTTGATACCGACAACGCAAACTGGCGGGATACGGCCATCATCGTGCGGACCAATAACGCGGCGATGATCCAGAGGGCTGATGCACAATTGGCGCTGCCTGTGGCTGAAAGACAAATTGTACTGGGAGAGCTGAGATCAGGCAGCGGGGGCTATAACAAGAATGCCGCCCATGAATTCAAATGGCATTTTGATGAATCAACCTGGGACCTCGTGGATATAACCGTTGAGATCTATGACGGTAAACCCTTCACGGATGTTGATAGTGATACTGCCTACTGGCTGGGAACGGTTAAGCGATTTGGGGCATGGAGTTCATATATAAGGAAGAGAATCCCGAGGTAGAACTTTCTTCAAGCATTTCCAATAAAGCAGGAATTGAAATGCGCAGCATACTTCGCAATGCGAATTGTAAGTTTGTGCTATCCCTCAATTTCCATCTATCATGGACAGCTATAACCGGCAACAGGAAGTCATCAACAGTCTCATTCATGGGGTGGGCATCCTCTTCGGCATCTGCGGGTTTCCGGTACTGGCCGGCCTTGCAATCAATCATGGTAATACACCCGGCATCATTGGCTCGGCCATCTACACTTTTGGATTTTTATTCCTCTTTACCTCTTCCACCATCTATCATATTGCCACCGAACCGGCCATCAAAAAAATATTCAAAGTGCTGGATCATATCAGCATATTCTTCATGATCGCCGGCACTTATACACCCTTCCTGCTGGTATATATAAACAACAGCTTTGGCTATACACTTCTCTCTGTGTTGTGGGCACTCACCCTCATTGGGATCTATTTCAAAATACGGTTCACCGGCAGGTATGAAATTGTATCCACCATTATCTACCTGGCCATGGGATGGATGATGGTAGTGGGAGGACGCAGATTTTTTGACTTGCTTCCCACCAATGTGCTTATACTGGTAATTATAGGCGGCGGACTTTATTCCATCGGTGTGTTCTTTTATATCTGGGATAAATATTTACTGACCCATGCCGTCTGGCATATTTTTGTGTTGGCAGCGGCTATCGTTCATTATGTGGCTGTGTTGCTTACCATGTAAATGCTGTAATACCGGCGCTGTACAACCGAAGTAATTTATTGGTACCAGCATTGCACAAAGTTAGAGCTGGTTATACTTGTGAACAACTAATAAGTAGTAACCACCGCAATCTTTTTTTCCACCTGATTTATTTTGGTTTCCGGCATTTTCTTTTTCAATCCACCCGCACTGCTAACGATGAACCATATCAATGGTACAACACCTCCCAGCGTGAATAAGGAGCCTCCAATAATGCGAAGCCAGGTGAGGGTTTGAAAGCCAGTGCTTTCAATAAATGCATGACTGCGGGCAAACCAGAGTCCATTTTCAGTTACCGTGTTGAACTGCCAGATGCCGGCAGGAAACAGGTCTAGAAAAACCATCAGTAATAAGCCAATATTGATGCTCCAGAATGCTCTGGTGATGAGTCGCGGTTTCCACCGTTCTGTTTTGAATAATAGCTGGCAGCAAAAAAGGATAGCAGCCAGGGCCAGATTGCCATACACTCCCATCAGGGCCGCATGTCCATGATTCACGGTCAGGTATGTGCCATGCTCATAATAATTGGCGATGGGAAGATTAATGATGAATCCTAATACACCTGCTCCAAAGAAATTCCAGAAATTAACTGCCACCAAAAACAGGAAGACCTCTGAAAATCCGAAGCGCTTACTCATCTCTCCATTATGGCCATTCCCATTTTCGAGGATCTTTGGTAGTTTGCTGAATCTCCATGCTTCCAGGGTTAGCAGTACCAATGGAATTACCTGCAGGGTACTGAATACGGCTCCCAATGCCATGGTTCCTACCGGCTTGGCATTCCAGTAGAAATTATGCGAGATTCCCAGCAAGCCACTACCAAGAAATAGGAGCGTGGCTAAATATATCACACGAATAACTGCCTGCCTGCTCACAAGGCCCATCACCACCATAAAGTAACCGATCAATACAGTTGTGAATACTTCGAAAAATGCTTCTGCCCACATATGTACTACCATCCATCGCCAGAAATCAGCGATAACGAAATTGGTTTTTGGCGTTGCTATAAATCCTGAGATCAGTAAGAATATTATACTGAATGTTGCATACACCAACCAGTTGGGCAATGCCCATGGCTGCCTTGCTTTCATCACCGGCTTAATACCCCGGTATAGGGTGATCGCCCAGATGATAAATACAACGCCCAGCATCACCTGCCACAATTTTCCCAGTTCAACATATTCCCATCCCTGGTTTCCTAGCCAATACCAATTCTTACCGATCAGTCCTTTTGGTCCGAGGAATATTCCGGCAAATGATCCGCCCACCAGTATTACCGTGATCCAGAAAATAGTATTGATCAGTTTCACCTGCCGTGTTGGCTGTGCCGGCGATACCAGTGACATCATAAAGAATGATGCGCCGATCCAGCAGGCAGATATCCATAATAGCGATAACTGTATATGCCAGCTTCTTGTAACGGTAATGGGTAAGGCCTCAGAAATATTGAATCCAAAGAAGTTTACAAAGCCAACAAAATCATGCACGGTGAGTATGCCTGCCAATACCTGCACGCCAAAAAGCAGGATAGCAACATAAAAGAATTTATAGGTTGACCGCTGTACGGCATCAGGTTGGAAGTTCTGGATCTGTCCTTTGGTCATAAAGGCCTGCGCTTTGTTTGTGTATGCACTGTCATCAAGCCGCTCCAGTTTGCCATGATAATACAATACTATGCCCAACCCGAAGATCAATCCGAGGGAACCGATAATACTCCAGAGAATAGTAGCCGAGGTGGGTGTATTTCCCGCCTCAGGGTCAAATGGCCAGTTATGTGTATAGCTGTATTTTTCGCCGGGTCTTTCTACGCCGCATACCCATGCACCCCAGAAGAAAAAGGAGGTGAGTGATCTAATCTCATCAGCATTGGTGATATAACCAGCAGGCTTAAACGATCCTGCTGAAGCCGCATCGGTAAATATCCCTTTATAGTATTTTACCAGTTCTGTTGCAGCAAATACCTGTGCATCAGTTAGTACCACCTGGTTATTGTTCTCTGTATAGCTATTGTTTTTTATTTCTGCTTTTACCAGCTCAGCAACACCTTTCTTTTGCAGGTCGGCAGTGGGATCGTTTTTTATCTTCGATTGGTAATAGGCATTCATATATACCGTCAACTGATGCAGCGCCTCTGCAGTATAATCAGGACCGCGGTTTGCACCATCCCCAAACATACTTCCATAATTCATCAGGGCATATTTCTGGAATATTGCCTGCCCATCCAATACATCCTCCTTACTGAAAACAGTCTCATTTTTTGAAGAAACATAGGTTGGAATAGGTGGCGCTTCTGTATAAGTATGCACGCCTATCATCAGTACACCGGCAGCACTAACAACAAAAATTACCAGCAGGGGCAACCACCAATTCTTTGGATTGAGAAGGTAGTTGACAAAATTATATTTCGCCATAAAGCAGTAGTTTATGGGTAAATATAATAAAAGAGGATAATAATGTCTTTAATTATTTAGCTACTCTTATTACTTCATCATTCGCGTATCCACATCAAGCGGTTCTACTTTCACCACCTTTACATGCTTATGGAAATCAGGGTATAAAGGATTGAGGATATAATTGTATTCGGCCGGCAGCACGGCCGAGCGGCATTTTATTCCAATGAATTTATTCTCCTTTAAAATTTTATCGCCCTTCTCTTTCAGCGCTATGTTTTCTGGCATCCGCCAGTTTTTTGGAAGATCAGCATCGGCTATTTCCAGAAATTTTGCATCATCATCAATCCTGATGGTTATGATGAACAGCTGCGGCGGCAGTTCCGTTAAATCGGTATGTACTAATACTTCCAGGAATGCAAGCGAAGGATTCTCACTCGTGTATAGCGCATAGGTACCTTCATTGTTCCAGCGGCCTCCCGCAAGAAAAGCTCCGGTGCCGGATAAGTCGGCCGTTCGTTTTTTTAACTTCACGATCCTGTAAACAAACATATTAGCGCCTTAAGTATAAATGCCTTCTTCCATCCGGCTCAAAACATGATTCACCATTTTGATTCCGGTGGGGGTGCTTAAAAGCTCGATCGGTTTTTTCCCGTTCAGCGCCCTGTTCTCTTTCTGTAACCAGCGGTTCAGTTTGTCGGCATCTTCAAATACCGACAGGCCATTGGCAATGGTATTGGCGATTTCAATGGATAGCGATGAAACCAGGCTATCCAGTATATCGGTGCTCTGTTTACGTCCTAATGTTTTATAGGAAACATTCAGCAGTATGGCAATATCCTTCATCGGGATATCCATTATATCGGCGAGGTTGATCAGGCTCTGCTTGGTTATGCCTTTATCACTTGCCGTAAGAAAATCAAATCCCGATACGGGCTCTTTCGCCATGAAGTTTTTACCTCCGAGTATGACCCAGGTGAGCAGGTTGGCCGAGGCTCCTTTTTTGATATGCTTCTTCACAAGGGCGGAGAGGTCTTCGCTTTCCCTGGCCGGGACTGTTGTGGCCTTTGGAGCTGCTGCACTTTTTGGAGCAGTTGAACTCTTTGAAGGTGCCTGGGTCTTTGCCATGTGGACATTTTACCTAAAGTTAAGGGAAATATGTCCATTCGGGAAATGATGCGCCCCTACTGGCACCTGCTTATTATATTTGAGTAATAAAACCTGCCTTATGAAGATAACCCGACTTAAATTTTTCACCATCGCTGCTCTGCTTTTGCTATTTATCACTGTAGTGCACAAGGATGCTTTTTCAGGTCTTAGATTTCCCGGGTCGGTGCCCTGTTTCCTAGCTTATTCATTGCCGCAAGCTGATGATACTATTTATAGATCTGAGACACTTATCCTAACCCGGATCTCCCCAAACGTATATGTGCACACCACCTTCCTTAACACAGAAACCTGGGGTAAAGTGTCCTGCAACGGGATGATCGTTACCGGCGGAAAAGAGGCTCTTGTTTTTGACACCCCTTCTGATGATTCCAGTTCGGCGGAGCTGATCGGCTTCATCAGGAATAAAATGAACCTGCACATAAAGGCTGTAGTTCCCACCCATTTTCATAATGATTGTTTGGGTGGATTGAAGGCCTTTCATAAAAACCAGATACCCTCTCTTGCCAGTTACCGCACAATTGCCCTGGCCAAAGAAAAAAATTTCAACCTCCCCCAAAAGGTTTTTAAGGATTCGCTGACGCTTAAGGTGGGCACCAGGGATGTATGGGTCCGCTTTTTTGGGGAAGGCCATACCGTCGATAATGTTGTTGCTTATGTTCCCGGTGATGAAGTTCTTTTTGGCGGCTGCCTCCTGAAAAGCCTGGATGCGGGAAAGGGAAACCTCGAAGATGCTAATCAGGGGCAATGGTCTGAGACGGTGGCGAAAGTGAAAAAAGCTTTCCCCGGCGTAAAAACAGTGATCCCGGGTCATGGCTCTACTGGTGATGGGGCATTGCTTGATTTTACGATCAACCTCTTTAAATGATAGAATACCAATCGGTGATAACCTGTCCCTTCTGCGGTGCCAGCAAAGAAGAAACCATGCCTGATAATGCCTGCCAGGTATTCTACCAGTGCCACAATTGTAAGGCGATCATCAAACCCAGGGAAGGCGATTGCTGCGTATTTTGTAGTTATGGCAGCGTCCCCTGTCCGCCGGTTCAAAAGGATGGTCCCTGCTGAAGGTACAATAAATAAGGGGCCGCCTGTGAACAGGCAGCCCGGTTATTGACGATTCGAACTTTTTATAAAGAGGAAAAATAGATCTGTTGTCCCTTCCTTGCAAGTAAACCGGGGGGACAAATACAGGACAAGTAGCTGGACAATTTCCTGACATAAATGCTAAGGCATTATAAGCCAATGTTATATAGAAAATCTAGGAGAGCCTGTTCAGATATTCGCCGAGGTTTACGTCAGCCGGTTGTTGGAGTCGCTGGCGAAGTCGCTGCCTGGTTTTATGCACACTATCCACCGATATTCCCAGGATTGCTGCCATTTGCCTGCTGGTAAGTTTCAAATGGATCAGGGCTGCCATCCGTTGTTCTGCTACTGAAATATCATTCGCCCGTTCTTTCAGGGCGTTGAAAAAGGAAGGGTTCATTTTATCGAATAGTCGCTTGAAACGTAGCCAGTCATCTTCGGTCAGTATCGTCTGGCTGGTCAACTGCTTCAACATATCTTCCTGCTCATTGTGTTGCTGATGCTCCCCCAGCTTTTTCTGCACCTGTTCAAGAAGGCTGGTCTTTTCCACCAGGTTCCGGGTAAAAAGATCCAGTTGCTGCCGTGCCGCAATGGCCTCCGTTTCAAGGGCCTCTTTTTGTGCCTCCGCCAGTTGCTGCTGGTAGCGGGCGAGCTTTCGCTGCCGGTCCAGAAAGAGCACTAATGCCACCATTAACAGGCTGATCCCTATCACGATCCAGTTTCTTTTCTGCTCCATTGCCTGTTTGTTGGCCAGCAGCATTTGAACCTTATTATGGTTCTGCTCGCTGGCGATCCTCAGTTTCGCGATCTTATTTCCACTCAATACCGTTACCCGCTCCAGGCTATCGTGAAGTTGGGTGTATTGCTTCAGGTAGTGGAATACACTATCGCTCTGGTTCCTCGCCTGGTGATATTCTGCCTTCGCATAATAGGCGTCCTGCAGAAACTTCTTTTCCTGCAATGATTTCTTGGGCCACCAACTATTTAAGAGCTGTAGGGATCGATCCAGATAGTAGCGGGCACTATCCGATCGGTTTTCCTCTAGGTGGATGCGCGCCAGCCATACCGCTGCCCTTCCCCCAATGGTGGTCTCCTGCTCTTTGGTGCTGGTAAAGGCGTTATGAAGTTCTTGCTTCGCCACCTCCAATCTTCCCTTATCAAAATTTATCTGCCCGATATAAAAATTGTTGATGCCCAGCCAGATAGGATAGAACTTTTCATTGAATTTGCTCAACGATAATTGATAATAATACATCGCCGAGTCGGGCATACCCAATTGGTAATAGGCCTGCCCGATAGTATTGAGGCATTTCCCCTTTAGGAGTATTTTAGATTCCTCATCCTCCGGCATATTTCGCATGCCTTTCAGCGAGTAATCTATGCATTCACGATAATCGCGGGTATGATAAAGCATCTCGCCATATCTAATAGTGTAATTTTGAAACATGCTATAGGTATCCGGCAATTCATAGTTTTCAACTGCCTGAGAACTATAGGTAATTGCATATTCAAGATCCTGACATATAAACATCATATCGCCATAGGTCCATTGGGCCCAACGCAGGAGGGCGGAATCATTTTCGAGATAGCATTCTTCCATCATTTTATCGAGCAGGGGCTGAATTTCTATAGGCTCCAATTTCTCACTGCTATTTAAGACTATATAAGCCTTGAGTACCGCCAGTTGGGCATTATAGCGATGTGAATTTTTCGGTCCCCGCTGCTTTAGTTCCTTAATTACATTATTGGTTATAAGGCTGTCCGTCTTTAAAAGATTTTCCACGATCCCCCAGATTGTGGTGTTAAGATTCTCTGATTTATTTTGCTTGAGTTCCTTCACCCAGCCGTCGAGGGGATAATCGGAAATAACACGCGCGGGCTTTTCCTGCGAAAAAGTGCTAAGGTGCACTAACAGGCAGAAGGAAATTAGGGTTGATGACAGCAAGGGGTTTTTCAACGGTCTCATCTATGCGAAAAGTATAATATTTTCCGTAAATCCTGAAGTTCTGTTTAGCCATTCTCTTGTCCGGCACGCTTCGCCTTTTGTAAGGCCATCCCAACCGCTTACTCAAATTAACCACGCCGCTTACACAATGGCGGTGACGGTTTTTTGAAATCATGCTATTTTACCCGACCACAAACCTTAATAATTATGAAACAGCATTTTAGTTTTTCCTGCTTCCGACAGCAGCTGCCATTGATTCTGACCTTTGCCAGCTTTCTGATCCTTTTCTCCGCCTGCCAGAAAACAGGTGGCGCCATTGAAGAAGATCAAACCACATTTTCTGTCAACACGGGTAATGTATCAGGCAATGATGTGCAGAATGAATATACCGGCCTCGATAAAAAAACGGTCTGGGAACTGCAGCAGGCCCGCGCTGCCAGTTCGAAATACCGGAATATCAAGAATGCATTACAGGATGGCTATCTTGATATCAATGTTATCCTCCCCAATATGGGCTACCATTACCTGAACCCCGGTTTGCTCGACAATCATTTCGACCCCACCAAACCCGAGATCCTTGTCTACAACAAACGAGCTGATGGTTCCATGGAACTGGTAGCCGTTGAATACGCGGTGCCCATCCCGCTAACCCCTGAACTTGCTCCGGCTGGCTTCTCCGGCTCAGCCGATGTGTGGACAAGAAATACCGGCTTCGATCTCTGGCTGTTACACGCCTGGGTATGGCATTTCAATCCCGACGGCGTTTTCTCCCCGATGAATATGAATGTGGTGGTGAATTAGCTTGGGAGTTTAGGTGTCTGACACATGTTAAGAGGATGTTCGAACATGTGTCAGCCACTTTAATGCTAAAATACCTTCGGAAAAATTTATTTTACCGCTGAGATGCGATATAGAGCATTCGGGATCAGGAAAATACGCATATCATATAATGTATCCGAAAAGCTGGTTATTGATTTAAGAGTCTATCCTGCCAAACTGAATCCTTCTTTCCGTTAAAGCGTCATGCCAAAGAAACATGTTCGAACATGTTCCGAACATGTGTCAGACACCTTAAATTGCAGTCCAGAAGAACCTGATGACGCAAGACTATCTCAAAGGACTCAATGATCAACAGCGCGAAGCTGTTCTGCATAAAGACGGACCTCTCATGATTGTGGCAGGTGCCGGTAGTGGTAAAACAAAAGTTCTCACTACACGTATCGCCCACCTCATGAGCCACTACCATGTGGATGCCTTTCACATCCTCGCCCTCACCTTTACCAATAAGGCGGCCAAGGAAATGAAGGAGAGGATCGAGAAGACCCTCGGCAATTCTGATGCACGCAATCTTTATATCGGCACTTTCCACAGCGTGTTCGCGCGGATACTTCGCAGTGAAGCACATCACCTTGGCTATCCCAATTCTTTCACCATCTATGATACCGACGATGCGAAATCAGTAGTGAAGACGGTGATCAATGAAATGAATCTCGACGATAAACTTTATAAACCTAATATCGTCTACAATAGGATCAGCTCGGCAAAGAACGCACTGGTTGGTCCGGCCGAGTATGCCATGGATTATTATATCCAGCAGGAAGATACCCGCTCCAACCGACCGGCCATCGCGCAGATCTATGCAGCTTATGCCAAGCGATGTTTTAAGAATGGCGCCATGGATTTTGATGACCTGCTCATCAAGATGTATGAGCTGCTCAAGCATTTTCCCGAGAGCCTGCATAAGTACCAGCATAAGTTCAAGTATATCCTGATAGATGAGTACCAGGATACGAACCCCGCGCAGTATGAGATCATCAAACTGCTGGGAGCGGCGCACGAAAATGTTTGTGTGGTGGGCGATGATGCACAGAGTATTTATTCCTTCCGCGGCGCTACCATCCAGAATATTCTGCAGTTCCAGAAAGACTATGACGATGTGCGCATCATCAAGCTGGAGCAGAATTACAGAAGCACGAAGAGTATTATCCATGTGGCCAATGAGGTGATCAATAATAATAAGGGACAGATCCCGAAAGAACTCTGGACCGATAATGCCGAGGGTGAGAAGATCCGCCTGGTGCGCACCATGAGTGATAATGAAGAAGGTAAGTTTGTTGCCGATACCATCCAGGAGCAGAAACTCCGCAACCATTTCAGCAACCGCGATTTCGCCATCCTCTACCGCACCAATGCGCAGAGCCGTGCCTTTGAAGAGAGTCTGCGGCGCATGGGCATCGCCTACACCATGTATGGCGGCGTAAGCTTCTATGCGCGCAAGGAGATCAAAGACATGGTGGCATACCTCCGCCTCATTGTTAACACCCGCGATGAAGAGGCGCTGAAACGTATCATCAATTACCCGGTGCGCGGCATCGGTAAAACCACCATCGATAAGATCACCCTGTTGGCCAATACCAATAATATCACGATGTGGGAAGTGCTGCTGAACGCGCGAAGCGCGGGTTTCAAAGCAGGCACTCTTGAATCGATAGAAAATTTTGTGACGTTGATTCAGGGCGCGCAAAGCATGCTTCAGATCAAGAATGCATATGAAGTGGCCTTCCATGTTGGCAAGCAGACCAACCTGGTAAAAGAACTTTTCAATGATAAGACCCAGGAGGGATTGCAGCGTTATGAAAACGTGCAGGAACTTCTTAACTCCATCAAGGAGTTCACCGAAACGCCCAGCAATGAAGATGGTGAAGTGGGAGATAAGAGTTTGGGCAGTTACCTCCAGCAGATCACGCTATTAACTGATGCCGATGAAAAAGATCCCAATGCCGATACGGTGAAGCTGATGACCATCCATGCTGCCAAGGGACTGGAGTTCCCTGTTGTGTTTGCAGCCGGCCTCGAGGAGATGCTCTTCCCAAATGCCATGAGCATCAACACCCGCGAGGAGCTTGAAGAAGAGCGGCGTTTATTCTATGTGGTTATAACCCGCGCCAAGTCGAAGCTCTGGATCACCTATGCCAATACCCGATATAAATTCGGGCAGCTGGTTCAGAATGAACCGAGCCGTTTTATAGAAGAGATGCCGCAGCAATATATCGACCGGAGCTTTGCCGGTGGCGGTCCCCGCAACCAGGGCCTCGGCTTTACCCAGGGCTCGGCATTTGAACGCATGCGCGGATTTGGAGCCTCCGAGCAGGCAGAGAAAATGTATGGCGCACCACCGTCTAAAAGAAAGGATACCGTTCCTTCCTATGTGCCCCCCAAGGCTGCCCCTAAAGTTGTGGAACATAAGCCGGCGGCGGATTTCGTGCCGAGTGATACTACCAACCTGCAGGCGGGACAAAAAGTGGAGCACCAGAAATTTGGCTTTGGAACCGTCATGAAAATGGAAGGTGCATCGCATAACCCCATCGCTACCGTGCAGTTTGAACTGAACGGGGAGAAGAAGATCATGCTCAATTATGCTAAACTCAGGATAGTGGAATAAAAGGGTTTATTTCCCCGGGGCACCGGGATTTTTCCCATTATTGTTGGAGCACACAATGTTTTAGGTTATTTTGTAATACGACCAAAACATGTGCCTCATGAGAAAGCTTTCCCTACTCATCCTGCTGCCCTTATTTTACTATTATGGCTATGCGCAGAAGTCCGGCGAAAGTAAGGTGCTAACCAAAACCTTTGAAGCGGCATCCATTGCAGGCAACAAGGCTGGCGAAGATGCCAACCGTCGTTTATCGATCTACCTTCCTCCCGGTTATGAGCAGTCGAGTGAACGCTATCCCGTTATATATTTTCTTCATGGTTTTGGCGTGAATGATGAGCAGATGATGCAATGGATCGGTTTCAAAGCCCTGATGGATTCGGCCATTAAAGGCGGCATGATGAAACCAATGATACTGGTGCTGCCCAACAGCGATACTAAATTCAGGGGATACTTCTATACCAATTCAAGTTTCACTGGTAACTGGACTGATTTCATCGGCAAGGATGTAGTGCAGTACGTTGATAAAAATTTCCGCACTAAAGCGCATAGGGATAGCCGGGGTTTATGCGGGCACTCCATGGGAGGCAATGGTGCATTGAAAGTTGCAATGCTTTATGCTGATATATTCAGCAGCGTTTATGCAATGAGTCCGGGGGGCATGCACTTCGCGGGAGAATTTACTCCGGCCCACAAAGCGTTCCGGCAGCTTTCTGAACTCAGCTCTGTAGAAGATGTATTTAAAGGATTTGATAGTCCGGAGACAACAGATGATGCTTCTTTTTTTCGGGTGGTCTTAGCCAGCATGGCAAGAACATTTACACCGGATGAATCTAACAAAGCCTTCCAGGGAAAAATCCCAGTGAGCTATTCCGGCAAAACAAGAAAGATAGACCCCGTGGTGCTGAAGAAATGGGAATCGAATTTCAACATCAATATGATAGAGGATCATCTGCCGGCGCTCCAAAGCCTCAAAGCGCTAAAGATCGATTGGGGAAGGAATGAGGAGTTTTCGCATATACCCCTCACCAATTTGCAGTTTAGTAAGAAACTGGAGGCCTATGGTATCAATCATTTCGCTGAAGAATATATTGGTGATCATGTGAATATGCTCGATGGTTTTGAAGGAAGGGTATTCACTGAGCTTCTGCCATTTTTTGAGCGTTACCTGAAATGAGTATGAACCAGAACCTTTCACCCATCAATCCCGAAGCCCGGGCCAACATTCTCGATGCATTGCGCGGGTTTGCACTGCTGGGTATAATCCTTGCGAACTATCCTGTATTATCACTCTATGTTTTCCAATCGCCCGAAACATGGAACGCCATGCCCACAGCCAGCATTGATAAATGGCTGAAGTATTTTCATTTCGCTTTTATTGATGGTAAATTTTATTCGCTGTTCTCTTTATTATTCGGAATTGGGTTTTCTATCATACTAAATAAAAGAGGAGAAACAGAAAAGTTCACGCTTAAATATTTCTATCGCCGCATACTTATACTATTACTTATCGGGCTCGTTCATGCATTACTGTTATGGGATGGGGATATTCTTGTATTATATGCTGTATTGGGATTAATTCTGCCCCTTTTCCGCAATACATCCGATCGCACTTTGTTAATTCTTTTTCCTGCTTTGTTATTATCCCCCTTGCTTATTGACAGTATCAGGGTGATTACAGATGGCAGGGTGGACCCGGCTCTTTTCTTCCGGCGCCTTGCATTTATTGTATCCACAAAAAGTGGGATCACGGAAACGAATTACCGGAACTGGCTGGTGGTGAATGATAGTTATAGTGATGTGCTGGAATGGAATAAGAGTGGGTTTTTCTTCAGGTGGGAAATGTTGTTGGGTACCAACCGGCTGCCCAAAGTGTTTGCTTTATTCCTGTTGGGGATGTACCTGGGAAGAAAGCGGATCTATGCCCGGCTTCCGGAGCACCGCCCCCTGCTGAAAAAAGTCCAGCGATACAGTTTGCTGGTAGGGCTACCTGCTACTATCGGTCATGCATATTTCCAGAACGACCAGTATTTTGTTCCGGCTCCTGCTGCTTTACTTGATACCCTGTTCTATGCACTAAGTGTGGTACCGATGAGTCTTTTTTATGCAAGTAGTTTTTGCCTTCTCTTCCTTCATGACGATTGGCAGAGGAAGCTGATGGTATTTGCTCCAGTGGGAAGGATGGCGTTGACAAATTATATCGGGCAGACCATCGTGGGCACAATTATATTTTATGGCTATGGTCTTGGCATGGGCGCAACTATTGGTACAACCTATATATGGCTGATTGCTCTTGGGGTTTACCTTTTGCAGGTGATCTTTAGTAATGTTTGGTTGCGGTATTTCCTCTATGGTCCGCTGGAATGGATCTGGCGGCAGCTTACCTATGCGAAATGGCTTCCATTGATGAAGATGAAGAATGTTGACAATCTAACAATCTGATATATGCGCAGTAAATACAACACTTATGGCAGCAGCCTCATTGCGCTGCTCCTGCTGGGTTTCTCTACGCTGGCACAGGAGCCTGCCTGGAAACCCATCGTAATAAACCTGGATGAGTTTAAGGTTCCTCAGCCACCCGATAAAGCATCAGACCAGGCCGAAGTTGACAAGGTGGTTTTTTACCAGACCCGCAATCCCAAAGCAGCTGCGCGTGATATGCAGCACTGGAATGCCGGCCCTCCCTGTTACCGCTGGATGCAGGCATCCGATATGCTCTATGATAGCACCCAATATTGGGTGCGCACTAACGCCTATACAGCAGTAGCTATATATGATGCGACCCTGGCGGCAATGAAGGCAAAAGAACAATATAAACGTAAGCGGCCTTATGAAAGCTCTTCCAAAGTAAAACAGCTGATCTATCTTCCTCCCAGTCCGTCGTATCCATGCGAATATTCTGTTACCGCCGCCGCAGCTGCAGCTGTGCTTGGGCATTTCTACCCTAACAAAAGGGATAGCCTTAATCAACTGGCACAGAAAGCCGGTGAGTCGCGTATCGCTGCCGGATTAGCATATCCGTCTGATGTTGAAGCAGGATTTGCATTGGGCACCAAGGTGGCATTAATGATTTTGGAACATGCTGAAAAAGATGGTTACAGCAAACCATGGCCCGGCACTGTTCCTGCTGGTCGGGAATATTACACGGGCAAGCCTATCCGAAAAGACCTTCCCAATATGCGCACTTGGATTTTGAAAAGTCCATCACAGTTCCGTTCGGCACCACCACCACCAATCGACAAGGACATGGAAGCCATCCGCAATCACCAGGTTGATCCTTACTCTAAATCAATTGCTTTCCGTTGGGAATTCAGCTGGCCCTGGGGTGAAGAAATGGAAAAGAAAGTGTTGGAGTATAACCTGGCAGCAGATCCGCTCAAAGCTGCTTTCGCCTATGCATTGGTGGCAATGTCTGACTACGATAACCAGGTTGCCCATTGGGACGGTAAGTACACCTACTACCGCGCCAGGCCCGACCAGTATGACACAACCTACAAGCCGTTATTTCCTACACCGCCGTCACCCAGCTATCCCGCCGGCCATGGTACCATGTCATATACCCGCGCCGCAGTTATGACTTTCCTTTTTCCACAGGATCGGGAGCGTTTCTACCAGATGGCAAAGGAATGTAATGAATCACGTTTTAATGCAGGCGTACATTATAAATCCGATAACCAGGCAGGGGAAGAAATGGGAAGAAAGATTGGGGAGGAAGTAGTGAACTGGGCTAAGAGCCGAATGCCTAAATAAAAAAATACAATGTTAATCACCCTATGCCATCTCCTGCTGTCGTGGAGTCTTTCACAGAACCTGCCACCGAAAGTTTTCGACGTGCATATCCACGGAGCTAAGGATCCGGTGGAGCAACTGGCATCCCTGCAACGGGCAGGTGTATACGCTGCTGCCATCAGCAGTTCCTGGGATCTTCAGCAAAGTTATCGCGCGCATAAGGGTCCACGTTTGTTGCAGGGCCTTATGCTCCCATGCCCTTTGGGAAAAGTTCCCTACAGCAGGCAACCCTGTTTTTCGGATGGAAAGGATTGGCCAGCCCTGGCTTGGATTGAACAGCAGATCAAAGAAAAGAAGATCGATTTTATTGGTGAAGTACTTAGCCAGTATTACGGGATATCGTCCTCAGATACAAGTCTATATCCCTATTATGCACTGGCTGCGAAATACAATTTGCCAGTGGGTATTCATACCGGGTCGGCCGGACCAGATCATGGCAGTCCGAATTTTACCGAAGCAGCTGGCAATCCATCGCTGATGCGCGAAATGCTTCAGAAATTTCCCACCCTCAGGGTCTGGGTAATGCATGCAGGTGCGCCATTCCTGAAAGAGGCCATTGACCTGATGAAGGCATTCCCCAATGTATATTCTGATATCTCCGCTATTAATAATCCGGCCATCCTGCCACCAGCGCAATTTAGCGGAGTGATGAAGGCTTTGATGGAGGCTGGACTTGAAGACAGGATCATGTTCGGATCTGATAACGGAGATATTCAAACGATGATTGCTTCCGTTGATGATCTTACTTTCCTTAATGCAGAACAGAAGGAGAAGATCTTCTATAAGAACGCAGAAAGATTTTTCTCTGGTGTATCAGGGCAACCAATCTCCTCCAAAAGCAGCACCCCTGCAATCACTGACCTTAATCAGAAACTGGATTCGATATTCCGGCACTTTAACCGGAAAGGTTCGCCCGGCATTGCGGTCACCGTACTGAAAGATGGTAAGCCGCTTGCTAAAAAGGCTTATGGACTTGCCAGTCTCGAATTCAATATTCCATTTTCGCATGATAATATTGTTCGACTTCCTTACGCCGAAACACGTGAATTCATTTCTATCGCCGCCGCCATAATGGAGGCAGAAGGTCTGCTCAGCTTCACGGATAAGGTGATAAAATATTTTCCTAAACTCCCCGCCTGGAGCGAACCGGTAACAATACAGCACCTGCTCAATCACAGCAGTGGTTTCGAAGATGAATGGGCTGCACTATTACTTACACAATCGAGCATGGCAAACCGGTTTGACCAATCTCAATTTCTTGATCTCCTTTTTCACCAGCCCCAACCGGGCTTTGAGCCGGGCAAGGGTTATATGTACTGCAATTCAGATTTTGGATTACTTCGACTTATCCTTGAAAAAGCATCGGGTGAGAACCTGAGGGTATGGATGAAGAAAAAACTCTTTGATCCCAACGGTATGGGGTCCACCCTGCTGCATGATAATAAGAACCAGGTCATTCCCCTATTTGCGATGGAGTATGATAATTACGGGTTGGGGTACAATCGGTGGATCAGTGATAAAACATCACCGGGAGGCAATTATCATATCGCTACCTCCGCAGCAGATCTTGAAAAATGGTATGCGCTGCATGAGAATAGAAATTCACCGGTTGCGAAGGCAATAGTAAGGTTGAAAAAAGATGCTACGCTGATGCCCGGACTGGGCAATAGCAGGAATTATGTTTTCGGTTTAAAAGAAAGGGTGCTCGATAAATACCAGGTGATCCTGCACCAGGGAGTTAATGACCGGCCCTATCTGTCGCGTGTAACCGAAGAAGGTCTGGCCATTATCATTCTTGGTAATACCGGCGCCCCCTACCCGCAGTTTCATAAAGAGATCATAGAATATATGCTGGTGGGCGAAACTAAATCCGAACCTTTGCAGCGAAAGTTTTTGAAAGGACCGGTTAAATATTCGCTCAAAGATCTGGAGCCTTTAGCAGGTAGGTATTTTGAAGAAGACACGATTGGTTATGAGAGTTATACTAAGGATAGGAAGCAGCCCTTATACTTCGTGATTGATAATGATTCATTAAAAGGATTGTATAATGGTATGCTGATTCCCATGGAGATGATTTCACCCTGGGTCTTTAAAGATCCGGATTATGAAGCTTACCTCGAATTCACTCCACCGAAAAAGGCGGGAGACCCCGTTAAAATAAAAACACTGGTAAATCAAACCGGCAAGATCTATCATCATCTAAAGGATACCACAGTAATCTGGAAGCCATCGAAAGAGCAGCTCCGCTCCTTCACCGGAACATACTATAGTCCACACCTTGATTTTTACTGGCGGCTGGTGATGAATGAAGATGGTAAGCTTATCATCAAGCGACCAACAATTGCAGATACAGAGCTTACTCCGGAAACGCCTGACCTCTTTACATTAATGGTACAGAAAGGAATTGGCGATAGCGGCTTCGAAGTGTTTGTAAGATTTAAAAGAAATAGTAGAGGTGAAATAACAGAGCTTATAGTTTCTGATCCGCGTTTGATGGGGCATCGCTTTATGAAGGTGCCGGATCGTTGAAGTAGTTTGCATGATGTTCGAACATGTTCTTAACATGTGTCAGACACCTAAACGTGTCGTTTTTGTACTATTCTAGCCCTGTTTGGCAGGGTAGATTTACAAAAACAAATAACCATGCATAGCTTATCAACGCAACGATCACTGAAGCTGTTTGCCATCCTGCTGGTAATCGGCATTACCGCCTGTAGCAGGACAGCAGACCCCGGCAATGAAATCAACTCCTCTGTTTCCGGTCTGCAGGTAAAAACGCTTCAAAAGGAAATGGTACTTGCCGCCCACCAGCAGGGAAATATCCGGATCAGCTTTCCTTCCCAGGATCCGGGCATCCCCCTTTATGTGCGAGCCGAACCCAGTCTCAACCAGTATTTTGTAAAAGATGGATGGCTTGTTATGCCCTTCTACCGCAATCCCGACTGCATCAGACCTGATTTCAATCTGCTCAGTTATTTTGATGTTCCCGCTGCTTTTGGTTGCGAGCTTAAAGTGGAAGGTTCTTATATCATTGAATCGGGCGCACCGCTTGGCACCTTTCCCATTATAAGCCAGAGTCGCGGAACCGCTGTTCCTTTCTGGTTTGTGCAATGGAATGATTTCGCTGCCCTTGCTACCGATGGTGTAGTAACAATTGCTGACGTGGAAAGCTTGAACCCCGTAAAAGGGTTGGCCGATAATTTTGTAGAGATGCTGAAACCCAGATTTGAGAATCACCAGGTGGTGATCAATGCGTCCGGAAGTTTGGAGGATGGGAGGACCTTTATGTTTCATGTTAACCACCTTGGCAATCAAACCCAATCTATCAGACTGGAGTTTAATTGACGCGGTGGTCAAATGAAGGGAGGGGTTAAGGTTTAATGGTTAATGGCAGACAGCTTTTTAAAGTTCTCAGAGCGTATTATCGCAACAGTCTTCTTCCTTATTTAGCTGCCTCGAAATAGATTTATTAATTGTCTGCAAGCCGCTGCGCAGTTCCAGTTTCTGGTGGGCCGTAGCGGCTTCGGGCTGCAGGTTAAGCTGGTATTCGCCCATCCCGCTGCTTACCAGTCCGGGCTGCACCATGATAGTGGCGCCGCTCCGGGGCTTCAGGCTTTGTTCCCCCAGGATGTTGACAGCAGCGATAGCTGCCATCAACACCAGCGGAACAGCGATCAGGGTAATTCGTTTCATTGATCAAGGTTTAATTGTGAGTACAAATCTAATCCAACACAATGCAGCTGACAATCGATTTATACATGATATGTAGTTTTTTTAGTATGAATTGTAGCATTAATACAAATAGCTGTAACGGATCTCTGGTTTCAGTACCCCGTTAATGGAAATCCGCTGGTCGCGGTGTACCGGCCTTCCCAACGCATCATATTCATAAGTGATGGTGAGCAGGTTTTCAGTATCGTCATTGGCATCTACTGTACGCACCACCCGCGGGTTGTTTTTGAAAAGTTCCAGTTCAGGAAGCCAATGATCAAGAATGGCATCGGGTATGGGATTTCTTTTATCGTCATACTGCTCAAAATATTTGGTGAAGGAAAGGGCAAAGTCATCATGGTTGGTTTCCTTATACCAGTATTCCATTTTCTCCAGGTTGCCGGAGGGGTAATAAGATAGCTTGATAAGCACGGCTTCGGCTCCGTCTTCCTGCGGATCTGTTATGATCTCTTCCACCTCTGCCAGTTTTCCCAACGCGCTATACTCAAAAAAATGATCTGAAAGCTTACGCCCATTATTCAGGAAGTTCTCCGCCCTGTAAACCTTGCCTTCCTGGTAATAATATTTGATGTTGCCTGCATTGCTGTTAGATTGTTTAAGCTTTCCATTTTCAAAAACAAGCTGCTGGTTTATGGTGGTAATTCCGCCATCCGGACTGTTCTGCCATTGCGCCGAATAGGATCTGACCTTGCCGTCTTCAGTATAATTGAATGTCTGGAAATCATTCTGGCTGGCTACCAGGCGCTTTACCGGCTGGTGTTGCGGGTTAATAGGCCCCGGCTGAGGGTCATCATCATTACGGTTGCAGGCTGTCATTATAAATATGCCGGAAAGCAGGAGGGCCGCATGGGTAAATGATCGTACTGTCATAAATAAGGTTTATTGATTCTACCTACCTGACAGAAGATTAGATGTATACCGGATGGTTTTGTGAAGAGCGGCGCCATAGCGTTACTGGTGGCACGATAATTTACTTGTTAATACCACGTAAATTACCGTCAGAAATCAGCGCATGAGTATCTATACCCGATTCGTTATTATTCTTATTTCATTTGGCCTTTCTTTTTCAGTAAAGGCTCAGAATACACTGCCCGAGGCCAATGCGCTCCTGGATGCGGAGCAGATGCAGTTCCAGTCATTCCTGAACGGTCTTAATGGAGATACCGCAATCAACCTGTTGATGGATGCTTTTGTTTCCAGCACTGCCGATAGTTTACAGATCGCCATTAATGATGACAGATCCATTGTTGCCGAGAAAAAGTTGAAGGGAATTACGAGTATCCGGTATTTCCTGCAGATCATCCGCGCGGGTATCGCCCAGAAACAATTTGAATTGTATGATATACCTGATGCACTTGAAAAGTTTCCAAAGATCGCAGATGCGCTGGTACATGGCAAAGCTTTCAGGCCTTTCTTATTAGGTTTCGGGGCAAGGCGAACCCAGATCATGGCCGACACCTTCCGTCAGTTCCCTGAGGGCAAACGCTTCCAGCACCTTGCTGATGTTCGGAGGATATCGATGAACATGGAGATGATCCTTCCTATGGTGGAGGCTCGTCCCGACTTCCCCTATATCGATACCGTACTCGTTTATGTGGCGGAGCGATCACCGATGCATATCGTTGATTATATAACGCTGAAGAATAACCGTATCACTGATTCTATTTATAAACTCAAGCATCCCCTCTTAGAGCAGCTCATAACATTGAAGGGTAACCGAAATGCCAGTGAGATCGCTCCTCTGGTAGGTGAAATTGCTGCGGGTCGGCTCACGGCAGACAGTATTCAAAATCTCCGGAGCAATAATGTTACAGGCTATTACCAGTTGCTGGTGAATACCCTCCAGCAGAATAGAACCAGCATTGGTAAAGGCGCTGCTGCCGGTATGCAACCCGCGTTGCGCAATGCATTGCATGATAAGGCCATGGCTTTTTATATTAAGCCCATCAATGAATTGCATGAGAAAAAGGATGATATCAGATTCAAAGCGATTCAACCTCTCCGGGCTATCGATCTCTATTATCTTGTTACCAGCGGCGAAGATGAACTCTATACATCCAGCTTTCTGGGTATATATAAGAAACTGATGGAACAACTGCCGGCGGGCAGGTCCGATAGCCTGATGGAATGGGTACAGTATGATCAGTTCAGGAAGTTCATACGGATAAGCTCTCATTATAATGTACTCAATGATTTTCTGAATAATATGCCGGAAGATTCGCGGGAGCATTTGTTGAGTCGGTTTATCGGAGGTATTGATAGCAGTCCTGAAAGTGGAATTGAAGATGCGATGGATGTGGCTGATGCTTTTTCCAGTCTCTCTAAAGATTCGACCTATAGTCCGCTGGTGGCATCTCTCCTGAAACAGAATATTACCCGATGTACCAAGGAGAATAATAGATACTGCGTGCGGCTTTATACCATACTTCAGCAGGTGTTTACCATGGCCAGTGACCCTGCTTCATCAAAGGATATCTTCAGCAAACTTGGAAACTATGAACTGCTTAAGATGGATGCACTCCGTGATAAACAAAATATAATTAACCAGCTGGTGATATTTTATGGCGACGATGACGGTAAGGCTTCTTTCAATAGTTTCATGCAGATATTTAAGGATACTGCTGCGTGGAAGGTTGCAAAATCAGAACAGTGGGTAGAGATAAGTTCCCGCCAGGAGGGCCAGCAGGTAAAACTTTTTGCCAACCTCCCGCTCGATAATGACAAGGGGCTCGATGAACAGGCGCAGTTGGCTTTGATGAATCACCTCAAGGCAGAAAAGATCAATCCGGGGGTGATCATTCACCGCGGACATAGTTATCATCTCCCCACCACGCTTAACTATCTGCAGCCGTCAATGAAGCTCGCCTTCCTTGGGTCTTGCGGCGGCTTCAGGAATATCCTGACCGTGGCGGGTAAAAGTCCCGATGCACAAATCCTCGCCACCCGGCAGATTGGCTCCAAATTGATCAATGATCCGATGATCCAGGAAATGAATCTCCATTTCCTGGAATCCCGCGATATTAACTGGCCCGTATTATGGACGCAACTGGGTGAGCAGTTCAGCAAGACCGACTTCACGAAAAATCTTTTCGAAGAGTATGTGCCGCCTTACCGCAACCTCAGCCTCTTCGTGATCCGGCTGTATAATATTGATGCCTCGTCTCTTTAATCAATACCCGTCTGACATCCGTCAGGACGGATGTCAGACGGGTAGGGAGGTTTTTAGATCCGCTACCACCGCTTTGGTATTGCCGATGAAGATCTTCTTGCCGATGATTGCCACCGGGCGCTTGAGGAAAGTATATTCCTGAAGGATCAGCTTTCGGTAGTCTTTTTCAGTCAGTTCTTTTTCATGAAGTGACATCGACCTGAATTTCAGCGCCCGCCGGCTGAATAATGCTTCATAACTCCCCGCCAGCATTTTCATTTCATCGAGCTGTGCTGCCGTGATGGGCTCGGTTTTGATATCCTGAAGTTGTATTTTATTTCCAGTGGCATCCACTTCCTTTAGGATCTTCTGACAGGTATCGCAATTGGCGAGGTGATAGATCTTTTTCATAATTCAATGGGATGGTAACATTTGCCGATTCTGTTTGGTTTAATTGACGCGCAAATGTACCTTGAAAACAAAATCTCTCCATGCGCATTCTCCTTCTTGCCTGCAGTTTATTACTGACCTCAAGCATTTTTGCTCAAACAACTGATGAAGCAACTATTCGCGACCTGCTGCAGAAACAGCAGGAGGACTGGAACCGCGGAAACATTGAAGCCTTCATGCAGGGATACTGGCAGTCAGACTCGCTGATGTTCATCGGTAGCAGTGGCGTTACTTATGGCTTTAAGAATACATGGGAGCGATACAAAAAGAATTATGATAGTCGCGATAAAATGGGGGAACTGAAGTTTGATCTTCTACATGTTAACCGTCTTGCAAATGATGTATATATGGTAGTAGGCAAATGGCATCTCAAACGCACCGTAGGAGATGTCGGCGGCATTTACACACTTATACTCCGCAAGATCAGCGGTAAGTGGGTCATCACTTCAGATCATACAAGCTAATGGGTCAATCACCTGTTTTTTTTGCCAGTTGTTCCTGCTTATGGGTATTGATAGATTGTGCAAGAGAACTCTTCAGTTGCATCTTGATTTTCCTGTTGTTCAACCTTGCAACTTTACCTGAAATGTTTTCTTCACCTATCAACTGGTTGTCATTGTTATAATAGTAGATGATCGATTTATCAGGCTGATGGAGACTTGATTTAATAACCCAATAACCCTCCTCTGGAACGTAAGCTGGAATGGCCCGTGCGAGTTTTTGTTTTTTGAATTGCTTTTTCTCTTTGTTGTTAGAGGGTTCGCCGGAAGAGGCGGAGACGACGGCAAAGGCCGGCAGTAAAACTGCCAGCAGGAGTAACTTTTTCATGGCTTAAGGTTTAGCGTAAAAAGATACCTTTAAGTTACGAAAATTACCCCGACCCCGGTGTTAAAACGCTGAAGAGCTCCATTGTCCGATATACAACATTCTATCCCGTTTAACTGCAATTATTTTACTAACTACCAGCTCCAACCCGACGTTGTTCATCATTACTGCTGCCGCCATTACTTTTCGGCTTATCTGAAAAATTCTTACCAAAGCGCCAGGTGAAACTGATGTTAGCTACCCTCGAATCACGGTTCTGACGAAAGCGCTCACGAACATTCTGGTATTTAATATCACCTACGATTGTCTGGGAAAAGAAGATATCGCGCACATTGAGTTTCAAACTGCCCTTACCCTTCAGGACCTGTTTGGCGATGCCGGCACTCACCTGACCGAAATCATATATTTTAAACTGTGCATCTTCAAATGCAGTATTATAATTTCCCGATAACTCAGCCGACCATCCCTTATTGAATTTGAACTGGTTGTTCACATTGGCATTGCCACTTGTATTTTCACTATTGAAATCGTTATTGATCCCTATTCCTCTAACCTTACGGTAGCTGCCTGTTGCACTTATAGTGGCCGACCACCACTTGGTGGGATTTAACTGTGCTGTTACCGTTAGATTCGTGTTCTGCATTTTTGCGAGGTTGCCTTCCGTAAGAATGGTAACTTCTCCTTCGGTGCGGAATATCTGTGAAAAGTATTGTGTGGTATTTGCATGATTGATACTGGTGGTAAGCCAGTTCTTGTAAGTATGACTCAGTTCATATGACCAGGTGAATTGCGGTTGTATATAAGGGTTACCTACCTGGTAGGTGAATTTGTTGATGAAGAACAGGAATGGATTCAGTTGCTGGTATGCAGGCCTGTCTATCCTTCTTCCGGTATTTATAGTAAATACATTATTTGAATCGGCCTTATAACTCAGGTAAGCAGTAGGGAACAAGCTTGTATAAGACCTGGTAAAGGAAGAATCAGATTTCTCCGGATTACCGAGTTGCTTTCCTTTATACTGTGTATTCTCCAGTCGCAGCCCCCCCTGAAGACTCCATTTGCCAATTGTTTTGCTGGCATTGGCATAAGCAGCAGCAATATTCTCTTCGTATTTGAAATGATTTGTTTTCTGGTAATCAGGCTGCCAGTTATTATCAATAAGGTTAGCGTAATCAGCAATATTATCTGTTTTTACATAGCTCGCCTTTAACCCGCTTTCCAGCTTCAATCCCTTTTCAAAAGTTTGCGTGTAATCTGTTTTAGCTGCATAGATGCGAATGCTTGCCGGCAGATCGCCGCGAAGTTTTTCGTCGGCACTCATAATATCATCTGCATCATATGTTTTCGTATTGAAAAGCTGATTGTTCTGCATGTTATAATGTACATAATCCAGATCAGCACTCAACTCAGCCGTCTTGCTGATCTCATGTCGCATATTCAGGTTGAGGGTTCCATTGATCCATTTATTGGAGTTATCACTGGTTGTAACCACCAATGAATCTGTTTGTCCAACTGCATTTTTAAGGTAGCCACTGCTGATACCTTCGAATTTTCTGGGTGATATAAAACCGGTACCGGTAATACCCAGCGTGGTTTTTTTATTGAGGGAATAATCCATCCCAAGTTTCAATGTATTGTTTTGTCCAGTCATGATCAGCAATGTGGGCTGGTCAAAAAATGCAACAGGATCTTTCCCGGCGCCATCGAGGTAAGTTCTTTTGATGAGCAGGTTATTGAAACCCTTGTTTGCATTCTGGCTATAGTTCATGAATACGTTGAACTTATCATTGCGGTAGTTCAGGTTAAGGCTATTGTTCGTTTTCCAGTATTTACCCTGTCCATACCCGAGGTTGATACTTCCATTCCAACCGCGCTGGCGATTCTTTTTTGTTTTGATATTTATAATGCCTGAATTGCCTGCGGCATCGTATTTGGCGGGTGGATTTGTCATGATCTCGATCTGGTCGAGCTGGTTAGCGCTCATGCTATTGAGGAGGTTAGCGAGATCGGCGCCATTGAGATAGCTGGGTTTGCCATCAATCATTACCATTACGCCCGCGCGTCCCTTAATACTGATATTGCCATCGCGATCAACCGTTACTCCCGGTGATTTTTCAAGTACTTCCATTGCTGTTGCACCTGCATTACTGATGCCCGCATCCACATTCACGATGGTGCGGTCGGGCTTAATTTCGATCATCGGTTTTTTTGCAACAACCGTTACAGCGCCAAGTTCTTTATTATCAGCTTCCATGGTGACGGTGCTGAATTTTTTCTCTGCCTGGTTTGCACTCAACTCAAAAGCTTCACTCATAAAGTTTTTGAAACCTACAGCGCTTACGGATAAACGGTAGGTGCCGAAATTCAATTGGTCGATCTCGAATGCGCCATTGCTTCCGGCGATAGCCAGTTTTGCAACAGAAGAGTCGGCCACATGAAGCAGGGAGATGGTAGCGCCTTCCATAGCCATTCCACTCACTTTAGCATTTTGCTGTGCCTGCGCGAAAGCGCTTACCATCAGTAAAAAACCCAGAAATCCCTGTCTAATAATTTTCATACAATAAGGTTGTTTTTCAGAATAAGGTTTGATCGGATAAGGTTTGATCAGATAAGGTTTAAAGCGAATAAGGTTTTAATTCACCGTAAAGATTGAATCATAAATGCAGGTGGAATAGGTAAATAGGGATGATGGGTCAAATAATCCTGCCAAGTGACGAACGGTGAAAATTATGTATGATAGGTTTCGTAGTTGGAGGCTTATCTGGCGGCTGTATTTTATTTTTTTTGAGGGATGTAATAAAAGGGGATGGGCTGCGACTTATATTTATTCATCCCAACCAAAACCATTAATTGAGCGAGAAGGAATTTCTAGAGCAGGTCAGAACTAACCAGGGCATCATCTACAAGGTGGTGTCTATTTACGCGGCCGACCCTGAAGAGAAAAAAGATCTCTACCAGGAGATCCTTCTTCAATGCTGGAAAGGCTGGCCATCATTCCGGGGTGATTCGAAGTTCAGTACCTGGCTCTATCGCATCAGTCTCAACACAGTTCTCACCAGTATGCGCAAGAAGAATATGATGATCTATCCGGATACACTTCCGGATGAAGAGAGCCTGCGAGCCACTCCACTGGAGCGGGAAGATTCTCAGGCCCTTCACCAGGCCATCAGGCAACTCACTGATGTTGACCGCGCGCTGGTACTGCTTCACCTGGAGGGATATGCCAATAATGAAATAGCAGAGATGATGGGCATATCTGCAAACAATCTTGCCGTTAAGCTGATGCGTATCCGTCAGCGGCTGGCTAAACTTTTAAATGCAGTGGATCATGAATGAAAATAAAAACTGGCAGAACTGGCAGCCGGTTGATAAAGACCTCGAAGGCTTGCTGCGGCCTGGCTTTGCAAATAGGTTACAGGCAAATCACCCGCTGATGAAGCTGAAGAGAAACCTTCTGATCAATATCATCTGGAGCGTTGTGATCACTTTAATATATGTGGTGCTCATTATTTTTTTCCCGGTATGGCCTGTGTGGCTGGCTCTTGCCATTACCAGCATCTTCAATATTGCTACTGTGTGGCCCGCCATTGGCTTTTATAGAGAAATCCAGCCCGAAGTATCATCATCACAGGGACTGTTGCAACAGATGAAAGTGCAGCACCATGCAATTTCTGCCTGGGGAAAGCTCCAGCTTAGGCTTGCTCTCTTTGTATATCCGGTGGCTACCGCAGGTGGTTATTTCCTTGGAGGTATTCTTGGTTCGGGAAGAACAGTTGATGAACTGTTGACCCAGAAGCTTTTTGTTTGGGTTCTGCCTATTGCCATAATTGTTCTTGTACCGCTTAGTTATCTCCTTGCGAAATGGATGTTCCGCAAAAGTTTTGGCCGTCACCTCAACGCTCTACAGAATAATATCCAAAGCCTGGAGGCTTTGGATGAAGAGAACTGAGTATCTTACTATACAATTTTTTACCATGGACCAACGCATTATCAACCTCTACGACGAGTATACCCACCGCCCCCTGGGACGCGAGGAGTTTCTCAGGAAACTGGCTAAGCTTACGGGTAGTGTCGCCGCTGCCCTAACGGTTCTTCCTTTGCTGGAAGGAAACTATGCCGTAGCGCAAACAACTGAAAATGGAGACCTCTTAACCGAACGCGTTGAATACCCTACACCCCATGGTAATATGAAAGCTTACCTGGCGAGGCCAAAAGCCGAAAAGGCCTATGGTGCCGTGATTGTTATACATGAAAACCGCGGACTTAATGCCCATATTGAAGATGTTGCCCGCCGGGCTGCCAAGGCAGGATTTCTTGCGCTCGCTCCTGATGCATTATCACCGCTTGGAGGTACGCCAACCAATGAAGATGATGCCCGTGCCTTATTTGGAAAACTGGTTAATGAAGAAAATATTGTCCGGTTTGCCGCTGCTATACCTTACCTGAAAGGAAGGAAAGATTGCAGTGGTGCCGTTGGCTGCGTTGGATTCTGCTGGGGTGGAGCCATGGCCAACAACCTGGCCATCACTGTACCTGACCTCAAAGCGGCGGTTGCCTTTTATGGCCGTCAACCCGAATTGGCAAAAGTGCCATCTATAAAAGCAGCGGTACAACTTCATTATGCAAGCCTCGATGAAAGAGTGAACGCCGGCATGGCCGATTATGAAGCAGCTCTTAAAGCCGCCGGTATACGTTATGAGCAATATGTTTATGAAGGCGTTAACCACGCCTTCCATAATGATACTTCAGCCGCTCGTTATAATAAGGAAGCAGCTGAACTGGCCTGGAAAAGGACCATTGATTTTTTCAACATACAGCTTATCTGAAACCGACAACCACTTTTTTGCTGCTGATCTTTTCACCTTCCTGCACCTGCAATAAATAGATGCCGGGGGTATATCCCGATACATTCATCCTGCGTGTATTAGAGCCTGAATTTGCATTAATAGCCAATCTCTGCAGCTCCCTTCCAGCCATGTCAACGAGCCGGAGGATAACATTGCCTGCATCCATTGCATTGAATTTTACCAGCATGTCACTGATGGCGGGACTAGGAAAAATATCTATTGCAGCCGCACCTGAAGATGATATGTTGGAGGCGCTTACTTCCATTGGACTGCTCACAGCGTTAAGAGCATTAACGATGGTAGGCTTTGAGTTTTTTTCATATTGTGTAGCAGACGTTTCCGCATAAAGAGAATAACAATTCTGAAGGTTAAATACGCCATTTGCGGATGATACTAAAATATTGTAACGCGCATTTAATGGACCTCCATTGTAGATCAACACTTCATTAGTAAGTCCTGACTTGGTGGACCGTGCAATCAGTTTTCGGTTCATATCATAAAGGAATACATTATAATCAGCTGGCAGGTTATAAAGACTGATTTTTACATTCCTCGCGGTAGAAGTTGTCTGTATCTGAAACCAGTCGCCATCTGTGGGTGATGAAATATTTCCCTTAATAACTGTATTCAACGATATTGCTTTTGCCGTTGTAAACAGGTCATTGGATTCATGGATATCTCCACATGTTGCAACCGGCAACTGATTGATGGGGAATTCACCGAAATGCACTAATCCCAATCCGCCAGCATTGGTAATAATAGGGGCAGGAAGATTATTATGACTCAGATAATTTACAGCAGTTGGATTGGTAGTGGTACCACTGTTGCGTACGAAATTAATAAGCAACTGACTTCCGTTTAAGGTTACTCCTGTAACTGTATAGCTGCCGCCACTCAAACTGAACTCACTGGTGAGATCTCCATTTATTGTATAGGTTGTATTAGGATCTTCCAATGTTATGCTTACCTGGCTTGCAATTCCGGGTGAGGAGAATGCACTGAATATTGCACTCACAGGTTTTGGAGGTTCTACCGAAGAAGGAAGTTGAGTGGCATTGTAGAGTTGCTTGCGTACTATCAATGACATCCAATCACCGATCTTCTGGTATCCTTCCAGTAATTTATAATGGCAATAATTTGCGCTGGTATTTTCTAATAAATGCGTTGTGTTGTTTGTGGAGATGATAGATACATCTGTCAGCTCTTTAGCAACCTGTCTTTGAGCCTCCTGGATCTGAAGACAGCCCTCCCTGGTAAACATTCCACATCCGAATCTTATCTGTGCAACATATATGCGGGAGATATTTGGAAAATCTGATTTCCAATCATTATAAAGCTCGAGAAACAGATTCTTGTATTCGGTTGTGGACATCTGCGCAGGACTTAAGCTTCCAGCTGCATCATTTTCACCCTGGTACCAGAAAACGCCACGGATATGATTCTTTAAGCCGGCTTCTGTAATACGTTGTAGTAAACGGCCATAGTTGCTGTTGATATCAGTAGGGTTGCCGTCGTTGCGCTGGAACCATGTTATTGATCGGCCGGGATTAGCACCATTCATTATGCAAACAGGAATTCCTTGCGTGCCTGCAATATTGGAAGCCATTCGCATACCCCACTGCCCGGCGTTGAAATCATTTTCAAACCAGGCATTTCCCTCACCAATAAACCATCTCTTTGAATAATTACCTGTAGAACTCGCACCACCATATACACGAACAAATTGACGGTTAGGTGCATTTGAAAAACTATTGGCATCATTGCTTGCATCATAACTGCCCCGGATGTTGGCAACAGCATTTGATTGTCCCTGTATAATATAGGCATCTCCAGCAACAACATTATTGGCGGTACGTACAAGTGTTTCAACTGCATTATTGAAAGCAAAAAGATCGAACCTGTAATTGGCCAGCTCTGCCGGGATATCTACCGAAAATGAGAAATTAGCGATACCACCAACATATAGGAGTGGAACTGTTGTTGTGCCCTGAAAACTTCCATTGCGATAACGCTTCAAACGTAGTTCAGTATAACCACTGCTTTGCTCATAACTTCCCTGAATATTTACTACTGCAAGGTTAGTAGAGAAATTGCGGGGATATAACTGGTAATCTGACGGAAAGCTTGACAATTGTCCAAAGCTTACAAGCATTGTCAATAACAACAAAAAACTCAATGCGGGGCGTAAATATTTGTTCATCTTTTTTGCGGATAGGTTAGTAGGCATAAGAGGTTTTTAGCAGGTACATAAAAGATATTATCCAACGGTTGGATATATTGCTATTAACCAGTAAAGTCGTGGAGGTTTTTCGAAGAATGGGAAGGAATCCGATGTAAATGTACAGTAATAAAAAATAATCCCTCTCATATGTTCACTTGATTTTTTCCCAGATCATGAGGGTATTTTTCCCGTATCTTAATCGCTCAATAAACTGTCTGATCATCATGAAATATGCAGTCGTTTTTTTGCTCCTATGTTCAGCTTTCTTTTCCCGTCTTAATGCACAAGCGCCAATAAAACCTTCGGTTATTGCCTATTACACAGGAAATGAAGAGGAGATCAAAAAATTTCCTCTGGCTTCACTTACCCATATCATTTACAGTTTCTTCAAATTGGATGGAGATACTCTTGCATTCATTCGTCCGCATCAAAGGGAAACGCTCAGATCACTGGTTGCTTTGAAAAAATCATACCCCGGTTTGAAAGTTATGGTGGCGCTTGGTGGTTGGGGAGGCTGCAAGCCTTGTTCTCCCCAGTTTGCGAAAAAAGAAGTGCGTGAGAAGTTTGCAGGCAGTGTTGTAAAATTGCTTCGTGAATATGGTGCGGATGGATTAGATCTCGATTGGGAGTACCCTGGGATAGAGGGTTTTCCAGGACATCCCTGGATGAAGGAAGATGTTCCGAATTTCACTGAATTAGTTCGGGATTTACGATCAGCCATGGGCAACCGATATGAACTAAGTTTTGCAGCGGGTGGATTCACCAGCTTTCTTGAGCAGGCTGCTGAATGGGATAAGGTGATGCCTTTAGTTGACAGGGTTAATCTTATGACCTACGATCTTGTTAGTGGCTTTAGTAAACAAACAGGTCACCATACCCCTTTACACGCTACCAGCCAGCAGAAAGAAGCAACAGACCATTGTGTGGATTATTTGCTCAGTATTGGGGTGCCTGCATCTAAATTAGTGATTGGTGCGGCATTTTATGCCCGTGTGTGGAAAGATGTACCCGATATCAATAACGGACTTTATCAACCCGGGGAATTCAAAACGATGTTTGGATATAAGAAGTTTGATTCAACTTTTACATCAGCAGAGGGCTTCAAACTTTATTGGGATGAAACTGCGCGGGCACCTTATTACTATAGCGTGAGCAGGAAGGAATTTGCAACATTTGACAGTAAAGAATCCATAGCCGCGAAAACCAGGTATATGCTCAATAAAAAATTGGGAGGAATTATGTTCTGGGAACTCAGCGGTGATAAGTATAATGGAGGCTTGCTTACTGAAATTACAAATACTATCAATAGCCATAAATAAGTTGAGGTCTTAAGCATGCGGTACTAATACTGCATACTTAAGACCTCAAACCTAAAATAGAAAACTTATTGTTGTTTGCGTTCCAGTAACTGGAAGAACTGATCCAATTGTGGCAGGATCACGATACGTGTACGACGGTTGGCGGCTTTACCTTCTGCGGTTTCATTTGATGCAACCGGATGAAATTCACCACGACCAGCGGCAGACATTTTAGCCGGGTCAAGACCATACTGCTTCTGCAGAAGACGAACCACGCTTGTTGCGCGCATCACACTGAGATCCCAGTTGTCTTTCATCGGTCCGATATTACGCTTAAGTTCAGCGTTGTCGGTATGACCTTCAACCATGAATTCAATATTAGGCTGGTTCTTCAATACAGTGGCAACTTTGCCAAGTACTTCTTTTGCACGGGTTGTTATGGCATAGCTTCCGGTTGTAAAAAGAAGCTTATCAGAAATATCGACATACACAACTCCTTTATCCACCTTAATATTAATGTCTTCATCATCAAGGTTTCCAATTGCACCTTTCAGGTTCATGACAAGGGCCATGTTAAGAGAGTCCTTCTTTGCCATTTGTGACTGAAGATCCTGGATGTAGGCGTCTTTCATTCCCAGATTTTCCATTGACTTCTTGATGCTTTCTGCCTGTGAAGAACTGATAACAGACATGTCCTGGAGTTGTTTCAGAGCAGTAGTGTTATTCTCTTTCAGGTAATCGATCTGCTTGTTAAGTCCGGCGATCTCAGTTTCCAGTCCAGCCCTTTTACGCGCTTCTTCCGCTTTAGCATCTTCGCAACCTTTCAGGTCAGTTTGCAATTGGGTATACCTTCCGTTAAGATCTGCATAACGTGCCTGTTCGGCCTTGAATTTCTTGGAACTTACACAAGACACCATGGATAGTGTTGTGAAAGCTGCAACTACTAAGTAAGAAACTTTCATTTGGTTATTGTTTTAAATGATTACAGAACAAAATTAACGCATAGTTCGCAAGTTCTATGCCTGATAGTCACCTATTTATGAGTCAGATTTAATATCAGCAGACAATCCACCCATCCCCAGCTCGGGATTCTTGCCTTTAATAGGTGCGAAGAAGCTTATTATTGATGGAAGATCATCTTCAGGCCGATCTCCGGGCATAAAGGGTGGTGAGAGTATCAGTTCTTTTTTAGAAAAATCCATGCCAGCCATTACTATTGGAACACCCGCAAGTTTGGCGATATGCCAGAACCCGGTTCGGAGGCGGTCCACTTTCTTTCTGGTACCTTCAGGTGATAATGCCAGTACAAAATCTTTCCTTTCCCGGAATAGCTCCACTACTTGTTCTACCATATTGTTTTTGCTGAAACGATCTACGGGAACACCGCCTGTCATCCTGAAAAACCAACCGAATGGGCCTTCAAATAATTCTTTCTTTCCAAGATAATGGGCATGTGGGATAGGAACTATAGCTCTTGTTGCCATTCCGGCAACTACATCCCATCCACTGGTATGTGGTCCCACAATAATAATTGCCCGGGTTAAATGCTGTGGCCAGTTGCCGCGAACTTTCCATCCCCCCAGCTTCCAGTAAGCGTTCCAGAATAGATTGCCTGGCATCAGAGTACCAGTACGCCCTTGGCTATAAATTGGGTCTCTTTTTTAGAGGCCTTTATTTTCTCGATCTCCTCCTTGGATTTCCCGGCATCCTTAGCATAATGCTTCTGCTGCTTTACAGAAACTTCTTTCACCACTGCCTCTCCATCCAATACCACTTCCTTGCCTACAATATCAGTTGGCATAAAAAAGCCATAATCCTTAAACTTCACCATTAGCTGCTCGCCATTTTCACGCTCTATCTTCATCCAGCAGCCTTTTTCCTGGCATACTTCAGCAACTTTACCCGTAATTTTTCCTGTATAACTGTCACCGTTCATTTTGGTAGAAAGTTCATTCACCGGAATGGCGCCTTCTGCTGTAGTTCCAATACCATAGGTGACACCCTTGGCTGCCGGGGCAGGCGATTGGGCCATAGCGCCCGTTGATAATGCTACAGCAAGCAATGCGGTGGCTAAAGTTCTCATGTGTCTAATTTTTTCAAAGATACAATTCAATACCTATGGGTCATACCCCTGAATTGGGCCTAATGTGAAAAAAAACATAAATCGGCAAGGGTGTTTTAACGATAAAATATTTAGTGAAAAAATGCTAAATAAATTAGTGATGCAATTATTTTCTCTCTATCTTTGAATGCCAATAAATTTGGCCCATAACTACTAAAAACCATGAGCAATATGTCAAATGCAGAAAAACTGAAGGCGCTTAAACTGACGATGGATAAAATCGATAAGGATTTTGGAAAGGGATCAGTGATGATGATGAATGAGAGAAGTACCGAACCCCATGAAGTGGTATCCACCGGGTCACTTGGCCTTGATGTAGCTTTAGGCATAGGTGGTTTCCCCCGTGGACGTATAGTTGAAGTATACGGGCCGGAATCATCTGGTAAAACAACTATCGCGATCCATGCTATTGCCGAAGCCCAGAAAAAAGGCGGCATGTGCGCCATTATAGATGCAGAACATGCATTTGACAGTGCATATGCACAGAAGCTGGGTGTGGATGTAGATAATCTCCTGATCTCACAGCCCGATTATGGTGAACAGGCTCTTGAAATTGCAGACAGGCTGATCCTTTCCGGAGCACTCGATGTTGTAGTAATTGACTCTGTTGCTGCCCTTGTTCCAAAAGGTGAGCTGGAGGGAGAGATGGGGGATAGTAAAATGGGTCTGCAGGCTCGTCTCATGAGCCAGGCACTCCGTAAGCTTACCGCCACCATCAATAAGACCAATACCATTTGTATTTTTATAAACCAGCTTAGGGAAAAGATTGGCGTTATGTTCGGCAACCCTGAAACAACTACAGGTGGTAATGCCCTTAAGTTTTATGCCTCCGTTCGCCTTGATATCCGCCGTATGAGTCAGATTAAGGATGGTGATGAAGCTGTAGGTAACCGTGTTAAGGTGAAGGTGGTTAAGAATAAAGTTGCTCCTCCTTTCCGTGCAGCTGAATTTGATATCATCTTTGGTGAAGGCATTTCTAAAGTTGGGGAAATAATAGATATGGGTGTTGATCTGGGCATTGTCCAAAAGAGTGGATCATGGTTCAGCTACAATACTGATAAATTGGGTCAGGGCCGTGAAGCGGTAAAACAACTCCTCCGTGATAATCCTGAATTGCAGGCCGAAATAGAAAAGAAGATCCGTGAAAAAATTGCCGAAATGCAAGCCGGCTAATAAATCCCGGGCTTCATATATCTTTATAAAAATTGCCGGCCGGTATTCTTTACTGGCCGGCAATTGGCTTCTGAATAAGCGTTGATTATTTCATTATCTTTCTTAAATGTTTGGCAAGTTGCGCCCTTTTGTCGGGCTGATTTTTTTATGGTTGTTTTCTGCCCCCCTTCAAGCCCAGACCGATACCATCGCGTTTGCGGATACGGTTATGCCTGCCACGTCTCTCTACCGATTGAATAAAACATACCTGCTTTCCTATTTTACTGATCTACCAAAAGTTGCAGTTTCGCCTGTTCATTTTACAGCTAAAAACTGGCGTAACACTGCATTAGTGGCGGCCGGTGCTGGCGCTTTGTTGTTAGCCGATAAAAAAGTTTTTGAGTTGATGAATGCCAACCGATCAAAGATCTCAAATGATGTTGCAGGTGTGGTTGAACCTTTTGGTAATAAATATCCCCCTCTCATTATTGGCTCGATGTATCTCGCAGGTGTACTCACCAAGAATCGTAAAATGGAACATGCCTCCCTCATGACCGCAAAATCACTTGTATTTTCAACTATATTCTATACTGCCACAAAGCAGGTTGTAAGGCGACGCCGGCCACGGTTCACTGAGGATCCCTTTGATGCAAATTCACCTTTCGAAGGAGGGCGTGAGTATACGTCTTTCCCATCTGGTCATAGCAATACTGTATTTACTGTTGCTACTGCATTGGCTCTGGAATTCAGGGATACTAAATGGGTGCCGCCATTAGTCTATACAATAGCAACATTAACAGCGGTATCACGACTATATGAAAATAAACACTGGTCAAGTGATGTATACGTTGGCGCCGCCATTGGTCATTTCGTTACGAAGGCTCTGTATAAAGTGGAAGAAAAAAAAGCAAGGCCAAAGCTGTACAAGCTTGATTAGCGTACGGTCTGTTTGCTATTTGAGCACTTTCAATTTCACCATTTCTATCCTAGTATCGCTCACCACGAGAATTTCAAATTCATAATCATCTACGATGATACGCTCCTTCACTTTAGGAATGGTTTCATGATGGGTGATGATATATCCTGATAGAGTCTCTGAATCATCCTGGTCAAATACAAGGTCGTATTTCTCATGCAGGTAATCAAGCTCCAGTCTTCCGCTAAAAATGAATTCTTTGTCTGATAATTTTTTCTCTTCAAACTCTTCTGTATCATGCTCATCATGGATCTCACCAAAAATTTCCTCAAGCAGGTCTTCCATTGTTATGATTCCGGAAGTGCCTCCAAATTCATCTACAACCCAGGCCATACTTTTTCTTTCGCGGGTAAATTTATTGATCAGGTCAGTAGCATTCATGCTTTCAGGAACTGCGGGTATGGGCAGGAGAATTGATTGCACATCCGCCGGACTCTTAAACATATCTAACTGGTGCAGGTAACCGACAATGTGATCTATATTCCCTTCATAAACTGCCAGTTTGCTTAATTTTGTTTCGATAAATTTCTGGCGCACTTTATCTATGGATGTATTCACTTCAACGCCTTCAATCTCTTTTCTAGGAATAAGACATTGCCGTACTTTAACTGTTGGCAAAGAAAGAGCGTTTTCAAAAAGGTCAGTATTCCTTTCCTGTTCCCCTTCCTTCTCGATATTATTCTGCTGGTAAAATCCTTCCAGGTCGGCACGAACAAAGGCTTCTTTTCGCTCATTGAGCCTTATATTGAAAAGGTATTTCAGGATCCATTCGGCTATGATCACAAACATTTCGGAAATGGGTTGCAGCACCTGGTAGAAAAGATTCATGAAGGTGGCAACTGCACTGCTTAATATCCATTCATTACGGGCTCTCCAAATTGCGCGAGGTAAAAATTCTCCAAGTATAAGGAATATGGCTGTTGCGGTAAGTGTTTCAAAAAACAGGTGGATGATATTGGCATATGCCACAGGAATTTTTTGCTCAAGGATCAGCCAAAGTGGCTGTAGAAATTCACCGATCATTAACCCATAGATCACCAGGAAAAGATTGAATCCTATCAGCACCACTCCAATTAAACTTGATGGTCTTTCCATCCACTGCCCGATCAGAATGCCTCCGGTTCGTCCCTGCTTTTTTCGAAGCTCAACCGAAAGCCTGTTAATGCTTCCAAAAGCAGCTTCAATACCGGCAAAAAATCCCACCAGTAAGAGGAAGAAAATAATGAGTCCAAGAGAATTCAGGTTGATCATACTTGTTACGAATATAAGAATAGTTTCTTTCCACCCCTGCCGGTCTTACGGCCTTGCCAGAAATTGGAGGATAAGTTTTTCAGCCTCAGCACATGCTTTCTCGAGATTATCGTTTACTATGATATGGTCGAAATGATGTTTGAAAGAAATTTCATAGCCAGCTTTATTTATTCTTGCCTGCAGGCTTTCATCCGTTTCAGTGCCTCTGCCAAACAAACGCTTTCGCAATTCGTCTACAGAGGGTGGTTCAATAAATAAAGAGAGTGTCTGATCTGGATATTGCTGCTGAACATGAATGGCGCCCTTCACATCTATATCCAGCATTGGGGTCTGGCCATTGTTCCAGATGCGATCAAGTTCATTTTTGAGCGTACCATAGTATTTGCCTTCATAAACCATTTCCCATTCAACAAAATCATTCTGTTGTATATGGTGACGGAATTCCTCTACGTTCATGAAATAATAATCTTTACCATTTTCTTCCTTTCCCCTTGGCGATCGGGTTGCAGCAGAAATGGAAAATGCCAGTTGCGGATATTTTTGCAGGAGGTAACGTGTAATCGAGGTTTTTCCTGCCCCGGAAGGAGCAGTGATGATAATGATCTTTTGGGATTGAAGCATCCTTAAACGCGTTTTATTTCGGCACCAAGTGCGGTAAGCCTTTGATCAATATATTGATATCCCCGATCGATCTGTTCAATATTCTGGATTATACTTTTGCCTTCGGCACTGAGGGCTGCAATTAATAGTGCCACCCCAGCCCTGATGTCTGGACTGCTCATAGTGATTCCTCGCAGTTGTTGTTCACGTGCCAGGCCAATTACCGCGGCCCGATGCGGATCACAGAGTATTATCTGTGCCCCCATATCAATTAGTTTATCAACAAAGAAAAGGCGGCTTTCAAACATTTTCTGATGGATAAGTACCGATCCTTTCGCCTGTGTTGCCACTACTAAAACTATACTTATTAGGTCAGGAGTAAATCCCGGCCAGGGGTGGTCGTAAACTGTAAGCACAGACCCATCAAGGAAGGTCTGGATTTCATAAAGGTGTTGTGCGGGTATTAGAATATCATCTCCCTCAAAGGACAGTGCAATTCCAAGTTGCCTGAATTTTTCAGGGATAACGCCCAGATGTTCTATTCCGGCCCCTTTAATGCGGATATTACTTTGGGTCATTGCAGCCAGGCCTATAAAAGAGCCTACCTCAATCATATCCGGCAACATTCGGTGTTCAGTTCCGCCTAATTCATCAACACCTTGAATTACAAGCAGGTTACTGCCTATGCCGGAAATTTTTGCTCCCATTCTATTGAGCATCCTGCAAAGCTGTTGAAGATAAGGCTCGCAGGCAGCATTATAAATAGTTGTCTCACCCTTAGCCATAACCGCCGCCATAACTATATTGGCAGTGCCGGTTACAGAAGGTTCATCCAGCATCATATAACAGCCCTGTAAATTGGAAGCATCAAGATGAAAAAAACCATCTTCGGGATGATAGGTGAATCGGGCACCTAATTTCTCAAAACCAACAATATGTGTATCCAGCCTCCGGCGGCCGATCTTATCGCCACCTGGTTTTGGAATAAATGCTTTTTTGAAACGCGCCAACATTGGTCCCGCGAACATAACGGAGCCGCGTAAGCGCCCGCTTTTGCTGCGGAAAGCCTCACTGTGCAGGTAGTCGATATTTACATTGTTGGCCCTGAAAGTAGCAGTATGCCTTTCTGGTCGGTCAACCTTAACACCCATATCCTGCAGTAACTCTATTAACAGGTTAACATCAAGAATGTCGGGGATATTGCTGATAGTAACCGCTTCGGGAGTAAGCAATACAGCACTTATGATTTGCAGTGCTTCGTTCTTTGCTCCCTGCGGAATGATGGTGCCACTTAGCTTTTTACCCCCAGTTACTTCGAAACTATTCATTTGAATCTCTTCTTGAACTTATTACCACCGGGTCTTCCGCCATTGCCGCGGTTATCACCACCACCACCACGATTATCCCGTCCACCACCGCCATCGCGGTTATCACCGCCACGTTGGTCTCCACGGGGTTGTCCACCACCACGGGGCTGGAATTTCTGCTGGGGTCGTTTACCACCTCCGCCGCCACCCCGGAAGTCGCGTTGTACTTCATTTGGACGGAAAGCTTTTACATGCGGTGTATTGGTGAATTCAAGTTGTCCGCCGGTAATTGAACTTAGTTCGCTCTGGATCGCATCATCATGAACAATTTCCTTATGCCAGTTGCTGTAGGCAAGTTTCATATAATATGCAATTGCATTGGCAAACCCCTGTCTTTTCTCCGGACTCTCTTCTTTAAGGGCTTTATGGATCACCACTTCAATATTCTTACCTATATGAGAATAGCGTGGGTAACCTTTTGGGTATTTCAAAGGCTTTGGCTTGGCCTTGAGGGTTTCTCTGGTTGGAATGGGATAGGGAGATTCCACTTCCAGTTTGAAATCAGCGATAAGAAAAAGATGATCCCAGAGTTTATGCCTGAAATCTTCCACATTCTTTAAATGAGGGTTCAGGAAACCCATCAGTTCTATACAAGCCATCGCATTCTTTTGGCGCTTTTCAGGATCCTCGATGGTTTGGAGATACTCCACCATCTTCTGGATATGCCTGCCGTACTCGCGCATCACGAGGAAATTTCTCGTAGTATTATATTCCATTCAAACTATTTGCTTATTGCAAATGTAAGCGTTGCCATTCAGGAAAAAGCACCAATTTGCAGTGGCCCAAAAATAATAAAGTGCAGAGCATTGTCTACCATATTGACCCCTTGCTGGAGGAGCCGGCTTCAATCCAGGCTTCCACCTGGCTGGAGGCCATCCCTGAATTGACGGCAGTTTTGCCCGGTTACAGGCATATTGCACTAACGCAGCAGGCGGGATTGGCCCTGGAGCCGGAGAACCCGCTGGAGCTGGTAAGTCTGGTGCCTGCGAAGCCCTCCCTTCTGGGGGCTGCTCAATCGAGGCAGCAACTTCTCAGAGCCTGGCTGTCAAAACATCGACCAGGCCTTTTCATCAGTTTTGATCCGGAATCGATACCACCACCCGGCACAGGCAATACAATATTGATCAGTTCTGCTACAACACTGCTTTCAGGGGGTTCAAAAGGATCAGTTTTTTCCGGTTTTTTTAAGAAAGTGGATTCTGTTCCCGGCTTCCAGGCCGCAAATGTGATTGTAGTACCATCAAATGCAGATAAGGATGCTATCTCAGAACGGTTTCCCTCCCTGTCCAGCAAAATTGAAGTGATCTATCCTGCCTTACAGGAGCCTATTGAGCCGCTTGGCTGGTCGCAGCAGGAACAGGTTAAACTTCGTTATTCTGGTGGACGGGATTATTTTTTATTTGCAGGCGAGCTGTCTGAAGATCATGAGCCTATTGGACTTTTACGAGCATACTCTTTACTAAAGAAATGGCTGATGACGGGTATGCCCCTTGTACTGGCGGGTTCTGCCACAAAATATACTCCAACACTTGAGAAACTTCTTCTAACCTATAAATACCGCACAGATGTTTCTGTTTATCCTGATCTCGAGAGTTCGGAATTACAGGAACTTGTGTCGGCTGCATATGCATTATTATGGCCCCTGGAGCCGAATGGGAGGGTGTTAGCAAAGGGAAATGGTTATCCCGTAGAATGGGCCTTTAACGCTGGAGTGCCCGTTTTGGGGTCCGATATCCCGGCAATGAATGAACTTGGCGCCGGGGCTGCTTTGCTCTCACCCCCGGGCGACCTTCAACAACAAGCTCATTCATTAATGATGATCTATAAGGATGAACAACTTCGCAACAGCCTCATAGCCAAGGGAAGGGAACGCATCCTTAAGCTAAACCGACATAATACATTAATGGCCTACGCCAGCGTGGTACGGAATTTTTGTGGCTGAATATGGCTAATTTCGCCAATTTAACAACACCCTTTATGCAAGAATCAACCATTAAAATAGATGTGACACTTGACGCTGATAAAGTTCCTTCCAGTATCAGCTGGAATGCCAGTGGAAGCACAGTAGAAGAGGCGCAGAAAGCAAAAGCCATGATGCTTGCTTTCTGGGATGGAGCCGAAAAGACCGCGATGCGGATCGATCTCTGGACCAAAGAAATGATGGTTGATGAGATGGCTGATTTCTTTTACCAGACCCTCATCACTATGGCCGATACCTATCAGCGTGCAACCCAAAATGAAGAAATGGTAAAAGAACTGAAAGACTTTGCCAAGGATTTCTATCAGAAATTCCGCGACCAGCAAATGAAGGAAAATGCAGTCTAGGCAGGTAAGAGGTAAGATTTAAGAGGTAAGATTTAAGAATTAAGAATTAACCCATATGTCGTTAGAAGAAAAAATTATGGCAGAAATGAAAGATGCCATGAAATCAAAGAATGAAGCGGCCTTGCGCGGATTAAGAGCCATAAAGGCGGAGATCATCAAAGCTAAAACTGAACCCGGTGCTGGTGGACAGGTTACTGCCGAAGGAGAAGCCAAACTGCTTCAGAAAATGGTAAAACAGCGAAGAGATTCTCTTGAAATCTTTCAGCAACAGAATCGTACCGACCTTGCCCAGAAAGAAGAAGAGGAGATCGCTATTATTGAGAGATTTCTTCCTAAGCAACTGGACGAAGCAGAACTCAAGACCGCACTGGAGGCAATCATTTCGGAAACCGGAGCCAGCTCCATTGCAGACCTTGGCAAAGTGATGGGCGTGGCATCAAAAAAACTGGCAGGACTCGCAGATGGTAAAGCCATCAATAATATGGTTCGAAGCCTTCTGGCCTAACTAAGCATATGATAATTGATATCATTACGCTTATTATCCTTTTACTGGCCGTATTTAAAGGGATTTCGAGAGGACTGCTTGTGGCGGTGTTTTCACTGGCTGCATTTATGGTGGGATTGGCTGCAGCGCTCAAGCTCTCTGCTGTAACAGCAGCATGGTTGGGCGATTCCATAAATGTGTCGGCAAAATGGTTGCCGGTATTGGCATTTTTTGCAGTGTTTGTTATTGTAGTACTATTGGTGAATGCAATAGGCAGACTTCTGGAGAAATCAGTGGAATGGGCTTTTCTGGGTTGGTTGAATAAGGCAGGGGGAATCATTTTTTTTGTGATTATTTACATGCTTATCTGGAGTATCGTCTTATTCTATCTCGACAAAACAGAAATCCTCAGCGATGAGGGTATGGAGAAATCGAATACTTATCCCATCATTGCCCCATGGGGCTCATCAGCGATGGATTGGATTGGCGAGGCGATCCCGTTTTTTAAAGATGTTTTTTATGATCTCACTATATTCTTTGAGAAACTGTCCACAGAAATTAAACCTCAGCAAACAATATAGGATGGTAGGTTTGCGCATAAGCAGCAATTTGTTTTTGCCGCAAATGGCCTATTTTAGCAATTCATTGGAAGTCTTATTTTTAGATACAGATGGAATACGAGATCAAACAGCTGGATAAGTTCAGGTATATTGAGGAAGGAAATGGTGAACCCCTTGTGTTATTACACGGGCTTTTCGGTGCACTGAGCAATTTCAAGGACCTGATAGAATACTTCCGCAATCATTATAAGGTTGTGGTGCCTATTCTTCCATTGTTTGAACTTGACATATTACATACATCTGTAGGGGGACTCGAAAAATTTGTTCACAAATACCTCGAAGCCCGCGATCTTAAGAATGTTCATTTACTTGGGAACTCCCTCGGTGGTCATGTTGCCCTGGTTCATGTGCTTAAACATCCCGAGAGAATAAAAAGCCTGATCCTCACCGGTAGTTCCGGCCTTTTCGAAAATGGAATGGGAGATACCTATCCAAAAAGAGGGGACTACGAATATATCCGAAAAAAAACTGAACTCACTTTTTACGATCCCGCAATGGCCACAAAGGAACTGGTGGATGAAGTTTATGATATCGTCAATAGCCGGATGAAGGTTATTAAAATAATTGCCCTGGCTAAAAGCGCTATCCGAAACAATCTTGGTGAAGAATTGAATCAAATTAAACAGCCAACACTATTGGTATGGGGGAATAATGATACCATTACTCCTCCTTTTGTTGGGCGTGAGTTCAACAGGTTGATCCCGAACAGTGAATTGCACTTCATTGACAAGTGTGGTCATGCGCCAATGATGGAAGTTCCGGCCGAATTCAATGAAATTCTTCATAAATTTCTTAAGAAACTTAGCCAGCCCGCAGCGGTTGCCAGCTAATTGTCGTCTATACATAAATTCCAGGAGTGATAAATAAGGACCTGATATCATCGTCCCTGCCGGTGCTTTCCCCTAAAGACCCCGTGTATCGTGCCATCCAGCTGATGGACGACTGCAATGTTGTACACCTTCCTGTTGTGGAACAGGAGAAATACATGGGTCTGGTTTCAGAAACAGACCTTCTTAATTCGGATGACAATCTTTTGCTAGAAACTCTTTCAGGTAATATTTCCAAGCTAAAGGTGAATCCAGGGGGCCATTTTACTGAGGCCGTGCAAATGGCCAACGAATATGGGCTTGGCATTGTGCCGGTTGTTGAACCTGACCTTCAGTGGGTAGGTGGAATCATTGCAACCGACCTGCTAAAATTCACCGGCCATATGATTGGAGCAGACGAGCCCGGGGGCATAATTGTACTTGAAATGGAAAAGAGAAATTTCGCCTTTTCCGAAATTTACAAGCTGGTCGAAACCAATGATGCACAGATCACACAGCTTAATACCTACTTTGATAACAATCTTGGTGTTCTATATGTTACGTTGAAAATCAATAAGTTCGAGCTTTCAGACATCGTTTCAACGTTCCAGCGTTATGAATACCAGGTTCGCTATTATTTTGGCGAAGAGCAGTATGAGAACGAACTGCGTAATAATTATGACCATCTCATGAATTATCTCAACCTTTAAAATATTCCCGGGTATTGTGGTATTCTAATTGCTAATCCTGTATTTTCATAACCCCGTGTATAGTGTATGAGTATGGTGTGGAAATATAGAACCCTATTGGTTGCAGTCATTTGTTGTACGAGTTGTTTCGTTCGATCGCAGTCGATCATTCCATCTGTTGCTGAATCAGGAATAGCTGGAAATGAAGAAGGTGTTCCTATTAATATTGAAAATCTTCCCGATTCTCTTAAAGGCCGCAAACCCTTTGTAGTAAGCCTTATTTCTATCAGCGGCAATAAAAAAACCAAGGATTATGTGATAAAGCGAGAACTGCCTTTTCAGGAAGGTGATTCAGTTGTGCTAAATGAATTGGTAGAAAAATTCCGGCTTGGAAAACAGCAATTGATTAATACCCGGCTTTTTAATGAAGTGGTTATATCCCTTAAAAGATTCCGGGGATATATGGTTGAAGTGCAGGTTGATGTAAAAGAAAGGTGGTATATTTTCCCCATTCCTTATTTTAAGCCGGTTGATAGGAACTTACAAACCTGGGCGCAAAAAGGTTATAGTCTAGACCGAATCAATTATGGTGCAAAGTTTACTTATTATAACACTACAGGGCGAAATGACAAACTAAAGCTCTGGTTAATAACCGGTTACGCTAAGCAATTGCAACTCTCTTACGACCAGCCCTATGCAGATAAATCGCTTAAAAAAGGTTATGCGGTAAATTTCATCTACTCCGGATTAAAGGAAATCAATGTTAATACGATCAATAACCAGCAGTTTTTCCTCAAATCTGATTCACTTCCCAAATCAGGAACCTTTCTTGAAACCATGTACGGAGGTTCTGTTCAGTTTAATTATCGGCCTGGTTTACAGACCCGTCATAGCCTTAGGGCCGGATATTGGGTGAATGAGGTGGATAATGCAGTGCTGGAAATTAATCCTAAGTACCTGAGCCTTAGCGGAAAGAAAAAAATAGCAGTTCCCGAACTTACCTACTCGATCTCCCATGTAAATGTTGATTATGCCCCCTATCCCCTGAAAGGCGTAATAGCTGATGCTGCAATTACACGGCGTGGTTTCGGCAACGATCCCGGAATGTGGAACCTTGATCTTAAAGGAACCAGGGCCTGGGATCTGAAAAAGAAATTTTCCTATTCACTGCAATTTGCCGGAATGCTGACACTTCCATTTAAGCAACCATACCGTAATCACCGCTTATTTGGATATGGTGATTTCTATTTGCGTGGACTTGAAAAATATGTTATCGATGGCGTTGCAGGCGCTATGGCCAGGAATACACTTCGTCGTGAAATATTCAATTTTAATGTGCGCCTTCCAGTTAAGAAAGGAAGTCATGACCATATCCCTTTTCGCTTGTATGCAAAAACCTATACTGATATGGGCTTCTCTATCAATAAAACATTTGATAATAACTCCTATGCCAACAGAATGCTGTATACAGCAGGAGCAGGACTCGATATTGTTACCTTATACGATATTGTAGTACGCCTTGAATACAGCGCTAATCACTTTGGGCAGCGAGGTTTCTTTTTTCATTTCAAAAACGATTTTTGATCCCACCGCCGAGGAGCTTAGTTATAAAGCATTATCTTTCAGCGGTTAAATTCCTCAATATGCGCGTGGCGATCTACAGCCGGCTTTTAGATCAGAGTGATCACCGTGAGATACAGGACTTGTTCACAGAACTGGAGAATTATCATATCCAACCAGTTATATACCAACCATTTTTTGAGCAGATCATTGGCTCCGTAAAATTTCATGATCATAATTTCACAACATTTACGGCATCTGGCGATCTGGATGAGACCATAGATTTTATAATAAGTCTGGGAGGGGATGGAACGCTTCTGGATACTGTAACCCTGGTACGCGATAAGAATATTCCCATTTTAGGTATCAATTTCGGACGATTGGGATTTCTGGCTTCCATCGGTAAGGAAGACCTGAAAGCCGCCATCGCTTCCATGGCCGACAGAAGTTTCGTTATCGACAAGCGATCACTGATTCACCTCGATGCTGACCGCCAATTATTTGGGGAAACTCCTTATGCCCTGAATGAATTTGCTATCCATAAACAGGACATCTCTCCGATGATCAAGATCCACACTTATCTAAACGGCGAATTCCTGAATACCTATTGGGCTGATGGATTGATTGTAAGCACGCCAACCGGATCGACGGGATATTCACTTAGCTGTGGCGGACCTATAGTTTTTCCTGAATCAGGAAGCTTTGTAATAACACCTGTAGCACCGCATAACCTGAATGTGAGGCCAATTATTGTACCCGACGACAATATCATTTCATTTGAAGTAGAGGGAAGGTCAGAACATTTTATTTGCGCGCTCGACAGCAGGAGGGAGATAGTTACACGTAATATCCAGCTGGCTGTAAAAAGGGAGAAATTTGATGTAAGTATTGTCAGGTTAAATGAGAATAATTTCCTGGGAACCCTCCGCAACAAGTTGTCCTGGGGGTTAGATACTCGTAATTAGCATTTCATTTATACCAAAAATGGCAGGGTTTTCGTTCGATTCCAGACCTTATTTATTTCTATATTGCATTTTATGAAGAAATTATTGCTCGCAGTAATGGTGGTTATGGGTCTCCAGACAGGCGTTAACGCCCAGATGGAAGCAATTACGCATTCCGGTGAAATAGGGGTGGCTTTAGGTGCTGCACACTATTTTGGTGATCTGAATACCAGGGCCAGGGTTAATCGCCCCAAACTGGCTGTAGGAGCATTTTTCCGCAAACAATTTGGAAACTATATTGCTGTAAGGGTGGGTGCACAGTTTGCACAGGTGGGTTATGCCGATAAATATTACGATGACAATGATTTCCAGCGCCAACGCAACCTCAGCTTTAATTCCAGTATTTGGGAGCTGGCACTGCAGGGTGATTTCAATTTCTTCCGTTTTATGCCCGGTACTGATGAATACCGGTTTACTCCCTATGTAACATTAGGTGCCAGCATTTTCAGTTATGATCCCTATGCCTACCTTAATGGGGAGAAGCATTTTTTGCGACCCCTTGGTACAGAAGGGCAGGGATCAGAATTTTATCCCGAGCGGAAGCCCTATAGTTCAATGGCATACGCAATACCCTTTGGTGTAGGCGTTAAATATGCACTAAATGAGAAAATGAACCTGGGATTTGAGGTTCTACATCGCTTCACCAATACTGATTACCTGGATGATGTTAGTACCACTTACGTTGGTATTGATAAATTTCCTCCTTTACCGGGCGGTCAACCCTCAATAGCCGGTCAGCTACAGGATCGCAGTTATGAAATAGGTGAACCAATCGGAATTGAAGGCCGGCAGCGGGGATATGCTAAACAAAAAGACCAGTTTGTTACCGCACAATTTACACTCAGCTTCAATCTTACATCTTATAAATGTCCAACCGCTAAGCTTTAGGTCTACCGAAACCCTTTAGCCCTTGTTGCCCTTTTTTCGTACATTCGCCCCCTGAAATTTGATAATATGAGTTCGCTCGAAGCGAAAATTGACAGGCAAAAACTTCCCAGCCACATAGCCATCATAATGGATGGGAATGGCAGATGGGCGCAGGAAAGGGGTCAGGACAGGCTCTTTGGTCATTTTCATGGCGTGGAAAGCGTGCGTAATGTAGTGGAGGGTGCAGCTGAACTCGGCATTGGATTCCTTACGCTCTACGCTTTCAGCACCGAAAATTGGGATCGGCCAGCATATGAAGTGAATGGTTTGATGGAACTGCTTGTAGATACTATTCGGAAAGAAGTGGATACGCTTAATAAGAATAAGATCCGGCTTCATGTGATAGGAGATATAACAATGTTACCTGAAAATGCTCGTATCGAATTGCAGGAAGCCCTTGATATTACGCGGAATAATGATGGAATGAATCTCGTGATGGCATTGAGTTACAGCAGTCGGTGGGAGATTCTGGAAGCAGTAAAAAAGATAGCATCTGCAGCCAGAAATGGAGCATTGCTTCCCGAAGCGATCAGCCAGGAAACCATCGGCCAATATCTTTGCACCAGCGGATTCCCCGATCCGGAACTGATGATCCGGACAGGTGGAGAATACCGGGTAAGTAACTTTCTTTTATACCAGCTAGCCTATGCTGAACTCTATTTCACGGATGTTAAATGGCCCGATTTCAGGAAAGAAAACCTTTATGAGGCGATCATTGAGTTCCAGCAACGTGAAAGACGTTTTGGAAAAACCAGCGCACAGGTGCAAGATGCTCCCCTTTAACAAAGCTTTTTTAAACAATCACCTTAATTTGCCTACTTTATAAAACCAACTGGATGCACAGAAGATTAGCCGTTGTGGCCTTACTGCTTATGTTGATCGGATTTAGCGCGCAGGCCCAACAACCTGATACCACAGGTCCAAAGGGGATCGACCCTGACCTGGAGGCATTAGTAAATGCAAAAACTCCCAAAGAATATACTATAGCTGGCATTGAGGTTACAGGTACAAAATACCGCGATCAGGCTTTGCTTTTATCTATCTCCGGTTTATCAGTTGGTGATAAAGTGGTTATTCCTGGAAGCGATAATATCAGCAAAGCAATCAATAACCTGTGGAAGCAAAACCTGTTCTCCGATGTACAGATTTATTATACCAGGCTTGAAGGCAGCAACCTGTTTATCGAGATCAATGTTGCAGAACGACCAAGCTTATCAGGCTTTGTTTTCAGAGGGGTAAAAAAATCCGAAGCTGAAGATCTGGAAGGTAAGACCGGACTTGTGAAAGGTCGCGTGATCACAGAGAATATGAAGCGTACTGCTATTGAAAACATCGAGAAATACTATATCGAGAAAGGATTCAGGGGTGCAAGGGTTAGTATCACCGAAAGAGCAGATACTGCATTTGTAAATACACAACAGCTTACTTTCAATATTGTCAAAGGAAATAAAGTACGGATAAACAATGTAAGTTTCTACGGCAATGAAATGGTTAATGAACTGAAGCTGAAGAAAAAAATGAAGGGTACAAAAGAGATGACAAGGATCAGCCTCTACCCCGAAAAAGATTCAAGCAGTTTCGGTGTTAAAAAACCGATGGAATTTAGTGAGTACATGAAAGACTGGGGCTTCCTTTCCCTTAGCAAAACAAGAGATTATTTAGATCCTTATTTCCGTTTCAAACTTTTCAGCTCCGCTAAATTCAACCAGAAGAAATTTGATGAGGACAAAGAAAAAGTATTGGAATATTATAACTCCATGGGATACCGCGATGCCAACATCGTTGAAGACTCGCAATACTATTCTAATAACGGCAACCTTAATATTGACCTCAAAGTTGAAGAAGGCAGGCGCTATTATTTCGGTAATATAGCCTGGAAGGGAAATACAAAATATGGAGATTCTATACTTAATGTAATCCTTGGAATTAAGAAAGGCGATATCTATAATGTGGAAACGCTTAATAAAAAGTTAGGTGTGCAGATGAGTGCTGAAGGTGGAGATATCAAAGGACTCTATATGGATGATGGTTATTTGTTTGCAGACGTTACCGCTGTGGAAACTGCTGTATACAATGACACCATAGATTTCGAGATCCGTATGCGTGAGGGCCCGCAGGCAACAATTAAGAATGTGAATATTTCCGGGAATGACAAAACAAAGGAATATGTTATCCGCCGTGAGATACGTACAGTGCCAGGCGATAAATTCAGTCGCGCTGCTTTAATACGTTCGCAGCGGGAGATCGCTAACCTCGGTTATTTCAACCAGGAAAAAATTGACATCAACCCTGTTCCCAATCCTGATGATGGAACAGTTGATATCAATTATAAGCTCGAGGAAAAATCAAATGACCAGTTGGAACTTTCTGCAGGTTGGGGTGGGGGTATTGGCTTGACAGGAACACTTGGCGTTACCTTCAATAACTTTTCGATCCGGAACATTTTCAATAAAGAAACATGGGATCCTCTCCCTACTGGTGATGGACAAAAGCTCAGCCTCCGTTTGCAGAGTAATGGACGCCAATTCCGGTCTTATAATTTCTCCTTCACCGAACCATGGCTTGGTGGAAAGCGACGCAACTCTTTTACAGTAAGTTTCAACAGCACACGTTTTGCCAATTCATATAACTATCTAACAGGTAGGTATGACCGCAAAGCTGCAGATACATCTTTCCTTCGCGCCATCAGTATGTCTGTTGCATTGGGTAAGCAGCTCAGATGGCCTGATGATTATTTCACGCTGGTTTATGCGCTTAATTTTACGCAGTATAAACTCAGTAATTATCCAAACCTGTTCCCCGGACTTGATAATACAACTGCGCATAATTTAAGTCTTAAGCTTTCACTTAGCAGGTCATCAATTGATCAGCCAATTTTCCCAAGAAGTGGATCAAGTTTCCTTGCCAGTGTACAGGCAACACCACCATATTCGCTCTTCAATCCCGACCGTGTAAAGGCCGGGAACCCATATGAGCTTCCGGAGTTTCATAAGTGGAGATTTACAGGTGAATGGTATGTTCCTATTGGAAAAGCAATGGGGGCTGATAAAAGCCGGCAGTTCGTGTTGAAAGCTGCTGCCAAGTATGGTTTTATGGGGCGTTATAACAAAAAACTTGAATATTCTCCATTTGAAAGATTCCAGGTTGGTGATGCCGGTTTGCAGAATAACTTCGGGATACTTGGATATGATATCATAGCACACCGCGGTTATCCGGTTTATGATAATTCAGATCCCACTGTGAATCCCGATAAATCACAGGCAGCGCAGTTCTTCACGATCTTTAATAAGTATACTCTGGAATTACGATATCCGTTTTCAACTAATCCAAACAGTACCATTTTCGGACTTGCGTTTTTTGAAGCCGCCAATGGATGGTATGATTATAAAGATTACAATCCCTTCAGATTACGTCGCAGTGCGGGTTTGGGTATGCGTTTCTTTTTGCCGATGTTCGGACTACTCGGTTTCGATTATGGGGTTGGATTTGACAGAATGGGACCCAATACCAAATTACGTGATGCGGCAAGGTTTACCTTTATGTTAGGATTTGAACCAGAATAAGGACAATAATTTTACCAATAAATGATCAGTATGAAAAAGTATATATTAGCGATTCTCGTATGTGTTGCGGCTACCCTGTCGCTCCAGGCACAGCGTTATGCCATAGTGGATACCAAATTCATTCTTGACAAAATGCCTGAATATAAACAGGCGCAGGAATCACTTGATCAGTTCAGCCAGCAGTGGCAAAAAGAGATCGATAATAAGCAGGCAGCACTAGATAAAATGTACAAAGACTTCGAGGCTGAACAGGTCATGCTTAGTGCGGAACTTCGTAAAAAAAGGGAAGATGAGATATTTGTACGGGAAAAAGAGGTTAGAGAACTCCAGCGTAAAAGGTTTGGCTTCGAAGGTGATCTTTTCAAGCTCCGTCAGGAACTCGTGAAACCTGTACAGGACAAGGTTTACACCGCAATTCAGAAAATTGCAGTGGCCCGTATGTATGACTTTATTTTGGATAAAAGTGAAGGAATTACTGTTATATTTGCCGATCCCAAACTCGACAAGAGTGAAGATGTACTCAAGGAGCTGGGTGTTAAATAATGTCTAATTCAATTTGTTAAGACAACTAAAACCACAACTAAAACAACTTTTAAGTAACAAAAAATCGCATGAAAAAAGTTTTATCAATTCTAATGGTGGCTGTGACGCTGGTTCTGGTTAGCAGCAGTGTACAGGCGCAAAGCAAGATCGGCTACATCAGTTTCAATGAAGTAGTTGCTGCTATGCCTGAAGCAAAGAAAGCAGATTCTGCCCTGGTTCAATTCCGTGACGCAATGATACAGAGCGCACAGGATAAAGAGAATGCACTCAATGAAGGCATCCAGAAGTTTAATGCCGATTCTTCCAAGATGACGAGCGCAGTTAAAGAAGTAAAGCGCCAGGATCTCCAGAAGAAACTTCAGGAACTGCAGGGTGAAGAGCAGCGTATCCAGCAGGAACTTCAAAAAAAGCAGGAAGAGCTGAGCGCACCAATTCAGAAAAAAGCTATGGATGCAGTAAATGCTGTTGCAAAAGAGAACGGCTACACTTATGTACTTCCTAAAGAATACCTGATTGTTTCTCCTCCGGGCGATGACTTGTTGCCAATGGTAAAGAAGAAACTGGGTCTTAAATAAAGATACTTTTCACAGGCTCTGTATGAACGCCGGGATAGCATCCTGGCGTTTGTTATTTTTGTATGATATGATAACTGACAACCAGGATGCTATTACGAATGATGGCCTCGCAGAAAATATTCCCATCGTACCTGCCAGTAAAAAGCCCGGAGAATTACCCATGGGCGACCCTCTGGCCTCGCTGCTTGGCGAACTGGCCAATGCTCCGATAGGAATTTTTGATTCTGGTTATGGAGGGCTCACCGTAATGAAGGAAATCGTAAAAGCCCTGCCGCAATACGATTATGTTTATTTGGGTGATAATGCCAGGGCTCCTTACGGAACCAGAAGTTTTGATACCGTGTATCGCTATACCCTGGAGGCCATAAAATGGTTTTTTAACCAGGGCTGTCAGCTTGTTGTTCTGGCCTGTAATACCGCGTCTGCAAAGGCCCTGCGCTCTATTCAGCAGAATGACCTGCCCAAATTGGCACCAGATAGAAGGATATTGGGTGTAATTCGTCCTACAACAGAGGTTATTGGAAATTTTTCTAGCAGCTTCGAAGTTGGTATACTGGCAACTCCTGGTACTGTCTCTTCCGGATCATATCCCATTGAGATTGCTAAATTCTTCCCCGGACTTAAAGTACATCAACATGCCTGTGCGATGTGGGTGCCTTTGGTTGAAAACAATGAGTATGATAAGGCGGGTGCAGATTATTTTGTTGAACAGGATATAAAACAACTCCTTGAACAGGGTGAAAATATCGATACGGTTCTGCTTGCATGTACTCATTATCCATTGCTTGAAAAGAAGATCAGGCAATTTCTGCCACAGGGAATCCGGTTATTGCAACAAGGTGAAATTGTAGCTGTAAGCCTGGTTGACTACCTCAAACGCCATCCTGAACTGGTTGCGCGCATTTCAACAGGCGGTAGCCGAAGGTTTTGCACAACAGATGATGTTACCGATTTTGAACGGCATGCGGGGATGTTTTACGGGCAGGGTGTAAAGGCTGCAAGAGTTGAGTTGGGCTAGCCGGGCTGTTTTCTAAACTAACCTGAATTTTCTCATCAGGAAGTAGATCAAAATGATAAATTTCCTTACCTTTGCCGTCCCTTTCACGACACAAGCGGGTATGGTGGCCCGATGTGATTGGAATTCAATCGTCTGGCTCTCCACAGGCGACTATTTTTTGGGCTAGTAAAAAACTTGTAAAATGAAAAGAACATTTCAACCACACCGCCGTCGTCGTAAATCCGTTCACGGATTCCGCAAGCGCATGCAAACCGCCAATGGCCGTAAAGTGCTGGCTAGCCGTCGTGCGAAAGGTCGTAAGAAACTAAGCGTTTCTTCTGAAAGCAAATTAAAGTAATCTGATCCCGCCTTTGTGCGAGGTTTCGATGATATTTATAGCTCCGCCGCATTATGCCGGTCCGGAGCTATTTTTGTATAAAATAGGTGTCTGACAGATGTTCGGGGGATGTTCGAACAAGTGTGAGATACCGGATAATCATGATAAACTCATTAAGAAAATCTGAAAGGCTTAAGCATCGCAAAAAGATCGATGAACTTTTCAAGAGCGGCAAAAGCTTTTCCATTTATCCCTTGAGGATTTACTACAAGGTAGAGAGTTTCAATTCGGTGATAACAGATCAGCAAGGCCTTGCACATGGTCTGCGACCTAGACCAGGTGTTTTGGCAGGTGTTGGGGTAAGCAAACGTCATTTCAGGAAAGCGGTTGACCGCAACCGTATCAAAAGACTTTTGCGCGAATCATATCGCACACAAAAACATGGGCTTACCGGGCTGGTAGATTCATTGCAGATAAGGGTGGACCTGTTTTTGATATACACCGGCAGAGAATTGCCGGGTTTGGAAATATGTGAAAAAGCAACCGGTCAATCATTGGAAAAATTGCAACGGTTGCTTTTTGAAAAACCCCAAACACCAATCATTTAGTGTATGGAAAAATTGAAGAAAATTCTGAGTTTACCCTTTATTGGATTGATCCGGTTCTACAAGTGGGGTATTTCGCCAATACTGGGTCCCAAATGCAGGTTTACACCAACATGCTCACAGTATAGCCTTGATGCTTTTAGAAAATATGGTATTTTCAAAGGCTTCTGGCTTACTATAAAACGTATAGGTCGTTGCCACCCATGGGGCGGATCGGGCTATGATCCCGTACCCTGAATTACCTGAATATTATTCAGCTTCAGCTTTAAGCATCTTCTCTAGCCTGCCCAAAGTTTCCCGCGCATCCTTATTGGTAATAAATTTATAGACCTCTGGCACATTGCCATTTTTGTCTGGTGTCAAAGAAGCAGGCATTCCTTTGAATGGTCCAACCAGGATTGCATTGTCTGCCGCAGTGATCTTTTTCATTTCTCCCGGAGCCAGGAAATGATTTCTTTTTTCCGCCGCAACATTAGAACCCACCATAAGTTGTTGAAGACTATCCATCCGTTCCATTAACTGGTCCTGGGTGATTCTACCCTCACGGGATGCTGCTTCCCCAAATGGCTGAAATCCCCCGATAAGGGTATCTTTTTTCAGATTTAATAAAAAGGTGCCGGATTCTGTAACAGGAAAATCCTTATTACCATCAGGACCTGAAAGGGTCAGTTTATCACCTTTGATATTAATGGTTTCTTCGTTGTGCTGGGTCCCTGGCTCAATAGTTACGCCATCCCCCGATACAACAAGCTTACCACTTGCCATCACTACTACTTTTTTTTGAGGAGGTGTTGAACAGGCAGCAAACAGAATAATGGCCGAGAGGCCAGTTAAAATCTTTTTCATGATATAGTTTTAAAAAAAGATCCCGCCCCATGGGCGGGATCAGGTATAAAGATACATTTAGAACTTTTATCAGGATGCAGCGCTGAAACGTTCCGCAACTTTTGTCCAGTTAACAACATTCCAGAATGCTGCGAGATAATCAGCTCTTCTGTTCTGGTATTTAAGATAATAAGCATGTTCCCAAACATCAACACCAAGTATTGGTGTTCCCTTTACTTCAGCAACATCCATCAATGGATTGTCCTGATTTGGTGTGGAACTGATTTCCAGGGCGCCATTCTTAACTATCAGCCATGCCCAGCCGCTTCCGAAACGCGTCATGCCAGCATTGGCAAATTTTTCCTTAAAAGCATCAAATGATCCGAATGCAGCCGTGATGGCATCATTCAATGTGCCCGATGGCTGTCCACCTGCATTTGGGGCCAGGCTATCCCAGAAAAAACTATGATTCCAGTGGCCACCACCGTTATTGCGAACTGCCGCTGAATGAGCTCCGGCATTGGCAATAAGTTCTTCGATGGTCTTGCTTTCATTTTCTGTGCCTGCAATGGCCTTATTCAGATTGTCTACATATGCCTGGTGGTGCTTGCCATGATGTATCTGCATGGTCTGCGTGTCAATATGCGGTTCCAATGCTTCATGGGAGTAAGGGAGCGCAGGGAGTGTAAATGCCATAAGATCAGTATTTAAAGATTAAAAAAAATAAGAAGTTCAATGGGAGGAGTTGCAAATTTAGAACCATTAGCTGAATAGGCAAAACTTCAAGCTTCTAACAAACCATTTATCCTAAAGTTGCACTTGTCCGCAAATTTTTGCCATTTTATGCGGCATTAAACGTTAAATTAGTGTATTAACCATTTCTAATTACTTAAAACATTATTCATGAGAAAATTACTGCTTGCGGTAAATCTCTTGCTTTTTCTATGCATTTCACTGATTGGTGTTGCACAGGAAAGAAGAGTGACCGGGAAGGTCACCAATGCCAGAGGTGAAGCGGTACCTTCCGCTTCTGTTGTAATCAAAGGAACAACCACTGGAACTACAACTGATGAAGGTGGAAACTTTTCTATCTCCGTACCGGATAATAATACCATTCTTCTGGTATCATACGCCGGGTATCTGTCCCAGGAAATAAGAGTTGGCGGAAGCAACATGCTATCCGTAAGTCTTCAGGAAGGGGAAGGAATGGAGGAGGTCATCGTTACTGCTTTTGGTGTCAAAAAGGAAAAGCGTGCCCTGGGATATTCGGCCCAGGAAATTAAAGGCGATGACCTGGTAAATATGCGACAACCCAATGTAATCAATGCCATGCAGGGTAAGGTTGCTGGTGTACAGATTAACAGCACAGGTGGCGCACCTGGCCAGGGTTCAAGGATCATTATCCGCGGAATAAATTCTCTTGATCCGAATGCTAACAACCAGCCCTTGTTTGTAATTGATGGCGTTGTTATGGACAACAGTACAACTGTATCTTCCAGTAATCAATCCGAGTTACGAGGGATGTCTAACAGGGTAGCGGATATTAATCCTGATGATATAGAAACCATGTCTGTTTTGAAAGGCGGCGCTGCAACTGCATTGTATGGATCATTGGGATCTAATGGTGTTGTAGTGATAACAACCAAATCAGCCAGGTCAGGTAAGATGAGGGTTGGCTTCACATCTTCCTATGGAATAGATGAGGTGAATAAATTCCCGGATGTGCAAAGAACATTCAGCCAGGGTAATAATGGTGTTTACGATCCAGTCAGTTTTTGGCCAAGCTGGGGACCAACTACAGAAGCTGCCAAAGCCATTGATCCAACACATCCCGATAAAATCTACCATCATTACAAACAAGGTTATAAGCAGGGCGACCAATTCAGGGCAAGCATCAATATGTCTGGAGGAACTGAAGCTGCATTGCTGAGTTCCTCACTGTCATATTTCAAACAGTATGGTACAATTCCCAACACTGATTATAAAAATATAAGTGCCAGGATAAATGGAAAATTTAAAGTCAGTGATAAGCTGAGTTTTAGTCCCTCAATAAATTATATCAATTCAGGTGGCTTGAGAGTTAATGCAGATAGATATAATGAGAGCCTCACATATTGGTCGCCGCGTTGGGATGTAATGGACTATATAAACCCTGACGGCACTATGAAAACTTATGGAAACAATAATCCGGTATATGGAACAGCAACAAATCAACTACGCGACAATGTAAACCGCATAATAGCCAATGGTTTGGTCAGTTATAAGCCACTTAAATGGCTCGCAGTTGATTATCGTTTTGGTATTGATAATTACAGTGACTTCCGGCGCTATACTGCACCTGGTCCAAAAGGTGTTGTGGATGAGATCGTTTACGAAGACAACGGACTTGGATTTGTTAATGAACAACGTATTGGAAACAGGATCATCAATTCCAATCTTATTATTTCTGCAAATAATGATTGGTCAGAGAAGTTTAATACAGTTTTACGCGTAGGCCACGATGTTCAGGATTATAAAAGCCATTCCCTCACAGCAGATGGACAGGAACTTGATATACCTGATCTGCTTACACTTAATAATACCAAATTCAGAACTGCATCAGAAGTACTGAGCCGGAGCAGACTGGTAAGTGTTTTTGGGGATCTCACAATGAGTTGGGATAACTATCTGTTCCTCACTGTTACAGCAAGAAATGAATGGACTTCTACTCTTACCATAGGAAACAATTCATTTTTCTACCCCTCTGTAAGTCTTTCTTATGTATTCAGTGATATGTTAGACCTTCCTTCCTGGATAAATTTTGGAAAGCTACGTGCCAGTTATGCCGAGATTGGAAAAGGAACTACACCATACAGAACCAATTCTTATTATGGAACAAGTGTTCTTCAGTCAAATGGTCAGGTGCTCTGGACTCGTTCCGATTCAAAAGGCGATGTTAACCTCGCTCCTGAAAGAACAAGGACACTGGAATTTGGAACAGATCTGAAATTTCTCAATAACCGACTGGGCTTAGAATTTTCCTGGTACAAACTTAACAGTACTGACCAGATCATTCCTGTATCCGTATCACCAACATCGGGATATACGCAGTTCATCCTGAATTCAGGTGAGCTCGAAAACAAAGGAATAGAACTGGGCTTAAGCGCCAATCCGGTTCGAAGCAGAAATTTTAACTGGGATGTTAATGTGAATTTTTCCAGGAACAGAAATAAAATTATTTCATTACGGGAAGGACTAACCGAAATAGTAATAGGAAGCCATTTTGGATATGTCGGATCCACCGTTACCATGAAGTACGTACCGGGATCTGCAGTGGGTAACCTCTATGGTTCATCCTTACTTCGTTACTACGGCGATAAGACCGATGATAAAAATACCGTTGATAAAGATCTTCCTTTGCAGATCGCTACAACCGGATCTAATGCCGGATTCCCGATATATGATCCAACCCAACGCATTCTTGGTAACTCACAGCCAAAATGGATCGGTGGTATCAGCAACAGCTTTACTTATAAAAATTTCAATTTGAGTTTTCTCTTTGATACACAGCAAGGTCAATTCCGGTATAACCAGTTAGAGAATTTTATGGCAGCATTTGGCATTGCAGATTATACAGAGAACAGGAATGAAACGATAGTATTTAATGGCGTACTGCCTGATGGGCAGCCGAATACCCAGCAGGTTTGGTTGGGCCAGGCTGTAGGACCAGATGGCAGAAACTACGGCGCAGGTTATTACAGAAATATTTATCGTCGCGCTTCTGAAAATTTTGTACATGACGCATCATGGGTAAGATTGAGAAATCTAAGTTTCACATATAACTTCTCACGTAGCTTACTCGAAAAAACGTTTGTGCAGGGAGCTTCTATTTCACTTACAGGAAACAATCTCTGGTTAATCACTAACTATAATGGATTTGATCCTGAATCTTCAAGCTTTAATGCCGGAAGCAATATGGATGGGTTCAGTGGATTTACTTATCCTGCTACCCGTAGCTATATCATGACATTAAACCTTAACTTCTAACCTTGTTTATTATGAAAAGACTAATAAATTTTATGCTTATTGCAGGGTCTGTAGTTGGGCTCACATCCTGTGAAAAATACCTGGATATAAATAATAATCCCAACCAGGCCACAAGGCCTCCGTTAAATGGACTTCTTGCCAGGGCAACATTTGATGCGGCACTAAATGTATTCCGCGTATCTAATACCAGTTCTTATTATGTTCAATACCTGGCTTCTCCCAACCCAGGTGGAGCATCAGATATTTTTGAGCCAATTGATGCCAGCAGTAGCTGGACTCAGCTCTATGATAATCTGAGTGATTCATATGATCTCTACCAAATGGGCGGAGAGCGTGGTGCTACAGAGTACCAGGGAGTAGCAAGAATACTGCAGGCCATGGACCTTATCCAGATACATGACCTATGGGGGGCCGCGCCTTTTGAACAGGCATTTACCGGTGAATTTATTCGACCGGTGTACGACGATGCAGAATCAATTTATGCTACCATCCTTAGTTATCTTGATGAGGGTATTGTATTACTTGGACAATCCGGATCTACGATTGCCCTCCCAACCGATAATTCTGACCTTATTCACCAGGGTAGCGTAGAAAATTGGATCAAAACAGCCCATGCCCTTAAAGCAAGGATGTTAAACCGCGTAAGTAAAACTTCGGAGTATGATGCAACAGCAATTCTGGAAGAAGTTGACGCTTCTTATGAGTCAACAGATGATGATGCTGCAATACTAACCTTTGACATTAGAAACCCATGGGCTGGTGTTGCCTTAAATAACGAGCAACTTGTTCTTGATGGATGGTTATCAGAACAGTTTGTAGATGCCATGGATGGAACAACCTTTGGGGTTGTAGATAAACGCATCGATAAGATTGCCACCCTCACCAAGTTTGGGGATTATCGCGGCACTCCTAATGGAGTGGGTCGGGTAGGTTCAGGTATTGATGATGAAGAAAGTTATATAAGCAGGCAAGGCTATTACTCAAATGATGAGGCCCCACTTTTTATTATCACCTATGAAGAAGTGCTTTTTATTGAAGCTGAAGCGGCATTCCGGTCTGGCGATAAGGCAAGGGCATATTCAGCCTACCTTAAGGGCATCCGCACCAATTTCGACAGACTTGGTGTTGCGGCTGCTGATCGCGATGCTTACCTGGCCAGTGATGTGGTGGCAGTTGGAGAAGATGGCCTAACCCTTCAACGCATCTTCGACGAGAAATACAAAGCCCTTTTTCTTAGTCCTGAAACATGGAATGATGCCAGGCGTTTTGATTATGGTTATACAGATTTTGAAATGCCTGCAAATGCTGCTACCACTACATTTGTACGCCGTTTAGTTTATCCATCTGTAGAAACCAGCAGAAACGGTGCAAACGTTCCTGCAATTGATGATAATACATTAAGGCTTTGGTGGGATGAGTGATTTTGGCAATAGTGATTTGTGAATAAGAAAGGGCCATCCGTTTTTCCGGATGGCCCTTTCTTATATTCCATGTTTACTTTATAATTAAAAACCACTGGTACTACAATACCAATCCATCTGGTCAATAGCATCCCAGTAGGTCATCCAGTAATCACGTACATCGGCCTGCATAAGTAAACCCTCCGATCTGTTGTAAATAGTTTGCATACCATAGCGATTCAGATCTCCGTATACTACAGACCCCCTTAATGGTGTAAAGCCACCCCATGCTCTCATCAAACTGAAACCATTATATGTTTCCACAATATAGTAGTCGCACTGGAAATCGCTATAAGCAACAATTCCCCTTTCCCGCTGTAACCAGTAAGATTCGTCTATGGGCTGCCTCGGACCAGTATCCTGGCGGCTACAGGCCGCGAGAAAAAGGACCATGGGCAACACAAAAAGTATAATCTTTTTCATCATCTTTTAATTATACAGCATAGACTCAAATGGACCCCGAAAGATTGACAAGAATTTGTTAATTGAGCGAGTAGAATAATGTTAAAAAAGTTAACGACGCATTTCGAAAAAACTCTTCATTAGGGAAGCACATTCCGTGGCCATTACCCCCCTTTCTACAATAGCTTTTGGATGAAAAGGCCAGTTGGTTCCCGTAATCCTGGCATGCCCATTCTTTTCATCTGCAGCTCCCCACACAACCCTGCTAACTTTGCTCCAATATAATGCTCCGGTACACATCAGGCAAGGTTCAACAGTAACATAAAGTGCTGCGTCAGGAAGATACTTTGCGCCCAGGTAATTGAAGGCCGATGTTAAAGCTATCATCTCGGCATGTGCGGTAGGGTCTTTTAATTGCTCCACCTGGTTGTGCCCCCGGGCAATGATCTTATTATCTATGACAATTATGGCACCCACGGGAACCTCACCCTTATCAAAAGCCAGTTGAGCTTCTCGTAATGCTTGTTGCATGTAGTATTCATCGGTCATTCCTCCGAAATTAAACAATAATATTACAGCACTGTTATTAGGTAGGAAGTGAAATAATTAATGACCTTTTTTTTGTCGTAATTTGAAATATGCAAATAGCCACCCTTCCTGAAAAAAAGTCCATTGACGATGAAATGCTGATTGCTTTAAATGGATTGCGCGCCAATTTTAAGTCTGGTGCAATAAGGTCATATGATTCACGACGCAATTCATTGCTCAAACTGAAAGCATTATTATTAAAGTATGAAGAGGAATTGTATGATGCCCTTTATGCTGATCTCCGTAAAAGCAAAGAGGAGGCATGGGTCACGGAGTTGGGGTTTGTTCTCTCTGAGATAAATCACACATTGGCCAACCTGAAAAAATGGATGCGGCCCAAAAGGGTTTCAACAAACCTCATGAATCTTCCATCTTCCAGTCATATCTATAAAGAACCCTTAGGTGTTGTTTTAATCATCGGGCCCTGGAATTATCCATTTCAACTTCTCTTTGGGCCGCTTGTGGGTGCTTTGGCAGCGGGCAACGCTATCGTCCTCAAACCCAGCGAACATGCTCCGGCTACCACGGCGGTTATGAAAAAATTAATAGCAGACGGTTTTTCTAAAAATGAAATTCTATATATCGAAGGTGATGGCTCAGTTGTTATTCCATCCATGATGAATAATTTCAGGTTTGACCATGTTTTCTTTACAGGAGGCACAGCAGTAGGTAAGGCAATTTACAAGATGGCCGCAGCGCAACTTGTTCCCGTAACACTCGAACTCGGTGGTAAAAGCCCTTGTGTAGTGGAAGCGGATGCCAATATTGAAGTAGCAGCCAGGAGAATTGGACTCACTACTTATTCTAATGCCGGACAAATGTGCATCGCTCCCGATTATATATTAGTACATCATTCTGTGAAGAACAGATTAGTAGAATCGTTACAGAAAGTTATAACTGATTTTTTTACTGAAGACCCGGCGGTCTCTTACAACTACGGTAGAATAATAAATGAGAAGCAATTTCAACGAATAAGTTCTTATCTAAAGCAAGGGCGGGTGATCTTTGGGGGCAAAACAAACGCGGCAGACCTTTATATTGAGCCCACTTTGATGGATGAAGTTTCATTGGACGCCCCCATTATGCAGGAAGAAATATTCGGCCCTGTGCTTCCCATCATCTCCTTCAACACCATGGATGAGGCTATTGAGATCATCTCAAGAAATCCGAACCCGCTTTCATTTTATGTATATACTTCCAGCAAAGAGAAAGAAGAAAAATGGATACATGCTTTGCCTTTTGGTGGTGGCGCTGTAAACAATAGCAGCTGGCATTTTACCAATCCGGCGCTGCCATTCGGTGGTCGGGGTACGAGTGGGATGGGCGCCTGCCATGGTAAGCATTCTTTCGATTGCTTCACCCATGAGAAAGCAGTACTAAAAACACCCACATGGTTTGATCCGGCAATGAAATATCCCCCCTTCAAGGGAAAATTGTCGTTGTTTCGAAAATTAATCAGGTAAGCATGATGCGTAAATATTTATTTGGTACGTTAAGCTTATCCCTAATAGTATTCTTTCTAATAATTTTTTCAAACGGAAATGAAATGAGTGGCAGACAACAAATAATGAAATTGATTTATCCACTGATAATGAAAGCAGGAAAATTATTTGGTGCCAAATCCGGCATTTTGGAGAATTCAGGAAAACATCCATGCAGTTCTCTTTACTCCATTTCTTATACTGCCAATAATGGACAGCAGATATCTCTTGGTTCAATGCAAGGCAAGAAACTGTTAATTGTTAATACAGCTTCTGATTGCGGATATACTGCTCAGTATGAAACACTGCAGAAGCTTTATGATACATATAAAGACAGGCTGGAGATCATTGCGTTTCCGGCAAATGATTTTAAGGAGCAGGAAAAAGGTAGCGATGAGGCAATCGCCCACTTCTGTAAAGTCAATTATGGAATAAGTTTCCCCCTGGCAAGAAAAACAACTGTTATAAAAGGAAATGACCAGAATCCTGTTTTTCGATGGCTGAGTGATCCAAACTTAAATGGTTGGTGCAACCAGGCGCCTGAGTGGAATTTTTCCAAATACCTCGTAGATGAAAAAGGTGTGCTCCTGAGGTATTTCGCTCCATCTGTTTCACCAATGGACAAATCTTTGACTGATATACTCAAGTAGCCCCAACCCTTAGCCGCAATTATAGGCCATATTGTCCATATCAACAGTTCGACGCTCAAATTGATAGCCTTGATACTGTTTCATTATCTCATCCAGCACGTAATCTATTTCCTCAACAGTTTTAACTGTAACCAGCTTAAGGCGGAATTCTTTTATGTTAGGAAGTCCTTTCAGGTAATTATTGTAATGCCGACGCATTTCATTGATGCCCGGTGTCAACCCTTTCCACTCTACTGACCTGTGCAGGTGCTTGCGGATCACATCCACTCTTTGAACTATATCCGGAGGAGTGAGGTGTTCGCCAGTGGAGAGAAAATGTTTTATTTCCCTGAAGATCCAAGGATAGCCAATGGCAGCTCTGCCTATCATTATCCCGTCCACACCATATCGGTTCTTATATTCCAATGCTTTTTCTGGTGAATCAATGTCACCATTGCCAAATATCGGAATGCTGATCCTTGGATTGTTTTTGACGCGGGCTATATGACTCCAATCTGAATGGCCTTTGTACAACTGGCTACGGGTTCTTCCATGTATTGACAATGCACTGATACCTGTATCCTGTAGCCTTTCAGCCACTTCATTGATATTAATCGATTCGGTATCCCATCCCAAACGGGTCTTTACCGTTACTGGTAATTTAGTTGATCTTACACAGGCTGCCGTCAACTTTACCATCATATCTACATCCTTCAACACGGCGGCACCCGCACCTTTTGTAACCACCTTTTTAACGGGGCAGCCGAAATTGATATCAAGCAGATCGGGATTAACAGCATCTACAATTTGCGCACTAAGCGCCATGGCTTCCTCGTCGCCGCCAAAAATCTGTATGCCAATCGGACGTTCATAATCAAATATGTCGAGTTTCTGCCGGCTCTTCATGGCATCTCTGATTAATCCCTCGCTACTGATGAATTCAGTATACATCAGGTCAGCGCCATTATCTTTGCATACCGCACGGAAAGGAGGGTCGCTTACATCCTCCATAGGTGCAAGCAACAATGGGAACTCCGGTAATGTTATATTTCCTATCTGTATCAATAGAGTATTTTATTATGCCTTGCGTTAAGCTGCCGCAGGTGCACTTGCATGGTCACAAAAAAAATGCATCTTGCAGCATGGCTTCCACGGGCAGAACCGCAAATTTACCAACTTAAACCGTGATGGCAACATCTGACCAATATGAATACCTATCTTAAGTATAAACCAGCCTGGTTGCAGTTGTTGGTTTTCGGGAGTCTTTGCTTTGGCATTTACCTGGTGCTGGGTTCGCTGGTCCAAATTTTTGTTGCCTGGATGCATGATATTTCTGTCATCGATCTGCAATCTATTGACTATGATAAACCAGGAATGATCCCGGCATTACGTAGCCTCCAGGGCTTGCTTACTATTGTTGTATTCCTGATCCCCTCCCTTATTTTTGCTTATCTCAGCCATAATCGCCCCCTACAGTATATCGGACTTAAAAGGCCCATGCCATCTAGTTTTTGGTGGCTTGGCTTACTCTTGCTGATAATAGCATTCCCGGCAGCTGCATGGGTTAATAAATTAAATCAGGAGATTCATCTTCCTTCATTTCTTAAGGATACCGAATTGGCAATGCGCGCAGCCGAAGAGAATGCACGGAAACTGGTAAAAGCAATGCTTGATATGAAGGGTCCGGCCGACCTGGCATTTATGCTGTTAATCATTGCCCTTCTGCCTGCAATTGCTGAAGAACTCTTCTTTAGAGGAGTGTTGCAGAGACTGTTTATTCAGGTAACAAAAAGTCCGTGGATGGGAATCATTATCACCGCCATTTTATTCTCAGCATTTCATGGTCAATTTCTTGGTTTCTTTACCCGAATGATGCTGGGTATTCTTCTTGGCGCCTTGTACTGGTACAGCGGTAGTATCTGGCCCGCCATCATCGGCCACTTCGTAAATAACGCTATTCAGGTTATCTATGTTTACCGCGATAAGACCTATATTGACCAGGAGCATCCGCTGCCACCAGGGTTTGTTATCTTTAGTTTCGTGGCCATTCTGGCGATACTGTGGTATATGCGAAAAATATCTCATACACATTATGGGGAAATATATGATACGGATGATGAACTGATATTGCCGGCCAGGCAGGATAACCAAAACGAGTAAAATAATCTTCATGGCTTTTAACTGGCAAACATTCAGAACCAGAACAGGAACTGCAATAATTTTTGCAGTGGTTATGTTGGCTGGATTACTCTGGAACCAATGGCTGTTCCTGTTGCTATTTTCAATTATACATTTCGGATGTTGGTATGAATACCAGCAACTGCTGGAGAAAATTGATCCTGATTATAAACAGATCACGCCTTTTCACCGATATGGAGTAATGATTGCGGGCTGGTGTATTCTTTTGTTCTTTACAGGAGACGATAGCTTTTCTGATGTTCTGTCGCTTCATGCAATAGCCTGGTGGGTAGGATTAGTGCTTATACTTGTTTTGCCAATTATGGAATTGCTTTTTTCTCGGCATATTAACCTGAGAAACATCAGACACTCCATACTTGGGTTGCTCTATATCTCCCTTAGCTTTGGTCTGCTGGTACAAATGAGATGGGAAGATATGCGTTTGCCTATGCTGATTATCTTTTCTATCTGGATTAATGATACAATGGCATATATAGTCGGCTCCCTGATAGGAAAAACCCCGTTAAGTGCTATTTCTCCAAAAAAAACCTGGGAAGGAACCATCGGGGGTATAATGCTCAGCGTTCTTGTAATGGCAATTATATCATATACCACCAATTATTTTTATTCTTTAACCCATTCGGTAATAATAGCATTGATCGCAGCTGTTTTCGGAACTTTTGGCGACCTTCTGGAGAGTAAGATTAAACGGATGGCCAATGTAAAAGACAGCGGATCATTTATGCCGGGCCATGGTGGATTTCTTGATCGGTTTGACTCCATCCTCCTGGCAACACCTTTTGTATGGATCTATGTGAATCTCTTCCTGCGTTGATTTCAGCCCCCCGTGCTTTTCCTTATCTTTGAGCTATGGAAAATCTCTTATCCCAGATCGCAGCATATAAGCAAGAGATCGAAAATACACAGGCCAATGGGGCGGCCAGCTTAGAAGAATATCGCATAAGGTTTCTTGGTACAAAAGGGATCGTCAAAGCCATGTTTGGTGAAATGAAGAATGTTCCAGCCGAACAAAAGAAAGAATTTGGCGCTATCCTGAATGAGTTTAAACAGTTTGCAGAAGCTAAATATGAATCCTGGAAGTCCTCGTTTTCAGGCCCCGTTGAATCAACCAATGATATTGATCTGACTCTTCCGGGTGACCCAATGAATCTTGGTTCGAGGCACCCCATCAGCCTGGTGAGAAACGAGATAATTTCAATATTCCGAAGGTTGGGATTTTCCGTTGCAGAAGGTCCGGAGGTTGAAGATGACTGGCATAATTTCACCGCCCTGAACCTTCCCGAGAACCATCCCGCCCGCGATATGCAGGACACATTTTATCTGAACCAGAATCCCGATTGGTTGCTACGTACACATACCAGCAATGTTCAGGTAAGAGAAATGGAAAAAGGTAAGCTGCCAATTCGCATCATTTGCCCGGGAAGGGTATACCGAAATGAAACGATTTCGGCACGCGCACACTGCTTCTTTCACCAGGTGGAAGGATTATATATTGACGAACATGTTTCTTTTGCCGATCTAAAACAGACCCTATACTTTTTTGTTCAGGAATTGTTTGGACGCGATGTAAAGATCCGCTTCCGGCCATCCTATTTCCCCTTTACAGAACCCAGTGCAGAGATGGATATAAGCTGCCTGCTTTGCAACGGAAAAGGTTGTAATCTATGTAAACATACCGGTTGGGTTGAGATACTTGGCTGTGGAATGGTTCACCCCCAGGTTTTGGAAAATTGTGGTATTGATAGTAATAAATACACTGGTTTTGCATTCGGAATGGGCATTGAAAGAATTACTATGCTGAAATACCAGATAAATGATCTTCGCCTCTTTAGCGAAAACGATGTGAGGTTTCTGCAACAGTTCACTGCAAGTTTATAAATGAATTCAATGATCAAATCCATTTGCGTATGTGGAGCTGGTACAATGGGAACCGGTATTGCACAGGCTGCTGCCCAGCATGGATTTACTGTTACAGTATATGATATCGGCGAAAGCATGCTGAAACAGAGCCGGATGGGCATGGAGAAAAACCTGCAATCTCTGGTAAATAAGAATAAAATTTCTGCATCTACCCGGAATATAATACTTGATGGGGTGTCCTTTACATCCAGCTACCAGTCATGTATAGCTGATTTTGTAATTGAAGCCATTCTCGAAAAGCCACTTGCCAAACAGGAACTTTTCAGGCAGCTTTTTGAAGTAAATAGTGAGGCCACCATTTTTGCCACTAATACCTCATCCTTATCAGTAACGGAAATCGCCAGGGCATTGCCTGACCCATCACGGGTGGTCGGTATGCATTTTTTTAACCCCGCCACCATAATGAAACTTGTAGAAGTTGTCCAAACTGAATTTAATAGTGCTGCAACTATAGAACTGGTTATGCAACTGGCGCTTGATATGGGAAAGAAACCAGTGCGATGCATTGATGCACCAGGCTTCATCGTCAATCGCGTGGCCAGGCCTTATTACATTGAAGCCTTACGGCTGGCGGAGGAGGGCGTGTCCATGACCGTTATTGACGCCCTGATGGAGTCGGCCGGTTTTAAAATGGGACCCTTCCATCTGATGGACCTTATCGGTAATGACATAAATTATGCGGTTAGCTGCAGTGTATATGAACAACTCGGTAAACCCTCAAGACTAACACCATCAGCCATACAGCAACAAATTGTTGCGGCAGGAAAACTGGGTCGGAAATCCGGTGAAGGCTACTATACCTATTGATATCTTTTATTATTACTTAGATTTGACTTCATGACCCCAACAGGTAATCCCGAAGCAGGAATGAATCACATATTGGTTACAGGAGGAACTGGATTTCTGGGGGCCTATATCCTCAGGAGGCTCATATTGGATGGTTTCAAGGTAACTGCCATTAAAAGAAAAGATAGTGCCCTGCCCAATTTTATTGATCCCGAAATAATGCAGCAAGTCAACTGGGTTGAAGGCGATGTTCTCAACATTGGTTCGCTGGAAGATGCAATGGAAAATGTTGACGCAGTCATCCATTCAGCCGCAGTAGTCTCTTTCCATAAGGCCGACCGTAATAAAATGTATGCTACCAATATAAATGGTACGGCTAATGTGGTGAATATGGCTATTGAAAAAGGTATTAAGAAGATGGTACATGTTAGTTCGGTGGCCGCGCTTGGTAGAACCAAAAACGGTGAGACCGTAGACGAGAATAAAACCTGGACTATCAGCAGAAATAATACTCATTATGCCATTACCAAACAGAAAGCAGAAATGGAAATGTGGAGGGGAATGGCTGAAGGCCTGCAGGGTGTAATTGTGAATCCCAGTACGATACTCGGCTATGGAAACTGGAATAACAGTAGCTGTGCTATTTTCAAAAATGCATGGCAGGAATTTCCCTGGTATACCAATGGAGTAAACGGCTTTGTTTATGTTGAAGATGTTGCAAATGCTACGGTCCAACTTCTTAAGTCAGATATTTCAATGGAACGTTTCATTGTAAATGGGGACAACTGGAGTTTTAAGGATCTGCTCACTTCGATGGCCACTTCTTTTGGGAAAAAACCTCCTTCACGAGAGGCAAGTCGGCTCCTGGGCTCCCTGGCATGGCGCTTCGAAAAACTTAAATCAATATTTTCCGGGCAGAAACCTCTACTCAGTCGTGAATCTGCAAAAATCGCACAAAGCAAAACCCGATTTACCAATAGTAAAATTATGGGAGCGTTACCCGGATTTCAGTTTACCCCCCTTGAAGAGGCAATTAAGATGAGCTGTAAACGGTATTTACAAGAGCATTCACGATAAATGGCCTCTTTTTTGATTCATCTGCATACGACTTCACTTAAAACAACGTTTTAATTGCTGTTCCAAACTTGATCCTTATGCAAACACTGGTCGTACTTTTTACCGCTCTGTTCTTATGTCTCAATTCCCTTAATGCCCAGGACCAATTTAAAGTGACTGGAAGGGTGATTGATTCGGCTACCCAACAACCCTTAAGTGGAGCATCGGTTTTTTGTCAGAATACAACCTTCGGAGTAATAACCAATGCCGATGGAGAATTTGCCATAAGTCTCCCGAGAGGAGGTTATGACCTCGTAGTTTCATTTACCGGCTACCAGTCTTTTGAACAGCGTATCAATACATCCAGTACTGAGCCAATTGCTATTTCTCTTATGGCAAAAGATAAAAGCATGGAAAGTGTTACTGTGGCAGGAAGCAATGAAGTACCTGATGGTTATGTAAAGTATGGTGAGTTTTTCAACGAGCTGTTTTTTGGAACAACTGCAAATGCGAAAGAATGTAAGCTGCTCAATCCTGAAGCATTAAGGTTTTTCTATAGTAAGAAACGTAATAAATTGAAAGTGCTTGCAAAGGAAGACTTGCAGATTGAAAATAATGCGCTCGGCTATAAGATCAGGTATCAATTGGATTCGTTGAGCTTTGAATATGGCCCTAAATTGAGCACCTATACAGGTTATCCCTTTTTTGAAGAGATGAATGGATCTGATGTAGAACAGGCAAAATGGAATTTCAATCGTAAGAAAGCTTACCTGGGCAGTAAACTCCATTTTATGCGCGCCTGGTATGATAGTACAATTCAGAAAGAAGGGTTTGCTCTTGAGCGTGTGAACCCCGATGCCAGAGAGTTTGAGGCAACACCAATCGAAAACTATTATGACTCTGCCTTTTATAGTTATGATAGCAGTGCTGTTGACATTGCCCTGCAAGGAAAATTTCGCATCAAATACAATAAGGAGAAACCCGATCCCAAATTTGTAAGCTTCTTTAAATTGCCACCCCATATAAGGGTGCAATTGTCAATCCTTGATATCCTTGATAGTTTTGTAATTGAAGAAAATGGCTATTGGCATCAACAGACTGATCTGATCAATACAGGTTATTGGAGTTATGAAAGGATGGCGGAAGCTGTGCCTTATGATTACCTGCCATCAGAATAAATTTGAACACAGTTTATTCTTATGGTTTCAGTTTGGCCCAGATCTCTGGAATTCTTTTGATCCAGATCAGTTCCCTTTTTTTCACAGATGCTTCATCCGTAGGCGATCCCCAATAAATTTTGCCACCCTCCAGGTCACCAGGAACGCCCGCCTGTGCAAGTACAACCGCATTTTTACCAATAGTAAGGGTTTTATTTACACCTACCTGACCCCATAATACTACCCCGTCCTCCAGCGTTACTGCACCCGCAATACCAACCTGTGCTGCTATAAGGCAGTTCTTTCCAGTAACTGTATCATGACCTACATGCACCTGGTTATCAAGTTTGGTACCGGCTCCAATTATCGTATCTGAACTAACACCCCTGTCGATAGTACAACCAGCTCCGGTTTCCACGTAATCCTCAAGTATAACCCTGCCACAACTCTGCATTTTTTTATACCAGATTGATCGATCTTTTTTAGTGTTATAATAGAAAGCATCTGATCCTATAACGGTACCGGATTGGATTATCACGTTGTTACCAATGATACAATGATCCAGTATGGTTACATTGGCATGAATACGGCAGTTGCTTCCAATCACAACATGATGTCCGATAAAAACATTCGGCGCAATATATGTGCCTTCTCCAATTTCAGCAGTATTGCTAATGGATTGCGTTGCAGGTGTGAAGGGGCGAAAGTGGTCAACAATTGTAGTATAGGCTTCAAAAGGATTGTCAACAACCAGTAATGCTTTGCCTTCTGGAACTATAACATCACGATTGTTTATGATAATAAATGAAGCTGCTGATGACAAACATTTCTCGTAGTATTTAGGATGATCCACAAACACAAGATCACCTTCTTCAACACGATGGATCTCATTAATACCTGTTGCCATACCAGAACTATTGCCGATGAGCTCCGCATTGATCAATCCAGCCATCCATGTTAAAGAAACCGGAGAAGGGAATCGCATAATTTGAAATTTGCTCAAAGGTAATTGCATCTGTTGTGATGGAAATCATGATTCGCTTTTCCACACGACAAATAAAAATGTGAATAAAATTTATTGAAATATTTTTTTCGTTAGCAAAAATTATTTTTAATATTGTGTAGGGAAATTTTGTTCCCTACTTACTAACCCATCCAAAATACAAAGCTCGGTTTACTCCCGGGCTTTTTTTCTGTCTATTATTCAATGTTTCATTCCTCATGTTGCATTACTTCGCGTTATATAAACCCTTTGAAGTGCTGACACAATTCAGTTCAGAAGGGAATAAGAAAACACTTAAGGATATCATTGATGTTCCTACAGATGTCTACCCTGTTGGCAGACTGGATTATGATAGTGAAGGATTGTTGCTACTTACCAATGACAAAGGCGTGAATGCCGCATTGTTACAGCCTTCTAAACGGCGGGAAAAATCTTACCTAGTGCAGTTGGAAGGTGAGATCACCCCAGAAGCTATATCTAAACTTGAGAAAGGAGTTGATATTAGTATTAACAGTAAAATACATCATACCCTGCCTGCTAAAGTTATATCGCTATCAAAAGCACCCGCATTGCCCGAAAGAAATCCTCCTATACGCTTCCGTAAGAATATTCCAACGAGTTGGATAAGTTTATCGATAAGTGAAGGCAAGAACCGTCAGGTTAGGAAAATGACAGCTGGTGTTGGATTCCCAACCCTAAGACTCGTTCGTTATAGTATAGGAGGCCTGAATATTGAGGGATGGCATCCTGGAGAACTGCGATCATTTACAAGGGAAGAATTTTATAAACTGGTTTTTAACGGCTAATCCCTCTATCCTCTCAATTCCTTACCTTGCCCCTTAAACATTATTTACATGCTGAAATCAATGACGGGCTTTGGAAGGTCAGAACAGAATGTGGGAGATAAGACCTTCCTGGTAGACATTAAATCGCTTAATGGCAAACAGTTTGAATGTTCATTGCGAATGCCCGCATTTCTGAAGCCATTTGAATTCGATATTCGTAAACGCCTTTCCGAAAAGCTGCAGAGAGGAACAATTGACTGCACCGTAAGCCTTAAGCAAACCGGGAATGCAAAACCTGTATCTATTAACACCTCACTGGCAAAAGCATACTACCAGCCGCTCGCTGAACTTTCAAAAGAATTGGGACTGGATCCTTCCCAGATCCTCGGTAATATTCTCAAACTTCCGGAAGTGATTACCCCCAGCTCCGATACTTTAACAGAAGAGGAGTGGCTGACCTTCCGTGATATACTTGACCAGGCAGCTGAAGAACTCAATATGCATCGTTACGAAGAGGGTAAGGTGCTGGAAGATGATTTATTGAAAAGGATTTCCAATATCGAAAAACAACAACTCATCGTTGAGGCACTCGAACCACAGCGACAAAAAAAGATAAGGGAAGGACTGGTAAAACTTCTTGAAGAGAATGTAGGTCAGGAGAATTATGATAAGAATCGCCTGGAACAAGAGATTATTTTCTATATAGAGAAAATTGATATCAGCGAAGAAATGGTTCGTCTGAGAAACCATTGTGACTATTTCAGGACCATGCTTCGTGAGAATGATTCAGAGATAGGAAAGAAACTTTCCTTCCTGCTGCAGGAAATTGGCAGGGAGATCAATACCACCGGCGCTAAAGCTTATGATTCTACTATCCAGCAGTCTGTGGTTATGATGAAAGATGAATTGGAAAAAGCCAAGGAGCAGGTGCTGAATGTTTTATAAGTTATTTTTACAGGTATGAAACTCGTTCATCGATTTTTGTTTTTAATAGTGCCAGCTGTTTTACTGGTTGCCTCTTGCCAGAAAGTGGATCTTTTTGAAAAAAATGTATCCCTGAAGGAGCATCGCTGGCCATCAGCAGTGAAACCCGAAATAAGTTTCACCATCACTGATACTACATCACTGTATAATCTTTTTGTGGTACTCCGGCATACGGAAGCCTATCGCTACAATAATTTATGGTTGAAGATCCATACAATTGCGCCTGGTGACAGTACTGGTTCACCTCAATCACTCGACCTGCAACTTGCCAGTAATGAAAAGGGATGGCTGGGTGTTGGGATGGATGATATTTATGAACACCGTATAAGAATTACTGCCTCTGCCATTCCCTTAAAACCTGGAACGTACCGCTTCAAACTGGAGCAGATAATGCGTGATGATCCATTATTACATATCCTGAATGTTGGGATAAGGGTGGAAAGGGCACCCAACTGATTATGCCATTACGTTTTTTACCTAAGCAGAAACTTGCCATCGCCACAGCCATTTATTGGTTCCTTTTGCTTTATATCATAGCCGCCCTTTTCTTTTGGTTTGCTAAACTCCAGCAGCAGAATCAACAGATGGCACAGCAAAAGTTAATGGAACTGGTTGCAAATGACCCCGATTATATCCGGAAAGTGGAAATGATCAATGAGGAAGCCCGGCGAAAAACGATGCAATTCAATGGAGAGGGTATTACGTTCCTGCTAATTATCCTGGTGGGTGCCGTATTCGTTTTCAGGGCTGTAAGAAGGCAGTTCAAAACAGCTCAGCAACAACAGAACTTTATGATGGCAATTACCCATGAGTTAAAAACGCCGATTGCTGTTGCAAAGCTTAACCTGGAAACACTACAGAAACACAGGCTCGATGAGGAGAAGCAAATGAAACTTATCCAGATGACGCTTCAGGAAACCAATCGCCTGAATACACTGACCAATAATATTTTACTCTCCTCTCAATTGGAGGCTGGTGGATACAAAATGGTCTTGGAAGACATTGCCATTTCCAATCTTGCAGAAAAGCTAATGACTGACCTGCAACACAGATACCCGGACAGATTAATGGAATGGAACATCCAGCCCGGTCAATTTATTAAAGGGGACCCTGTTTTGATTGAAATAATGATGAATAATTTACTTGATAATGCGCTTAAATATTCACCAAAAGATAGCCCAATAATATTATCCCTCTATGATGGTGGTACCGGTGTGATACTGCAGGTAAAGGACCAGGGTATCGGTATACCAAATGAAGAAAAGCAAAAAATCTTTGAACGATTTTACCGGATCGGAAATGAAGCAGTGAGAAAAACAAAGGGTACCGGTCTGGGTTTGTTCCTTTGTAAAAAAATAGCAACCGACCACCACGCCCTTATCAATGTTTCAGATAATGATCCGAGGGGCAGTATTTTTACCATACAATTCAGATATAAACGATGAAATCATTATCGATATTATTGGTGGAAGATGAAGAAAACCTCCATGAAGCGCTCAAGCTAAACCTTGAACTGGAAGGATATGAAGTAACCTCTGCCTTTGATGGTCTGAACGCAGTTAAAGCAGTGCAGAACGAATATTTTGACCTGATCATTCTTGATATAATGCTACCTGAAATGGATGGCCTTGCCGTAATGGAAACCATCCGTATACAGAATAATGAAGTACCCATATTGGTGTTGAGTGCCAAAAGCACCAGTGCCGACAGGGTCCTGGGCTTAAAAAAAGGTGCCGATGATTATCTCACCAAACCCTTTAACCTTGAAGAACTGCTGATAAGGGTACAGAAACTTATTGATAAGAACATCCGTATACAGGTTAAAGATTCTATTGGTGATATCTATGTATTTGGTGATAACAGGATTGATTTCAAAGCCCAGGAAGCGGTAACAAAAAACGGCACAACTATACAGCTTAGTAAAAAGGAAGCCATGTTGCTTAAATTACTCATCGAAAATAAAAACGATGTGGTTCCCCGTGAAAAGATCCTCCAGACAGTTTGGGGATACAACGTATATCCTACAACACGAACCATCGATAACTTCATTCTCAACTTCCGAAAATATTTTGAGGACGATAGCAGAAATCCACGTTACTTCCACTCTGTAAGAGGGGTTGGCTATAAATACAGCGAGTAGTTCATATTACACGGATCGCGGCCATTAGCGCTTCAGTTCTTTCAATCATTGAGCCATCAATAGTTACACTGGATTCCGGAACATAAAGTGCCCACTCACATTTATCCCAGGTTTCCTTTAATACGCTAAGGTCATTTTCTGATAATCCCCTTAATGCAAGCAGTTCTAATACCAAAGGTTTCTGCTGGGCCGATCGTTGCAACTTCATTTTGAAGCTGATGACCTCCCAAAGACCTTTCTCTATTCCCAGGTAGAAATTACGACCATCGTTTTCCTTCAAGGCTTTGCGTGCCATCAGCAATGGATCAGCTGGAGCAGATGGTGTTACAATTTTCTTGTCTGTTTCAGCCTTGGCTAACAATTCCTGTTCTACCCTCGCTAATTCAATTTTCTCTTTTTTCTTTTTGCGACCATAAAATACCAGGAATATTATTAACGCAAGCATTAATGCCAGCAACCACATAAGCCAATAAGAAGATCTATCACTTGATGAGCCATCAATTGCCCTCACAGGAAGATTTATTTTTCGGTTAACCCCAGGTGTTACATTTAAACGCAAACTGTCCGTTTCTACTGTGCGGTAGGCTTTTGAGAGGGGGTCGAAAAAGCTGAAACTGATTCCTGGTAAATTGAATGTCCCGCTCTTTTCCGGCGTGAATGTATACACTATGTATTTCGATCCGGTCATAGGCGCAACAACCTTATTGATATCTTCCTTAACCAGGGGATCATAAACAAGAAAGCTATCAGGGAGGTTCCAGGCGGGGGCGTTTACAAGGGGGATATTTCCACTGCCTTCTATCCTTAGATCGAGGCTTGCATTTTCACCCGCAGCCACTGTGCTGTCATTGAGGGTTGCTTTAAGTGTAAAATTTCCAACTGCCCCATTAAAGCCGGGAGGCGCGCCTTCGGGGAGAGGATTCACTGTTATAGTCAGGGGCTGGCTGCTTAGGGTAATATGATGCTCCTCCCAATTACCCATATCATCTGTCAACAGATCATCAAACATACGTTCCAAAGATGATCTTGGTTGTTCTGCCATTCCATCTGAACTTTTCCTGCGAAGAAACCGTACGGTATTCTGCAACTCAACTGGTTCAAGTACAAAACTTCCTTCCTGTAGAGGGAAAAGCTGTGTTTTGCGGATGATATGGACCTGGTAGGGTAACCCGTTAAAAGTTTCAATTGAAGCGCCACCGCCATCAGGGGCTACCATATCATAAACACTGAATCCATTCATGGAAGGCCGCTTGCTCACCCTAGATTCAGAACGTAGTCGGGTATATAGTTTATAAGTGGCCACTATAGGCTCTCCGATAAAGGCCGATGTTTTGTCTACCTCAAGCCTTACCAATAAATTATTCCTGATCTTATCTGCCGCATTCTGCCCGGGCTCCAATAGATAATCTTCCTCAGCTCTTTGCATCATATCCGGTATTCCCGGGTTCATTGGATATTTATTGGGGCTTGGAGCGGGAGCATCCGTTACTTCAATGGCAACATTATTTGATTGCATCAATCGTCCATTTATTGTTGCAGTTGCTCCTGTTATTATTATACGCCCCAACTTTTGTGGCCTCAGTATATAGGTCATGGCTTTATACTGACTAAGCTGTCCATTCACTAGGCTCATGCCGGTAGTTTCCACCGGCCCGTGCATTACAAGGAAATCACGGAAAACAGGGGCACGGAAGCCTTCCATAGACGTTGCGTTTTCCAAAATGAACTGTACCTGCAATACATCATTTATGCTGATGGTCTGCTTTTCAACAATCGTGGAAAAACTTGGTTGGGCTTTTACTATTTGCGGTACAAGTAACCAAACACAGATAATTATTAGGTGTCGAATTTTCAATCTTAAAATGTTTCGGAATTCAAAGATCGCCCAATTGTGGCCTTAGTATGATATCTTCCACACAGGCCTGGGGCGATAACCGGCTGGCAGCTTCAACCATTATAGCTATATCCGTTGCTGTCATGATTCGCTCCGGATCAATTCCTGCTCCTTCCCAGGAGGCAGTATAGGCGGCACCGGGCATAACCGCCGTTACCTTAATACCATATATTTTCATTTCTTCACGAAGGTTACGGCTGAATCCAAGTAAAGCATATTTACTTATTCCATAGGATCCACCATTAGGATAAGCATTGAGGGAAGCGATGGAGCAAATATTAAATATATGACCTGATTTCCTGGCCATCATAGAAGGCAGAAATGCCCTTGTAGTGTGATAGGCGCTATGCAAATTCAGCAACATCATTTCTTCCATCACTCCTTCGGATTCATTATGAATACTTCCCGGTATGAATGATCCGGCATTATTTACAAGAATATCAGGAATTCCAAATGAGATTACCCATTCCGAGAAAGCCTTTATCTGCTGCCGTTCACTCATATCAGAGGGCATGGCCCTGATAGAACTGCCCGGATAACGGTTGAGGAGCTCTTCGGTAGTTTTATAAAGACTTGCTTCGCCGCGGCTACATAAAAATAAAGAATGGCCACCAGCAGCAAACTGTTCCGCTATTGCTTTGCCAATACCTTTACTGGCACCTGTAATCACAATATTCATGCTTAAAAATAAGCATCTTAAGCTTCCTTCCTTCCCACTTTTCTTTTAAGGGCTACAAATGATCCGGATATAAGCCCTGCAATCACCAAAGTGCCTAACACAATTTTTGGAGATATCATACTTATGGTAGCAACCTGTCCGGCAGCATTTCCTGAGATAATGGTACCCACGGTTAATTCTGCTATAGAATCAGTTCGCTTGTCGAAATCATCATATTGATGGCCATCAGTAAATTTTGCTATTGCAATTACATTGGGCAGGTCTTTTTTTACTTGTTCAATCTGTGGCATCGTAGCCACCGCATTGAAACTTATCATACTGTTCCTTCCAAGAATTCTTGCCTCATAATTAAGTACATTTATATCACTACCCGTTACAGCAATCTCTTTTGCCCAGTGAACGCTATGATTATCTTTATCATACCTGGGAACAGCAGCCCAACCCACTATATTCATAGTATTATAACCCATTTCCAGCCTTCTTGCATTTGCCTTCTCCTGGTTGCGTTGTAATTCCACAATTAAATCATCATAATTTGTTTCGGCCGCATCATGATCTTTAACATAACCAATGGGATGATGGCTGATAACATAGGTAAATTCCTCATCAGCATTGTTGATACGGAATGATTTCCGCACCAGCATACCCTGTACGGAACTATCGGGTAAATTTCCCCACAGATCTTCCAGAATGAACCGGGTTTGGGCTGCGTCAATGAACTTGTACTGCTCAGGAATATCCAGCACAACACTATTGCCGGCTATCAATATCCTGCCTGTCTGGTAACGAATTTTTTTGTCAGTTGAATCAAGCTGCTTTTTAAATTGCTTCCTTAATACTTTTTCGGCCCTAACGGCTGCTTTTGAGCCTTCAGGATTTCCTGCAAAAGCCATAATGGAAATTACCAGGGCCAAGCCTGGCATTAAGATCCTTAACATGTTGAGATCGGGGTTTCGGGTTAGTCAGGCAAGTTTACATCATTATAACGTAACCAATATCTTTGTTGCAATGAAAAAAACGTACCGTCATATATTTTTCGATCTTGATCACACTCTCTGGGATTTTGAATCAAACGCCTTACAAACTTTAAAGGACATTTATTCATCTCTTCGGTTATATGAATTTGGAATCGAAGACTTTGAACGCTTTCACCACCAATATATTTTACACAATGATAAATTATGGGAGCGTTACCGTAATGGATTTATTAAGGTTGATGAACTCAGATGGAAACGTATGTGGTATACTTTACTCGATTTTAAAATCGGGGATGAAAAGCTTGCCCGACGAATGGGTGATGAATTCCTCAACCTGTTGCCTACCCGAACCATACTTTTTCCACACACCAATGAAATCCTGGATTACCTCCAAAGAAATGGCTATTCTCTTCATCTGATCACCAATGGTTTTGAAAACACCCAGCATAATAAATTGAAGTATTCTAATATTGACGGGTTCTTTTCAAAGGTTATCACCTCAGAAGGCAGTAACAGCCTGAAGCCCCATCGTGAAATATTTGACTATGCCTATAAAATAACAGGAGCAAATGCCTCTGATAGCATAATGATTGGAGACAATATTGAAGTTGATATAAACGGTGCAAGAAATGCCGGAATGGACCAGGTATTTGTTAACCATATAAATGACCAGCCCGATGAAAATGCCACCTATACAGTGTATTCCCTGATAGAGCTTAAAGAGATTTTTTAGCAGAAAGCAGAAGGCAGTAGAAACTGGGATCTCTTATGATTTTACCAGGTTCTACTGCCTATTATAAATTATGGCTGGAAAGTCTCCTGTTAAGAGACTTTAGCTGTACTGGCCTTCTTGCAACATGCTTTTTTATCGCCCGCCTTTGCCTCTTTTTTACAACAATCTTTATCTTTCTTTGAACATTTCTTTCCATCGCAAGCAATGGCCGCACCAGTACTCATTACTACAGCCAATGCCAATACAAATAATTTTTTCATATTTTTTCGGTTTTAGGTTATTACCAAGATAAAATCAATAACGTTAAATGTAAAACAATAATTGCTTTAAAGCAAGCCGGCCAGAACGGTAACCCCTCCCTTAACTTTCTGTTCTAATGAAACATTTACCCGGCTTCCAATTGGCAGCAGAATATCAACACGACTGCCAAATTTAATAAAACCCAGTTCTTCATTCTGCATAACCTGCATACCTGGTTGCAGATAATTTACGATCCTTTTAGCAACTGCACCAGCAATTTGTTTTACAAGTATTTCATTGTTTCCCTTTTTTATCACTACACTATGGCGCTCGTTCTCTGTTGATGATTTTGGATGCCATGCAACCAGGTATTTGCCCTTATGGTATTTGCTATATATTACATCCCCTGAAAGTGGATTTCGGTTTACGTGTACATTAGCCGGACTCATGAAAATGCTCACCTGAAGCCTTTTATCCTTAAAATATTCCTCATCAAAAACTTCCTCAATAACAACAACCTTTCCATCTGCCGGGCAAATCAATAAGGACTCGTCGTAAGTCATATTTCGGGCTGGAAGGCGGAAAAACGATATAATAAAAAGCAGGAGGGCTAATAAAACCACGAATATTATCCAGCTTACCAGCGGCGAATAAGCGCTGATAAAGAAAAAGGAGAGGAGATTGAGGGATGCAAATATCAGCGTAGCAATAGCAATTGATTTATAGCCTTCCTTATGAATGGTCATGTTAGTTGTTTAAAGTGCAAAATTAGGTATAAGCCCAAAGTGACCAATTATTATCTTGCAGCCATGAGTGATTTGCAACACCTTACAGATTTTCTCGATCCCATCTCTGTTGCACAGGTCAGCGGTGATGAGGGATTTCGTTCCGGACAGATCGGAAAAAACATTCGGGTTCATGAAGAAGACCTGTTCCCCGAATTGGACAATGTAGACCTTGTGATAGTTGGTTGTGGTGAAGAACGCGGTCTTGGAATGGGTAAACCATTTTCAAGGGCGCCCGACCATATCCGCGAATCTCTATACAGGGCATTTTACTGGCACAATGAAATAACACTTGCTGATATAGGAAATATAAAAGTGGGTGATTCACTCAGCGACACTTACGCCGCTTTGCGGATGGTGATCCGTGAAATCACCGATGCCGGCAAGATCATATTGATACTCGGCGGCGCCCATGATCTTACCCTGGCCCAGTATCATGCTTACGCAGATCGAAAGCAGATCATAGAGGCCGCTTGTATTGACGCGAGAATTGACCTCGACATGGAATCCTTGCCACAGTCAGAACATTTTATGATGGAGGTACTTACTGGCGAACCCAATTTTCTCCGGCATTATAGTCACCTGGCTTTCCAGAGCTATTACGTACACCCTTATATGCTGGAAAATATGGACAAATTGAGGTTTGATTGTTACCGTGTTGGTCAAATTAAGGAACAGATTGATGAAATGGAGCCTGTACTGCGAAATTGTCATATGGTGAGTTTTGATTTATCTGCTATCGCCCATGCCTATGCGCCCGGCTCAGCCATCTCACCCAATGGCCTGAATGGTGAAGAAGCCTGTGTATTAGCACGCTATGCAGGGATGAGCCATACCGTTAATAGTTTCGGGATATATGGCTACCAGCCCGCTAATGACCTGGCAGGAATGACTGCAAAACAGGTTAGCCAGATGATCTGGTATTTCATCGATGGAATCAGTAAAGGAAGACGTGAAGATTCCATTAATGATCGGGAATCATTTTATGAATACAATACTGCTTTTGCTGAAGTGGAAACAGTGTTTCTCCAAAGTAAAAAGACCGGAAGGTGGTGGATGCAGCTCCCCGATAATAAATTTATAGCCTGCTCCTACAAAGATTATGTGATCGCCAGCAATAATGATATACCTGAAAGGTGGTTAAGGGCACAGGAAAGGTCATAGACCAATTGCCCTTTACAGCTTTCAACCTAATTTTATCCAATGCTAACATCGAGATTATTCCAGTTTTTCCTGCTTACAGCAGTTAATATATTAGTTTCCTGCTCCGCGTCCAGGAAAATTGATCGCTCCGCACAATCTCTTGTGTTGAAAAAGGAGGGTATCCTTAATGCACATGTCGGCATAAGCATCTTTGACCCGGCAACAAATACATACCTCTATAAACACCAGGCAGATAAATATTTCGTACCAGCCAGCAACACAAAGCTGTTTACCATGTATGCTGCCTTGAAATACCTCGGTGATTCCATTGTGGGTATGCGCTATCATGAAACAGCCGATAGTATTTACCTCCAACCTGCAGGAGACCCCACTTTTTTGCACCCTGATTTTATTAATCAGCCCTTGGTAGAATGGCTTCAGAAAACAAATAAGGAACTGGTAATCTCCGATGCCAATTTCACCGATAAGGAACTTGGCTTTGGGTGGGCCTGGGATGACTTTAATAGTGGTTATATGGCCGAAAGAAGCCCGCTCCCTATTTATGGAAATGTTATAAAATGGACCCAGGTGATCGAAAAAGCCGAAGATCAATCGGGGAAACCAACAGATAATGCATTCGTTTTTTCTGAACCTGAAATATCCTGGAAAGTAAATTTTAATCCCGCAAAAAGCGATCGCTTTAACGTTATTCGTGAACGCAATAGCAATATCTTTTACATTACTGAAGGCAAGGAGATCCTGAATACCCGGGATGTTCCCTTCGTTACTAATGGTGTCTTATCCGCCCTTGATCTGTTGCGTGATACTATTGGCCGTTCTGTTTTATATGTGCCGGCAGGAAGCACAAAGGCACCAACGGCTTTTAAACACTCCCAGCTACGCGACTCTCTTTTAGCTATCATGATGCATCGCAGCGATAATTTTTTTGCCGAACAAGTACTATTGATGTGCTCTCAGCAATTATTTGGAGTGATGAATAGCGGCAAAATCATTGACACCCTGCTTAAAGGCGACCTTCATAATATGCCTCAGGAGGCAAAATGGGTGGATGGTAGTGGCTTAAGTCGATATAACCAATTCACCCCCAATAGCATAATATGGTTGTTGCAGGAGATGGAAAAGCTTGCCAGCAGGCAACAGATCCAGGCAATTTTGCCTGGTGCCAACGAAGGCACACTTGCTGGGTATTATAAAGAAATGCCTGGTGCTATTTATGCCAAAACGGGAACACTGAGTGGGCATTTGGCACTTAGCGGATATCTTACTACCCGAAAAAATCGTCACCTTCTTTTTTCTGTAATGGTTAATAATCACAATTCCAGTGCAGTTACTATACGCAGAAGCGTCGAGGCTTTTCTTAAAGAAATCTACCAGAAATATTAGTACCGCTTTCACACTCCAAAGTCTCCTCTACAGGCCTCTGTCAAAAGGTATGCTTTTCCCTATCTTCGCTTGCAGAAAATCACAAAAAGAAATTGGCGGATAGTATACAATTATTGCCCGATCACATTGCTAATCAGATCGCGGCGGGAGAGGTGATTCAAAGACCGGCCAGTGCCGTGAAAGAGTTGCTGGAGAATGCAGTGGATGCAGGTGCAACCGAGATCCGGCTCATAGTGAATGATGCTGGAAAATCTCTTATCCAGGTTGTGGACAACGGAAAGGGGATGAGTGAAACCGATGCAAGACTCTGTTTTGAGCGACATGCAACCTCAAAGATCCGCCAGATCGAAGACCTCTTCCATATTAATACGATGGGCTTCCGGGGTGAAGCCCTTGCTTCCGTGGCCGCCGTTTCCCAGGTTGAAATGCGTACCAGGAGGCATTCGGATGAGATGGGAACCTATATTGAAGTTGAAAACAGTGAAGTTCTTCGGCAGGAACCCTGCGCTACCGCTCCCGGTACAAGCATTGCCATGAAGAACCTCTTCTTTAACGTACCTGCACGCCGTAATTTTCTGAAAAGCAATGCAGCCGAAATGCGCCATATCATTGATGAATTTATCCGTGTGTCAATGGCCTTTCCCCAATTATTCTTTTCTCTTTCTCACAATGGCCAACAGGTTTTTCATCTGGAGAAAGGTTCCCTGAAACAACGTATTGTTCAGATCCTGGGAAATAGCTACAATGCTAAGCTCGTATCGGTACATGAACAGACCGATTACCTCAATATTCAGGGCTTTGTAGGCAAACCCGATGCAGCTAAAAAGACACGTGGCGACCAATATCTCTTTGTTAACAATCGATTCATTCGGAGCGCTTATCTTAATCACGCACTGATGCAGGCCTACCATGATCTGATCCCTGGCGATAGCTTCCCGATGTATGTGCTTTTTATAGACCTCAATCCGGAACATATCGATGTCAATGTGCATCCCACCAAGCAGGAGATAAAATTCGAGGACGAAAAAATCGTATACGCATTCGTTCAGGCAGCTGTAAAGCATGCCCTTGCGCAATTCAGTATCACCCCCACATTAGAATTCGATATTGATGCCGGTATCCAGCAATCTGATGCTGTATCTAAACCTTTTACTGCCGCTCAACAGTCGGCCGCAAGTAACTCCGGTCTATTCCAAACTTTTAGTCGCGCTAACCAGGCCCATTTTATTGATAAAGGAAATAGTTCAACTGTTTCTGGTACTGACCAGATTCCTGATGGAGGATTACAAAACTGGAAAGATTTTTTTGAACCGGCTTTAAGATCCTCCACAGATAGCTCAGGTCCTGAGGTTCAGTATGATAGATCACCAGGCTTTGATTGGGAGCAACCCAGGAAAAAGTGGCAGTTACTCGAACATGGTGATCTGCTTCAGATCCAGCAACAATATATAATTGCTCCCACCCAGCAGGGCTTCTTATTGGTAAACCAGCAACTGGCCCACGAAAGGATCCTATATGAGCGCTTCGCCGCTGCTCTTGTTGGAAAACCAATGGCTACTCAGCGCAGCCTTTTTCCGGTTACACTCGATCTCTCACCCACGGATGCTACATTAATGACCGAACTCCTGGGTGATATGGGCCTACTCGGATACCTGATCGAGCCATTCGGACAAAATAGCTTTGTAGTTCAGGGCACTCCCGCAGATATCCTGCAGGGGAATGAAAAATCTTCTATAGAAAAACTGCTTGATCAGTATAAACACTTTAGCTCCGACGTAAAATTCAGCCGCCGTGAACGCCTGATCCGTTCTCTTGCCTCTCAACACGCTATTCGGCCGTGCAGCCAGTTATCTCAAAGAGAAATGAGACAACTTGTGTCAGACCTTTTAAGTTGTGCCCAGCCAAATATTACGGCTACTGGTATAGCAACTTTTATAGAGTTTAACCATGAATATCTTGCCCGGCTTTTTGGAAATTAAGAACCCATCCCTTTAATCTGGCAGCTCAAATTATTTTCTGCGGGTTCCTGCAGGTTTATTCATTTTTCTGTTGGGGTCTAGTTTTTTAACTTAGACGCTCACTACAGCAGATGGAATATGAAGAATCATTGGTTTGCCTTTATTATCGCACTCGCATTATCAGGATCAGTATCAGCCCAGAAGAAAACTAACTTATCAGCCGAAAAATGGGTGGATAGTGTTTTTAATACCCTTTCGGAAAATCAGAAGATCGCCCAGCTTATGGTCGTGAGGATGTCGGGCTTGCAAAATGGCCGGCCTGTGTTTTTTGATAAGGAAGTGGAAGAACTCGTCAAAAAATACAATATCGGGAGTATCTGCCTGTTTCAGGGTGGGCCCATTCAACATGCTCAAAGAGTTAACCACCTTCAATCCATTGCCAGGACCCCTGTATTGGTGACCGTTGATGGTGAATGGGGCCTCGGTATGAGATTCGATAGCGTACAATCTCTTCCCCGGCAGATGATGCTCGGCGCCATGCAAAACCCCGGATTGATGTATGAATATGGCAAATTAGTTGCCGTCCAATGCCGGAGGGCAGGCATCCAGGTAAATTATGCCCCCGTTGTGGATGTCAACAATAATCCGGATAATCCCGTCATTAATGAAAGATCTTTTGGTGAAGACAAATACAAAGTAACAAGTTTCGCTCTACAGTATATGAAGGGGATGCAGGAGAATGGCGTTATGGCAAGTGCCAAACATTTTCCCGGGCATGGGGATGTATCAGTTGATTCACATCATGACCTCCCGGTCATTAATAAATCCAGAACCGAACTCGATTCGTTGGAGCTGTATCCTTTCCGTGAACTTATTAATGCTGGTATAGGTAGCGTCATGGTGGCCCATTTGTCTGTTCCCGCAATCGATAAAACGCCCAACCTGCCAACTACTCTTTCTGTCAATAATGTGACCCACCTGCTCCGGGAGCAGTTAGGATTCCAGGGCCTCACTTTCACCGATGCACTCGAAATGCAAGGGGTAGCAAAATTCTTTCCCAAGGGGGAAGCCTCCGCTAGAGCCCTGATCGCAGGCAATGATATGCTCTGCCTTCCGGGTGATGTGCCTGGTAGCATTGCTACCATAAAAAAAGCGATTAAAAAACGCCAGCTGAACTGGAAAGACCTTAATCTGCGGGTTAAGAAGGTGCTTCTTGCCAAATACCAATACGGATTGGCAAACTGGTCGCCGGTTAGTATCGAGAACCTTACTGAAGACTTAAATAAAGGGATAAGTGCCTTGCGCCGAAGAGTGGCGGAGGATGCAATAACCCTCCTGAGGAATGAGAACAGTGCCATTTTTCCACTGACCGCGGGTACTAACAGAAGGGTTGCATTTGTAGGGATAGGATTAAAAAAGGACAACCTTTTTTCTGCACGCATGCGCTCAGATTACGACGCGCATACCTATTATTTCGATTATAGCAAGAATCGGGAAAAGGCAGATGCCCTACTCCAGGTGCTGAAAAATGATTACGACGTAGTTGTTTTGTCAATGCACGGATACAACAGGGTGCCCGCCCGGAATTTCGGGATAAGTGAAGCCGCTATTTATCTTACCACCCAACTACAGCAGCAACACCAAACAGTGACCGTCTATTTTGGCAACCCATATGCAATGCGTAACAGCTGTTCAGGTAAAGTATTGATTGCTGCATATGATGACGATCCAATTACCCAGGAAACTGCTGCCGATATCCTGAATGGTAAATTCAGCGCAAAAGGCAAACTCCCGGTTACTGTTTGCGAAGGATTGCCCTCAGGTTCTGGCATTGTACAACAACGGCTACTCCCCGAATCATGGCCCGGAAACCTGGATCTGGATCTGAATATGCTTTCGCAAATTGACTCCATATGTGAGGACGCCATTGCTCAAAAGGCAATTCCCGGCTGTGTAGTACTTGTGGCCCGCGATGGTAAGATTGCTTACGAAAGATCATTCGGGACCTATTCTTATACCGATTCCACCCGGGTTTATTGCGAAACCCTCTATGATATGGCTTCCGTAACCAAAGTGATGGCAACAACCTTATCAGTGATGAAGCTTTATGAAGAAGGCAGGCTTGATATTCACAAGCGGATAGGGGATTATCTTCCCTGGACCAAAGGCAGTGATAAAGCCGGAATTATGATCAAAGACCTTCTCATGCACGAAGGCGGATTAAAATCATTCATACCTTTTTACCGGGAAACCATCAATCCACTTGATGGCTCCCCCAACGGGTCAATTTATGCCTTCCGCCCTGATTCTGTTTTTTCAGTAAGAGTTGCCGAAAATCTGTATATGCGCGCCGACTGGAATGATACCCTTTATGCGCGTATCCTTCAGAGTGAACTCGGTCCAAGGGGTAAATACATATATAGTGACAATGATTTTATATTTCTGGGTAAGATCGTAGAAGCTATCAGCGGTAAGTCTTTAGACGCGTATACCCGCGAATCTTTTTACCAGCCCCTTCAGCTGAACGCTACCGGATTTACTCCCAGAACCCGCTTTCCGGCATCTTATTCTGCCCCAACCGAAGAAGAGACAATCTTTCGTAAACAATTGATTCAGGGCGATGTACATGACCCTGGTGCAGCCATGTTCGGAGGAGTGGCCGGCCACGCCGGATTATTCAGCAATGCATATGAAATAGCCGTACTCAGTCAGTTACTGCTCAATAAAGGCACCATTAATGGTATCCAATTCTTTAAGCCCTCCACTGTAAACTTATTTACCGCATACAATACAAAAAATAGTCGCCGGGGTCTTGGTTTTGATAAACCTGAAAAAGATAACCATATGCGTGAGGAGCCTTATCCTTCCGCTTCTGCTTCTCCGGAAACATATGGTCACACTGGATTTACTGGCACCTGCGTATGGATCGACCCAAAATATAATCTCACCTATATCTTCCTGAGCAATCGGGTGAATAATAACGGAGATCCCAATAAGTTTCTGCGGATGAGTGTTCGCCCAAAAGTTCAGGAAGTGATCTACAAGGCTATTAAGCAATAATTCCCCTAAACTATCCTTACATTTGTTTCGCTTGCTATGTACCCATTCATAACAAAACCAAAAGCTAAAAAATGAGCTACATTTCTGAAGTACATGCCCGGCAGATTCTCGACAGCCGCGGAAATCCAACTGTTGAAGTAGATGTGATCACAGATGAAGGTGCCCTTGGACGGGCTTCTGTTCCGAGTGGAGCCAGTACAGGCATTCATGAGGCCGTGGAATTACGCGATAATGATAAGAAAAAATATGTAGGTAAAGGTGTTCTTAAAGCCGTTAAAAACGTCAATTCAATCATCTCCGATAAACTTTTGGGATGGGATGTTTCAGACCAGGCAGGAATTGATAACCTGATGATTCAGCTGGATGGTACTCCAAACAAAGGAAAACTGGGTGCAAATGCAATTCTGGCAGTTAGTATGGCGGCTGCAAAAGCTGCTGCCCTTGAAGCGGCCCTTCCCCTTTACCGTTACATCGGGGGAACCAACGCCAAAACCCTCCCCGTTCCAATGATGAATATCGTCAATGGTGGCGCCCATGCCGATAACAAGATCGATTTCCAGGAATTTATGATCATGCCTGTTGGCGCCCCCGACTTTTCAGAAGGCCTTCGTTGGGGAGTAGAGATCTTTCATACCCTGAAAAACGTACTCAAGAAGAAAGGCTATAGCACTAACGTGGGCGATGAAGGTGGATTTGCTCCGAATATTCAAAGTAATGAAGAGGCCATAGAAACTGTTCTGGAAGCGATCACTGCAGCCGGATATAAAACGGGCTCACAAATAATGATAGCTATGGACGCGGCCAATAGCGAACTCTGGGACGCTAAGGCAAAAAAATACGTTTTCCATAAGAGCGATGGCAAAAAAATGAGTTCAGACCAACTCGTAAAATATTGGGAATCATGGGTAAAGCAATACCCTATCGCCTCCATTGAAGATGGCATGGCCGAAGATGATTGGAATGGATGGAAAGCCCTTACTGAAGCTGTAGGAACAAAATGCCAGCTTGTTGGTGATGATCTCTTCGTAACTAATGTTGAGCGCCTGCAACAGGGGATCGACAAAAAAATTGGAAATGGTCTCCTCGTGAAAGTAAACCAGATAGGAACTATTACTGAAACGATCAATGCTGTAACCCTGGCGCAACACAATGGTTATAACACTATTATGAGCCATAGGAGTGGAGAAACGGAGGACACCACCATCGCAGATCTCGCTGTCGCATTGAACTGCGGACAAATCAAAACCGGTTCTGCCAGCCGTACAGATCGTATGGCCAAGTATAACCAACTGATACGTATTGAAGAAATGCTCGCAGAAACGGCCGTATACCCGAAAAATCTTAAATTCGGGAAATAACACTACAGCCAATCTTTATTATTATAATGAATAAACTCTTCAACCAGATACCGCCATTGCTCCGGAATAAATATATCCTGGCAGTGGCGGTATTTGCTGTCTGGATGGTTTTCTTCGATGACCGGGATATTATAACTACCCATTTCCGGTATAAAAAAGAGCTTAATGACCTGAAGCACAGTAAGGAGTATTATGAGGAAAAGATCGCTGAAACCCGTACGGAGCTTGATAAATTACAGAATGATCCCTTGCTTCTCGAAAAATATGCAAGGGAACGCTACCGCATGAAAAGGGACGAAGAAGATCTCTATATTATTAGTGAATCTAAAACTCACTAAATTATTTTTTGGTTAAGGCAATATTACCCATTTGATGCCGTTTATATCAATGGACGAAACCCCGGATTGGACCCCGGGATATTTACTGGACAAATAAAATGGTTTGATTATGGCAATCTTTACACAGGAAGATCTGTTACTGTATCTCTACAAGGAAACTTCCCCCGCACAAAATGAAGCTATCGAAGCTGCTTTAAAAAATGACTGGGAACTCCAGGAAAAGTTAGCAACCCTTAAGGAATCCATCACTTTACTGGATCAACCACTAGAATCACCCCGTATGGAGGTTGTTCTAAACGTGTTGAATTATGCCAGGGAAGCAGTGGAAACAGGTGCATGACAATAAGAGAAAGGTACCAGAGATTAATCGAGTATTTTCAACAAAAGGCCCCCAATGCCGAAACGGAATTGTTCTATGACAACCCGTTCCAGCTATTGGTGGCCGTTGTTTTGTCGGCCCAATGCACCGATAAACGGGTTAATCTAACGACTCCCGCACTTTTCCAACGCTTTCCTGATCCCGCTTCCCTTGCAGAAGCTTCCGTAGATGAGGTGTTTTCCCTCATAAAAAGTATTTCATACCCCAATAACAAAGCAAAACATCTGATTGGACTGGGCAAAATGCTGATGGAAAAATTCGGTGGTGAGGTCCCTATGACAGTTGATGAATTGGTTCTTTTGCCTGGGGTTGGACGTAAAACAGCCAATGTTATTACATCAGTAATTGATTCCCAGCCCAATATGGCTGTTGATACACATGTTTTTCGCGTTGCTGCCCGCATCGGACTAACCAGGAACGCAAAAACACCCCTTGCAGCTGAAAAACAGCTGATTCGGCATTTACCGCAACAACTTGTATATAAAGCACATCACTGGCTTATTCTCCATGGAAGGTATGTTTGCACTGCCCGTTCTCCGCAATGTGCAATTTGTGGCCTTAAAGAAATATGCCGATACTTCCAGTCATTGCCCAAGGCCCCACAACAGTAGATTCTGGATTTCTGTTACTTATGGAAAAATATTCCCGCCCAGGAATCTGCCAATAATACAAACTTCCAAACGCAATTTGTTGATTAACAATTAGATGTGAAAAATAGTAGAATTACTATAGGGAATTTTCATGCATTTTTGGAGAGAAGTCCTGCATAAAAGGAGAAGGTTTTACGTTTTAAAACTTACCTGATCCCGCATTCTATTAAAACGAAAACGTACACGTCTATGAAAACAAAGCTATACGTAGCTGGAATTGGCGGCTGCCTGCTTATTGCGGCTTACTTTACGCCTTCCGACCTGTTTTCCTTTGATCCCCAGGCTCCTGCAATTCAGGATTCAATTTATTCGTCAGCTCTGTTAGATTATAAAACTTCTGAGCTTCCGGGTTTGGAAATCAAAACTCCTGCCAAAATTGCTATTGTCAATAAAATGGCTGTTGCTGCTAACCTGAAAGCCGACAAAAAAGAAAAAAAATCGGTTGAGATCCTGGCATCAAAGCAGGAAAAGGCCTCTGTTTTAGAAAAAGTGGAAAAGACTCCCGAACCAGAAGAAATACAAATAACTGAGCAATATCTCACTGAAGCCGATGCGGTTCCTGCTTCTTCAGAAGAGATTTCCAGTGATATTCACCCTTATATCAAACCAACCCGAACCCTGAAAGTGCCTGGTGCCAGTATCGCCACAACACAAAAAGCGGCAAAGCTTAAAGTAAATGAGCCTCAAATAAAAATAACTACACCAGTTGTGAGAGAAGCAGGTGCTGTTGCAGCGGCTACCAGGCCAAAAAGGATCGTGGAAGACTTCGCAACCACTGAATTTGCCGTCAATACATCCAATTCAAATAACGGAAAGAAATTCCCTCATGATAATGAAGAAGAAGATGCTTCTGCCCGCGAAGAACTGGAGAAAGCTGACGCGACAGAATCTGTTAAAGCAGAAACCGTCGTAAAAGTGGAAGAGAAATTCTACGCTTTTCGGGGTAAAGCTGCGGTTAAAGCCAGCCTTTTTAAATATGTTCCCCCCTTCTGGGATGGCTTTTCCCAGGAACTTGGAGAAGAATCTGCCGACAGAACTGAACTCATTCGCAAAGCAAAGCAGCTGGCTGCCATGGCAAAAAAGAATGGCTACAATACTGATATTGCGTTTTTGGCTGATATGAGTGTGAAATCAAATAAGAACCGCTTTTTTATCGTGAACCTCAAAACCATGAGGATTGAAAAAACCTCTCTTCTTGCACAGGGCAGGGGCCGGGAAAAACTTAATCTGGATAAAGATTATTCAAACACTCCCGGCAGTAATCTGAGCTCATTGGGTATCTATAAAGTGGGCAAATCATATAATGGCGCTTTTGGGCATTCATACCGCCTTTTTGGTCTGGAAGAATCTAATAGCAAAGCCTTCCAGCGAGCCATCGTTTTGCATGCAATGGGAACCATTCCTGATATGGAAACCAATTTTCCGATCTGGCAAAGTGAAGGTTGCCCTTCTGTGTCTCCCGGTATGCTGAAACAAGTTGGAAATATGATAGATCGTAGTCCCAAACCCATCCTTTTCTGGATGTATGACGATAATTACCTTCCTATGAGCTAAGATTTCAGGACTAATATTCGCTAACTTTACTACCATTTCCTTGTTTAGGAATAAAGCAACGCTATGGAATGTAAGGCATCAGACGAAATGGTTTTAAATAGTAAGCTTTCTTTTGCTCCCCTCATTGAAGCATGGAAAAGAAGCGCTGCAGAAGGTAGTACAGGTAAAAAAAAGCTTTACCAGAACTTGTTGGAAAGGGTATTAAAACATCCGGAACTTCTCCTGCCCATCGATAGCCCGGAACTTCTCACCGAACATGCTGAGTGGGTTGATATTCTCATTAGCACCATCTTTCCGATTTCTTATTCGGAAGACAAAGATCTTTATGCTGTAGCAATTCCATTTTCCTATAAAATAATTTTCGCCAGCGCACTTTTTCGTAAACAGTTTATGGATGAAAAAGGCGAGATACTTTCCATGCCCGACATCCCCTACCAGCAACCATTATCCGAAGACAAATGTTCTGTTGCTTATAAACTGATCCTTTCCAAATTTTACGGACAGGAAATCCAGGGGAATGTAACAGCCATTCACCACTATCGCAACCCGGTAAATGGTATGATTAACTATATCGAACTGGAACTTGATACCACATTTATTGATGTAAAGGCTCTTGCACCACTTCCGGAAATAGGCACCAGTCTGCACTGTTGTAATATTGCCGAACTGGGGAAAATGGACCAGCTTAAGGATATGCTGCCACTCGGTAATTTCCAGTTTGAGGGACTCACTATTGTGCGCTTAAGGGATGTTACGCAAAGAGAAGTGATCAATAATATTAAATCTATCCTCCTAGAAGCCCGATCATATGAGGATGACGAAATATTTTCTGAACTCCAGGAACAGGTTAGAGCCTTAATGGGTATGCCTGAATTGGATATGGGTATAACTCCATTCTTCAGGATCAACGATAATTATTTTTTATCCGAACAGTTTGGTGGGCATAGTATGATGGTTACAAATTCTGAACAAGGAATTTCCATCCGTGAATCTCTCTGTAAAGAATTCCTGGAAATGTTCCGCGAAAGCGAAACACCGGTGCTGTTCAGTGAAATAAATGCAAAACAGATTCTCGATCATCCTTTTCTGTCAAGACTGCCCCATCAGGGATATTATAGCGCTGCTTTTTATCCATTAAAATCAAAGGGTAAACTCCTGGGAGTTTTATCGGTGGTACATCCGCAGGAAGGCAAGATACAACGGCAGCATCTGGCGCAATTGAATCCTGCCGTACCTTTATTTGTCCTGGCGATTGAGAAAGGTGCTGAAATACTCAGTAATGAAGTAGATAAGATCATCAAAAAGCATTTCACGGCTGTTCAATCTTCCGTTGAATGGAAATTTACAGAGGCGGCTGTTCATTACCTGACCAATAAAAAAAATGGCATTAAAGCCAAGATCGAACCTATTTTTTTCGATCATGTCTTCCCATTATATGGCGCCGTCGATATTCGGAATTCTTCAATAGAGCGGGTAAAAGCTATCCAGCTTGATCTGATTGAACAACTAAAATTAGCAGGTGAAATTGTTCGCAAAGCTCAGGAGATCAGTCCATTACCAATATTGCAGGAGGTTTCTTACCGGATTGATAAGTATCTGTATAACGTTTCAAATATCCTGTTTTCAGGAGATGAACTGATCATCGATAAATTCCTGAAAAATGAAGTAATCGAATTATTTGAGCATCTTAAAGTTGTACTCCCAACTGTATCAAATGATATTGATACTTATCTGTCACGGCTCGATCCACGAATCAGGCTGCTGGTGGATAACAGGCATAAATATGAAGAAAGTATAACACTGATCAATCAGGAAATAGCAAGATTTCTCGACCAGGAACAAGAGCATGCGCAGAAGATTTACCCACATTATTTTGAACGCTTCGTAACAGACGGTGTAGATTTTAATATGTATATAGGGCAGTCAATCTCTCCCGAACGTCCATTTGATACTTTCTACCTGAAGAACCTCAAGATGTGGCAGCTCACAACACTTACACGTGCCGCAAAAATTGTGAATGAATTGCAGCAGAGGTTAAGCAAGCCTCTTCAAACTACACAACTGATATTGGCACATAGCCTTCCCATCTCCATCAGTTTCCGGACTGCCGAACGAAAATTCGATGTGGAAGGGGCCTATAATATGCGCTACGAAATCATTAAAAAAAGGATTGATAAAGTTCACCTGAAAGATTCGAATGAACGACTGACTCAAACAGGAAAACTTGCTATCGTTTTTTCACAGCCTCGTGAAGCAGCTGAATACCTCGATTACATTGAATTCCTCCAAAATCAGGGATTACTTCTCAAAGATCTCGAACAACTTGAATTGGAGGAATTGCAGGGAGTTATCGGACTTAAAGCACTTCGTGTAGGGATCAATATGGAAGGCCCCGCAAGAAATGAATCTGTTTCAACTCTTGAGGTTAAGGAACTTCAATGATTAAAATTGGTATCCCAGTGAAATAAAGGGGATACCACCATCATCAGACCATGCATAATTTGCGGTAACAACAAATGCGCCCGCAGGAGCCAGCCAAACCCCTGCTCCATAGCCCCGATGCCATTTGTCAGATTTTTCTCCTTTCACCCAAACCCTTCCTATATCATGAAAGGCCAAAATTCCCAATGTTCCCGGCAGAATATATCCTTTTATATAGGCCAACTTTAAGCGAAGGTCGAAATTATTATATAACATTTTTTTGCCCGCAAAACGGTATTTGCGAAAACCCCGAAGGTTTTCTGAGCCTCCCAGGAACTGCGATTGAAAGAATTCAGGTTTTCCTTCATTTATTCCACCGCCAACACGCCCAGCCAATACCAATTCACTTTTTTTATGGAGCGTTGTATAAACAGAAAGGTCGGTATTGAACTGGCTGAATGAAAATGCGTTTCTACCCAGGCCATCGGCCCAGTTAACTATATTGGTCCACTTGATTCCTTTCCCCGGCATAGCCTCCTGGTTGCGGGTATCAAGAATTGTTTGTAGCTGGATTCCCGCATAAGTCTTCCTTGAAAACAATCTTTCCGGGTCCAGTCCCGATCCGGGATCTAATCCACCATTTGGGTCATCAAGATATTTCCCTTTATTATCATCCTCGTCTATACGGTAATGTTGTAAAACAGGTCCCAGAAGGAGGGAGAATGACTTGCCTGGATTTGCTTTCAGGAGAGCGCCGAATTCTGCAAGATTGAATCTACTTCGGTAATAACTGATTTTCTTACTACCCGTATCCGGAAACAAGGTCTCATTGCCATAGCCAAAAAAATTCTGGACATAATTCGGGGCCTTTAGATTTGCCGCAACCCTCAGATCAAGTTTTCTGTGAGTGCTAAATGGTACAGGAATAATGTCCACGGCATCCAATTGGTACCTGAAACTGTATGCCCCGGAACCAAGCGCATGATTGCCTGTTAATATTTGCCGGATCGCATAAGGTTCTTTGCGAAATCCATGGCGTATCCTGCGAAACCCTGCCCCCAGGAAAATGCCATCATCGGGATTGAATGCCACAGACAAGAGGGGAGCAGTAACATTGTACCTGAAACTTCTCGGCGAATAGGCATGTATGGTAGTATCAGTGGAAAAATTCCTCCGAAACTCTTTACCCAGGTCACTAAAATTGGCTTCTGCAAGATGATCATACCAACGGATATTCTTTGGTCGGGCCACCAGTTTGTCAGATATCAGACTGTCTTTCCCTTTTCCACTGATAATCCGTACAAGTGGCCCATGGGTAGATTCGCCTTCCAAATGAAATATATCATCGCCATTCATTCCATACAACCTTAGTTCACTGGTAAGGTCAGGGTCGATCTTCCTCTCATACAATTTCCTTGACTGCTGTCCCTGCTTATTTATATTAAACATCTGTACCAGTAGCTGGCCATCCTGCTGCCATTCAAGCTCAAACCATTCGCGCTCATCCGATCCTGTTAGTGTAATGATCTTTGAAAGAAAGCGATAATACGCAAGCATTTCATCAGAGAGATGTTTTCTGCGTTGTTTCAATTTGGATCCAATATCCATACCGTGCAACATTCTTATTTCCCCTGGCTGCTCCAGAATGGCGGCATCAATAACGCTGTCGGTCATGCGTTTCAGGAATTCATCAACGGTAACTTTCCAGGTTGCCTCATCCGGTTCATTCAGATATAGTCGGTCAAAAAAACGAGCATTGAAATTAAAGGTCCTTATATCTCTTGCCCTGGAACGGAATCCCTGGAACTTGGGTTGCAACCAATTTCTGCTGATAATGCCTGGAAGGAAACCATTGTTTATAAAAAATGGCTGGTCGCGGTCGCGGGGTATGGGGTAATAAACAGTTTCATCACTTGTTTTATTCCGGCCCCATCGCCATTGATCTTCATGCCGGTCAAAATCCATGATAAACATGTCAAGGGTCCTGGCCAGAAGTACCGCACGCTGGTTTACCCGGTTCTCATTGTCCTCCAGCAACTCCTCCAGTAAATTCTCGCTGTTCCAGGTCTTCGAAACACCCTCGGGTTCACGTGGTTCAAGCAGGAAAAGACCATTGGCAAATGTCTTTTGATAGATGCCTAAAGCTGTATCATCGGGCACATAATACAATTTAGGTACCAGGTGCGGAATACCGGCTGCTGCAGCTAAAGGTGGAACCGATAAAGCAGCAAAGGGATAAGAAGCAGATATGCCATCCACCACCGCATCTTTAATGAACGTTTCGCGTAAGTTTTCTGGCAAAGTCTTATCAGGATATTTTTCCACGCTTCGCAAAGCATATTCCCTTCCTGAACTGTCCTCAAGTCTTAATGATCTCGATTGCATTCCGCCTCCCTGCTTTACCGGCTTTAATCCCCCATATAGTGTGGTAATATCCAGCACCGGAACCCTTACCGGACTAATCCATTCAGGACGATAATTATCTCCCAATAACCATTTTTTAAATGGACCAGCTTTATAACCGGGAGCAGCTATAACGGTTACAGAATCAGGAAAAATCTTTCCTCTTCCACTGAGTGTCTGCGCCTCCGCAAGCATCACTGTGAGCTGTAACATTAAAGCAATTGAGAAACTGAAAAGCTTTTTCATGGCTGTCTTGTTTCTGTGATCGCAACTGGTTTTCTATAGGAGAAAAATAGTAAAGAGGCCTTCGACTGGCGACCTTCATTGGCAATATACATATCACCATTAGGCGCAAAACAAATGGCCTCCGGCTGCTGAAATAAATCGCCATTGATATTATATACCGCTTCCAGTTTTCCATTTGGCGCACACTCCAATAACACTTTCCCGATTGAGGCAAGTATAAATATCTTGTTTGTCAAAGGGTGGAAAGCTGCCGCTGAGGGTTGGCATTCAATGGTATCATCTTTTCCCATGCTACGAATGGCACGTATCGGAATCGAAAAAGCAGGTTCTTCAAGGTAGCTGTGAGTGCGGAGATCAAACCTCCATGCATTAATGGTGTCGGCATTTCTGCCACATGTTTTGCAGAATAATAGTAATTGATTCCGTTCAGGGTCATACACCATACTCTCAAATTCTGTATAGCGGGGAAAACTTCCATAATAAACCTGCTGCTCCGAAAAATTATCAGCGTCAAGAAGGTGAAGATTGCCATTGCTTTCAAGCACATAATATCCCTCTGGGGTGTAAACTAATTCCTCATAATCCGCCTTCTTTCCAAAAGGCCGTTTTTCAATGTCACCAGTAAGTGGATTTAATAAAAAGGCTACTCCCAATTCATCATTAATCGCAATTAATTCACCCGGCGACCGGAAGCTGATGCCTGATATCTCACGCAAAGATTTTTTGAGCAGTAGTGTTGAGCCAGGCTCCATTTCATAACCCTCCAAAGCAGGAACAAAAGATCTCCCTCCCAGACGGTTGCAGGCAACTGACATAATGCATATTGCCAACACTGTTATTAGAGGGAGTATCCGGCGCATACTGCAAGTTAGTAACTCTGCACAATGCTTGGTTAATTGCTTTAATTTAGTAGCCCAAACCCGGATTATGGATCAGCAGAGCAAAATTCTTGAATCTTCGGAACAATATGTGCGACAGTTATTTGAACAAAAAGTTCCCGCAGCATATTATTTCCATGATCTGCTCCATACCGTTGCCGTTGCTAAAGCTGCCCGTTTGATGGCCGATCATTACAAATTGGAGGGCGATGATTTTCTGGCCCTTATGCTCGCTGCCTGGTTTCATGACACCGGGTATAGCAGGCAATATGCAGAACATGAATTAGCAAGTGTGGAGATCGCTAGAGATTTCCTGGTGCCTGAAAAAATCAGCGCTGAATTATTCAACAGGGTAGAAGGATGCATCCTTGCAACACGAATGCCCCAGGCGCCTATTAAACTGATTGAGCAAATCCTCTGTGATGCAGACCTTTTTCACCTCGGTACAGAACACTTTGAAGAACAAACCCGGCTTCTTAGAAAAGAGATCAATACAGTTACAGATAAAGAAATCACTAAAAAGGACTGGAGAAAAATCAATATCCGTTTTCTGGAACAACACAACTATTTCACTGAGTTTGCAAGGCATCATCTTGATCCGGGAAAGAAGAAAAATCTCGAAGAACTTCAACCACCCTTACCAGTTGTTAAAAGGAATATTGCCCCCAAAAAGGAGGGAACAAAACGCAGGAAAGAGATTCATCATACAGAGCCTAAACCTGTGAGTATTGAAGTTATTGATCCAACTCCCAAACCAGTTGCAGACTCTTCCCTATCCCCTGGTGCACCTGCAAATCCGGAGAAAAACAAGAAAAGTAAACTCGCCGATCCCCGGCCCGAAAGAGGTATCGCCACCATGTTCAGGATTATGAGTGAGAACCATATCAATCTCAGTCAGATGGCCGATAGTAAGGCTAATATCATGATATCTGTTAATACAATTGTTCTCTCTATCCTAGTTTCAGTTTTACTCGGCAAACTCCAATATTACCCCCAATTCATTCTACCTACTTTTCTTCTTGCATCTTCTTGCCTGGGGGCTGTGGTATTTGCCATATTTGCCACCAGGCCAAATGTAACTAAGGGTTATTTTTCTGAAGAAGATATCCGCCATAAAAAAGTAAATCTCCTCTTCTTTGGAAATTTTTTCAAGATGGAACTTCCCGATTATGAATGGGCCATGAAGGAAATGATGAAAGATTCTGAATACCTCTATGGCAGTATGATTAAAGATATCTATTACCTTGGCAAAGTGCTGGCACGAAAATATCATTATCTCCGCATTTCCTATAATGTCTTCATGTTTGGACTTATCATCGCCGTGCTGGCTTTTGGAGTTGCCGCATTCATGGGGAATAAATAAGAGAACAGTTATTCATGATCGATTATATCCGCGCGTATAAAAAATACAGCAGCAGCTATTATGTATCTGAAGGTGTGCGCACAACCGCAGGCGTTATGATACCCCTGTTGACAGCTGCGTACTTCGGTGAATTACGCATGGGCATAGCTCTTGGACTGGGCGCGATGTGTGTAGCGCTCACTGATAATACAGGGCCCATCCACCACCGGAAAAATGGTATGGTTGCAGCCCTGGTACTGATTTTTTTTATGGCCCTGCTAACAGGTTTCGGAATGAATTGGCCTGTTCTGCTGGCACTGTTGATTGGCGTTATGGGATTTGCCTGCTCCATTATTGGCGTGTATGGCGTGAGGGTGGCTGCTGTTGGAGTGGCAGGCCTCTTAGTAATGATACTTAGTATTGATGAACGAAATAATACAGAAGATGTTATACGAAATGCATTCCTGGTGGCAGCAGGCGGATTATTCTACATCGTACTCAGTTTGTTGCTCTATAAACTGAGGCCTTATAAGCTTATCCAACAAGCATTAGGTGACGCGCTTATCTCTACCGGCGATTATCTTCGTTCCAGGGCCGCCTTCTATGAAACAGGAGTTGATTATGAAAATACTTACAAGAATATTCTGGAACAACAGGTTCAGGTTCACAATAAACAAAACCTGGTACGTGAAATGCTGTTCAAGACCCGCGATATTGTTCGGGAATCCACACATACCAGCCGGATCCTGATGATGATTTTCCTTGATAGTGTTGATTTGTTCGAAAGGGTAATGACCTCACAGCAGGATTATAAAAAACTGCATGAACAAATGGATGATACCAATCTACTTCCGGCTTTCCGTAACATAATAATCAAACTGGCAGCCGAAACCGAAGATATCGGCCTTGCTCTGCAGGAAGGTAAGGCATCCTCTCCCGATACCGGCATGGAGCGAGAAATAAGAAGCTTAGAGGAGAATTTTCTGAAACTGCGTACTTCGGCTATGGATGATAGTAATATAGAAGGCTTTATTGGCATGCGTCATATACTGAACAGCCTTAAAGATCTGTATGCCCGCATAGAAACACTCCATCGCTATACCAGCTTCGATCAAAGAATAAGTGATAATTTCAAGCGGCAGGTTGAATACTCTAAATTTGTTTCACCAAGCGATTTCAACAGCAAATTATTACTGAATAACCTTAATGCAGATTCCAATATTTTCAGGCATTCCATTCGGGTTGCCCTTTCATTGGTTGTTGGCTATTTCCTCAGCCTTGTATTGCCGGTTGAACATGGCTACTGGATACTGCTCACCATCCTGGTAATATTAAAACCGGCTTATAGCCTGACCAAACAACGAAACCTCCAACGTCTGGGAGGAACTTTTGCCGGGGCTGTCATCGGAACTGTTTTCCTACTGTTTATTAAAGACGAAAAGGCATTGCTTTCTATACTAATTCTCGGAATGATCATCGCTTATAGTATGGTTCGCCTTAAATATATGGTAAGCGTCATTGCTATGACCGTTTACATTCTTATCGCCTTTCATTTCCTGAAACCTGGCGACTTCACGGAGGTTTTACGCGACCGGTTGATTGATACTATTGCAGGTTCTGCCATCGCATTTATTGCCACCTTTGCAGTGCCCCCACGCTGGGAACATGAACAGATCCAGGATCTCCTTGGCGATACCCTCAAGGCTATCCGGAATTATTTCAATTTTATAAGTAAACCTTTTATCAACGAACCTCTTACTAATCTTGATTATAAACTCCATCGTAAAGAGGCCTTCGTAAAATTGGCAAATCTGTCGGATGCATTCCAGCGAATGCTAAATGAGCCGCGAAGGCAGCAAAAGAAAGTACAGGTGATTCACCAGATGGTTGTAAGCAATCACATGCTGGCATCGCATATTGCAACTCTTTCATCATATAGAAAACTGGCAGAACAATATGCAAGCGATAATTTCAGGCATATCATTCGTGCTTCATGCCAGCATCTGGAAATTGCAGAACAAACCCTGAGAAAAGATGTCATTATAACTAAATCTCCCAACGATGAGGAAAACTTCCTGATCCGTGAAGAACTGAAAATACTTTTGCACCAACGCCTTCATGAACTCTCTGAAGGCAGCCTTGATACAAGTACCAGAAGGCGTTTCTCAGAACTTAAGACCATTGCCGACCAGTTCGAATACATAAATAAGATCAGTATTGAATTGGAGCGACTGGCAGTGAAACTATCAATTAATTCAGACCACCAAGCATCTCGCGTAGCTTAAGGATCAATTCTGTTTTCGTGATCGGAATTCCCATGATCTTATTGTAAGCTTTTGCATCTACCAGGTATTGGTCGCGGATGATCCTAACCAGCTGCCCATTGTTGATCTCTGGAATAAGCACATGATCGAAATTCTTGATCATATCTCCCAGGTTTCTTGGGAAAGGTCGCAGGTGACGTAAGTGCGCATGGCTAACTGAATACCCTTCGGCCTGCATTTCAGCCACTGCACTCTTGATAGCCCCATAAGTAGATCCCCATCCCAATACTAAGATCTGGCCTTTTTCAGGCCCGCTGTCAAGCTTTTGCTCCGGAATATATTCAGCGATCTTATCAACTTTTTCCTGCCTGATTTTCACCATCAATTGATGGTTTTCAGGATCGTAGGATATATTACCCGTAATATTCTGTTTTTCCAATCCACCCACCCTGTGTTCCAGTCCGGCAGTACCGGGAATTGCCCAGGGCCTGACTAGTTTCTCATCCCTCAAATAAGGTTGAAATTTTTCCTCCCCATGCCCAAGGTCTGTCTTGAATTTCACATCAATCGGGGCAAGATCATTACTGGTTGGGAATTTCCAGGGTTCAGCGCCATTGGCAATATAACCATCGCTCAAAAAGATAACAGGCGTCATATGTTGTAATGATATACGCGCAGCCTCATATACGGCACTGAAACAATCACTTGGGGTTGAGGCTGCTACTATCGGCATGGGGCACTCACCATTACGTCCGTAATAGGCCTGCATAAGGTCACTCTGTTCTGTTTTAGTGGGTAGTCCGGTTGAAGGGCCTCCCCTCTGTATATTTATTATGAGCAAAGGAATTTCCAGCATTACCGCCAATCCCATTGCTTCCGTTTTCAATGCCATACCCGGACCCGAGGTAGTGGTGATCCCAAAATGACCTCCGTAAGCTGCTCCAATAGCAGAAGTTATTGCTGCGATCTCATCTTCGGCCTGGAAGGTTCGGACACCGAAATTTTTATACCTGCTTAATTCATGTAAAATATCAGACGCCGGAGTAATTGGATATGATCCAAGAAATAACGGGAGACCGCTTTTTTGTGAAGCAGCAATCAAGCCATAGGCCAAGGCCTGGTTACCCATGATGCTCCGGTATTCACCGGGTTCCATTTTGGCTTTTTCAACCTTATAACGGGTAGTAAATGTTTCAGTTGTATCCGCAAAATTATATCCTGCTTTCAATACCCTGATATTGCTCTCAAGAAGGTCAGGCTTCTTACTGAATTTTTCAGTAAGAAACTTGATACTGCTATCCATATCGCGATTGTACATCCAGTAAAGAAATCCCAGCACGAACATATTCTTCGCACGGTCTTTCTCTTTTGTACCAAGTGTAAAATCTTTCAGTGATTCCCTCGTCATTTTTGTCACATCCATCTTGATCACATCGTAGGATGAGAGGCTATCATCCTCAATGGGATTAACACCATCGGGATAATTGGCCAGACGAAGATTTTTGGCATCGAAACCATCAGTGTTGACGATGATCTTTCCGCCCTTTTTAATCGATTTTAGATTGGTTTTTAACGCTGCGGCATTCATGGCCACCAGTACATCACATTCATCACCTGGAGTAAATATACGGTCGCTTGAAAAGCGTAACTGATAACCACTCACTCCCGGGATAGTACCCTGGGGTGCCCGGATCTCCGCGGGGAAATCAGGAAAGGTTGCGAGATCAATACCAAGCATCGCGGTGTTATTGGTGAATTGGGTACCGGTTAATTGCATACCATCGCCACTGTCACCGGCGAATTTGATCACCACTTCGGGAAGGAGTTCTTCTTTGCGCATACTACAAAGATAAAGGGGAAATGGGAATGGGTAAAAGGGAAAAGAAACTTGCCTTAACCTTCATTTCCCGTTAGGACGCGGAATACTTCCTCAAGACTGGTTTCTCCGCTCTGCAGGCTGATAATATTAAGATTATGCTCAACAGCCAGCGACAATAATTGCTTTCGGGCCTCATTTACATCCGTTGCCCTGATCTCCCATTCAGTTGCTCCCACCTGTTGCAGGTCAGTCAGCGTCGTTACTCCCTTTTTTATTAAAGAGGCCTCCACCACCTCCCGGAATTGTACCCGTACCAGTGGCTCGCTGTTTTGCGACTGAAGTTCAGCGAGGGTATTGTTGGCAATAAGTTGACCTTTGTTGATGATGATCACCCTGCTGCAAACTGCTTCTACTTCCTGTAAGATATGAGAGGAAAATAGTACTGTTTTATCACGCCCCAACTCCCTGATAACCTCCCGAATTTCCAATATCTGGTTCGGATCAAGACCCGTGGTTGGCTCGTCCAGTATCAGAACTTCCGGATCGTGGATCAGAGCTGCAGCCAATCCAACACGTTGTTTGTATCCCTTTGATAATTGCCCGATCTTCTTATCGCTTTCAGGGGTTAGTCCCACCTTAGCGATAACATCATTGATGCGGGTATTCTTATTTTCAACGGAATGTACATCCGCCATAAAATGAAGATACTCCCGAACATACATATCGTAATAAAGCGGATTTGATTCAGGCAGGTATCCGATCTTACGTTTGGTGGTCAGCGGGTCTGCCTGCACATCCGTGCCGCAGACCCAGGCCTTTCCACCATCCGGGCGTAGGTAGCCCGTAAGTATCTTCATAGTCGTCGATTTGCCGGCACCATTTGGTCCAAGAAAGCCAACGATCTCACCCTTGTTAACCGTGAAAGAAATATTATTGACAGCCTTTTGCTGGCCGTATACTTTCAGTAAGGATTCAACTGATATAGACATGCAACAAACCTACTGAATTATAAGTCATCAAACTCATAGATCTCATCAATATGCGTTCCTGCCGGCATCTCAAATACGGGATTGATGAGACCATCCTTAAGTCCATATACCCAACCATGTAAGTGGGGTGCCTGGCGATCTTTCCAGGCCTTTTGGATAATGGATGTCTTAGCCAGATTCCTCACCTGCTCTTCTACGTTAAGTTCTGTGAGGCGGTTACTCCGTTTTTCTTCATCGGCAATTCCATCGATCTCATCGCGATGGAATCTGTAAACATCCTTGATGTTCATTAGCCATTTATTGATGATCCCGAAATTATGCTTGGTCATTGCGGCCTTCACACCACCACAACCATAATGGCCACACACAATTACATGTTTCACCTTCAGGTGATTCACTGCATAATCCAGTACAGTCAACATATTAAGATCTGTATGCACCACCATATTGGCAACATTCCGATGCACAAAAATCTCCCCCGGCTGTGTACCGGTGATCTGATTGGCCGGAACGCGACTGTCACTGCATCCGATCCATAAAAACTCGGGTGTTTGTAATTTCGACAGCCTCTCAAAATATCCAGGATCTGCTGAAACAGTTTCTGCCGCCCATGCTTTGTTCTCTAATAAGAGCCTTTCGTAAGTGTTCATTATGCGCTTGCTTTTAATAGTCCTTCAATATTTGAAAATCCTTGTTCTTTATATGCACTTTTTTTCAACTCTACCTTTATATTCTTCAATGGTGCGCTGATGATAAAATCTTCTATGACCTCAACCACATCACGATCCAGGAAATCTGCCCGTGTTGCATCAATGAGTACATAAGCGTTTTCAGGCACCTGTGCAAGTTTGCGTTTTATAATTGGCTTATTCAGGTAGCTAACATCCTTGCGTAAACGAAACAGATAATTGTTCTCATCATTCACAACAAATACTGCCGACCTGAAATTACTCCGCATAACGAAAAATAATCCTACAAGGCAACCGATCATGATCCCAACAAGAAGGTCGGTAAATAATATGGCCACAATGGTAACAACAAATGGAATGAATTGGTCAAATCCTTTGCGATAGAACTCCTTAAAGATAGCTGGTTTGGCAAGTTTGAAACCCGTGTAAATCAATACAGCGGCCAATGCAGGCAGGGGAATGAGATTGAGTATTTTGGGAATCAATGCAACAGTTAATAAAAGCATTATACCATGCATTATGGCCGACATTTTTGATTTTGCCCCCGAGTGCACGTTTGCCGAAGTCCGTACAATTACCGAGGTCACGGGCAATCCACCAAGTAATCCGGAAACAAGATTTCCCGCACCCTGTGCCTTTAACTCGCGGTTAGTTGGGGTAACTCGCTGGTAAGGGTCTAATTCGTCAGAAGCCTCAATATTCAGCAAAGTCTCCAGACTGGCAACAATGGCAATGGTTGCCGCAGAGATCCATACCTGGTAATTAGTTATATAACTGAAATCCGGAAACATAAAGAAGGATAGAAAACCCTCTAATGACTCGGCAACGGGTATGCTTACAAGCGCATGAGCCGGCAGTGCCAGCGAGGGGCTATAGATCATTGCCCATTGGTTGATGCCAATAGCAACCAACACAACTATCAAAGGCGCCGGAATGAGCTTGAAGAATTTTGCTTTTTTTGCCAGTATATTATCCCATACTATCTGGATTCCTAAAGAAATCAGCCCGATAGCAATGGCTAGTGGCAAAATATAATTTAATGCTTTGAAAATTCCTGTGAAAGTATTGGAGCCATCAGGCTGGCGAAAACTTTCATCTCCTTCGAAATCGGCATTATACCCCACAAGATGTGGTAATTGTTTCAGTATGAGTATAAGCCCAATAGCTGCAAGCATGGCCTTAATAACAGCACCTGGAATATAATCGCCCAGTATTCCCGCTTTCAGAAAACCAAGGATCACTTGAAATATCCCCGCCAGCACAACGGCAAGAAGAAATGCTTCAAATGCAGGTAACTTGCCTATTGCTGCTGCAACAATGGCTGTAAGTCCCGCTGCAGGACCGCTCACGCTGAGATTCGATCCACTTAGGATTCCGATAACTATTCCACCAGCTATGCCAGCTATAAGACCGGAAAATAGAGGAGCATTTGATCCGAGGGCGATACCAAGACAAAGTGGAAGCGCCACCAAAAAAACTACAACAGATGCGGGAAAATCAGCGCCAAGATTGCTGAAAACGTTGCGTACAGAACGAGCCATAAAAAAAGGAGTTTATAAATTAGCCAATCAACCGAACCGTCCGTTTGCACATGAAAATGCACAATTCTTACAGATGGTGATAAATGTTATTGCAGGAAAGTAAATATTGAAACTATCAACACTCCGGAGGCTGTACGATCCTTTTTGAATGTAAGGATGAGAGAATATCCACAGAACGTGGAATATTGTAATGAGACCTGCTTAAACGCTGGCTCAAAAGAAAAGCATCGAAATCATATAAATGGCCATTAAAGGATTTGCCATTCTTATGCTCTTCATTTATGTTATTTGAACTGCTCCCGCCTGCTTCCTCTTCAACAGTATTCAGGATCACTGTTTTGTTTTGTCTGGATGCAAAAGGCAGCATAACCAAACTGCTACTCAATGCCATCATGAAGAGCACCGCCACGGAACAGAGCAAGACCCTATACCGGTATAATGCCGGGTAAAATGATGAATTGATGTTGGTCATGGCGCGAAATTACTTTAATAACATCAGAATGCTTCCTATTGTTAATGTATTTAACAATGACTTTTTCTCAGTCTTCAATTTCTTCCGAACTCTCCGGAAGATGATCATATTCTCCTTTAAGTGCATAAAAACCAAATATTATTAAGCCGATCGCAATAGGGAAAAAGACAATTACAAAAACACCCCATTGGATCTTTGTATCAATTACAGGTTTGGCGGCAATCTCCGCCAGCGCTGTTCTTACCAGGTAATACATCGAAAACGGGGCCAATGCCATCCATAATATCCCCAGATATCTTTTCAGTAAGTTCATTTTTTGATGGTTTAGTCATTAACATTAGGATCAATCCGGTTACTTACATACAACGCTCCAATTACAAGGCAAACAGCCGCGATCGCAATCGGATACCATAGCCCTACCAGTTTATCAGCATAAATTGTTGTGAGCAACGTTGCGATAAACGGTGTCAGCCCTCCAAAAACCCCATTCCCGATATGGTAGGGGAGCGACATGCTGGTATACCTGATCTTGGTAGGAAACAGTTCAACCAGGAAAGCAGCGATAGGCCCATATACCATGGTTACAAGCAGAACCTGTATAAAAACCAGCAATACGAATTTCCAATAAGTTGATTGGTCAAGTTTTTTTTCCAGGTACCGGATTTCTGGGGCAGACGTTTGTAACTGGCCAGAAGTATAAAGAGTATCCGCCGCTACACTTTTATACCTGATACCGTTATAAGCTGTTTTATTAACAATGGTTGTGAGAAGAGAATCAGTGCTGTTTGGTAGCGCCGTTTTTTTAATAGTGGAAGCAGTGATAGTTGGAGATGTAACTTTTTCCAAAGCGGCCACATCACTGAGTAACAGGAATTGTTTATAAATGGGGCGATAAGAAAATATGGCTATCAGCATTCCGGCCATCATGATCCATTTTCTGCCAACCCTGTCGCTCCATGATCCGAACACAACGAAAAAAGGTGTTGCAAAAAGTATGGCCCAGATAATTATAGTTCGGCTTTGATCAAAATCTATTCTGCAAACATTTTCAATAAATGATTGGGCATAGAATTGTCCTGTGTACCAAACTACCCCTTGCCCCATCGTTGCGCCAAAAAGTGCCAGCAATACCATTTTAAGATTAGTACGATGCCCAAAACTTTCCTTCAGTGGATTGGTCGAGAGATTACCCTCCTTCTTGAGTTTGGCGAAAAGTGGCGATTCGTTCATTTTCATCCTGATATAAATTGAAACGATCACCAGTACAATCGACACCAGGAATGGAATCCGCCATCCCCATTCATTGAATTTTCGGATAGACTCCTCGGGGTCGGGGTCAAGACTATGCCGTGTGAGCAGTATCACTCCAAGCGAAACAAAAAGCCCTAATGTGGCAGTGGTTTGTATCCAGGAAGTAAAATATCCTCGGCGGTGCGGTGGTGCATGTTCCGCAACATAAGTGGCCGCACCCCCATATTCTCCACCCAGGGCAAGGCCCTGCAGCAACCGGAGCACTAATACAATGATCGGTGCGGCAAAGCCAATGGTTTCATAGCCTGGTACTAACCCTATCGCAAAGGTGGAACCTCCCATTAATACCAGGGTTAAGAGAAAAGTGTATTTACGACCAATAAGATCTCCTAGCCTCCCAAACACAAGCGCACCGAATGGTCTGACTATAAATCCAGCTGCAAACGTTGCCAGTGTGCTCAATAATGCTGCTGTGGGATTAGTATTGGGAAAAAATTGTGTGGCGATTACTGTTGCAAGGCTTCCGAAAATATAGAAATCATACCATTCAATTAAAGTGCCCACAGATGATGCACCAATCACTTTCCATATGCCTGTTGAAGTACTTGCCTGATTCATTGCTTGCTTCCTATTTACCTTAAACATACTAAATTAGCGAACTGAATTCGTTGCCCCTGAACCTTTTCCTGTTTCAGGAACGCAACCTAAAACGATACAAATGTCATATCCTTACCAAATCAGGTCACTCGAACAATACAATACTGTCTATAAAAAAAGTGTGGATGACCCCGAAGGTTTCTGGGCCGATATTGCGTCAAATTTTTATTGGCGCAAACGCTGGGATAAGGTATTGGAATGGAATTTCACAGAACCGAAAATTGAATGGTTCATCGGTGGCAAACTTAACATTACAGAAAATTGTCTCGATAGGCACCTTGGTTCTTTGGGCAATAAACCAGCTATAATATGGGAACCCAATGATCCTGATGAACACCACCGTATCCTCACATACCGCGAGCTTCATAATAAGGTTATTCAATTCGCCAATGTCCTTAAAAACAATGGCATCGGTAAAGGCGACAGGGTTTGTATCTACATGGGTATGGTACCGGAACTTGCCATTGCTGTGCTCGCCTGCGCTCGCATCGGAGCAATACATTCCGTGATCTTTGGTGGCTTTAGTGCCCAGTCTATCGCCGACAGACTTATGGATGCCAATGCTGAATTCGTGATCACCTGTGACGGCGCCTTCCGGGGCAATAAATCCATCCCTTTAAAAAGTGTTATTGATGATGCCCTCATTCAATGCCGCTTCGTTAAGCGGGTTATCGTACTTACAAGAAATCGTACGCCTGTTTCCATGATAAAGGGAAGGGATGTATGGTGGGAAGATGAGATCCGTAAGGTGGAAACACAGGGTAATCCTGATTGTCCGGCTGAAGAAATGGATGCTGAAGATCCCCTGTTTATTCTATACACCTCCGGCTCTACAGGTAAGCCTAAGGGAGTGGTTCACACCGTTGGCGGTTATATGGTTTACACCGGATATACTTTTGTGAATACCTTCCAGTATGAACCGGGCGATATTCATTTTTGTACCGCAGATATCGGCTGGATCACCGGGCACAGTTATATTGTTTATGGCCCCCTGCTATCAGGTGCAACCACGCTTTTGTTTGAGGGCATCCCCACCTGGCCCGATGCGGGAAGATTCTGGGAGATCGTTGACAAGTATAAGGTAAATGTGCTCTATACCGCCCCCACAGCCATACGTTCTTTAATGGGCTTTGGTCTTGGCCCCGTACATGGTAAAAATCTTTCTTCGCTTAAAGTGCTCGGTACGGTTGGCGAACCTATCAATGAAGAAGCCTGGAACTGGTACAATGAAGAGATCGGCAAAGGGCGCTGTCCAATTGTTGATACCTGGTGGCAAACCGAAACTGGTGGCGTGCTGATTGGTAATATGGCTGGAGTTACTCCCGCCAAAGCAACCTTCGCCACACTGCCTATGCCAGGTGTACAGCCAATATTACTGGATGAAAATGGAGTGGAAATTACCGGTAATAATGTTAGCGGAAACCTATGTATCAAATTTCCCTGGCCATCTATTTTACGCACAACCTATAATGACCATGAACGCTGCCGTATGAATTACTTTACGGCTTATCCAAATATGTACTTTACCGGCGATGGTTGTTACCGCGATGAATCAGGTAATTACCGTATCACAGGAAGGGTTGATGATGTACTGAATGTGAGCGGTCACCGGATCGGCACAGCTGAAGTAGAGAACGCTATCAATATGCACGCAGGAGTAGTGGAGAGTGCGGTTGTGGGCTACCCTCACGATATAAAGGGCCAGGGTATTTATGCTTTCGTAATTTACCAGAGCAGCCACGGAGATGAGCATCTTAGCCGTCAGGATATAACTCTAACGGTTAGCCGCATCATTGGACCAATAGCAAAACCCGATAAGATCCAGTTTGTATCCGGACTTCCAAAAACCAGAAGTGGTAAGATCATGCGCCGTATACTCCGTAAGATCGCAGAAGGTGAAACAGAAAATCTGGGCGATACTTCAACCTTACTCGACCCTGCAGTTGTAGATGAAATTAAAATTGGAAAGCTTTAATTATTGCTTAACGGATTACTATGTGCATTGATCTGCTCAAGTATTTCCTTACGCAGTCTTCCCATTTCTGAGCGTAATGCTTCTGGCAATTTAAGACCGTTTTGCTGCAATCTCCATTGATGGTAATAGCGGTAATAGTTCCAGGAATATTGTCCCGTTGCCACCATCACAAACAATATTCCTATGGTCTGCCATCCACTGAGCATATTCATTGCTGAAACAGTAATGCCAATAAACCATAATACATAAAGCAAAGCAGAACTAACTACAAGTACCCAGGAATAAAAATCAGTTCGTTTTACCTTTTTGTCGGTAATCATCCTTGCCAGCAAAAGGGGGAGGGCATTCAGAAACCATCCAATGGCAGCAGCGGGGAAGCCAAGTAAAAGTGGAGCCTTCGACATTTTTTTTCTGCCAGCCGCAACCACTTCTTCATCAGTGCAATGGTATGCCGCCAATAATTTTTCATATTCCTGTAATGGCAATTGCACATGGTGCATCCATTTCGGCTGTGCTTTGCTGATAGCATATTCTGCCACTATCTGTTGCTCACCAGAAATATTCAACGCATGTTCAGAATTACGCCATATGTTTAGGCAGGAAAATAGTTGAGGTGAGTGCCCGGCCATGGCATCTATAGCAATATCCCTTACAGCCTTTTCTGCATCCCTTGTTAACTGCCTTATGCCAATAGCCCTATGCTCATTATAATTATCCAGGTAGTCTTTTACAAATATGGGTTCCGCTGCCTGCACCCATACTGAACTGAAAATTGCAGTGGGGTGACTATAATTTATAGCTATTGGAACAACCTGAATATCAAGTCCGGGTTTCCGCGATACTGCCTGCAGAGCAATTCTGAATGCTCCTTTACGGAAGGAGAGAAGATGATAGTCTGTATGGCTGCTACCCTCCGGAAAAAATAATACAAGGGCACCTTCGTGAAGAAGCGTTATTGCTTTTTCGAAACTGGCATCGTTAGCAGTTAATGTATCTCTCCCGCCTTCATGATGATGCACCGGATGCATGTGCAGTGCTTTAAGGATACTGTTCACAATAGGATTCATGAAAACATCACCTCGTGCAAAAAAATGAATCGGCCTTTTCAACAATACACCCAGTAAGGCAGCGTCCATAAGGGAGGAAGGGTGATTAGAAATCAAAATTGCCGCGCCTTTCAAAGGGATTTGATGCATGTTCCGCAACATCGAATGCCGGTAAAACATTCCAAGGGCAGATCTCATTAGCATTTTAACCAGGCGGTACAGCATATTCGGATAATGGGTAAAAATAGGGGAATCTCCCAAAAAAAAGGACCGCCCTTTCGGACGGTCCATCGTATAATTTAGGGGATCTGATTATTGTACAAGGAAAGGCATTGTTTGCTTTTCGCCATTCAGGTAAGTGCTTACAAAGTATGATCCCTTCTGCAATGAAGAAATATTGACTTTGCTTCTTCCGTCAGCACCAAATGTCACCTGGTCCTGGTAAACAATACCACCCACCGCATTGAAGATGGTAACATTCACCTTCTTATTGGTCCAGCTGCTATTTTCAAGCGTTAATGGAATATTGCCAGCGGCCGGGTTCGGGAACAAGCGGAGACCTCTCATTGATGGACTGCTGCTTGAAACCCTGATCACATCACTGTAAGAAATTTTTCCATCGCGATCTGTTTGCTTAATACGATAATGTCCTGTTCCAGACAATGGTCTTGGATCTACAAAATTGTAAACTGAAGTAGTAGATGCATTACCTCTTCCTTTCACCGTACCAATGGCACTGTAATTAATTCCATCTGCTGAACGCTCCACAGTGAACATATCATTGTTCTGCTCAAGAGATGTACTCCAGTTCAATTCTACGGCTGCATTGTAATAACGACCTGTAAAGCTCAGCCAACGCACTGGAAGCGGGTTCGCAATTGGGTTGTTTGTTCCCAGCGTATAGATTCCTGAAATGAAGTTGACTGGTCCAATCGAACGACGGAAATTAACTGGTGAACCAGTAAATATGCCACCTGTTGCTTCCCAATAGCTGGTCAATGGTGGGATCCAGGCCATAACTGCAATGTTGTTGGGGGCTGTAATGCCACAACTTCTTGCATCATCAAAACTTAACCAGATTACTGGGTCAGCAGTACCAGCAGTACGCTGCATATTCCAATACTCGCATTCGCTCACCTTGAAATTATTTGCAATGGCAAATGGAGATAAACTTGTATGAGGGTACCCTGCCAGATCTGGGTTCACACGGAAATATTGAGCCACATGTGTAACGGAACTGGCAAAAGGACTCTCAAAAATGGTTGCTCCACTTATTGAAATCCCACCCCAGAATCCTGCATCACCAACCGGGAATGTAAATCCGGAAATTCCTGATTTCTGTACCGGACCATCAACATAGCTTGAATTTGATTGACCAATGGCAGTTACACCATCTGTGAAAATCATCAGATTGGTCTGCGTTGTATTAACCACTCCACTAGTAAAAGTTACTGTCTGACCTAACTGGTCAAATAAAATCGGACTATTTAAAGTAACTGTACCAGTCGGATTCCCTGATTTGTTAAATAGAATATTTCCATTCCAGCTGCCCTGTACTGCTGCATTAAAAGTGACCGTTTGGTTAGTATTGCCTGCAAATTCAAGTTGGGCATTTGACGGTAAGAATCCTGCACCGGCAACAATATTTCCTATAGCTCTTATTTTGCCAACAGTACTTCCAACACCCAGACCGTTAACTCTTCCATTTTGAAGTGTTAGTGTGCCTCGAACCTGCATTACATCACTAAATGAAATTAGTGTTTCATCACTTCCAGGGGCAATATTGTTTATAGTAACATTATAAAGATTGATTCCTGTAGTACCTGAACCATTACCAATAACCAATGCAGGCGTTGCACGCTCATTGTTGAAAATGACAGTGCTTCCTGTTTGTCCAACCACAGGTGTGTTTCCTTGAAGAATGGCACCATTGTCGAAATCTACTATGAGGCTTCCGTTTAATGTGGTGGTAGAACTATTGCCAAGTTGGATAATTCCGCCTGTCATGTTAATGTCCCCCGATGCATTAAGGGTACCTTGAACCTGAATTATTCCGCTGCTCATAACTATAGAAGAGAGAAGGCCGCTGGAAAGAAAGCCGGTAAGATTTTTATTTCCATTTCCGTTTAAGACAATAATGCCTTCAAATCCGACAATCCTAATACCCTGGAAAGTTTGTCCTCCTCCAATGGTCACTATGGAGTTAAATCCATTAGATGCAATGTCAAATACTGCGACATCATTGGCTCCTGGTGAGCCTGCATTGCCCGGACCTCCAGGTGTTAAGGACCAGTTTCCACTCTGTTGGAAATTGTCATTATTTCCTACCCAATATTTGTCAGCGGCATTGGCCGTGGTTAGGGTTACGAATAAAAATAAGGTTAAGTGTACAAGTTTTCTCATGGTAGAGTAATTGATTTAATTCAATGGTGGTTTTTGAAAACAAAGAGGCAGATTCCTCAAAGGAATTGGACAAGTTTGGTTGTTTTCGAAAAGGAAGATGGATCAATTACCCTGGTGGAAGTATTGTAGTGGGAGTACCATACGCCCTCATAAGCAAAACAAAAATAGCCATATTTGTGATATTGCTATAATAATGTCAATATTTTTCGGTTAACCCCTGTTTTTTAAAAGCGAATGGGATTATCACTACTCTTTTCAGTAGTAATAATCCCATTGCAGGATTCTTTTTCTGGTTATTTTAATTGATTGGTTGGCCCTGTTATTTCCTAATCGTTACCCTGGTACCAACCGGGATCATATCATATAGCTCGATCATTTCGCTTCGTTTCAGACTAACACAACCATTTGTCCAGTTCTGGAAATAATCTACAGCCATATCATCCCGCTGCCAGGTACCATGAATGCCTATCCCATTTCCAATTCCCTTTTTGGGCGGAATCAGGCCTTTGGCTTTTCTTTCATTGAACTTGGCCTTGTCGGCGGCTGTAGGATAATCGATCAGCATGATCTGTCCCCATTTCTCATGGGGGCGCTTGGAAATGATTTTGTAATCTCCTTCAGGCGTCTTCCGGTCGCCTTCCCACATTTTATCTCCCAGTGTCTTTTCACCAAAAACGACCGGATAAGTGGCATACCATCCCTCATCATCAAAAATGCTGAGTTCATAGTCTGATTTGTCAATGAGGATTCTTGCGGTACCATTTAATTCACTGTTTAAGCGATTGTACCGGATTTTCCGGATGTTGTGGCCGGAAAAGGACATTAGTCCAACGGCAAAAAGAAGCACCATGGATACGGATACTCGTGACAGCTGCATAGGTTTTCAATTTAAAAGTAGCTTCAACGGTTAGGGTACCCCAAAAACGCTGCCAGAGACTAATTTATTTTCAGTGTGGAAAAACTTTGATTAATGTTAACAAAAGCGCCCCGGAAATACCGGGGCGCTCTCTACCTGTCTGACATATGTCCTGACAAACGTCAGACGGATATCACTTGCGGGGGATCTTCAATTCCCATCCTGGCTGGATAAGATCAGGATTTTCGATCCTGTCCGTATTGGCTTCGTAAATTTCCCTCCAACTGATGCCGGGATATTTCTGCGCAATTTTACTAAGACTATCTCCGCTGCGTACCGTATACGTTTCCTCAGCTCCTTCCGCAACAGAAAGATTCATCACCAGATCAGAATCGCGGAAATCCGGGTTAATGGTTTCATACAGATCCCACAACTCCTGCTTTGCCGAACTGCTAGGAGCAGTACCATCAATATATAATACACCTTCCTGCTCGCGAACCTGAAGATCGCTGATGCCTTTTGCCGTAGCAGCATCAACAAGCGCTTTATATTTACTTTCCTGTAATGCCATGATGTTCTATTTATTTAATGGTCAATTTATTTTCAATCTTCTTAGGCTTCAGCTCATTAAGCTTTTGCATCAGATTAGGCAGATCCGCCTTTTTGATTTCACCCGTTAAGGTTACAACACCATCATTAACAGTAGCCACTACCTGGCCCAGGCCCATTGAAGTGAGCGTGCTTGCAACAGTTTGCTGAAGCGTGGCATCGGCACTAATCTCCACTGGTGGTGGTGGTGGCGGAACAGAAAGATTATTAGTTACCGATTTAACTCCTTTCACAGATTTAGCGGCAGTTTCAACAGCAGCCTTTGTGGATTCATCGGCAACCTCACCCGAAATGGTAGCCACACCATCATTAACACTAACACTTACACCCGGATAACCCGCAACAGCGGTGGTAACATTTTTTTCAATGTCCGTGTCCTTTGGTTTACATGCCGTTAACGACACTGCACTGGCTATTGCCAGTCCCAGTAAAACCCTTCCGATTCTTTTCATGCTTTTTGTTTTGAATTTATAAATAAGATTAATGGAAAACCTTTGGTTCCATCGATTTGGATGCAAGAATCATTCCCTCTACCATTTCTAATGAAGGAACTTTTCCGGTTAACCCAAACTCCTTGTTTACTTCTATTAATTTAGCGTGAAGATTGGCGGCATTCCTGGTTGATAACTCTTTTACCGTGTCTACTCCGGCCGCTTCAAGCAATTCAGCCGTTTGACCCGCAACACCATTGATGCGAAATAGATCTGCATGGTTTACCCAGGTAAGTATCAGTGATTCCGGAATACTTGTTGCTGCCGCAAGTATTTCACGTCCCGCCTTTGTACCTGCCTTCTGCAATAGATCCCCTGTTGTCCTTATGCCATGTAACTCAAGTTTGGCTCCATAAGTTTCTCCGATTCCCTCAATGTCAATTACATTATAACTCATAATTTAAAATGATTTATGCCTTCAATATACAACAATGTGGCTACTCCCCGGGGGAGTAGCCACATTAATATAGTATGAAATCAGACTACCAGTTGCTCAGCCTTAATCCAACCGCATAGGGTGTATGATCAAGCCCTTTTTTGTAAATTGATTTTGTTGCATATGATCCATATAGTTTAACCGGACCAAGTTGTACTTCGGCTACGTATGCCAGTTTGAAATCTCTCAGTCCGATATTTCCCTTGGTTTTCTCTTTACCCGTTTCACCACTCTTGTATTTCTGACGACTGGCATAGAGATAACTTCCGCTTACACCTGCACTGATCCCAAATGATTTATTGTATTCCTTATTGGGCGTGAAGTTGAAATCAAGCATCACAGGCACTGTCAGATAATCAGCTGCCAGCTTGTTTTTGGTGTAATTTATCTGGTTGTCTAACTCAATGCGTGCAGGTCCTTTCCTGAATCTGATGTCTTCTTCAAAACGGAAGTTGTACAATTCAATACCTACTCCGTATTTAAGGTTTACAACATGTTGGATGAGATTAAGTCTTTGTGTAAATATCCAGATGTTCACATTCACTGATTTTCCATTGCGAAGGTTAAACCAGTCCTCACTCGATCCCGGAGCAAATGCCTGCGCCTCAGCACTCGCATAGTTCGTATTGTCAATGAAATTATTGAAGCCAATATCAACAATTCCCCAATTCGTCACTTTACTTGACGATTTCTTTCGGTTGGTGTTAATGTTGATGGTCACATTTTTATCATTGTCCGTAGGTTCTGAACCACCGTTTTTCAGAATAATGATGTTCCCGATCCTGACGGTATCACCAGCTGGTGTTGGTTGTTTGGTGGTATCTGTCTGGGCCTGGCTGCTCATTACGGCAATACTTGCCAGGGCCAAAAAGGTAATCTTCTTTAGCATATCCTTTGTTTTATCGTAAGTGATTGATTACTGTTCTGCTGAGGCAGTGAATACACCGCCCTTACTGCGTTCTGTGGAAAGTGGATTTTTTTGTTCGAGATATCTCCCTGCCTTGCGAAGGATCCCCCGTAGCGGCGTCTTTCTCACCAGGTTATCTGTTGGCACGAATATATAATCTTCTTCTGCGGCATTACTTGCATACACTACATTCGGCCTGTCATCAGGAACTATCCGAACCACTTTATCTATACCTGCAGAAGGAACTGTTTTTGCTGCGACAACCTCTACATTCACCGCATTTAAATTGTCCTTTATTATAGGTGTTATCACTGCTTCCGGATCACGCCTCTTATCGTTATTCGCAACAGACTCCGCCACACTTGTCTTTTCACTATTACCTGTTGCCTTTAATTCCCCTGCTGATACTTTTTTCTTCTCTTTGCCTGCCACTAACTCGCTTGCCTTTTTTTCTTCAGGAATGATTGTTTCCTGCTTATCATCCACATCCTTCTTTTCGTTTAACGGTTGCTGTGATGCAATAGTTACAGTTCCGTCCAAATTATTTTCAACCACATTATTCTGACTCAGCCAGAAAATACCTGCAGCTATCAAAACTGCCGCCGCCACCGCATACCTGAACCACATACCGATCACCACCGGACGGCTCTCTTCCTTCTCATAACGATATAATGATTTCTTATCAGGGAATTTGACACTCATGTCTGGTACCAGCTTAGTCTGCTGCATGAGTTCAAAATCTGACTGGTACTCCGGATGCTTATAAACAAATAATTCAGTTGCCCCCTTTTCTTCATTCGTCAGTTCATCATCGGCATATCGTACAAACCAGTCTTCATAATTGGTGATATTCACCAGGCTATCAGTATCCGTTGTACGAAACAGGCTTTCTTTATCCGGGAATCCCAGGCTGCTTTCTACTGGAAGTATTGCCTGCATGAACATTTCAAGTTCAGCCTTCAGGTCGGGATTCTCTTTTATAAAATCTTCTACGCAACCTTTCTCGGCTGCTGTCAGCTCATTGTCAGCATATAGCAGGAAGATCGTTTCGTAATTATTTCTGTTGATGTTCATTGTGTTTCCTTTTGGGTGACTAAACAACATTTTCAGGTCGCACCAGCCAGTTTTTTAACTGTATCCGCGCACGGTGCAGGTAAACCTTCACCTGGCTCTCACTGAGTCCCGTTATCCTGCCTATCTCCTCGTATGAATAACCCTCGTAGTCCTTTAACAGCACCAGGCTCCTCTGTGTTTCCCCCAACCTGGCCAGCGCCTCATCCAGTATCTTCTTCAGGTTGTTCACGGGTTTGTTAATGATACTTGTCTGCTCACTGAATCCCTCTTTCAATAGAACCCTTTTGCTCTTTCGAAGGTGATCTATCATCTGGTGGTAGGCAACCGTAAAGAGATAACTCTTGCTTTTCTCATAATCCACTTCCTCCCTTCGCTGCCACATTTTTTCAAATGCACTCTGTACCACATCCCGTGCATCTTCCTCATGCCGGAGGTTTTTTACGATGAAGCGATATACATTATCTGCATATTGCCGCACACATTCATTGTATTCCCTTTCAGTCATAAACAGTTGAACTTGATATTTTCAGGATGGTTTGCTTGTAGTACGGATTATGAAACCATAAAGTTACAATCCCCGGTAAAAAAATATCCCCCGGCGGGCGGGGGAGGGTCAGGAATCATTCATTTATTGGTTCGCCTGGGCATTTTCAGGGGTGAATCAGCATAATTTAAGTACCAGTATTGCCCTTAAACAAGCATTTTCCCGCTTAAATTCAAAATGTGAGCATCAGCAGGTTTCCACTCATTGAATCCCAGATTATTGAACTGCCACCCGTAACAGGCTGCGGAACAATCAATTTTTTCTCCTCATCACATGACTTTTCTTTCAGGCAACAGGCTTGCATATTTTTTTCCGTGCTTCCGTAAGAATAATTATGATATATGGCAAAACCCGCAATAAATAGTATGGCGGTGGCCAATGCTTTAATATAGAATGGAATTTTCATGTGCAGGTTTTAGGAATATGACGCAATTTAATTACCTCATGTTACAGGTTGCATTTAAAAAAGTTAAAAAGGATGGCTCTCGATAAGATGACACGCTGTTTCCTTATTTGCTCATCAGCACTTTTCTTTCCTATTTTTGGGCCCTAAAATTTTCCTGATGAACGAAAAATTCGTGAAACGTATTGCTACAGAATTAGAAGAGATCAAGAGCGCAGGCTTATTCAAATCAGAACGCATCATCACCAGTGAACAGGGACCGGAGATCATGGTGAATGGAAAAGAGGTTTTGAATTTCTGTGCCAATAATTACCTCGGACTTTCTTCCCATCCCCGGGTTATAGAAGCTGCCCACAAAGCGATTGATTCCCATGGCTATGGCATGAGCAGCGTACGTTTCATTTGTGGTACACAGGATATCCATAAAACGCTGGAGAAAAAGCTTGCCGAATTCCTGGGTACAGAAGATACTATTTTATATGCTGCAGCATTCGATGCAAATGGGGGAGTATTTGAACCACTTTTTGGCACTGAAGATGCCATCATATCCGATGAGCTGAATCACGCTTCAATTATTGATGGTGTCAGGCTTTGTAAAGCCCAACGCTTCCGTTACAAACATAATGATATGGCCGATCTGGAAGTTCAGCTCCAGGCCGCCGCCGCTGCCAGAAGCCGTATTATAGTAACAGATGGCTCTTTCAGTATGGACGGAACCATAGCCCAGCTGCACACCATTTGCGACCTGGCCGATAAATACGATGCCATCGTAATGATCGATGAATGTCATTCTTCGGGTTTCCTGGGTAAAACCGGAAGGGGCACCCATGAATACCGCGGAGTGATGGGCCGCATTGATATCATCACCGGCACCCTGGGTAAAGCCCTCGGCGGGGCATCGGGTGGTTTTACCAGTGGTCGTAAAGAAATTATCGAGATGTTGCGTCAACACAGCAGACCATATCTTTTTAGTAATACACTCGCACCCTCAATTGTTGGTGCCTCTATTGCTGTGCTGGATATGCTTAGTGAAACAACTTCCCTGCGCGACCAACTTGAAACTAATACATCTTATTTCAGATCTAAGATGACAGAAGCAGGTTTTGATATCCGTCCCGGTGACCACCCTATTGTGCCCATCATGCTCTATGATGCAGTGATTGCCCAGCAATTCGCAGCAAAACTCCTTGAAGAAGGGGTTTATGTGATCGGCTTCTTTTTCCCGGTTGTGCCAAAAGGACAGGCTCGTATCAGGGTTCAACTAAGCGCAGCTCATAAACGGGAACACCTCGATAAAGCCATCGCTGCATTTACAAAGGTTGGAAAAGAGCTTGGTGTCATTCGCCCTTAACAGCAATCATACTTATCTCAACATTCACATTTCGTGGCAATCCCTTAACGGCAACGGTTTCCCGGGCTGGATAATCGCTATCGAAAAACCTGCCGTAAACCTCGTTCACTGAATTGAATAAACCCATATCACTCAGGAAAATGGTCGTTTTTACCACATCACTGAAATTCATTCCGGCTTCATGAAGCACGGCCTTGAGATTGCGCATAACCTGCTCCGTTTCCCCTGCTGCATCAGTTGCCTCCAGATTTCCGGTTACAGGGTTGATGGCCACCTGGCCTGATATGTATAAAAACGAACCTACCTGTACAGCCTGGCTGTATGGCCCGATCGGTGCAGGCGCATGCGGAGTATTGATGATCTTTTTTTCCATTCCACAAAAATAATGCTTTGTACTTTTGACCATGATTCTTCCCCCACTTTCTGTTGCCATGATGGTGAAACCAGGTCATGATCCTTTCCCGGTGAACTGCGCAGAGCCCGTTATTCTGCATCATTATCATGATTTCAGTCTCTTTTGCCAGGCTCATGCCAATCTCTTCATCGATTGTGATTTTTCCCCTTCAGCGGAGCGAATAAAATGCCTCACAGCACTGGCAGCACCGGTCATTGTCAATTCTGTTTCATATACCACCAGGGAGATCGGTTCCTCAATGATCCGTTTCAATGGGTGGACAGGGTTCAGCCACCAATCCGTTCTCGAACTTGCTGCTGCAAGTAAAGAACTGCCCGACGCGGTAGAACAATTTGCACTGGCCTGCGGACTCAGTATCGTAATGGCTCCCGATACCGCCGGAATGGTAAGAGCCCGTATAATAGCCATGATAATTAATGAAGCCTATCATGCCCTGGGAGAAGGCGTAAGTACAGAAGAAGATATAGATACCGCCATGAAACTGGGTACCAATTACCCTTACGGCCCCTTCGAGTGGGCTTCCCGGATAGGCCATGATAATATTGTAGAACTTTTGGAAATTATGTCTCTTACCGATAAAAAATACCAGCCCGCCCCAGCATTGGTGGCGGCTGCCAAATCATAATGGCCATAATATTAACCATCGATACCGCAGGTGAACAGGCCGGCATTTGCCTGTCTCTGGGCGAACATCATATTCAATCGGTGAACCCCCTTCAAAAAGACCATGCTGCCTGGTTGCAGCCCGCTATAAAGGGGCTTTTTGAGGCCTCATCCACTGAACTATCCTCCCTTGATGCAGTTGCCGTTACCGCCGGACCGGGTTCTTATACCGGACTTCGGGTTGCACTTTCTTCCGCCAAAGGCCTCTGTTATGCCTTAGGTAAACCGCTTATCACAATGAGTTCTTTACTTGTAATGGCCAAAACAGCAGTAAAACAACTGGAAAAACCAATGCTGCTCTGCCCCATGATAGATGCTCGCCGGATGGAGGTCTTTACCGCCCTCTTTGATGAGAACGGGCAGCAACTCCAGGAGGCCTTTGCCCTGGTCCTTGAACCCGATAGTTTTGATAAATGGCTCCTCGAAAAACCGGTTTGTTTCTTCGGGGATGGAGCTGCGAAATATAAAAACATGTTAAAAAATGTTAACGCATACTTTGAAAATATCCATGCCGATATCATTATAACAGCCCAATTAGCGGCTGAAATGTATGCCAAACAGGCTTTTTCTGATCTTGCTTACACAGAACCGAATTACGTAAAAGCTTTTTACAGCCCCCAAAAAGCAAAATCATGAAGCATTTTAAAAAATTGCAATGTAAATTTGCATGTTTAGGCTAAGGCAAATAGTTGACAATCATAAATCCAATTTTCACACATGAACACAGTAGCAGCAAATTATCTAGTGGTTAACGAGGTAGAAGGCTCGGAAATGAAAGTAGATTTCTTACATGTAAAAAAAGCGGCTCTTACACTAAGGGCGATGAATCACAAATTGCGTCAGCAGATCATGAAGTTGTTGGAAGAGAGTGACAAACTCACCGTAACTGAAATTTATGTCAGGTTAAGGTTAGAGCAGTCCGTTGCTTCTCAACACCTCGCAATTCTTCGCCGCGCAGGTATTGTGAAGACTGAACGCGATGGTAAATTCATTTATTACAAATTGAATGAACCCCGCATCATTGAAATCAGTCGCTGCGTGGAAGACATTATCAGCTAATTGGTTCTACCATAGTTTATAGCGGATCGCCTTCGGTCCGCTATTTTTATTACACCTCAACAAGCAGTTTTAATTTTTACTTTCAGCTATGTCAGCATTTAGTTTTATTTCTCCTGCCGAATTACAGGAAAAACTCAAGTCTTTAGATATAACCCTAATCGATACCCGACCATCTTCCGAATTCTCCATTGGCTTTGTTCCCGGCTCCCTTGGTATCGGACCCGATGGTCGCTATGACTCATGGGCTGCTACCTACACCGAAGGCAGCACTAATATCAATCTCATTACTCCCCTCGGTGAAGAAGCTTCTACTGTAGAGCGCCTCCGCAAAGCCGGGGTTCGGAATATCAGCGCAGTACTGGAAGGTGGATTTGAAGCCTGGCAAAACATCGGCGCCCCGGTCGACCTCCTGATCGAAGTTGAACCCGATGAACTTGCTATGGATCTTCCACATGATCCTCATCTGATCGTTGTAGACCTTCGCAGCCCTATTGAATACAATGAATCTCATGTTACCGGCGCGCAAAACCTTCCCCTCGCTGAAATGACCGACCTGGCAACTATTGCCAATTTCGAGGAGTTTCAAAATCTCTATATCCATTGCGGTGGGGGACAAAGAAGCGTTATCGCTGCCTCCCTTCTGAAAAGACAGGGTATTCATAATCTCCGGATCATTACAGGAGGATTTCCCGCTATTAAAGAAGAGAAACGGATACCTCTTGAAAAAGAGGTCAGCAAGCTGAATTAAACTGAAAATATCCCATTTCGGATCGCAAAGGTCACCAGCCCCACCCTTGTCTTTAAGCGCAGCTTTTCAAATAAGGTGTCCCGGTAACCATCTATGGTACGGGGACTCAGAAACATTCTCCCTGCAATTTCCTTATAGGTCATTTCCGTACAGGCATATTGCAGGAATTCAATCTCACGGTCATTCAAAACCGAAATTGGATTCCTGCCTTCCTCTTCTTCATATCCATTAATGGTATGAATAAGCCTGCCCGTTACCAGTTCCGAATAATAATATCCCTTTTGTATTAGCGCATCCATGGCAGTCCGCAAATCTCTTGGGTCTGCATATTTCATCACATAACCCCTTACTCCGGCCTTGAACATCCTGATGATAGCATTCTCTGTGTCATACATAGACAGGGCCAGGATCTTGACATCGGGGTAATGCCTTTTCAACCAGCTGGTGGTAGCACATCCATCCATCTCCGGCATGTTGAAATCCATCAACACGATATCCGGTAAATTCAATGGGTCGATCATGTTCATTAACTCCTTGCCATTGTTTGCCTCAAATATCACCTGGTACTGATCAAATCCCTCCACCAGTCTTGCCAACCCGTTTCTCAGCAGGGCATGGTCATCCACCAGCACTACCTTAAATAGTTCATTCATGTTTAGCTTTTAAGTGTGATAAATATTTAGAATTGTGGCAGGGAGAGGTTATTTCAGCAGATAATCAGACTGATTTATTTGAAACATAAGGGTTGATCCCACGCTGCGGTGGTGGAAGAAGATCGATCCATTGTGCAATGTATTCAGCCTTCCATGGTTTTTTCCATCGTCGGTGGCTCCATAACCACATATCGGGGTGTTGGCGGATAACTCGCTGTAAAAAATCCCGGTATTGTATCGTCATCTCACCTTCAGGCCAACGTGCAGGATCTTCCGTAACCAGTGTTGCATGCAGGTAGTAATAACCACGCTTTTCTTTAGTTATGTTCACAAATACAACTGGTATATTACCCGCCCTTGCACCTTTTTCAGGACCCGGAATGAAGCCCGTAGGCATTCCCAGGAAATCCATCCAGAAGGCCCGCTCGGGTCGGGGAGGTACCTGGTCGGCTACGAGCCCCAACAGGTATTGTTGGTCACGGTATGGCATTATGCTCTTTCGCATATCCGTTGCCGGAAGAAGGATGGTTCCAGTCCTGCTCCTGAGCTTGCGAAAGATACGATCCATGGTCTTATTCTTCAGGGGCATATATACTCCCAGCATCTGGTAACTGCTATTCAAACTGAATGAAAGATTTCCCAGCTCCCAGTTGAAATTATGCCCCATATGCACCTGGCATTTAAGACCCTTTTTATACAGGTCTTCAAAAACATGGTAATCGCCCGGCATACGTTCACGGATAAACGCATCGCTGGCCGAAAACAGTTTGATGGTCTCCATGAAAGTGTCAGTAAAATTCCTCGCAAAACGATAGGCTATCTCATCCCGCTCTTTCTGGGTCTTTCTGGGGAATGCAAGATTCAGATTCATGCGGATCACCCAGTAACGATAATTGAATACATCAAACAGAAGCCAGGCCACGAAATCGCTAATCAGGTAAAGCGCCCACATCGGCAGCAGCGATACAACATAAAGAAATCCGTACACCAGGTAATACATGTTGAGTTGGTTCAGGCTACAAATGTAACGGGCACTTCCTCTCTTTCCAAGTAGTGGGAGGGGAGAAAAACACGGTATTTTATCAAAGCACGATATTCTGCAGCAATCCGCTTTTTTCCGGGTAATCTGTATTGTAATGCAAACCCCTGCTCTCTTTACGGAACTGCGCCCCCTTAACAATAAGGAATGCAACACTGATCATATTTCGCAATTCACAGAGCTGGGGTGATACCGTTGTTGTTTGATAAAGTTGCTCCGTCTCTGTCCATAGGAGGTCGAGCCTCTTCATGGCTCTTTCCAGTCGCACATCTGTTCTCACGATTCCAACATAGTCGCTCATAATTAATTGTAGCTCCTTTAAACTCTGGGTTATAAGGATCATTTCTCTTGGGTCAGTTGTACCACCCGCATCCCAATCTGGTATCATGGCATCATCCAGAGGATCCACGTGATGTTTGGACCCTTCATCAAAAGCACGGTGACCAAATACCATTGCCTCCAGCAAAGAATTTGAAGCCAGCCGGTTGGCTCCATGCAATCCCGTTGAAGCACATTCCCCGGCCGCATAAAGATTGCGGATAGATGTGCGTCCCCACTCATCGGTCTTGATTCCGCCGCAACTATAATGGGCAGCTGGTGCAACAGGAATCATATGCTTTGAAACATCTATACCGATAGAAAGACATTTCTCATGAATGTTTGGAAAGTGATGTATGAATTTTTGCTGGTCCATATGCCTGCAATCAAGGAAAACATGGTCGGTACCCATGATCTTCATCTCACTGTCTATAGCCCTTGCAACAATATCACGAGGGGCAAGATCAAGCCGCTCATCATAGCGTTCCATAAAGGCCTCACCCTTTCTGTTGCGCAGAATACCACCATCTCCCCGAACAGCTTCAGTTATCAGGAATGCCTGTCCGCCACTGCCGGGCTCGTATAAGGCAGTAGGGTGAAACTGGATGAATTCCATGTTTTCAATGCGGCCCTTTGCTCTGTAAACCATTGCCACACCATCACCTGTTGCAATGGATGGATTGGTGGTGGTGCGATAAACCTGCCCATTTCCTCCGGTTGCAAGAAGGGTGGTGCCAGCAAGTATTTTTTCGATCTGGTAGTTATGCGTATTGAGCGCATATACACCATAACACTGGATGTCAGGAGTGCTCTTTGTTACCAGAAATCCAAGATGGTGCTGCGTTATAAGTTCTATCACAAACCAATGCTTGATGAACTCGATATTAGGATACTGCTTTACCTTTTCTAATAGTGTACGCTCAATTTCCTTTCCCGTCACATCCTTATGGTGCAGGATCCTGTATTCACTATGTCCGCCTTCCATACCAAGCGCATAATCTCCATCAGCATCCTTGTCAAATTTTGCACCCCATTCTATAAGCTCGCGGATTCGTTGCACTCCTTCCTTCACCACGATCTCCACTACCTGTGGATTACAGAGCCCGTCACCCGCTATGAGGGTGTCTTCAATATGCTTCGCGAAACTGTCATTCTCAAAATCGGTTACTCCCGCTATGCCTCCCTGCGCATACTTGGTATTGGTTTCGTCGGCTGCCGCTTTGGTCACAACCGTGATCTTTTTATCCGGAAAACGCCCCGCCATTTTAATGGCATAGGTCAATCCGGCAATGCCACTCCCTATAACAAGGAAATCTGTCTGTTTCATATTGAAAAATATCTTTTTGTTGTTTCCAGCCATCCGGTTACACCATATACTATCAACACCTGCGCCAAAATATAGGTGATCATTACTGCCAACGAAGCCATCGAAAAGTTTTCTACAAAGCTATTTACCGCAAGCAGGCTGTCTGATACAATGAATAAACCCGCCCCAATCAATACACCGCCCCGCTGTCGAAATGAATGCCAGGCCGCCGCAAACATGGAAGCTATCACCAGCGCATATACGAAAACAGGAATTTTCAGGATATGGTTCAGATGGGGAGAAAGGTAATAATAGAATACCCCCACATAGGCCAGCAACACTAGTATAACCACCCTGTTCAGCGGTGTTGAAGTGGTGGTAGCGCCACGTGCCCAAAGAAAAAATAGTATGTAAAAAATATGGGCAGTTAGAAAGGAAGCCAGCCCCGCTATAAAATATAATTCTCCACTTCCCATCAGGAATAGATCCCCCAGCCACGAAAAGAATATGGCAGCGGTGATAAAATGTTTTTTACCTGTGCCGATGTTGGCGGTTGCAGAAAGAAACCAGACCAATAATAATATCATCAGCAATGGCTTGGTTATGATCCTCAACCAATACAGATCTGCTGCAATGGCAAACAAATGCAACAAGGCGCAAACACCATATCCGTATAACCAGTTTCTAACCTGCATCAGTACTCGACGTTGATCTCAAGTGTTTCGGGTTTATCGATCATCTCCGTCATGCTTCCCGCCAGGGTCACCTGCCGCTTGTCAGCACTTAAGGTTGCTTTCGGGTTGGATACTTTTTTTGCAGCTCTCGGCAATTTGAGCACCAGCGTATATTTGGCATCTTCCATCATCGCCATCATCGACTTGGCTTCCGTCATTTTGGGATCGGCCATAAGCGTGTCATACTTGGCCTTGTTAAGCGTACGCTTATAACTATTCTTGCTATACAGAATATCATAAATGGATCCGATCTTATCAAGCCCGCCATTGGATCCGCCGCTTTGCGTATCTGCATTCGGGTTAACTCCCTTCATCGCCCTTTCCATCACGCCATTCTGGTTGATCACCGTATTGAGTTTGTTGGCATCAGCCAGATTGCTGAAGGGATTATTTATATACATCTTCAGCATGTTGCTGTCAAAATTCATTTGCATACGCAAACTTCCTCTCTGTAGCAATCGTCTTTCTTCAGCACTGATATTCTCTACTGTATCCATCACATCTTTAAGCATTATCAGGGTATCCATAGATTCTTTCATCCCCTCTTTCTTAAGGTCCTCTTCTGTGGCAAAACCCTTTAGCAATTCCAGCATCTTGCCCATGTCTGTGGTTATATTCATTTGTCCCGATCCGTCATTATTAAGCTGCACCTCTTCCGTGATTTCCAGGCAGGCGGTAAAACTCATGGCCAGCACAATGGCCAGCAAAACTTTGATCTTTTTCATCTTCAGGGTTTGTTTACAGTTACTTCGTAATGCAGGGTATAAGTTTGGGATTTTCCTGGTTCAAGTTCCAGCAGTCCCATTTTGTTATTGAATGCATCGGGGGCGGCACTTAGATTTTCTATTGCCATGCTCTCCCTGTGCGGTGGGATATAGATTTGTAAATAAGGATAATTTCCATCCGTATGAAAGCGGATGCCAACACCATTGGCCGGATTGAGGAAAACGCAAACCGGTTGTTCACCTGGCTCCAGCACAAAACAATTATCAAGCGAAACCGAGCCAACAGGAGCAGAATTGTTAAAGGCATCGAAAGGAACCATTTTGCCGGTTGGTAATAACTTATCATCAAATTCTAACATTCCGATCGCCGGAAATTGGAGAAGGCAATCATCCACTTTAGTTCCCATATTGAAATATGGATGCCAGCCATCTGCTATTGGAATGGTCCTGCTGTCGAGGTTTTCAAGTGTTGTCTGCACCTGCAGCGTTTGTGTGGGCAGTAAAGTATAAGTAATGGTGCAGGCATACCGGAATGGATAACCCGCATCCTCAGCATCGTATTCATATCGGAAACTCGCCGATGCCATAAAATCCGTAACCACCTGTTCTGTTACGGCAAAGGCTTTATTGAAAAGCAAACCATGGATGGCACTGCCATCAGCAAACTTATTCGCGAACTCATAATCCTTCCCTTCCCACTGGTACCTGGCCTGGTTGATGCGGCAGGCAAAGGGTGAAAGCTTGCTGCTTTTATAAGACCGGGAGAGGTTATCCTGAAGATCAGTTGCGTTTAAATAGTTATCTATTATGTTATGAGGCCCTTCAGCAAGCGGAACTACAAAAGCATGCAGCATGGCACCCGAATCCGGTGCAATGGATATGGTTACCCCGCCACTCTCATCATGAAGGTGCAATAGCGGTATATCGTTGGTGACAGATCTTGAAATACGGAATCTCATTGAACAAATCTACCATAAATGCACTTCAAATGAGAGTTCCCCTACCTTTGCGCCACAATTATTTCCATATGCTTTCAGTGTTCAATTATAGACGTCATATTCCTGGTTCCACTAAACAAGAGCAGAGTCTGTTCTCTATTCCCCTGATTCTTTTTTCATTACTGTTATTAACGGGTTGCGCTCCCAATAATGTGGAAGAAAATAGGGAGCTCGAAAAATATTTCACTGCACAAAAAGTGACCGGCGTTTTCGGGATGTTTGATAACGGCCTCGGCAGTTTTATTATCTCCGACAAAAAACATTTCCGCGATTCTGCATTCCTGCCAGCCTCAACGTTCAAAGTGGTGAATGCCCTGGTGGGCCTTGAATCGGGTGTACTGAAAGATGATAGCGTAGTAATAGCATGGGATGGCATTAAAAGGCCCATAGAAAGCTGGAACCAGGACCTGAGCCTCTATAGCGCCTTCCGATTTTCATCTGTTCCATATTTCCAGGAACTGGCAAGGCGTATAGGAAAGGATAGCATGCAGCAATGGCTCGATACACTGGGTTATGCCGGTCGGTATGGACGGGCCATCATTAGCCAGGTGGATAGCTTCTGGCTCGATGGCAGCATTAAAATAACCCCTGATGAACAACTGGGATTGATGAAAAAACTCTATTTCGATCAGCTTCCCTTCCAGCGTCGTAGCAATGAGATGGTGCGAAAAATGATGCTGATGGAAGATAATTCCAATTACAAACTCAGCTACAAAACAGGTTGGGGAAAAGATGCCAATGGCGACTCTATCGGTTGGATCATCGGTTGGATCGAGGAAAACCGCCATCCCTACTTCTTTGTACTACAACTTCGAACACCCGATCCCGCCGCCGATATCCCCACCATCCGGCTGAAGATCCTGAAAGATATCCTCGCCCACCTTGGCTTCCTGAAAGGCGAAAAATAACATACCCGTCTGACATGCGTCAGGACGCATGTCAGACGGGTACCTCCAAATACCAGTTTGGCCTCTTTTTTGTCTTAACTTGCTTCAAACAGTCCACCCTTGTTCCGATTTGAAAATATTTACCTCTTTGCAGCACTCGCCCTTGTGGCAGTTTTACTCTCTTTATTCATGGCTGCTTTGCGATGGAAACGTCGCGCTGCCAGAAAGGTTGGAGACCCCGCCCTGGTGCAGGCATTGACCCGCAGTTATTCTCCCCGTAAGTTTTTTGTAAAAACGGTTCTGGCATTATTGGCGCTCGCATTATTGGTTGTTGCCGCGGCCAATCCCCGTAAAAAAGGAGCAACGGAGGCGGTCAACCGAAAAGGTGTTGATGTGATGTTGCTCATGGACGTGAGTAAGAGCATGCTGGCGGAAGATATCAAGCCCAACAGGCTGGAGCGCTCAAGGCAGTTGGCTAGCCTGCTGATTGATCAACTGGCCGATAACAGGATAGGGATGATATGGTTTGCCGGGCATGCCTACATGCAGATGCCCCTCACATCAGATGCCTCCGCCGCCAAATTATATCTCCAGAATGCCGGTCCCGACGCCGTTCCTACACAGGGAACGGTCATTGGTGAAGCACTTCGGATGGCGGGCACAGCTTTCAATAGCAAAGAGAAAAAATACAAGGCCGTCGTACTTATATCTGATGGCGAAGACCATGACGCCGAGGCATTAAAGGTGGTTCGTGACCTGGCTTCTACAGGGGTTATGATCAATACAGTGGGAGTGGGGTCAGCCGAGGGTTCTACCATTTACGATCCCTCCATCAACGACAGCAAGCGCGATGCACAGGGCAATGTTGTAAGGACTAAATTGAACGAGGCGCAACTCCGCGAACTGGCCCAGGTGGGAAACGGCGTTTACGTATATCTGCAGGATGCAGGATCAGCCGCAGCCACCATTCGCGAACAATTAGCAGGTATTGAGAAAAAGGAATTGGAAGACGAGGCCTTCGTTCAATACCATAGTTATTTCTATTATGTTATGGCACTGGCACTTATCCTGCTGCTGGCAGAACTTTTTATTTCAGAACGTAAAAAAGTCCTTGCATGAGAACATTCTCTATAATGATGATTCTTGGGGGATGTCTTTTCATCTCCATAAATGCAGATGCACAATTGCCCGCCGTCCGTGAAGGCAACAAGTATTACCGCGAAGGCAATTTTGAAGAGGCACTTAAAGCTTATGATAAAGCAGTTACCACCAATCCAGCCGATCCAACTGCCATGTATAACCGCTCCAATGCACTGGTGAAAAAAGGCGATGCCTCAGCAGCTCTTGGTGGTTATGAAGAGGTCATCGAAAAAGGGAAGGACAAGAAACTTACCCAGCAATCATGGTACAATAAAGGGGTGGTACACCAGCAGGGGAAGGAACTTGATAAGAGTATCGATGCCTGGAAAATAGCGCTGAAGCTGGATCCGGAAGATAAGCAGGCACGCGAAAACCTACAAAAGGCTCTCCGGGAGAAAAAGCAACAACAGCAACAACAGCCCAAAGACCAGCAGCAAAAACAACAGGAACAACAAAAACCACAACCACAGCAAAGCAAACTGAACCAGAAACAGGTCGAACAATTACTTAAAGCCCTCGAGCAAAAAGAAAAGGAGATCCAGAAAAAGCTTCAACAAAAAGGCCCCGGCGTCAACCGCCCCGAAAAAGATTGGTAAGGGTTAGGTGGTAATAACCCGTCTGACATCCGTCCTGACAGATGTCAGATGGTGGGGAAAAGTATAGACATTCGATCAAGTTCAAGTAATTCCATCGCCATATCCTGGTTACACATTCCTTTCTTTTCTGGATATAAGTATTCTGAATATGAAGAAAATTTCCAATCCCGCATGCGCTTTACTAGACCAGCGGTAACCGGGTTAGAATGCACATAATGAAATGTATTTCGACCTTGGCGTAGAACATCTGGGCCTATGATTTTATGTTTATATTTCTGGTGGAAAAGGTTGCCTGATTTTTCATACCAGGAATTGAATGCTTGCGTATAACTGCTTTGGAGTTTACGCATACCATCTGATAATTGGGTAATGGGCAATACCCTCCCTTCGAGTATTTTTATAGTCTGCTCATTCGCATGAATTAGAAAATGAAAATGGTTTGGCATCAATGTCCATGAGAGCAGGTCCACGTGAGGAACCAGATGTTCATTCATTTTGTCCAGGAAATGGTAATAATTCTCTTCATTCAGAAAAATTGATTGTTTCTGATTGCCCCTGTTGTAAATATGGTACAACTCCCCAAGTAATGGTTTCATGAATACAATATAAAACCTCGATTTACCCCATGGTAGAGTGAAAAAACCCCTTATCGGTCTGACATCCATCCTGACGTAAGTCAGACATGTTATCTTTGCCCTATGCAACTATATACCGAATCACTGACTACATATAAAAGGCTGCTAACCAAAGAGGTTAAGATCGGGAATCTCCTACTTGGCAATGGCCACCCCATCCGTATTCAAACAATGACCACCACAGATACCATGGATACCCTTGCAACGGTGGAGCAAAGCATCCGTTGCATCGAAGCAGGGGCAGAACTGGTAAGGATCACCGCACCCAGTAAAAAAGAAGCGGAAAACCTCTTAGAGATCAAAAAAGAACTTCGCGCCCGGGGATATGAAACACCGCTTGTAGCCGATATTCATTTCACCCCAAACGCTGCAGAGATCGCCGCCCGCATCATCGAGAAAGTAAGGGTCAATCCGGGTAACTATGTTGATAAGAAGAAGTTTGAACAGATCGAATATACCAATGCAGAGTATGCCGCGGAAATTGACAGGATCCGCGAACGCTTTACCCCCCTTGTAAAAATATGCCGGGAATACGGTACCGCTATGCGTATTGGTACCAACCATGGATCATTAAGCGATCGCATCATGAGCCGTTATGGCGACACCCCCATGGGTATGGTGGAAAGCGCAATGGAATTTCTTCGGATCGCACGCGATGAAAGCTACCACAATATCATTCTTAGCATGAAGAGCAGCAATCCGCAGGTGATGGTTCAGGCTTACCGGATGCTGATACAAACCATGGAAGCCGAATTCGGAGAAATCTATCCACTGCACCTTGGCGTGACGGAAGCAGGCGATGGCGAAGATGGAAGAATCAAATCAGCGATCGGTATCGGCAGCTTGCTGGAAGACGGTATAGGCGATACCATACGGGTATCATTAACCGAAGACCCTGAATTTGAGATACCCGTTTGCCGCGACCTGGTAAAACGTTATTCAAATCCGCTATCATCAGAAAGAGTTCAGCCTGCCGACATTGCAAGGCTTGGATATTCTCCCTTTTCATACCAGCGTCGTAATACTGACCCTGTTCAGAATATTGGTGGCAGGCAGGTTCCGGTTGTTGTGGCCGATCTTAGTAGTATTTCCCGAATTCAACCACATCACCTGCAGGCAATCGGCTACACATATGATGCAACTACAGATAAATGGAATATTGGTGATGCCGCTGCAGATTATATTTTCACAGGTCACCAGCTTCTTACCTTTTCGTTACCCGGCACCCTCAAAGTAATCGTTTATCCCGCTGCATGGGAATCAGCAATCGATAAAACAAAATATTTCCCCATCTTCCAGGATAGTGGATTTGTAACTGCCAAAGAAAAAAGCAACCAACTTAATTTTGTGATGGTTGATTGTTTCGGTGATGATACTGCGCTCAATGATTTCACCCATATCGATACACTTGCGAATGATCATACTGTGGTCATATGCCTAAGCAGTACCAACCGGAATGCCATGCAATCGGTACGACGCATGTTCATAGAATTGCTGCAACGCGGTATTCTTAATCCAGTGGTCCTCATTACTGACAGTCATGGTCAAACGCCCGACGAGCACCTGATTCATTTTGCCACAGAAACAGGCGCCTTACTGCTCGATGGTCTAGGCGATGGTATCTGCCTCGGCTATAGTGCCGACGCTAAGGTTGAAAACATGCAGGTTAGCGGTCGCACCTATTTGCCGGTAAAAGATATTCAACAATTCACCAATAATACCGCCTTCAGTATTTTACAAGCCACACGCACACGAATCAGCAAAACTGAATATATTTCCTGTCCAAGCTGCGGCCGCACACTGTTTGATCTGCAGGAAACCACCGCAAAGATCCGCTCAGTTACCAACCATCTTAAAGGAGTTAAGATCGCAATAATGGGATGTATAGTAAATGGACCGGGTGAAATGGCGGATGCCGATTTTGGTTATGTAGGAAGCGGACCCGGAAAGATCACATTATATAAGGGTAAGGAAGTTGTAAAGCGAAATGTTGATAGTGAAGTGGCAGTGTCGGAACTGATAAGTTTGCTTAAAGAGAATGAAGCATGGGTTGACCCTGCTGTTTAAGATGAATTTTAATACCTGTATAAAACAGCTCGTTGGTAGGTTCTTATCCCATAACTTTTTACTTTAGGAATTGTACTATCCCCACCACCGCTTATCGCGATCGGCTTTTCCTGCATATTGTAAAATTCAACACTTAAACTATCCCCGCTTAGCCAGGTATTATTTATTAGTGTATTACCCTGAACTGTAAAACTGCTGCTAAACCTGTCGCCCACCAAAAAATGATCAAGCACGATACTATTCCTTTCATCAATAAGCCAATGTCCCTTCTCTTTATTAAAAGGCTTTAAAATGTATGGTCTCACATCCGATTGCTGACTGCCATAAATCATACGCCAGGTATAGTGATCAGCACTATCGAGCGGTAAAATATGCAGCTCCATTAGTACCGGCTCGCGTTCAACAAGGCCCTGGTACCAATGCATGGTTCCCTTCCATTTCCCAACCCACCTCCTGGGAAAATCATTTGTTGAATCATTGCCTTTTACGGATGTATTTTTTCCATTATCCTGTGCGAATAACGACATCGAACAAACGAAAATCAATAAACTCCCTAACCCATACATGCGGCATATCTTCATAATCGCAATATTACGAAAAAACCCATCTGACGCCTGTCACGACAGGCGTCAGATGGGTTTAACTGAGGGTTATCAGAATCTCAATGAATATCCCAGGTTCACGGAGTAGTCCGCAAAAGCAGCATCACCATGACGGAAGGTACCACTTTGCAAGGAGGCCTCCTTGTCTGTTACACTACGGGTACGGTTACGTTCCAATGCTACCGGTACAGTAGCATAAAACACGCCCCGCTTTGCCTGGTAAGTTATTCCGGGCTCCACAGCTATTACATATCCCGGCCTCCGAAATCCACCACTTTCTCCCAGCAGGTCCTCAACAGGAATTCCCTCAATGCGTCCACCAATGCTTCCGGATACACCCTTTAATTTCCCCAAAAAATTGTAATTGAATCCCGCCCTTGCCATATACTGGTCGGGAACGCTCATGATAGATTCATTGGCTAATACAGCATTTAATGTTTCTCGGTAAGTGCGTGTGCCATTTACTTCACGTGGATTGGATAAATAATAAAGATTGGTATATAGTCCGGCTATCGGCGAAAAGCTATAGAAACCATTCAACTCAACTGCAATGCCCGTACCTCCATCTCCCAACTGGATAGATTGATCAACAGGCCTCAGTTCCGGCTTTCCGTCTACCCCAACATTCTGGAAATAGTCCTGGTAATTATAATTGCCGGTGGGAAGTTTCAATCCCATCCCCAATTGAAAATTTCCCTTACTATGTTTCGCAGGATCGATCATCCACCGATATGCCATAACCCGCATATCGCCAATGCCGAATGATTCGGTATTATGACGCTCAGTGCGGCCATGCTCATATAAAGAGGATCGCTTGTTGATCCCTATCGGTAAGCCTATCAAAAATGACCACCTATCATTCAGTTGCTTAGCAACCGAAAGGTCCAAAAGATGTTGCCAGTTGATTACCTCTGTATTCTGTTTCAGTCTTTCTTCCTGTTCATCCCTGCCCTTAAAATGACGGAATGATTTGAAATAACGATAGCCGATATTTAATTGCCATTGCCCGGCAGCCACCTGCTGCCCCGATACTGAACAATTGGTGCCAGTGCCCCTGATCGCAACACAGCCCTGTGAATTCGCATTTAATGCCAGCAGCGCCAGCGCAAAAAGAGATAATATTATTTTTTTCATTGCAGTTGTTTTATCCGTCTGACGTCTGTCATGACGCATGTCAGACGGGTTAGTTATTTTTTCATTTTTAATCGGCTTACTACCATTTCGCCAATACGACGCCCCGACTCAGCGCCCATATCATTGTCAAAGCGGAAATGGATGCCTCCATAAAGGCGGCTCATGGCTGCTTCCGCAGCTGCATCCCTGAAAGATGTGATCTCCCGGTTGGCTATACCAAACTCAAGAAGGGAAGTATCCGTGAATCGTAATTTATCACCAAAAACACTGGTCATCGCCTCGGCAGCAGCAGCCGACGCCGTTCCATGCCCGCTCGGAAAAGAGGGGAATGGAGGTGTCTGAATATAAGGCCTCCACTCAGGATCGATCACCTGGTTTATGACTGTTTCAGGACGTATCGAATTGTAACTGTATTTACCTTCCCAGCAACTGATAAAAGCATCAAAAAGTGTAATGGCTGTTTTCGCATATCCGGTGACGGTAGTATTGAAATCGGCACCAGCCTTTTGTGCCGCTATCCCCACAATATTCATCCAGTGACCTGGCGGAGAAAACTTCTTGGTAGCAAACATTACATGACCACTCACATTCATTTTAAAGGGATTATCGTCCCAAAAATCTGCGATATGTTTTTGCTCATCTGTAAGGCTGTCACCAATAGTTTTTACTTCCATTGCCGCCTTGTAATAAACCCCACTGGTATCGCGCATGTTGAATGGCGGTGGCTGATGTGCCTTGCACACGGAAGCGCTGTCAAGCACAAGTGTCCTTATTTCCATCCAGTGCGGTTCCATTGCCTGGGCATACATTGGAGGAGTAGGTATCCAGCGACCTTCATCACTGTTTACTGTATATCGGGTACTGGAGCGGGTTTGGGCGTAGTTATCAGTTTTCGACCAGGCCATGATGGCAGCTGAGATTGTATCAGCATAGGCCCTGGTGCCATCCACTATTGCAGACGGCATGCCCAAACTATCAGCCTTCTCCAATAACTCATCATAATATCCCATTAAACTTCCTTCCGGAAAAGTAACCGCATTACCCACCTTTGTAAAAGCAAGCATCGCAGCCAGAGGAAAATCAATGAGTGAAGTATCGGCGGGTTTTGGCATTGGAGGAAGATGTTTAATCTGCCCCGATAAGCTCTGGTAATGCAAAGGGTCGCCGGCAGCTATGACCTCATATGCCGCAATATTGGCATAGGCATAATTCCGCGTTGCTATCATAGGAGGAAAATTATTCTCCAATACAACATCATTTAATTTCTTCACCGTTTTGCAGTAAAGAAATGGATCATGCATAGCAGCCTTATAATCCTTCTTGCCACCGCAACTTATAAGTTGCATCACCATTGCAAGTAAAGCCAAAACAGCCGACATCTTCCTCATCATTGTTCTCGTTTTCATGGATTATTTCTTCATTTGTATGTTATTCCTAATGCAACTACACATCACCGTTAATACTAATTAGAACCATCCCGCTGGCCAAGTTTTACCGCAAAACTACCTATTGCCTTACCACAATCCAGTCCGGCTTCCGAATCAAAACGATAATGTATGCCACCATAGATACGTGATTCAGCAGCTTCCAGCGCCATAGCTTCAAAGGATGCACTTTCTCCCGGAAAGATATAACCCAGAACAGTAGCCGCAGCAGCGGAAAAAGTTGAGTGCCCCGATGTGTAGGATGGAAAATTAGGCAGACCAATTGTTTTAATTGATGGATCTACCTGCGAGGGTCGTGGATAATAATAGTAGGTCTTCGCATCCCAGCAACTTATACCTGCATCAAAAATCGCCATATTCATAAGTGCAAGTGTTCTCGCTGTTCGCAACTCACTGAATTTATTGGCAACAATTGATTTGCAGGCGATCTCATTCCAATGTCCCGGTGGCGTATATGTGCCAGCACCATCGCCCCACAATTGTGCAATGCGCCAAACTTCTCCGGAGCGTATCTCTGACATTCGTTTCACTTCCGCAAGTGCTTCTTTAAATTCAGCCGAGCCAATAGCAGGTGGCGGCGGCGGACGTAATGAATCTCGCTGACTGGTTGTGATCAGGAATTGTTTCACATTCCCGAAAAACGTGAGCATTCCGGGCCTTGCCGGTTTCTCCAGGCTCTCCCATGGCATTGTTAATCCGCGGTCGATAGCGGCCTGTTTGGCTTCTGCCCATAATGCCGGATTACCTCCCGCCTGGCCCATACCATCGGTGCGGTAACGCGCTAACACCTTTTCCACTACCTGGTTGGCGATCTGCTCTCCCGCAGCAATATCTGATGGCGCAGCCACCCCGCTAACCACCTTTGCACGCTTCTGTTCATCGCGCTCAGCAGCCAGCATCGTACTGTCATTCGGAAACATAACCCTAAGCAGCCGGTAACTTACCTGTGCCACTACTGCATCTTCCGAAGGGAAAGATGGCAGGCCTTCCTGCAAAGGCTCAAGCGCTTTAATGGCCCCACCCTGCGCGGCGGGCGACTTCCTGTTATACTGAAATTTATATTTCCATGTGGTCACCAACGCATCATAAATAGCAACATGCAAATATGCATAGGCCCTTGATGCATAAGGGGGATTGGCAAAAGGAAATTTTGGATAAGCACCCGGATCATTGGCATTGGGAGCAGGATAATTACCTTCCGCATTTGCTTCCGGCGGAATATTATATACAGCTACCAGCTTTCTCGCAATTTCATTCCACCTTATGATCCCGCTATTTTTCCATTTGTTAATAGCGCGCTTATCCGTGTCCGTTATCGATGCCTGCATATCAGCTATCTGCTGTAATTCAGCCGTATAAGCTGCACTTCCAACCGCCTCAGGCGCGCTAATAGTAATGTCAGCAGGGCTTCCAACAAGTATGGTCTTCCAGTTGCCCCCATCGTTTTCAACAGCTACAGGTTCAAACGAGGGTAACGATCGTTGCTCAACCTCTTTTGAACACCCGGCGAAGATTGCCATCATAGCAACTCCCCCCAATATGATATAATTAGTTTTCTGCTTGCTCATTTTTCTTTTTTTGGAAAGGTTTAAAAACATATTGCACGCCACCCATCCAGGTAAAGGACTTGCCAATATTTCTGCCTGCCACAACCTGGTCGCCCATGGCATGTATAGCCAGTCCTTTGATCCATGGCGTCCACCATAATGCACTCACACCCACGCTCTGCCGGTCCATACGGTTTCCCGGAAACGGCATATCATTACGACGGATATCACTCCCACTGGTGCTGATGGCCCAGTTATACTGTACCCCAAGCCTTACATGACGATTATCAAAGCCGGCACGAACACTGCCATCCCAAACATCAGGAATGGCCATTTCCTTGCTGTAATACTGATCATCAGTATAATATGTCTCCCGGTCCACCTCAATTTTACCACGCATTATATAACCTGTCTGAATGGTAGTGAACCAACCCTTATCCAGTTTATAATGCCCTATGGCCCTTAATTGGGCTGTCTTGGATCCCAACCCGATTGAATATGGCAGGAAATCGGGGATATAATCTGTTACCGGAACAGAAAATCCTACAGTGGCAAAGCTTAACAGCGTGCCTTTTCCAACCCTATTCTTTGTCAGTTGAACCTTGGCCTCAACGGCCAGGTCCTGCCAGCCCTTTAAATTGGCCATATAGCCGGCATCTGATGAATTGTTGATATAAGGTACAGTGGCAAATACCGCTATCCTGTCGGTAATGCCATATCCCAGCATGGGCATAAAGATTTTAGAGGTGAATTCACCTATATTAAGATTCTCTCTCAATCTTTTTCCCTCCCAGTATTCTGTCCATTTGGATTCTCCATAATCGGCCACGATGCAGAGCTCTCCTTTTGTCATCGTGAAACCGTCGAAGGCGGTTTGCGCCATTGTATTTAACGCCGCCCCTGTAAAAAGATACAGAATGGCGACGCATTTAATTATGCGTCTGATCATTGCAGTTGATTGGTTAAGTTGCTTACTTAAGTGTGGCTCAACCGGGTATGCCATCAGTGTATGCCAACGCATACCCGGTTTGAGTACACTTACTTTCAATAAACGTAGTCACGAAAACAATCAGGCATCTGGCGGCTGTTCGGAAGAATGCTTTATTCCCGCAGGTAGATTTACCCGGAAATCATTATAGATTATCCCGGTCTCGCGGAAAACAGGTGTGAATGCTGCAATTGCCATGCTCTCCACACATTCAGTGAGAATATTTTTTATGGAAACAGATTGTTTCCCTGTTTGGTTACCCGTAGAATTTGTATGCTGCAGGTCATTCACTAACTGGAAAAATTCATCCCTCGCATTGGTGATATGGTGCGCCTCTGCATTGGGAATGCAACGCATTTCAAGTGAGTCGTTGTAGATCCTGCGCTCCACATATTGGTATTTCATTCCGCCAATCATCACCTCACCTTTTACACGTTCAAAAATGGGAGAGTTGGTATAGTAGGGGAGTTCGTCAACAGGAACTTTGATCGTTACCAATGCCGACGCATCATAATGATCAACATCAAGCCTGGCATCTAGTTTCTGACTATAATGTGTTTCCAGGTAAGAAAAAACAGCGCGGTATCCCAGCAGATTGAACAGCAGGATGCCCATGGCAAGTATGGCAGCTAGTTTTTTCACGAGGGGGAAAGTTAGGAAATTTTTTAATATTCCGCTCCCGAACCCCCACCGCCAAATTTTCCACCGCCAAATTCCACCTCTCCACCGGCATCTGGCGCCACAGCCACACCCGAATATCCGCCCACCACCAGCCAGGGGGCACTTTGCAGCAGGTCGCCCTCATCACCGCCCTTCCTGAAGCTGTAAGAACTGTTTCCTTTTTTCAGGAATCGTACCAACAGCCCGGTTAACCCCAGCAATAACAAGCCATATATTAATGTAGTGATCTCTCCCGCAAACACCGGGTAATAATAGTGCTGGAAATAAAATACACTCAACAGCAACACCATCCATATCCTTATTTGAAAACGGTCCTTATTCACAATCGAACGCCATAACATTATTATAGGTACTACAATGGTCCAGCCCCAATGAAATACTTGCCATCCCCCTGCCAGCGTGCCACCAGAAGGCTGTTCGGCCATCAACTTGTCTATTACAAATACATGCAGCGAAACATAGGCCATCGCCGCGGCAAAACTTCTCAGCACATGCAAACAGCTCTTATGCCACCTAAACCTTTCTCTTCCCATTAAATACCCGGCAATCAGGCTGCTGGCCCCCATCGTAAAGGCCAGTGCAAAACACATCAGCTGCGACTGTGGATAATCATTCCAGTAAAACAGGGTTATCACAACTGCACAGAGGCTGAGGAGGGAAGCCACCACCGCCAGCCGGTCGAGATATCTGAGCCAGGCAACACTGCACAACAAAAAGGCGATGACCGCCACCCAAACCCTGTCGGGTGCATACAACATATCCAGTTGAAGTCCCGCAAATAAAACCAACGAACTAACACTTGTATACAATAAAATATCATCGATGCCCGATCGGTAATGCCCACGTTTCTTCACAAAAAATTCCAATGCGGTAAGGCTCGCCAATCCTGTAAAAAGCGATATATAATTTGTTTGTTCTGCCCCTGTTGCCTGAATCGCCAGTGCAGTAATGGCTTGCAAAATTATACTTGTCAAAATCGCCAGACCAATTCGCACAAAGAAATTCGGCATGTAGAGCCTCGATCCTAACTGATGATTCACCAGTAGCTTTTCTTTTTCCGTTATCAGCTCCTGCTTGAAGGCCTCATCTATAAGATCCCTTTTCTCCAGTTGCTCCAGTTCAGGAATGGGATAAGCTATCATGGTGCCTTAGTTTTTTGTTGAGGGAAATCAGTAAGGTCGCGAGCCCAATGCCCGTACCAATAAAATAAAACAGTGTTATATAAATTGTATTGGGTCCCCGGTCAAGCATTGATAAAACCTTGTCTATAAATACTATCGTTATGCCAATATAACTGTACAACACCATCACCACCATATAGTAAAAAGATCGCTCCCGAATAGCTTTCAGGTAATGATACCCAGCGCCGGCCAGCAGTAAAACAAAAAACAATGGCCAGCTCCCTTCAAAATTCAGCATCGCCCCTATCGATGAAATAAAAAAGAAATGTGTTCCAAACTGGTGATAGGTTCCTTCAAAATGTGGACGGATACTGCTCCTTTTTACCACCCACGATAATCCTGTTAAAAATACACCCAGGCCCAGCGCGGTTATTATGGTACGGTTACTGTCAAGCTCGGCCAGTCCAAACACGCTCGACGCATTAATTGTCAGGCCCAGCCATGCCGCCAGGTTGGTGACGGCCAGTGCCAGCACTCCCCGATGATCAAAATAATAGGCCGTCGCAAATAGCAATACCATGGGTATAAAGCTTGCCAGTGACCACCTGCTTCCAAATAATTGAAACTGGCTCTGTAAATAACCCACCAGGGTCACCATTAATATGGCTCCCAGCATCAATACATAGTCGAATACCGGCGATGATTCTTTATCTGATTCTGCCACCCTCAGCGCCTGCTTCTCTTTATGAAGAAAACACCATGTATAGCACCCGATGGTTGCCAATAAAAGTCCGGAAATTATAGCCAGGTGACCGATCTGGTCGATATACTTATAGATCAATACCCCGGTACCCCCACTCACCAGTAATACGCCCAGGTAAAGCAATACCTGTATCTCCAGTCGTACAGAGGTCTTCTGATACTTGTAAAACTGCCGTATCTTTTCAATGGAAGCCTCCGAAAGCATCGAGCGCGTATAGAGGGCTTCAAAAAAAGCCAGTGCCATGTTGTTAGGGTTGTTCGGTTAAGGTAACTTATTTTCTCCCAATGCCGCCACCCGCTTCCAATCATCCGCAACCTCGTCCCCCCGCCGTTGATACTAACAGGCGTTCGTAATTCGGGCGACTAACGTACATTTGCTAACTAATTGAAACTGCTTCTAATATGGGTTATACACCGGTTAATAAAGTTCGGATAGTAACCGCAGCATCGCTGTTTGACGGGCATGATGCGGCCATCAATATCATGCGCAGGATACTTCAGTCAAAAGGGGCGGAGATCATCCACCTCGGGCATAACCGCTCCGTGCATGAAATTGTGGAAGCGGCCATTGAAGAAGATGTTCAGGGCATCGCCATCACCAGTTACCAGGGCGGCCACGTGGAGTTCTTTAAATACATGAAAGACCTGCTTCACCAGAACGGTTGCGGTCATATCAAACTTTTCGGCGGCGGTGGTGGTACCATCCTCCCCGAAGAGATCCGTGAATTGCACAGCTATGGAATAACACGAATTTATTCGCCCGATGATGGCCGCACAATGGGCCTCGAGGGAATGATAGAAGACGTTATCAGGCAATGTGATTTTTCGCTTAATGGCAACGGTTATAAAGCACCCATGACGCTGGGCGAATGGAAAGATGTTCGCCTCATCGCAAGGGCAATTACAAATAAAGAATTGGGTAATGGTGAACCCGCAACAGGGGAGAAGGAAACAACCACCATACCAGTGCTCGGCATAACCGGAACAGGTGGCGCCGGAAAGAGTTCCGTAACAGATGAGATCGTCAGGAGATTCCTCAACAATTTCACCGACAAAACAGTTGCCGTAATTTCCGTTGACCCCTCCAAGAAGAAAACAGGCGGGGCCTTACTGGGCGACCGTATCCGCATGAACAGCATCAGCTCTCCCCGTGCCTATATGCGTTCGCTGGCAACCCGCGATGATAATACAGCCCTCAGCGCACATGTTCAGGACGCCATTGATATTTGCAGGGCTGCCGGTTTTGACCTCGTGATATTGGAATCTGCAGGGGTGGGACAATCAGATGCTTCCATCCTCGATCATTGCGATGTTAGTCTCTACGTGATGACACCAGAATATGGTGCTGCTTCACAACTGGAGAAGATCAATATGCTCGATTATGCCGACCTGATCGCCATTAATAAATTCGATAAAAGTGGCGCACTCGATTCATTGCACGATGTACGCAAACAATACAAACGCAATTACAATCTCTTCACCGCTAAAGATGAAGACCTTCCTATCGTTGGCACCATCGCCGCACAATTCAATGATGCGGGAGTAAACGAACTTTTTGAAAAACTGGTATCAGCAATAGAGAAGAAAACAGGAACCAGTTTTGGCACCATAGAATTTCATAAACATAATAAAGATACTTCCGCAAAATCGCAGGTGATCCCTCCTAAAAGAGTTCGCTACCTCAGTGAGATTGCAGAGAATAATCGCGGTTATGATGCATGGGTGCAGGAGCAGGTGGCCATCGCCACAAAACTTTACCAGATCAATGGAATTATTGGTGAGAAAGAAGTTTCCGGCATTCCTGAGTTATCAAAGATGCGCGATCGCTACCAGGAACAGCTCCATCCCGATTGCCGTAAACTCATTGAGGCCTGGCCTTCGCTGGTAGATAAATACAACAAGCCATTCTTTGAATACGAAGTGAGAGATAAGATCATCCGCCAACCGCTTACCACGGTTTCGTTAAGTGGCACCACCGTCAAAAAAATGGTGTTGCCAAAATACCATGATTGGGGCGATATTCTTCGCTGGCAATTACAGGAAAATGTGCCGGGAGAATTTCCTTATACCGCAGGTGTTTTTGAATTGAAAAGGCAGGGAGAAGATCCTACCCGTATGTTCGCCGGCGAAGGTGGACCCGAACGTACAAACAAACGCTTCCATTATGTTTCACAGGACCAACCCGCCAAGCGCCTTTCTACCGCCTTTGATTCGGTTACACTTTATGGTGAGGATCCCGCTCCAAGGCCCGATATCTATGGTAAGATCGGTAACAGTGGGGTGAGCATCGCAACAGTTGATGATGCTAAAAAACTTTATAGCGGTTTCGATCTCTGCGATCCTAAAACCAGCGTTAGCATGACAATTAATGGTCCTGCCCCTATTTTGCTGGCCTTCTTCATGAACGCTGCCATCGACCAGGCTTGTGAAAAATATCTCGATAAGGAATTGAAGGAATGTCGCCCGGGCATTGGGCAGTGGGGACTTGAATCTGCTGGCGACAATAATATAGCGGGGAATAAAACAAGGTCGGATAATCCAGAACAGCTTAGCGATGGGGGTGCGGGGGGATCAGCCTCCAAAGCGGATCCTGCTTTGGTGAAAGAAGTGCTGCGAAACAAATTTGCAAAACTGCCCCGACCCAAATATTATAATCCCTCCTCACCCGAACGACTACCCGAAGGAAACAAGGGGCTGGGACTCGCACTGCTGGGCTTCAGTGGCGATGAAGTTTTACCGCCTGATATTTATCAACGCATAAAAGCAGAAGCACTTAGCCAGGTTCGCGGAACAGTGCAGGCTGATATCCTCAAAGAAGACCAGGCCCAAAACACCTGTATCTTCTCCACCGAATTTGCCCTCAAACTCATGGGCGATGTGCAGCAATATTTTATTGACCAGAAGGTCCGCAATTTTTATAGTGTCAGCATCAGCGGATATCATATTGCGGAGGCCGGCGCCAATCCCATTACACAACTGGCCTTCACACTCGCCAATGGATTTACCTATGTGGAATATTACCTGAGCCGCGGTATGCATATCGATGATTTTGCCCCCAACCTCAGCTTCTTTTTCAGCAATGGTATGGATCCTGAATACAGTGTCATCGGGCGTGTTGCAAGGCGCATCTGGGCCAAGGCAATGAAGTTGAAATACAAGGGCAATGATCGCAGCCAGAAACTTAAATACCATATCCAGACCTCAGGGCGTTCGCTGCACGCACAGGAGATCGATTTCAATGATATCCGAACCACGCTCCAGGCGCTCTATGCTATTTATGATAACTGCAATTCGCTCCATACAAACGCATACGACGAAGCCATTACCACACCAACAGAAGAAAGCGTTCGTCGCGCCATGGCCATCCAGCTGATCATCAACCGTGAGCTCGGTAGCGCCAAAACCGAAAACTTTATCCAGGGTTCCTTCCTCATCGAAGAAATGACCAACCTGGTGGAGGAAGCCGTGCTGGCCGAATTCGATCGCATCAATGAACGCGGCGGTGTTTTAGGTGCTATGGAAAGGATGTACCAGCGTAACAAGATCCAGGAAGAAAGCCTTCACTACGAAATGCAGAAACATACCGGCGAACTTCCCCTGATTGGTGTCAATACATTTCTCAATAAAAAGGGGTCACCCACCATCATACCGGGCGAGGTCATCCGAAGCACCCGTGAGGAAAAGGAACAGCAGATTGAAAACCTCCATGCCTTCTGGAAACGCAATGAGGGACGCTCCGCCGCTGCACTGGCCAAACTCCGCGAAGTGGCCATCAATAACGGCAACATCTTCGCAGAGCTGATGGAAACCGTAAAATACTGCTCCCTCGGCCAGATCACCCACGCCCTCTACGAAGTAGGCGGACAGTATCGCAGGAATATGTAAATTTAACGAGAACATACCCAACATACCCATCTGACGCCTGTCAGGACAGGCGTCAGATGGGTATTAACCAATTGTCGCGACAGACCACTAATACCTGTCGCGACATACGTCAGACGAGTTCAAACTAACATGCATGAAACACATTTCCCTTTTACTACTTCTTTTTGCCATTGCCTCTACCGGTTTTGCACAATCGAAAAAACGCAACACCGCCAAAACACCGACCCTGCAGTCCACACCCGATTCCTCGCTCGCTCACGCTTTCAGAACTGTCAAGTTCCGGAATATCGGTCCCCTCCGCGGTGGCCGCTCTGTAACGGCAACGGGTATCCCCGGCGATGATAAAACATACTACATGGGAACAACCGGTGGCGGTGTCTGGAAAACAACCGACGCTGGTATCAGTTGGAATAATATCTCCGACGGCTTTTTCAATACCGGCTCCGTAGGGGCCGTTGCAGTAGCTGAATCGGATCCAAACGTTGTATTTGTTGGCATGGGCGAACACGCTCCCCGCGGCGTAATGACCTCCTATGGTGATGGTGTTTATAAGAGTACCGACGCAGGCAAAACATGGAAACATGTTGGATTGAAAAGCAGCCGCCAGATCTCTGCAATCCGTATCCATCCCAAAAACCCCGACCATATTTATGTTGCCGTTCAAGGCGCCCTCAACGGTCCGTCCCCTGAACGCGGTATCTACCAATCTACCGACGGTGGCAGCACCTGGAAGAATATTCTTTTTGTAAATGACAGCACGGGATGTTCAGACCTCAGCATGGACCACAACAACCCGCGGATCCTATATGCCGCCATGTGGGAACATCACCGCCTCCCCTGGGAAGTTAAAAGCGGGGGACCAGGAAGTGGTCTTTTCAAGAGCACCGACGGTGGCCTGAGCTGGCAAAAACTGGAACAGGGCCTACCCGCTGAAAAGGGAAAGATGGCCATAGAAGTATCCCGCTCCAATCCCGATAAAGTATATGCGCTGGTTGAAAGCGATACCTATAAAGAGCAGGGGGGATTGTTTGTTAGTAATGATGCAGGTGCTTCGTTTAACCGTATCAGTAAGGACCACCGGCTTACAACTCGCGCATGGTATTATATTGAACTGGCAGTAGATCCGCAAAATGAAAATGTTGTGCATGTACTCGGGGCCGAATGGGTCAAAAGCATCGATGGTGGCGCTACATGGAACAACCTTAGTACCGCACACGGCGATTACCACCAACTCTGGATCAATCCTTCCAACCCTTCCAATATGGTGATGGCCGATGATGGAGGCGCTTCCATAAGTTTCAATGGAGGTAAAACCTGGAGCTCGCTCAACAATCAACCCACTGCACAATTGTATCGCATCAATGCCGATAATCTTTTTCCCTACCAGGTCTATGCCGGGCAACAGGATAACACTTCTTTATTAATTGAGAGCAGAAATACCTGGGGCGGTGAAATAACAGAGCGCAACTGGTTCTATAGCGCCGGAGGTGAAAGCGCATTCCTGGCTTTTGACCCCGATAGTCCACGTTACGTGATGGGAGGCAGCTACCAGGGAACCATTGAACTTGTAGATCAGCAAGCGAAAGAAGGGAAGGGCGTAATGGTAGTTCCCCTTCAATACCAAAGCCTCGAAGCTAAAAACATGCGCTACCGTTTTAACTGGAATGCACCCGTGATATATAGCAAACGCGAACGCGCATTTTACCATGCCGGTAACCGCGTATTCAAAACTACTGACATGGGTAAAAGCTGGACAGTTTTCTCTCCCGATCTCACCCGTCACGATTCAAGCAAACTCGGTAAGGGCGGAAGACCCTACACCAATGAGGGAGCAGGTGGCGAAAACTATGCAACCATTTCTTACCTCATCGAATCTCCCCATGAAAAAGGTGTTTTCTATTCAGGATCCGACGACGGACTGGTGCATGTAACACGTGATAACGGTAACACATGGACGAATATTACTCCCACGGGAATGCCCGAAGCGCTTGTCAACAGCATAGAAGTGTCGCCCCATGATAAATCAACAGTTTATATCGCATGCACACGCTATAAAATGAATGACCTCACCCCGATGTTATATCGCAGTAATGATTATGGGAAAACCTGGTTACGCATAAACAATGGCATTCCCGTTGGCGCTTATACACGAGTGATAAGGGAGGATGATAAGGTACCAGGATTACTCTATGCAGGAACAGAAACCGGACTCTATATTTCGTGGGATAACGGTCAGGGCTGGTCGAAACTGCAGCTAGGACTTCCCATCACCCCGGTTACCGACCTGAAACTGCACAAGGATAACCTGATCGCTTCCACCATGGGCCGCTCATTCTGGATTCTCGACGACCTCTACATGGTTCGCAATCGCACTGCATTATTGGATTCAACCCGCGCGGCCCTTTATGGTCCCGCGCAGGTATATCGCCTCAGCGGTGGAAGTAGTCTCAATAGTCCGTCTGCTCACGATGATGCGAAACCGCTCACTGCTGTTGGGGGCGGAGTGAATGCTCCAACCGGAGCAGTATTTTATTATCAACTCCCCGCGAAATCGGATAGTGCACGGATAAGCCTCGAAATCCAGGATGAAAAAGGCCTTACTGTTCGCCGTTATGTTGATACCGCCGATAAGAAGTTTGTCAGCTTTGCAGGTGGCCCATCTCCCGACCCACTGCTACCGCGGAAGACTGCCTTAAATCGTTTCGTATGGGATCTGCGCTATCCTTCCTACCCGGGAGTGCCTACTGCATATATTGAGGGCAGCTGGAGAGGTCATAGAGCTCCTCCCGGAAAATACCGTGCCATCCTGAAAATGCAACCTAAAGGATCAACTAACAGCCAGGAGTACACGCATAATTTCGAACTGTTGGCTGACCCTCGCTTTGAAGCCTCTCCTGCCGATTACCAGGAACAACATGAGTGGCTCACAAAAGTGGAAGATGGTCTTCGTGATCTTCACAGCTCCGTTCTGAATATTCGTGTGGCGAAAGAACAGGTGAGCTCGCTCCTGAAATGGATCGATGGCGCTCCTAAGTATGCAGAAGTTACCGTAACCGCATTGGCCCTGCAGGAAAAAATGGACAAGTGGGAAGAGGAACTTGTGCAGAACAGAACCCAGAGCTATGACGATATCATCAATTTTGTCAACAAACTCAGTGCAGACTATTTCTTCCTGAAAGGCGAGATGGATAACAATATGCCCCATGTCACCAATGGCCAGAAAGAACAGTTCGCAACACTTGACGCCACATGGCAACCCCTTCGCAAAAAATACGAAGAGATCAGCACCATCGATATTCCCGCGCTCAATGCCCTCTGCCGCAAGGCCGGCATCGATCGGGTGATGATGCCTCACAAATAACAATACCCATCTGACGCCTGTCACGACAGGCGTCAGATGGATCATACCATGGAAAACAACAAACAAGGAATTGATATAGTAAACGAAGTGCTGGAAGCCTGCATTATGGCTTTCCCTGTTTCTTCATTCATTATCAGCCTCTATAAACAATACATCAGCCGTGGTAGCCTGAGCCGCAAACAACTACAGGGACTTTATGGAAAGGCCTCAAAAATTGAAGACCTCCCGCCCGGAAAACTCGCTGCCCTGGAAGCATTGATCCAAAGAATGCCCACCCGTATTAAGTCGGAAAAGCCTGCTCCCAAGCCGATGTTTGAAAAGGACGAGGCAACTGGCGCCCTCATCGAGGCCATTCTTGCAAAATTTCCGCAACACAAGCAAGTGCTGTTTATTAAAAACAAATTCGATAATAACGAGAAACTCAGTCCCGCCGAACTCGCAGACCTGAAACGTTTCGCAAAACTGATCCTGAAACTACCAGGATAGGTGTCTGACACATGTTCGTGAGACGTTAGAACATATGTTCGAACATCCTCTTAACATGTGTCAGATACCTAGCCCGGGCTTGTCTGTCGGAAGCAGAAATCCATCTTTCACCAGAAATCCGCCCTCCACCAAATCCCGACTCAAATCAAAACTTCCATCAAGATCGAGGTAGCGGGTATTTGAACAACTCATGGCTGCGTGCAAAGCAGCAGTAATACTTACCATGCTTTCGTCATTGCATCCCCAAAAAAGATCGATACCTGCCTGTTTTGCCAGCATGCCGATTTCTCTTGCAGCCCTGATCCCACCGCATTTCATCAGCTTAATATTGAAGACACCGAATGCCTTCGGTTCCCTGCATAATTCAATAGCATCTTCCACACCACATAACGATTCATCAGCAACCAATATCTTCCGGACAAATTCAGGTAATAACCGCAATTGCATTTCCTTTCCCGCCATTAATGGTTGCTCGATCACCTCTATCTGTATGCCAGCAGTGGAATCCAAAAAAATCTTTAACTCCTCTAAACTATAGCCCTGGTTAGCATCTACCTGCAACACGATATGCTCGCCCAGTGCCTCGCGGATCTTTGTAACCCGTTCAATATCTTCCCCAACATCCAGTCCCATTTTAACTTTGAGTACGCGAAATCCCATCTTGTAATATTCCATAGCCTCGGCAAGCGTTTCCTGCACACCCTTAATGCCAATGGTGACCGAAGTTTCCAGCGGAGCAATTTGCTGTCCATAATAATCCAACACCGATATACCCATGAATTTTCCAAAGGCATCATGAACCGCAATATCTATGGCAGCAACAGTGCCCGGTAGATTGGGAAAGTTTTTATAAGCCTCATCAATGATTTTGTTGAAATCCCGTATGTCGCGGCCAGCCAATCCATTGATAAATCCTGATTGCAGATGAAGAAGTGTATCAGATGGTGTTTCCCCAACCACCTCCTCAAAAGGATTCGCCGCTCCCAATCCACGGATCCCGTTTTCAAGTTCCAATTCCAGAAAAACAATTTCCGTATCAGACGTGGTCATATAAGCAATGGTATAGGGCCTCTTGAGGGGAAGCTTTTCCATCCAGCAACGTGCGGCACGAATCTTCATGTTAGCTCGATTGTAAAATTGATCTGAACACATCAATGATTTCGTCTACCCCTTGCTGTAAGGGTAATAAAACCGGCAGATCAAGCCTTGAAGAAAGTTCCTGCTGGTAAGAATAAGCTTCTTCGTCGGAACAATCCTCCGTATTAAGAGCCACCGCAATAACTGCTGATCCATACAAGCCAATCAATTCAATCTCTGATTCTATTGAAGGGATAGCACCCCACTCAGGAAGATGTTCATAATGCTTTCTTTTTGGCGCATATACAAGCACGGTATACTTAGCATTTCCTGAAACAAGAAATTCAGAGCCCGCCGGACCACTTGGATTCCGCAAGGCCGATTGCCCCTCCAGTAATATAATTTCCGCTCCTGTTTCTTCACTACAACTTACAATGCTGTGCTCCACTTCACCGGAGATGAAATCATTCAGCGTGGAATCAAAAATGAATCCAAACCTTCCACCCTGAAGCCATCCCGTTTGCCCGGTATAGATCATCTCCGCATGAATACCACTGGCCGTACAGGCCTCTCTTATCATCCGGCAGGTTGTTCGTTTCCCCATAGCACAATCCATGCCCAGCACCGCCACTATTTTCGCTTTCACATCATATATCTTCCCCGTCCAGAAATGAAGATCAGCGCGCTGCTTAGGCCTCCTTATATCAATGAGATCTACCCCATTATCGACAGCCAGACTCACCAGCCTGTGCCTGTCGCCCAAAAAATCATGCAGACCATTAACAATATGCATTCCACGACGGATGGCCGTTTCAATAAGCGGGATAAAACCTTCCGGCAGTATACCACCAATAGTAGCTATACCAATTATGCAATAACGAATATCAGCAACCGAATTTGCAGCTTCTTCTATTGTTCTATACACGGGTATATTACGATGCCTTCCATCAAGAAGTTCACCTGCATCATTAACCGCATATACTTCATCAATAACCCCAACGATCCTGAAACGTTCAGTACCACGTATCAATCCGTGTGCGGTTTTTGCATCTGAATGAAGTAAAATGCCATTAGTAAGGATGATAGCCCCCGGTTTTTCCATCTGCATTATTTTTTTATGAAGATACCCGGAAATTTGCCTGTAGCGTTACCCGATGTATAAACTTCCTCACCGTTCACCCATACCCGAAGAATGCCATCCGACAATGCTTTGGGGCTCTTAATGGTAGCGTTGTCCTTCACCATCATGGGATCGAACAACACGAGGTCAGCATAATATCCGGGAGCAATCATGCCGCGATCCCTGATGCCCATGTGCCGCGCCGCTAATGCCGTCATCTTATGAATGGCATTTTCCAGCCGCATTGATTTTTTCTCCCGAACATAATGGCCCAGTATACGGGTAAAGGATCCATACCCGCGGGGGTGGCCCCCATCCGATCCATCAGAACAAATATTGGTATGTGCCCAGTTAAGTAGATCAACAACGTCTGAATCGGTCATCGATTTTCCCATGATGCCTTCAATGCCACTGCTGTCAGGGTTTTGCCGGCGGTATTCATCTGCTTCCGCAATCAGTTCCATAAGTGTCAGCGCTTCCGTTTTACCACGCTTCTTTGCAATTTCGGAAAGGGTCATCCCTTTGTAAGATGGCTCTGGTTTGAAGGCAACAATCACCGATTCGGATGGATCAAAACTATGATTCACTGCAAATTCAGCACTGCTCAGATTGTCATAATCTGTTTTCGGAAACAATACTTTCAAAGTGCTCCGCCAGAAATCATAAGGATAACAATCTGCCGTGATATCTATTCCTTCCTTCCTGGCAGAATCCAGTTTCGCAAGTAATAAGGGTGCAGTTTTCCAGTCATCCCGAAGAGCGATTTTCAGGTGGGATATCTGTACAGGTAAGCGGGCCTCCTTACCGATCCGTATGATCTCATCAAGGGCGGCATTCAGCCCGATATCTTCACTGCGCAGGTGACTTATATAACGGCCCTTCGCCGCCGATGCCGTCCTGGCCAACGCCAGTACCTCATTGTAAGAAGAAAAATAAGCGCCCGCATATTCAAGACCGGTAGACAATCCCAATGATCCCTTACCGATCTCTTCCGCCAACAATCTTTGCATCTCTTCAATCTCACCATCCGTAGCGGCCCTGCCCAGATTATTTTCACCAAGCACTTTTTCGCGTAATGTGGTATGACCGGTATAACTGGCAACATTAACCGCTACGGGGCTCCGGATTAATCTTTTTTCCAGGCTGTCGATCCAGCTCGCATAACCATCCTGCCCCACTATAATCGTAGTAACACCCTGGTTAACTGCTGCAAGAACAGCCGGATTATCAGCAAACGATCCCTCAAGGTGACTATGTGTATCTATAAATCCCGGCACCAGCATTTTGCCTCCGCCATCTATGATCTTTTCACCCGAAATAGTTTTGAGTTTCCCAACGGCTACTATCATCTTCCCGCTTATCCGCAGGTCCGTTTTTTTTGCCACACCACCCGTTCCATCCAGCACCAAAACATTTTGAATCTGCCATGTTTTTCCCACTGCTTCATCAACCTTTACCTTCACCTGCGCATATAGCATTCCGTTAGCCATAAACGCAATTACAGCTGTTGCCTTCAGGCATTTTATTCTCATATTCATATTGCTGAAACTTGCACCATCCCGCCATTTCCGAACACATGTTCGAACATCCCCTTAACATGTGTCAGACACCTCCCCGTACTGCCTATCATCTCACCATACATCCCTGGTAAGCCCCAGGCGTTATTCCCTCTGATTTCTTGAATAATCGCACAAAATAATTCACATCGGAAAACCCGCAGAGTTGCGACACCGCTGTGATTGAATTCCGCTCATCGGCAAGCAATTGCTTGGCAAGCCTTATCCTTTCGCGGTTGATATATTCAAGCGGGGTTACACCAAACTGCTGCCGGAACCATCTAAAAAAAACATTGCGGCTCAGGTATGCCTTTCTGCATAATACATCCATCGAAATATGATCCGTAAGATGTTCATTGATATATCGTAACACATAATGTAACCGCGTATGATTGCCCCTGTCTTCGCTTTCAATCTTAACCTGCTGCAGATGCTGGCTCTGTACAAGCCTTATCAAAAGCTCCTTGAGACTGAGGTCGGCATAAATATTCTTCGCCCTGTCGCCACTGCTGCAAACCCTGATCAGTTTGTTGATGATATCCGTTACCTCCGTATCATTTTCAAAATGATATTTATTGAAACGCAACTGCCAATCATGCGGTTGCTCCTCCTCGTTATAGTATCTGTTGAGATATTGCAGCGTGTCGTCTACATAGGCTGCATCAACTGCAAGTGCAATACATTGCGAGGGATTTTCCACTGAAGCTTCCGGGAAATCAATAACCATTGTTTCATTGGCGGGAACAATAACCGTTTCGCCGGGCATGTAATCAAAGGCAGGGGCATCAAAAAGATGCATGATCTTCTTACCACGAACCATACTGGTGATCACAAAATCACTGAAAGTAAGCGGCACACGCCAGGCTTGCTGGTAACTTTCAAATACATTCATCTCGCAATTCTGCAGATTGAAAACACGGCGGTTCTCAACCATCGTCTGCAGGTATTTCGGATGTGTCAGATCTATCTTATTTAAATAATTGCGTTGTGGCATAGCAAAGTTTCAACCCGGCCTTTCTCCTCAGCCAAAGGGCTATAAGTCAATTTACCGAAATTTCACGGCTATCTCCTTATGCAGTTCCAACAGAAGGTACGATCGTGCTATTAATAAATACGATTGTGAAACCAATTGATCTCAAAAGAATAAAACTTGAAGTCATTATCTAACGATTAAAATGCTTCCATATGAGCACTGCAACTGCTATGGCGCCCACTAACGTAGCGCCCCGTCCATCCTTTAAAGACCGGTACGACCATTATATCGGTGGCCGCTGGGTAGCCCCCTCAAGTGGCGAATATTTCGATAACGTTTCTCCCATCGATGGCAAAGTTTTCACCCAGGCTGCAAGAGGTAATGCTGCCGATATTGAACTCGCCGTAACAGCCGCCTGGCAGGCCTTCCCGGGCTGGAGCAAAACCGCTGCCGCCAAACGCAGCAATATATTGTTGCGCATCGCCCAGATCATCGAGGATAACCTCGAATTCCTCGCCCGCGTCGAAACAATCGATAACGGAAAAGCAATCCGCGAAACCCGCGCTGCCGATCTCCCGCTGGTGGTCGACCATTTCCGCTATTTCGCCGGCGTCATCCGCAGCGAAGAGGGCACCGTCAGCGAACACGATGAAACTACCGTGAGCCTTAATCTTCATGAACCCATTGGCGTGGTGGGACAAATTATCCCCTGGAATTTCCCGCTCCTCATGGCCACCTGGAAGATCGCACCCGCCCTGGCTGCCGGTTGTTGTGTGATCGTGAAACCCGCCGAACAAACGCCTACCAGCATCATGGTGCTTATGGAACTCATCGGCGCAGAACTCCCCGCAGGCGTATTGAACGTGGTTACAGGTTTTGGCGTTGAAGCTGGAAAACCGCTCGCTACACATCCCAAAGTGAGTAAAGTTGCCTTCACCGGCGAAACCACAACTGGCCGGCTCATCATGCAATATGCCGCCGAAAACCTGGTGCCCGTTACCATGGAACTGGGTGGCAAAAGCCCTAATATTTTCTTTAAATCCGTAGCCGATGCCGATGATGATTTCTTCGACAAAGCCGTGGAAGGTGCCGTGATGTTCGCCCTCAACCAGGGGGAAATTTGTACCTGTCCCTCACGCATCCTCGTTCAGGAAGAGATCTATGATAAATTCATGGAGCGCGTCCTCCGCCGCGTTCAGGCCATCAAAATGGGAAACCCGCTCGCCGATGATACCATGATGGGCGCCCAGGCCTCCGAAGACCAATTCAATAAAGTGCTCAGCTATATCGATATCGGTAAGCAGGAGGGAGCCCAACTACTTTGCGGCGGTGAGGCATTCCACATCAACAGTGGACTCGAACACGGCTACTATATCAAGCCAACCGTTTTCCGCGGACATAACAAGATGCGCATTTTCCAGGAAGAAATTTTCGGGCCCGTTGTTTCCGTAACCACTTTTAAAACAGTAGAAGAAGCCATCGAGATCGCAAACGATACGTTGTATGGACTCGGTGCCGGCGTCTGGACCCGCGATGCTCATGAACTCTACCAGGTTCCCCGTGCCATACAGGCCGGAAGGGTATGGGTGAACTGCTATCATGCCTATCCTGCGCACGCACCATTCGGCGGATACAAAAAATCAGGCTTCGGTCGCGAAACCCATAAGATGATGCTCAACCATTATCGCCATACCAAGAATATGCTGATCTCTTATAGCAAGCAAAAACTTGGATTTTTCTGATAGGTTGCAAGGTTTGAAAAGAGGGTAGTGAAAAGATTATGAAGAAATGAATGTGGTGAATTACCGGTTCAGTGTAAAAAGATCCTCTTTTTTGCAGACGGCACAAGCATCGGGCCCTCAATGGGCTCGATGCTCTATATATCCCTCACATCTATGTATCCCTTTTCAGGTAAGATGGCCTGGATTTCAGTTTCTAAATAACAAAAAAACAATTAGATGTCTGTTGAAAGAGTGCTGGTAACCGAAAAAGCGGTTGAATTAATTGAGCGACTTCGCGCCGTCCACGGCCCCCTGATGTTCCACCAGAGCGGCGGCTGTTGCGATGGCTCGCAACCCATGTGTTTCCCCGATGGCGAATTCCGCCTCGGTGGCTCCGATGTTCGCCTGGGTGAAGTTGCGGGATGCGGATTCTATATGAGCTCCGACCAGTTCGAATACTGGAAACATACCCAACTGATCCTCGATGTAACGCCCGGCCGCGGTAGCAGCTTCAGCCTCGAAATCCCCCTCGGACTTCGTTTCCTGACCCGCTCCCGGATCTTCACGCCCGAAGAGCTTGCGAGTTTAGGTGTCTGACACATGTTCAGAGGATGTTCGAACATGTTGCGAACATGTGTCAGACACCTTACCCCCTAGTTTTTCCACTTCGGATTTTCATTGCCATATCCATTATGCCAATCGCCTAACCCACGAGATTCACGCCATGTCTTTTCTTCTTTGTCGAGGCCGGCTTTTTTTGAACTTCCCACAATACTTAGAATCCTTTCCTGGCGCTCCCGATTCATTTCCTGCAGTTGTTGCTGACGCTGCACCTGGCTCAGTGATTCATCTTCCTTCACCCGGTTTGCCTTGCTATGATATTCACGATTGATGGCCTGTACCATCCGCCAATCCATTTCTTCCAGTCCAGCACGTTTGAACATTTCCTTCTCCTCTTTCTCAAGCTCTTCCTTATTATGGTATAACTTTTCTTCGATGTTCGTACGCGCCTCTTCATTTCCCTTCTTAGCAGATCGTAATTCTTTCTTTGCCTCTTTTTCGGCACGTGCCTTTTCCCTTTTGATCTCTTTCTTGCTCTGTGCCTCAACAGCAATCGTTAATATGAGGAGCACAATAGACAAAACCAGTTTTTTCATTTTCGGGTATTTTGAATGATTGGTATTCAATTAATTTTTACCAGGACCATTTTGAACGAAAAAAAGCCCGCAATATTGCGGGCTCCCTAGTGTCTGACGTATGTCCTGACAGGCGTCAGACAGGTTAAAACTATCAGCCTGTATTCACAGGCATTGGCCTATACACGCGTCTGACATATGTCCTGACAGGCGTCAGACGGGTAAAAAAATTATCCTTTTTTCTTCTTGCTTTTCTTATATCCGTCGATATCATCCAGCCACTCTTCGTCAGTATCTTCTTTCTGTGTTAAACGATAAGCCTTGCGCTCTTTCTCCAATTTCTTGGATTTAGACCTGCCTACAGTTTCCTTGATACGATCCAGGCGCTCTTCATTAAGGTCGGCCAACTCATCCTTTCTTTGCTCTTCGTTAAGTGCAGAGTTTTCACGGATCGCTTTCGCTTTTGCATGAAACTCCTGGTTGATTGCCTTAACCTGCTGGCCCTGGTTATCATCTAAACCAACTTTACGATTCAACTCATCACGACCTTTTTCAATGCGCTCGCGACGTTCGTTTTCAATACGCTCTTTTTCACGACGCTCTGCTTCCTGGCGTTCTTTTTCTATCCTCTCTTTTTCTATTCTCTCTTTCTCAATGCGCTCCCTTTCAATACGAGCGGCTTCTTCTCTTTCCCTTGCTACACGAGCCTCTTCAGCTGCCTGCTCAGCAGCAATTCTTTCCTGCTCCAACTTTTCTTTTTCAAGTCTTTCCTGTTCTGCTTTTTCTTTTGCAAGCTTCGCTTTAGTAGTTGCCGTTGTCTTCTTTGCTTTAGCAGATTGAGTAGGCTTTTTCTTCGCCGTCTGTGCTTCAGCAGTGAACATAAGAATGGCTGCAGCCATCATCAATAATAATTTTTTCATGTTGCTGTTTTAAGTCTCTTATAATTTCCAATATCTATGCCAATAATTAATTGTCTTTTTTGTACTTCTTGTTGTCGTCTTTTTTCTCCATCATATCATCTTCATCTTCCCAACCTTTCGCCTTGCGATAATCTTTTATTTCCTTCTCCAGTTCTTTCCATTTCTCTGCACCGAGAATAGCTTCCAGCTTTGCATTCCTGTCTTTCAATAATGTTTTGTACTGCTCTTTACGGGCATCCTTATCGAGTGATTCATCTTTCTTCAGCGACTTGGCTTTTGCATAAAACTCATCGTTGATCGCCTTTACCTGCTGCTTCTTGGAATCATCCAGACCAATTTTAACATAGATGGCATCCATGTCTTTTTCATGCTGCATTTTAGCTGCTTCTTTTTGAGCCATTTTGGAACTATCATGGTGCGAACTGTGCATAGTAGTATCCTGGCTGCGGGCAAATAGGATGCCCATAGCGGCAAACGCCGTCAGTAATATCTTTTTCATATTCGTGGTTTTATTATTTATACCATGCAAGAATGGTGCCCGACGGCACAGATTTTTTATCTTAACAGCATGATAATTATTGAAAACGATCATTTATATGTAGCGATCCATCCAAAAGGAGCCGAGCTACAGGAGTTGCGTAACAAGCATACCGGCATCAATCATTTGTGGAGCGGTGATCCAAATTTTTGGGGGAAGTTTTCTCCTATACTTTTTCCAATTGTGGGAACATTGAAGGACAATACATACATGTATAACGGTAATGAATACACGTTACCGCGACATGGTTTTGCACGCGACCGTACATTCATTGCCGAACAGTTATCACCCGTTGCCGCAACATTCACTTTGAAAGATGATGCCGAAACACGGATCAACTATCCATTCCCGTTTAAACTTGAAGTGCATTACCAGCTTGATGACGACCAGCTTACCTGTCGCTATACCGTTAGTAATACCGGCGAATCAGATCTCCTGTTTTCACTTGGCGCACATCCTGCATTTGCGGTGCCAATGGAGATGGAGGGAATGAGTGCCGGGTATGAAGACCATTTCCTTGTTTTTGACAGATCAAGCCAGTTGCTGCGTTACAAATTAAACGACGGACTCATAAGCGAGACCACAGCAGTAGTGGAACTGGAGCAGGGTCGACTTCCCCTGAGCAGTTCTCTTTTCAGTGAAGATGCGCTTGTGATGAAAGGCATTCCCGATACAGAGATCAGGATCGAATCAAACATGCATACGCATGGACTCAGTTTTCGTTGGGAGGGATTTCCTTTCTTCGGAATTTGGGCCGCACCCGGAGCGCCTTTTGTTTGCCTGGAGCCCTGGTGTGGCATCGCCGATAGCGTAAGCCATAATAAAGAACTTGTGGAGAAAGAAGGCGTAGAACGACTTCCACCCGGCGATATGTGGACCCGCCACTGGCTCCTCAAACCCTTTTAAATCTTACCTTTAAATCTTACCTCTTACCTCTAACCTGTTTCCACCTCTTACATGCAAAGCCTCTTCCAAATCTCCCTCCTCGTTGATGACTATGACAAGGCCATAGATTATTACACACGAGTACTGGGATTCGAACTAAAAGAAGACACAGAACTCTCTCCCATTAAGCGCTGGGTAAGGGTTGCGCCGCCGGGATCTTCCTGTGGGTTATTACTTGCTAAGGCAGCTAATGAAGCACAGTTATCCCGCGTCGGAAACCAAACCGGGGGACGCGTTTTCCTCTTCCTTCATACCGATGATTTTGATCGCGATTACCAGTTGTATACAGAACGCGGTGTACGTTTTATACGCGAACCTGCAGAAGAAGAATATGGTAAAGTTGTGGTGTTCGAAGACCTCTATGGAAATTTCTGGGACCTGATCGGACCTAAAGAATGATCCGATCCGGCACTAATTAGGTTCTCAATTTCAGGACCTAAGTTTTCTTATGGAAATCGTCCAACCTGAACCACTACTCACCTTATGTGTAGCCGCAAAATTTCCCATATTGATTCCGAATGATAAATTGAGCAGACTGTTTACATAGGCAACCGGCTTTCCCTCCGGAACATCAGAAAAAGTATTTCCATAAGGGACCATCCCCTTATAGACCAGACGCTTGCCATCGCTTATTTCCACTTCTAATCGATCGTTATCGTTTATTCCCCAGTTCTTCAAAAGGCTCACCGGTATATTTGTCCAGATATTTCCATACTGTGGATCCAGCACGGGAATATTGCCCCTTATTTTATCTCCATCCAACACGGCCTTTTGGTAGGGAAGTCTTTTAGGTGTTGGGGGGAGATCATTACCTACCTGTTGAAATTGGATAACGCCCGCAGCCAGTCTGGCGGCGGTATAGGCAAACACGTCTCGACCGTGAAATGTATAGGAATCGCCGGAACCCGGAAGCCGGTTGATGGTTTCATCGATCTGGCGGAGGGAATCTATGCCAACCCCGTCGGCTACGAGGGTTAGCGTTCCATTATCCGGGGTAACGATATAATGCCCGGCTTTTGTCTTTGCTACAACAGGTAGCCTGTCAGATCCAACACCAGGATCCACAACCACTATGAACACCGTGCCGGCAGGCCAATAGGGGAGGGTCTGCTGCAGCCGGTAAGCTCCTTCCCATATATTAAAAGGAGGGATCTCATGGGTAAGATCGAACTGTTTCAATTTAGGGGATACCCCAAAGGCAACCCCCTTCATGGCAGCAACGGCTCCATCTTTTAACCCAAAATCGGTGAGATAAACCATCGCGCCATTTTGTGCCCGCACCACCGATGAATGCAGGAAAATTGCTATGACCCATAGCAACAGCGGGAAATGTTTTTTTTGTACCATATGGTGATTTCTGTGGTAGTAGTGCCAGGTAAAGTTAATATGGAGAACACAAAATTGCTTTTGCCTATCTTTACGGGAATAGAAATGATTAATATTTGTGAATTTTAGTGAATTACCCTTAGATCCGGGGTTGATGGAAGGGATCGATGCAATGGGATATGTTACCCTAACTCCCGTGCAGGAACAAGTGATGCCCTCAATACTCGAAGGGCGCGATATTATTGCCTCAGCACAAACAGGAACCGGTAAAACTGCCGCCTTCGTTCTGCCTATACTTAGCAAACTCATCCAGCATCGCCACGAGGGTCATACAAGCGCAGTAGTGATAGTGCCTACCCGTGAACTGGCCGTCCAGATCGCCCAGGTAGTGGAGGGTCTCGCATATTTTACCCCCATAAGCAGCATCGCGATTTATGGAGGGGGTGATGGTAACGCCTTTGTACAGGAAAAACAGGCGCTTCGCAACGGGGTTGACCTCGTGATCTGTACCCCCGGCAAACTGATCGCACACCTCAATATGGGATATGTGGATTTCAGCCAGATCCAATACCTGGTGCTGGATGAAGCGGACCGCATGCTCGATATGGGTTTTCATGATGATATCATGAAGATCATGAAACACCTTCCTGCCAACCGCCAGAGCCTGCTGTTTTCGGCAACCATGCCCGATAAGATCCGGCAATTGTCGAAGCGGATCCTCAAAGACCCGGCAGAAGTAAATATTGCTATATCAAGACCCCCCGAGAAGATCGTTCAGCGCGCCTATGTAGTGTACGAACCACAGAAAAACCCGCTGATCATGCAGATCATCCGGGAAACCCCACACCGCAGCCTGATCATATTCTGCAGCCGAAAGCATACCGTTAAGGAACTAACGCAAACCCTCAAACGCGCTAAATTCAATGTTGCCGAAATTCATTCCGACCTTGAACAAAGCGAACGTGAAGAGCTGCTCCAGGGATTTAAAAGTGGACGTATACCCGTAATGGTTGCTACCGACGTTCTCAGCAGGGGAATTGATATCGATACCATCGATGTTGTAGTGAATTATGATGTGCCACATGACGGTGAAGACTATGTGCATCGCATCGGACGTACCGCCCGCGCTGAAAAAGATGGTAAGGCCTTCACCTTTATCACCGACAAAGAGATCGGCCGCTTCGCACGTATTGAGCAATTGCTCGGAAAAGAAGTTGAAAAGCTGCCATTGCCCGAAAGCTTAGGCACCGGACCGGAATATGTTGTGCGCAGGGGTGGTGGAAAACGTGATGGTGGACGTCGTGACGGTGGTGACCGCCGTAACTCGGGAGACCGTCGTGACCCAGGCGCACCGGGAAAACAACATAAGCACCATAGCGGAAACAGGCAACACCCGCACCTCGATAAACCTGTCTCCGTAAACGGCGAGCAATCTTCTGAACCTTCAGCTTCCGGGCAGGAGGATAGGTCAGGTCAGCCGCGTAGCCGTCATAATGGGAGTCAGCAACGGCAATCAAATAACCGGTCCACACGCAAGCCTTCAGAAGCAGGGATCAATGACCAGCATTCTCCTGCTCCAGCCCACACTGAGGGCGAAGCGCCCAAACAGAGGACCAAATTGCAACTTGTAAAAAAATCTTCGGAACCACAGGAAGGGGAGAGTGCCGGAGGGGAATAAGGCTGGAGCTCCATCAAAAATACTTGTTCATTTTCCGGTTGCCAGGCCCTTCCCGAATCAGCAGATTTGCATGATAATTCTAAAAGATATGCAACTCACCGACGATATCATGTACCAGGCGATCCTGGATAAGAATGCTGAATTTACAGGCCTGTTCTATACCGCTGTAAAGACCACGGGAATTTTCTGCCGGCCTACCTGCACCGCCCGTAAACCAAAAAGGGAGAACGTGGTATTTTATACCAGCAGCAGCGAAGCCATTCGCGATGGATTTCGTGCCTGTAAAGTTTGCCGGCCCATGGAACTTCCGGATGAAACACCACCACTGATCCGTGATCTTCTCGATAAACTCTCAGAAGATCCGTCTGCAAAATTCCGGGATCATGACCTCCGGCAGCGGGGACTGGAACCCCACGCCCTTCGACGTTGGTTCCTCAAACATCATGGTATAACTTTTCACGCGTACCAGCGTATGCATCGCATCAATTCTGCTTTCAAAAAGATCAGCAGCGGCGCCCCGGTAACAGGCATTGCCTTTGATGCAGGTTACGATTCATTGAGTGGATTCGGTGATTCTTTCAAATCAGTATTTGGATATGCTCCCTCTGAGAGTCGGCAAAAGCAGGTGATCGATATCAAAAGAATTGAAACGCCCCTTGGAACTATGCTGGCTTGCGCCGTAAAAGATGGGATATGCCTGCTCGAATTCAGTGACCGTAAAATGCTGGAAACTGAATTGAAAGATCTTTCCCGCATTTTCAACGCAACTATAATACAGGGACAAAACCCTCATTTCCCCCTTCTGGAAAAGGAACTTCAGGCATATTTTTCCGGTAAGCTCACTGAATTCACCGTGCCACTTCATACCCCGGGAACAAGCTTCCAACAGGCAGTCTGGAATGAACTACGCGCCATCCCTTTTGCCGGCACCCGCAGTTACAAAGAAATGGCCGGCGCTGTAGGAAAGCCTGATGCCGTGCGTGCCCTGGCCAATGCAAACGGAATGAATCGTGTTGCCATCATTATACCCTGCCATCGGGTGATAGGCTCTGATGGATCCCTCACCGGTTATGCCGGCGGCATCTGGCGCAAGCAGTGGTTGCTCAACCATGAATCGTCCGCCCTCGCCAACTCTCCCGCCACCACAACCATTTGAATTCCCTCCATCCCTCCATCCCTCCATCTCTCCAAATCCCTCCATCTCTCCATCTCTCCATCTCTCCAAATCCCTCCATCCCTCCATCCCTCCATCTCTCCATCTCTCCATATTTCCCTACTTTTATCCCTTCACTCAAACAGCACCCATTGAAATTTTTATTATCGATCCTTTCCGTTGTTTTTATATTGTTTCTTGCCTGCAGTCCCAACCCATATGCAAAAACAAATAAAGCGCATAAGCGTCAGGTTAAGGAACTTGCAAAAAGGTTAAGAACATTTCCGCCAGCTAATAGTCTGGATAACTCATTATTGCAATCAACAAACAGCTGGGTTGGCACTACTAACTTCGGATTACGCAAACCTAATTTTGTCATCATACATCATACCGCACAGGACAGCTGCGGACAAACATTACGGACCTTTACACTTCCGCGAACACAGGTGAGTGCTCATTATGTAATTTGTAAGGATGGTACCATTCACCATATGCTGAACGACTATCTGCGTGCGCACCATGCCGGTATAGGAAGCTGGGGTTATGACCGCGACCTGAATTCTTCCAGCATCGGAATTGAACTCGACAATAATGGTTTCGAAAATTTTCCGGAAGCACAGCTTATCAGTCTCTATCGCGTTCTGGATACGCTGAAAAAAAGACATAATATTCCGGCTGAAAATATAATCGGCCATGGTGATATTGCGCCTACCCGCAAGAATGATCCAAACTGGAGATTCCCCTGGAAAGCTTTATCAGAGAAGGGTTTCGGGAGATGGCATGGAGATACCACCGGAATAATAATACCTGAAAACTTTGACCATATCATGGCACTCCGCCTAGTTGGATTTGATACCAAAGACAGCACTGCCTCCATCCTTGCCTTCAAGCGTCACTGGATGCAGGACACCACCTTAGGAATGACCCCCGAAGCCAAACGCATCCTCTACACCCTCATCAAATAATGCCCTCCATCTCTCCATCTCTCCATCTCTCCATCCCTCCATCTCTCCCCTCTCACCTCTTACCTGAGCTGTTTCCTCGACAGCTCCACCAAATGAATTTCCTCCGCCACGATCCGCGTAGGTTTTCCTTCCACCTTACTCCATTTCACCAGGCGCATGTATCCATCTGAGATCTCAATGCCCGTGATATTTCCATCTGCATAACAACAACATCCCGAATTGAAATAGCTGGCCTTCATTTTCCTGAAGGAGTGGCTCAGATGATCATATTCCCTGCTTCTTCTTGGGATCTCGTTAAGGATCTTTTTGATAAGTGTCTCGTCTTTTTTTTCCTGTGCGTCTTCAAGTTCCAGGTAAAGTCTTTCCAGGTGCGTGAGTGAATTGAATACCGGCTGGTGTGTATGACCCGTGATCAATATAACATTTTCCTGGGAAGCACTCCATTCATACATATAGAGGTTGTGCAGGTTTTTAAGCGTAGTATTTCCGGAGGGCATATTGATCCTGATCTCGAGGAAACTTTGAATGGGCCCCCATATATAACTAACGAACCATTTACTGAAAACATTGCCATCACTCTGTGCATCCCCCTGGTGACCATGGGTGCAGAAAATATCGATATAGCCATATGGAAGTTCTGCCCTCAATACCGCTCCTGCAGATGCTTTCAGGGCTTTCCCATAAATCGATTTCAATACCATGGGAGCAAGCGGATCATTGTCCCAGTAAAGATCATGGTTGCCGAAAATTTTGACAAAAGCATTTCGGTCGGCGAATTTTTTTTCAAGTGCAAAATTATCCTTGTTGTAATTGATCACATTGGGTAGAAGGTTTTCCCAAAGCTCTTCACTATCACCCAGGTTGATATAATAATAACCATTGTTGTCGTAATGTGTAAGGGCCGCGAGATAATTGTCTTCACAAATGGCAAAGTCATCCGCGCCATCGCGGGTTCCTTTATGCAGATCACTGAAAATAATAACAGGTTGTTCATCGGGACGAAAAGGGACCAGGGGACCTTTCTTCCCAGGTTCGGTTATGATTGACCGGTAGAGTTCACTAAGCGCCTGATTCACCTTGTCCTGCCTGGGAGCAGATGAAAACCTGTCGGCCAGCCATATCACAAGCCTCCGGAACAGGAACTGCAACACGAACCGCAGTCCCTCCAATATGAACAAAAATATTCTTCGCATGATCAACTCAGTTAGCTCGCCCTTTGTATCGCGGGAAAGTTACCGACTATTTAAATGCTAAATTGCGTGCATTGATGCAGTAAACAACAATTATGGAGTTTGGACACCTGCCCGAAGAAATGCTGGATAAGGCCGATCTCAGCCTTCCCGCTGATCCGCCAATAAATGATGCTGTACTCCCCGGCTTGAGAGCCACCGATCCTAAACTTTACCTGGGCGCCACACGCTGGACCCAGCCCGAATGGCTGGGAAATTTATATCCCGAGAAAGCAAAGGCCGCAGATTTCCTTCAGCATTATGCAGCGCAGTTTAATTGCATTGAACTTAATGCCACTCATTATAAACTTTATGATGCCGTTGCTATGCTCAGGTGGCAGCAACAGGCAGAAGCCGGATCATCCCCTGTCGGCCGCTCGCCCTTCCTGTTTTGCCCCAAGCTCTACCAGGGAATCACCCATCGCGGAAGCCTGAAAGGGAAAGAATCGATGGTTTCCGAATTCACAACGGCAATGGATGCCCTAAGAGATAGGGGGGATGGCAACCTGGGACCGATATTCATCCAGCTCTCAGAAGCATTTGGCCCCGGCAGGCAGGTAGAATTGCTTGAATTCCTCTCTTCTCTTCCAACCGGATTCAACTGGATGGTAGAACTCAGGCACCCCGAATGGTTCAGCAAACCAACCCGCACAGAACAGTTCTTTGAAACCCTTCGCACGATAAATATAGGCGCTGTGATAACAGATGTTGCCGGCCGCCGCGATGTTTGTCATATGCATTTAACCCTGCCTTCCACCATGATCCGGTTTGTGGGAAACCAGGGTCATCCAACAGACTATACCCGCCTCGAGGCCTGGGCAACCCGCCTCGCCAAATGGTATGATGCCGGACTCCAGCAGGCAGTTTTCCTCCTTCATCTCGGAAATGATGCAGTATTGCCTGACTTCTCCCAGTTCGCCGCCAAAACGCTTTCCACTGCCACCGGTATTGCCCTTTCGCCCCCCAAGCTGCATGAGAGTTCCCAGGGCAAACTCTTTTAGGTGTCTGACACATGTTAAGGGAACGTTCGAACATATGTTCGAACATGTTGCGAACATGTGTCAGACACCTAACCGCCAGGCCCCTTACCTCACTTCAAACAACTCATCCCACCTCGTTGTGTATCGCGGACTCCGCATCTCCTGCCGCATTTTCCAGGGACGATCAATTCCTGAAGCCGCAAATTTCACCATATCATTACGCTGACTGAAATTGATATTGTCCAGCGCCTGCATCAGCATTTTCCCCTTATTGCCAACCTCCCCCGAAAACAGGTTCCCCTGAATCGCTTCATCAGGTACCAATCCCCCCAACAATACACCGGCCTTAAGATAGCGCTCGCCCTTTTTAAAGAGGGCCTCCGCCAGTGGAAGCGTATACGCGATCAGGTCATTGGTAGAACTGCTCGCCGAGGCCAGCACCGCATTGCTGCTGAACTTCCTTGGATTATAACTGAATTTTTCACCCGAGGCCGCCACCACATAAACTTCCACCCAACCCGCCGCATGCTGCTGCCGACGCAGTTTTTCAGCAGCCCTCGCTGTATAGGTTGCCACGGCCTCGCGAATGGCAGAAAGATTTTCCACCGGTCTTCCAAACATTCGCGAAGTGCCGATCATTTTTTTATTCTCCAACGGATCTTTCATTTGTATGCATGGCTCTCCATTAAGCTCACGGATCAGTCTTTGTCCCACCACCCCGCCCAGGTTTTTTCTCGCCCATTCCAGTGGCATCAAACTCAGCTTCCACGCATTGCTGATACCCCATTGCCGAAGCTTTTCCGCATACTGGTAACCCACTCCCCAAATATCTCCCACTTCAGTACTCTCCAGCGCACTGCGGATCTCGTCCCTGTCATCCAGCACCATCACACATCCCGATCCCTGCTTATCTTTCTTCGCAAGGCGGTTCGCAACTTTACAAAGCACCTTCGTTTGCGCCACACCGATAGATACCCTGATCCCTGTCCATTGCTCCACCATCTCCTTTAATTGAAACGCTTGCTGTCGAAAGCTTTCACCGGTTCCTTCACCTAGCTGAAGAAAGGCCTCGTCCACCGAATATACCTCCACATTTTCTGCTCCAACCTGCATCCGCAACGTATCCATCACGCGCATGCTCAGGTCGCCATATAAATTATAGTTGGAAGAAAACACAGCTACCGATCCGGACTTCATCGCATCCCGCTGTTGAAAAAAAGGAGCACCCATGGGGATGCCCAGCGTTTTAGCCTCATCACTCCGCGCGATCACACAACCGTCATTATTGCTCAGCACCACAACAGGCGAGTTCTCCAGGGATGGCCTGAACAATCGCTCGCAGGAACAGTAAAAGGAATTGCAATCAAGTATTGCCAGCATAGGGATTTTTTTAAAGGGAATGCACCACATAAGTGACCACTCCCCAGATGCCAAAGCTTTCCGATCCTGCATCAATATCAATGGCTGCAAGCTTATCGGTTTCAGGAACCAGCCGCATCTTGTTGAAGGTTTTTTCAAAACGGCGGATCAACATCTCTCCATTTAATATGGCGATCACTACCTTACCATTCTGGGGCTTCACCGACCTGTCCACGATCACCAGGTCGCCATCATGAATGCCAGCGCCAATCATGGCATCCCCGCGAACCCGCAGGAAAAAAGTGGCCGGCTTGTTACGCACCAACTGCTCATTAAGGTCAATACCCCGTTCTGAATAATCATCGGCCCCGGCGCCGAAACCCGTCGCATTGGCATTGCGGACCTGGTGCTGGTCAAAGGTTTTCGTGCCCAGGTAGGAGGCCGTAAAAATGTTGTCGAAATCCATATAAAATAAATTTTTCAATACTAAAATCTTTAGTAAATTTATGCTAAATAAGTTGGTTGCACAGATTTTATTTTAAGAAAATGACAGAAATATTAACCTCCCGCCGGGTTTATGAAGACAGGTCCATGGCCGATTACAGGCTCCAGGTGATAGCTCCTGAGGCTGTCCGGGAAAAAATCATCGAGGAGACCAATTATGCCCGAAATGTATTTGGAGAGGAGGCTTTCACGGGCGGGGAAGATTGCCTCGTACTGGCTTCATTCAAGGCAAGGGAAGAGATGGAAGATACCCTTCTCCGATGGCTCCACCGGATCATCGGACAGCAGGAGGGCTTTGCCATACTCCTTAATAATTATGGTAGTCTGCCTGGCGCCCCCTTGTACCTGAGGATCCAGGATCCAACCCCGTTCCACCAGTTGGTCGATTCCCTCAGGGTGATCGACGCACTTATGAAAGGAAATCAATGCTCCTCACTTCAATTATACAGGACGCCCCGTCTCATGCTGATGCGATCCATGAAAGAAGAGCGGGAACTGGAAATGCTGCTCGATTTCTCCGCCAGAACATTCCGCGCTGAGATGGAGGTGGAAGAACTGCAACTTGTAAGGCAGGATAGTGAGGGCAGTATAAGACTGGTCAGCCGGCTTGCCTTAATGCCAAGGGGATTAAAAAGACAAGAAACAAATAACGATAACGATTAAATGATTCAACATGCAAACTGCAACAAGAACATATGAGCATGGCGTTAATGGTGCTGCACCGTACAATGGATTATTCAGCATGCCCGGCTACCAGGTTTATGAATACCAGTTGGTGCTGGCTATTCCTGATACTATTAAGGACAGGATCCGCAAATTGCGCCAACAGTTTTCTGAACAATACAATCTTCCTGTCCCGCGTAACAGTGCAGTGATGATACCACTCGTCAAATTTCGTCAGCGGCAGTTACTGGAAGAGAAAATGAGATCTTCCCTACACCAACTGGTAATGGGATGGCGTCCCTTTACGGTGAACCTGAAAGATTATAAAAGTATGCCTACCCACAGCATCTATATTCCCGTTACCAGTAAATCCGCCTTGCAACAATGTGGTCGTGAATTGAAATCAATGCAACACCTGCTCCGGCCCGATACCAATCACAATCCTTTTTTTCCACAGGAACAACAGTTGATCATTGCTGCCAAATTGCCTCCGGGTATTTATGAGAAAGCCTGGCAGCAATATGCCTATCGCCATTTCAATGCTCAATTCATGGTAGATGCCTGTCTGTTGCTGAAAAGAAAATCAGGTGGACAGCACTGGCAAATTTTGCAGCGAATGGAATTAAAAGACATGCCGGTAGGGGTGAAGCAGGGGATGTTGTTTGCGTAAGGAAGGCAGATGGAGGGATAGAGAGATGGAGGGATGGAAAATAAAATATTTTTATGAAGGGAAGAGGTGCGCAAATAAATACTGCCAACCGTTTTGATAAACATTCGGCAAGCAGGGAACATATCGAATCAGTTGATGACTGGAGTGAAGCTGATCCTGTTACAAAATATATTGAACAGGAAGGGAAGGCGCTGGTCAATAAGGTTGATTCGCCAGATGTAAATATGTTCTACAGCATGAATCCCTATCAGGGTTGCGAACATGGCTGCATTTACTGTTATGCCCGTAATTCGCATGAGTATTGGGGTTATAGTGCTGGAGTGGATTTTGAACGCAATATCATTGTCAAGAAAAATGCTCCGGAGTTATTGAGAAAATTCCTGATGCGACCTTCCTGGGAATGCAAGCCCATCTCCATCAGTGGTAATACGGACTGCTACCAGCCGGCTGAAAAAAAATACCGTATCACCAGGCGCCTCCTGGAAGTATGTAATGAGTTCAACCAACCAATTGGCATCATAACAAAGAACGCCGGTGTACTGCGCGATAAAGACATACTATCTTCCATGGGTGAACGAAACCTGGCATCTGTCATCGTTTCTATTACCAGTATGGATGAATCCCTCCGGCGGGCAATGGAGCCAAGAACCACAACTGCCCAACAGCGCCTTCGTGTTATAAAAGAACTCAGTGATGCGGGGGTTCGCACCGGTGTAATGCTCGGCCCCATGATACCCGGTCTTAATGATCATGAACTTCCTTCAATACTGGAAGCCGCCGCTGAAGCTGGTGCAAAGTTTTCCGGATATACTTTCGTACGACTCAACGGTGCCGTGAAACTGATCTTCCATAACTGGCTCTATACAACATTTCCTGATCGTGCCGATAAGGTCTGGCATAGTATAGAAGACGGTCATGGTGGAAAGGTGAACGACAGCCGCTTCGGTACCCGTATGCGGGGAGAAGGAAAAGCAGCAGAAATGGTCCGCCAGCAATTTAAAACCTTCAGTAAACTCTACGGACTCAACCAGGATCGCTGGGAATTGGATACGGACTCCTTTCGTAAACCCGGACAGCAACTTAGCATATTTTGATATTTTCCCGTAATTTCTACGGGTAAAGCATCAAACGCATGCCCCAATTTTCAGTAGACCCCGATATCGCTAAGGCCAAAACAATTTCTAAGGATTTTTATATTAACCAACGGCATTTTGATGATGCCAGGGAACTGATATTTGCGCCCACCTGGCAATTTATAGGTACTACAGACCTGGTTAAAGAGCCCGGTGATTGCTACCCTATTACTTTATTGAATGGTTATCTCAATGAACCACTTTTATTGACCCGCGATAAGGATGGTCAATTACATTGTCTCTCTAACGTTTGTACCCACCGCGGAAACCTTATGGTCTATGAACCCTGTCGCAATAACCAGCTCCGCTGCAAATACCATGGCCGGCTTTTTGACCTCGATGGACAATTCCGCTCAATGCCCGAATTCAAGGAAGTGGAGAATTTTCCTTCGGAAGAGGATAACCTTAAACAACTTCCACTTTTTCAATGGGGTAAGCTGCTTTTCACATCGCTGCAAGGTGCGCGCAAGGCAGGTAGCGAATCCGTCGATGAAAATAATCCTACACCTACCGCCATACCCGAAGCCATACCTGCAGAAACGATGTTCAGCGAAATGATCAACCGGGTGGGATGGCTACCTATGGATAAGATCCAATATCGTCCCGATCTTTCCAGCGATTACATGGTCAAAGCAAATTGGGCACTCTATTGTGAGAATTATCTCGAAGGTTTTCATATTCCTTTCGTGCATGCCTCACTCAATGCCGTGCTCGACTTCGGAGAATATACCACGGAAGTATATAAATATTCCAACCTCCAACTGGGCATCGGCAAAAAAGGTGATAGCTGTTTTGAATTGCCCGCTAATTCACCCGATTTCGGTAAGCAGGTGTCTGCATATTATTTCTGGGTCTTCCCCAACATGATGTTCAATTTTTATCCATGGGGATTATCATTCAACCTGGTGCAACCCCTAGACGTTGATACCTGCAAAGTTTCTTTCCTGAGCTTCGTTTATGATGAAAGCAAAATTGGAACCGGCGCAGGCAGCGGACTCGATACGGTTGAACACGAAGACGAAGAAGTAGTGCAGATGGTACAGAAAGGTATCCGTTCCCGCTTTTATGAACATGGCCGCTACAGCGTAAAACACGAAAAAGGAACACATCATTTTCATTCGCTCATCGCATCATTCATGAGATGAGCAAACTCCTCCGCACCATAAATTCCAGAACGGCAATTGCCCTCGTGGTGGGAACCGTAATTGGTTCAGGTGTTTTCATGAAGCCATCCCTCATGCTTGGACAACTGGGCTCTCCCTGGTTGCTTTTATCTGTTTGGGTGGTGGCTGGATTGGTTACTATTTTCGGTGCGCTCAGTAATGCCGAAGTGGCTTCTTTATATCCTGAAACAGGTGGTCCCTTTATCTTCTTCCAGAAAATGTATGGCAAAACATTTGCCTTTCTTTATGGCTGGGCAGCCTTCGCGGTCATCAATACTGCAGGCAATGCTTCCATCGCCTATATCTGTGCAGAATACACAAATTATTTCATTGCTCTCCCGCGCTTCGATGCCATAACGGAGAAGGCTATCCGCTTCTATATTCCCTTTATCGGCTACGTATTCCCCCTTGCCAATGCAGGCGTTAAGGCACTCACCATAATGTTGATCCTGATTCTGACCGCCATCAATTATCGCACTGTTCACGGGGGTGGCGCATTGCAACGTTTCTTAACTGCACTAAAAGCGTTGGCGATTCTGCTTTTGATAGGCGGCATCTTCACAAGCGGTAAGGGATCTTTTACCCATCTGGCGCAATTGGTAGATCGGAATTTTGAAATGAGTTATATCGGTGCCTATATGGCTGCCTTATCGGGAGCTTTCTGGGCCTATGATGGCTGGAATAATATCAATACCGTGGCGGGTGAAATAAAGGATCCCCAACGCAATATTCCGAAGAGCCTGCTGCTTGGTTTGGGTGCCTGCATGGTCATTTACCTGCTGCTCAACCTCGCCTATATTTATGTATTACCCGCGGAGCAGATGAAGCAGTCTTCTTTTGTTGCCTCCGATACGGCTGAAATGGTATGGGGCGCAATAGGGGGAAGCCTCATAACGCTGATGGTTATCTTCTCAACCTTCGGCGCACTGAATGCAAACATCTTTGCTACGGCCCGGCTAACTTTTTCTCTCGGCGAAGAAAGTAAATGGTTCTCCCGCGCAGCTAAGGTTCAACCCGATTACAAAACCCCCGGCAATGCCCTCTGGCTGAACGCCATCTGGGCCTCCGCCATGGTGATCTCCGGCTCCTTCGATATGCTCACCGATATGCTCATATTTGTATCCTGGTTTTTCTATGGCATGGGCGGACTCGGACTCTTCATCCTGCGCTGGAAAAAGCCCGATCTCCCCCGCATTTACAAAGTTCCCGGCTATCCCATCATCCCCGCAATTTTTGTACTCTTCACTGCCCTATACCTTGTCACCACGCTCTACACCGATATTGCTAACTACCGCGCAGGGAACGTCCCCATCATCAACTCCCTGCTCGGCGTCCTCATCACTCTGGTAGGCCTCCCCGTTTACTGGCTCAGCCGGCGAGGAGCTAAGGTGTCTGACACATGTTAAGGGGACGTTCGAACATATGTTCGAACATCCCCCGAATTAATCATAATATATTAGAATTCCTGAAACCTTTTCACGGTTTTATCCCAACATGTCCGAACATCATCCGAACATGTGTCAGACACCTAAAACTTAAAGCCCAACCGCACAAATCCCCTGCGTCCATTAGCGCCCATCTGCACAGCATCCCAGGGACCGCCGGTTTCATTGTTGAACGCCCACCATTTCGCTCCCGGTGCAAAACTCATATCGGGATGGGTGTTGAAAATATTGTCCACGCCCCAGTACAGCCCGAAATTCTTGCTGAGTTGGTAGCTCATATAAATATCGGCAACAGCTTTTCCGCTATACACATACTGATCGCGTACGGGGCGGCCATCATCATCGGCAGGTACATAGGCATATAGATCACCACGATTGAAAGGGGGATTGAAATCTTCTGCCGTCCCATCCCCATATCCCAGCAAAGTCTGCTTACCGAAATAAGTGATGCGACTACCGATACCGAACTTCGCCCAGTTATGTTCCAGCACCAGCCCGAACTTACTGTTAGGCGCAGACGCTAATATGAAAGCCTGCTCACGATCGGTAAGGAAAGTCGCCCTTAGTTCCGGCGTTCCGCTGAGTTTGCCGGGAACATTCACCTTGTCAATGGTCATATCCTGGATATTGCCTGTCAGCAAAGCCTTAAAACTCCTCAATCCAAAACTCTTATTATATTCCAGCACCACATCAATGCCCTTGTTGGTTGTATTCACTGCGTTCGCAAAGAACTGCGCCAGTGCAACATCCAGGCGGATCATCTCGGCCCGCAGCGCCGGGTCAATGCCTTCATCATCCGCACTAAATTGTCCACTTAGCACCACCCTGTCTTTTACCTGAACCCAATAGCCATCAATGGTAAGCGATAATGCCGATCCCAGTTTGGCGGTAAATCCAAGTGAGGCATTCAGCGAATTCTCTTCCTTCAACTCGGGTATGCCCGCAGCACGCGTCACCTCCGAATAGTTGGGAGCGATCTTCACCTCCTTGATCTCGGTACCCTGCACCGTGGTGAAGGTGGAAGAAAAGTTCATCTGTTGCAGGGAAGGCGCGCGGAAACCCGTGCTGAAAGATCCCCTGATATTCACGGCCGGACTCACCTTATACCTCGATGCTACCTTGAAATTTATGGTCTCACCGAAATCACTGTAGTTCTCAAATCGGGTTGCAACACCCACCAGCCACTTAGTGCTGATATCGAATTCTGCATCCGCAAAAACACCTACCACCGATCTTGTTGCATTCACCTCATCCGCAGGCTGGTAGCCGGGGAAACCCTGCGCACCGCCCGCCTTTTCACCCGCCGGATCATAGTTCCGATAGGATGCTTCCTCACCAGCAAAAATCTTATAGCGCTCACGACGGTATTCCGCTCCAAAAGAGAGGTTCATGCCCGCCGCCACATTAGTAAAGGCACGCGTGAAATCAAGATTGGCAGTATTCTGCCGGAAATTAAATCCGCCATCATCAAACTTCGTTTGTCCCGCACCGAGAGAAGCATTAAAAGTGCGGTCGCCATAGAAATGAAAATCATTCATACCGAAACTATTACTCAGATCCCAGTTCCAGGAACCCGCCATACCACGCAATCCCGCAGCAACACTGGCATCCTTGATCTTCGTTTGTATATGAGGGTTAAAATAGGTTTCACCATCGGAAGTTTCCTTCATGATGCCATCCACAAAAATCATATCCCCGTTTTCATCTGTGGGAAAACGATCGGGCCGGGCCGACCAGTTCCTGGTAAACGCATAGGCATCGGAAGCCTTGGCATTATAGCCGCCAAAACTGTAGAAAGTTGCATTTCCCAGGGCCTTGGGTACTTCCGCATTGTAAAAAATTCCGCCCCCCAGCATGGAGCCATCCCCATGCGCGCGGCGATAAATATTGGTGGGAAGCCAGTCCTTGGCGAACTCTTCAGTAACCAGTGTTTGACGGAATGTTTTCCCGGTGGCAAGGAAGTTCCCGGTAAAATTGATAAAACCATTATTCTTTAAAGCAACACCATAATTGAGATTGGCATTAAAAGCATTTCCGTCGATCTTTCCCTTATAAACATATTGTCCGAGATCGGGTTTCTGCGCGGGATTGAATTCATCATCATAGTAGGCCGACCAGCCCGCATTACCCGTCAGCTCGCCGGTTGATTTTTTCAGCACCAGGTTGATAACGCCAGCAATTGCATCGGAACCATACTGTGCAGAGGCACCGTCGCGCAATATCTCCACGCGTTCAATAGCATTGATAGGGAAAGCACTGAGATCGGTCCCTGAGTTACCCCGTCCGCGGGCACCAAATACAGCCACAAAAGCAGTCTGGTGGCGGCGCTTACCGTTCACCAAAACCAGTGTCTGGTCCGGACCGAGACCCCGCAATGTTGCCAGGTCAATATGATCGGCACCATCACTACCGCTCTGTTTGTTATAGTTGAAAGAGGGCGCCGAATAATTAATAATGGAGGTCAGGTCCATTCTTGCCGTAGGCAGCGATACCTGTCCAACATTCACTACATCCACCGGCACCGGTGTTTCGATCTTCACCCTGCCAGCGCGCCGGGTACCAACCAGCACTACGCCGCTGAGGTCAGTAATGGTTGGTTCCAGCGAAATACTCAGGGATGTTTCATTGCCCACGGTCACCGTCAGCGGAGCGTAGCCGATCATCGTGATATCCAGCACATCTTTGGGGGAGGCCGTTACGCTGAACTGGCCGGCCTCGTTGGTGGAAGTTCCCGCTTTAGTGGCCCGCACTTTCACCGATACGCCGGGCAACGGGGCACCCGATTTGCTATCGGTAATTGTACCGCTAATGACGGTTTGGGAAAAAACGGGGAAGCTGAGCAGGCATAATAATGCCAGGAAGCTGTTAAACAGCAGTAGTCTGGTTGGTTTCATGCAGTTGGGTGGTTTTAGTGAATTTACAGAAAATCAGGTAAAAGCCATTAAGGGGCTGCCTTTCCCTTATATTTGACGCCACTTATATGGAAAGAATAATTGAACATGTAGCAGCGCTCTGGCGAAATTATACCGGTACCGAGGCCGCGGAGATTACCAAGTTACCGCAGAGCGGTAGTGATCGCCTGTATTTCAGGATCCGGGCAGGCAGCGCTGTGGGCAATGGCAACGCCGTGAACAATGGCAGCTCCCCGGGCAACGGAATCACCGCGACCCAACCCGCAATAGTAACCGACCCCGGTCCCGCCTATAACGGCATATCCTCCTGCAAGCATTCCTGCATTGCAACCTATAATAACAACCTGCGCGAAAACCAGACCTTTCTTTCCTTTACGGAATCGCTTCGTTCCGCTGGATGTCCCGTGGCCAATGTTGTAGCGCTTAACGATGCGGGTGATACTTACCTGCAGGAGGATTTTGGCGATACCTCCCTCCTCAACCTGCTGGAGCAGCAGGGGTATAGCGCCGAGGTATATGCGCTTTTCCAGGAGAGCCTTTCTAAACTGGCGCACCTGCAGGTTCGGGGAGGTGCACAGATCAATTATGATATGTGTCTTACCGCGCATGAATTCGGCAAGCAGGCGATACTAAGCGATCTCTTATACTTTAAATATTATTTTCTCGATACGCTGAAGTTCCCGTACGACAAGCAGGCTTTGCTCAACGATTTTGAAGCGCTGAGTACCTACCTCACGCATACGGAGAACAAGCATTTCATGTTCCGCGATTTCCAGAGCCGCAATATCATGGTTACTGATGATGGCCAGGTCCATTTCATCGATTACCAGGGAGGCATGCGGGGTGCATTGCAATATGATGTGGCTTCGCTGCTCTGGCAGGCGAGGGCCGAGCTTCCGGAAGATTGGAAGAACAGTCTGCTGGAATATTATATAGGGGAGGTGTCGCAACATTTGCCGCATCCGCTGGATCCGGCACTTTTCACGGCGCAGTACAATGGGTATGTATTGATCAGGTTACTGCAGGTGTTGGGAGCTTACGGCTTCAGAGGATTTTTCCAGCGCAAGGCGCAGTTTCTTTCGAGTATTCCGCTGGCGCTGAAAAACCTGGCGGCGTTTACCGATAGCCGGCGTATGGGCATTGCCGTTCCCGAGTTCGATAAATGCCTGCAGTATTGCACCAGTGAGGAGGTGATGGCAAAGTTTGAGCCGCTCCGCGCCGATGAATCCACGCCGCTTGTGGTGCGGATCCATTCGTTCTCTTATAAAAAGGGGATTCCTCCTGATCCCACTGAAAACGGGGGGGGATTTGTGTTTGATTGTCGGGGTATCCTTAATCCGGGAAGGATCGCTGAGTACAAGACGCAAACCGGCCGCGACAAAGCTGTTCGTGATTACCTTGAGCAGCGGACGGTGATGCCTGATTACCTGAACTCTGTTTTCGATCTCGTGGATATTACAGTCACCGATTATATTAAGCGGGGATTTGAGAGTTTGCAGGTGAATTTCGGTTGTACCGGCGGACAGCACAGATCTGTTTATGCTGCCGAAGCCCTAGCCCGTCATCTGAAGAATAAATTTGGTGTCCGTATCGAGTTGCGCCACCTGATGCAGGAAGAAAAAAATTGGATCAACACGGGTTAGGGGCCCCCAAATCTTACCTCTTACCTCTTACCTCTTACTTCTTACCTCACTTTTGCCTCTTACCTTAATTCTTAATTCTTAAATCTTACCTCTTACATGAAAGGGATGCTTTTTTCCGCCGGCCTCGGCACACGTTTCAAACCTTGGACCGACAAGCATCCCAAGGCTTTGGCGATGGTGAATGGAAAGAGTTTGCTGCAGCGTAATATTGAATATTTCCAGCGATTTGGGATTACCGAGGTGGTGGTGAATGTGCATCATTTTGCTGACCAGGTGATAGAGGCGTTGGATCGTTCGGGGGGATGGGGATCTAAGATCATCATCAGCGATGAACGCGAAGAACTTCTTGAAACTGGTGGCGGACTTCTAAAGGCGCGACCTTTTTTGGAAAGGCCTGCCGCGTCACCCGTCACGCATGATGCCGAACCACGGCCAGGTCCTTCTTCAGACTCAGGTGCCGCATCTGTGCATCAGGATAGTTCCGAACTATTTGTAACGATAAACGCCGATATCCTCACCGACCTTGATCTCAATAAACTGATCGCCTTTCATAAGGAGCAGGAAGCGCTCGTAAGTTTTGGTGTAACCGACCGACTCACCTCCCGCAACTTTTTATTTGATGCGGAAAATCGTTTACGCGGCTGGGTTAATACATCAACGGGTCAATACCGCTGGCCTTCTGGTTCCACAAGCCAGGAGCCTTCCGGCCCAGCAATGCAAAACCTTTCTGACTTTACTTCACAACACCCATCTGATTTACCTATTCATTCCGCTCCGGCAAACATTTCCTCCCTCATTCAGAAAGCTTATAGCTGCGTAGTCGTCTTTGATCCCCGCATATTCGGACTCATGCGCCATACAGGGAAATTCTCCATTGTTGATACGTACCTCGATCTTGCTAACGATCACCGCATCATGGGTTATGATCATAGTGGCGACCGTCTCGTGGATGTTGGCAAACCGGAAAGCGTTGCCCTCGCAGAAGCTATGTTTCCCTGATATTTTCTTACAAATAGAAAGTGGCGGTCAATCACAAGGTTTTTTCCACCGGCGCAAAATTTTTACAAATCGAAAGTTCCCCAAAGGCCATTGGTATTTTTCGCCCGCACATAATTCTTACAAATCGCAAATGGCAACTTTCTGTCCTAGGTATTTAGTCTCACCGATTTTTTACAAATCGAAAGTTCCCCAAAATGCCATAGGTCTTTTTAGCCCGCACATAATTCTTACAAATCGCAAATAGCAACAATCTGTCTTAGGAAATTTGTCTCATCGATTTTTTACAAATCGAAAGTTCACAATAGGGCATTGGTATTTTCTCCCGCATAAAAATTCTTACAAATCGAAACTACCAAATCAGGTCTTATCACCCCTTTTACAAAACCTCCAAAAATTTACCATCTTTATCAGCCACTTGCAAGTTGTAAATTCTAAGACAGGTTAACAAAATACCTGTAAGAGAATCATGCTTACAAGAAATATTCGACCTCCACTTCGGGAGTTGCTGGAGCAGTTAAATGAAGATGGTGGTATTATTTTTATTACCGGGCCGCGCCAATGCGGAAAGACAGTACTTGTAAAAAATATTCTCGAACTATTTTCTTTTTCGGAAATGAAGTTTAGTTATTTCTCTCTATCCGATCCTGCAATTCTGGAGAAGGCAGTGATAAATCCCCCGAAGTTTATTCGATCTTTAAAGGGTTTGGTGGTGCTTGATGACCTTCATTTTTTTCCGGAACTGATTGGGATGATAGCTGAATATTCAATTTCATTAAGGAGATCCGTTATTGAAAAGAGTTCATCTTCTGATCAGGAGAAATCGGGGTTAATATTGATTTGTCACGATAAAAGCCTGGCCCCGCCTGATATTGACATGGTAATCATGCACTATCTTTCAATTTATGAGCGATCGGCAAGAAGTAGAAAGCCAACTTCACCGGAGCAATATATCATCGGAAGTACTTTCCCGTCCCGGAGTAACAAACCATATGATCCAAGGTGGTGCCAAAAGCATGTGGAGGAATTGATAATGGATATTACCAATCGTTATCAGATTCGTCAGCTTGAAAATTTCAGGAAATTTATTAAAACGGTAGCTACTTATATAGGTAAGGCAGTTAATCTAACGGATATGGCTAGCTGTATTGGTGTGAGCCGTACTACCATTTCCACCTGGTTGAAAATTCTGGAAGATAATTTTATCATTTATCTTTTGCATCCTCACCAGGATGGTTTCAGTAGAAATGGATACAAAAGAAGAACCGTTAAAACACCCAGATTGTATTTTCATGAACCAGCATTGGCAGCGTTTTTGCTGGGCATTCAGGATTTTGAATCACAGGCGACAATTCAGCTCAAAGCAGCCCTCTTCGAAAATTTTATTATCCTGGAATATTTAAAATGGATGCTGAACCGGATCGCAGAACCAGGCCTGTATTACTGGAGGGATAATACCGGAAATGAAGTTCCATTGGTGATTGAGTTAGCTGATCGACTTTTCCCTGTGTTGATCCTTTACCAGCGAAAATTATCCAGGCGTGATCTCGATTTTGTTGAGCGGTGGAGGAAGCTATGCGGGTTCTGGTGGGGAACCGGCGTTTATGCAGGAGATAATTCCTATATGGATCGCTGCCGCCGGCTGCACGCCTGGCAAAAGCCTGTGGCAGTCGAACTGGTAGATGTGCCTAAATTCCATAGAAAAAATTTTAATCTCTTGCCGGTAAAACATAAAGTATAAATTTCGTATTGTCTGGATCTATTTACGATTTGTAAATACATACTCAAACTCCGAAACCAGCTTATCATACCTCTACTTACGATATGTAAAACGTAAACCATTTCCTTTGGTACAAATCAACATGCATCAAAATTGTATTAAACTTTAACCGCTTTCGATTTGTAAAAAAACTAATTCATTTGCTTTAGTGCTCTGTTTAAACCTGCTTTCGATTTGTAAAAATTAATCAATATCTAAAGAGTATTGTATTTTACCTATTTCCGATTTGTAAAAAGATCGCAATAGTCCCCAGCTGAGGCCCTGTAATAACTACTTTCACTTTGTAAAAAATATCAACCCTTATCCAACAATTACGCTGCGTTATCTACTTTCATTTTGTAAGTAATCGCAAACACGCATGAACAGTTGTCCTGCATTATCTACTTTCAATTTGTAAAAAAACGCAACCACCCGAAAACATCATCCTGTTCAGAACTACTTGCGATTTGTAAGCATTAATTCAAATACCCTAACTTTAATCCGGGCCCAAACGATATGACGAAACTGCTCGCCAATAATAAAAAGTGGATGCTGCTTGCATTGCTCGCCATCCTCATCGCCAGCGCCGGCTTCATAAGCTTCGGCAGCAACAATGAAGTTGATTATAGCGCCGATGTAAAACCCATCCTCAATAAAAAATGTATATCCTGTCACGGCGGCGTGCAGGCAAAATCAGGCTTCAGCCTTCTCTTCCGCGAAGACGCACTCGCGAAAACAGAATCGGGAAAACCCGCCATCGTTCCGGGTGATCCCTCCGCCAGCGAGATGATCCGTCGAATCACCCACGACGACCCGGAAGAAAGAATGCCCTACCAGCACGAACCCCTTTCAAAAGAAGAGATCCGCATCCTCAAAAACTGGATCAAACAGGGCGCTAAATGGGGCGATCACTGGGCTTACCTGCCCGTGCAAAAACAAATTGTTCCGGAAGCGGCGGATTTGGAGATTGACGCATTCATTCGCGCCAAGCTCCAAGAACAAGACCTCAAACCTTCCGCCCCGGCCGATAAACCAACCATCCTCCGGCGCGTGAGCCTCGACCTCATCGGCATATATCCCGAAGATCATATCAGCAAAAAATTCCTGCAAAGCGACGGCAGCCAGCAAGCCTACCAAACACTCGTTGACAGTCTCCTCGCATCACCCCGCTTCGGCGAAAGATGGGCATCCGTATGGCTCGACCTCGCCCGTTACGCCGACACAAAAGGATATGAATCCGACGGTCATCGCGATATATGGCCATACCGCGACTGGGTGATCCGCGCCTTTAATAACGACATGCCCTACGACCAATTCCTTACCGAACAAATGGCGGGCGACCTGCTTCCATCACCCACAAAAGATCAATATATCGCCACCGCCTTCCACCGCAACTCCATGACCAACGATGAAGGCGGAACCGATAATGAAGAATTCCGCATCGCCGCAGTAATGGATCGTGTCAACACCACCTGGGAAGCAACCATGGGAACCACCTTCAGTTGCGTGCAATGCCATAGCCATCCTTACGATCCCTTCCGCCATGATGAGTACTATAAATTCGTCGCCTATTTCAACAATACCCGCGATGAAGACGTGCCGGGAGAATATCCATGGCTCAGGCAACTGGAGACCAAACAGGAAGAGCAGTTAGAAAATATTTTAGCGTGGATAAAGTCAAGTGAAAAGGCAGTAGGGAATAGAAAGAATTCCGCGGGTGCGAAAGGACCTCAAACAGACGCTGATGCAGACGCCGCAGCCGTCGAAAGAATGCTCCGGTTCTACCAGCCCGCCATCAACTCCACAACCGCAGAATGCATAAAAAACGCCGTCATCGGCGGCAACAACTATGCCCTGCTCGTTCGCAATAACGCCATTGCAAAATTCAAAAACGTTGACCTCAGCAACGCCGAAACCATGACATGGCAGTTTTACTCCAATAAAAAAGGCGGCGTCCTCACCGTTAGAATCGATTCAGCCAACGGCTCCATAGTAGTAAGGGAAAAAGTGCCGGCTAATGAGAAATGGCAGTTTGCGGAATTTGATGTTGCGCTTAGAGTGGGAGAGATGGAGGGATGGAGGGATGGAAGGAAACTTGGCGTGCATGATATCTATATCTCGTACGACAACCCGAGCTTACCGAAAGCATTTAATGAGGGGCCCGATTTCGCCATAGTATTCAACTGGATCGCCTTCAGCCCGGCATTCCCCGGAAAAGGCAGGGAAGGCTATGAATCCAACAAGAAACTTTACCGCGAGCTACTCACCGCCTATGTTCCCGGCACCCCAATACTGCTCGAGAACCCAGCTAACCTGCATCGCACCACCAACCTCTTCGAACGCGGAAACCGCATGACCCCCGGCAAGGAGGTTCAACCCGCCGTACCTAATTCGCTCCAGATAAAAGGACTCGAAAATCTTCCACCCAACCGCCTCGGCATGGCAAAATGGATGACAGACAAACGCCATCCCCTCGTATCGCGAACCATCGTGAACAGGCTCTGGGAGCAGCTCTTCGGCAGCGGGATCGTGGAAACACTGGAAGACATGGGAACCCAGGGCATCGCACCCACCCACCGCGAACTGCTCGACCACCTCTCATGGAAACTCATGCACCAATACAACTGGAGCCTCAAAAGCCTGCTCAGGGAAATGGTTATGAGCGCTACCTACCGCCAGCAATCCCGCTTTGGGAAAGATGAAGGCGACCCTTTCAATAAATTCTATTCGCGTGGACCACGCACCCGACTAAGCGCAGAACAGATCCGCGACCAGCATCTCTTCGTAAGCGGACTCATCGATACCACCATGTTCGGCAAAGGCGTCATGCCATGGCAGCCCGACGGTATCTGGCTGAGTCCATATAACGGTGCCCGCTGGGAGAAAAGCAAAGGGGGCGACCAATACCGCCGCGCCATCTACACCTACTGGAAAAGAACATCACCCTACCCAAGCCTGATCAGCTTCGACGCCGCACAGCGGGTGGTCTGCAATGCAAGACGCATCCCCACCAACACCCCGCTTCAGGCACTGGTGACGCTGAACGACAGCGCCTACGTAGATATGAGCCGGCATTTCGCGCGCCGCATGCAGTCGGAGGGCGGAAGCATCCAACAGCAGATCGGCAACAGTTACCAATGGCTCACCTTCAAGCCCCTGTCCGCAGAAAAAGCAAAACTTTTGATGGACCTATATGATAAATCACTCCGCGTATTCCGTGCCGACCCGCAGGCCACCTGCGAAATGGTAGGGATCGACGACGAATTCAACAACCCGGCCGCCGCCGCCTTAGTAGTGGTTGCCGGCGCCATGATGAACCTCGACGAAGTGATCATGAAAAATTAAAAATGACGCATAAACACGACCACGCCCAGCGCCTCCTCAAAGAGGCAGAAGCAGCCGAACTGCGAAACCATACCCGGCGGCATTTCCTCAAGGAAAGCGCCATGGGACTGGGGTCCCTCGCCATCGGCTCCCTCCTCGGCGCCTGGGGATGCGGAAACGCCGCAAGCAAAACCAACCCCCTCGGGCAGGTAGCCTTCGACCCGGCACACCCACTGCTTCCGAAGAGTCCGCCATTTCTGGGAAAAGCGCGCAGCGTCATCTACCTCCATATGGCCGGAGCTCCCTCGCAACTGGAGCTGTTCGACTTTAAACCCGAACTCGCAAAAATGGATGGACAGGATTGTCCCCCCAGCCTGCTGGCCGGGAAACAATTCGCTTTCATCCGTGGTGTCCCCAAAATGCTGGGTCCGCAGGCCAAATTTGCGCAGCATGGCGAAAGCAGGGCCTGGATCAGCGAGCACCTGCCGCATTTTTCCACCGTTGCCGATGAGGTCAGCTTCCTCAAAGCCGTTACCACCGACCAGTTCAACCATGCCCCCGCGCAGTTGCTGATGCATACCGGCAGTCCCCGCCTCGGCCGCCCTTCCATGGGTAGCTGGGTCACCTACGGACTCGGAACAGAAAACCAGAACCTCCCCGGCTTCGTGGTCCTTACCTCCGGCGGCAGCTTCCCCGACGCGGGAAAAAGCGTTTGGGGCAGTGGCTTCCTCCCCAGCGTTTACCAGGGCGTCCAGTGTCGCAGCGAAGGCGATCCCGTTCTATTTATCAACGATCCAGCCGGAATGAACCGCGACCTCCGGAAAGCATCCATCGATGCCATCAACGCCGCCAACCTGCAGGAATACAACGAATACAAAGACCCGGAGATCCTGAGCCGCATATCCCAGTACGAAATGGCTTATAGGATGCAGATCAGCGCCCCGGAAGTAATGAATATCAATAACGAACCCAAATATATTCACGAGATGTACGGTACACAGCCGGGCAAGAGCTGCTTCGCCAATAACGCCCTGCTGGCGCGGAAACTGGTGGAGAAAGGAGTACGCTATGTGCAGCTGTTCGACTGGGGCTGGGATGCCCATGGCGATAATGCCGGCAACGCCCTCAACCTCGGAATCATCAACAAATACCGGAGTGTGGACAAAGCCATGACAGCCCTGCTGCTCGATCTCAAGCAACGCGGACTCCTCGAGGAAACCCTCGTGGTATGGGGTGGAGAATTCGGTCGCACCCCCATGATGGAAAACCGGAACGGAGCCCAGAACCCTTTCAAAGGACGCGATCACCATACCGAGGCATTCACCATCTGGATGGCCGGCGGTGGAATAAAAAAAGGCTATACCCATGGCGAAACCGACGAGATCGGCTACAGCGCCGTGAGCGGCAAAGTGGAAGCCTACGATATCCAGGCCACCATCCTCCACCAGCTAGGCTTCAACCACGAAGAATTCACCTATCCCTTCCAGGGCCGCCCATTCCGCTTAACGGACGTCGGCGGCAAGGTGATCACCGAAGTGGTGTCTTGACACGTTTTTTGTGGACGAAGTCCACGAAAAACATGTCAGACACCTTGCCTCCAAGTAAGATGTAAGAGGTAAGAAGTACGAAGTAAGAATTATTAAAACACCATATGAACCGACGCAACTTCCTAAAAAACACCACCCTCGCCACAGCCGGCGTCTGGACAGTCAAAGGCAGTTGGCTAACCCCCCCGGCCAAATCCAAACTCATCATCCTCGCCACCAACTGGGGATTCACCGGAACCATGGACGCCTTCTGCGCCGCCGCCAAAAAAGAAGGCTATGATGGCATCGAAGTATGGTGGCCCGGAGAGCCAAAACAGCAACAGGAAATCGCCGAAGCCGTACAGAAACATGGCCTTTCGGCCGGATTTTTATGCGGGGGATGGCAGACTAACGTGGAAGAACACCTGAAAACATTCACCGACAGCGTAGCAAGCGCAACCGAACATAAAGACATCAAACCGCTCTATGTAAACTGCCACGCCGGCCGCGATCATTTTAACTACAACAGCAATCGCCGCTTTATCGATTATGCACTGGAGCGCTCCGCAAAAACGGGTATTCCCATCTACCAGGAAACCCACCGCGGACGGATCCTTTTTGCCGCCAATATCGCCCGCGACTATATGGAAAGACACCCTCAGATGGAGCTGACCCTCGATATTTCACACTGGTGTAATGTGCATGAAAGCATGCTGGGCGACCAGGAAGAAACCATCTCCATGGCGCTGGATAAAAGTTCGCATGTGCATGCGCGTGTGGGCCATCCCGAAGGCCCACAGGTGAATGATCCCCGCGCCAAAGAATGGGTGCATGTGGTTGAACAGCATTTCAAATGGTGGGATAAGATCGTGGAGCGCAGGAAAAAGGCCGGCCAGAACATTACCTTCCTCACCGAATTCGGTCCGCCTACCTATATGCCCGTGATGCCCCATACCCAGCAGCCCGTGGCCGACCAATGGGCCATCAACGTATACATGATGAACGAGATCCGTAAACGCTATCAATAATATGCTGGAATTCATTGGCCGTTTTCATCCGCTGCTGGTGCACCTGCCCATCGGGATCTTATTGCTTGCCTGTTTCTTTGACCTGCTCGCCATCCGTCCAGCATATGCACAGCTTCGTTCCGTTGTTCCACTGATGTTATTGATCGGATTTATCAGCGCCCTGCTATCAAGTATAAGCGGGTTCCTGCTCTCGGGTACGGCCGATTATGATGAGGACATCGTGATCTACCATCAATGGCTTGGGATAGCTACCACCGTTATGGCCGGTATCCTCTTTAGTCTCCACAAAAAAGGAAACAGCTCCACCCGCTGGGGGAGTATGTTATTGGTATTACTGATCACCATCACGGGGCATTTTGGGGGAACACTGACACATGGCGAAGGTTATCTCACCGAGGGGTTGGGTGGAGAAGTAGAAACCGGTCCTGTCCTTGATTCAGTACCCAATATTCAGGAGGTGGCAGTCTATAACGGGCTGGTACAGCCGATATTCGAAGCCCGCTGTGTTGGTTGTCATGGCGATTCAAAACAGAAGGGTGGTCTTCGCCTCGATGGGGAGGAATGGATCCTTGAAGGGGGAGAAGATGGCCCTATTTTGCCCGACCCGAAAGACGGAGAAAACAGCGAAGGCGAAATGATAAAAAGATTGCTCCTTCCCGTGGAGGCGAAAAAACATATGCCCCCCAAGGCAAAGAGTCAGCTCACGGGGGAGGAGATCTCCCTATTGCATTGGTGGGTAAGAAGTGGTGCACCCTTCAATAAAAAAGTAGGGGAGATGGAACAGGATGGAAAGATGAAAACAGTTTTAGCAGCATTAGCATCGGGAAAATCTGCAGGTGGCCCCGAAGCCTTAGTTTCAGACCTGTTGCCTTCCGTGCCCGTGGCGCCGGCGCCAGCTACAGCGGTAGACCGTCTTCGCGATGCGGGCGTAATGGTACTGCCCCTTGCACAGAACAGCAATTATCTCTCCGTCAGCTTTCTTTCTGCGCAGCGGACCGATGATTCCATTTTCCAAATACTGCAGGAATTGAAGCCGCAATTGGTCTGGTTGAAACTCGATGATATGAAGCTAAGTCCTCAAACCATTAAAAGCCTTTCCAGTCTGGCGAATCTCCGCAAGCTCTCGCTCAGTGGCAGTAATATCGGTGATGCAGACCTAAGCGCTCTCCAACAGCTAAAGCAGCTTCGCTCGCTAAATCTTTCAGCGAGCACCATAACTTCGGCGGGACTTCAATCCCTAAAGGCTTTGGCGCATCTCCGCGAACTCTATCTTTATAAAACAGGTATAAAAGGCACCGATTGGCCAGTTCTCCAGCAAAACTTTCCGAAAGTGAAAATTGATACAGGCAATTACCGCCTACCTATGCTGCCGGGTGATACGAGTGAAGTGAAGCTAAACTAGTAGTGATATCTTTAAGGGGTCAAGAAATTATGTAGCATTTGTTTATTCGCAAGGATTTTGTTCATTTCATCTATGCCCCTTTTGTTCAAATGATTAGAGTTGTAAAAGAATTGAATATTATTAATTATAGATTCCTGGTTTGTATCGATAAATGGAATTCCACTTTCCTTGCACATCTGTCCCGTCAGCTTGAAAGTGGAAGAATCATAAATTACTCTATATACTGGCGTTTGAATACATAATAGTTTAATCCCTTTCGACATACAATACTGGTTTATCCCGGAAAGCTCAGTTTTTAAAGCAGGTATGTCAGCTGGTTTAAAAAAGAATTTCATATTTTCTTTGGAAGGAGGGTAATATAATGTATCCCATTGCTCATTATGAAATGCAAATCCGAACTTTTCATATGGAGTAGATCCTGGTTTTAATTTCAGGATATCCCATAATAAATTGTATCTGAAGACGGACAATAATGGTATATATTTCTCAGCCTGGTTGAATTGAAAATAGTCAACTATCGGTTTGTTTTCTTCTTTTGGTAAAAATGCATATCTGGCAAAAATATCCTTGTATAAAAAATTGGTGTTATTGTGTACTGATCCTTTATAAATAAATGGGTCGATATTTAATATAATATACCTGGGAGGCTGGTTGTGTTCCAAGTAATGATTCAATCTTGTGGTTGCCATGGATAATTCAGAATGACCATCAACTCCGATATTTACACTTTTCAAATTAAATGTTGAATCAAAAAAAAGTGGATCAAAATGAGCCCGGGTTCTTGAACTTCCGAGAAATAATAAATCAGCATTTATATTTTTTGTCAGGTCTAAATTGTCGTGTCCTGTAAGCGTTTTTCCTTCAATTCGATAAGAAATAAGGCATTGAAGAATAATTACAATTAATATTATTCCAAAGACAAAAAAACTTACGTTTTTAAGAAATAAACGCATTACTCAAAATTGAAAATATAGGGGATAACAATAGAATCTACACGCGTACATATATTTTTTTATTGTTCATCCACCATGCAATCGCCCATAGAAATACCACAAATGTTACCGCGTAAATAAGTGATCCGGTTTCCGGTTTTTCGCTGATGGGCTTACAGACATATTCATAAAACCAGCCCAGCGGATTGGTAAATTTCGGCTCCCCTTCTGCATTGGTACCATTGGGTATGCGGATCAATGCAAGCGATTTTGGTATCAATCCACTCAGTACATATATAAAGAGTGGGTTTTTACCGAATACATCAAAAAACCGGCTCCATCCACCTTTCCACCCCCGGTATTCAATAAGCTGAATAAGGGTAGCCAGCACAATAGTGGCCAATCCACAGGTATAAAGCGTATAAGAGCTTGTCCATATTTTCTTATTGATCGGAAATATAAGTCCCCAAGCCATTCCCGCCAACCATAACACCACCCCCGCAACGAAAAGGTTTGCAACCAATCCGCCGGTGTCACCCCTCGTGGTGTCTGACGTTCCGTCAGACACCTTGCCTCCAAAGCCCAATCCCTTCATCCTTATATAATCCCCCACCAAAAACCCAAAGATCACCTGTGCAATACTTGGTATCGTACTAGCAAGCCCTTCCGGGTCAAAAGCCACTCCTTCTCCTTTGTAAAGATGGTTTTCACCAAGCAATGCCCGGTCGAGGTGAGTGCCCCAAAACCCCTCCAGGCTATAAGGGTCGGCAGGGTCCCCTGCCATAGCCGTTATAACCCAATAACCCAGTAGTAGCAGTGCCGCCATATAAAATGCACCCCTTGTCTTAAAGAAGAATATGATCAGTGCGGCGAATGTATAGGCAAGTGCGATCCGCTGTAAAACCCCAAAAATCCTCAGATCGTGGAATGATTTACCCACTAATTGCCCGTCCTCCCATCTTACGAACGGAAACCAGTTAAGAAGAAGCCCGATCAGGAATATCAGAACCCCTCTTTTGACGATTTTGGCAACCGCCGCAGCCTGTCCCATTTTTTCAAGTTTGGGAAGCACAAAGGCAATAGCATTACCCACTGCAAAAAGAAAAAAAGGGAAAACCAGGTCGGTTGGGGTACATCCATGCCATGGCGCATGTTTCAGGGGACCGAAGATGGCGCTCCAGGTGCCAGGGTTATTAACTAAGATCATAAAAGCCACGGTAGCCCCGCGGAAAACATCGAGGGAGTAAAAGCGTTGGTTCACGGCAAGAGTGTTAAAAAGTGTATCCCTAAATATAAAGAGTCTGTATGAGTGAGGAAAATTCATAATTTCGCAAACCTTTTTACTGTAAGCATTATAACAGCTGGTATATTTTTTTTACATTAAGGTTGTTGAATGTTTCCGTACATAAATCCTATGAAATTCCAAACAAAGCTCTTTAGTCCTCAGAGCTAGATTAATCACAAAAATGTTTGGATGATACTACCAGATAAAGGGGTCTCAGTTGTTGTTTGCTGTTATAATAGTCAAAACAGGTTACCTGATACCCTTAAGTATTTGGCTAATCAAGCATTTGAGAGGCATATTTCCTGGGAAATTGTAATAGTTGATAATGCATCAACTGACGATACCTTCAATGTTTCTTTAGACTTATTAAATAAACTCCTTCCGGAAAAAAACTTTAAAGTTGTTTCTGAACCCAAACCGGGTTTAAACCACGCTCGGAAAAAAGGACTAGAGCTTTCTCAGTATGAATATGTTATCTTCTGTGATGATGATAATTGGTTATCAGCTGAATATCTTTATAAAGTTTTTGATCTATTTGAAAAGCATGCCGATATTGGCATTGTTAGTGGAAGAACAACAGGTGTTTATGAAATTGAGCCACCTGATTGGTTCCAAACTATTCAGGTTTCCTATGCAGTTGGTAAGCAAGCGCCTCAATCCACCATATTAAATGCTGTATGGGGTGCAGGGATGGGAATTAGAAAGAGTGCATATAAGGAACTTTTTGCCAAGGGGTTCAAACACATGAACCTCGACAGGTTTCAGGACAAATTATATAGTGGTGGTGATACAGAATTATGTTATGCTTTCGGTTTGATGGGATATAAAATTTGGTATGAAGATTCTCTTCATCTTTGGCATTTTATTCCCATTCAAAGGCTAAATTTTGAATATGCTAAGCAGTTATTTTATTATATAGGATATGCGTCACCTACTATTCTGGTTTATGGCAATCATTCGGAGAATAAGCGAAATAAACCTTTTAATTGGTTCAAAGCATTTGTGAAATCAGTTCTATGGATGATTTATACTAGTATTTTACCATCAAAGTCCTTATCTCATAAAACTGGATATCCAAATGCTCTGTTGGTTGAAGTCGAAAAAGGCAGAGCTGTTAAATTATGGCAATGGAAGGGTAGTTATAAGCATCTCAGGCAACAGGTAATTGATGCTGAATGGAACAAAAAGGGATCACGAATTAGCAATAACTATCACCCCGTAATAAATTTTGTTGATCTTGAATAAGTTATAAAGTGGTTTTAAATGTTATCTCCGCATTAAAGCATGTGATGGCTTATATTTGCGGCGGTCACATTGATAAGATTGGGGGTTTAGCATCAGGGAAATGATGGTAAGTCAGTAAATGAAAAACCTATATATTTCATATTCTTGAGATAAAGGCATTGAAGGGTCAAGTTAGATTCTTCCATGCCTTTGTTTATTAGATTGCTGATAATCAATATATGATCATGCCTTTGGCATGATTGTGGCTTAGGCCTGCCGGCAAGGAAGTTATTGCGGCCAGTTACAGTTTGTGACTGAGGAGGCGAAGCTCTGTCCGGGAAATACTAAATTTAATGCGGTATGAGCAATGTGGGTTTAAAAAACTGGTATGCCATCTATACCAAACCAAGATGGGAAAAAAAGGTTCATGGGCTCTTTCAACAAAGAGGTATAGAAAGTTATTGTCCCTTAAATAAGGTGAAAAAAAAATGGAGTGACAGGGTTAAGATCATTGAAGAGCCATTGTTTAAGAGTTATCTATTTGTTCATATTGCTGAAGACCAAAAAACAGAGGTTCGTTTTGTAGATGGGGTTGTAAATTTTGTTTATTGGTTGGGCCAGCCCGCAAAATTACGAGAAGAAGAAATTTCTCGTATCAAACGTTTCTTAGGGGAACATACTGATGTAAAAGTTGTTCAGCTCGTTGATCCTAAACCTGGTGATAAAGTAATGATAGTTTCCGGTGCCTTCATGGAGAATGAAGGGACAGTTCTTACTGCTGACAAAAAATGGATTGAAGTCAGGATTGAAAGTTTAGGCTGTAAACTGGTAGCTTACATGGAAAAGGAAAAAATTAGTTTAAAATCCTAATTTTTCGAGGTTTATAAAAAATGAATAAAATATCTAATTTCCAATTATACAACATGTTGAAAAAACTGATTAAAGGTGCAGCTTTCATGTCTGCACTTTTTTTATTGGGTGCCTGCGGTGCCAGTAAGGAAGCTCACGAGCTTCGGCTTATTCTGCAAGGAGCAGATTCACTTGATAAATTACCGGTTGCTTTGCCAGAATTACAAATACAAAAAGGCGACTTGCTTACCATTATGGTGTTTAGCGATAATAAAGAAGCAACAGAAATTTACAATCAGCCGCAATCTTCGGGAGCCGCTTCAATAGTGGCAGGCGGCGCTGGTGGAAATGTAGCGGGATCCGGCAGGGGTTACCTGGTTGATGTTAATGGCAATATTTATTTTCATTCCCTTGGTACCATTACTGCAGCAGGCACCACCAAAAGAGAATTGGCTGACTATATTAAGGAGAATCTTAAACAATATCTTCAAAACCCCTATGTGGTAGTTCGTTTTATGAGTGCAAAAGTAACAGTTATGGGTGAAGTGAATAAGCCAGGTCAAATTGATCTTCCAGACCAGCGCCTTTCATTGCTGGATGCTATTGCACTGTCTGGTGATATGACTCCATTTGCAAGACGCGACAATGTCTTACTGATTCGCGAGCAAGATGGAATCCGGAAGGTGCAAAGGTTTGATCTACGGAACACTGACATGTACAAGACGGAGGACTTTTATCTCAAACAAAACGACCTAGTTTACCTCGAGCCAAACCGCAAAAAACCAACCGGTAACGAACAGGTTCTGGTTAGAAATATTTCAATCGGTACGGGAGTTCTCTCCGCCATTGCTTTACTCATCACTTTAATTACCCGGTAAAAATGGAAGAAGCCATAGAATACGGTTCCGATACAAAAAAGCATGTTTCCCCACGGGAATTGATCTACCGGTATGTCAAATATTTGCCGTGGATTATTCTTGCGGCAATTATTTCATTGGTTCTTGCCTGGAGTAATTTGCGCTACACAGCAAAAATCTACCGATCTACAGGCCAAATGATCCTAAAATCAGAAACACCTATGGGTGGAGGGGATGATCGTTTTAAAGACATGTTCTCATTAAGTGGAGGTGCCAACCTTAATAACGAAATGGTGATGCTGAAGTCATCATCCTTTGTTCAAAGGGTGGTTCAACGATTGAAACTCCAAACACAATATTATGGTGTTGGCAATGTAAGATCAACAATGTTGTACAATTCAAGTCCCGTAAGACTTGAAACCGTTTCAAGAAAAGATTCAGGTTCTGTAGGTTTTTCTGTAATGATAATCGATAAAACGCAGTACAAGTTAGACCAGGAAGAAACACCAAGAACATTTGGTCAACCAATCGAAAACAGTCAGGGGGTATTCAAAATACATTTTACAGGTTCGATGCCCAATGAGGGTGAAAGAAATTACCAGATTTTTTGGTATCCCCTTGATATAGCTGCAGAAATTCTTGTTAGTGGTATTGAGATTCAGCAGACCAACGAAATGACTAATATATTGGATGTCTCTTATAATTCCACTGATCGTGCTTTGGCAGCGGATTTTGTAAATGCTATTATGGATGAATACGCGGCATCTACGGTAGAAGACAAATACCAGATCGCAAACAATACAATCAATTTCATTGACGAGCGGTTAGATTCATTGCAATCAGAACTGTCAGGAGTTGAAATTTCATTACAACGTTTTAAAGAAAAAAATGATGGAATGGAACTGGAAATGCAGACCCAGTTTTTTACCACTACAATGAAAGATTTGGAGAAAAATAATAATGAACTTGAAGTAAAGAAAAGGATACTTGATTGGTTAAAAGCTTATGTAGAAAGTGAGCAGAACTTCAATAATACAGTTCCGGTAAACCTTGAAATAAACGAACCGGCGCTTGCCGCCACTATCACAGCCTATAACCAAGCCCAATTGGAGAGAGTTAGCTTGCTTAAGACAACCACAAGTCAAAACCCAATAGTTGTTGATATTAGCGCCCGTATAGACAAATTGAGGAGTAACCTTATAGAAGCTATGCAGAATGTGCGATCCTCTTATGAGATAGCAATTAAAGAAAACGATAAGATATACCGTCTATCCCAATCAAAAGCCATTAGCGTGCCAGGTAAGGCGAGAAATCTCCTGAACATCGAGAGACAGCAAAAGATCAAAGAGGAGTTATATTTACTCTTGTTATCAAAAAAGGAGGAGGTAGCCATCGGCTCAGCTGGTCTATTGCCTAATTCTGCAGTGTTAGAAAAAGCCTCGGATCGTGCGAGATTAGTAGCGCCATTGCCCAAGTCTGTATATATTAAATTCCTTCTGATAGGTTTGGCCATTCCAATTGCAATTATTGCATTGATAGAGTTTTTAAATGATAAGATCACGACCAGGAATGACATTGAGAATAATATAAGCGCTCCTATAGCTGGCGAAATCAGCCGTTCAGCAGACCCAAGCCCATTACTTGTCACACAACAGAACCGGAGTTATATCACGGAGCAGTTTCGTGCAATCAGGGCTAATATGGCCTATCTTGCAAGTCATACCAAGGAACCTGTAATACTTATTACTTCATCCATGAGCGGAGAAGGAAAATCGTTCATTAGCACCAATATTGCAGCTGCGTATGCTTTGTCTGGTAAAAAAACTCTTTTAATGGAGTTTGATATCCGTAAACCAAAAGTTGCTTCCAATCTTGGCTTAACCGCAAGAAAAGGTATTTCCAGTTATTTAGTTGCGGATGAGGACCTAGACGAACTAGTGCTTGCTGTTCCAGGCAACCCAGATTTATTTGTGTTGCCTTGTGGGGTGTTGCCGCCGAATCCATCTGAATTGCTGTTATTGCCGGGAATGAATAATTTATTCAGTTGGGCTCGCAAAAAATATGACATTATTGTTATCGATTCAGCCCCTGTTGGATTGGTTAGTGATGCTATAAGCCTTGGTAAATATGCTGACGCAACTCTTTATCTTGTGCGCCAGGGTTACACACTTAAAAAGATGACAGAATTCATTGAAAACATGTACCAGTTGAAGCGTTTACCACAGATGGCATTAGTGATAAATGATGTGAAAGTTGGAGCAGGATATGGTTATGGCTACGGCTATGGATATGGTTATGGGTATGGTTATGGGAATAAGCAAGACCAGTATTTTGATGTTGAAAAAAAACGCGCCTGGTGGAATTTTTGGAGCTAATTATTAAGATTAGAAATCATGAAAGAAAAAGTTAGTAATTCAGAATGGGACCTTGTCATATCTCCAAAATCTTCATTATTTGATTTAAACCTTCAAGAATTATGGAGGTATAGGGATTTGATGGTTCTTTTTGTTAAGCGGGATTTCATCGCTCAATATAAACAAACGATCCTTGGGCCACTTTGGCACATAATCCAACCCATTCTTACTACATTAATGTTTTTATTAGTTTTTGGTCGAATTGCAAAAATTTCAACTGATGGGATAAATCCGATTTTATTTTACTTAAGTGGCATTACTATCTGGAGCTATTTTAGTGCTTGTATTACAAACACCTCAAATACATTCGTTACTAATGCAAGTATTTTTGGCAAAGTTTATTTTCCCCGTTTAGTACTTCCAATTTCTGTAATAATGTCAAACTTAGTTAGGCTACTAATTCAATTTGGATTATTGATTATTATGATTATTTATTTTCATTTTAATGGAACTGCATTCAATTTTTCGATAAACATTTTACTAGTACCATTAATTATTATAATAGTTGCTGGTCTTGCTTTAGGTCTGGGATTAATTATTTCCGCATTAACTACAAAATATCGCGATTTCACTGTTTTGTTAGGCTTTGCAGTTCAACTGGGCATGTATATTACTCCAATTGCTTATCCCTTATCTTTTATAGAAGATAAATCATATAAATGGTTGATTATGCTAAACCCTCTTTCACCTTTAATTGAAGCATTTAGGTTTGCCTTATTTGGTAAGGGTATATTTTCAATTACTTCTATTTCGTATAGTTGTTTATTTATGTCTATATGCTTGATAATAGGAGTATTAATTTTTAATAAAGTGGAAAAGAGCTTTATGGATACCGTTTAATTAATCGAAGTAGATAATCCAGAAAAATGAGTAATACGGTAATAAGAGTTGAAAACGTATCTAAGCAATACCAACTAGGAAAGATAGGGACAGGATCCTTTTCGCATGATATAAATAGATGGTTGCACAGGGTTAGAGGTAAGGAAGATCCATATATTAAAGTAGGTGAGACTAATGACCGTACCACAAAAGGATCAAGTGACTTTGTTTGGAGTCTAAGAGATGTGAGCTTTGATGTACAGAAAGGTGAAGCCTTAGGTATTATGGGAAGAAATGGTGCTGGCAAAAGCACTTTATTGAAGATTTTAAGCAGAACAACTTCACCAACTTTAGGGAAAATTAGTATTAAAGGAAGAGTTGCAAGCCTTTTGGAAGTGGGTACTGGCTTTCATCCCGAATTGACAGGAAGAGAAAACATCTTTTTAAATGGCGCAATTTTAGGAATGACAAAAAAGGAAATTTTAAGAAAATTTGATGAGATAGTGGATTTCGCAGGTGTCGAACGTTATATTGATACCCCTGTAAAGCGATATTCATCAGGTATGTATGTTAGGCTTGCATTTGGTGTTGCAGCCCATCTTGAACCAGAAATTTTAATTGTTGATGAAGTGTTGGCGGTAGGTGATCTAGAATTCCAAAGAAAGGCGTTAGGGAAAATGGAACAGGTAAGTGAAGGGGAAGGAAGAACAGTTCTGTTTGTTAGTCACAATTTAGATTCATTGGCACGATTATGTAAAAAGGGCGTATTGTTAGATCAAGGAAAATTATTGTATTCAGGTTCAATTAGTGAAGCTTTGAATAGGTACACTTTAGTTAAACAAACGGAAGAATTTTATATCAATAATGATTCTAATCCTGAAAAGGATGTCTTTATCAGGGAGATTACATTATTGGATAAAGGAGGAAATAGAAAAAATACATTTTTCCATGACGAGGAAATTGTAGTAAAATTAAATTTAGTTTTAAATAGAAATGTTGAAGAATACTCCATATTTCTAATGGTACTTGATAAAACTAAAAGTAGAGTTTTCCCAACAGAACATAAGCTAAAAAGTGCAGTTGACACATATGAATTAGTTATAAATCCTAACTTTTTGGTAAGGGGTTCGTACTCATTGCATGTGATAATTCATAAGCCGAGAAAGGTGCAGATTGATGTAGCTGAAGATGTATGTGGATTTGAGATTGTAGATAATAATTCTCCTTTGAATATTCACAATAAATATGATTATGGGAATGTTTTTGGTAACTGTTATTGGAAATGAATATGAAATTTAACTCTTCTTACGTAGCCCCGAGAAAAGATATCGCAAAGTATATTCAAGGAAAAAATCTTCAAATACTAGATATTGGATGTTCAGATGGAACCAATGGTGTTTATCTGAAAGAATTAGGCATTGCATCTCATGTAACTGGTATTGAATATGATAACGATATGGGCCTAGTAGCATCTTCTAATTTGGATAGTGTATTTATCGGTAGTATTGAAGACCCATTAATTATTGAGAATTTATCTGATGAATTCTTTGATTATATTCTTTTTGGTGATGTATTAGAACACCTTGATAACCCCTGGAATGTATTAGCAGCATTAAGAGCGAAATTAAAACCAACCGGTAGAATCATTGTTTCAATACCTAATACTGGACATATTGATGTTGCGTATCATTTGTTGATTAAAAAAAAGTGGCCAATTAATGAACGTGGTATTTTTGATAAAACCCATAAAAGATTCTTCGCATTAAATAATTTGCACGATTTAATTGAAGGGTCTGGTTATACTACAATGGCAATAAATCGCAATTTTAGATTTAGAGATGCTATGTTCAGTGAATTTCCCTTTTATGGTAAGGTATTAAAAAAGATATTTCCAGACTGGTTTACGCATCAGTTTATAATCATTGCAAGTAAATAACTATTACTTCATACTACATTAGAGTGATAAAATAATGAAAGTATATGCTGTTATTGTTACCTACAATGGTGCTCAATGGATAGATAAATGTTTTAACAGCTTATTGAAATCTTCAATACCCATAACATGTGTAGTTGTTGATAATGCTTCAACTGATAATACAGTAAGTTTAATTAAATCTAATTATCCAGATGTTCAAATAATTGAGAATAATTCAAATATGGGGTTTGGAGGTGCTAATAATATCGGAATTAGAACTGCACTAGAAAATGATTGTGATTATATTTTCTTATTAAATCAAGATGCCTGGATCGAGGTAAATACAATTAAAGAACTTGTAGGCTATTTTCACAAGGTTACTAACCTGGGTATCATTAGTCCCCTACATTTAAATGGTGCGGGTACAGCTTTGGATAGAAATTTCTCCAAATATATTGGACCTATTAGCAATTGCATGATACTTAGTGATTGTTTAATCGGAAAGTTAAAATCCTTCTATCAAGTTGAATATATTAATTGTGCCGCATGGCTCATTTCAGCAAAATGCATTAAAAAAGTGGGAGGATTCGATCCTGTTTTTTTTCATTACGGTGAAGATGTTAATTACTGTCACAGAGTTTTATATCATGGTTTTAGTATAGGTGTGACTCCAAATACTAGAATTTGGCATGATAGAGAAGATAGAGGTGGAGGGATCCGAGAGGAATTCAAAGCATTAAATGAAAGAAGGGCTGAATTGATTTCATTTTTAAATATTAATAGTGATTCATTTAAAGAAGAAATTGGCTCAAGAAAAGCCATGTGTTTTAAATTTTTTATTAAGTCTCTATTAAAATTCAACTTGAAAAAAGCAAAATTTTGGATAGATAGTTTTATGGAGTATAAAAAGCAAGAGCCAATTTTGATCAAAAGCCGAGAGCTTAATATTAAGGGAGGAGCTTATTTGAGTTAATCCTAGTATCGAAATTTATTAAAATTTAATCTGGATTGCCTTTATTGAAAATTGAATTGAATTTATGTCTGGTTCTCCAACTATTGTTGCTATCACTTTCGATAGATTAAATTCCTTGTCAAGATTATTAGATTCATTATTGAAGGCTAATTATAATGGACATACAAATGTAAGATTGATTATTAGTATAGATGGTGGCGGATCAAAGGATGTAATTACACATTCTAATTCATTTGCTTGGCCATTTGGGGATAAGATTGTTATTAAGCATCAAAAAAATTTGGGGTTACGTAATCACGTTCTGTCTTGCGGAGATCTAACAAGTAAATGGGATGAAGTTATTATTTTGGAAGATGATTGTATAGTAGGACCTGAATTTTACAATTTTGCAGTTCATGCTTTAAGGTTTTATAATGATGATATTAGGATGGCCGGTATTTCTCTATATTCTTACCAAGTGAATGAATATGCTCAACTCCCTTTTCAACCCATTAATAATGGGTATGATAATTTTTTTATGCAAGTGCCTAGTTCTTGGGGACAAGCATGGACAAAATTCCAATGGTCGAGGTTTAAAAATTATTATAAGGACAATATGGTCATAACCGACAAGGATAAATTACCTGAAACAGTTAAGGGTTGGCCTGAAAGTTCATGGAAGAAATATTTTTATAAATATATCGTGGAAAATGATCTCTATGTTGTTTACCCTTTCCATTCTCACACATCAAATTTTTCTGAGTTAGGAACTCATGTGCAATATGATACCAGTTTTTTGCAAGTTCCATTAAGATTATTTGCACCGCACGGGGGGTATCACTTTCAAGAATTTTCAGAATCCCTTAATAAGTTTGATGCCTACTTTGAGATAGATCCGAAGTTCCTTAATTTATTTGGGTTTAATATTCAAGAGAACTTTGGTATGGATCTTTATGGCTTAAAGCAATTAAACCTGTTTTCCTATAATTATGTCTTTTCTATTAAAGATTGTAATAATCCCATTAAAAAATATGATGGTAGAATGTTTCCATTAATTCAGAATTTGATTTTTGAATTAGGTGGTGATTTCATAAGTTTTGCAAAATCTGAAGATTTTAGTTCTGTAGAAATTAACACCAAAAAAAAGTTGCTTATAAACACACAATATTTTGGATTTTGGTCTGGTTTTAAGGCTGGCATGTCGGAGGGTGTTTTGCAAGTGCAACATTCTAATACCTATAAATTAGGCACATTTCTTTTAAAACCATTTCAAATATTTAAAAAGAAAAGCAAACATTAAACTCACTGCTCATTATTGCATTGCCTGCGTTGTAAATTAAATAGGTCAAAAGCGCAGGTTCAAGGTAATGCACATAGAAGAACTCATGTTACCACCACCTTTAGTTTCGATTATTATACCAACGTATAATTCAGCAATCACTTTAGAGAAAACCCTTCAAAGTATTTTAGATCAAAGCTATATAGCACTAATTGAATGTTTAATAATGGACGGTGGTTCCAATGATAATACCTCAGCAATCATTTCTAAATTTCAGGGATTAAATATAAATTTCTCTTCTGAGTCTGATAATGGCATCTATGATGCCATGAATAAAGGTATTCGAAAGGCAAAAGGTGAATTTGTTTATTTTATTGGTAGTGATGATAGATTATATGATCCGCAGGTTATTGAGAAAGTATTTTCCAATGATTATAAGAATTACGATGTCCTTTATGGCAGTGTTTACAATGAGGAATTAAAAATTACATACGACGGAGAATTTGATGATGAGAAAATTTGCCTTCAACCAATTTGCCATCAAAGTACATTTTATAGGAAAACCCTATTCAACGAATTTGGTTATTATAATACTTCTATGAAGGTATCAGCTGACGCCTATCTGGATAAGATTCTTTTTACAGCACCGAATGTAAAATGGCTATATGTAAATCAGATCATAGCCAGCTACAGCGGAACAGGACTTAGCGCCAATACGTTTGACCTTGTTTATTGGTCAGGGGCCGAGAAATTGCTAACCAGTAGGTTTAAAGGAAAATTACCTAATAAGACCATTTACAAGGCTCTGCTTCCGTATGTGCGTTGGCATTTCAGTGGAAGGACTTTCCTTACCGCAATTAAAATTGCATGGCATGGAAACCCCATTAGTTTGAAGTACTGGCTTAATCATCCCTTCGGTTATTTCCGGAGGTTATACAAAAGGCTTTTTTGAAGAAGATATTGATTATACCCTCCTGGTATCCTACCAGTCATAATCCATCCCTGGGAGTATTTTTCAGGTTACAAGCACAGTTGCTGAGAAATGTTGGTAACGATGTTAAGGTTCTTCTACCGGTAGTGAAAAAGCAGTCAAAAAAAGAGTTTATAAAAAGCGGATTGAAAAAATCTATAACTATAAATTCCGATTATTGCCTTCAGGAACCCGAAGCAATATTCCTACAGTTTAATGTAAATGCACTTTCAAAGAAACTCGATCTTACAAAGGAAATAGTAGAAGATCTTATACCTGATCTGATTTCCATGGTTTCTAAATGGAATTGGAAACCAGATATAATTCATGCACACGATTGCTTTCCAGCAGGTTTTTTTGCCCAAGCACTTTCAAAGCATTTTAAATGTCCTTGGGTGCTAACACAGCATACTCCCTTGGTTGCAACTACACTTAATGAAAACTCCCTGAATGGATATAGGTTTCTGACTGCGAATGCCACTCTTTTCAGTGTTGTTAGCAGCTATGAAAGGGATCTTTATATCCGTAACCAGTTCCTTCATGATGCTTTTGTGCTTGGCAATCTTCTGGATGAAACATCCTTTTATCCCGCAGATGTTGGCAGTTCAGATAATAATTCCTTTACGATAATTAATGTTGGGAGCCTTAGTGCCAGAAAAGATTATCCAACCTTGCTCTTGTCATTAAAAATTTTCAAGGAGCGGTATGCTCATTTTTTTAAGGCAAAACTTGTTATGCTAACAAGCTTTACGGATGGTATTTCTCTGGAAGATATTAAGGAGATGGTTTCTGATATGAACTTAACTGATAATATCGAATTTGTTTTTGATATTTCGGATCCCGACATTATGCGAAAGCATTATCAGACATCTTCTGTTATGGTATCCACTAGTTTGTATGAAACCTTTGGTGTCGCAGTCGCGGAGGCAATAGCCTCAGGTATTCCAGTTATTGCTACTGATAATGGCGGCGTAAGAGATATTGTGGATGAAGGGGTTAATGGCTTTGTAGTGCCCTTGAAGAATGCAGAAGCCATAGCAGATAAGCTTGAATTGCTATATAATTCTTCAAACAATCTGAATAAAGAAAAATTGCATAATTCAGTTGTAAGTAAATTTGGTTCCAGGGCGTTTGAAATAAGATTGAATACCTTATATAATGATGCGGTTAATCTTTACAATAATTAATCATGATAAATGTAGCCAAGTCTTTTTTACCACCATTTGAAACATATACGGAATATTTAAAAGGAATATGGGAAAGGGGTCATCTGACCAACCACGGTCCGCTGGTAAACGAGCTTGAGGAAAAATTAAGGGATTATCTTGGTGTAAAACATTTTTTCTTTGTCAATAATGGTACAATTGCTCTGCAGATCGCCATACGAGCATTGGATTTAAAAGGAGAAATTATCACTACGCCTTTTTCATATGTTGCCACCACTTCCTCTATTGTTTGGGAACAGGCAGAACCTGTTTTTGTAGATATAGACCCGGAAACGTTTACTATCGACGCAGCTAAAATTGAAGAATCAATTACAGAAAGAACTACAGGAATTCTGGCTACCCATGTTTATGGAATCCCATGCAACACAGTTGAAATTGAAAGGATTGCTGCTAAGTTCAATCTGAAAGTTATATATGATGCAGCCCATGCATTTGGAGTGCAACACCGGGGTAAGGGCGTGATGAATTTCGGTGATATTTCAACGCTTAGCTTTCATGCCACAAAGCTCTTTCATACTGTGGAAGGGGGAGGCATTACAACTAATGATGATGATGTTGCTCATAGGATAGCATATATGCGAAACTTTGGACATAAGGGACAGGAAGACTTTTGGGGAATGGGTATTAATGGTAAGAGTTCGGAATTTCATGCTGCAATGGGCCTTTGTGTTTTCCCATACATAAATGAAATTCTTGAAACCAGGAAGGAGCTGTCCCAATATTATGAAACCTGTCTGGCTGAAAATGGCATAAAACTTCAGCGTCCTATTATTACGCTTGATACTAACTATAATTATTCTTATTATCCTGTGGTTTTTGAAACGGAAAAGCAATTGCTTGCAGTGAGGGATGCACTCAATGCCGCTTATATATACCCAAGAAGATATTTCTATCCTTCATTGAATAAGTTAGTGTATGTTAACAACAGATCAATGGAAGTTGCAGAATCTGTTGCAGCAAGAGTGATTTGTTTGCCCTTATACCATGACTTATCGAAGGAGAACATCCGGCGGATTTGTTCTATAATCGGTGATATTCTAAAATATTGACATGATAATACTAGGGGCTGGAGGTCACGCAAGGGAATTATATAATGAATTTATTTGGAGTGGAATACAACCTCCAAACTACTTTTATGATGATTCCGGCAATGCTCCTGCCACTCTGTTGGACCAAATTGTTTTGGATAGTTTGGATTCTGCCAGGAACTTGAATTCAGCTATTCAACAATTTGTAGTAGGGGTAGGAAATCCGCTAATCCGTAAGAAATTATATGACCTTTTTAGTAATGCAGGATTTGAGCCGTTCTCTCTAATATCTATTCAGGCTCGAGTAGGTATAAATAATGAACTTGGAAGAGGGTTGAATGTAATGACGGGCGCTGTGATAACCACGAATGTTTGCATAGGAGATGGGACACTCGTTCATATAAATTCTTCAATTCACCATGATTGTAAAATCGGCTCTTTTTGTGAAATATCTCCTGGCTCCAGAATTCTTGGAAAGGTGACATTAGGGAATTTGGTAAGCATTGGCAGTGGAGCTATTATTCTACCGGGTATCAGGATTGGAGATAATGTTAAAGTGGGTGCCGGAGCTGTAGTGACACGCGATTTGGAAAACAATGAAGTTGTTGTTGGCATACCGGCAAAGCCGATTAAGAAATGAAAACAATACTAGGAAATATTTCACCAGAACTTATAAAGAAAACTTATCGCTGGTTTAGGTATGGCCATGAACGGAAAAGGCTAGTCAGGGAAAATGGTATCAGGAGAAGGCAAAATGAATTATTGCCAAAGTTGTTTGTCAATAATAACCGCCCATTGGTAGTTTTTGTTGTACAAGGAGCAGATCGATTTTCTGGCAAGGATAATATTTCTGGAGGTGCAATTTCTATAATGTCTCTCTGCGAAGAAACACGTAAACTCAATGAACAGTTCGGTTTTCAGACCATTATGTGTACCATGCATGGTGAGGTCCTTCTTGAGAAGCATGAACAGTTTGAGAATAATACACCTGTTTTTCGGTTTGAACAATTGCATCGATATTTCACCCAGAGTTCTGTGTTAACATTTCATATACCAGAGTATATGACAGAAAAGTTTGTTATTACCCTTTCGGTGGCAGACCGCTTATGGTTTCAGGAGAGAAAAATGGTACACATCAATATCATGAACCAAAATATTCGCTTAATGCCTGGGGTAGACATAATAGCGAAAGTTAAAAATGTTACTAATAAGGTAACAATAACGACTGCTCACCAAAAATATTGTACTCCCATATACCGCGAGAAATATGGAGTACCAATTCATAAATTTTCTGTATGGATCAGTCCGGAACAATACAGATTTGTTGAGTGGAAGGATAAAGATAACCTGATAGTCGTTTCACCTGATGAGCATCCTATGAAATCGCAAGTATTGGAACAATTGAAGTTTATACCTGGATTAAAGGTTCAGATCATTAAAAATCTAACATATAATCAATATAAGGAACTGATATCAAGAGCTAAATGGTCGTTGACTTTTGGAGAAGGTCTTGATGGTTATTTGATTGAGCCTGTTTTTAGTGGAGCTATTGGTTTTGCCGTTTACAATGAAGATTTTTTTACCCCTGATTATAAGGAATTAAAAACAATATACAGTGATTATAATGACCTGTCTGGAAATATTCATAAGGATATTGTTAAGCTAGATATAGAGAAAGAATTTGAGAATTATCAGAAGAAGATTTTTCAAATTTGCGCTTATCATTATAGTAAAGAACAATATTTATCAAATGTTAAGGCGTTTTATGACGGAAAGTATACCCACCCTTAATAATAATTCTGATAGTCCTTTAGTTTCAGTTGTCTCGGTCACATATAATTCTGCTCGATATGTCAGAGATACTATATCTAGTGTTTTGTCACAATCATATCCTAACATTGAATATATTATAGGAGATGATAACTCCTCTGATAATACCTGGGAGATTATTAATGAATTCAAAGATCCGAGGATAATAACATATCGAAATGAGAGAAATCTGAAAGAATATGTTAATAGAAACAAAGCCATTCAACTGGCCAAGGGTAAATACCTGATTTTTATTGATGGTGATGATATTATTTATCCACATGCTATAATCACATTTCTTGAATATATAGAAAAGTATCCTGAGGCTTGTATGGCAATTCAGAAAGGTTATTTGAATAATGCAGTATTTCCATTTTTGCTTCAACCGGTAGAACAGTATAAAAATTATTTCTTTGGTAGCGTGAATCTTCTGGTATCAAGTTTTGCGTCTAATTTTTTCAGACTTGAGCATCTCAAAAAATTTATGCTGTCCGAAAAATATAAATCGGGTGATGACGAAATTCGGTTGAGGTTAGCTGCTAACTTTCCTGTGTTGTATATTCCTGGGTGGCTCTCATGGCCGCGCGAAACGCCGGGTCAGGCGTCATCCCAGATTCCCGAGGATGTGGCTTTAATTCAGGCTATGGATTACATTAATAACATTCTCAATGCTGATAATATTATTTCAGGAAATCCTGAACTTACTTATAGTATTCATGAAAAGCTTAAATGGAAATGTGCCGAATTCTGTAAACGTTCTTTAAAGAAAGGCAGAATAAAAAAAATGCTCGAGTTTCTACGGGATTCTGGTTTCTCTTCTCGTGAATTATTAGCTACAAAAAATGTAAGAGTTACTGATGTGCTTGCTACTTCAACCCCAATAAATCCATATAAAGAACCAGACAAGGTCTTATAATGATAAGTAAATTGAGGTTTTATTTAAAGAATCCATTTCGATTAATTACTGTTCCCCTGACCAGGCTTCCATATTTTTCATTTATAAGGGCTACCGATGATTATCAGAACAGAATAAATTTTGACTTCTGGTTTAAACAGAAGGTTCTGAATTTGGGGGGTAATCGAAAAGCATATTGGCCGGTTCATTGGACCAGTCAGGTATATGATGCGGATAAAATTCTTGTTGGTGTAGATGCCTATCCCGGTATAATGAAAGGCTGCTATATTCAAGGTAAGGGAGGAATTGAAATAGGTGACTACACCCAGATTGCGCCCAATGTTGTTATTGTAAGCGCCAATCATAACGTTTATGATAGCAGAGAACATATATCAGAGCGAGTTCAAATTGGTAAATATTGTTGGATTGGTGCTGGAGCCAAAATAATGCCCGGGGTTAAATTAGGTGATTGGACTATAGTTGGGGCTGGAGCAGTTGTTACGAAATCTTTTGAAGAGGGCTTTTGCATAATTGGGGGAGTGCCAGCAACGAAGATCAAGGACCTGGATGTTTCAAGATGTATTCCATTTCAGAATAAAAAACTCTATCATGGGTACATAAAAGCTGAAAAATTTGAGAAGTATAAAAATAAATATCTTAAAACTTAATGCTTGTAATTGTTGATTATGGTGTTGGAAATTTATCCTCCATTCAGAATATGATTAAAAAAGGGGGTAACCAATCAATTATATCCGGTGATATAGATACTGTAGCAAATGCTTCTAAAATTCTACTGCCAGGTATGGGACATTTTGACAATTGTATGATCAAGTTAAAAGCCTCTGGATTGTTACCTGCAATTGAAAAGAAGGTGTTTGAGGAAAAAATTCCTTTATTGGGTATTTGTGTAGGACTGCAGATGTTTATGCATTCAAGTGAAGAGGGAAGTGAACCAGGCTTGGGGTGGATTCATGGCAAAACTGTGCGTTTTGATACTACTCGCATGGATACAAACACATTCAGAATTCCAAATATGGGATGGCTGGATGTGAAGCCGGTAAAGCCCTCTAGTTTGTTTGCCGGACTGGAGGATTCCAGATTTTATTTCGCCCATACATACCATGTTAAGGTCGACAATAATTTAGATGAAATGGTAATGGCAAATTATGGGTATAATTTTACAGCCGGAATTGAATGCGGAAATATAGTTGGGGTACAGTTTCACCCTGAAAAAAGTCATCGGTTTGGTATGCAGTTGCTCAAAAATTTTATTGAGCGTTATTGATAAATAGTAGGATAGATGCGAAGAATTCGGGTAATTCCTGTTTTGCTGATACAGGATGGAGGTCTTGTTAAATCTGTGCGGTTTAAACATTATACTTATGTAGGAGATCCTATTAATGCTGTGAAGATATTCAATGACAAAGAAGTTGATGAAATTGTAATACTTGATATTGAGGCTACGAAAAATCAATCAGGACCTGACTTTCAACGAATTAAAGAAATAGCTAGCGAAGCGTTTGTTCCTTTAGCTTATGGTGGGGGAATAACTAAGATCGATGAGATTAAGCAACTATTTTACCTGGGAGTTGAGAAAGTTGTTCTGAATAACCAGGCTTATCAGAATCCATCTTTGTTGACAGAGGCGGCCAGTCTGGTAGGTAGTCAGAGTGTTGTAGCATCTGTGGATGTTAAAAAAAATTGGTTGGGTCAATACAAAGTATATGTTAAAAACGGAGGGCAAAACACAGGGAAGAGCCCTGTGGAATATGTTCAGGAGCTGGTTAATGCTGGTGCAGGAGAAATATTCCTAAACAGTATCGACAGAGATGGAACATACAATGGGTTTGATCTTGACCTGATTAAACAGGTTTGTTCAGCTGTTAATGTTCCTGTAATTGCTTGCGGAGGGGCTTCTATTATAGATGATTTTCAATCTGCAGTAGCAGCTGGAGCATCAGCTGTGGCTGCCGGAAGTATGTTTGTTTTTCAAAGAACGCATAGAGCAGTACTGATCAGTTATCCCTCACAGAAAGATTTGGAAGATAAATTATTTAGCAGATTTAATTAATTATGATGGTTTTAAGTAAGGATGATCCCAATTACCAACAATGTGTTTTGACTGTTATGGATAATATTGCAGACCCTGATATTCAATTTGATCAGAACGGGGTTTGTAATTACTATCATGAATACATGATGGCTGAAAAGGAAGGTGTTTACAAGGGTGCTGACGGAGAGAAGAAGCTAAATGAGCTGGCAGTAAGGATAAAGGAATCGGGTAAAGGAAGCCAGTACGATTGCCTTATTGGGCTAAGCGGTGGAGTTGACAGTACATATGTGGCATACCTGGTAAAAAAGCTAGGATTGCGCCCGCTGGCAGTACACCTGGATAATGGCTGGAATAGTGAACTGGCAGTTATGAATGTAGAGAATATCATTAAGAAACTTGGTTTTGATCTATTCACACTTGTCATCAACTGGGAGGAATTTAAAGACCTGCAACTATCATATTTAAGGGCTTCGGTGGTTGATATTGAGGTGGCAAGTGATCATGCCATTTTTGCAACTATGTATAAATTGGCAAAAGAGAAAAATATTGGTTACATCATCAGCGGTACTAATATTGTAACTGAATTTATAATGCCACCCAGTTGGTTGTACAAGAAAATGGATTATGCCAACCTGGAAGATATTCACAATAAGTATGGTAAGAAAAAACTGAAGTCGTATCCCACTTTTGACTTTAAAAAGTATGTGTATTACTCTGCTGTATTGAGGTTAACACCAATTTCAATTCTGAATTATGTTCCATACAACAAAGCTGAAATTAAAGAGCTCATAAAAAAGGAGCTGGACTGGCGGGATTATGGGGGAAAACACTATGAATCAATTTTCACCAAATTCTACCAGGCATATATTTTACCAGAAAAATTTCACATTGACAAACGAAAGGCACATTTGTCAACTCTAATATGTTCCGGCCAGATTACCAAATCCGAAGCAATTGCTGAGCTTGATAAACCTTTATATGATTCGAAAGAATTAGAGGCAGATAAAGAGTATGTGCTAAAGAAGCTGGGATTAAGCAACGAAGAGTTTGAAAAAATTATGGCGCTGCCTGTTCGCAAACACGAGGAGTTTAAAACGGATACAGAATCAAAGCGCAGATACATGAGTTTCCTTAAGAAAACAGAAAGAATAAGAAGAATATTAAAACCTAATAAATAAATGGGCTCATCATTAAAATTTGGAATTGTAGGTTGTGGCAGAATTGCCCAGCGACATGCAGAACATATCAATAATAAAGGTGTACTTGTTGCTGTTTGCGATATTGTAAAGGAAAAGGCTGATGAAATGGCGGGAAAATATGGCGCAAAGGCATACTATTCTATTGAAGATATGTTGCAATCAGAAACTGCTATTGATGTAATAGCGGTATGCTCACCAAACGGGCTCCATGCTCAGCATGCGATTCAGATTCTTTCAGCCGGATTTCACTGTTTGTGTGAAAAACCAATGGCGCTTACTGTAGCTGATTGTGGTGAGATGATTAAAGTTGCGGAAAGAAAGAATAAGCGGGTTTTTGCCATTAAGCAGAATAGATTCAATCCGCCAGTTGAAGCAGTTAAACGTTTATTAGATGAAGGCCGCCTTGGAAAAGTGCTAAGCGTTCAACTAAGTTGTTTCTGGAACAGGAATCCAGATTATTATCATAATTCATGGAAAGGCACGCTTGCACTGGACGGCGGTACATTATACACTCAATTCAGTCATTTTATCGATCTTCTTTACTGGATGGTCGGAGATGTGAAGAATGTAAAAGCCTTTATGGGAAACTATATTCATAAGGGTATTATTGAATTTGAAGACACTGGTGTGGTTATACTGGAGTTTAACAATGGAGCTATTGGAACAGTTAACTATACAGTAAATAGTTACAATAAGAATATGGAAGGTTCACTTACCATATTTGGCGAGAAGGGAACAGTGAAAATAGGGGGGCAATACCTTAATGAATTGGAATACCAGAACATTGAGGGTTATAAAATTGAGAATCTTCCTGAAGGAAACAAGGCAAATAATTATGGAAATTACCAGGGTTCAATGAGTAATCACGATAAGGTTTATGATAACCTTATTGATGTATTGGAAAACAATGCTGAGATATCTACCAGTTCCTTTGAAGGAATGAAAACTGTTGAGATTATTGAGAAAATCTATTCTTCTGCAGTTAAACTCTCCTAATAATTAATATGAATCAGCCATTATTATCACAGGTTCAGATTCGAATCGATGTTGAATTTGGTGAAAATGTAAAAGTTGTTCAACCCGTTAATCTCTATGGTTGCATTATAGGTGATAATTGTTTTATTGGTCCTTTTGTTGAAATTCAAAAGGATGTAAAAATTGGTAGTAATACTAAGATTCAATCTCATTCTTTTATTTGTGAACTAGTATCAATAGGTGATTATTGTTTTATTGGTCATGGCGTAATGTTCATAAATGATTTGTTTTCTGGAGGCGGACCAGCCCAGGGAAATAAAGCATTGTGGCGGCCAACGAAAATTGGTAACAATGTTTCAATAGGTTCCAACGCAACAATTTTACCTATTAATATATGTGATAATGTAGTTATTGGGGCAGGTTCTGTTGTTACAAAAAATATTACTAAAAGCGGTGTATATGCTGGAAACCCCGCAAAATTCATAAGAGAAATTTAAATAAATGAGAGTCCCGTTTGTAGATCTGAAAGCTCAATACCTTTCTATTAAAGATGAAATTGATTCTGCTATATCAAATGTGATCAACGAAACTGCCTTTATTGGTGGCAAATATGTGAATGCGTTTGAATCAGAATTTTCAAAATTATATGGAATTAAGAATGTTATCTCCTGTGCAAATGGTACAGATTCACTTTATATTATCATGAAAATGCTTGGTATTGGTGAAGGTGATGAGGTGATCACAGTGGCTAACAGTTGGATTTCAAGTTCAGAAACAATTACTCAAACCGGGGCGAGACCTGTATTTGTAGATATTGATCCGGTTTATTATAGTATGGATGTCACTAAGCTTGAAGCCGCAATAACCCCACATACAAAGGCAGTGATAGCTGTTCACCTGCAGGGACAAATGTGTCCGATTGATCTTATTAAAGCTATTTGTGATAAACAGAAGATTAATCTGATTGAGGATTGTGCCCAATCTCATTTTTCGGAATTGGATGGGCAAAGAGCCGGATATTTCGGTCTGGCTGCATCCTTTAGTTTTTATCCTGGAAAGAACCTGGGTGCCTATGGTGATGCAGGATGTATTATGACGAATGATGATGAACTGGCACAAAAGTGTCGGATGTATGCTCGTCATGGAGCACTCAAAAAGCACGAACACAAGATGGAAGGAATCAACAGCCGCCTTGATGGTCTGCAGGCAGCGATTCTGTCGGCCAAACTGCCTCATATTTTAGAGTGGACAAGGATGCGCATACAGAATGCAGATCTTTATCATAATCACCTTGCTGGAATTGCTGAGATCATCTTACCAGCCACAAGGCCGGGAACGGTGCATACCTGGCATTTATATGTGATAAGGGCGAAGGAAAGAAATGAATTAGCGAGATTTTTGTCGGACAGAGGTATAGAAACCGCAATTCACTATCCAACGGCATTACCTAATTTGCCTGCATATGAATATCTTGGCTATAAACCGGAGGATTTTCAAGTTGCTACTAACTTACAATCTGAAATTCTGTCTTTGCCAATCTACCCGGAACTGAAGGAAGAAATGATCGTTTATGTAGCTAATTCTATAAAGGAATTTTATTCTGGCAGGAAGTGAAAGTATTAACCGGTAAAACCATCTTGATATTGTCTCCCCAGTCCTGGGGAAAAATGTTCGTATCCAAGCATCATTATGCCGTTGAATTGGCGAAAGCGGGTAATGAAGTCTATTTCCTGAATCCTCCTGCACCGAATCTCGCTAATAGAGTACAGGTTTCTATACATTCCGAGATTAGGGGACTTTACATTATAGACCACAAGCTATGGTTCCCGTATGCTCTGAAGTTCCATGCTAACTCTGTCTTTCAATTGCTGATGAAAGGACAGGTTAGAGCTATTTTGAAGGAAATCAGAAAACCTGTCAATGTTATTTGGTCTTTTGACCTTGGCAATTTATACCCCTTTAAGTTCTTTCCGAAGACCGCTATTAAGATTTTTCACCCGGTGGATGAACCTTTGAATTCTTTAGCTATTCAATCGGCTCAAGGGGCCGATTTGATCATTTCTGTAACCACAGAAATACTTGAAAAGTATGGACATTATAATGTTCCTCGTTATTTTATTAATCATGGTGTCAATGAAGAATTTCTTCGTCCAACTGATTTCGAGGAACACTCAGGCCCTTTACGGATTGGTCTGGCAGGCAACCTAATCAGAAAGGATATTGACAGGAAGACTTTATTGGACATAGTAGGTAATCATCCTGAATATGAATTTTATTTCTGGGGAAACTATGATTTGTCATCTTCAAATACAGGGGGCGATGATGATGATCAGACGCGGGCCTTTATTGATTCCCTTAAGAACTTTTCGCATGTAAAGCTCTTCGGACCCGTTTCGCCATCAGATTTAGCCCGTGAATATGGAAATGTGGATGCCTTCCTGATTTGTTATGATATCAACAAAGACCAGAGCAACGGTACCAATTATCATAAGGTGCTGGAGTTTATTAGTACTGGAAAATTGGTCATTTCTAATAATATTACCACTTATTCAAGTCACCCCGACCTCGTTCAAATGACAAAGAGCAGGAATTCCAATGATCAATTAAGTGAGCTGTTTTCCGATTGCATTAGTAATCTTAAATTCTGGAACAGTCCTGAAAAAATAAAAATCAGAAAGGATTTTGCCTTGGATAACAGTTATCAACGACAATTGGAAAGAATTGATGAAAAAATTTCCCTGATCAGATAAGAACAGAATGTCGGTTTTAATTATTAGTCCATCGGGTAATTTTTACGGTAGCGAACAGGTTTTGTTTGACTATTTAACCGATTCTGTCCTGCCTTCCAGTGTTGCTATAAATGAAAGAGGTTTATTCTTAAAATATTTGAGGGCAGCAGGTACTCCGCATGAACTCTCCGGGTTTGATCCATATAAGTTACGAAGATTTTATTGGAGGCTTATACGGCATTTAGCATTAGGAAAATACCATACAGTTTATTGGAATGAAGCCGGGCATATAAATTACGTTATTCTGCTTTCCAAATTATTTCCCGGTAAGAGGTTCATAGTCCATGTACGCATAATAGAAGATACAAAAACGCAAAGGTGGTTTCTTAAACCAGGTTCCAATGTTCGTTTTATTTCTGTTTCGGATTATATCCGCCAAAACCTTCCATTTCCTTCCATCTTGTTATATGACCCTTTCAATTTTGAGGGGAAGGAAATTCCTCCATTGCACTTTAGTGGTCCATTGAGAATAGGGGTAATTGGGAGATTAACTTTTACCAAAGGCATTGAAACATTCACCGAATTGTTTTCGATGATAGAACGAAAAGGTTTGGGCAGTATGTTCAATTTTATTTTTTATGGTGAAGTTTCAGAAGATGTGAAGGAATCAGATTGGTTAAATAAGAATAGCACCTACTCCTTTGTTGCTTTTGCAGGATTTCAGAAGGACAGGAACGTCATCTACAATTCAATAGACTGCGTAATGCATCTGAGCAAACAAGAGGCATTGGGCAGAATTTTTCTGGAAGCTCTTGATGCGGGTAAGCCCCTTATAGGTATGAACGCTGCTGGAATTGGAGAAGTGGGTAATATGCTAGCAATGAGAGATTTACTAATGGAGGATGGAAAGGGGAATGATTTTTTTGAAAAGATTCTTGAGAAACTGATATATGTGCACCAAAACAGGGAAGGATTGTATTCAATGGTAAAAGATGCAAAAAATAAAGCAAAGGAAATATTCTCGCTTTCGGATTATACTGCAACAATAGATAAAATAATATCCGGTTGAATTTTTATTATATTGGTCAATACCAGTCGGGGTCCACTTCCAGAATGCGGGGAGAAGTTTTAGCGGGTTTAATAGGTGCTGCAGCTAATATAGTTATTGATACAAACGTTCCTATTACCGATGCGGGTAGGTTATTCAAAAGTATAGGCTGGAGGTTTTATATCGGCCCATTGATAAAAAAGGTCAATAATTACATTAGGGAAAGGTTAAAGGATATGGGGAAGGGTGATTTCGTTTGGGTGGATAAAGGTGTGTTTATTGAACCTGATATATTATCAGAAATAAAAAATGCCGGTGCCTTTCTGGTCCACTATACACCGGATACTGCTTTTGCACATAACAGGTCCGGATTGTTTTTCAGAGGGCTTCCTTATTACGATGCCTGTATAACGACGAAATCTTTTGAGCTACTGGATTATGAAAAAGCTGGATCACAAAAAACCATATTTTGTACCCAGGGTTATAACCCCAATTTGCATCAGCCTTTACATTCATTTGCTGAAAAAAAGGGAATATGTTTTATAGGACTTGCAGAACCTAATCGCCTCCATATTTTGAGTAAGTTGATTGAAGCAGGTTTCCCAGTTAAAATAGGGGGATACGGGTGGAGTAAACTATCGAAAAAATATTCGGGAATGGAAAACTTTACATTTCTTGGAGAAAGAATTTTTGGCGAGGATTATGTGCAAGCCATTTCATCTTCTTTACTCGCACTTGGTTTGTTATCAAAGCGATTCCCCGAATTGCACACAACCAGAACATTTGAAATACCTGCTTGCGGTACCGCATTGATAACTGAGGATAATAAAGAAATAAGACAATTTTATGGAGAGGATGAAGTTTTGTATTTCCACGACCACGATGATCTTGTAGAGAAGATTCAATACTATTTGAATAATATAAACCAATTGCAGATATTAACCCAAAAGGGGACTGAAAAAATGAGAACGGGAAAATATGATTACCCTTCCATTTTAAAGAATATTTTGGTACAACTGGATGTAGTATGAGCAAGAGGCTTTTTATCTATCATTATAATCCAATTGAGCTATTTCCGCCTGTTGTTAATTTTTTGAATTTTGCAGATGTAGCGTTGGCTCCGGAATGGCAGGTAAATGTATATACTACCTATCCGCCCGATTCAGTTGGTCTTTACCATTCCGGTTCCCGCCGAATTCAGATAATTCGACTGGGTAATGGTTTTTCAAAAGGTAAAAAGTGGCGAAACCTTATATCGTTGATGTGGTTCAATTTAGCAGGAACCTTTCAGTTGAGCCTCACCAGGATAAATGCTTTATTATATTTTGAGACAAGTTCTGCATTACCCACTATTATCGGTAAGCTACTGTTGAAGAAAGATTTCAACCTTTATATTCACTACCATGAATATATGAGTCCGAAGGATTATGCCCGAACAAGATTCCAATCCTACATTCAATCTAAAGAATTGCTTTTATATAGTAAGGCACAATGGGTCTCACATACAAATCAGAAACGAATGGAAATGTTCTTGAATGATATTCACCAACCTTTACTAAAGAATAGTGAGATAATGCCGAACTACCCCCCTGCAGAATGGATAACACATAAAAATCCTTCTTTGCGTTCGGTTGATGTGATTCGCTTTGTATTCGTAGGCTCAGTAGCTGAGCAGGGCTCCTATATCAGGGAGTTTTTGACCTGGTTAGCTGGTTTGAAAAGAGATTACACCTTCGATATATTTACACAATCAGAAACAGAAAGTTTGCGTCGCATTATCCGGGAGTGTAATGTAAAAGGGGTAAGGATTCGTGGATATGTTAATAACAGCAACCTGCCTGATGTATTAAGTTCTTATCATGTAGGCCTGATCTTGTATAAAGGTATTGAATTGAATGTTATTTACAGTGCTCCTAATAAATTGTTTGAATATCTCGCCTGTGGCCTTGATGTGTGGGTAGATACAGCAATTGAGGGTGTAATACCTTATTATACGGATAAGGTGTTTCCGAAAGTAGTGCCCGTATCATTTTCAAATCTCGATGAATATAATGTTGAACAATTAATTAACAGGGAAGGTCTTTCTTATTTACCTTTTTCAGAGTCATACGAAAAAGAATATAAAAGATTGTTGGATCGGATTTCTAATGTATCTGGTAATTAAACATGCAGTACAGATTATACATATATAATATTTTACTTTTCGCCGTAATGGTTTTATCATTTTTTGATAAAAGCTATTTCAGCTTGTCAATTTCTCTGGAAGCAATTTTACTTGTGATGATCCTTGACAAGTTGGGGAAAGGCATAGTATTAAGGGAACTAATTGCATTTCATTTTACACTGATATGTCTTCTGTTCCCGATTCTGGGCTACACATTGTACAACCGTTCCGATAGCCTTGCACAATTATGGGTACGTTATATGCCAGTATCCGAAGATATTTATTACGGATATGCCCTTCCGGCAGTTGCTGCCTTTAGTTTTGCGATAACTCTACCATTTTCACCATCCTCAGAAAAATCAGATTACGGGCAAAACCTGTATGGGATCTTTAAGCGTATAAAGGAAAAGCTTTGGCATTCTAAAACCGAAGGTATTTATATTACCATATTTGGTCTCGTATCCCTGCTTTTGATTCAAAGAGTTCCGATGTCGCTGCAATTCGTACTTAACCTGGTCTGGTTTTCTTCCTTCGCGGGAATTTTATATGTATTCTTTACCGTTAACTTGAAATACAGAAAGCTCCTGCTTGCTGGTTTTAGTTTATTTATTGTATTCTATTCCTTGCGGTTAGGAATGTTTACCATCGTGGCTTATATGGGCATGCTGATGTTTTCCTTTTTTTTCCTGGGGAAGAAATATTCGTTCATTAATAAGCTATTAGTTTTCGTTATAGGCGCATTGTTGCTTGTAGCCATCCAGAGTATAAAGCCCATATACAGGGAAATGACATGGGAAGGACAATATGAAGGCAATAAAGTCGAACTATTTGTTGAGCTGTTGGTAGATAAAGTGTCGAGTGGCGATATACTTGATGAAAAAGGGTTCTTTCCTATCTATTACCGGGGCAACCAGGGTTTCAATATCGCTTTGGTGATGATAAGATTTCCCTCGATCAAATTACATGATAATGGTAAAGTCTTATTTACCAACCTGTTTTCTTCGCTTGTTCCCAGGTTTTTCTGGCCCGATAAACCATTAGCGGGTGGGCGTTTCAACATGAAACATTATACAGGCAGCGTTATTAAAGGTTATTCAACAAATATTGGTCCTGTGGGTGAAGCTTATGGGAGTTTTGGTGTAAGTGGGGGCATTTTGTATATGTTTTTATTAGGACTTTTCATCCGATGGGCATATTCTTTACTTTTTAAAATTTCCACAAAGGTTCCCCTGGTCCTTTTATGGATGCCCGTAATTTTTTACCAGGTTACCTATTCCGCTGAAACCGATACCCTTCAAATCATGAATTCTTTGATCAAATCATCTGTTTTTGTTTTTGCTCTTTATAAGGTATATCCGAAACTATTTGAGATAGTCCAAATTATAAAGCGAAACCAGGTGAGAAAACGATTACCAGTTGCGGTTACTGTCTTGCTGGTAATGTTGTTGCCCACTTTTAACGCTTATTCTCAGGCGCTTGAAGAATTTAATGGTGCCATGCCGGGATGGGCGAATGTTAAGTCGCGATTCCGTGCTGCGGGAAATGGCAGGCAGGATGATACCCGCTCGCTTCAACAGGCATTAGACAGCCTCACCTGTACCCCTGTGAAGTTCAACACAGGTGAAAAAGCTTATACCGTTATTTATCTGCCTAAGGGTAGATATCGGATTTCTGAAACATTACGATTAAGAGGCAAAATTGGTGTTCAGATTGTTGGAGAAGATCCTCAAAATACTTTTATTGAATGGGCAGGAAAAGCTAATGACACCATGTTCTGGTCCAACGGTTCTGCTTATTTTAAATTGTCGCGCATCACCTTTAACGCTAATGACATTGCAGGAACGGAATGTGTTGGGATCCATTGGAAGGAGAAGTGGAACACTCCTACGAGTAGAAGCTTTGCCACCTTAAATATTGAATTAAGCGATCTGTATTTTATTGGAAAACCAAAATTTGGTATTAGTGGTGGTACACTTGGTGGAGGTGGAACTAACGGTACGGGTAATAATGATTCTGAGATAACAATCCGGCGATGTGTGTTCAATAAATGTACCGAGGCCGGAATTAGAATAGTGGGTTATAATGCCCTGGAATATTGGGTTTGGGATTCCAGGTTCCTGGAATGTAAAAGAGGGATTTATAGTTCATATGGAAACTATCATGCCTATCGCTGCTATTTCACACGTTGCGGAAGTGATGTGGTTCATAAGGATGGTTATTATACTTCTCTTAGGCATTGTTTTTCTGAAAACAGTTATCAATTCTCAGGTGACGAGGGAATGAGCTCTAATCCTTTTAAAAGGACATTTGAGGAAAATGTTATCAGTAATACAGGCACAATGCCAATTCAGTATTACCATGTAGGGAGACTGTCTTTATATGATAATATTATTTCAAAGTCCAGGGATAGCGCCTATCCTTTTATGGTGAACCAGAGGAGTTTTGCCCCTGTTAGCTATCAACTGCTTTCACTCGGAAATTCTTACGGTTACCAAAAGCAACCAATAAGGCTTGCTGTTGAAAAACCCCAAATATATTCTGCCGGTGACCAGCATTTTAATGGGCAGTTATCATCTGCTGCATTCCTGGCTGCAATGCCCAAAACCCCCAAGCTAACAAGAAGGAGAATGTTTGCTGTTCCAAGGGGGGCCGATAATATAGTTATTCAAAGAATTATTAATGAGGCATCTCGTTATAGAGGTAATAGACCCGTAGTTTACTTTCCATTCGGGGATTATATTTTGAAAAAGCCTGTAATTGTTCCGGCTAATACTGATATCCAGTTCGTAGGTGATGGATTAAGATATTCCACAACAATACGGTCCCAGGACCCCAATATTTTTCCCGGTCCGGCATTGTTTATAGTCAAAGGGCCCACCCATGTTAGCTTCCGGGAAATGCAATTTGGTACTGCTGCCCGCTATAAATGGAAGGGCATTGATTTCCAGGGAGTGGATCAGAAAGATGCTGCCGTACATATAGATCAGATATACTGTATTGCTGATACCAGTCTTTTTATCAAGGGTATCAACCATACTTACTTTGAAAAGAATAATTCATTTTTCAGTTCAGGTAATATCCTCATTGGCGGCGATCTTGTAAAAACAGGCAAAGGGGTATCGAGGTTAAATGCATTTGGTGGCCAGTATGCAGGTGTGAAAGTTTTCAACGGTGCTCGTTTTGTGGCAAAGGATTGCTGGTGGGAAGGACCGCAGGAAGTTGCATTGAATTTTGCTGGTGATGGCTTTATTACAATCGATGGTGCCAAAATCGCTCCAAACCGTGGTGATAGTACACCCACAATAAAAGTAGGGGACTTTACAGGTAATATATCATTGTTAAACACTTATATACAAGGGGGCATAGAATTCAAGGGCAATCATGACCGTTTGAAATTTTTGATGTGGAACGCAAATTTTTATTACAAAAAAGACATCAACGGAACTTTACCTCTCAGAACAAAGGGGCAGATAGCGTTGGCAGGTATCACCACACAGTGTTTTTATAAAGATGATCCATATTGCCAGGTTATTAAATCAACTCCCAATAAGTTTATTAATGTGAAGAATGAGACCTCATTTATGGAAGAGATGTCCATCCAGGGAAGATCTGAAGCTCCAAGAAATAACTGGAGTATGGCAAAGAACAAAAGTTCTGTTTATATCACCAGGGTCTCATTCGACTCTTTTAATGTTGCCTTACAGTTCAATTAAATTTCCATTTGAAAGTTATTCAGGTATTCCGAAAAAGGAAACAGGATTTTTTTAGCATTGAGAAAGTCTACCAGGCAGTGAATCAACATCTGGGGTCCTCAATAGAGTTAGAAGTAGTTGAACTTGGAGCATCGGCAGCTAGTTGGAAAGCGATATTGTCCAATTGGAAACAACTGAGAAAGATGAAAGCGGATGTTTATCATATTACTGGGGAGGTTAACTATGTATCACTTTTCTTACCTGGTAATAAAACAATTCTGACATTGCACGATTGTAATTTTATCAGGAGAAGCAATGGCGTCAAAGCATATTTATTGAAATTGTTTTGGTTGACTCTTCCCGTGAAGCATTGCCGCAAAATTATCGCTATCTCTCAGGCAACAAAGGAGGACATTATTCGATTAACTGGTTGTGACGCCCAAAAAATAGAAGTAATACCCAATCCTGTATTAGAATATTTCGAACCACGGCCAAAGCCTACAGCCAACAATCCATTTAAAATACTTCAGGTGGGTACCCGTTGGAATAAAAACCTGGAAAGGGTTTTGGATGCTTTGGATGGATTACCTGTCCAACTTACTATTCTGGGTAAGGTTACTAACGAGCAGGAAGAGATTATTTCAAGTAGAAAATTGGATCTAATTTATGTTAGTAATTTGAATGAGCCTCAGTTGGTAAACTTATACCAGCAATCAAATCTTGTTATGTTTGCTAGCCTGAGTGAAGGCTTTGGTTTGCCAATTCTGGAAGCACAGGCAACTGGCACACCCGTTATAACAAGCAACCTGGAACCAATGTGTACTGTAGCAGGGCAGGGGGCATTACTCGTGGATCCATATGATGTAAGTGATATAAGAAAAGCAGTGCTTCTTATTTCAGGCGATCCCTCATTTGCCGATAGCCTTATTGAGAAAGGCTTTGAGAATGTTGAAGCATACCGGTCGGAGGCCATAGCCAAAAAGTATGAAGGGATTTATAAAAGGGTAGCAGAAGCATCTTGAAATTAAAATCAAAAAATAAGCCAAGGCTGCTGGTAATGGCTGATTGGTTTGCACCAGCCTTTAAGGCGGGTGGTCCGGTACAATCAGTAGTTAATTTTGCTGAATACGCCAGTCGTTGGTATGATGTATTTGTTTTTACAGGTGATCGGGACCTTGGTGAATTGCAATCGATGAATGGAATTACAACAAATTCCTGGGTTAAATACAAGGACGTAGCTCAGGTTTATTATGCTACCCCCCAGAACCAAAAATATGGTTCAGTTTTAACAGTGATTAAGGAACTGGATCCGGATTATGTTTATTGTAACAGCATGTTCTCAACAGCCTTTGCTGTTTACCCAATGATGCTGAAAAGATTATTCGATTTCCGGGCAAAGTTAGTATTGGCTCCAAGGGGAATGCTTAAATCAAGTGCCCTTGCTTTCAAACCCGTTAAGAAAAAATTATTTCTCAGAATAATTCGCTTAATGGGTATCCCGTCAAAGATTACTTTTCATGCCACAGACATTAATGAAGAGCAAAATATACGACAGCTATTTGGACAGGTTGATGTAATCAGAGCAGCTAATATTCCGGGTAACGTTCCTGATGAAATCTATCCTGTCAAAAAGGACCCTGGTGGACTTTCCATCATTTTTATTGGACGTATTCACCCGGTGAAGAATCTCAAATTTTTACTTGACCTGCTGGGTTCTGTAAAGGGGCAGATTAAACTGACCATTGTTGGGCTTCCGGAGGATAGGGGCTATGTAAATATTTGCAGGCAATTGATTAATTCTTTTCCGGAAAGAATTAAGGTTGAATTTGCCGGAGAATTGCCCCATAATATTACAAGTGAAAAATTGAGACAGCATCATATACTGGTTTCGCCAACTTTAGGAGAAAATTTTGGACATGCAATATTTGAATCCTTGTCAATGGGTAAACCTGTGTTGATTAGTGATCAAACACCATGGCGAAACCTGGAAGTCAAAAATGCAGGCTGGGACCTCTCTTTGACAAATCCAGAGGCATTTATTAATGTGTTGAATAATTTTGTTGGAATGGATCAAAGGGAATATGAAAATTATGCCCGGGGAGCTTTTAATTTTGTCAAGGAATATTTATCTGCAAACGATCCAATGAGCGCCTATTTCAAACTTTTTCCCATCAATGAAAACTGATCTTTCATCATACAATAACAGTTGGTATGCGCCCACCATCGGGGCATCGCGTTTCAAACAATTTGTTTGGTATTACTTTAATGCATTTGTTTTTGCCACTCAATTTTTCCCAATATCTGGCATTAAGGTCAGTCTGCTTCGTTTCTTCGGCGCAAAAATTGGCAAGGGCCTGGTTTTGAAACCATCCGTGAATATTAAATATCCCTGGAAACTTACTATTGGAGATTATTGCTGGATAGGTGAGAATGTATGGATTGATAATCTCACTGAAGTGGTTATCGGGAACAATGTTTGTATATCACAGGGAGCAATGCTTTTAACCGGGAATCATGATTATTCAAAATCTACCTTCGACCTGAGTGTTAAATCCATTTATCTGGATGATGGCGTTTGGATAGGAGCTCATTCGGTTGTTTGTCCGGGGGTCACCTGTCAATCCCATGCAGTACTGGCTGTTGGATCTGTCGCAACTAAAAATCTTGAACCATATACGGTTTATCAGGGAAATCCTGCTTTGCCCATAAAAGAAAGGATAATACCTGAATAAATAATTTTAGTATGTGTACTATTTCAATTATAACTGCCACATTTAATAGTTCGGCTACTGTGGAAGATACTCTTATCAGCGTGGGGCGTCAAACACATACGGATGTGGAACATATAATTATTGACGGGCAATCCACCGATGATACGCTGAATCGGGTATATAAATACCCTCATGTCTCAAAAATTATCTCAGAACCCGATACCGGTATTTATGATGCCATGAATAAGGGAATACTTCTTGCGAGTGGTGATATCGTAGGCATTTTAAATTCGGATGATATTTATGCCCATAACAGGGTTTTGGAGAAAGTTGCCAGACTTTTTAGAAATCCTGATGTTCAAATTGTATATGCTGATCTGCAATATGTAAAACAGGATAACCTGAACAAAGTAGTCCGTCAATGGAATAGCGGTGAATACAGCTCCCAGAACTTCTTTTATGGCTGGATGCCTCCCCACCCAACATTTTTTGTAAGGCGTGAATTGTTTGATGAGTGTGGCTTGTTTGATACCAGTTTTAAATCGGCAGCTGATTACGAATTGATGCTACGCTTTCTGGTTCGCTATGATATCCCGGCAACCTATTTACCCGAAGTGATAGTGAAAATGAGAAATGGTGGAATGAGCAATGCAAGTTTCAAGAATCGCTGGCGCGCTAACCGCGAAGATCGTCGTGCATGGGATGTAAACGGCCTTACCCCTTATTTTTTTACCATACCTTTGAAACCCTTTAGAAAGCTATCTCAGTTTTTTCTTAAATATTAAATATGTCCAAAGTTGCTTTAGTTACAGGTATTACGGGCCAGGATGGCGCCTACCTGACCGAGTTGTTACTTGAAAAAGGTTATTTCGTTCATGGGATCAAGCGCAGAGCATCCCTCTTCAATACAGACAGGATCGACCACCTTTACCAGGATCCGCATGATAAAGATGTTCGGCTGAAATTACATTATGGTGATCTGACCGACAGCACCAACCTCATCCGCATCATCCAGGAAACTCAACCGGATGAGATCTACAACCTCGCGGCAATGAGCCATGTGCATGTGAGCTTCGAAGAACCTGAATATACTGCCAATGCCGATGGTATTGGAACGCTCAGAATCCTGGAAGCAGTACGTTTATTAGGGTTAACAGAAAAGACTAAGGTCTACCAGGCCTCTACCTCTGAGTTGTATGGTTTAGTGCAGGCTGTACCACAATCTGAAACAACCCCATTTTATCCTCGCTCGCCTTATGCAGTAGCAAAAATGTATGCCTACTGGATTACCGTAAACTATAGGGAAGCCTATGGCATGTTTGCTGTAAATGGTATCCTCTTCAACCACGAATCACCTCTCCGCGGTGAAACTTTTGTAACCCGGAAGATCACGCGTGGTGTGGCTAAAATGGCACTTGGTCTTCAGGATAAAATTTACCTGGGTAATCTTGACGCACAGCGCGACTGGGGTCATGCAAAAGATTATGTTGAAGCCATGTGGCTTATCCTCCAGCAAGAAAAACCAGAAGATTATGTAATTGCTACCGGGGTTACAACACCCGTAAGAGAATTTGTGAGGATGGCATTTGCAGAAGTGGGAATTGAACTAGCCTTCCGTGGTAAGGATGCAAATGAAGTGGCCATCGTAGTTTCTTGCAGTAATCCTGAATATCAATTGGAAATTGGCAAAGAAGTAGTTGCTGTTGATCCCCGCTATTATCGTCCAACTGAAGTGGAATTATTGATTGGTGATCCAACAAAAGCAAATACCCAATTGGGCTGGAAACCTAAATATGATCTCCCTGCCCTTGTTAAAGAAATGGTGGCTGCTGATGTGGAGAGTTTCAAAAAAGAAAAGCTCCTGAAAGAAAGCGGCTATTATGTGAAAAACCAGTACGAGTAATTATGCAAGTCAATTCGAAAATTTATATAGCCGGCCATCGTGGGATGGTCGGTTCTGCTATTCATAGGAAATTACAGCAGGAAGGGTTTACAAATTTTGTCTTACGGACCTCTGCTGAACTTGATCTACGTAGCCAGCAGGCCGTTGCTGATTTTTTTGTCGCTGAAAAACCTGAATATGTTTTCCTGGCAGCAGCAAAAGTTGGGGGCATACTCGCCAACAATACCTATCGGGGTGAATTTCTCTATGATAACCTGATGATCCAGAACAATGTGATCCATTCTGCCTATACAAATGGTGTTAAGAAACTTATGTTCCTTGGTTCCTCCTGTATATACCCGAAAATGGCTCCGCAGCCATTGAAAGAGGAGTATTTACTTACTGGTGAACTTGAGCCAACCAATGAGCCTTATGCCATAGCCAAAATCGCCGGCATAAAACTTTGTGATGCTTACCGTTCGCAATATGGCTGCGATTTCATTTCTGTTATGCCTACCAATCTTTATGGTCCTAATGATAACTACGACCTGAAGAACTCACATGTACTCCCCGCACTTATTCGAAAATTTCATGAAGCAAAACAAAACAACGAACCTTCCGTTGTGATGTGGGGAACAGGCACGCCTAAGCGAGAATTCCTTCATGCCGATGATCTTGCTGATGCATGTTTTTTTCTTATGCAGAACTATAGTGATTCGGGATTGGTGAATGTTGGGGTAGGAGATGATATTGCCATTAAAGATCTCGCGCTGATGGTACAGAAAGTAGTAGGGTACGAAGGTGCTATTGAACATGACCTTTCTAAACCAGATGGTACACCGAGAAAACTAATGAATGTTGACAAGCTGCATTCCCTCGGTTGGAAACATAGGATAGAGCTGGAAGAAGGACTTAAAGCTGTTTACGAAGAATTTAAAACCAAACATGCCTGACCGGCACCATGTTCTCTCTATTTAAAAAAAAGCTTCCTCCAGCGCCTGACTTATCTGTCATTGGTATCGACATGCATTCTCATCTGCTCCCCGGCATTGATGATGGATCTCCTGATACGGAAACATCCTTGCATCTTATCAATGGCTTGACTGAACTAGGCTTCAGCAGGTTTATTACAACTCCCCATATCTTTTGGGATCTTTACCGGAATAATGATAATACAATAGGCGATGCACATACAAGATTAAATGTTGCCGCCTCTTCTGCGAACGTTTCATTGTCACTCCATGCAGCCGCAGAATATATGATCGATGATCATTTCACGAACCTTCTTAAAGAAAAAACACCGCTTAGAACACTAAAGAATAATTACGTCCTTGTAGAATTTTCCTTTGTTGCCCTTCCATTCGATTGGAAAACAGTGTTCTTTGATCTTCTTATCCAGGGCTACCAACCCGTGCTGGCTCACCCCGAACGGTATAACTACCTGGCTGCCCAGCCAGAAATTTTTCAGCAAATAGCTGACATGGGCGTTCTGTTGCAGGTTAACCTTAATTCCCTTACTGGCTACTACGGCAAGCAAGCACTTCAATTGGCGCAGTATCTCACAAAGCATAAACTGGTTTCCTTCCTCGGTACAGATCTCCATCACCAGCGCCATCTCGATGCCATAAGGCATTCTCCTCCTTTGATGGAAAATATTCAACCAATTCTCGACAGCGCTAAACTCCTTAATTCAACACTGGTATAATACCCTCTTCTTATTCTCTTTTCTTATCTGAAATAAATTTGTAATATTATGGAATAACCCTTCCTAAACCATCAAGCTCTGATTATGAGAAAGATTCTCATCTATGGCGGCACAACAATAGTATTGATATTGCTGGCCGCTTTGTTGTTTATACAAGTGAAAGGAATACCATCTTACCCCGTGGAAAAACCTCCCATTACCCTCAATACTGATTCCGCATCACTTGCCAGAGGAAAAAAACTTGCATCCATGTTATGTGCAAGCTGCCACCTCAACCCCGATACCCGACAATTAACCGGAAGGCCGATGGTTGATGCCCCTAAAGAATTTGGTGAAATTCATGCACCAAATATTACCCAGCACAAGACTTATGGAATTGGCGACTGGACAGAAGGGGAGATCCTCTTCCTGCTCAGAACCGGTATCAAAAGGGATGGCAAATATGCACCACCTTATATGGCTAAACTCCCGCTGATGGCTGACCAGGATATCAATGCCATCATCGCCTTTCTTAAATCAAATGATCGCATGGTTGCAGCGGCTGATATTCCTGACCAGCCAGCAAAGCCCTCATTCCTTACTAAAGCGCTTACCAATACCGTTTTCAAGCCATTCCCTATGCCTACTGCACCGATCCCGATGCCGGATACATCCAACGCCATTGAACTGGGAGGCTACCTGGCAAAAAATCTCGAATGTTTTTCCTGCCATTCAGCCGATTTTAAATCAAACGATTTTCTTGTTCCAGAACACAGTGAAGGCTATTTTGGTGGGGGTAATAAGCCGCTTAACGAGGAGGGACAAGTAATGCCTACACCAAACCTGACTCCTGATAAGGTAACCGGTATTGGTAACTGGTCGGAAGAAAAATTTGTAAAAGCGCTTAAATCGGGAATCAAAGAGGGCGAACCTGCATTGCGATACCCGATGAAACCATACACAGAACTAACAGATAAGGAAGCAGCAGCTATCTACAAATACCTGATGTCAATTCCGCCAATTTCCAATAAAGTGGAAAGGAGTCCGGAATAGTTATTTCCTGTACTTCTCCACATCAAAATCTACAGAGATTAATTGTTCTGTAAACCGCTTTCCATTGCGCGTTTGCCGGCTGAAGTATAATTTCTTTTCCTTTTGATGCACAAAGGGACAAAATTCTGCCACCGCTGAATTGATCGGCATACCCAGGTTTATGGGCTTGCCCCAGTTTCCATCTTTGCGAAAACTGATATAGAGATCTATCTCCCCATAACCACTTGAATCGGTAGAGAAATAGATCAAATAATCTTCCTCCGGCGATATGTAAGGATTGGATTCCCTTCCTCTCGTATTGATCGGCACACCCAGGTTCTGTGGTACCTGATATTCGACATCCTTCCATGCTGATACATAAATATCAGAACTCCCCACACCATCCTCGTTGGATTTCATGAAATAGATATTTCCATTACCTGCCATGGAAGCAAATGATTCGGAACTATCTGTATTGATGGTATTTCCTAAATGATAGGGCTCCGTCCAGCCATTCCCATTTCTCTTCACTGCCCAGATATCAAATCCCTTCCGCTCAGGCTTTCCCGCTACCGGCCGGTTGCTTTGAAACAGAACCGTTTTACCATCCACGCTAAACATGGGATCAATATCCTTCCAATCCGCATTTCGGGTTGAAAAACTTGCCACCACAGGCTTGGTCCACTTGCCCCGAAATTTCTCCGATTGCATGATCTGCAAGGTATCTCGCCCACCACCGGAATAAACCCAGAGTGCGATCCTGGAATCGGGCGAAATAGTCAGGCCAAATTCACCGCCGGTTGAAATGATTCCCGGCTCAAATTGTTCAGGAGTATTTTGTGCCTGCCCATGCATCACGCAGCAGACCAGAAACGCCATCCATAGAATTCGCATATACAAGGTTTTGAAGAGGAAAGATTATACATTTTCCGCTTTTCTCAACCTAAAAGGGATGAATGGCGCTAAGCTCAGCCCAATGGCTCGCTTAGGGCTGGAATATGCAATGCGGACCAGAGAAATAGTTCGCGATGCTCAATCTTCTGCGGGTATCCTGTTTAGCAGGTTCCTTGTTTTCTTTTTCTTTAACCGTACCCGCAACATACATTCTCCTGCTATTGGGAGTAAGCAGGCTGCGGTAAGGCATTTGCTGATTATTAGTTTTCATCATTTTTCTTTTGTGTGTGTTTGGCTGCAGGGCATAAAAATAGCCTGCAAGGCCGCAGGCAATCGTAGAACACAAAATTACGCTATTTCACCCCTTTTGCTCCAAACAAGCTGTTAATGTTGAAACGCTAATTCAGCTATATCTCTGCTTGTGCAGGCTACTCCAGCTTGAAAAATACCGTGTTTTTCTCCCCCTGACCATATTCAAAAATTTAGTTAATTGTAATAACCAAACCAACATCTATGTATCATTTTGAATTCGCAACCAAAGACAAAAGGCTAACAGCCCTTGAGAGAATGGAGCCTATTGCAAACCTTACACCTAAAATACTAGGGTATTTGCACAGATATTTTCTCGAAACCGCCTCGCAGGAGGAAAAGGATGAAATTGATAACTGGATGCATGAATGCTATGCAAATGACTTCTATTTTGACCTGCTTCTGGATTATAGTGGGTTCAGGTGCATTGAATATTTGGCTGATTTGATTGAAAAAGCTGAGAAGCGCCAGCAACCAAAATCCGATTTCCAACCCCTTGCTTTCGAAACTATATTCAACAATGCTCCTGATCTTATAGGGGTTCATGATGAGAATGGTATTTTTAAACAGGTATCGGCTTCAAGTTCTAAAATAGTAGGTTATCCACCGGAAGATTTGATTGGTAAACACATTCTTTTTAGGGCTTTTGAAGAAGAATTCGAGGACCTGGTGAGTTATTACTATGAAATCGTTGAAAACGATTCTATCGCCTTTCCTCAATTTGTTTATCAAATCGTTCTTCCCGATGATTCAAGGCGTTGGCTGGAAAGCACTTTCTCCCGTATTCCACAAGATCAATCCACAACTGACCAGGTATTTATTTCTATAACACGGGTGGTTGACGATAAAGTTATCCGCCAACTTAATTACAATAGTCAAATCAGGAGTATCGGAGAAGAAATATATTGGTTGATAAGAAATGAGGCACTTACAGGTAATCTTCAAAATGAGTTAGACAAACTGAGCAGTGATCTCAATATAGATTTGGATATTCTGATAACGCCCTGGAGAAGAAAATTTCAAAATTGACAATAAATCTTGCATAAACGGGTATTTCCTGAGCCGGAATTTGCTCATTTCAATCTCCGTTTTTAAGTTTACCTGATCATTACCGTTAGTGATTTATCCAATTGGATCTTCCCGTTCTACACTCCGTCCCCCTCCCTCTTAGTCCTGCCCCATGAACAATTTATCACCCTTAAATTGTTTATCGTGTTATTCAAACTTTTTTTCAAAGACAGAAAACCCTTCTTGTTCAGTAAAATTCCACCTGATGATTTTTCTCAACCCTATATTACTGGATCAAACATTTTTTTCAGGAAATCTTTTCAAGGTGATTTATGGGTACAGGATATCCAATCAGAAATGTATGGCATTAGCTATAGGAAGTTCGATTATAAAAAGGAAGCCAATCTGAATGTAGAGGAGCTGCCCGACTGCATTCGAATAGAATATATCTATAGTGGAGCAGCCCAGATTTCACAGGATGGAAAAGATCCAAAAAAGTTGAATATTGGAAGCTATGTTATTACGAATGCCCGGGAATATATCTTCCAATCTTGTGAGAAAGAAGGGGCCGAAATTTTCATTTTTTATATTTATGACCTTCCCAGGTTAATTCCCAAATCATCAAATCTGCTGACCAGTGAAATTTATTATAGTTCACCAACGATGGCTGCAATGGTCCATAGTTTATTCAATCATAATTTTTCCGATGATAGTTGCCCATTACTTTATTACCAGACAATCTACTCTTTTTTGACTGGTCATGTAGTAACAGTTCAAAACCAAAAAGTCAAAGGCCGTTATTACCACAAAGTGATGGAATTGGCTCATATCATACGTACCCAGCTAGAAAAACGGTATACCATTCCGGAGTTGGCAACAATTGTAGGAGTCAATAAGACTACTATTCAATTACAATTTAAACTTCATACTAAAATGACCATACACGATTTCCTCTATAATTACCGTAACGAACTGGTTAAGCATTTACTCTCGCACACGGATAAGCTTTTAGATGAGATCGCTAAACTAACTGGGTATTGTCATGCTCCCCACCTGGTTAAAGACTTTTCAGACCAACATAAATTAACCCCTAATCAATGGCGCCAGCTAAACTATAGAACCTATGAGTCAAAAATTATATGAAACCATTTCCAGGTACCTTGCCCCTGATGCAAGGCCAAGATACCTGATGACTTCTTTCTTCCGTAATAAGCTTTCTCTTCGTGAAAAAAGAGAACTTGAAATATGGATAATGGCTAATGATCAGAATATGAAAGAGTTTGAATCGTGGGTAATGAAATCTGTTCATGACCCCAGCCTTGCCTTTCTCGAAGAGAAAACAAATAAATGGTTTGCCCGCGGCACTTTCGAGTACAACCTTGCCGCCTTTTTCATCTTCTGCCTCTCTGCCTGGCTTATTCACCTCGCGGTACAATGGGAACAACAGAACAATCCCATCATCATGGCAGGCGAAGGCAATGCAGCAAAGGATTTCAGGATGTTCAATAAAACAGCGCCCGCCGATAGTAACCTTTCTGTAATACTTCCGGATAGCTCAACAGTTCAACTCTCACCCAACGCTTCTGTCAACTATCCGATGAAATTCCGGAGTACAAGAATTGTTACCCTCAAAGGCGATGCATTGTTTGATGTAAGCGGTTCTCATAAAGCGCGGTTATACATCAACGTTAAAGAGTTTAATGTACGCATTCCTTCAGGAGCTGCGCGCATCACCGCAGCCATGGCAGGCGATTCCATACGCCTCGATGCAATAAATGCCGATATCCTTTTTGAAGCAGGTAAGGATTCCTGGCAGCTTAGTCCCGGCCAGTCTGCTCTCTTCGCCAATGGTAAATGGACACCATTGAATTTCTAACGAAACTCCCCGAAATATCAAAATTGATAATGCCAATTGCAGAATCGGATTGAAAAATTCCGATCTGCAAAAGGCAAGGGGGCAAGCCCTGTCCATTTTTTCACTTTCCTGAAATGTTGTTCACCATCCGTTTTATGTTGTTCACATACATATTTATGTCGTTCACCACATAAATTTTGATACAACTTCTTCCATTCTTATAGTTGATTAATTCTTTAACCCCATCAATAACCGACCATGCAACTTCATGAACTGTACATCAAAACCAACAACCGCCGTTACAGGGTGGCCCTGGAAGACATACTCCTGGTAGAGTCGTCCAACAATTACTGTCGCATTCATACAACAGCCAAAAAATCCCATCTGGTCAGAAGACCATTGGAAGAGTTGGCCGACAAATTACCAGCCGAGGCCTTCATCAGGATCCACAAGTGCTATATCATTGGCAGAAGCCATATTCAATTCTTTGAAGGCTACCATGTACAGGTCAATGATAAGCGCCTTCCCATCGGCAGGGCTTATTACAATGAGTTGATGGAAAAAATGGTGGTGGTGTAAAGAAGCCAGCCGCTCCGGCCCTCTCCTGCGGGGTGACGCACAGCGAACCGGGAAGTGCGTCCCCGGTTCGTTCCCTCCGCAGGATTAAAGGCCTGAGTTGCTGGATTATCAAACGTGAAATTGATCTGCTTTACTTCTTAAATCCTGATCCGAAATCATTGCAAAATCGCTTTAAAAATCAGAGCAGCGATGGAGCAAGGATAGAGCAAGGATAGAGCAAGGATAGAGCAAGGATGGAGCAAGGGTTAATTTCTCAAAAAAACGGTACCAAAATTTATCCAAACCTTTTTAAAAACTAAGTAAAATGGCACGTAATAAAACCAATATGTTTATGAATGGCTTCGGCGGCGCAATCGGCAAACAAATGCTCGTGCGCACAAGAGGTGGTAGAACCTACCTCGGAAAGATGCCGGCAAGTAATCCACTGTTAAAAGCCAGTGAGCAACAGGCAGTCACCCGTTTGAAATTCAGGGATTGTGTACTCTTTGCAAAAGGAGTTAAAGATAATCCTGAACTCAAAGCGCGCTATGCTGCAGCAGCAAAGCCTTACCAGACATTTGCCAACGTTGCTTTTGCCGATGCATTTAAAGCACCGGTAATCGAAAATCTCAGGGCAGAGGCTTATAGTGGTTCAGTGGGTGAGAGGATTGTGGTTAAAGTGACGGATAATTTTTCTGTTGCAAATGTTACCATCTCTATTTATGATCCGCAGGGTAACCTGCTGGAACAGGGACTGGCAATTCAGGAACAGAATCTGATCGACTGGACTTATACCACCTCACAGTTGAACCCTGCAACGGTTGGTTCATTGATTCGGGTAAGCGCCTCCGATATTCCCGGTAACCAGGTCACACTTGATCAACAGCTTTAACCATGGAACTGCATTTACAACGCAGGTACTATGAGTCGGGCACCAACGGAATCCTTAGCCATAACGGCAAACCCCTTTGTTATACCATCGAGCTCCCCTGGCGGAATAATATACGCATGGAGTCCTGTATTCCTGAAGGGAAATTCAAACTGGTTTTCCGCTACAGTAAACGACATAAACTGCACCTGATGTTGCAATCCGTTCCGGGTAGAACGCTGATCCTGATCCATAAGGCCAACGATGCGGCTAAAGAGTTGAAGGGTTGTATTGCCCCGGTGAGTTCACTCGAAGCACCAGGTAAAGGAACCGCATCGGCAAAGGCCTTTAAAAAGTTGATGGGCCTCGTTTTTAAACTCAGTACCCTTGAAAAACCGATCTGGCTGCTGGTCGACAAGCTGCCGGATTATTATTCACTTTAAAATTCAATTTGTATGAAACAAACCGAAATCGACAAACTCAGCCTGGTAGAACGCGCTACCGCACCAACCCCAGGCTTATTCGTAAAACTGCGCAACATCGCATTGGCCCTGGCCGCTGTTAGCGGTGCACTTCTCGCCTCACCCGTTGCATTACCCGCTATCATAACTACGATAGCCGGTTATCTCGGAGTGGCAGCAACAGTAGCATCTGCCGTGAGCCAGATTGCGGTGAAGGGATAACTACCCTTTCCTTTCAAACCCCGGCCGCGCCGGCCGGGGTTCTTTAAAAATTTGATCACCAATAAAAACTATTTAAAATGGCAATTTGTAACAATCCAATTATGAGCGGCATGAGTGGCCGTGTTGGTAACCTGATCTTTAGAAGGCATGGTAAAAAAACCATCGTGGCTGCCGCACCAAAAACCAATAACAAAAAACGATCGCCAACAAGCCAGCAATCTAAGAACCAGCTTACATTTCACAAAGCTACCAGGTACGCGAGTTGGGCAATGCAGCATTCCAGTCTTAAAGAATTATACGAGAAGAAGGCGCGGAAGGGGAGGACCGCTCTCAATGTTGCTTTCCGGGATGCATATATACCACCGGAAATCAGGGATATATATGCAGAATCCTATCTGGGAAAGCCGGGAGATATGATCATGATAGAAGCGGATGATGATTTTAAAGTGATCAGTGTAAAAGTGTCCATTCGCCTGGCTGGTGGTGAATTACTGGAAGAGGGAAAAGCATTAGAAGATGTTAACCCTGTTTATTGGGTCTATTTTACCTCTTTCCCGAATAATTCACTTCCCGGTACTACCATTCAGGTAATGGCAGAAGACCTCGCAGGAAATATTACCATAAGATCCCTGCAGTTATTATGATCAACACTTAGTTCATTTTTAAATTTTCATACTATGACAAAGAATGATATCCTTCTCCAGATGTATATGGATGGAAAACTTCCCAATGCTGTTCTCCGCCAACATCGAAACAAGTTATTGGTAACGCGTAAACCCAAATTCACCAATTACCAGGCAACTGATAAACAAATAAACAATCGGAAAAAATTCCGCCTCGCGGCAATCTATGCTAAAACGGTTGAGGCCGATCCATCACTTAAACAGGCATACCAATTATACACAAAGGAAGACCAGACCGTTTATACTTTGGCCATTAAAGACTATATGCAGGGACCGCGGGTACATGGATGGGACATCTCCGGTTACCACCGACGTAAAGGTGACAGTATCTTCATTAAGGCCAGCGACAATGTTTGCGTTACACGTGTGATGTGCCGCATCTTTAATGTCTTCGGTTTGCTCATTGAAGAAAATGATGCCCACTACCAACCCGATATCGAAAAATGGGAATACAAACTGCAAAAGAACCACATAATTTCACGCGCAGCCGGCTTTCATTTCAAAGCCTGGGATCTTGCAGGAAACTCAACCATCCAGAAAGTCCGCTTTAGTACAACTATTGCCGGCGACTAAAACTCTAACCAGGCCGCCGATATATAAAAATAATACAGAAGCGCATCTGCGATGCAGGGGTGCGCTTTATTTTTAAAATCATATTCCCCACTTTCGATTTGTAAAAAATTCCCGCACCTCCAAAATCCCTTCCATCTCTCTATCCCTCCATCTCTCCATTCCATCTCTCCATTTTTCGCCGCTGAACAAAACAATTCCTCTAATTTCCGTGCTGAACAGGAGAATCACCTTCCCTTGCAACAAATAATGGAAATGAAAGCAAGCCTTCTTTTACTTAAGTCAACGATCTCAAAAATTGAATCAACGATCACCAAATTAGTTTGGAATACCCTGCCATGTTTGCTGCTCCTTCAAATTTTCAGCGCAAATTCCTTAGCGCAATCAAGCCCACCCACCTCAAAAACACCACCATCAAGTGCGCAACCCGCCAACCGTACCCGTGCTTTACTCATGGAAGGCAATATCCGCCAGGTATTTTATGAACCTTCCGTAGCCCTCTACCGCGAAACCGATACACCCTCCGCCAATGAAAAACCATATTCTTATCTCTGGCCTCTCTGCGCGTTAATACAGTGTATGCAACTTGCCGACGCAAAGGATGCTGAAAAGCCGGTAGCCGTCAATCCAAATGCCACTACCAGGGTGGACCAGGTCCTCAAGTCGATCCAGCAATATTACAGCGCCCGCCAACCTGCCCCCGGCTATGCTTCCTATGTGATCAGCATGGGTGGAGGCGATCGTTTTTATGACGACAACCAATGGATCGGCATCGCTCTCATGGATGCCTATGCGAAAAACAAGAACTCTCAGTATCTCAGCATCTCCGAAGAGATCTATCGCTACATGATGACGGGCTGGGATAGCACCAGCGGCGGTGGTATCTATTGGAAAGAGGGCAATCGCTCCACCAAGAATACCTGCTCCAATGGTCCGGGTATCGTGCTGGCCCTGCAGCTTTATGAAGCCACCGGAAAATCTTCCTATCTGGATACCGCTAAGCTTTTATACAAATGGGTGAACCGTTGGCTTCGCAGTCCAGCGGGCGTTTATTGGGATAACATAAAACTACGTGATGCAAATAAGATCGATACCGCAACTTACTCCTATAACACGGGTATCATGATTCAGGCCAATGCAAAACTCTTCCGCATTACAAGCGATAACGCCTATCTTAACGAGGCCCGCCAACTCGCCCGTGCAAGCTTCGATCATTTCTTCAGTTACGATATTTTTCATTCCACTTATTGGTTCAACGCTGTGCTTCTCCGTGGCTACGAAGAACTCTACGCCATCGACAACGATCCTCAATACATGAACGCCATGCAGCGCTACGCCGACCGCGTTTGGCGTCGCGAGCGCAATGTCCGCAACCTCATCGGCCAGCAGGAAGTACGCAGCCTGCTCGACCAGGCGGGGATGTGGGAGATCTACCTCCGCCTCTCGCGCTTTCAGAAGGAGTGAGAATTTACAAAACGCGTTTAGAGTAAAAGCTATACTAAAATCTACCCAAGTGATTTATTGATTCATATATGGAGCATTATGTGGTTTTATTGTTTCATATATAGGTCAATAAAAAACATGCCTTTTTCCTGTATAGTATACTCGCTGGTTGCAATTTGTAAGACCTGCTCCCCATCACATATTCTAGTTGTCCCGCCTCCTAGTTTCAATTTGTAAGATTCTGCTCCCCTCTGACACAAATATTGCCCCGTCTGCTAGTTTCCATTTGTAAGATCTGCTCCCCATCATACATTCAAGTTACCTCACCCGCTGGTTGCAATTTGTAAGATTCAGCTCCCCATCCGACCTGTACCCCCCGCAATTCGCAAATCATACCAAACCTCCTAAAGAAAACCTTCACATTTTCTGGCACGCCACTTGTCTATGCAGGCCCATGAAAAACCTTTGGAAGCCCTGGATGGGCTGGTGCGTAGTGATCGCCGTAGTATTCTTTCTTCTCCTCACCCCCGCAGTACCCAAATTCCTGAGCAGGAACCACCTCCTGTTTAACGATGTATTCATGCATACCACCCTCTTCAGCGCATGCTACCTCCTGGCAACCGCTATCTGGAAAAACCCCATCAGCCAGTTCCTCCTGGTTACCCTGCTCTCCATATTAACAGAATACCTCCAGCAGTATACAGGCCGATCCTTCGAATGGAGCGATATGGGCGCAAACTTTATCGGCGTATTCGCAGGTTTCGCCTTCTACCAGCTTCTACTTACTTTTCCTAACTTCCGATCAACAGTCTCAAAATTTCAATCGACCCGGTAATCTAAGCAACCCGTTAAAACACCCCAAATCCCCCAATTTTTAATCCAAATCCAAACCTTTTCTACAGATTTCTGTTTAATTTCATACTAACGATATTTAAACACAAAATCTGCAACCATGAACGCCTTCACCATCAAGGATCTTGAAAACCTCTCCGGCATCAAGGCCCATACCATCCGCATATGGGAGCAGCGATACAACTTCCTCAAACCCCAGCGGACCGAAACCAATATTCGTTACTACAGCACCGATGAACTGAAATCAATCCTCAACATTGCCCTGTTAAACAAATATGGCTATAAGATCAGCCATATCGACAAAATGCACCCCGGCGAAATCCGCGACCGCATCCTCACCATCGGAAACGCCCAGGCCCAGCAGGAACGCATCGTCAACGAACTGATCCAGCATATGGTCGATATGAATATCGAAGACTTCGAAGCCGTCCTCGATACCTATATCACCGCCCGCGGAATCGATAAAACAATCACCCAGGTCATCTTCCCCTTCCTCGAAAAGATCGGTATCCTCTGGATGACCAACCATATCAATCCAGCCCAGGAACACCTTGTAACCAATATTATCCGCCAGAAACTGATCGTGGGAATCGATGGTGCCTTCTCCCATGTCCGTATAAATAAAACCGTCCTCCTTTTCATGCCCGAAGGCGAACACCATGAGATCGGCCTGCTCTTTACCTACTATCTCCTCAAAAGCAAAGGTGTGAACGTTCTCTACCTCGGCGCCAACCTGCCCCTGAAAGACGTGGAGTTTGTAGCTAACCTCAAGCAACCCGATTTCCTCTATACACATCTTACTTCTGTGGCTGCCAACTTCAATTTCGACCGTTTCCTGACTAACTACCATAACCGTTGCGGAACACATAAACTGGTGGTATCCGGATTGCTTACACAACAGTATAAAAAGAAAGTGCCCGAATCCGTCACATTCAAATTATCACTGCCCGCGGTAATGGAATTTATTGCCGCACTTGCATAAATTTTAACATTTATTAGCAAGATAATCGTTGGTTAAACTTAGAATTTTGTTTAAATTTGGACTCTTAACACTTAAACATAGACGCCATGTCAAAAGCTGACTTCAATGAGATGCTGGTGAACAACGCGGAGTTTCTTCGTCCTTTTGCCATTACCCTTACACGCGATAACGAAGCCGCGCAGGACCTGTTCCAGGAAACCATGTACCGCGCCATCGCCAATAAGGAAAAATACAATGTGGGCACCAATATCAAGGCATGGCTCTATACCATCATGCGGAATATATTTATCAATAACTACCGCAGGAAGGCTAAGCAGAATACTATATTCGATAATACACCCAACGACTTTCTCCTCGATTACAACCAGGTGGTTGCAGCCAACGCGGCCGAAAGCAACCTTAAAATAAAGGAGATCCACGAAGCCGTTCATAAGCTCCCGGAGATTTTCCGCAACCCATTCCTGCTTTATTTCGACGGTTTCAAATACCACGAAATTGCAGACATGCTCGGCGAACCACTCGGCACCATAAAAAGCCGTATCCACTTTGCCCGCAAACTGTTGAAGGCGCAGATCTCCCGTTATTGATATTCCCAACCAAATTTTAAAACAGGGTTTCCAATTATTAAAAGTTACCTTCCATAAACAACATTCTTCCAACCCTCCATCCCTCCATCCCTCCACATGTCCCTATCCAAAAAATGCATCATCATCGGTTCCGGCTTCGCCGGAATGTCGGCGGCAGCATTTATGGCGAGAGCAGGATGGGATGTAACAGTCATCGAAAAGAATGACCAGCCGGGTGGCCGCGCACGCCAATGGAAACAGGATGGCTTCACCTTTGACATGGGACCCTCCTGGTACTGGATGCCCGATGTGTTTGAAAGATTCTTCCAGCAGTTCGGAAAAAAAGTGTCGGATTATTATACCCTGGAGCGCCTGGATCCTTCGTATCGTGTGTATTGGAGCGAAGAAGAGGAGAGATGGAGAGATGGAGGGATGGATATTCCCGCGGGGTTGCCGGCGTTGAAAGAGTTATTTGAAAGTATTGAAATTGGAGCAGGTGCGAAGTTGGAACAGTTCATGGAAGAAGCCGCTTTTAAATACCGCGTAGGTATGCAGAAGCTGGTGCACAAGCCCGGTCAATCGCTCACAGAATTCATAGACCTCGATATAGTTAAAGGAGTTTTCAAACTCGACGTTTTCACTAACATGAAGGCGCATGTGCAGAAATTCTTTAAAGACCCCAAGCTCCGCCAGTTGATGGAGTTCCCCGTGCTATTCCTCGGCGCCATGCCCGAAGATACCCCAGCCCTCTACAGCCTGATGAATTATGCAGATGTTGTGGGCGGCACCTGGTACCCAAAAGGCGGCATGTACAGCATCGTGGATGCTATGTACAAACTCGCAAAAGAACAGGGCGCAAAATTTAAGTTTAATGAAACCGTTACGGCCATTGAATTGCATGCATCTACTGCCCGCTCAGTTTCAACTGACCATGGCCGTTATGATGCCGATGTCGTAATAGGAGGGGCCGACTACCACCATATCGAAAGCGCACTGCTCCCTGAAACGCATCGTTCCTACTCAGAGCAGTACTGGGATAGCAGGGTAATGGCCCCTAGCTGTTTGCTTTATTACGTTGGACTCAATAAAAAACTTGAAGGCATTCACCATCACAGTTTGTTCTTCGATACCTCTCTTCACCAGCATGCGCGGGAGATCTATGCTCATCCGCAATGGCCTTCGGCACCATTGTTCTATATGAGCGCAACATCTGTTTCTGATTCTACCGTTGCGCCTGAAGGTTGTGAAAACCTGTTTTTGCTGGTTCCTGTTGCGGCAGGACTGAACGGTGACACTGAAGAAGTGCGTGAAAAATATTTTGATCTTATCATCGGCCGACTCGAAAAACATCTTGGTCAATCTGTCCGCGATGCCATAATTCTTAAAAGAAGTTTTGCACAATCTGATTTTGTGCGTGATTATAATTCGTTTAAGGGGAATGCCTATGGACTGGCTAATACTCTTAAACAAACTGCTATTCTCAAGCCAGGATGTCGCAGTAAAAAGGTAAATAACCTCTTTTTCACTGGCCAATTGACAGTTCCAGGACCGGGTGTTCCACCCAGCCTCATCAGTGGTGAACTGGTGGCCAAAGAAGTGATAAAGAATTTTTAGTTATCTTAAAACCTGCCTAACCAACGCGTATGATGCAATTGTTCCATGCTGTTTCTGAGGTCTGTAGTCGCGTTACCACAGAACGTTATAGTACCTCTTTCTCTTCGGCCATCAAGCTGTTGCACAACGATCTGCGCCAGCCCATCTTCAATATCTATGGACTCGTGCGCTTTGCTGATGAGATCGTTGATACATTCCACGATCACGACAAAAGCCTGCTGCTGGCAGAATTCAAGCAACAAACCTATGATGCCATAGAAAGAAAGATCAGCCTTAATCCGATCCTCCACAGCTTCCAGCTTACCGTGAATGCCTATAATATTGACCATTCTCTTATTGATGCATTCTTCCGTAGCATGGAAATGGATCTCGATAAAAAGGCCTACGATCACCAGGGTTATATCGACTATATATATGGTTCTGCAGAAGTGGTTGGGCTCATGTGCCTCTATGTTTTCTGTGAGGGCGACCGCCAGCTTTATGACAAACTAAAAGGATCGGCACGATCATTGGGCGCTGCTTTCCAGAAAGTGAACTTCCTGCGCGACCTGAATGCTGATTTCAAGCAGCTCGACAGGGTGTATTTTCCAGGTTGTGATTTTACTAATTTCACCGACTGTGATAAGACAAAAATTGAAGCCGATATCCAGGCCGATTTTGATGAAGCCTATAATGGCATCATGCAATTGCCGGTAAAAGCGCGATTTGGTGTATATGTAGCCTATAAATATTATCTCTCCTTATTCCGGCGTATCAAACGCATCAAACCCGCGCGCATCATGCAGGAAAGGGTTCGCGTTCCGGATTATAGAAAGGCAGCGATCGTGCTGAGGGCAGGGGTGAAGCAGCAATTGGGGATGATGTAGTGGAGGGATGGAGAGGTGGAGGGATAGAGGAGAGATGGAGAGGTGGAGGGATGGAGGGGAGACATTTGGTAGTTTAAAACAAAATTATTTTGGAGAATTTGGTGAAAAATATGGAAGTGGTTCTGGTTGATGCATTGGATCGTGAGTTGGGTACAATGGAAAAAATGGCTGCACATGAGCAGGGTCTCCTCCACCGCGCGTTCAGTGTGTTCATCTTCAATGCCAGTGGACAAATGCTTTTGCAACAACGCGCCTTTGATAAATACCATAGCGCTGGCCTCTGGACCAATGCCTGCTGCAGCCACCCTTATCCGGGTGAAGCTGTAGAAGAGGCCGCCATCCGCAGGTTAAAGGAAGAAATGGGTTTTACCACACAACTGCAAAAAGCATTTGCGTTTGTATATAAGGCCGAATTTGACAACGGTCTAACGGAACATGAATTCGATCATGTTTTTGTTGGTGAATTCAGTGGAATAGTTAATCCCGATCCAAAAGAAGTGAATGAGTATTGTTATCTCCCGATAGAAGAAATTGAATCATCTTTGCAAAACCATCCCACCCGCTATACCGCCTGGTTTCACCTGGCATTTCCAAGGGTGAAGGAATGGAGAAAAAAATCAGCAGTATGCATTGGCTAGTTTATATAGGAATTGTGGTTGGAACGTTTTTAGTGATGGAAGGAATAACCTGGTTAACACATCGCTATGTTATGCACGGATTTCTCTGGTACCTGCATGAAGACCACCATAAAAAGGGTCCGGGTTTCTTTGAGAAGAACGACTGGTTCTTTGTGATCTTCGCCGTTCCTAGTTTCCTGATGATACTCTATGGTACCCTTCAGCCCCTTTACTGGTTGCAGGCAATTGGCTTCGGTATCATGTCATATGGACTCGCCTATTTTCTCGTACATGACATTATCATCCACCAGCGCTTCAAATTTATGAGTCGCTCTAACAATATCTATGTTCGTGCCATTCGCTGGGCGCACAAGATGCACCATAAGCATATCGGTAAAGAACATGGTGAATCTTTCGGCATGCTCATGGTGCACCAGAAATATTGGGAGAAGGTCAAAAAAGACCGTGAAAACACCCTTTCCAGGGGTAAATAATCTCCCTATCTTGTCTGGGCCAAAACAAGATTATGCCCCCGCAATATTTTTTTGAACTTCTTGATCCCGACTCCACACACGATTATGATTACGTGTTCTGCGGAGCCGGATTATCCTCTCTGAGCCTTCTCATGCGAATGCTGCAGAGCGAGGAGTTTAAGGATTGCAGGTACCTGCTGGTAGACAAGGACCAGAAGAAGGTAAACGACCGCACATGGTGTTTCTGGGAAAAAGGTGAGGGCTTCTTCGATTCTATTGTACACAAAAGATGGGATAAGGTCTGGTTTCATGGCGAAGGTTTTTCAAAGCAATTCAACATCGCACCATACCAATATAAGATGATCAGGGGCATAGACCTCTACCAGCATTGCCTGAACATCCTGGTTAAAAAAGAGAATGTTCGGATCATTTTTGAACCTATCAACAGCATCACCAATCTCAAAGGCAAAGGGGTGGTTGAACTGCATAACGGGGTGCGCTTCGGTGCCCGTAAATGGCTTTTTAATTCCATCCCATTTGACCCGCCAAAAGCGGAGCCCGGCACCCATTATCTGAAACAACATTTTAAAGGCTGGTTCATTGAAACTGCAGAACCTTTGTTTGATCCCTCTTCTAATACGCTGATGGACTTCCGCGTAAACCAGGAGCACGGAACCACTTTCGTTTATACCATGCCGTTGGATGAAACCCATGCCCTTATTGAATATACCCTTTTCACGGAAAACCTGCTGCAACAAGAGCAGTACGATGAAGGCTTAAGGAACTATATTACTGACTACCTGCAACTCAATGATTATTCTATCAAAGAGGAAGAATTTGGGGTGATCCCTATGACGGGTTTTACATTTCCCGAGCGGGATGGTAATATTGTTTATATAGGAACTGCCGGCGGACAAACCAAGCCTTCCAGTGGATACACCTTCCAGTTTGTGCAGCAGCACAGCGCCGCCATTCTGCGATCACTCCTGAAGAAAGGGCATCCCTTTCCCCCTAAGCAACATGGCGGAAGATTCCGTTTCTATGACAACGTGTTGCTGGATGTGCTGGTGAATGAAGACCTGCCTGGCGATAAGATCTTTACCCGGCTCTTCAAACGCAATAGTGCACAGCGCATATTCAGGTTCCTCGACAATCATTCTTACCTGCCCGAAGAGCTGCTGCTTATTAGCAGTCTGCCTACCATGCCTTTTTTAAGAGCCGCCCGGCGGGTAATATAGATTTGCCTTAAATTACGGTTGTGTAGTTAATTGCACAACCCATTAGCATGAGTATTAATATCAATGAGCTTCTTACCGTCACATTCACGCTATTTGCTATCATTGATATTCTCGGCTCTATTCCCCTGCTGATCTCTTTAAAAACCCGGATGGGTGCCATCCATGAGTTGAGGGCAACCCTTATTTCCGGTGGATTGATGTTATTATTCCTGCTTACCGGCGAAAAATTCCTCCAGATCCTGGGCCTCGATGTGAGCTCTTTTGCGGTGGGCGGTTCCATTGTGATCTTCATCCTTGGCCTTGAAATGGTACTTGGCATAGAATTTTTTAAATCAGATGGGGATATAAAGTCGGGCACAGTAGTGCCCATTGCATTTCCCCTGATCGCGGGTTCGGGAACGCTAACCACCATCATTTCACTGCAGGCCAACTATAATACGCTTACAGTGGCGATGGCCATCATATTAAATCTTGTTGTAGTGTATATAGTACTCAGGTCATTGGATTACATAGAAAAACTCATAGGACCTGCCGGTTTACTGGCCATCCGTAAGTTTTTTGGTGTAGTTTTGCTCGCCATTGCGGTAAAAATATTTGCCACCAATGCAGCAGGATTAATAAAATGATCCAACCGGCCTCGTAGTACAATGGATAGTATAAGAGTTTCCGAAGCTCCAGATCCAGGTTCGATTCCTGGCGAGGCCACCCATAATCCGTAATTTTCTATGAGGTTCCGCAAAACAATGTTTCGGTGAAATTGAAACATATCTAATGATTGAACGGATTCCACAAGCACCTCCTCTCATCAAGCCGGTTGAAACTACAGACAGGCCTTTATGGTCAATTATGATTCCCGCATATAATTGCCTGGAATTTCTAAAGGATGCTATTGAAAGTGTTTTAGTGCAGGATGAAGGTCAATTTCTTATGCAAATTGAGGTTGTAGACGATGCAAGTACTGATGGCGATGTAGAAGCACAGGTTAAGGAATGGGGAAAAGGAAGAGTAAGATATTTTCGGCAGGCAGAGAATGTTGGCAGCCTTCGCAATTTTGAAACCTGTCTGAACCGGGCGACAGGTCATTATATTCATCTCCTTCATGGTGACGACCTGGTCAAGCCTGGTTTTTATAAGGAAATTGAACTTCTCTTTGAAAAATTCCCATCTGTTGGCGCTGCTTTTTGTAAGAACTCTTTTATAAACAAGTTTGGTAATGAACTAACTTTCTCGGGCAATATCCTCGAACACCCTGGTATAATTCCAGATTGGTTAGATCAAATCTCACTGGTTAATCTCTGCCAGCCACCTGCAGTTGTGGTAAAACGTTCTGTATATGAACATTTAGGTAGTTTTTTTGGTGGGCATTTTGGAGAAGATTGGGAAATGTGGTGCAGGATTGCAGCAAACTATGAAGTTGCATATACGCCAAAATGCCTGGCTATGTATCGTTCGCATGCGAATAATATCACTACCCGCTCACACATGAGTGGCCAAAGCGTGGCCGATATTGAAAAATTCATAAGTATTATTCAATCATATTTACCGGAGGAGAAACGTAGAAAAATTAAGCACGGCGCTAAAAAAAATTTCTCAAACCTCTTTTCAATTGTAGCCGCTAAAAACTTTTACGGCGACAAAAAAAAATACCTGAACCTTGCTTACAAGTCTTTCCTGATGAATAAGAATAAAACCACCATATACTTTCTTACAAAAATAGTACTGAGTTATTTTGCTCAACAGAATCCTAACGACCCTAAAAGCTAGTTGATATAGTAGAAAATGCTTTTAATTTGACCTTAAGAATACCAAATGAGCCCCCGATAATACTTCCGGTAAAGGAAGGTGTTTACAGACCAAGATGGTCTGTAATGATCCCAGCGTATAATTGCAGTGAATTTTTGGCTGATGCGATCAACAGTGTGTTAATTCAAGACCCTGGTGAAAAGGAGATGCAGATTGAAGTTGTAGATGATGCAAGTACAGATAGCGATGTTGAAGCACTTGTAATGGAAATTGGAAAGGGCAGGGTCTCTTACTACAGGCAGGAGGAAAATATGGGTAGCCTTCGGAATTTTGAAACCTGTATTAATCGTGCGACTGGGCACTATATTCATTTACTACATGGGGATGATAGAGTAAAACCTGGCTTTTATGCTGCAATCGAATCTTTATTTGATGATTATCCTGACGCTGGTGCTGCATTCACAAATTGGGACTTTATCAATGCTGATGGTACGCTGATCAAGGAGGAAACTCGAAGAGCTGAATCCCCCTGTATTATTGAAAATTGCCTTCAACGTCTGTCTCATGGGCAGCTGATGCAATATGTATGTATGGTGGTAAAAAGAAGTGTCTATGAAGACTTAGGAGGATTTTATGGCGTCACTTATGGAGAAGACTGGATAATGTGGGCCCGCATTGCTAATAGATACCCTATTGCATATACACCCGCATCGCTGGCAGAGTACCGAACACACTATAATTCCATATCAGGTCATAGTTTCTTAAGTGGTAAAAATATTGAGGATCTTAGAAAAGTATTTAAGGAGATTTCCTTGTTATTGCCAGATACTCAGCGAGCAGAAGCGTCGATATCTGTACGAAGAAACTATTCTTACTGGGCCGTTGATGCTGCAAAATTTATGTGGCTGAGAACAGGAAAGAAAAAAGTTATTTATAGCCAGGTTTATCAACTACTTCGTTTATATCCTCATGGAACATTGGTTATAAAATCTTTTTCATTGTTCATATTTGTTTGGAGAAGAGAACTTATGATTAATATGAGGAAAGCGTATAAGTCTTTACGAAAATGAACTCATTCCGTCCATATCGAATAATAAACTTGAGGCTTGAAACTGACCTTGATCATATACATAGTCATTGGTATGAATTTCAAAAAGAGTTTTGTATTTTTTGGTGGCGAGGTGTTGCATTGGGCCATTTTTTCCTTGAAGGAAAAGAAAGGGATATCGCCAATGTTCCATTTTTGCAGGCGGTAAATGTTATAGCAAGTTCGCTCGAATTACAGAAGATAACTAAAAGTAAGATTCAATTAATTATTTCTGCGCTTATCGATGGTGATCAAACAGCCCTGAATGATATTCTTTCAAGTGTGTTTACAGATTCGGAATTGCTTACTGTTTCATCAAAGGCTGATATAAGCGTTGTGATTTGTACACGTAACCGAAGTAAGGAACTGAAAGAATGTCTTCATACATTATTAACTCAGTTTACGAAACCAGCGGAAATAATAGTTGTTGACAATGCCCCAACTGATGATACCACATGGTTAGTATGTAATGAATTTGGCAATGTCAAATATTTAAAGGAAGATCGGAAGGGATTGGATATTGCCCGAAATACTGGAGCAAAATTTGCCGGCTGTCCATTAATTGTTTATCTGGACGATGATGTTGTAGTTGATCCATATTGGTTATACCACATTCAAAATTCCTTTGGTGACAAGTCAATTGATGCAATTACTGGTCTTGTTTTGCCACTTCAGTTGGAGACCGAGAGTCAGTTTATTTTCGAAAGATATTGGACATTTAACAAGGGGTATGCGAAGCATTTGTATAATGATGAATTTCTTCAATCTACCCCATCCGAATGCCCAAAGGTTTGGAATATTGGGGCAGGCGCTAATATGGCATTTAGAAAAGAAGTTCTCCAAAAAGCAGGTTATTTTGATGAAAGATTAGATGCAGGTGCTGCGGGCTGCAGCGGCGATTCAGAAATATGGTTTCGGATCTTATTAATTGGAGGTAAAATTCTGTATGAACCACGTGCCATTGTATACCATAAACATCGCAGGGAAATGAAAGAGCTCAGGTCGCAGCTCTTTTATTATATGAGAGGTAATGTAGTAGCCTCTCTTATTCAGCATGAACTGGCCCCTCATTTGAATTATAGAGAGCATGTGTTTAAAGGAATGGGAGTTAATTATTTTCTTCAGTTCATTCAAAAAATAAGGCGGCCGACCCTTCGACAGAAAACCGTTGTTCCGGAGGTGATGGGAGTGCTTTCAGGTATCCTGTATTACTTTCGAAACCGTGTAAAGCACAATTAGAATTTATTGGTAATTTTCCTATATGTCAGGTAAACAAGAGGAATGGAAATGGGTCATTAATGCCCAGACAAGCTGGCTGGGGGCCCCAGTTCAGGAATTGGTTGCACATAAGGATCTGCTTTTCGGACTAGTTCGAAAGGACTTATTAGGTTCCTATCAACAAACCTTACTTGGACCTCTTTGGATATTGGTCCAACCTATTTTTTCAGTTATTATTTATGTTATAGTCTTTTCCCGAATAATGGGACTGGAGACTGCAGGGGTTCCTGCATTTTTATTCTTCCTGATCGGCATTACATTATGGAACCTTTTCTCTGATTTGTTAATCCAAACATCTTCAACCATAACTACAAATGTTCACATTTTTAGTAAAGTTTATTTTCCCCGATTGATCTCACCGCTGTCGATTCTCGTGTTGCACTATTTTCGCTTTATTATTCACTTTACACTATTGGTTGGAGTATTCATTTATTTCATATGGATGAGGAAAGTGGATTTGGTATTTTCCCGCATGGTTTTATGCTTAATACCAATTTTAGTATGCTCTGGGTTTGCATTTGGTATTGGTTTGGTTTTTTCAGTCCTTACAGCGAAGTATCGTGATTTGGCTGGCTTGCTTCAAATTTTGCTGAGATTGTTCATGTTTATCTGTCCGGTATTTTATTCAATGACTACTATACCGGTGAAATATAGGTTTTATATTGAATGGAATCCGCTGGCATACCAGTTTGAGTTGTTCAGATATGCATTTACAGGGCATGGGTTGATTGCATTCTACCCAATAATTTTAGGGATTGTACTTATGATATTCACACTATCTGTTGGGGTTTTGCTATTTAATAAAATGACCGATAAATTAATGGACGTGGCATAGTATTATTCAAAATTCAACATTACCAAATTTGTCAGCTTTTCCAAAGGTTTCAATTGTCATAACCACATTTAATAATTACCACTTTATTGGTACTGCGATAAGGAGCGCTCTTGAACAGGATTATAAGAATATTGAGATAATTGTAGTGGATGATGGCTCAACTGATCAAACAAAAGATTTGGTGGATTCTTTTTCTGGTGTTACTTATATCTTTCAATCTAATCAGGGCTTATCTGCCGCTCGAAATGCTGGGTTGCAATATGCTGGTGGTGAATTCATTTGTTTTCTGGATGCGGACGATTGGCTTTATTATAATGCCATTTCCCTGAATGCCATGTTTTTACTGGATGATCCTGATTTAGCTTTTGTTGCAGGCGCACATACAATTTATTATGAGTTTACCGGAGTATTCGTTGATGTAATTAAACAGCCCGGCAATAATATGTATAATGAACTGTTAGGTGGAAATTTCATTGGTATGCATGCCACAGTTCTCTATCGGTCTGATATTTTGAGAGAATTTATCTTTGACACTGCTCTGCCAAACTGTGAAGACTATGATGTTTATCTAAGAATCGCCCGTAAACACCCAATAAGACACCATAAAACAATCATTGCGGCTTACAGGAAACATCAGGAGAATATGTCGGGCGATAATATTGCCATGCTAAATGGAATACAGGAGGTGCTTGGGAGACAAAAATATTTTTTAAAGAATGAGGATGAAGTAAAGGCCTATGTTAAAGGGATTGAGTTTAACAGGAGATACTATTCAGAGCAGATGGCTTCCCGACTTAAAACTATACATTATAGTAAATGGGAGATTCGTGAAAGTAAGGAGTATTACTTTTTGAAAAAGTATTTTCCTGAGATTGGAAAGGAGCTTTCCAGCTACATTTTCAAGCAAAAAAAATTTAGTGTTATGAGAAACATTAAGAGAATATTTTTTGGGAGAAAGCAGGAGTCTAATGAAATGATTGCACTAAAAAACCTGCCATTAAAACCTGTCAGTACACAGTTTGGATATGATAGGGGTGGTCCGATCGACCGATATTACATCGAAACATTCCTGGCTGAGAATAGTTTTTGCATTCATGGGAATATCCTTGAAATAGGTGATAATTACTATACCATGCGTTTTGGGGGGGATAGGGTTAAAACAAGCGATGTATTGCATGTTGATGATACCAACCCTGCAGCCACAGTCATTGGAGATCTTTCTGATCTACCCAATGTTGCAGACAATACTTACAATGCAATCGTACTAACTCAAACCTTGCATTTAATTTATGACTTTAAGAGGGCCCTTGATACATGTTACCGGATATTGAAACCCGGTGGTTCACTGCTGGTTACTGTGCCAGGTATAAGCCATATTGCCCAGGATGAATGGGGTAAGTATTGGCAATGGTCATTCACGAGTAGATCCCTTAGCAGGGCCTTGGAGGATTCTTTCATAAATAACAAGCCCGTTATGAAAACTTACGGAAATGTGTTCATAGCTAGCGCCTTTATTTATGGATTTGGATTGCCGGAGATTAAACCTGAGCAATTGAATTACCATGATGATCATTATCAGGTTATCATTTCCGCAGTTATCAAAAAGCTCTAATGGGATGTTTAGGAATTTAAATTTTTGGGGTAATAAAAAGGTCATCACTCTGATGTATCATCAGATTGGTCAATCAACTTTTGATCCATGGGGGCTGGCTGTTTCACCCATCAATTTTGAAGCCCACTTAAAAGTTTTACATAATCATTTTACTGTCATCACTTCAGATTCGCTTGCCAATTCAATAGGCCAATCTTTCCCCAAAAATGCAGTTTGTATTAGTTTCGATGACGGCTATTCCGATAACTTTTCTATAGCTAAAGGCATGTTAGAGAAGTTTAAATTACCAGCTACATTTTTTATTAGCTCATATTACATTGAACATCAAATTCCTTTTTGGTGGGATGAATTGGAATCGGTGATTTTTGACAATAATCTGATGTCTGCGGATATGAAAATTTACCAAAACTGGAGATGGCCTGCTAATCCACCAGACGCAGTTTCTGATAAATATATTAATGAATGGGCCAGACTGAAGCCACTGGCCTATCCTGAGATCCGCGATCGGATTGATATACTTTCACAAAATAACCAATCTAACAACGGGTCATGTAATAAGCTTCCTATGTCCACTAATGATCTTATTGAATTGAGTAAATCACCTTTGTTTACTATAGGAGCTCATACTATGACGCATCCGGCACTTTCAAATCATCACATCAATTATCAGGAAAATGAAATAGTTTCAAATATTCATTGGATTGAAGCGCATACGGGTAAGTCTGTGACAGCATTTTCTTATCCTTATGGCGATTTTAATGATGATAGTCTGACGATAGTTAAGAATAACGATCTGAAACTCGCGTTCACTACAAAAGGCAAATCGATAAAGTATAATGATGATCCCTACCAACTTGGTCGTTTCCAGGTCCAAAACTGGACTGGAGAGCAATTCGAACAACAGCTACGGCTATGGTTTAAAAAATATTAATTCAGTGAGTTTAATTATTCAATAGTATGGCTGATTTGGCATTGCAGGTAGAGAATTTGTCTAAGATGTACAGACGCGGTTCAATTGGAACCGGCTCTTTAAGACAAGACCTTCACCGCTGGTGGACACTGGATGTTTTGAAAAAAGATGACCCTTTTTTCACCAAACAGCCACATGCTGATTCGGCAGTAGCTTTTTGGGCACTCAAGGATATAAATCTACAGGTTAATGAAGGCGAAGTGCTTGGTATTATCGGTCAAAATGGAGCAGGTAAATCAACACTCCTTAAAATAATGTCCAGAATCATTAAACCTACTTCTGGTATTATTAAAGGAAAAGGAAGGGTAAGCAGTTTGTTGGAAGTGGGTACAGGATTTCACCAGGAACTTTCAGGTAGAGAGAATATATTTCTAAGTGGTTATATTCTTGGGATGAAAAAAAGGGAAATTCTGCGCCGCTTTGATGAAATAGTTTCTTTCGCAGGAATTGATGAATTCCTTGATACTCCCGTCAAGAGATATTCTTCAGGAATGTATGTCAGACTTGCTTTTTCTGTTGCCGCTCACTTAGAGCCCGACATTTTGATAGTTGATGAAGTACTGGCTGTTGGGGATGCAGAGTTTCAAAAGAAGTGCCTGGGAAAAATGAAAGAAGCATCTTCTGGAAGTGGTAGAACTGTGATTTTTGTCAGCCACAATATGCAGGCAGTTAACCAGCTTTGTGATAATGCAATATGGCTTCACAGCGGTACGATAAAAAAGCAGGGCCAATCTGCGCAGGTAGTCAATGCCTATTTGTCAACGTTACAACAAGACCTGCTTAAGCAGCAATGGCCAGATATAAATTCATCTCCCGGTAATGCTTATTTGCGAATGAGCAGCGTTGAGTTGAATCCTGATCTATTGCCTGGGTCAGCATTTATTGATATTAGCACATCAATAGAAGTGATATTTAGATTTTATTGGCTGCAACAAAAAGATATATTAATAACAGAAATAGCTTTGTTTAACAGTGCTGGCGACTGCATATTCGTGGTTTCTCATCCGCCTGTACTTGCAGAGCCAGGTGAGTTGATGGGCAAATGCATTATACCCGGTCATTTTCTAAATGACGGGAATTATTATATTTCTATTGCTTTCTTTAACGCAGAAAAAACCACTCTTTTCTATTTTGAAGAATGCCTTCATTTTACAGTTGCGGATATACCTGATGGAAACGGTCACTACATTAAATGGTGGGGCTATGTAAGGCCACAGTTTCCTTATGAGCTTAATCAACTTACTGTTTCCTGAAATGCACAATAAGGTAGGCGCCTCTCCAGCTTAAACTAAAATCACTTTTCTGTAGTGCATTAAAGAATGATCTGGTACAGCCTGGTCGCATATGATCATGCAACTCTATTGTAATAACCTCGGTTATTTGTAACCATTTTTCATAGTTTTTTTCAAATAACTCTTTCTCTGATCCTTCTATATTTATTTTGCATAAATCTATACTGCTTATATCGAACTCCTCTACTAATTGATCCATTGAAATGGCTTGCATGCTTCCCGTGCCGGGCTCTTTTGCTTCCTCGGTCATATAACCCCAATTTCCAAGCTCCTTATCAACGATGTTGATATTTGTTGGTTCATTCCATATCGCTTTATTAATGCAGGTGATATTTTTGTAAAAGCTTGTATTCTTTAAAAGTATTTCAAAATTTGACTTCTCTGCCTCTACGGCAATAATCCTTGCCGCAGGATATTTATTGGCAAAAAAAGTCGCACTTAAGCCTGTATGAGCGCCAAGGTCAACTATAACATCAGGAGATTTTTCCAGATTAAAATCATATTCCCTGTTAAGATAAATATGGTAAAACATGGGTATGTCAGTGGTCTGGTTCCTCATATATATAGGATGATCAAATCCCCTCAACTTCAATTGTAGCAATTCTTTTTTTCGCCACTTATTATACAAAAATTGGATCGCATCCGGGCCAAAATGATTTATATGATAAATTAACGTCCGTAGGTAAGATAATGCTCTGATCATAAAGTGAAAATAGGAACTCAATTTATTGGGTCAAACTCTTTCTTTCTCATCTTTTTTCCAAACTCAACACTGGGTGATTCCAGGTATTTAAAGAGGATCCAGGATAGTAAAAATATTACCCAGAAAGCAAATACAGGTTTAATAAATATTGAAACCATTGTATTCGGCGTCACAAATATCCAACAATTTGATTGTAAAATGAAAATAAGACCTTGAGAAGGGGTTGGTGAATCAAATAAAAACTGTAACTGCAAAGACCCAATGTGGTCATAAGATTAAACAATTTCTTTCCTATTCTTATTGTTTTATATAACAGGTACCATTCCATTATAGAAACCCAGGTCAGTATAGCTAATAAATGCATCAGGTAATAATGAAATGGAAACAACCGGCTTGAGAATAATAGTAGAGTAGCAATGATAGCTACCTTACCTGCGTGTCCTCTAAATATTAATATCTTATAATAATGGAATTCAACCAATAAAGCCCCCGCACACCAATTATACCATAGTGCTCCCGGCGATAAATAGTAGGCATTGTAATATTCTTGATTGGTAAATATTGGTTCCATGATCTTAAGAAAAACAGCAATCGATAAACTGAGACCAAATGCCTGAGTGACTCCCCAACGATGGCGCACATATAAGAAAAAAGGGTATAATAAATACAATTGTGCCTCTAAAGCTATGCTCCAAAAGGAAGGATTAATTCCAAATATGTATGTTTCAGAAAAGTTGTGGAAAAGGAAAACATGAGAAATTATATCCATTAAATTGCTACCCCCATAAACGGTGAATGGTAGCAAAATAATCATGACAAAAAGGACAAATATATAAGGAGGGTAAATTCGCCAAAATCTTTTATTAAAAAATATGGCTGCATTTAAAATGGATCCATTTAATAAATAATTTCTATGTATCAGATAGCCACTGATCACGAGGAATAACTGAACTCCGGTCCATCCAAATGCAGTAGGTGAAAATCGTAATGCAAGATCTCTTAATCCCCCCTGTAGAATACCCTTATCTGAATAATGGAGATCATTACTATCCGGGAAAAATACCAATTGGGCATGAAACAGGAATACCATCAATATGGCAATGCCGCGTAAAAAATCAATTTTAGCAATATGCCGATTGGTCACCGGAATAGGTTTAGGAGGGTTAGTAAGGGAATATACTTATATTTTGAACCCGCCGGCATCCGCCGGCGGGTTCAAAATATAAACTACCCACTTACCCCTGTGGCTCTCTTTACAACTGCACCCTCACCCCCGCCATCATATTGAACCGCCTCGTGTTATACCCATAGAGATCGGCATATTTCCGGTCGGTGATATTCCTGAAATCGGTAAATACATCCAACTGCTTATTTAACTGGTAACGCGCATAGGCATCGAGATTATAATAGCTGTCCAGCTCCTTGATCTCCGTGCTCCAGGTGGCGGAATTGTACCAGGTGTCCTGGCGCTTATCTACCCAGCGTAAACTCAGCCCCACATGCAGCTTTTTACTGAACTGGTAGGATGTTCCAAGGTTAATACTGTGCTTCGGACGGCGGTAGAGATTAAAATAACTGGTATCCTTACCAGCAAGCCTGGTCTCTATCTTGCCATCAAGCCAACTGTGGTTGGCCGTTATCTGCCATCGCTCATTTGGCTGCACCCTCAGCTCCGTTTCTACCCCCTTATCATCCTGCTTATCTGCATTCCTGTACTGCCCATAAGGAGGATCTGGTAATCCAGCAAACACGATCACATCTTTTATCTTCCGCCTGAAGGCTGTAACCCGCGCGGAAATGATCTTGTTATTGCTTGTAAAATGCAGTCCACCCTCGTATTGATTGCTTCTCTCCGGCTCCAGCGCCGTATTGCCATACTCCGAAGCTAAATGATAGAGCGATGGCGCCCTGAATGCCGTTGCCACCGAAGCATATAGCTTCAACTGCGGCAGCAGGTAGATATAGGGGTTGAATGCATAGGTAAAGGCATCCCCGAAATCCTGGTGCTGCGTGAACCTTCCGCCCAACTCTGCACCAAATCGCTCAAAACCCTTCAATGTAAAGGCGGCATAAGCACTCATCATACTCGCTTCCAGACTGTCCTTGCCCAGGTTCCCGAAACTGGTATTGATATCTGCTGTATTGCGACGGTAGTCGATGCCCGCCAACAATCCAAGGTGCTTCTGCAAACTGGTATTTATATAGGCCTCCGCAAACAGGGCCCGACCCTTATAATCGCCACTCGACGGATCCCAGTCATTTGCGCCCGCTGGAATATTCACCGGGTCATCATACACCCTTCGAACGGTATTGTAATTGGCATTGAATACCAGGTTGCCATTTTTCAACTGGTGACTGCTCTGTATGCCCGCTACCTGCTGCCGCTGCTGGCTCCTACTGTTACGGTCGTCTTCCAGGGCATTGTCATCAAGGTCGGCATCATACTCGCTGAACTGGTAATAGCCCTTAAACGTCCAGGCCTCGCTAAACTTATAGCCCGCAGCCAGGTTCACCATATCCTGCTTCACCCCGTCTTTATCGAAATTGCCGGCACCACCCTCATCCTTAGCCGAAGAAAATCCTTCGGACTGCAGGCGGTTATACTGCACCGAATAATTGAATTTATCAATGGCCCCCGATAAGCCAAGGTTGCCTTTGTATGTTCCATAGGTACCCGCTGCTAAAAGTCCGTTCAGTCCGATGGCTTTATTGCTTTGGTTCTTCCGGGTAATGATATTGATCACGCCCGCCACTGCGTCAGACCCATAAAGTGTACTCTGCGCGCCTTTGAGGATCTCTACCCGCTCCACCTGGTCAATGGATATATGATTCAGGTCAAACTGGATCGTTATCCCCGACCCATCGGTTACCGGCATGCCATCCACCAAAATCAGTGTATTGGCCGCTCCCGCACCCCGCAGGTAAACGGTCTGGTTGGTGCCGGGCGAATTCTGTGCTCCATTGATGATGAGTCCGGCCTGTTCATTTAGTACCTGTGAAAGTGTTCTGCCCGCATTGTTCTCGAGCGTTCGCCTGTTGATGACCGTTAGTACCTTCCCCGTACTGCTTTGTTTCTGGGGTTGCTTGTTGGCAGTTACAATTACTTCATCGAGTGTTCTGCTGCTGTCGGCCTGCTTTTCGCCGGTTGATTGTGACATCAGTTTTGTACTGACATGGCTGCTGATGATCGTAGCAGCCACCATGATCCATTGTTTTTTCATGTCTGAAAAAAGATTAGGGTGACTGCTTCCGGAAAGTGGTGGGAATTATAAATCGCCTGCGCGTTTACCATTCCTGCTTTTCTCCCGAAAGCAAAATGTTGATTGATGGACGCGGCAGGTCTTCTGGCTCGTGTCTGTCAGTTACCTTCCCACCCGCTTCCGCGGATAGTGGTCATTCACCAACAGTGAGGTATAATCTGGATTCTCTCTCCATCACTCTATCTCTCCATCTCTCCATTTCCTCTCCACTTTACAGCTACGGGGATAGCGCCGGAATCAACCGGACTTCCCTTTTAATCCGCCGAAGCGGAACCGTTTCCGGCGCGAAGATATATGAATGAACCTATTATTGTGCGATGATTTGTTTGCGCAAGGAATATCCGATAAATAAAATGTCTTTCTGGGTTTCCTCATCAATATTATGACTGGAAAGTACCTGCATGATATCATCCATGGCAGCCATATACTCTGCTTCACTGATATTCATGCCTCGATGGGTCGCCTGCATATCCCTTCCGGTATATGCTTCCGATCCGCCACTTCCGGCACATAGAAATTCCACCAGCAATGACTTGGTATGTGCTAATTTCTCTCCCTGTTCCAGGTAGGGCAAAAATCGCGCTTTAATGAGGGGATTGCTCATATGCGCTGCTACGATATCTTCTACTATGGTCTCAATGCGCTCTCTTTTTCCAAGGCGCTCGTAAAGTGAAAGGGTGGGCATGGTTAAGGTGCTCATGATGTGAAATTTTAATGGTTAAAAAATACTTCATGAGGGTGCAGAATGGTCTCTTAATTTACAAAATTTAGTTCAATTGTAAACGCAGTCCCGCATAGTAGTTCCGCCCCGGCGCCACATTGTAATACCGCCCCCCAAAGGCATTGATATCATTTCCTAAACTATAGGTTGTATTGAATAAATTATCTGCGCCCGCAAACCAGTTCAGCCCACGGTACAGCCTGCTGCCTCCCCTTATTCCGAGTAAATGATATTGCTTCGCCTTTTCACTGTTGGCATCATTGAGCCAGATGGGATCCACATACTGGTATGCCAGATGTAAATTCATTCCCCCCTTACCGTCAACATCAAATCCCGCTGCCAATGTTTGCTTAGCCACACCTGGTAATCTATTTCCACTAAAATCATTCTCAACCTGCTTATAATCCACATAACGGAAGGGATGCAGCGTATAACTCATCCATGTTGATAAACTGATCTGCTGTGCTGGCACCAGCGCCACAGGCCCGTAGGTGAGGAATCCCTCAAATCCTTTCTGCCGCGTGGAGCCCGCATTTTCGAAATAGTCCGCCCCGCTTGCATCTCGTCTTTGAACTATTGCATCCCGCAGCCGGTAATAAAAAAAGTCGAGGTCAAAATAGAGCTTCTGCTTCAGGATCCTTCCTCTCACCCCTGCTTCATAATTCCAGCCGCTTTCTGCCTGCAAGCTGGTATTGATCACACTTGTGGATGGCAATAACTCCGACGTAGTGGGTGGCGAAAATCCTTTCGCGATCATACTATAAAAAGTGAGGGCCCCAAGTTTCTTTGTTAGCGCAACCCTTGGCATCCACTCTTTCCGGTAATTGCTGTTGAATTCAAATGCAGGCTCTTCACTCACCCGCCTGATCCCCACGGTATTGGCATTATAACTGAGTCCCGCACTGAGCTGCCAGTCCCCCGGCAGGTCCAGTATCCCCTGTCCGAACAACAACGCCGACCTGGGTTTCAGCCGGTCATCGGTTTGCAGTTCGCCCTGTTCTCCATTTACATTACGGTAAACCTTAACCGAATAATTTCCCTGCTGCCACTCACCCCCAATATTGAATTGCAACTTCGCTCCATCCTCTGCTCCGTCTGTTGTTTCAGGGAATAACGGAATGGTATAACCGAATACAACTCTTCCCCCAAAATGTGGTTCCTTTCTTCGCTCATAATTTCGTACCGCCGGATTAGTAACGCTTGTAGTTGCTCCATACAAGGAGATATCAATACTCGATCCGGAAAAAGGTTTTAGCTCCTGGTGCAATCCCCCGAATAATGTCTTCTGTTCAATGCTTGCATCCGCATCAACCGAGGAAGGAAAATTTCCTACTGCCGGCCTCGATTGCTTCGGGTCAGCTTCAAATTCATTCCTGTTCAACCCCCCCGGCGTCTGGTACCAGAGATCACCATAGAGCAGCACCATATCAAGCCCCGCTACAGCGCTTTGCTGCCATCTTCCAGTATATGCTGCCACTGTTCGTTTCATATTGGTATGATCGCGGTAACCATCTGACCGTTGGTGATGCCCATAAACAGAATGTTCAAAGGCCCTGTTGGAGGAGAGTGTTGCCTTTGCCTCCACCTGGTGCAGTCCATAGGAGCCCGTCATATATTGGAGGGATAGATTGCTGCTGTCGGCAATTTCTGTATTGGCTAATAACAATCCGCCGGTACCTGCGCCATATAGACTGCTACCCGGACCTTTTAATATTTCTATATTGCTGAAATTGCCCACCGCAAACTGGTTCAGGTAGGTATTTCCTCCCGGGTCGGTAAAAGGGATCTGGTTATAATACATCCTTATATTCCTCACCCCAAATGGCGATCGCAGTGAACTACCACGGATGGCCAATCGATAACTTCCCGGCGATCTTTCTTCCATGCGCACACCCGGCAAACGGTTAATGGCCGGTAAAGCAGAAGCGGGTGAAAATCTTTGCCAGTCGCGCTCACGAACCAGCACAACCGAAGCCGCTGCATCCTTAATGACCGTACGTCGTGCAAAAGCCGTAACTGTTACAGAGTCGAGCTTCTCCTGCGTGATGGCAGCAGTGGGTGCCAGGCAGCAGGTGGCCAGCAAAAGGACTGCAGTATTTTTGATCGCCTTCATCCCCGCAAGTAACGCCACATTTTAATATCTTCCACCAATGAGTGCAAGAAACAAACTGAAACTTTTTGACCTTACCATGATCACGGTCGGATTGGTGATCGGCATGGGCATCTTCCGCACCGCCACCGATTCGGCACAGGCAGCGCTTACCCCAACTATTTATTTTGCCGCCTGGATCGCCGGTGGTATCATCGCCCTCTGCGGCGCCCTTACCTATGCCGAGATCGGATCGCGCTTCCCCGTTACCGGTGGCTACTACAAGATCTTCGCCGAATGCTACCATCCCTCCGTTGCATTCGCCATCAACTGCATCATTCTTATTTCCAATGCCGCCTCCTTATCGGGTGTGGCATTGATAGGCTCTGAATATATCGCCCAGCTTGTTTTTGACCAGCCCGCTTCTGATGTCACCAAGGCCTTTATCGCTATGGGCGCCGTACTGGTTTTTTATTTTGTAAACCTGGCCGGCCTCCGCCTTAGTTCCGGCACCCAGAACATCCTCATGATCATCAAGATCGGGATGGTACTGGTACTCATCGGTGCGCTTTTCTTTCCCGGCGCCGATTCGCTGGTGGCGAGTACCGCGGCTGCCAGTCCCACTGATCATTCCACCATGGACATCATCAAGTCTTTCGGCATCGCCCTTATCGCCGTTTCGTTTACCTATGGGGGTTACCAGCAGACCATCAACTTTGGCGATGAGGTGCATGAACCGCGCAAGACCATCCCCCGTGGCATTTTTATCGGTATCCTTATGATCATCGGGCTTTACCTGCTGGTACAAATGGCCTATGTGCATGCAATTGGTTTCGAACAACTGAAAACCACACGGGGCATCGCTGCCGTAGTGGCTGAGCGGATGTTCGGACCAACCGGAAAAACTATTTTCACCCTCTTGCTTTTTATGGCCGTACTAGCCTACGTGAATGTGCTGCTGCTCAGCAATCCACGCGTGATGTATGCCATGAGCAAAGACGGGATCCTTCCAAAGTCCTTCGCCAGAAAAGACGAAAAGCGTGATGTGTTAACGGTAAGCCTCAGCGTTTTTGCCGCCATCTGTATCCTCGTCCTTTTCTTCGCCAACACTTTCGATAAGATCCTTGGCTTCACTATATTTCTCGACTCTATCGGGATGGCCACTTCTGCTGCCACCATTTTCATATTGCGCAAGCGCACCAGCCACCTAAACGGAACCGGTATCTATACTATGAAATTATTCCCCCTCATGCCACTGATCTTTATCAGCGCCTATGCCTTCGTGGGGATCAGCATATTTCTGAATACCCCCAGCCTCGCCATAACCGGCCTGGTGGTATTCGCCATTTTCCTGGCCATCTATTTCCTGATAGTCAAGGGAAGCAAAAAGCCACAAAGGGAATAGCTAAGCCTCCATCCCTCCATCCCTCCATCCCTCCATCCCTCCATTCCATCTCTCCATCCCTCAATCTCTCCATATGGATCTCTCCCACATTCTTTATGCCTACGCCGAAGACCGCTCCCAATACTTCAACGCCATCGCGCCACCCATCATGCAAACCAGCAATTTCGCTTTCCGCAAAGTGGAGGATATGTCGCGCGCTTTTGAAGATGAAATGAGCGGATACCTCTATAGCAGGGGAATAAACCCCACCGTGGATATTCTCCGAAAAAAACTGGCAGCCCTCGATGGGGCTGAAGATGCCCTTGTGTTCAATTCCGGCGCCGCTGCCATCTTCGCCTCGGTGCTGGCCAATGTGAAATCAGGGGACCATATCCTCTCGGTTGATAATCCCTATACATGGGCCAAAAAAATGTTCGATATCATCCTTCCCCGTTTCGGTGTGAAGACTACTTATATTGATGGACGGTCAGTGGAAAATTTTCGCGACGCCATCCGACCCAATACCGCGCTCATTTACCTGGAGAGTCCCAATAGCTGGGATTATGCGATGCAGGACCTCGAAGGCCTGGCCGCATTAGTGAAATCGATCAATGCCACCCGCGCATCGTCGCCCGCTGTAGATAAGCCTTCCCCCCAGATCATCACCATCTGCGATAACAGCTATTGTACGCCGCTATACCTGCAGCCTGTAAGACTAGGGATCGATATTTCGCTTCAATCTGCCACCAAATATATTGGCGGACATTCAGATGTGGTTGCCGGCGTCATCAGCGGCTCCCATGCCATGATGAAAAAGATCTTCGATTCCGAATACCTCAATATCGGTAGTGGCATACAGCCTTTCAACGCATGGCTGCTGATACGCGGACTGCGAACCCTGCCCATGCGGCTCCAGCAGATCAGCGCTACCACCCGCACCGTCATCGATTTCCTTAAAGGGCATCCCAAGGTGGAAGAACTGCTCTTTCCGCTCGATCCCTCCTTTCCCCAGTTTGAGCTGGCACGAAAGCAACTCTCCGGTGCCTGCGGATTGCTCACCATCGTGTACCGCACCGAAGAGCGCGCCGAGATCGTCCGCTTCTGTGAATCTCTCAAGCATATAATGATGGCCGTTAGCTGGGGTGGTCATGAGAGCCTGGTGATTCCACGTTGCGCCGGTATAAAACCCGAGCTTTTTGATGCTACCGTCCGCGAACACCGGATGGTCAGACTCTATATAGGCCTCGAAACCGCCGACTATCTTATTGAGGACCTGCGGCAGGCGCTGGAGTGAAATTCATAGCGATCAGCCGTTCCCGTAAATGGGTGTTTTCACGATAATTATATGGCCGGCAGGTTAAACAAGATCAAAAGCTTTATTTTTAGCCCCTTAACCATTATTCATGAGCTTGTTGAGAAAGCGTTGTTCATTGCTTTTTACTATTGGATTTTTATTGGTCACATCCCTACCCACGGCCTTTTCACAGCAGCAGCCCGAAGTGTGGGACCTCCGCCGTTGCGTGGATTATGCCGTCGCCAATAATATCTCTGTTCGCCAATCCGATGTCCAGAAGCGCCTCGCCGTGCTGCAGTATGAGCAGAACAAATACTCCAAATACCCTAACGCAAATTTTTCCACCAATACCGGTTTGCAGTTTGGTCGATCCATTGACCCTACCACCAACCAGTTCACCAACCAGCGACTCCTCTTCCAGGGCTTCCAGTTCAGCACCGATGTTACTATTTACAATTGGGGCCGTATAAGTAATAATATTACCGCCGCCCGCCTCGAAGCCGAAGCCGCCGGTTCTGATGTGGACAAGGTGCGCAATGATATCGCCCTGAATGTGGCAACCGCCTACCTGCAGGCCCTGCTTTCCAAAGTGCAGATCGATATCTCCGCCGTTCAGGTGGAACAGAGCAAAGGGCAGCTAACGGATACACGCAAACGCGTTGATGCGGGAACACTTCCTGAACTTAATGCAGTTGACCTCGAGGCCCAGCTCGCCCGCGATTCAGCCACCCTTATAGGTGCCGAAGCTACCTACGAACAGAACCTCCTCAACCTCAAAGCCCTCCTCAACCTCGACGCGGCGCTTCCTTTCACTATCGCCGTTCCGCCGGTTGACCAGATCCCCGTTGAGCCCATGGCCGAACTGATGCCTGAGGTGGTTTATGCGCTGGCGCTGCAAAACCAGCCCGCGCAGAAGGCTAATGAAACAAGGAAACAATCGCTCGAATACGCGGTGAAAGCTTCAAAGGCCGCTTTGTATCCCACTATCTTCGGATCGGGGGGACTCGCATCCAACTTCGCCTCCACAAACCGTAAGATCACGGGATTTAATTTCCTTGGCTATAGTGATCCCAATCCCGCCGCTGGGGCAGTTACAGTTGACGGACAACTTATATTTCTTCAGTCGCCTAATGTTCAGATAACCCAGGCCAACAAAGGTTTTGGTGAACTCTGGAATGGCTGGGGAACACAGATGAATAATAACTTCCGCCAGAATGTGGTGGTGGGCATGAGCATTCCGATCTTCAACGGCTACCAGGCGCGCACGGCCTATGAGCGTTCCAAGCTCAGTGTCAAAAACCAGGAGCTGATCATAGAACAGGGCAACCAGACCCTCAAGCAGGATATCTACAGCGCTTATACCAATGCGGTTTCTTCCATGCAGCGCTTCAATGCCAGCCAGAGTAGTCTCAATGCTACGCAGAAGGCCTATGATTTTGCCCGCAGACGCTATGATCTCGGATTATTAAGTACACTCGAACTGATCACCTCACAGAATAATCTCACCCGCGCGAAGATCGATATGGCCAATGCACAGTTCGATTATGTTTTTCGCATGAAGGTGCTGGAATTCTACAGAGGGCAGGGGATCAAATTATAAGGGATACTCCCCAAAATCAAAGGGACTCCTCAAGATCAAAAAGGAACACCTCAATAACAAAGGGAACTCCTCAATAACAAAGGGAAATCCCCCAGGAAAAAATTGGAATATTAAATTGAATTATTTTACATCGTATGAATAAGAAACTTATCTGGGTTATAGTTGGCGTAGTAGTGTTGGTTGGCGCTTTATTCGGTATGAAGAAAGCCGGCATTATCGGCAAGAAAGAAGGTATAAAAGTGACCACCGAAAAAGTGGAGAAGCGAACCATTATTGAAACGGTTAACGCCAGTGGTAAGGTATATCCCGAGATCGAAGTGAAGGTTAGTTCCGATATCTCCGGTGAAATCATTGAGCTCACCGTGGAAGAGGGCGATAGTGTTCGCCGCGGTCAGATGCTGGCGAGGATCTTTGCTGATATCTATGTTACGCAGCGCGACCAGGTAGCCGCCGCCGTTCGACAGCAGCAGGCCCAGGTTGATAATAGCCAGGCACAACTGGAGGCCTTGAAAAGTGTACTGAACCAGAGTGAGGCGCAATACAAAAGACAGCAGCAATTATTGAATGAGAAAGTGATCTCCCGCGCTGAATTTGAGCAGGCGGAGAATGCATATAATACCGCAAAAGCCAATTACAATGCGGGATTACAGGGTATCCGCGGTAACCAGGCTTCTGTGCAGAGTGCGATGGCCAATCTCCAGCGCGCTAATAAAGACCTTGGACGAACAACTATTCTAGCTCCTATGGACGGCGTGGTTTCATTGCTTGCGGTGAAGAAAGGAGAGCGCGTGGTAGGAACAGCTCAGATGGCGGGTACTGAGATGATGCGGATCGCCGATATGGGCAAGATCGAGGTTAGGGTTGATGTGGGGGAAAATGATATTCCGAAGGTACACCTTGGCGATTCTGCACTAGTGGAAGTGGATGCATATAATACGCGGAAATTTAAGGGGATCGTTACCCAGATCGCGAGTAGTAGTACGGGCTCCGCAACGGCAACTGCTGCCGTGAGTGATGTTACCAATTACAAAGTCTTCATACGCCTGCTTCCTGAAAGTTATTCCGATCTTATCGATTCTTCCCGTCCCAAGGCCTTTCCTTTCCGCCCGGGAATGAGCGCCAGTGCTGATATCCAGACCAAGCGTCATATTGATGTTATCGCTGCGCCTATTAATTCTGTAACAACGCGCGAGAAGGATTCCGATAAGGCAGTAACTGCTGCGAAAAGTTCAACTGAGAAAGTGGAAGAGGATAATAATCCTACCGACGAACGTAAATCTTTAAGTGCAGAACTCGATGAAGTGGTGTTTGTGCTGCAGGCGGATAAAACGACTATTAAGAAGGTAAAAGTGCGGACCGATATACAGGACATCAATTATATTGAGATCCTCTCCGGACTTAAGCCGGGTGATGAAGTTGTGACGGGGCCATATTCACTGATCTCCCGCACGCTGAAAGATAATGATAAGGTTCAGGTAGTGAAGAAAGAGGATCTCTTCGAAAAGAAAAAGAAAGATTAAAGATCAACAATCCATAAAAAGTTAAGATCCACAAACCAGTAAAGGGAAGATCAATGCGGTTGGGAATAATTGGAAGCGGAAGCTGGGCTACGGCGCTGGCCAAGATCGTAACAGACAATAAGCACCCATTGAACTGGTGGGTTCGTAACGATGCAATTCTTGAGCATCTCTATGAACGCAAGCATAATCCACAGTATTTGTCTTCAGCAACTTTCGATACTTCACTCATAAATCTCAGTACAGATATTGCTGCGGTTGTGCGTGACAGTGACTGCGTGGTGATCGCGGTTCCCTCTGCATACATTGAAGAAACGCTGGGCGCTCTTTCCGCTGATGCATTTACCGGTAAGTGGGTTGTGTCTGCGGTTAAGGGCATGCTTCCCGAGCAGAATATTCTCCTCAATGAGTGGTTCAATGATCGGTTCGCTCTACCGATCTCGGATTATTATACGCTCATGGGTCCATGCCATGCCGAAGAGGTTGCACGGGAGCGATTGAGTTATCTCACATTCAGCGGGATGCACGAAGATCGCGCAGAAGAGATCGCTTCGATGTTCCGTTGCTATTATATCAATACGGTTGTGAATAGTGATGTTATCGGCGTTCAGTATGCAGCAGTGCTGAAGAATATTTATGCGCTGGGTGCGGGTATTGCGCACGGACTCGAGTATGGTGATAATTTCCTCAGCGTATTCATCGCCAACTGCGCTGATGAGATGGCGGGTTTCCTACGCCGCATGGGGGTAGGGAAGGTGGAGGTCGGTATCCACGGTCTCGAGAACCCCGTTACCCACCAGAAAGACGCCAACTATGCTGCCTCCGTTTACCTGGGCGATCTGCTGGTAACATGTTACTCCCTCCATAGCCGCAACCGCACATTCGGAAATATGATCGGAAAAGGGTATTCCGTGATGAGTGCACAGCTCGAAATGAATATGGTGGCGGAAGGTTATAACGCTTCCCGATGCATTCATGTGGTTAACCAGGTTGTTGCCGCTGACATGCCGATCGCCGAAACCATCTATCGTATTCTATGGCAGCACCTCCCTCCCCGACAGGGCTTCCGCCAGATCGAAAAGGTGATGATCTGAGTTTATCTCATACTCCCGCTAAATCTCAATTTCCCCATTTACAAATCGCAAGTACGTAAAACGGCTCCACTGTTTTCAGGTGGCCCAAGAAATTTTACAAATCGAAAGTATGCGGCACTACTCTACAGTTTTCGATTAGCGCAAATATTTTACAATCGCAAGTACGCGTATCGCCTACAACTCTTTGCAACTGTCTAAAATTGCTTACAAATCGAAAGTATACGGCACTACTCTACAGTTTTCGATTAGTGCAAATATTTTACAAATCGCAAGTACGCGTATCGCCTACAACTATTTGCGACTGTCTAAAATTGCATACAAATCGAAAGTATACGGCACTACTCTACAGTTTTCGATTAGCGCAAATTTTTTACAAATCGCAAGTACGCGTATCGCCTACAACTATTTGCGACTGTCTAAAATTGCATACAAATCGAAGTATACGGCACTACTCTACAGTTTTCGATTAGCGCAAATATTTACAAATCGCAAGTACGCGTATCGCCTACAACTCTTTGCAACTGTCTAAAATTGCTTACAAATCGAAAGTATACGGCACTACTCTACAGTTTTCCATTAGTGCAAATATTTTACAAATCGCAAGTACGCGTATCGCCTACAACTATTTGCGACTGTCTAAAATTGCATACAAATCGAAAGTATACGGTACTACTCTACAGTTTTCGATTAGCGCAAATATTTTACAAATCGCAAGTACGCGTATCGCCTACAACTCTTTTCGACTGTCTAAAATTGCATACAAATCGAAAGTATACGGCACTACTCTACAGTTTTCGATTAGCGCAAATATTTTACAAATCGCAAGTACGCGTATCGCCTACAACTCTTTGCAACTCTTTGCAACTGTCTAAAATTGCTTACAAATCGAAAGTATACGGCACTACTCTACAGTTTTCCATTAGTGCAAATATTTTACAAATCGCAAGTACGCGTATCGCCTACAACTCTTTGCAACTGTCTAAAATTGCTTACAAATCGCAGGCAGGGCAAAATGTTTCGTGATAAATAAATGCTATGGTGTAAGAAAATGCTATGGTGTAAGAAAGTGCAATGGTGAAAGTAAGTGCGGTGGTGTAAGAAAATGCAATGGTGAAAGAAAATGCAATGGTGAAAGAAAGTGCAATGGTGAAAGAAAATGCTATGGTGCAAGAAAGTGCAATGGTGAAAGAAAGTGCAATGGTGAAAGAAAGTGCAATGGTGAAAGAAAGTGCAATGGTGAAAATGAATGTTATGCAGAAAATGAATGCCTGGAAGATCAATGAACGCTATTGCGTTGTTTGCGTTGTACCAGCCAATCCCGTAATAGTATCACAGCCAGGAAAACCAGGCCAAGCGAACCGTATATGGTATAACTGAGGGGCATATTCACTGTTAAGATACAAATTTCAATTTATTCGTTGCCTACGGCACTGTTAAAAAGATGATCTTTTGCCTACTGGCGGTTTGTAAGTTTTTACAACAAGAAGAAAATCACCTGTTCCCGGGAGATACTTTCAATTTGTAAGTTATGGCTGCACCAGGAAAATGGACTGTTCTGATGGGCTACTTGCGATTTGTAAATATTGGCTGCACCAGGAAAATGGACTGTTCTGATGGGCTACTTGCGATTTGTAAATATTGAATGCCCCAGGAAAATGGACTGATCTTTGGAAACTACTTTCGATTTGTAAATTTTCACAGCACGTGAAAAATGCACTGGTCCAGGGGCTACTGTCGATTTGTAAACCAACCTAGATGAACAACTCCGCAGCAATTCCGTCCGCAAATAATTTGCCCTTATTCGTCAGGCGTACGTTCTTTTCGTTTATCATTAATCGTTCCTCTTCCAGGTTGAATTTCTCTGCTCCCTCAATTAAATTCTGCACCAGCTCCCCTCCAAATTCTTCCCGGATAAATTCGAGATCAATCCCTTCCATCGTGCGAAGCGCTGTCATCACGTATTCGTTGAAACGATTTTCGCGCGTGAGTATTTCCTCTTCATAAATGAGTGGGATCTGCAGCCTTATTTCATCAGTAGTGTGCAGCTTTAGATCTTCAGTAGCATCCAATCCTCTTTCATTGGCGGTTAACTCATTTACCTCGTTTTGCAGGTAGTAGCGCTCCGAAAATGATCGCATATACAATGCATTATTCGCAATATTCCAGCGCCGGCGCGGGGCGCCGGAACCCTTGCTATATGAATGCGCCCCAGGCCCAATTCCCAGGTATTCCACTCCCCGCCAGTATGAACTGTTGTGACGACTCCTCCATCCAGGCCGCGCAAAATTCGAGATCTCATAGTGTTCGTAACCAGCACCCTCCATCCAATCCATCAACAATAAAAACTGCCGGCTCTGTTGCTCCGGATCAGTATCCGGCATTTTATTAACGATCACCATATGATGCAGCGCGGTCTTTGGCTCCACAGTAAGCGCATAACAGGAGAGATGCGGCACTCCCAATTCCAAAGCCTTACGAACATTTCCTTCCCAGGCTTCATCCGTTAGTCCCGGCGTTCCATAGATCAGATCGATCGTCAGATTGCGGAAACCAGCAGCTTTTGCCAGAAGAATACATCGTTCAGCCTCTGCTGCCGTATGAGCACGGTTCATCCACAACAGATCTTCCTCCCGGAAGGATTGTACTCCTATACTCAACCGGTTTACCCCAGCCGCCTTCCACCCCTCCAGCATCTCTTCATTTATATCATCAGGATTAGCCTCCAGCGTGATCTCGGCATCAGCAGCCACGGTAAAATTGCGGCGAATCGCCTCTATTAAAAGATTTAGCTCCCCGATTTGTGAACCCGCAACAGCGCTCCTATCCTCCATTCCTGGTGAATCACTCACAGCTTTAGCCCTTTTTTCAGTGCCACCGGAAAGAGCCGTAATATTCTCTGCACTAACCGTCAGCAGTGAAGGTGTTCCACCTCCAAAATAGATCGTATCAACCCGCTGCCCGTCCAGCCGCACACTTTCCTGCTCGATTTCCCTCAATAAAGCCTGCACCATCCCGTTCTTGTTTTGCAATAGCGTAGAAAAATGGAAATTGCAGTAATGACATGCTTTTCTGCAGAAAGGGATATGAAGGTAAATTCCGGCCAAAATGTTCCATCAGTTTGTTCAGCCGCAAAGGTAGGACCATGCCGCCATTTCGCCTTGTTAATGCTTCTGCTGCTGGCAACTCCCGCCCTCATAGCCCAATACCTCCTGCAGATAAAGCCCGCAGATACCGATAGCAACGCCATCGCCGCCCTTCAACTCAACAGTAGTTTCAAAAACCGGGAAGACTGTATCCGCTTCATCCAGAAACTACCCGAAACCCTGGCCGCAAAAGGATTTGCCACGGCATCAGTTGACAGCATACTCACCGACTCATCGCAAACAACCATACACCTCTTCCTCGGTGAAACCTATCAGTGGAGCAGCCTACGTCTCTCCGGTATTACAGAACCCGAACTGCAGGCAGCAGGCATCCGCCTCCCCAAAAAATCACAGCCGTTCAAAGCCTCCCTGGTTGAGCAGATCCAACAACAATTACTGGATCACCTCTCCGATAACGGATTCCCCTTCGCCACCGTGCAGCTTGACAGTATAGTTTTGCTGAATGGCGGAGACGGTGATCCGGTAAGCGAAAATCCGATCCGGAAGGGAACAGGCGATAAAAGTCACCAGATCAGCGGAGTACTCGTCGTAAACAAAGGCCTGGCCTATAAAGTGGATAGCCTGGTGCTCAAAGGCAGCGCCTCCATCTCCGAAAACTTCCTTCACCGCTACCTCGATCTCCCGCGCGGCAGCAACTACGATCGCAGCCGCTTTGAAAACATCAGTCTCCGCCTCCGCGAGCTTCCCTTCCTCCAGGAATCACAGCCCTGGCAACTTCGCTTCGGCGGCAACGGCGCCATCCTCGATCTCTTCCTCGAACCGAAGAAATCAAGCCAGGTGAACGTGCTGGTGGGACTTCTCCCAGGAACCAATGCCGACGGCAGCAATAAATTCCAGGTAACAGGAGAGGCCAACCTCAACCTGCGCAATGCACTGGGCAATGGCGAAACCATCGGACTGAACTGGCAACAATTGCAGGTAAAATCACCGAGACTCAACCTGCTTTTCGAACAGCCCTACCTTTTCGGCAGCGCATTCGGTATCAGCACCCGTTTCGACCTCTTTAAAAAAGATAGCTCCTTCCTCAACCTCAATATGCAACTGGGACTGCAATACGCTGTTTCCAGCCGGCAAACCGGAAAGATATTCCTCCAGCTTCTTCGCACCAACCTGATCGATATCGATACCCAACGCATCCGCCAAACCCGCCGTCTCCCCGCAGATGCCGACCGCAGTATCCTGAACCTCGGCGTCGATTACGAACTCTTCACCACCAATTACCGACGCAATCCAACAAACGGGTGGGAAGTATTCAGCAGCATATCTGCCGGTACCCGAACCATTCGCCGCAGCAACGCCGTGCTCGATCTCAAAGACCCGGCGTTCAACTTCGCCTCACTATACGATACCATAAAACTCAAGAGCTACCAGTTCAAATTACAGGGCCGCGTTGCACGATTCCTTCGGCTGGGCAGGCAATCTACCCTGCAGCTGCTTGCAAGCGTAGGCATGCTGGAAAGTCCAACCCTCTTCCGCAACGAACTCTTCCAGATCGGCGGTTATAAACTGATGCGGGGATTTGATGAGGAAAGCATTTTCGCCTCACGTTACCTCGTAAATACGATCGAGTACCGATACCTGGTTGGAATGAACTCTTATTTCTTTGGATTTGCAGATGTTGGATTCACCGGAACCAAAGCCAATGCGGCTGTCTCAAGCGGCACACCCGGCTCTCCAACAACACCGGGTTCAGCATTGTTTTCCGGAAAGGAACGTTTAATAGGCACCGGCATCGGTATGGCCTTTGAAACTACCGCCGGATTCTTCAATCTTTCACTGGCAGTTGGTAAGCGCGGTAACGAGAATTTTGCCTTCCGCCAATCGAAGATCCATCTCGGTTATCTCTCTTATTTTTAAGGCTCACAAAATATTTTTCATGCGCAGGTATTGAAGCAGCATGATCGTCTTGGCATCCCTGATCTCTCCGGTTTCTGTCATGCCTATTGCCTTTTCAAAAGCCATCTCCAACACCTCGATATTCTCCTGCTCATCAGCAGCGCCACCACCTTCATTCACCTTCATCTCCGATTCGTATTCCGCAATAAAAAAATAAAGGATCTCTGTGACGGAGCCGGGCGACATATATGCCTCATATATTTTCTGCAGATCATGAATGCGATACCCAGTTTCTTCCTCGGTTTCACGGCGAATACAATCCTCCGGATTATCTGCATCCAGCAATCCGGCACAGGCCTCGATCAACATCCCATCCGGATTTCCGTTAACATAAGTGGGCATCCTGAACTGGCGTGTAAGGATCACCGTTTGCTTCTCTTTATTATACAACATAATTACCGCACCATTGCCGCGGTCGTAAGCTTCCCGCTGCTGCTCCTTCCAGGTCCCATCATGTTGCAAATAATCGAAACTGTATTTTTTTAATTTGTACCAGTTGGCTGATAATAATTCTTCCCGGATGTTCCGGATCTTTTCATGGCTGGCATTGCTTGTTTGCATAGCGAAGGGATAAGTTTTTTATGGATCTTAAAGATCGGTTGATAAATTATAATTTGCGGCCGGTTGCGGCTACCTATTTTTGCATCCATCAACAATGCGCCTACTTCTACTTTTCATATTTGTATTCATCATTTCAATTCCTGCAGCGCTGGCCCAGGATTCAGTCAACAGGCAGCAACCACCCGGCGTGGCCGCAACTCCGCCAGCACCGAAGTTGCCACAAAACAGGCAAAGCCGAACAGCTTCATCTGCAGTCCGCGATTCACTGGCGGCCAGTAATCTATTGAAGCAGGATTCTCTTAAAAACGTTGCGCGCCGTATCGATTCACTTCGTACTGATTCCCTCCGACTGGATTCAATCAGCAAAATTCCCATTGAGCCGGTCAACTACAAAGAATCATCCGTTTACAAAGTGTTGGAGGAGAATCCATACTTCAATTTTTTTGGGGAGGGTGTATATCGCACCATCCAACCGCGTAAACATTCAGGCAAAGAGCATTTCTTTTACCTTCTGGCTGCTCTTTTTCTGTTACTGGCTGTGGTAAGAGCTGGATTTGGACGCTATTTCAATAACCTCTTCACCGTCTTTTTCCGGGCTTCCCTCAAACAAAAGCAGATCCGCGAACAGCTTCTGCAAACCCCCCTGGCTTCCCTCTTGCTGAACCTCTTATTCATTCTGGCAGGGGGATTATACGCCAGCTTTATCATCGGTAAACAGCCCGGTGCGGCAGACCTGAATTTCTGGGTTCTTTTTGGATATTGTGTGGCTGGATTGGCCATCATCTACCTTGGTAAATTCTTCATCCTCAAACTATTGGGATTAACCCTGGGTATGGAGCAAACTACCGATACCTATATCTTCATCGTTTTCCTCTGCAATAAAGTACTGGGTATCCTCCTGCTGCCGCTACTGCTCTTACTGGCCTTCGCATCGCCCAGCGGTGCCATCATCGCCCTCACCATTTCCTATGTATTGGTGGGAGGAATTTTCCTGTACCGCTACATAAGTTCTTATGGTTATATAAACAGGGAAGTAAAAGCTAGCAGATTCCACTTTTTTCTTTACCTTTGTGCCTTCGAACTAGCACCCTTACTGTTGATTTATAAGGGATTATTGAAAATTGTGTAGCGGTTAATTAACTTTAAGAAAATTTAGCTTGATAAAAATGCTAAAGAACGAGGCTAAGAAAGGAGCAACGGCTCCCCAAATAAAAAAAATCCTGATTACCCAGCCAAGGCCTGAAAGCGACAAGTCCCCCTACTTTGAGCTCGGCAGAAAGTATGGTGTCACCCTCGACTTTCACCCCTTTATCAGGCTTGAAGGCATTCCCGCCAAAGACTTCCGTAAGCAGAAAATCGATATTTCCCAGTATTCTGCAGTGATCTTCACCAGCCGCAACGCGATCGATCATTTTTTCCGTACTTGTGAAGAAATGAAACTGAGTGTTAGCCAGGATACGAAGTATTTCTGTATCACCGAGGCAGTGGCGCTTTATCTCCAGAAGTTTATCCTTTACCGCAAGCGAAAAGTGTTCTATGGCGCCGATGGCACCAATAAGAGCATGTTCGATGTTATCAATAAGCATAAGGAGAATGAAAAATTTCTCTACCCCTGTTCAGAAAACCAGCAGGATGGTGATATCGTCAGCTGGCTGAAGAGCCATAAATGCGAGTTTGCAACGCCCTGGATGTACCGCACGATGTTCAATGACGTTACCTCCCTCCTGGAAGGAAAACATTACGATATCATCTGCTTTTTTACACCTTCCGGCATAAAAAGCCTTTTCGAGGCCATTCCCCAATTCAAACAGAACGGGATGCACATCGGAGCCTTCGGCAGCAACACAACCCGCGCCGCCGAAGAACATGGACTTGTGCTCGACATCATGGCGCCCCAGCCCAAGGCCCCCAGCATGGTAGCCGCCCTGGAGCAGTTCCTTAGCACAGTGAATAAGAAGAAGTAGGCAGTAGGGAATAGGCAATAATCAATACGCAATAATCAATACGTATTTACGCAATAATAAATACGTATTTACGCAATAATCAATACGTATTAAGGAATAGGCAGTGTCCACCTTCGGGCTACTTTCGATTTGTAAATTAATTCCCGCAATAAAAATAGCATCCCACCTTCCCGCCACTTTCGATTTGTAAATTAATTCCAGCAACGAAAAAACAACCCACCTTCCGGGCTACTTTCGATTTGTAAATATTTCTCACAATATAGTGCCCTCTCCATCCCTCCATCTCTCCATCCCTCCATCCCTCCATCCCTCCATCTCAACATTTTTTCTCCCATATTTCCCTTTTCCCATATCTTTACTGTCCACTATTATTTTTTGCATAAAACTTCTATTTTCTAAGCCTATCGTTTATCTCTACCCAACAGAAGTTCCAGTCACTAAACAACATTGATGCCTAACCGCCTTGCAAAGGAAAGCAGTCCCTATCTGCTCCAGCATGCCCATAATCCCGTGGATTGGTATCCATGGGGCGATGAAGCGCTGGAAGCCGCCATGGCACAGGATAAGCCCATACTCGTAAGTATCGGCTATGCTGCCTGTCACTGGTGTCATGTGATGGAGCGCGAGAGCTTTGAAGACGATACAGTGGCAGCGATAATGAATGAACATTTCATCAATATCAAGATCGACCGCGAAGAACGTCCCGACCTCGATCATATTTATATGGATGCAGTAACCGCAATGACGGGAAGTGGTGGCTGGCCCTTAAATGTATTCCTGACCCCGCAGGGAAAACCTTTTTATGGCGGAACGTATTTCCCGCCACAACCTGCGCATGGCCGAAACAGCTGGACGGAGATCCTTGAAGGCGTTTCGCGAGCCTGGACCGAACGGAGGCCGCAAATTATAGAGCAGGCAGAAAACCTCACCAGTCATATTGAAGAGGGAAATAAAATTGGCACCCTCCATCCCTCCATCCCTCCATCCCTCCACCCCGACCAACTTGATATAATTACCACGGAACTGCTGAAATCGGCCGACCGCCAGCAAGGCGGCTTCGGCCGTGCCCCCAAATTCCCCCAAACAGGAATCATCGCCTTCCTACTGCGCTATGGTATGGACGCGATCAACCCCTCAGCAGAACAGCCCGATCATCCTTCCAAACAGGAAGCGCTCCAGCAAGCCTTCCTCAGCATCGATAAAATGATCCAGGGCGGCATATATGACCAGATCGGCGGTGGATTGGCGCGTTACAGTACCGACAACCAATGGCTGGTTCCTCATTTTGAGAAAATGCTCTACGACCAGGCCCTTCTTATATCGGTATTGGCAGACGCCTGCCAGCTGGCCGGCCTCCACAGCGAGCGCGGCAGGGAATATGCAAGAGTGATCGATCATACCATTGCATTCCTCCGCCGCGAACTAATGAGTTCCGAAGGTGGATTTTACGCCGCCCTCGATGCCGACTCCGAAGGTGAAGAAGGTAAATTCTACGTTTGGGAAAAGGGCGAGATAGAAGATGTGCTGGGCAACGACGCCCCAATAGCTGTGGAATGGTTTGGCGTATCCGGGGAAGGCAACTGGGAGGGGATAAATATCCTCACCCGTGAAAAAACGGTTTCTGAGCTCGCAAAAACATTTGGCCTGAGTCTTGAGGAAACTTTAACAAAAGTTGACAGTATCAGCTCCCGGCTCATGGAAAGAAGATCTACCCGTATAAGGCCCGCCCTCGACGATAAACAGATCCTTGCATGGAATGCATTGATGAACATGGCCATTAGCAAAGCGGCAGGGGCTACCGGTAGCAGCGAATACAGGCAATTAGCCATTGAGAACATGGAATGGATGCTGCGGGTTTTTGCAGCTGAAAATGGGCAATTCTATCATACCTATAAGGATGGGCAGGCAAAGTACCTCGCCTTCCTCGATGATCTCGCATACTTGGTACAAGCTTTGATTTATTTGCAGGAGCTGACGGGTGATACCATATATATAGAGCGGGCAGCAGAGCTTACGACCATGATAAAGAGGGAGTTCGGAACCAACGATAATCATTTGTTTTATTATACGGGTGCAAGCCAGCACGATGTGGTGGTTCGCAAACGCGAAATATATGATGGCGCACAGCCTTCCGGTAATGCGGTGATGGCATTCAATCTCAAGTGGCTGGGATTGGTGCTCGACCGTGCCGAATGGAAGCTGGCGGCGGAAAATATGCTCACCGTGATGGCCGGGGTGATCACCAGATACCCGGCTTCTTTCGGTTATTGGGCTATTGAACTGATGCGGGCTATAAGGGGTTGTGAAGAAATAGTTGTTGCAGGACCCCGGGCGGATGTATTGCGAAACGAAATATTAGCTAATTTTATTCCTTTCCGCGTATTACAATCCACCACCCGCGAAAACGAAGCTTACCCGCTTCTGCGCCACAAGTTCAGCGCCCCCGACACTGCCATACATGTATGCCATAACTATAGCTGCGCCCAACCGGTAGCTACAGTAAGGGAAATGTTGGCGTTGATAGGGGAGAGATGGAGGGATGGAGTGATGGAAGAGAGGCAGTAGGGAATAGAGAAAAGATGGAGATATATTATATATGAGAAGAGATAAGAGGGTAGGAGATGCGATAGAATCGTTAAAATTTAGGATTAAAATCAGGCGGAAATACAATAATCCGCAATTAATGACCGTTAATTCACACACGGACAACCGTCGAGAGACTAAATCCGTATAAACTATAAACTAGAGAAGCTGATGTTGACCAAACATTATATTTGCCCACTACCCTCTAATATTATGAAAATGAAAAACCTGTCCACGTTATGTGCAGTTGCTGCTATTTCCATGCTGGCAAGCTGCTCCATGTTTGGCAAGTCCGACAAAAAGGGAGCAGGTGTTCCCCAGGACGGCCAACTTCACGGTATCGCACCGGGTAACAAGTACAGTATGCCAAAGCCCCCGGGCATGGTGTATGTACCACCTGGAACCTTCCACATGGGACCAAGCGATGAAGATATCAACTTTGCCTATACCGCAAGGAATAAGCAGATATCTATCAATGGTTTCTGGATGGATGCCACTGAAATCACCAACAACGAATATCGCCAGTTCGTATACTGGGTACGTGACTCTACAGCCGCAAAGCTGATGGGTTATGTGAAGAATGTGGATGGTATCGACTATGTAGACTGGGGTAAAGCCAAAACCATCAAATGGGGCGACAAAGCCACTGTTGAGAAGATCGACCAGCTGATCATTTCTCCCGAGAACAGGATTTTCGGAAAGAAAGAACTGGACGCTTCCAAACTGGTATTCCATTCTGAAACATTCGATACCAAAGAAGCTTCTAAAAGAGAAAACCAGGGTAAATCCCGTTCACAGTTCATCGTGAAGAAAGATGTTCGCATCTATCCCGACACGCTGGTGTGGATCCGTGATTTCTCCTATTCTTATAATGAGCCGATGACCAAGCGCTATTTCTCTCACCCTGCTTTTGGAAACTATCCGGTAGTAGGTGTGAACTGGAACCAGGCTACTGCATTCTGCGAGTGGAGAACCCACTACCTGAATTCATTCCTGGAAAGCAAGAAGCGCGCACAGGAGTCTGACTTCCGCCTGCCTACAGAAGCAGAGTGGGAATATGCAGCCCGCGGTGGTCGCTCTCAATCAATGTTCCCCTGGGGTAACTACTACCTGAGAAATAAGAAAGGATGCCTGCTGGCCAACTTCAAACCCGGCCGCGGTAACTATCCTGAAGATGGTGGATTCTACACCGTTCGTGCCGACGCATACTGGCCTAATGATTTCGGCCTTTACAATATGTCAGGTAACGTAGCAGAGTGGACATCATCTCTTTATTATGAAGGTGGTTACAACTTCCAGCACGACATGAACCCCGATATCCGTTACAATGCGAAGGATTCTGATCCTCCCCGCATGAAGCGTAAGGTTCTCCGTGGTGGTAGCTGGAAAGACGTTGGTTACTTCCTGCAAACCGGTACCCGCTCTTACGAATACCAGGATACGTCTAAGTCGTACATTGGTTTCCGTACAGCAATTGATCTTCCTCCAATGCAGGGAAAAGGCAAAAAATAAGCTTATAGAAAATTTTTAAAAAGTAAAATTTTACGGTGTCAGATTGATTCTTAAAAATCAACAGGAATCCCTTTGTCCCTAAACCTTACTTCTTAAATCTAAAATCTTACATATTTAAAATCCAATTTTTAATTCTTAACTCTTACATCTTAAATCTTAAAACTATGGCTGGTACATCTAAATCTACTGAAAGACTCGTTAACATAATAGTGTGCGTAGGTGCCGCTGTTGTAATCTTTGGTGCCTGGGCAAAAATCCTGCACAAGCCTTTTGCCGACATCATGCTTACCCTCGGACTGTTAACCGAAGCTGCCATCTTCCTGGTATATGCATTCCTCCCGCCTCCAGGTGCTGAAATGGCTGCTCTCGCTGAAGCGCTCCCTAAAATGTCTGGAAATACCGGTAACCCCGCTCTCCAGAACCTGGATAAGATGATGCAGGAAGCTGACATCACTCCAACAAACCTGAAGCGCCTGAGCGATGGTTTCAACAAACTCGGTACTACTGTTAACCAAATGAAGGATGTTTCTGATGTTGTTGCTGCTACTAATGATTACGCAGTGAAAACTAAAGAAGCTGCCGGTGCACTGGGACAAATGAAAGATGCTTACGTAAAGAGTGCTGCTACCATGCAGAGCTTCAACGATGCTTCTGAATCAACTAAAATGTTCCATGGCCAGGTACAGACCCTTACCAAGAACCTCGGTTCTCTCAACACCATCTATGAGCTGGAGTTGCAGGATACTAACAATCACCTGAAGGCTATGAATAAATTCTATGGTAACCTCGCACAGGCTTCTGAAGCAATGCAGGGTAGCGTGGAAGATGCTAAGAAAACACAAGACCAGATTGCAATGCTGGCCAAGAACCTGGGTAACCTCAACCAGATCTATGGCAACATGCTGAACGCAATGCAGGGTAGAGCTTAACCGCTACCCGCTGGAAACTATGAAAAACTTTGTAACAAACTAAATCCCAGATCCATGGCCTTACCTAAAGAGCCCAGGCAAAAGATGATCAACATGATGTATTTGGTGCTTACCGCACTACTTGCATTGAACGTTTCATCTGAGATCCTGAACGCTTTCAAAACAGTTAATAATTCCATCAACACCGCCAGTGGCGTGGTTGATTCCAAGAATGACGCTACTTATAAGTCTTTCGAAGCCAAGCTGAAAGATCCAAAGACCGCTGAAAAAGCCGGAATCTGGTATCCCAAGGCCCAGGAGGCACAGAAATTGTCTGACGACATGAGTAAGTACCTCGAAGCACTGAAAGTAGATTTAAAAACAGAATCAAAAGGAGAGAACATCGGTACTGCTGAAGAAACTTACAGTATCGATAACCTCGACGCCTCTACCCGTTTGCTGGTAGAAGGTCCTAAAGGAGAAGAATTGCTGAAGAAGCTCACTGATTACAGAAATGGTATGTTGAATATCGTTCCTGAAATGAAGGCAACTTTTGACAAGACCCTTCCTATCGACCTGAGTGTTCCTAAGTCTGAAACTGGTACACTTGCCAATAAAGACTGGAAGAGCGCCTATTTCCGCATGACCCCAACCATCGCTGCCCTTACCATTCTGAGCAAGTTCCAGAACGATGTGAAGAATTCAGAAGCACAATTGGTTGACTACTGTCACAAAGAAATCGGTGAAGTAGAAGTAGTATTCGATGAGTTCCAGGCTTTTGCCGGTACAAACTCAACTTACCTGATGCCAGGCCAGGAACTGGAGATCACAGCCGGTGTAGGTGCTTTCTCTAAAGCAGCCAAGCCATCTGTATCCATCAACGGTTCACCTATTGCCCTTGGTGCTGAAGGTACTGCGTTGTACAAAACTACCGTTAGCGGAGCAGGAGAGAAAAGTGTGAATGTAGTGGTGAACTTCGTTAAGCCCGATGGTACTCCCGCTACCCTCAACAAAACGATCAAGTATACTGTTGGTATTCCTTCCGGTGCATCTGTGTTCCTCGAGAAGATGAACGTACTGTACCAGGGTGTTGAAAACCCGGTAACTGTATCAGCTGGTTCTGCTGGAAAAGAGAAGATGAGCGTTTCCTTCACCGGTGGTTCTATAACTCCGGCTGGTGGTGACCGTTATATCCTCAAGCCGAACAAAGTTGGTCCCGCTGAAATCAAAGTAACCGTGAACGGTAAAACAAGTTCTTTCGCAATGCGTTGTAAGAATCTTCCTGATCCTACTGCTTATGTAGGCCAGTCAAGAGGTGGTTCTATGTCAGCATCCAGCTTCAAAGCAATGGGTGGTCTGATGGCAAAGCTGACCGATTCTGAATTTGACGCCAAGTTCGAAGTGGTAGGATATACCCTCGGTGCTAATGGTGGTGCGTTCCAGACTTACCAGCAGAGTGCCAACCAGGGTCCTCGTTGGTCAGGTGGTGCACAGCAGATCATCTCCCGTGCAGCTCCCGGTACAACCGTATATTTTGACCAGATCCGCGTAAAAGGTCCTGATGGCCGTGTACGTGAACTGCCAGGTATCTTTTTTAACTTGAAATAAGACATTGACTAAAACAGGCATAAAATGAAAAACCGTATCATTCATATTTGTTTACTGGTAGCAGCCATGGGAATATTTGCCCCTGACGCCAGTGCGCAGCGGAAGAGAACTTCAACCAAGCGTACCACTACCAAGAAAGCAAGTACCAATAAAAGTAACACCGGAAATGCCGCTGCACTTACAGCCGCTCCAGCACAGGACACTGTGCCTGCAGCACCGCCAGTGGAGCAGGAACTCGACCTGGGTACAAACCGTAAATCACTTCGTAACGACAATGCTATTGAGCGTAACCTGGTGAAGGAACGTATCCCGCTTACCTATGAGCATATCCGTGAGGATGATGCGGTGTATCGTCAACGCCTGTGGAGGGAAATAGATATACATGAAAAAATGAATCTTCCTTTCATGTATAAGGCTGATGATGACAATGGTAACCAGCGTTTCATCAACATTATCCTGGGTGCATTGAAAAGTGGAGAGCTTACAGCTTTCAACCCGATCGATGACCGTTTCACCACACCTATCACCATGCGCGAAATCACTGAGCAACTGGTTGGTAAGCCAAAGGTGGAATCTATCCCCGACTGGGATAAGGATCCCGATGGTTCCCTGGGTATCATGAAAGATACTACCATCATCAACATGTTCAACGCAGAAGAAGTGGAGAAGTACTGGGTAAAGGAAGACGTTGTATTTGATAAAGAATCTTCAAGACTGCATGTTCGTATCCTCGGCATCGCACCACTGAAGACCATCAAGAACTCCGACGGATCCTTCCGTGATGTTACCCCGCTGTTCTGGGTTTACTATCCTGACATGCGTCCGCTGCTCGCTCGTTACGAAGCCTATAATGGTAAGAACTACGGTGCGCGTATGAGTTGGGAAGAACTGTTCGAAAGCCGCATGTTCGCCAGCCGCATTATCAAATCAACAATGGATAACCCATCTGATCAAATGATCGCAGGTTATATCAAAGATCCGATCCTGCGCCTGCTCGAAGGTGATAACATGAAAGAAAAGATCTTCAATTACGAACAAGATCTCTGGTCATATTAAGTTTAGTTTTTAGTAAGTTCAAAGGCCCCACTTCGGTGGGGCCTTTTTGTTTAAACATTGATGTGATCCTACAGCTAAGCGCAAACGAAATAATAAAAAAATACCCACTTTAGGGTATTGCAAAGGTGAAAAATAGGTTTACCTTTGTAATGGTTTTTCATAGGATATTGGATTTTAAAAACGGGGCTGGATTTCTATCCTGGCCCCTTGTTTTTTTAAGCACTCACTGCTTAACAAAATCATCACTGAACTTTACACCTCCATCCGCATAATCATATTTCACTTCAACTTCGCCTCCCTCAAGTATCTTGAATTGAAGCGTTGCATATTCTCCCGGTGGCAATGATGGATATTCAAACCTGTTGTTGCCCGTAAACACAAAGAACCCCTCCGCAAATACATCATTCTTCATCCATAACAGGTCGTTCTTCTTAAAGAATTCGAGTTTTTTAGCACTGTCTTTCTTACTGGTATAAATACCTGTTAACTGGTCCAGCGCCGCAGGCTCCGCAGCAAGCATATCTGCCATGCCAACATTATAGATCACCTTCAAATTATCTTTATCGGCGTTCCTGATGTCAAGGATCCTGCTTTTCGCCTGCTTCGTTGATGCATAGGCGTCAGTTGCAATATTCGCATCACCGGCAAAGTATAACTGTGTCACCAGGGGCTGGTATCCTGTTGCCGTTATCATCATATGAAAATGCGCCGGCCGCATATTGCCATTTCCTACATCATATGGTACCGGAAGTATGGTTCGGAAACTATAATTGCCGCTCTCATCAGTGTAGGTGGTGCCTCGGTATCTGTAGGCATCTGTATTGTTATCATAAACTCCTTTGGCATCGCAATGCCAGAGTTCCACTTTCGCATTCTTGTAGGGGCTGATACAATCCTTATGCAGAACGGTTCCGGTAAGTTCCAGCTGCCTGCCTGCCTCACCCGCTATTAAAAGGTTTGTACGTACCGGGCTGTCGGGCCGGTAAAATGGTCCAAGAATATCACTGGTGGTTTCGCAATCGCCAATATATTGCCTGCCATCAAATCTGATAAAACCGGAAGCGCTTACCGCTACGGCCATAAGGGCGCTGTTCTGGATGAATTTCCTCCGTTGCATGGTTGTTGGTTTGGGTGTAAAAAAGTTAAGGCCAGTTCAATAAGGTAGGAACCAATCGCAATCAGGGGGTAAAATCAGGTAAAGTAAGGTAAGGAACTTATGGCATATTATACGGTAGCCTCGTCTCCGGCGCTGTTATGGAAATAGTCCCATACAAGTTTTGCTTTGGCAGTACCCACCGCGTCGGCCAGCGTTTCCAGCGTTTGTTCGCGAACATTGGTTACACTCCGGTAGGTTTTGAGTAGATGGTCGGCAGTGGCCTTACCAATACCCCTGATCTCCTGTAATTCATTCCGGAACGTGCCCTTGCTTCTCTGCTGCCTGTGAAAGCTGATTCCAAATCGATGCACCTCATCCCGGATGCTCCTGATCAGTTTGAGTGGCTCACTGTTATAAGGGAGTTTAACCGATTCCGCATCTCCCGGGAAAAAGATCTCCTCCTCATTTTTGGCCAGTCCCACCACCGTCATTTCTCCCACCAGCTGCAATTCCCTGATGGCTTCCATCGCAGCTCCCAGCTGCCCCTTGCCGCCATCAATGATAACCAGTTGAGGAAATGGTTCCGATTCGTCACGTAGTCGCCTGTAGCGCCTGAAAACGACCTCTTTCATGGTGGCGAAATCATTGATGCCTTTTACCGTCTTCACATTATAGTGACGGTAATCTTTTTTTGAAGGGATGCCATCCCGAAAACAGACCATCGCCGATACAGGGTAACTGCCCTGGAAATTGGAGTTATCAAAACATTCGATATGCAATGGCAACTCTGGCAAACCCAGGGCTTCCTGCAACTGGTAGAGCACCTGTTTCTTTTCCATATCACTGCGGCCCTCCAGGTTAAGGGTCTTCTTGCGCCTTATTTCCTCCTGGAAATAATTCACGTTCTTAAGGGAGAGATCCAGTAGTTTTTTCTTATCACCACCTCTTGGAATTGTTATACGCAATGTTGTATCCGATGATGTTACACCCATCAGTTCGGGCAGTTCAAATGGTATGATGATCTCATCGGCCATACTGTTGAAGGTGCTGCGCATCTGGCCGATGGCAAAGGCCAGCACTTCTTCCTCGCTTTCATCAAGATGGGTTTCCAGCTGTATAGTATGTGTCTGAACAATGGTGCCGTTCTGTACCATCAGGTAGTTCACGTAGGCAATATCTCCATCCTTGAGCAGTGAGAACACATCAATATTGCCGAGGTGTTTGCTCACAATAACACTGCGGCTCTGGTATTGCTCAAGATGGTCTAGTTTCTTACGCATCATCTCCGCCTTTTCAAACTGCAGGTCCATGGCATACTGCTGCATCTCTTTGCGGAACTGTTGCATCACTGGCGATAGATTTCCCTTCATGAGATTCTTTACCTGCTGTAAACTTTCCTGGTATTCCGCGAGCGACTGAAATCCTTCACAGGGACCCTTACAATTACCTAAATGATATTCAAGGCAAACCTTGAATTTTCCCTTGCGGATATTGCTCTCCGTTAGGTTCAGCTTGCAGGTGCGGAGGGGTATATTATGGCGGATAAAGTCGAGTAGCTCCCTCACCTTACCAACAGATGTGAACGGACCCAGGTATTCTGATCCGTCATTGATCTTTCTTCGTGTCAGGAAAACGCGGGGGAAGGGCTCTTTCTTGATCACCAGAAAGGGGTATGTCTTGTCGTCCTTAAGGTCAATATTGAAACGGGGACGAAACTGTTTGATCAATGCATTTTCAAGCAGGAATGCATCCTGTTCCGAATCCACTATCGTAAATTCTATATGATCGATCCGCTGCACCAGCTCATGGGTCTTATAGCTGGTGAAGGTTTTTGTGAAATAGGAACTTACCCGCTTGCGGAGATTCTTCGCCTTACCAACATACAACAGGTTGCTGCCGGCATCAAAATATTTGTATATACCGGGAGCCTGTGGAATCGTATGGGCGATATGTTGAAAGTTGGCGCTTGTCATCGGCACTTCTCCTGGCTATTCCGTTCCATCCCAAACAACCTTGGTCTGGCTGAGTACAGGTTCGGCTCCGGGTAATTGATGGGTACGGATAAACTGGTAATAACGTTCGGCCTTCCAGAATAGTTTTTCATTTACAAGGGTGTCTCCCCGCTGGTAAACCTTATCCATAAAAACCGAGATCACTTTCTCTGTTCTTTCCGGGTCTGGTTTGAGTACTACATCAACCCGCTTCAGTGGCAGACTGCTGTCTTTAGTCAGATAAGTGAAATTGATGCTGGGTATCGACTGATCCGCGAAACTGCTCTCTTCATATTTATCGCGAAGTGCAGGGGCCGTAATATCCTGGTCGAGATATGCCTCTGCCATTGCTTTGCATTCTGCTGTGGTCATGGGCAGGGTGTCGGTCTTCCCGTTTGCTGATTCATAGCGCACAACAGGAAGCTGCAATGAATCAATTTTTTTCAGCTCTGAACTGATATATGCGTTAACAGGGAAATATGTTTTTTCTTCTGCCGCTGTTTCTTTCTTTTCGGTATTGTTACATGCACCTAACAGGGTCGCCAATACAAGGGCTGCCGGAATAAAGATTTTTTGCATGGTGCAAAATTAGCGCAAAGTTTTGCTTACACCGATTTTCATACCGTATTCCATCAGGTTTTCGCGGATGGGGTATTCCTTTTTATAAGTGGAGAAAAGATTATACCGGAATTGCGGACCCACCTGCCAGCGAATATCACCGCTCTGGTATGAAACAAATGCTTCAAGACTGCTTGCCATATTCCAGCGGCGTACCAGCGATGGCTCCCGAACATAATTTGAGAGGTTGCTGCTTAGCAGGTATTGGTTGGTATTAAGGAGATAACTTGGTTGTAAGCCTGCTGCAATGTTCACCTGCAGTTTTTGATCGCCCATCAGCTTTAATTCCGCGGCTATAGGAATGGTCAGCTGCAGATACTGGTTCTGCATGCTGCGGGGATTATCACCTGCCAGGTTTCTCACATTAGACGTTGCAACAAGTGTATCCCTGCGATATCCATATTCTGATTGTAATGCCACTGTTGTTTTCTCAAGAAGATGAGAAAATGCTTCGATCTTATAACGCGTCAGGTTAAGTTGTAATCCTGATCGAATGGAAAATGCTTTGCTTGCCTGGTAGCGGAACGCACCACCCAGCTCGAACCCGATGGCCGGTTGGTGGTTTACAAACTGGTTCACATTCAGGTGCCTTACCATCAGGGGAGAGTTGCCGTAAGTAGGCCTTGATTTCCCTTCAAACAGGTTGCGATATCCGATGGTGGGGGCAAAATGCATCAGGAAAGAAAAATTCCTCCGGGCTGGCATTCTGAATTTTATCAGCCTGTTATCCACCACAGGTATAGAAGTTGATGATGCCTGCAAGCTGGTACTTGGCGTTATAGGTAAAGGAATAAAAGTGGTTGTTGGCGGATTGCCTTCGTCCTTACCGAGACGAGCATTAACATTGGGTGCAAGTGTTACCTCAGATGCAGTCTCTGCTTCAGGTTTAATTATTTCATTTGCATTCACCACACCGCTCACTCCATTTCTGGAACCAGCATTTGCAATTGATGCTGGTTGCTGGGCATACAAGGCAGTATTAGAGCCAGGCAGGATACCAGTGGCAGGCAATGTTCCGTTATGCACGATTAGCTGGCTGTATTGAGTGGAGTTGATCTCTTGTAATAAAAGGTTGGCGGCAGCCAGTGTTGGTGCTAAAGCAAGCGGACCAACCCTTATGCCCGAAGGGTCAAATGCGATCAGTGTGCTTCCTTCTGTATTGGCCTGGATCTTCAGCGGGGTCAGTCTTATGGGGGCCTCAATGGCCATAGGCGGGATCAGCGACTTTGCCCTGAGTTTTGCAATGATATCATGAACGGTTACGCCGGAGCTTTCCCCATAAAGTGAATGTTCGCTGACCGATGTGCTTGAAATGTTTTTCGCAGGGCGACGTGAACGATCAACTGCATCTGTAGTGCTTAACCACACAATGCCAGACAGAACTAATAAGAGTAGGGCGCCGAGAGCAACACGTCTCCTTCCGGGGTGCATACGACGATATATATTCGTCCATACTCCATCAGAAGGGTACATTCTATGCTGATCGGCGTTCTCCTTTAGAAACTGTTCAAATTCGTTCTCAAAAAATTGTTGCTCCATCTTCGTCCGGTTAGGGATGCGTTTTCATTAAAATGCCCTGTTTCCTTACATAGAGTCTTTTTAGCGTCCAAACGCTGCTAACAAAGACACTTTATCCTGAGGTTTTTGCAGGATTTTTTTTCTCACAAGAATCTCTTCCAGCATTTGCCGGGCACGGGTATATTGCGATCGGCTGGTACTTTCTTCAATATCCAGCACGGTAGCGATCTCTTTGTGTGAATAGCCCTCCAAAGCATAGAGGTTCAGAACGGTCCTGTAACCAATTGGTAGCATACGGATACATTCTATAACCTGTTTGGCCTGTACAATGGAATGCACTGATTCTTCCCGCACCTGCACACCATTGGCATGGATAATGTCAACACTCTCGTTGAACTTCTTATTTCTTTTCAGATGATTGATACAGGTATGTACCATGATGCGCCGCACCCAGCCTTCAAAGGCTCCCTGGCCGCGGAAACTATGGATCTGTGAGAATACTTTAATGAAACCTTCCTGCATCATGTCCTCCGCATCTTCGCGGTTGTGTGCAAATCGGTAACATACCGATAACATGCGGGAACTGTATTTCTGGTACAGTTCCTTCTGCGCCATCGGATCATTGTTCAGACATCCATTGAGAAGGATTTCTTCCGTCATAGTGGGGGTTATGCTCTCGTAAGTTATGGAAAAAACAAATAAGTTCCCTACATCTTACCTCTTACTTCTTACCTCTTACCTTACATCGTACCTCACCCCTACGACTACCTGGCTGCCTGCCGCCACCAAGCCCGACGAATAAGGCCTGTATCGCTGGTTCGTTATATTCTCCCATGCGGCCTGAATACTGAAGGCGCTATTCAGCCGGTAACTGGTATTGAGATTAACGGTATACCAGTCGGGCGAATAAGGCCTGCCCTCCCTGTCAACAGCGTATATTTCTGCCTTAGCCTGTTCTGTTGGCGCCAGTTTACTATTGGAGAGCCGGCTATTGTAAATGGTATTGAGTTCTACCTGGATCTTCCCCTTCAAATAAGCTAAAGCGAGGTTGCCATAAAAAGGCGGCGCATGGCGCAACGGTACTTGCTTCTCTTCCCCGTCACCCGCCGTTTCATCCGTTTCTTTCCCTGTGATATAGTTGGCATTGAGTCGCGCACTGAAACCCTCATAAATCGGGATAATTGTACTGAGCTGCAATCCCCACACCGTTGCCCGGGCAACATTCTGCAATGCTTCCACCCGGCCGCGGGTGCCATCGAAAAAAATGCTGTCCTGCCCGTTAAAGGAAAATGGTCTTCGCACAATTGCATCTTCTAAAAGGGTATGGAAACCCGTCAGCTCCACCCTTACACCGGCCGACCTGTATGCCAGCCCCGTTTCAAAATTCCAGGCATACTCGGGTTTAAGGGCTGGATTGGGAACAGTGATATTTCCCGGCGCACTTTCAAAGAGTTTACCGATATCATCAATATTCGGCATGCGGTATCCGCTCGCGATATTGGCATTGAATTGCCAGTGATTGCCGGCCCGGTAAACCATCCCCGTATTGAAGGTGAATGCCCCCTTTCGTAACCGTGCATTATCATAAGGGAATGGAATATAAGTATCATCAAAATCAGCATCCAGTCCCGTATAACTATACCGTATACCCGAACTTGCCGTCAGTGCATTGTTTATATTTATTTTGTAGCTCCCGTACAGTCCGGAAGAAAACCATTTACTACCATCCGGGTACCTGCTTACCGCCTGCTCTTTATTGCCATTACTGATATCAATTATTTCCCCGGTAGAACCAACCTTGTTATGTACATATTCGGCTCCCCAGAATAACTGGCCCCGACCCAGTGTTTTTTCAGCATCCCAGTTTAAACTGGCTGCTTTTACATGCTCGGTCTGTATATTTCTGCTCACCCTGTTACGCTGCCGGTCGATCCTGCTCTCCGTATAATTTTGATAGGCCATTGTAAGCCGCGCATTATCATAAAGCGCAGTTTTTTTGGCATGTAAAAAGTTAAGGTTATGCATGCGCCATAACATTGGTCCATAGTTCCACTCGGCAAAGCGAAGATTACCTCCCCGGTATTGAATAAGCCGGTCATACCTGGGCGCGCTTCCCGTACCCGCATACGTGAAACCATACTGCATCATCAGCTTATCCGATAAACGGATTTTTATTTTCTGGAGTATGTTCACCTGATCGTAGCCGGTATATTTCTGCACCCGCGGATCAGCATTTTTTCTGATACTATCATTCATGCCTATACGCTGAATATATTCGGGTCGAAGGTAGTTGTCCTGCCCCCCGTGCTTACCCATTTTCAGGTCATCAAATGAACTATAGGTGATGGAGCCAACCCATGAAACTCTTCTGCCCCCGATGTTGAGGTCGGCATGGATGGTTTTTTCGCGATTGGCGCTGCTATAACGTGCCAGCGCACCCGCCTCTATTAATGTTGTGCTATCACTGCTGAAGCGGGGTTCGAGGCTATGGAAATCCATCACCCCGCCAATTGCATCAGAGCCGTAGATCAGGCTGCCCGGACCAAATACCACTTCACTTTCTTCTATGGCAAGTGGATCGATACTGATAACATTCTGCAAATTGCCGCTGCGATAAATGGCGTTGTTCATCCGTACTCCATCTACTACCAGCAATACCCTGTTGGTTGCGAAACCCCTGATCATGGGACTGCCTCCGCCCATCTGGCTTTTCTGTATGAAAACAGTTCCCGTCTGCGCCAGCATATCGGCCGATGTCTGGGGCTGACGGAACAATATCTGCGCACGCGAGATCTTGGTGATCTTATTGGGCACTTCATTCAACTGTTGCTCCCATTTATTGAACGAAAAGATGACCTCGTTGAGTTCCGCAACTTTGATGCTGTCCCGGGCAGTTTCCTGTGATAGAACAGTATCACGCAGCACCAATAAAAGACTGAAAATTAAAATGCATTTACGCATATAGCATGCCATAATGCCCGGGTTATTTCTTTAAGATCAAACTATCCATCGGGTATTTTGACTTCATATCATTCATCACATTGGTGGTCCAGCCGATGATAAGTTTTTTCTGCTCCTCATCCAGTTTGGCAGCGGTATGAACTATGGTGTAGGAGGGTAATGGCATCTCGCCTTCTTCAACCATTTCAGCGACCTCCTCAATTTTATGGTATTTACGGCGGAGATTATAATTGCCGTAATCATCAAAGTTCAATTCCTTCTTTCCTTCATTTACATGATCATCAAGCCACCAGCCGATGGGTTGAATATTTGAATACCATGGGTAGGTGGTCTTATTACTATGACAGTCGTAACAACTTGTTTTCAGCAATTGGTCAACATCTGACGGTACATTCACAAAATTGTTGATATTAGCTGCCAGTCCGGTTGGTCCGGTATTGTCTTTTTTAGGTCTGAATGCCTGCAAAACCAACAGAACCACCAGCAGGAAAAGGAGAATCTTTTTGATCATATAATTTGAGTGTTAAGAGTGATTAGTTTTCAACCAATACATTTCCGGTCATCTCCGCCGGAATCGGTAATCCCATAAACTTAAGGATAGTGGGTGCAATATCACCCAGCTTACCAGGGTTCACCGTGCCTCGCCAGTTTTTGTCAATGATAAACAGCGGAACCACATTGAGGGTATGCGCGGTATTCGGACTTCCATCTTCATTGATCATATAATCGGCATTGCCGTGGTCGGCGGTCAGGAAAACAGTATATCCATGATCAAGAGCCTTTGTCACCACCTGCTGAACACATTGGTCAACCGTTTCTACCGCCCGGATGGCAGCGGAAAAAATACCGGTATGTCCCACCATATCAGCATTGGCATAATTCAGGCAAACGAAATCAGGATTCTCTGCTTCTAATTCTGGCAGGAGCGCATTGGTTAGTTCGAATGCACTCATTTCGGGCTGCAGATCGTAGGTGGCTACTTTGGGGGATGGCATCAGGATCCTGCTCTCGCCATCAAATGGATTTTCGCGGCCGCCGCTAAAGAAAAATGTTACGTGCGGATATTTCTCGGTCTCCGCTATGCGGATCTGCTTTTTTCCATTCCTGGCCAGAACTTCTCCTAAAGTGTTGTTCAGGTTATCTGTTTCAAATATGACATGCACATTGCGGAAGGTCTTGTCGTATTCTGTCATGGTGGTATAATGGAGATCCAGGTGCCTCAGGCCATGCTCCGGCATATCCATTTGCGTGAGTACTTCAGTGATCTCCCTGCAGCGGTCGGTTCTGAAATTGAAACAGATGGCCGTATCCCCATTCTTAATGGTTGCAAGTGGTATTCCTGCTTCATTGGTAATAACGGTGGGCAATATAAATTCATCTGTGAGGCTGCGGTCATAAGAATCCTGTACAGCCGCAAGAGCGTTGGTGGCTTTTTCTCCCTGACCCCTCACCATGGCATCATAGGCCAGTTTAACCCGCTCCCAGCGCCTGTCGCGGTCCATAGCATAATAACGCCCACTCACAGTGGCAATGGTTCCGGTGGTCTGGTCGAGGTGACCCTGCAAACTGGTCAGATAATTCAGGCCACTCTTTGGATCAGTATCCCTTCCGTCTGTAAAGGCGTGAATAAATACTTTTTGGAGCCCCTCCTGTTTGCAAACGCTTATAATGGACTTCAGGTGATTGGTATGGGAATGAACTCCTCCATCGCTCACCAGTCCCAGCAGATGCAGTGCCGTATCAGTGGCTTTGGCATGTCGGATCGCCTGCAGCAGAACAGGATGCTGTTGTAACTCGCCATCACGGATGGCAACATTGATTCGTTGCAATTCCTGGTAAACAATGCGGCCGGCTCCCAAATTCAGGTGACCCACTTCACTGTTACCCATCTGCCCGTCGGGAAGTCCTACTGCTTCACCACAGGTTACCAGGGTTGTATGGGGATATTGGTGGTAGAGACTGCTTACAAAAGGTGTATTGGCATGCTGGATGGCATCACTGGAAGCAACTTTTCCGAGGCCCCATCCGTCCATAATGATCAGGATCGCTTTTTTCATCGTTTGAAGGGTTCAGCTTGATTTTATCCTGTAAATCTAGTTTATTTTGGGGTTTTGATGACCGGTAGAAGGTTTGATGACAGTTGGCACACTTTTGGGGGATGGAGAGGTGGTCAGCCCAATCCGTAGTCCTGGTGAAAACATATAAACCAATCAAATTCTACGAATGAAAAACATTTTTACACTTATCCTTATCGCATTGGGTTCACTCCTGGTTTCTTTTACCAATAAAGGAACTGAGATGGATTCGGTTGTGGTAGCACTGAAATCAGGCAATGCCAACATGCTTTCAAGATTTTTTGATAATCGGGTTGATATATCACTGCCCGATCGTAGCGATAACTACAGCAGGAGCCAGGCGGAGATGATCATAAAGGATTTTTTCAGCAGCAATGGCGGCGTTAAATCCTTTGAGCCCAAGCACCGGGGTGAGAACAGCGGCTCCAACTTTGTGATCGGTATGTTAAACACCCATAATGGTCGTTATCGTACAACCATATTTATGAAGCAGAAAGGCGACAAGCAGCTTCTGCAGGAGGTTAGGTTCCAGCAGGAGTAATTGGGGACCTTTATATAGTAACAGAAGAGAAACCATAGTTTTATAGTAAGAAGGCTCGCCAGCGATGGTGGGCTTTTTTTATGCTTAGATTTGTTTTATGATAGCATTTGAAGCACTCCTTAACAAACTCATCACCGATGCATTGGCAGAAGATATTGGTGACGGCGACCATTCTACCCTCAGCGCTATTCCGGCCGGCGAAAAAGGCACTGCTGTTTTGAAGATCAAAGAAGACGGTGTGCTTGCAGGCATGGACGTGGCAGAACGTATTTTCCGTCATATGCAATCTGATATCAGCTTCCGTGCTTTCAAAAAGGATGGGGATCTCATGAAATTTGGAGAAGTTGCCTTTGAAGTGGATGCCGATGTGCATACCATTCTTATGTGCGAAAGGCTTGTATTGAACTGCATGCAGCGCATGAGCGGAATCGCCACCCTCACCAGGAAATATACCGACCATTTAAAAGGCCTTCATACCAAAGTTCTGGATACCCGGAAGACTACTCCCAATTTCCGCCTGCTCGAAAAATGGGCCGTTGCCATAGGTGGCGGCGTTAACCATCGTTTTGCACTCTATGATATGATCATGCTCAAGGATAATCATATAGATTACTGCGGTGGCATCACAAAAGCCATCGATAAGGCCTTCAACTATGTGCAAACACAGAAACCCGGCCTGCTGATAGAAGTGGAAACAAGGTCGCTGGAGGATGTTACGGAAGTGGTATCCGTTGGACAAGGAAAGGTCTTCCGTATTATGCTTGATAATTTTAGTCCGGCCATGATCCGTGAAGCACTCCCCCTCATCCCCCCCGGTTTTGAAACCGAAGCAAGCGGAGGGATCAACCTCGATAACCTCCTTGAATATGCCTCAACAGGTGTCGATTATGTGAGCGTGGGCGCCCTCATTCACCAGGCCCGGAGCCTGGACCTCAGTCTGAAAGCGGTTATGCGCTAAATCCTGTTAAGATTTCATTTCAGTTTTTTCGTCTCGTCTTTAATGCCGAACTTTGTTTGTACTTTTTTGTATTAATAACAAGATGAGTGGAAAAATAATGGAAAACGAACTGAATACTATTCCGCCTCATGTTTTCACGGAATATAAATATGGGTTTGTAACCCCCATGGAAGCAGATGAGGCCCCGATGGGACTGGATGAAAGCACAGTCCGCTTTATTTCGGCCAAGAAAAATGAACCCGAATGGATGTTAAACTGGCGGCTGAAAGCTTTCCGTCACTGGCTAACCATAAAGGATAAGGAACCTCAATGGGCTAATATCAAATATGATAGCATTGATTATCAGGATATTATCTACTATTCCTCCCCCAAACAAAAGATAGCTCCGGGTAGTCTTGATGAGATTGATCCTGAACTTCGCAGAACCTTTGAAAAACTCGGGATCTCTCTCGACGAACAGAAAAGATTAAGCGGTGTAGCAGTTGATGTGGTAATGGACAGTGTTTCGATTGCCACCACATTTAAAGACCAGCTTAAGGAACAAGGTATCATCTTCTGTTCTATAAGTGAAGCCATCCGCGAGCATCCCGAACTGGTTCAGGAATACCTCGGTTCTGTGGTGCCAATTACCGATAACTTTTTCGCCACCCTCAACTCTGCGGTATTCAGTGACGGTTCCTTCTGCTATATCCCCAAAGGAGTTCGCTGCCCGATGGAACTCTCCACCTATTTCAGGATCAATGCTGAAAATACCGGTCAGTTTGAAAGAACCCTCATCATTGCCGACGAAGGCAGCTATGTGAGTTACCTGGAAGGTTGCACAGCCCCGATGCGCGACGAAAACCAGTTGCATGCGGCGGTGGTGGAACTGATCACCATGAAAGATGCCGAAATAAAATATTCAACCGTACAGAACTGGTACCCCGGCGATAAGGAAGGTAAAGGCGGTATCTATAATTTCGTTACCAAGCGGGGCATATGTAAAGGCGATAACTCAAAGATCTCCTGGACGCAGGTAGAAACAGGCTCATCCATAACCTGGAAGTATCCCAGCGTGATTCTTAAGGGTGATAATACCACTGGCGAATTTTACTCTGTTGCCGTTACCAATAACCACCAACAGGCCGATACCGGAACAAAAATGATGCACCTGGGTAAAAATACCAAGAGCAGGATCGTATCAAAAGGGATCTCTGCCGGGTTCAGCAATAACAGTTACCGCGGACTTGTTCATGTGAGCAGGAATGCTTCCAACGCCCGGAATTTTTCGCAGTGTGATTCATTGCTGCTAGGTGATAAATGTGGCGCACATACCTTCCCTTATATAGAGGTGAAAAACAATTCTGCTATTGTTGAACATGAGGCTACTACTTCCAAGATCGGTGAAGACCAGCTATTCTACTGCAACCAGCGGGGAATTGATACAGAAACTGCTGTGGCACTCATCATTAACGGATTTGCAAAAGAAGTGATGAACCAGCTGCCGATGGAATTTGCCGTTGAAGCACAGAAACTGCTGGCCATCAGCCTCGAAGGAAGCGTAGGGTAATGATGCCCGTGAGAACAAATTAATAATAGAAAAAAACTGATAATGTTAAGCATTAAAAATCTGACAGCGAATATTGAAGAACGTGAGATACTGAAAGGAATTAACCTTGATATAAAAGCGGGTGAGGTTCATGCCATCATGGGCCCCAATGGTTCCGGTAAAAGCACCCTGGCCTCCGTTCTGGCCGGCCGTGATCATTATGAAGTGACAGGAGGATCCGTGGAATTCAATGGTAAGGACCTGCTTGATCTTAAGCCCGAAGAAAGGGCAGGGGAAGGGCTGTTTCTCGCATTCCAGTATCCTGTGGAGATACCGGGACTGAGCACAATCAACTTCATGAAAACTTCTTTGAACGAAGTACGTAAGTACCGCGGACAGGATCCTTTGGATGCTGTGCAGTTCCTGAAGCTTATGAAGGAAAAAATGGCTTTGGTGAATATTGATAAAACATTGTTGAGTCGTTCGCTGAATGAAGGTTTTTCAGGTGGTGAAAAGAAAAGAAATGAAGTGTTCCAGATGGCAATGCTCGAACCCAAGCTGGCGATCCTGGATGAAACCGATTCTGGTCTCGATATTGATGCCATAAGGATCGTGGCGAATGGTGTGAACAGCCTTCGCAGGGAAGATAACGCTGTATTGGTGGTAACGCACTACCAGCGTTTATTGGATTATATCGTACCTGATTTTGTACATGTATTGTGGAACGGTAAGATCGTTCGTTCCGGTACAAAGGAACTTGCATTGGAGCTGGAAGAAAGGGGCTATGATTTCATCAAGAATGAAACAGCCGCAGTTTAAAACCTTCTTTCATTCGCCCTTTACAGGGATCATAAAAACATCAGAAACTTAATGGAAAATATCGATAACATATACGAACAGCTTGATAAGGAACTATCGATGAACGGGGCTGATAATCTCCGGGAAATTCGTCGTGGTGCCCTTGAAAAATTCAGGCGAACTGGTATTCCCACCACCCGTCACGAAGAATGGAAATATACCCGTCTCAGCAGCCTGTTCAACAAGCAACTCAACCTCCCTGTTTCGGGAGCTGATCTTCCCTTTACGCGCGAAGACCTCAATGCTCTGCGGCTGCCGGGGCAAGCGGAGGCCAACGAATTGGTTTTCATAAATGGACTTTATTCAGAGGCATTCTCGGTTATACGATCCAGTGGTATTGAAGTATTACCGCTGGCAATTGCTGCAGAAAATGAATATGCACCCATCGTAAAAGCTCATCTCGGCCATAGCAGCAAATACCATGAAGATGGTTTACATGCACTGAATACTGCATGGCTTCGCGATGGCGCTTTTGTTGCCGTTAAAAAGGCTGCCGTACCAGAGCAACCCCTCTATATAATTAATATCGCTGATGCCCGCACGCAGCACCAGTTCCTGCAGCCCCGTTGTCTTATTCACCTTGCTGAGCGCGCTGTTTTGCAGGTGATCGATAATAATATCACCATTGGAAATGTTGATTGCCTCACCAGCCAGGTTGTGGAAGCTGTTGTTGAAGAAGCTGCATTCCTGGAATATTATAAGTTACAGCATGATGCGCCTAACAGCAGCATCGTGAGTACCACGCATATCCGTCATGTAGGAAAAAGTAATAGTCATGTGGTTACCATCAGTCTTGACGGCAAACTGGTTCGGAACAACCTGAACATCGTGTTGGATGCAGAACATTGTGAAAGTCATATGTACGGCCTCTATATGCCTAAAGGCGATGATCATATTGATAACCACACCCTGGTAGATAATGTAAAGCCACATTGTTTCAGTAATGAACTATATAAAGGTGTAATGTCTGACAGATCCACCGGGGTTTTCAACGGTAAGATCTTTGTAAGACAACAGGCGCAGAAAACAAATGCCTACCAGTCGAACAAGAACATCCTTCTCTCTCCGGATGCAACTGTAAACACAAAACCACAGCTGGAGATTTTTGCGGATGACGTGAAATGTTCACATGGTTGTACCATTGGACAGCTTGATGAAGATGGGATCTTTTACCTGCGTTCGAGAGGTATTTCCGAAGAGATGGCGAGGTCATTGTTATTGCATGGCTTTGCCACCGATATCCTGGAACAGATCAAGCCCCTGGCATTGCGGAATTATATGGAAGAACTGATCAATCATCGGTTAGAACTTAAAGACTATGAATACTGATTCAACCGTTTTGAAGCATAGTGCAACACAGCGGAGATCAATAGATGTTGATGCTGTACGTAAGCAGTTCCCGGTTCTTTCCAGGGAAGTGAAAGGTCATCCGCTTGTTTATTTTGACAATGCAGCCACAACGCAGAAACCGGCGGAGGTGATCCATGGGCTGATCAATTACTATTCGCATACTAACGCCAATATACATCGCGGCATTCACACACTGGCTGAAGAGGCTACGGCGGCTTATGAGGCTACACGCCACCTGGTTATGCAATTCCTCAATGCATCTTCCATAGAAGAGATCATTTTTACACGTGGCGTAACCGAAAGCATAAATCTCGTCGCGTATTCATGGGGACGCCAGCAGATCAAAGCCGGTGATGAGATCATCATCAGCACCATGGAACATCATTCCAATATTGTTCCATGGCAGATATTATGTGAGGAAAAAGGCGCTGTATTGAAAGTGATCCCAATCAATGATGCAGGCGAACTTCTGCTGGAGGAATATGAAAAGTTGTTATCACCCAAAACCAGGTTAGTATCTATAGTACATGTTTCCAATGCACTAGGAACAGTCAACCCGGTTAAGCAGGTCATTGAAATGGCACATAAGAATGGCGCTCTCGTATTGATTGATGGAGCACAATCGGCAGCGCATATCCCTATTGATGTACAGGACCTGGATGCTGATTTCTATACTTTCTCTGGTCATAAGATCTATGGTCCAACGGGCATTGGCGTATTATATGGAAAGAAAGCTATTCTGGAAAACATGCCCCCATTCCAGGGCGGCGGAGAGATGATTAGGGAAGTGCGTTTTGAAAAAACCACTTACAATGATCTTCCCTATAAATTTGAAGCGGGCACACCAAATATTGCCGATACAGTTGCACTTCGTGATGCCATTCATTTTATACAACATTATGGCAAAGAAAATATAGCTGCCTGGGAGGATGAACTGTTGCTATATGCTACCGACAAACTACAGGCAATACCGGGCTTGAAAATAATCGGCGAAGCTAAAGAAAAGATCAGCCTGGTATCGTTTGTGATTGATGGAATTCATCCGCAGGATATTGGTATAATGCTTGATAATCGTGGTATTGCGGTTCGTACAGGTCATCATTGTACACAGCCCCTGATGAACAGGTTTGGGATTCCCGGAACTATCCGTGCATCCTTTGCTATTTATAATACCAAAGAAGAAATTGATAGCATGATGGCAGCCCTTGAAAATGCCATCAGGAAACTTTCCTGAGGAAAACATAGGAGATGACAGAAAAGACAATAGAAATAATTGAAGAAGAAATAATAGAAGAGTTCAGTCTCTTCGACAGCTGGGATGATAAGTATGAATATATCATAGACCTGGGAAAAAAACTTCCGGTTTTGCCATCGGTTCATAAAATTGATGAGAACCGTGTAAGGGGGTGCCAGAGTACAGTTTGGCTGGTTGCGGAGAGAAGAGGTGACAGGGTTTATTACCAGGCCGATAGTGATTCAGTGATTGTAAAGGGTTTGATCAGTATGTTGATCAGGGTATTGAGTGGGCAGCGTGCTGATGATATCATTGAAGCAAAACTTGGCTTTATTCAGGCCATCGGGATGACCACCCATCTTGCCCAAACCCGTTCTAATGGACTTGTTGCCATGGTGAAGCAGATGAAGAGTTATGCCATGGCCTTTAAATTAATGGACAAATCAAGCGGATAGCATGAACACAGAGGAACAATTAAAAGAAAAAGTTATTGAGGTACTCCAAACCATCTACGATCCGGAGATCCCGGTGAGTATTTACGAATTGGGCCTCATCTATGAAGTGTCAATTCTACCTATCAACAATGTTCAGGTGGTAATGACGCTCACAGCGCCTAGTTGTCCCGCCGCACAAAGTATTCCTGTTGAGGTTGACCAGCGTGTCCGTGAAATTGAAGGGGTGAATGATGTGCATGTTTCTGTAACCTGGAACCCGCCATGGGATAAAAGCATGATGTCTGAAGCTGCAAGGCTTGAGCTTGGATTTATGTAAAACAAATAATAATGAAGATCACCGCACAGGAAGAATATGGATTGCGTATCCTGATCAGGATAGCCGCTTGCTCCGAGCCGGAGGGTCTCACTATTTCCCAGCTCAGCCAGGCGGAGGGCCTTAGCATGAACTATGTAGCTAAGCTCACAAGGCTGCTAAGGCAGGAAGGATTTATTAAAAGCACTCCCGGAAAAATAGGCGGATACTTTTTATCGAGGCCGCGGAAAGATATTTCAGTGAACGTTGTTCTTAAAGCCCTTGGTGGGAGTTTGTTTGATGATGGTTACTGCGGCCTACATGCCGGCCTTTTAACTGTTTGCACCAACTCTGCTGAATGCAGTTCAAGGTCGTTGTGGCGGGTGCTACAAAACCAGATCGACCGATTCCTCGATAAGATAAGTCTGGAAGACCTCATCGGTAATGAAAAGAATGCGGAGAAAATGTTCCGACAGCTTCTGGCAGAAACCGCAGCGCAAAAGCAGGCCGGACCGATGCCGCAAAATTTAGCCGACCCAGCCATATCAAATCATAATGATACAGCCTCATTTCAGCACCAGCATCCTCATGAAGCTACTTCAAATGAGCATGGAGCCTCTTCTGAGAACCAGCCTGAAAATACCGCGCCAATTAAAGTTGACGCATTTGCAAAATAGTAACTCCCAACCTCCGTTTGCTTCCTGAGTAGTATTTTTGGACCATCATACCATTTCAAATGTCTAAGAAACGATCATCAGATAAGAACGGTTTCGTTTTTTCCACTGACCCCGGTTTCCGTTTTGAACCTGAAGAAACGGAACAATCTGAAACACTCCCATCCGATAAACAATTGTTGCGCATTAAACTTGATACCAAACAAAGAGGGGGGAAGGCCGTAACGCTCATCACAGGCTTTATCGGCTCCTCTGATGATCTGGAGAAGCTGGGAAAACAACTCAAAAACTTTTGCGGTACCGGCGGGTCAGTTAAAGATGGAGAAGCGCTGGTGCAGGGCGACCAGCGGGATAAAGTATTGCAGTGGCTTCTGAAAAATGGATATGGTCGCTCAAAGAAAGTGTGAGCTAAGCGTCAATACTTTACTCTGTTTTCAAAGTCCCTAAACTGAATTATCGCTTTCATATCATAAATTTCTATCTCACCTATTCTGAAGCCCTCTAACCAAGACCATCGCTAATAATCAATAATTCCAATGGCTCATCAATTCCTTCAAAAATTATTTCTTCTCGATGCTACCGCAGCAAGTTGGGGGCTCTACCAGCTTGTTTTCGTTTGTGCAGCATTGTTAGCTATGTACAGTGCGTATATATGGTATGAAGGGCGGCGTGATAAAGAACCGGAGATAATCCGGCGGGGTAAACTGCTATTCCTGCTGGCAGTTGTAACGATGGTGGCAACAGCATTTGTTTCCTTTGCTATAACCCAAAAATTGCCTTTCTAAGCTTAAATGAACGGCATCGCTCAATTCATTATTGCCAACCGATAAAACATGATTCAATAAAGTATTGGTTAGTCTATTGCATTCGCACGGCCTTTGATCATATACAATACCCCGGCAAGGGTGGGCATTATTAACAGCCCGATTTTCCACCTGTTCTTTTCGGCCTTGCTTAACCTGGTTGAAGCAGAAATTTCCATCCAGCACAACACGCAAAAGCTGATGGAAAGGATCATGCCGGTGAGTCCCATTAGGAGAAGGTAATTGTTTCCTGATCCGCGCAAATCAAGCAGGAACAATGCGAGGCATAACATACTATACCCGGTAATAAACAAAAAGGGGAGGTGGCGCGCTTTATACATAGAATGGTTTCTTAGAAGAGTAATATACATAACAAAAAAAACAGCCGCAAATATGCGGCTGTTTTTATGATTGGGCTCCATTGCGTTTATTCAGCCCGGAATATTTTCCTTCCCCTTTAGCTTATTGCCCTTGCGCCAGACTATAAGCATTCTTATCGCCCCATTTATTTAATAATTCAGTTGAACAGATCTTGAAATCGGCCATCAGTGCACGATACAGTTCGAGGATGTCTGTTTGTGTTACAGCAGCCCCGCCAACACTTTCAAAACGGGCGCTGTACTGGTTAACCATATTTGTAAATACCGATCCTTTAGGCCATACCTGTGTACCGCGATTGCTGATGGTTACAAGTTTAAAAACATCACCAACATGCAGCAGGCATTTTTCCGCGATCACCATTGGTTGTTCACTGCTTTCAATGAACATATCTACCCCTACGATCAGTTCATCTTCGGGTTCTTTTGACATGATCATCGGGTTTTCTTCCAGCTTGAAAACAGTTTGAGTGGCAGGCTGGTTGGGTAACATAGGTCTTGCACCATGTGTTGGTGTTTTGCCAAGGTTGGAAATGATCGCATTCGCAAACACGGTGGTATTTACTGAAGGAATACTCTTATCTCCAAAATCACCTGTATGTACACCACTTTCCAAAGTATATAGGAGGGCGTTTTCAATTGTTGCCGCATTTTCCATCATTCCCAGGTGCCTCAGCATGGCGATACCGCTTAAGAGCAGCGCAGTTGGATTTGCAATGTTCTTCCCTGCAATATCAGGTGCGGTGCCATGTACTGCTTCAAAAATACAGATATGGTCGCCGATGTTTGCGGATGGAGCAAATCCGAGACCGCCAACCAGTCCGGCGCAGAGATCACTCACAATATCTCCCTGCAGGTTAGTGAGTACCACCACATCAAATTCCTGAGGGCGGCTCACGAGTTTCATACAGAGATCATCAACAATAACATCGTCGGCTTTAAGATGGGGGTATTCTTTTGCCACTTCATAAAATACTTCCAGGAAGAGTCCGTCGGTGATCTTCATGATATTGGCCTTATGACCACAAGTGATGCGTTTTGATCCGTTCTTGCTGGCCATTTCAAATGCGTATTTGATCACCTGGAGTGATCCCGGCCGCGTAATAAAACGACGGCTGAGTGCAACATCATGCGTTAGCATATGTTCAATTCCGCCATAGGTGTCCTCAATATTTTCGCGAACAATGGTAAGATCGATGGGAATTCCTGCTTTACTGAAAACAGTGTCTACACCATGAAGGGTCTGGAAAACGCGCTTGTTCGCATAGGTATTCCAGGTTTTCCGCGCAGTAACATTCACGCTTTTTACGCCTTTGCCTTTGGGAGTTTCCATGGGTCCTTTAAACAGGATTCCCAGGTCTTCAATGGTCTGCTGGGCTTCGGGGGTCATCCCATTGGAATAACCTTTGTCGAACACCCATTTACCCATATCCACATATTCATATTCGATCGGAACTTTATTGGCCGTAAAAATATCCAATACAGCCTGCATGATCTCGGGACCGATACCATCGCCTTTGGCTACAGCTATTTTCATATAATGCTATTTACAGATTGAAATTATCAGGTGGCGCAAAGGTAAGCCGGGGTTACGAACGAACGTTCATAAAATGAACAAAAACTACCTGCTGCTGTTGTTTTTGTATACCTTTAAACAAATTTTGGGAATGAACAGTACTACCACACAGGGGGTTGAGGTGAGTGTGGAAACCTATTACCAGCCCGATTATTCCAATCCGTTAGCGGGCGAGTTCATGTTTGCCTACCGGATCACCATAGATAATCACAATAATTTTTCGGTGAAACTGCACCGCAGGCACTGGCATATATTCGACTCAAATGGCGACCACCGGGAAGTAGAAGGCGAAGGTGTAGTTGGCGTTCAACCCATGCTCACGCCCGGTGACCGTTACCAGTATGTAAGCGGTTGTAACCTTCGCTCCGAAATGGGCCGCATGTCTGGCACCTACCAGATGGAAAACATGGATACCAAGAAATTCTTTGATGTTGATATTCCCGCCTTCGAAATGGTGGTCCCATTCAAGAACAACTGATACAGGTAAGAGGTAAGAGGTAAGATGTAAGAATTAGGCTGGAGCACTTCCAAACTATTTTCATTCACTTAACACACCTGCTACCACAACAAATCTTACATCTTACCTGTCTAGAGTCCTCTTTCCCTTAAGATGCCATTAAGCCATTTCAACATTGCAAAGCACATCGCCGCAGCTGCCATCAGCAATGCGAAATTCAACCAGAAATAGTTCGCCTTATGCTCGTATTGATCCCACATGGTGGCGAGTACACCGGAGAGTTTGTTGCCAATAGATGTTGACAGGAACCAACCTCCCATCATCAGGGAAGTTATACGCGGCGGACTCAATTTGCTTACTATCGACAATCCCATCGGACTCAGAAATAGTTCACCCACCGTGATAACACCATATCCTGCTACAAGCCACCATAGGCTTGCTTTCTCTGCACCATTATTGCTTGCATAAACTGCTGCCACCATTACAAGTGCGGAGAGTCCGGAGATAAATAATCCCCAGGCAATCTTGGTTGCGGTGCTGGGTTCACGGTTTCGATTACGCATCCAGGTGAATAGGGCAACTATTAATGGGGTCAGAAGTATCACCCAGCCGGGATTAATGCTCTGGCTCAGGTTGGTTGCCCAAACCATAACGCCAGATCCTTCCGCTGGCTTCTGTTCTTCATTCAGGTTGCGGAAATAAGGATGGTAGTTAAACTCTTTCAGTATCACGCCGTTTTCCTTTTGTAAGCGGAACTGCTGATCGTAGAGGGCAACACTGTCTTTTTTATAGGGAATGGTCTGCGCGAGACTTAGTTTGTCAAATACTTTTGCCGTCGTGCCTTCCAGTGAGCGGTTTGTATAACGATCGGCCCACGTAGTTAATGCCGATCCATTTTGTTTGAATACTGCCCAAAACAAGATCACCACAGCAAAGATCGCCAGCAGCGCGGCAATAGGTCGCTTCTCGCTGGCTTCGGCCTTGAAATAGAGCGAACCATAAAAATACAGAACCGGGATACAGGCGAAGATGAATGCATCCGTTGAGTCTGATCCGAATAATGAGCCGGGAAGCAACCAGCCAAGTATACCCGCAATTACGGAAGGCAAAAGAATAAGTAATACGATACGGGTGATTGACATATCATCCTTGCTCACGCCTTTCTTTATATCAAATGCTATATAGTGTTTTGTGCCAATGATAAATACCACCACCCCGATCAGCATTCCAATACCCGCTGCTATAAACGCATATCCCCAGCCCAGCATTATATATAGGGCGGCACCAAAAAAGTTACAGATAAAGGCACCCAGGTTGATGCCCATATAAAAGATATTATACCCCTCGTCTTTCTGCGCTTTAAACTGAGGGGTTGAATAAACGTTACCAAGCAACGTACTGATATTGGGTTTGAAGAATCCGTTTCCCACTATAACAAGTGACATACTGGTATACAGCATGGCGGTGTTATGGATGGCCATGAGGCAATATCCTGCTGCCATCATCAATCCACCGGCAATGATTGATCTACGGTAACCAAAATAACGATCGGCCAGTAACCCTCCCAAAAATGGCGTAAGGAAAACCAGGGCGATGAAAGTGCCATAGAGATCTGCAGATTCTGCTTCCGTCATTCCATACCCGGTCTTTACATCTTTCAGGTAAAGCGTAAAAATTCCGATCATCAGGTAATAACCAAAACGTTCCCACATTTCGGAGAAGAAGAGGTATGGTAGTGCGCGCGGATGCTTCACAGATAAAATTTAAGAGGTAAGAGGTAAGAATTGAGGTAAGATTTAAGAATTAAGAGGTAAGATTTAGCACTTCCAAATTTTTTCCATTCACTCAACACACCTGCCACCACAACAAATCTTACTTCTTAACTCTTCCCTCTTACATCTCCCGCGGGTGCATCATCTTCTGCAGCTTCTTGGTGAGCAGGAAGAGTATCAATGATGCGAGGCCCGCCATGCCCACAAAGAGCATGAAGAAATCATAATTATCTTTCATCTCGTAGCCGAGGAAGCTGGTGGTTTTTCCATCGGGATACAAGGCACTCAGCACACCAGCAAATTTATTGGCGGCAGCATTGGCAAGAAACCAAACAGCCATCAGCAGGGAGGCAAATTTTAAAGGAGCCAGCTTATTCACCAGGCTAAGTCCGATGGGTGACAAACAGAGTTCACCCCAGGTGTGCAAGGCATACATGCCAAGCAACCACATCATACTCACCTTAATGCCAGGCTCAACATTTTTTACGCCAAATGCGATCCACAAATATCCAAGGGCTAGTAGCAATAATCCCCATGCCATTTTTGTAGGGGACGATGGTTCGTTTTTACCAAGTTTTATCCAGAGCCACGCAAATACGGGTGCAAATGCCACAACATAAATGGAGTTCAGTGACGCAAATGCGCTGGCAGGAACTTCATCAATAAGTATTGATGACTGTCCTTTCATCGCAAGTAAAATATTTCCAACCAGCACGGTGATAAACAAAATAGCCAGCAGCACCTGCACGGTAATACGAAGATTTTTGTGGAAGGAATCTGCCAGTCCTTTCGAAACCTTCTGGAAAAGGGTGAATGTATAATAGAGAAGAGCTGCCGATAGAACGTAAATCAGCCACATGGGGATATTCCAATTCAATACCCGGTCGGTCTGTTCATCTGCGAAGAAGGTGAGGGATGCTCCCGCCTGTTCAAAAGCACTCCAGAAAAAGATCACGAAAAACGCCACGATGAATATCACCATGATGCGGTCTTTTTCAAACTTATTAATGGTTTTATCAGAGAATATAAAAAACGCGATGAATATCACTGATGCCAGCAACAGGTACGTGAGGAAGCTGAATACTTTCGCATCAATGTATAACAGTCCGATCATAAGGGCCGATAAGACAGCGAGGCCCAACCCCACAAATATGGGATTGGAAAATGCTTTCGGGGCATCTCCAGGAACCTGTCCCAATGGCTGCCCGTCTGGCGCTACCACATATTTATTCTGGAATGCAAGTTGTACTACCACACTGAGCAACATGGCAATTCCACCTGCCAGGAAAGCCCATTTGAAATCTGCCGGGTCGCCGGTATCTCCCAGGAATGCACAAACGATTGGTCCGAGTGCACCTCCTACATTGATCCCCATATAGAAAATTGTATATGCGGCATCTGTGCGGCGATCACCTTTTGGGTAAAGTTGTCCTACCAGTGATGAGATATTTGGCTTAAAAAAACCATTACCTGCAATCATGAATCCGAGTCCGGAGAAAAAGAATATGGAGGACAATGATTCGTTTGTGCTATATAGTGAGCCGCAGAAAAAAAGTATGAATTCGCCGATCGCCATCAGCAATCCCCCTGCAATGATCGATCTTTTATTTCCCCAGTAACGGTCGGCAATATATCCACCGATCAATGGGGTGAGGTAAACAAGTCCGGTATAAGAGCCATAAAGATTGGAGGCAAACACTTTGTCAAACAGAAGGGCTTTGGTCATGAATAGCACCAGCACGGCCCGCATGCCGTAATAGTTAAAACGTTCCCACATTTCCGTTGCGAAGAGAATATATAGCCCTTTGGGGTGGCCTGATTGGGATGCAAGCTGTGATTGACTCATAAGTGGATCGTTAATTTATGATTAGCTGTTGTTTGGATGGGCCAAAATAAGGATAAAATCCGTATGAGTGCCACCGGATGAGCTTTTCAAGGCATTTCTCTATTTTCGCAGCCGGATTGGTTGATCCGGCTCATTTATATAAGAAAGAATTATCATGAATATATTATTACTCGGATCTGGTGGCCGCGAGCATGCTATGGCCTGGAAAATGGCCCAGAGCCCGCTTTGCGACCGTTTATTCATTGCCCCGGGTAATGCCGGTACAGCCCAATGCGGCACCAATGTTGACCTGAAATTGACGGAGTTCCGACAGATCCGCCAATTCTGTATGGATGAATCCATTGACATGATCCTTGTTGGTCCGGAAGAACCATTGGTAAAGGGAATAGTGGATTATTTCCGCATGCATCCGGTGGCGCTTAAGAGCGGCGCACTGATGTCAATTATCGGTCCCTCCCTCTATGGTGCACAATTGGAAGGATCAAAAGCCTTTGCCAAAGCCTTCATGGATCGCCATAAAATACCCACCGCTGCTTACCGTGAGTTTGATGCCGCCAGCTTTGAAGAAGGCCTTCTATATATTAAACAGCATGCACTTCCTATCGTATTGAAAGCGGATGGCCTGGCCGCCGGTAAAGGTGTTCTCATATTAAATGATCACGATGAAGCAGCTAAGGAATTTGAAGAGATGATCAAAGAGGCAAAGTTTGGGGAGGCATCTAAAAAAGTGGTGATCGAAGAATTTTTAAGCGGCATAGAAATGAGCGTCTTCGTTCTCACCGATGGCAAGAACTACGTTCTGCTGCCCGACGCAAAAGATTATAAACGTATTGGTGAAGCTGATACCGGACTAAATACAGGAGGCATGGGTGCTGTTAGTCCTGTTCCTTTTGCTGATGATATTTTCATGAATAAAGTGATTGAAAGAGTGGTAAGGCCCACGGTGGCTGGCTTACAGGAAGAACGTATTGATTATAAAGGTTTCATTTTCGTGGGACTGATCAAGGTAAATGAAGAACCCTTTGTTATTGAATACAATTGCCGGATGGGTGATCCCGAAACTGAGGTAGTGATGCCCCGCCTGCAGAATGACCTCGTGGAACTTCTCGTGGCTACTGCCAATGGTGAATTGGATAAGGTTACCGTAGTACAGGATCCGCGGGTAGCCTGCACCGTTATGGCGGTTAGTGGTGGATATCCGGGTGATTATGAAAAGGGAAAGCTTATTAAAGGGCTTGATGCACAGCTTCCTCCCGCCAGTATCCTCTTCCATGCAGGAACTGTAGAAAAAGAAGGGGAGGTGCTTACTGCCGGAGGACGAGTACTCTGCGTTACTTCTTATGGTGAATCTGTTGGTGAAGCAGTTGCTTTATCAAAACAGGCACTGAACACAATATCTTTCGATGGTATGTATTTCCGGAAAGATATCGGGTATGAGTTTTCTGAAAGCAATAAATCCTGATCATGAAAAACGTTCATTATTCTGATTACCTCCAGCTTGATAAGATTCTTAATGCGCAACAACCGGAAAGTGATTTATTGCAGCAACCCGCACATGATGAAATGTTATTCATCATTATCCACCAGGCATATGAATTATGGTTCAAACAGGTGATGTATGAGGTGGAATCAGTGAATGCCATCATGAAGCAGCCCGAACTAAATGATAATTCACCCGAATTACAAACCGTGGTCCATCGGCTCCAGCGTTCTGTTACCATATTAAAAGTATTGGTACACCAGATCGATATTATGGAAACTATGACACCAATGGATTTTCTCGATTTCCGTGATATGCTCAGGCCGGCATCGGGTTTCCAAAGCTGGCAGTTCAAGGCGCTGGAAGCCAGGCTGGGACTGCAATTCATGCAGCGCCACGGTCAGGAGTATTACACTTCGCAATTACGGCCGGAGCAGGTGGCTTTGATCAAGCAGGTAGAATCTGAACAGCCCCTTATCAGTCTGCTTAATCAATGGCTCGAACGAATGCCATTTCTTGACCAGGCACCCGATTGGTTTGCAGATTATTCAGCTGTCTACCGGTCAAGCCTGAGTGAAAAAGAATTAGCTAATCTCCAGGGCTTTGAATCAGTATTTGGAGAAAACACTGATAGCATCACCAGCATCCCAGCTGACCATGCAGCTACTGGAAATAATTCTGGTTCCATTCGACAGCTCTCACCAAGAGCTTGCAGGGCAGCTCTTTTTATTATGCTCTACCGCGGCTACCCGATGCTTCAGCAGCCCTTTCAGCTGCTTAATGTTTTACTCGAGATCGATGAGCAGCTCAGCACCTGGCGATATCGGCATATGAATATGGTACACCGTATGATCGGAACCCGGGTGGGTACCGGTGGCAGTACCGGCAAAGACTATCTTAAAGGTGCGGTTGACAAACATTATATATTCAGGGAGATCGCCCAGCTGACAAGCTTTTTGGTAGAGCGCAGGCGCCTGCCTTCATTGGATAAGGAAACGGAAAAACGTCTGGGCTTTCTGTCTCATTCCTGATACTTGTGCCTTTTTAAGGTGCAAACAAAACGATTGTGTATGAAATTTTCGGTTTCTATTCTTCTGTTTTCAGCAGTTATGGCATTTACAACTTTGCCGGCCCAAACAGGAGTGGTTGTACAGCAAACAGAAGGGCAGGTGGCAAGTGAAAAAACTGCTGCCCCTGGGGCGGATAGCTCAAAGATGCAATGGTTTGCTGATGCCAAACTTGGCATTTTCATCCACTGGGGGATCTATGCAGTGAACGGCATTGATGAGAGCTGGAGCTTTCACAACCGCAAGATCAGCCATAGCGACTATATGAAACAGTTAGGTGGCTTCACAGCCTCCCGTTATGACCCTGAACAGTGGGCAGAACTGATCCGCGAAAGTGGTGCACGCTATGCAGTCATCACCACCAAACACCATGATGGTGTTGCCTTATGGCCCAGCAAACAAAATCATTATAATGTTGTGAAAGATACGCGCGCCCGCCGCGACCTGCTCACCCCATTCTTTGCAGCATTGGATAAACGCAATATCAAACGCGGGGCTTATTTTTCTTTGATCGATTGGTCGCATCCCGACTACCCCGGCTTTCTTAGCGACAGCTCCCGTTATAAAGTGAAGGACGACTCTTTAAAATGGAAGAGATTCCTTGCTTTTAATCTGGCACAGATCAATGAAGTGTCTAACCAGTTTCGTCCCGATCTGTGGTGGTTTGATGGCGATTGGGAACATAGTGCGGCAGAGTGGAATGCCGCGGCCATACGCTCCGCAATTCTGGCTAAAAAACCTTCTGCCATCATTAATGCGAGGTTGGCAGGCTATGGTGATTATGACACACCCGAACAAAATACACCTATTACCCGCCCAAAAGGAAAATGGTGGGAGCTGTGCATGACCATCAATAATAATTGGGGCTACCAGCATGCTGATACCAACTGGAAAACTCCATCTGAGATCATTCATATTTTTGCTGATGCCATAGGAAGTGGCGGCAACCTGCTGCTGGATATTGGACCAAAAGAAGATGGCAGTATTCCTACACAACAGGTTACTGTACTAAAGGAACTGGGCAGGTGGAATAAAAAACATGAAGAGGCAATATTTGGTTCCCTGGGAGGAATGCCGCAGGGGCATTTTTATGGTCCCTCCACCATTTCTAAAGACTCCACCATTCTTTATCTTTTCTTAACTGGAAAACCTTCGGGATCGGTTATGGTTAAGGGTTTGAAGAATACGATCAAAAAAATAAGGGTTGTTGGATCAGAGCAAACCCTTCAGCACAAAATCGTCGGAAAGATCTCCTGGAGCCAGGTTCCGGGTCTTGTATTCATTGATATTCCCGCTACGGTGAAAGACGAATATATGTCTGTACTTGCGCTCGAACTTGATAAACCGCTGAGTCTTTACTCCGGTCACGGTGGATTATAGCAGTATACCGGATAGGGCTAGGCGAAGTCCAGGTCTCTGTATCGGAGATACTTAGCCGAAGTTAGCTGGCTTGTGAGGATGATTCATTCCTTACTGGAACCAGCAACAACCAGATCAAAGATGTGATGGCCAGGGTAGCCGCTACTATGAAAGTAAAAGATGCACCCCATATCACCCAGATAAATCCTGCCAGAGTGCTTGATATTAACGTGCAGATACTTTGTAATGAACCATATAATCCGAGTGCAGTGGCTGTTTTATTAGGATCAACGGTGTTGCTGAGCCAGGCTTTCGAAATGCCTTCGGTGGCTGCAGCATAAATACCGTACAGGAGAAATAATATAAAAACCAGGAACGCATAATCAGCCAGGATTTTCCCCGCATTCAAACTCATAAAGGCAAAGCCTGAATATACCAGTACGAATAATGCCATTCCCACAATTAAAGTTTTTTTCATGCCCCATCGGTCCGCCAGCATCCCCATGGGATAGGCAGCGCCCGCATAAATAATATTGTAGAAAATATAGGCGCTGATTGTAATGGTGTCGGAACCGGTGATCGCTTTAGCCTGCAATAAAAGAAATGCATCTGAGCTGTTTGCTAAGGCAAACAGGAGTAGTCCGGATACAAGTCTGCGGTATTCCTGGCTTCCCTCGCGCCAGAAAGAAAAAAAGGAAAAGAAGTTGGTTGGTTTTTTTTGAAGCTGAAATTCTTCTTTTTCATGTTTGATGATCTTTTTCTCCCGCAGCAGGAATAGTAAAGCAACAGAAATAACCCCTGGTATAAAAGCCCAAAAGAACAATGGGCGATAAGAACCCGGATAAAAATGCAGAAAGGCAAGGGCGGCAGCAGGTCCGAGAACAGCGCCTACCGTATCCCATCCCCGGTGAAATCCGAATACTCTCGCCCGGGTTTGTGGCGTACTTTCTCCGGCCAGTATGGAATCCCGGGCAGCACTGCGCATGCCTTTGCCAAGCCGGTCGATAGTTCTTGCAAAAAAGATCCAGGCGGGATAAATAAAAACAGCCATCAATGGCTTTGACACAGCACTGAGTGCATAACCCATGCGTACAAAAGGTAGTCGCCGCCCTCGTTGATCTGATAAGTTTCCAAAATAACCCTTTGTGAGTCCGACCACAAACTCTGCTATCCCTTCAAGAACTCCTATCAATGCTATTGAAAATCCGATTTCTTTCAGGTATAAGGGTACAACAGGGTAAAGCATTTCACTCGCAAAATCTGCGAACAGGCTGACCATCGCCAGGATCCAGACTGTGCGATTGATGTTTACACCCCGTGTTGACATATGACGAAAGTAACAGATGTCGGCAAAAAGCCATTGTGAACTTATTTCGGCACTTCTTTTGCGATAGTTGGCTAATTGTGAAAAAATTGGTGATAATCAATGAATACTACTTTGATAAATCGGATTATTTCCTCCAATTTTGCTCACATTATATCCTGACTAAAAATCTGACCGCATAAAATGGGATTATTCAATTTTCTGACCCAGGAAATCGCCATGGATCTGGGTACTGCTAATACCCTTATCATACATAACGACGAGATTGTGGTCAACGAGCCTTCGATAGTGGCACTTGACCGGAACAACCCGAAAAATGTTCTTGCCGTAGGTAAGCGCGCCCTGATGATGCACGAGAAGACGCATGAAAGCATCCGGACGGTAAGGCCACTTAAAGATGGTGTTATCGCTGATTTCAACGCTGCCGAGCTCATGATCCGTGAGATGATCAAGATGATCTACCCCAAAAAACCTCTTTTCCCTCCTTCATGGCGGATGATGATATGCATTCCTTCTTCCATCACGGAAGTTGAAAAGCGTGCTGTTCGCGATAGCGCAGAGCAGGCCGGCGCCAAGGAAGTTTACCTGATCCATGAGCCAATGGCGGCTGCACTGGGTATTGGTATTGATGTGGAAGAACCCGTGGGTAACATGATCATTGATATTGGTGGTGGTACAACGGGTATCACTGTGATTGCACTTGCAGGTATCGTATGTGATCAGAGTATCCGTATTGCCGGTGATGAATTCACTGCCGATATCATGGAAGCCCTTCGCCGTTACCATAGCCTCCTGATCGGTGAAAGAACCGCTGAACAGATCAAGATCCAGATCGGAGCCGCGATGAAAGACCTCGACAATCCCCCCGACGATATCCCTGTTAATGGTCGCGACCTGGTAACAGGAATTCCAAAACAGATCATGGTCAGCTACCAGGAGATCGCCGAAGCACTCGATAAAAGCATTTTCAAAATTGAGGAGGCCATCCTCAAGGCACTGGAAACAACACCACCGGAACTGGCAGCGGATATATATCGCCGTGGACTTTACATCACAGGTGGAGGAGCTTTGCTGAGAGGGCTCGACAAACGCCTTAGCCAGAAGATAAAACTTCCGGTGCATGTTGCCGACGATCCATTGAAAAGTGTTGTTCGCGGAACGGGAATTGCACTTAAAAATTATGACCGGTATCCGTTTGTGATGCGCTGATAAAGGAGCGGGTTAGAAGCATAAATTTGATAAGAGGAGGCTGCTATGCGTAATATCTTTCTGTTCATCCGGCGCTATTTCAATTTCATTTTTTTCCTGGCGCTGCAGGTGCTTGCATTGTCCTTTCTCTTCCGTTATAACAAATTTCATGAGGCAGCGGCCATGGGCGTTGCCAGTGAAATAACGGGAAGCATCAACGACCGCTATAATACGGTTGAATACTACTTCAAACTAAAAAAGGCCAACGAAGTGCTCGTGAAGGAAAACGTATCTCTTCGCGAAATGCTTCGGTCTAATTACCAGCCTGCCGATACCAGCAGCAGGATCGTGGTGGATTCCATTCGTGTTGACTCCCTTAAGCCATACCAGAAATACACCTATCTGGATGCGCGTGTAGTTGGTAGTTTTGTTACCACGCAAACCAATTTCTTTACCCTGCATAGGGGTTCCAACCAGGGCGTAACGGTTGATATGGCCGTGATCGGATCAAGGGGGATAGTTGGCAGGGTGGTGAATGTGAGCAATAATTTCGCCACAGTAATGAGTATGATCAGCCGGCAATTTAAAGTGGATGGTAAACTCAAAGGATCTGAAGAACGTGGATCCGTTAGCTGGGATGGAGTGAACCCCCGATTTGTACAGATGCGGAACATCCCCAAGAACATCAAGGTCAATAAGGGGGATTCCGTTCTCACCAGTGATCTGTCCTCGATATTTCCACCTAATATCCTGATCGGAACTGTTGATACCGCCATCAGTGATCCAAGTACTAATTTTCTCAACCTCCGGTTGCGCACGGCCACAAATTTTTCTACGATACAATATGTATATGTAGTTCGGAATAAACAAATGGAAGAACAAACAGCGCTCGAAACAGCAACAAGAAAAACAAATGAGTGACCTGGTAAAAAATACTATCCGCTTTATTGTTTTTATCCTCGTGCAGGTATTCGTCCTGCATAAGATTCCACCCCTGCACCAGTTTGTGGTTCCATACCTCTATTTTTTATATATTCTCTGGCTGCCTTTCAATATGGGCCGTGCCTGGCTTATGATCGTAGCCTTTCTGTTCGGGCTCTCACTCGATTATTTCCTGGTAACTCCCGGCCTTCATGCCGCCGCCTGCGTATTCATTGCTTATATCAGACCATTCCTGGTTAACCTGCTGATTCGCCAGGAAGGCGCTGAACAAAGCTATGGCGCACCTTCTCCTGCCAGCATGGGATGGGCACCTTATTCGGTTTTTGTTCTGGTGCTTACCGTTCTTCACCATGGCTATCTTGTTTTCCTGGAATGGATGCAGTTCGGTAACTTCTGGTACTTCCTTGGAAAAGTATTTGCAACAACCGCCGTAAGCCTCCTTCTTATACTCATAACAGAACTCTTGTTCTACCGAAAAGAAAGGTACAGAACCAACGCCGTGTAGGACTAAACAGGTAAGAAGTAAGAGGTAAGAGGTAAGATTTACGTGGAGGATGTACTGCGGTTTGTTGGAGAATTGATTCATTAGTTTTCTTTATTGTTGCTTACTTACCTTTAATTGGGTGTACATGATTAATTTTGTCAAATCTTAAATCTTACTTCTTAAATCTTAAATCTTACTTCAACTCTTACCTCTTACCTCTTAATTCTTACCTCCCTCATGTCTGTTTTCAACCAATCACGTTCAACTGTCATCCGCCTTATTATTGCGGGGGTATTTGTCGTGATGCTTGCCCAGCTAATCAACCTCCAGCTTTTTTCAAATAAATACCAGGCTCTTGCATTCAACAATGCTGTTTATCCAAAGGTAAAATACCCCGACCGTGGTATCATTTATGACAGAAAAGGAAAGGCTATCCTCAATAATACTATCATGTATGATCTGGAAGTAACACCAACACAGATCAAAGGAGTAGATACAACCTATCTCTGCCAATTGCTGGATATCGATACAGCCGAATTCCGCAAAAGAGTTATCACCGCCATCATAAAAAATGGACGCTACCGTCCAAGTATATTCGAAGATCTTTTGCCTCCCCAGGTTCATGCCAGGCTGGAAGAGAATATCTACAAGTTTCCGGGCTTCGCCCTTGTGGAAAGGCCGGTACGTACCTATCCCTTCAATGCGGCAGCACATATTATGGGTTATATCGGTGAAGCAGATTCTGGCAATATTAAACGGTCAGATGGTTTCTACCGATTGGGCGATTATGTAGGTAAAACAGGATTGGAATCTTTTTATGAGCGGGTACTGATGGGAAGGCGAGGTGTTGAATACATGATCAAAGACAACAAGAACAGGCTGGTGGGAAAATATGAAGAGGGCGCCTTTGATACTGCCGCTATTGCCGGCAGAAACCTGAGAACATATATAGATATTGAAGTGCAGCAACTCGCCGAAAAACTGATGCAGGGTAAGGTTGGAGCTGCAGTGGCTATAGAGCCCAAAACTGGTGGGATCATCGCCATGGTATCAGGCCCTAATTTTGATCCGAACATGTTAACCGGTCCGGAGAAACAACAGAATTTTAATAAACTTTTTCTTGATGTCAGCAGCCCTCTGCTGAACCGTGCCATCAAAGGCCAATACCCTCCCGGCTCTACCTTCAAGCCGCTGGGGGCACTGGTCGCTTTAGATGAAGGTATCATTACACCCTCATTCGGCATAGGATGCAGCGGTGCCTACTACGGATGTGCGAGACCGGTAAAATGCACCCATAATAATCCGGGGCATGCCGCCAATCTTCGCCTGGCAATTGCGAATTCATGCAACTCTTATTTTACCCATATCTACCGATTATCAGTAGACGCTAACCGGCATGGAGGCGTAAAGAAAGGTTACCAGAAATGGAAAGGATATATGAACAATTTCGACCTCGGGGTAAGGGTAGGGGTTGACCTCCCCAGCGAGGATAAGGGTAATATCCCCGACAGTTCCGTCTACAATAAAGTGTATCGGAATTCATGGAGTTCCTGTACAAACCTCACGTTGGGTATCGGGCAGGATATGATGCTGGCAACCCCGCTTCAGCTGGCCAATTCAATGTGTATCATAGCCAATAAGGGCTATTATTTTACCCCGCATTTCGTAGAGAAGATTGATGAGGAAACACCCGAAGATACCATCATGAATGCCTTCCGGAAGAAGCACTCACCTCTTACCAGTATTTCTGACGATGCCTATGAAGCCGTTATGGCTGGTATGCAGGATGTGGTTGAAATAGGTACGGCCCGAATGGCACAGTTGCCTGGTATCAACGTGTGCGCAAAAACAGGAACTGCAGAAAACTACCGTGTTATTGATGGTAAGCGTACCAAACTTAAAGACAACTCTGTTTTTGTATGTTTCGCCCCCCGCGAAAATCCGAAGATCGCCATTGCAGTTATTGTAGAGAACGCGGGATATGGTGGTACATGGGCCGGACCAATCGCGGCCCTTATGATGGAGAAATACCTTAATGATACCTTAAGGCCCGAACGTGTAAAAGAAGTTGAAAGAATTGCATCTACTGATCTGATGCCTTCCTGGATAATCCGTGAGCAGTATAAAGCCGATTCTACCCGGGCCTGGAACTGGTTCAAGCGTACCAATGATACAAGCGTTATCCGTAAATTCATGCGTAAACATTCGGCCACGCCCGACAGTCTCAAGCGCTATAAAGATGAGAAGCCATCTCCTGCTCCAAGGCCCGAAACAAGAACCACAAGAACAGGCATAGAGGCCATCCTCCCTCAACAACAAAAAATCAAATCTACATCTGTATAACTGGTATGAATCAACGAAAACCTGATATATCGAAAGGGGTCGACTGGCTGGTAGTATGGCTTTACATACTGCTTGTGAGCATCGGTGTACTCAGTATTTTCGCAACCACCTATACAGAAGGTGAGTCTGTGATCCAGACCTTCCTTTCACTCAAAACTGATTATAGCCGTCAACTATTGTATGTGGGAATTGGCGCTGTACTGGCCGTCTTCATTTTACTTACCGATAGTAAATTCTTTACGGCCACTGCCAATCTCTGGTATGCATTTGGCATTCTGCTCTTACTATTGGTGTTTCCTTTTCATACGGAAGTGAAAGGAACGCGTTCCATTATGCGCTTCGGGGGATTCCAGCTACAGCCTGCCGAACTCTGCAAAGTATTTGTAAACCTCGCGCTGGCAAAATACCTGAGTAGGGTGGATACTGATTTCTCCAAAACGCGTTCGCAACTTATCGCTACAGCAATAGCAATCACTCCCGCATTCATAACGATTCTACAACAGGAAACCGGACTCGCATTGGTCTATTTCTCTTTCTTCCTCGTGATGTTCAGGGAGGGGTTGCCTGCGGCTGTCCTCATCATTGGGTTCTCATTGGCGGCACTTGTTGTGGCTACTTTACTCGTTGACCCCAATATACTGGCAATCATTCTTACTGCCGCTGCAGCCATCGCCATCTATATCATGCGAAGGCAGATCAAAAGGCAGAGACAATTGCTGGTGATAATAATGGGAATATGGTTTGTTGCAGTTGGTATCCAGCGATTTGCTGTACCCTATATTTTCGAGAATGTAATGCAACCTTACCAGGTAAAAAGAATCTACGACACCATTGGTAAAGACTATGTTCCAAAGGATGCCAGTGAGGCCATGGAAATTGCCCAGGCACCCGATGCAAAGAAAAAGGATGATGGGGGTGATTATAATGTCAGGCAGAGTAAGATCGCCATTGGCTCCGGCGGATTTGCCGGTAAAGGCCTGCTAAAAGGAACGCAAACCCGCTATGACTTTGTACCGGAGCAGCGAACGGATTTTATTTTTTGTACAATTGGCGAGGGTTTCGGTTTCCTGGGAAGCATGGTACTGCTATCGATTTATTTCCTGCTGCTGATGCGTATCATCACCATTGCAGAACGACAGCGAAGTGTTTTCAGCAGATGTTATGCATACGGTGTGGCATCCATATTCTTTTTCCATATCGCTATTAATATCTGCATGACCATCGGTCTCGCACCCGTTATCGGAATACCACTTCCATTTATCAGTTATGGCGGAACATCATTGCTTACGTTCACAATATTATTATTCATTCTCGTACGCCTCGATGCCGACCGCCAGATGGTCCTTCGCTAAATCTTACCTCTTACCTCCTAAATCTTACCTCCTACATGACTATCGTTCCTCTTTCTGAAGGCAGTTTTACCATCGATGGTACAAAGCAGTTTGTTCCATTTGATCAGGATGCACATGAACTGCAGGACAGGCCCAAGGGTAGCCTGCTTGTTGAGATACAGCCATTCGTGGTAGTGACGGGTGAAGACGTGTTGCTATTGGATACAGGCCTGGGTTTCGAGAAAGATGGAGTACCACAATTACACAGGAATCTTATGGATGCAGGGATCAATCCCGGCGAAGTCACTAAAGTATTGATGAGCCATCTCCATAAAGACCATGCCGGTGGGGTGAGTCGTTTTGACTCCAATGGGAAGCATGTGATTTCATTTCCGAATGCTACTTATTACGTTCAGCAAAAAGAGCTGGACTATGCCTTTGAGAAAGATTCCGCTTCATATATTACAGAAGAACTTGAATGTTTGAAGTCAGCTCCTAACGTGGTATTCCTTGATGGAGACGGTGTGATAGGGGGATATATCCAATACCAATTGGTAGGAGGTCATTGCCCTTATCACCAGGTATTCAGGATTGTTGATGGTGGCGAAACGGTTTTTTTCGGGGGCGATAATGCACCACAATTGCAACAGATGAAAAGCAGGTTTGCAGCCAAATATGATTATGATGGTAAAAAGGCGATGGAACTGAGGCAGCAATGGTGGCAGGAAGGTCACCCCGCTGGATGGAAGTTTCTATTCTATCATGATATAAAAACTCCGATAGGCTGATTATTATTAATTATCATTTCCATTACGGCGCGGACGGTTATCCTGCCGCTGCTGGCGTCTTTCCATCAATTCTTTCTGTACATAGCCGTAAAAATCCTTTTCAGCTTTATAGAACTGGTTCGCACGGTCGGGCGATAATGCTTTACTGAATTGAGGCTGGTATTTTTTCCGGACAGCCAATATCTTTTCTTCCCGCTCTAATTCATTTCCATTGCGAAAAGACATCCTCGCCTGTTTTGTTTCTGCGATATAGTTATTGTAAACCGGCCAGAATTGCTGTGCTTCTTCTGTAGTGAGGTTGAGCTTCTTTGTGAGGTAGGCGATCTTCAGCGCCTCAAGCCTTTCGCCTTCGCGCGGTTGTTGTGCCACCACGGCGGTGGAGAGTGAGAATGCCAGCACTAATATTATATAGATTTGTTTCATGATCTTTTGTTTTTGGTTTATAGGGTCTTTCCGGGTTGTTCAGCCAGATACTGCTGCAGGGCTTCATCACTAACATCATTGAGTAAGTAATGAAATACCGGTTCGCTCAGATCTGCATTGGAAGCCGTTGCTGCCCCCATATAAATTGACTGAACAGAATCGGCATAGTCAAAAATCACATCATCACTGAGTTGGTCCATCTCTGCCTGCAATTGTGCGGAAATTGTTCCGGCACCTGCAATTTCTGTGCTGCTGTCATTGTTCTGATTGTACCACCAGGCACTTATAAGGATCAATCCTGTGATTGCGGCGGCGGCAGCATACCTGAACCATGACCGCCCCATTCCCACTACTTTCGCCTCCTGCTTAACTATATCCTTCCCTGGAACCTTCACACCCGTAACTCTTTCAAGCATTACCTGTGGAAGCTGTTCAAAATAGCCATCGGGCACCTTGTAAGGTTGAAGGTGACGGGCTGCTTCCAATGTAGGGGAGAGGGTCTCTAAAATCTCATTTGCCTGCTCCAATGCTGAAACACCTGCATTGATCTCCCCGGCAACCTGCTCAAAATATCCTTCTGGTACCCGGAAAGGTGATTTTTTGGATAAACCCGCCAGTAAAGGCGATAATTGCTGCAACTCAGCACCGGGATCCGGCTCTCCTTCTTCAAAACCAGTTCCTTCCTGGCTTTTTGCCACCACAAGCATCCGGTCAGCGAAATTTTCGAAATACCCGGCAGGAACCTTGTAGGGAAGCTGGCGCGGAACGCCTGCCACCAGATCACTGATGGCTTTTATCTCTTCATATATGGTATTATCGGGTATCATCGCCTTTTAGACCTTTTCTGGGGGTGGGGGTTTAATGATTCAACAGGTAATCTTCAATTTTTTTTACTGCGTGGTGATAAGAGGCTTTCAAAGCTCCTTCTGATGTTTCCAGCACACGGCTCATCTCTTCATATGGCATCTCATCATAATACCGGAGATTGAATACGATCCGCTGCTTTTCAGGCAATTTCTGGATGGCCAGTTGCAATTTCCACTCGATCTGCTTAGGATCAAAATCTTTATCAGCCTTGATCTGGTTACCAAGCCCTTCCTCAGAATCATCAAAAGATACCGTTGCCTTTCTTTTCTGCTGGTCTAAAAAAGTCAGGCATTCATTGGTTGCCACCCGGTAAAGCCAGGTATAAAGCTTGGCATCCTCCCTGAAATTTTCCAGTCCGTTCCAAACCCTTATGAACACATTCTGCAACACATCGTTGGCATCTTCATGACCTACTACCATACGCCTCACATGCCAGTAAAGTCGTTCCTGGTATTTTTTTATGATGCTGGTATATGCCTTTTCCCGGGAAGCGGGTTCCCGGAACATAATCAGCAACTCATTGTCTTCGATGGCCATCGACATGCTCCTTGTTTTGTTGCTAAAGATAAGACTGAAGCCAGAATGGAAAGTTTAAAAACAAAAAACAACCGGGTTGCCGGTTGTTTCTTTTATAAAATATATTTTGCCTTTATTATTTTCTTGCCATCACTTTCTCTGCTGCGGCAACAATATTCTCCGTGCTCAATCCATATTTCTCGAGCAATTGCATTGGTGTACCACTTTCACCAAATGTATCATTGGTTCCGATATATTCGATGGGCACGGGGTTATGTCGTGCAGCAACTTGTGCAACACAGTCCCCCATTCCCCCCAGCACATTATGCTCTTCCACGGTAACGGCACAGCCTGTTTTTTTCAATGATCTGATGATGGCTTCTTCATCAAGTGGTTTGATGGTATGTATATTGATCACTTCTACGCTTATACCTTTTTCTTCCAGTATCCTGCCAGCTTCAATAGCATTCCATACCATATGTCCGCAGGCAAAAATGCTTATATCAGTTCCTTCGCTGAACACCTGCGCCTTTCCGATTTCAAATGGCATCCCCTCAGTAAAGATGGGCCATACCGGCCTTCCGAACCGGAGGTAAACAGGGCCTTCATATTCAGCTATAGCCAGGGTGGCTGCCTTTGTTTGCGCATAATCACAGGGTACAACAACCGTCATACCAGGTAACATTTTCATCATGCCGATATCTTCCAGGATCTGGTGCGTGGCGCCATCTTCACCCAGCGTAAGTCCCGCATGGGAAGCGCATATCTTCACATTCTTACCACTATAAGCAACCGACTGCCTGATCTGGTCATATACACGACCGGTAGAGAAATTCGCAAAAGTTGTAGTGAAAGGTATCTTACCGCCAATGGTGAGTCCCGCCGCAATTCCAATCATATTGGCTTCAGCAATACCGCACTGAATAAAGCGATCTGGATTTTCTTTTATAAATGTCTGTAGCTTAAGTGATCCCGCCAGGTCGGCAGTGAGCGCCACTACATTTGGATTGTTTCTTCCCAGTTCTGTAATCCCATCACCAAATCCGCTTCTTGTATCTTTTTTACCGGTTACCTGTATATCTTTTAACATGTAGTATTGGTTTTTGCCCTGCAAAGGTAAGGTTAATTCAAATTGGCATTCTGTAAGAGGTAAAGTGTTTCATCCGCCTTTAATCGCTGCTCCCATTTCCAGGCGGTTTCCATCATGTCTTCCAGTGAATATTTGATCTCCCATCCCAACTCTTTTACTGCGTATTCATTGTTTGCATAAATGGCAATAACATCTCCGGGCCTCCGAGGTCCAATGGCATAGTTCAACGCTGCACCGCTTACTTTTTCAAATGCCCTGATGGCTTCCAGAACGGTCACGCCATTGCCTGTTCCAAGATTGAAAACATCACAGTGCTTCTGGCTCTTGCCATCCATCAGGTATTGCAACGAAAGCGTATGTGCATGGGCGATATCGGAGACATGTATAAAGTCACGCAGACAACTTCCATCACGGGTTTCATAATCATTTCCGAAAACAGTCATTTGCGGAAGCTTGCCTATAGCGGTTTGTGTAATGGCGGGAACCAGGTTGGCTGGTTTCCCTATCGGCAGCTCCCCGATCTGGATACTGGGGTGGGCTCCTACGGGATTAAAATACCTTAGTAAGATGCATTGTGTGGGGTTCACCTTCGCAAATTCATTGATGATCTGCTCACCCATCTGCTTGGTATAGCCATAGGGCGATTCTGCAGGCTTGGGTGGAGTGGTTTCCGTAACCGGTATTACATCCGGATTTCCATACACCGTACAGGATGAAGAGAAGACAAAATAAGGGACCTTAAATTCCTGCACGCATTTGAGCAGGTTGAGCAGGCTTACAAGATTATTCTCAAAATACATCACCGGTTCTGCAACCGATTCCCCTACTGCCTTATACGCTGCAAAATGAATGATACCTGCTATATCTGTATTTTCCTGGAATATCGCGAACGTATCATCGAAATTACACAGGTCAACTTTGTAGTTTTTTATTTTCTGGCCGGTGATTTTTTCTACGCCTTCCAGTATCCTCGGAGAAGAACGCGAATTGTTATCAACGGATATCACTTCGAAACCGCTACCGATCAGGTCAACCAGGGTATGAGACCCGATATAGCCACATCCGCCGGTAACAAGAATTTTACTCATAGTTTCTATTTAGGTGTCTGACACATGTTCGATGAACGTTAGAACATATGTTCGAACATGTTTTATTTTTTTTCATGAATAAGTCCCAGCAGGTATTCTCCATAACCGCTTTTAATAAGCGGCTGAGCTATCTTTTTCAGCGCCTCATCATCAATGAATCCTTTTCTCCACGCGATCTCCTCCACACAGGCTATCTTAATTCCCTGCCTTTGTTCAATGACCTGAACAAACTGGGAGGCCTGCATGAGTGAATCAAAAGTGCCGGTATCAAGCCATGCTGTTCCACGGTCCATAATGGAAACTTTCAACTTACCCCTTTTGAGGTATTCACGATTCACATCGGTGATCTCATATTCACCCCGGGCACTGGGTTTCAGATTTTTTGCGATCCCGATCACCTCGTTATCGTAAAAATATAGTCCGGGTACTGCAAAGTTACTCTTGGGCTCCGTAGGTTTTTCTTCAATAGAAATAACATTATTGTCTTTATCGAATTCAACCACCCCATATCGCTCGGGGTCACTCACATGGTAAGCATATACAATTCCGCCATCCGGATCAGTATTATTTGCCAGTTGCTTCCCCAATCCCATTCCATAAAATATATTGTCACCCAACACAAGCGCTACCTTATCATTACCGATAAAATCGGCCCCAATTACAAATGCCTGGGCCAGACCGTTCGGAACAGCCTGTTCTGCGTAAGAGATATTCAATCCCAACTGGCTGCCATCGCCAAATAATTTTTTGAAAAGTGGCAGGTCGTGCGGCGTCGATATGATAAGGATATCATAGATCCCTGCCAGCATAAGGGTGGAAAGCGGGTAATAGATCATGGGCTTATCATACACGGGCATGATCTGTTTACTGATCGCATAAGTTATTGGATGAAGGCGGGTGCCGGATCCGCCGGCCAGGATGATTCCTTTCATAGTCATTTTAAATGAGGGGGCAAGATAATAAAAAACCCGTCGGGTAAGGACGGGCTCTTGTTAGTTTATAATGAATATCAATAATTTCTGGTCTGTTAAAAGATCGCTCTCAATATATAATATACCACGGCTGCAATGAAAGCACTCACCGGTATGGTAAGTATCCATGCCCATAAGAGGTTGATTGTAACACCCCAGCGAACTGCACTCAGTCGTTTGGTGGCACCAACCCCGATGATTGCACCGGTAATAGTATGGGTGGTACTTACGGGTATACCCGCAGCCTCTGCAAGGTATAGGGTGGCAGCACCGGCCGTTTCCGCACTCACACCTTCAAGCGGCGTAACCTTGGTGATTCGTGTTCCCATGGTCTTAACGATCTTCCACCCACCGCTAAGTGTTCCCAAAGCTATGGCAGTGAAACTTGCCACAGGTACCCACCAGTAGTCCTCTACAAAATGGGTGAAGCGATGTGATGAGTCAAGTGTGGTATAGCTGGCGTTTCCGTTCTGTACTTCAAAAAATATCACCGCCGCACCAATGATTCCCATTACTTTTTGTGCATCATTACCCCCATGTCCCAAACTGAAAAGGGCAGAAGAAACAAGCTGCATCCTGCGGAACCATTTTTCCGCCTTATAGGGCATAACATTCCGGCACACGTTCAGTATGATAACAGTAATTACATATGCGATGATCATTCCGATAACCGGTGCCAGGAAAATAAATAGGAATGTGGGTATAACTTTTACATAGTTAATAACATGTTCGCCATTCTTCATCACTCCGCCTGCATGCGCCATGGCCGCACCAATAAATCCACCCAATAATGTATGGGATGAAGAAGAAGGAATACCAAACCACCAGGTGAGCAGGTTCCAGGTGATGGCGGCGATCAACCCCGCAAAGATCACATCCAGTGTAATGAAGTTCTCGTGAACAGATTTGGCGATGGTATTACCGATCTTGAATTCACCTATCAGGTATTTTGAAATAAAGAATGCTGCAAAGTTGAAGACTGCTGCCCAAAGCACCGCCTGGAAAGGTGTAAGTACTTTAGTGGAAACTATAGTGGCTATGGAATTGGCTGCATCGTGGAAACCGTTGATGTAATCGAAGATCAGGGCCAGTACGATGATTACTACTAAAAAGGTCATGTTGGTATTTTTATGCAGGAACCATTAAGCGTACTTGATAATAATGCTTTCGATCACATTGGCAGCATCTTCGCATTTATCGGTAACTATCTCCATTACCTGGTAGATCTCGCGTTTTTTGATAACCTCTTTTGCGTCAGGCTCTGTTTCAAAAAGCCTGTCGATGCTAAGGTCGAAAATATCATCTGCCTGGTTCTCAATACTATTAACTTTCACAAGTGCGTCTGTGATGAGGCGCATGTTCTTCATATTCCTCAACTCTATCACCGCATTGCGGATCTGGTCGGCGCTCTGTTCAATGAGATCAGCCATCTTTTGAATTCCCGGATCGTTGGGGTTTACCTTGTAAAAATTGATCTTTTTAGCTGATGCATATATATAGTCAGCAATATCATCCAGTGAAGTTGCCAGGTAATGGATGTCTTCACGGTCAAATGGTGTAATGAAGTTGCGGCCCAACTCAGTGAAGATCTTATGGGTAAGATCATCATTCACATGTTCAAAATCTTCCATCCGGGCTATGAGGGCGGCGCGCTTGTCAAAATCTGACTCACTCACCACCTCTTTCATAAGTTTCCCCATCTTGGCCACCGTATTGGCCACTTCTTCGAAAAGAGAATAAAATACCTTGTCCTTGGGAGTGAACAATTTAAGAAATGCTGCTAGGGCCATAACTGAATTTTGCGCAAAATTAGACCCTTTAGCTTGCCCGCAAGGGTTATGTGGCTATGGTAATAATTTCTTAACATAGGTTTTCAAGGGGTTTGGCACATATCCCTGGGTAACAATTACTTAATGATGAATTAACATGGTAATAATTCCTTAACACTGCAAATCCTTATCCAGCTTGTATTTGAATCTACCTTTGCGCCCTGTTAACAATTAATTCATATTATGGTAACATTGGGAAGGTCACTGATAATGAAGGCAATACACCTGAGTCTCCTCATTTTGGTTGCAGGTTCAACCTTACTTGCGCAGGATTCTACTAAGCTAAAGGATACTCTCGTGGTGCAGGTGACGCCCCCAAAAAAATGGTATGAATCATTTTCAATAAGGGGTTATATCCAGGTCCGTTATAACAGACTCCTTGAAACCAATCCCGATCTCAAATGTGAGCAGTGCGACAGGAGCTGGGGCGAAGACGGTGGCTTTTTTATTCGCCGGGCCCGACTGGTATTCAGTGGTAATATCTCCGACAGGGTATATCTCTATTTCCAGCCTGATTTTGCCTCATCAGCTTCTTCAACCGGTCTTCATTTTGGACAGATAAGGGATGCATACTTTGATGTTGCCCTGGATAAGAAAAAAGAGTTCAGGATAAGGCTTGGACAAAGTAAAGTGCCCTATGGATTTGAAAATATGCAGAGCAGTCAAAACCGTTTGCCGCTCGACCGTAATGATGGAATGAACAGTGCTGTCGCAAATGAACGCGACCTGGGGGGATTCTTCTTCTGGGCGCCTGCGGCAAAGCGTGAATTGTTGAGCCGGCTTGTGAGTGATGGACTGAAAGGATCCGGCGATTATGGTGTAGCTGCCTTTGGATTGTATAATGGTCAAACTGCAAATAAACCAGAACTGAATAATAGCCCACATGTTGTTGGAAGATTCTCCTGGCCAACACAACTTTCTAATGGACAGATCATTGAGGCGGGCATCCAGGCATATACAGGAAAGTTTGTAATTGCCGATACTACCAGGGGTGTTAAGCTATCACATGTTAATGCAGAATTTACTGACCAGCGGGTGGGCGCCAGCTTTATTCTTTATCCGCAACCTTTCGGATTGCAGGCTGAATACAATATTGGAACCGGACCCGAATATGATCCCGCTACCAATACAATCACAGATCAGAAATTGCAGGGTGGTTACGTTCTTGCCAGCTATATGATCAAACCCGGAAAACAGGTAGTAATTCCTTTTAGCAGGTACTATATATATAAAGGTGGAAAAAAGCATGAACTTGATGCACGCAGCTATGATGTGAAAGAACTGGAGATGGGGGTGGAATGGCAGGTGAATAGAAATTTTGAGTTTGTTGCCATGTACACTATTTCTGACCGTAGGTTTGAGGACGCCCGAAAACCCATCAATCACCAGAAAGGAAACCTTCTACGCTTACAGGCTCAGGTGAATTTTTAGCCTTAATATTCCGGTAACATTCACGATACAATTCGTTAACCTTCCCGTAACGGGTCGGTAACATTGCGAAGCTACTTTTGCGGGCAAATAAACCCTCATAGTTGTGAGCAAAAAGTTTCTCTTCCTGTTGATGGCGATGGTTCTTACAACCATTCATTCCTTCGCGCAATCAACAGCTAAACTCAGTGGTAAAGTTATCAATACCCAGAATGAGGCCGTACCGGGTGCTACTGTTATCGTACTTGGTACAGAACGCAGGGCCGCAGCAGATGTGGAAGGCCGCTTTTCTTTTTCACTTGAGGTGGGAAAGAAATACACCATCCAGATCTCCAGTGCCGGTTATAATACAAAATCACTGGAAGAGGTTGAAGTAAAGGCAGGAATTGATAATACGTTCACTGTTGTACTGGAATCTAAATCAGAACTGGGTGAAGTTATCGTTAGGAGTTCTGTACGTAAGGAAACAACCAGTGCCCTTATCAACCTTCAAAGAAATAATACTGCTGTTTCAAGTGGTATCGCAGCCGACCTCATCAAAAGAACACCCGACCGTACAACAGGAGAAGTGTTGAAACGTGTAAGCGGCGCTTCTATTCAGGATAATAAATTTGTAATTGTTCGTGGTTTGAGCGATCGCTACAACGCTGCATTCATCAACAACTCTCAGTTACCTTCGTCTGAACCTGACCGTAAGGCATTCTCTTTTGATGTGATTCCTGCCAATATGATTGATAATATCATTATCAATAAAACTGCCACGCCCGAACTTACAGGTGAATTTGCCGGAGGCCTCATTCAGGTTCAAACAAAAGACGTTCCTTCAAAAGATTTTCTTTCACTCGGCGTTTCTTTTGGTTTTAATACGAATAGTGTATTTAAAGATTTTACCAGCAACCAGCGTGGATCAACAGATTGGCTTGGGTTTGATGACGGTACCCGTAAATTTCCTTCGGGCTTTCCCAATACACCACAGGAATACAGGCTACTAAGTACAGAACAGAAAATTGCGGCATCATCCACCCTGAGTAATGACGTATATGCACAAACTACAAGGAAGGCAGCTCCTACAATGACTTATAACCTTGCCTATGGTTCTACAAGGGTATTGAAAAATGATGCGAAACTTGGTTTCATCGCCTCTGTGATGTACCGGAATGCTCAATTGAAATATGATGTTAATCGCTCATTCACACAATCGGATGGCAATCCTATTTTTAATTTCTTTGACCAGCAGAACCGTTACCAGAGTAACCTCGGCGCTTTGATTAATATCACCTACTCACAGAAAAAGAATAAGATCTCTTTCAAGAATATCTTCAACCAGTTTTACGATGATAATTATTTCACCCGTGAAGGATTTAACACCAATCGTAACCAGGATATCCGGTTCTATTCTTCTTTCATGAACCAGCGAAGCTTCTATAGCGGCCAGTTGGAAGGCGACCATCAACTGAACCTGGGGAAGATGAAATTCAGGTGGAATGGCGGTTATTCACTTGTAACAAGAAACCAGCCCGACCTTCGCACACAACAGTATGCAAAATCGCAGGGTGGACAATTCCAGATTGATACGGATGATACCCGTCGTTTCTGGTCCGATCTTAAAGATCATACCCTCAGCGGATCAGCAGCACTCACTATTCCATTCAATTTGTTTGATGAAAAGCAAAACTTCAAAGTGGGTGGATCTACTATAGTTAGATTCCGTGATTTTAAAAGTCGAATTCTTCGATATACTGAAGCTTCACAGGCCAATTTTGATGAAGAACTTATCTACGAAAACTATGACAAGATTTTTGCGCCGGAAAATATTGGCCTGAATGGATTCATCATCGATGATTTCACCAATAACCAGGATAAATATTTTGGTATATCTGCCATCAATTCTGGGTTTGCAATGTTCGATAACAAGCTCAGTGAAAATGTAAGATTGGTATGGGGGGCAAGAATGGAATTTTTTGAACAATATCTTACCACGAAAGATGTTACCGCCAAGCGCCTTAACCTTAATACAGAAACCTGGGATTTCCTTCCCTCTGTTAACCTCACTTATTCGCTGAATACCAAGAATAATATTCGCTTCTCCGCTTTCCAAACAGTGGCTCGTCCCGAGTTCCGCGAAATAGCACCTTTTGCTTTTTATGATTACGAAGCTAACTATGGTGTATCTGGAAATCCCAATCTGAAGCGAACTAAGATAATTAACCTGGATCTGCGTTATGAGATCTATCCCGCTGCAGGTGAAGCATTCACTTTAGGCGCTTTCTATAAAAGATTTACTAACCCCATCGAATTCCGCCTTGATCCGGGATCCAACTCTGATCGCAGGCTTTATTTCTACCAGAATGCAGGTGAAGCCGATACTTATGGTGCTGAGCTGGAGATTCGAAAGAACCTTGATTTCATGAATCCTGAAAGTGATTTCTGGAACAATGTAACAGCATTTGGAAACTTCACTTATCTCTTTTCCGATGTGAGTTTCCCCGATGAAGTATCTGGCCAGCCGGTAAATTCTAATCGCCCGATCCAGGGCCAGTCACCCTATCTAATTAATGCAGGAATCCAGTATACTTCTGATAAAGCACTGAATGCGACTATTCTCTATAACAGGATAGGCCCAAGACTGGCACTTGTTGGTAACAGTGAGTTCCCGGATATCTATGAAAGGCCAAGGCATCTCCTCGATTTCCAGCTGTCTAAAAGGATTATGGATAAAAAAGGCGAACTGAAACTGACCTTCTCAGATATCCTGAACAATGATATCTACCTATATGAAAACGTAGGTGGTGGTAGTAAAGAATTTGGTGGTGCAGACAGGATGTTCAGTCGCTATAAACCCGGCAGCACGATCTCAATCGGATTTACTTATGACTTCGATCTTAGGAAATAAAACAACAAACAAACTCTGAAAATTTTAAACTTAATAGAAATGAAATTGGTAAAACAATTTGCAATTGTAGCGTTCAGTGCATTAACCATTACTTCCTGCATCAAAGTTGATGTAGGGGATGATATCAACACTGGCGGTGGTGGAGTAGTTCCTGGTGATAATATTCTTAATGGAACAATTGACCAGAGTCGGACACTCACGAAAGGCATCTGGACGCTGAAGGGATATGTTTATGTGAACAATGGCGCAACGCTTACCATTGAACCAGGAACAGTCATCAAAAGTGATATAGCAGATAAAGGCGCCCTGATCATTGAAAGAGGGTCTAAGATCATTGCCGATGGAAAGGCAGACGCTCCAATAGTATTCACTTCTGGTAAAGCTGCCGGCGAACGTGCCCCGGGCGATTGGGGTGGCATCATTATTCTTGGTAATGCTCCAACAAACCGTCCAACTTCACCCGCTCCAATAGTTGAAGGTGGTGTAAACCGTCCTTATGGTGGAACAGTTGCAAACGATAATAGCGGCATACTTCGTTATGTGAGGATCGAGTTTTCAGGAATAGCTGCTGAACCAGGATCAGAGATCAATGGTCTAACACTTGGAGGCGTTGGTTCAGGAACAATCATAGAAAATGTTCAGGTATCATTTGGTGCTGACGATGCATACGAATTCTTTGGAGGAACCGTAAACTGTAAGAACCTGGTTGCCCTTGGTACCATGGATGATGATTTCGATTTCGACTTTGGATATATCGGGAAGATACAAAATGCCGTTTCACTTCGCGACAAACCAGCTGATACAGACCAGGCAAATGGTATCGAATGTGATAATAATGGTTCTGGTGATCCAACTGAACCCTATACAAGGCCTGTGCTTTCTAACCTCACTTTGATTGGACCATATGATACTACTGGTTCTAACTCAAACCACGGATTCAGTAATCGTTGGAGAAGGGCTACCCGCTTTGTATTACGTAACTCTATCCTTCTGGGTCACCGTAAAGCTGGATTTTCAATGGAATCAGCTGCAACTGCCCAGGCTTACAAAGATGGCCAGTCAGAATTCAAAAACAATATCGTAGCAGTTTATACAAAGCCATACAATGTTGCCGGCGGTGCTGAAACAGTTTTCGCTACAGCTGATCTTGTTAAGGCTAAAGCTGAATCTGAAGGTGTACGCACACTTGCTTCACGTGATGATGTGCAGCTTACAGATCCATTCAATTTAACAACTCCAAATTTTCTGCCGAAAGCCGGTTCACCTGCCCTCACCGGAGCTGATTTCTCCGGACTGGATGCAGCATTCTTTTCACCTACTACACATGTTGGTGCATTCGGAACTACAAACTGGCTGCAAGGCTGGACAAGCTTCAACCCAAAAACAAACGCTTACTAATACCGCGCGTTATTATACTTCCAAAGCCCGGCACCAGCCGGGCTTTTTTTTACAATTGGGTAACCATCCCTTCATTTGCTGGTAATATACCCGCAATACTTTTGTACCTGTTCGTTCAGTTGTAGTGTTAGCAAATATTTTCTCATGCAGTCAGTCGGGATATGTCTATATCCCGGCTTTTTTTTTCCAATCCGTATATTCGTTAGACAGCATGAAAATGAAATTCACCAAACAGGAATGGTCAACAGCTCTCTATGCGGCACTGGTAGCCTTCTGCTTATATACCTGCCTGTTCTCATTCCGAAAAGCTTTTAACGTAGCGCCTTTCAGCGGATATGCAATCTTCGGGCTCGATTACAAAATAGTGATCGTCATCACACAGGTGATGGGTTATATGGCCAGTAAATTTTACGGTATACGTTTTATCGCGGAGATGAAAAGGATCGGACGCGGACAATTGATTTTGATCCTCACAGGTATTGCCTGGTTTTCATGGCTGGCTTTTGCATTGCTTCCCGCTCCCTATAATTTCTGGTGCCTGTTCTTTAATGGCTTTCCACTCGGGATGCTCTGGGGCATCGTATTCTCTTATGTTGAAGGCCGTCGCATGACCGACCTTATTAGTGCGGCCCTTGCTGTGAGTTTCATATTTGGATCCGGATTGTCCAAATCTGTTGCTGCATTTACCATGAGCACATGGCAGGTCAGTGAATACTGGATGCCATTTATAACGGGCGCTATTTTCGCTGGTCCGTTACTGTTATTTGTTTACCTGGTGGAGAAGCTTCCGCCACCAACTGAGAAAGACGTTGCCCATCGTACAGTGCGACTTCCAATGAAAAAGGAGGATAGGAGAAAATTACTGCGTGAGTATGGAACCGGTCTTTTTTTTCTCATAATGGTTTATATTCTTGTAACCATCCTGCGCGAAGTACGTGACAGTTTCATGGCCGATATGTGGCGCGAATCAGGTGATGTTTTCAATAGCTCAGTGTTTGCACAAACGGAAACGATCATCTCGCTGGTGATGCTCCTGTTAATCGCTTCCATGGTTATGGTTCGTAATAACAAACGCGCCTTCAATATCACCCACCTTATAATGGCCGCCGGCTTCCTGTTAAGCCTGTTGATGACGCTGGCCTATAAACAGCAGATCATTAGTACATGGTGGTGGATGCTTAGTGTTGGGATGGGCCTCTACCTTGTTTATATTCCTTTCAACAGTATCCTCTTTGAAAGATTCATCGCGAGTTTTCGGATAAGCGGAAACGTTGGATTCCTCATTTATCTCGCCGATGCCTTCGGTTATCTGGGCAGTGTGGCTGTTCTACTCAGTAAAACTCTACTTCAGATCGAGCTTAGCTGGCTGCAGTTTTATACCAACCTGGTGATGATCACGGGAGTGAGCGGACTGCTTGCAACACTTATTTCGATCCGATTCTTCAACAAAAAGCCGGTGCCGGACCAGGCCGATTTATCTTAACTTTCTACAAACAATATTTTAATGAAACGACTACTGGTTACGCTCGTATTATTAGCAACATTATTTTCAGCCGGTGCCCAAACCCAAAAGCCCGTACTGCACGGCAAAAACTGGATGGCAATTACCGGAAAACCGCTGGCTGCCACAGCAGGTGCCATGATATTCCAACAGGGTGGTAATGCAGTGGACGCCGCCTGCGCCATGCTGGCCGCTACCTGTACTATGTGGGATGTGCTGAGCTGGGGTGGTGAAACCCAGGCGCTTATCTATAACCCTAAAACAGGAAAGGTAATTGCCATCAATGCACTGGGCGTGGCTCCAACAGGTGCTACCCCCGCTTTCTTCCAGGGAAAAGGAATGGAATTTCCCCCTCAGTACGGACCGCTTGCCGCTACAACTCCTGGAACCGTAGGGGGGCTCTGTCTCATGCTCGCCAACTATGGAACCATGACGTTGGAGCAGGTGCTGAAACCTGCCATGGAACTCGCTGCTGGTTATCCCATCGAGGCCCAGACCGCCAATCAAATGGAAAGAGGTAAGGAAATGATACGCCAATGGCCCTATAGCAAAGCTGTTTTCCTTCCTCATGCCGGTGAAAAAAGAGAAGCACCCGAGGCAGGTGAAATATTTGTGCAAAAAGACCTTCTCGAAACGCTTCGTAAAATGGTGGAAGCAGAACGTTCAGCCCTTAAGCGTAAAATGAACCGCAAAGATGCCATCATGGCTGCCAACGACCGTTTTTATAAAGGCGATATCGCAGCAGAATTTGTGAGGGGAGCCCAGGAGCAGGGTGGCCTTATAACGCTTCAGGACCTTGCCAACTGGAAAGCCATAGAAGAGGAACCCATGAAAGTGTCTTATAAAGGAATTGATGTTTACAAGTTGCAGCAATGGACCCAGGGGCCGATGATGCTTCAGGCGCTCAATATCCTGGAAAACTTTGACCTGAAATCAATGGGTTATAATAGTGCCCGTTATATACATACCATTTACCAGGCCATGAACCTCTCATTTGCCGACCGCGATTTCTATTATGGCGATCCCTATTTCCCCCCGGCCGAACCTATGAAAGGCCTCCTCAGTAAAGATTACGCGCGAATGAGGGCTGCCCAGATCAATAATGACAGAAATATGGCCCAGGCATCCCCCGGAGATCCTTATCCCTTTCAGGGGGGCACCAACCCATATCGGGAAATGCTTAAGAAAAGAGGTTTTACACTGGATACCACCAGCACAAACAGGCCAGCGGGTTTTATGCCCGCGCATGATAATCGTACCGGCGCAACAAATGCTGCTCAAAGTTTGCCCATTGACAGCGCCTATATGGAACGACTCTGGGCAGGTACCACATCAGTGGAAGCGGCCGATAAAGATGGTTGGGTTGTATCCATCACACCCAGTGGTGGTTGGCTTCCCGCAACAATTGCTGGTAAAACAGGAGTGGGGATGAGCCAGCGCCTCCAGAGCTTTGTTCTCGATTCAACCCTTAATCCCTTCAATGTTATTGAACCCGGTAAAAGACCCCGCGTTACACTCACACCTTCCATGGCCTTGAAAGATGGTAAACCATTTCTCTCATTCGCTGTTCAGGGTGGCGATACACAAGACCAGAACCTATTACAGTTTTTCCTTAACATGGTGGAGTTCGGTATGAACGTGCAGGAAGCAGCAGAAGCTGCTAACATCAACAGCAATCAGCTTTGGCTGTCATTGGGCGGTGAAAAAACTGACGACCGAAAGCCTCGTGCAGGCAGCATCCTCCTTCACGACAACACCCCGGTATGGGTACAGCAGGAATTACGAAGAATGGGTTATTCCATTTCACTGGATGATAGAACAAGCGGCCCTATCAATGCCATTTACTTCGACTGGAAACATAATAGTTTCTGGGGTGGAAGCAGTAATCATGGTGAAGACTATGGAATTGGTTGGTGAGTATTGCTATTGCGACTGCCTTCCTCTTCACGGATGGCCGATAGCGTGAATCCAATAGTGGTACCCACATCCGTTTTACTGCGAACATGCATGGATTCACCATGCGCTTCAATGATATGTTTACAGATCGCCAGGCCAAGTCCGGTGCCGCCCTTGTCGCGGCTCCGGGCTTTATCTGTGCGATAAAACCTTTCAAAGATCCTGGGAAGATGCTCTTCCTCAATGCCAATACCATCATCACTGATCTCTATCAAAACCTTAAACTCATCCGTTGTATATACGCTGGCTACAACTGATCCGCCGGCCTTACTATATTTTGCACTGTTTTCTACCAAATTTATCAGAACCTGCCGGATCTTTTCTTTATCGGCAAATACATAAGTTGGTCCCTCACATCCTTTTTTAATACTGACAGTTACCTGTTTTGTTACCAGGTTTAGTGATAGCGATTCAATAACCTCCCTTATGAGGGTCTGTATGATGAAATATTGCTTGTATAATATCTGTTCTCCACTCTCCAGCCGACTGATTTCATCAAGGTCATTCATCAGGTTCACCAATCGATCTACATTTCGGGAGGTGTTCTGAAGGAATTTTTTCCTCACATCGGGATTGTCCATAGCCCCACTCAGAAGAGTATCAACATAACCCTGGATGGCAAAGATCGGAGTCTTGAATTCATGCGCCAGGTTCTGTAAAAACTCTTTTCGGAATGCTTCATTTTTACGAAGTAACTCGATCTCTCCCTCTCTCTGTTCGGCCCATTGTTCCACATCCTCCTTTACCTCATCAATACTTTTCTGGGGGAGAATATATTTATTATAAAACTCTTCCCGTTTGGATGCCTTCGTCTGGTAAATGAATTTGTAGATCAGTTTGATCCGGCGATATATAAATTGTTGCAGGAAATAAAAAATCAGCAGGTAAGAAACCAGGAACAAAACCAGGAAAGAACCCATGGCTATTGTCCAGTTTTTTACCAGCACAAGATTGGCTAGTGCCACCAGCAGCGAAATTGCAAAAGCCAGCACGGCTGATACCTGGCGGGGAGAAAGACTCTTGAAATTGAACATGATACGAATTTAAGCCGAAAGCGGCGTCCAGCTAGAGATCAAACTTATAACCCACACCTTTTACCGTGGTAATACAGTCGAGGCCCAGCTTCTGCCTGATCTTACGGATATGAACATCAATTGTTCTGTCACCTACAATAACATCATTTCCCCAAACCTGGTTGAGGATCTCATTGCGCAGAAATACCCTGCCCGGCCGGGAGGCGAGCAGATAAAGGAGTTCAAATTCTTTTTTGGCAAGACTAACTTCATTGTCATCAACCTCAACAATGAATTTCACCGGATCAATTACCACATTGCCCACGGTCAGAATGCCGTTGGACCCACCTTCTTCTTTTTTACCCACCCGGCGAAACAATGCATTTACCCTGCTGAGGAGGAGCTTTGGACTGATAGGTTTGTTCACATAGTCATCTGCCCCGGTGTCGAAACCACGGACCTGTGAACTTTCGTCGTTCAATGCGGTTAGGAAAATGATAAGCGTATCCTTGAAAGCTGGTTGTGTTCTAAGTATGGAGCATACTTCAGTACCCGTTTTCCGGGGCATCATTATGTCGAGAATGATCAGGTCGGGATTCACCTGTTTTGCCCTTTGTAATGCCTCGTCACCATCCTTGGCAGTATAAACTGTATACCCCTCGGCCTGAAGATTGTATTGTATGATTTCCAGGATATCGGGTTCATCGTCGGCGATCAGGATCTTTTTTCCCTTGGTGTCCATTAACAATTTATTTACGCAAAGTTAACCCTCCGCGCTGAGGGGCCGATGTTATACTGATTATGAAATTGTTAAGGGCAATTTTAAGGTTAACACAACGTTATCCCTTTATCCAATGGTGTAATTTTGAACATAAGGCCTAAGGCTATGAATAAACTGCTACCCTTTTTACTGATTATTGCTGCATCAGTAGCGAAAGCACAAACCGCTGCACCCCTCTATTCAATCGACAGGAGTAGGGTGCTTTTCCATGAAAATATTGATAAGGAGCAGAAAAAGCTCTTTATACAACCCGGTAGCCATGTAAGGGGCTATATCCCCCTTTCAAAAGACGAGGCTTTCAATGCGCAGGTCCGTTTTGCAATGCTTGATAAGGTTGATGAATTGCAGCAATCCATCGAATTGGATACCCTCCTCAAAGACAATGAAAAGATCAAATACCTTAAGGGACTCGAAATAATGACCCGCCAGATTGGTTTGGGTACCCGATCCCGGTCTTTTTCTGCAGCCCTGGCTCCTGAAACGGTTAATGCCTATGCTGCCGCACTTGAACTTGACCGGGAGAATAAAGGTATCGACCCCGTAGTAAGAGATGCTCATTACTGGGCAGGTAAAATATTGGTTGATTGCTTCAGTTACCCCGAAAACAAGGGTATACCCGCAAGTAAATCGATCCTTCAGGTAAAATACCTCCAGCTCTATCCTGAAAGGACAATGCCTTTTCTAAAAACAAATTTTTCCTATCCCACCCGAGACAGCCTGATCGCTGCTGAAGCCCGTCGTGATCCCCGGAAGGTGTATGATTATGCGGCCGCCAATGATGCGCTGGCCCGCTATATCCGTATCCATCCAGATCCGGTGGTGAAGGTGATCGCAGAAATGGCTTCAAGCAGGAGTGGTCAACTTTACTTCCCCTTTATTGATGATATCTACCGTGGCAAAATGACCTTCGATGAAATAGACAAGGTGAAGAACAATGACCTTGAATATTATAAGCTCATGGTCAAAACCCGCATGCAGCATACTTCCCGGATGTTATCAAAAGATACCCCCATGGAGCGCAAAGCCCTGGTGGAAAGAATGGATAACAAGGCTCGGCAATATTTTATCAGCAAGATCAATGGCCTGCACAGCGCCTCTGATGCAGTGAGGTTTAAGATCCTGGAACCGCTGGCGCCACATGAACTTTATTACCTCTGTGTATTGGGCGAAGATGAAATTTATACCTCCAGCTACCGCGGTGTGTTCAGGAGAATCATCCAGCGACTCAAAGGAGTTCCAACCGATAGCCTGTTTATGACCATGAACTTCGACTATTTCAGGAAGTTCATCAAAATGGCCGCTGCTTACAATGAGCTTGACACCCTTCTTAAGCTGATGCCTGATTCAAATGCAACCGTTCTGATGAAGTCGTTCATGTTCGGTCTGGAGAAAACAACGGATATGAACAACGTGGAAGATGCCGTTGACGTTGCAGATGCCTATAGCTCCATCTTTGAAAAAAATAAAGTGCTTGCTGCCAATATGTTGGAAGAGGCAAGATGGAACTATGACAGGGCTCAGCGTAATGGAGACCCTAATGGTCAGAAAGTTTATTTCATTGAGAAGACCCTTTTTGAATCGGCCGACGCCAACGCCAATATTGATCTCTCCAAAGCCCTTGGTATTCCCCCTGTTTATACCGTTGATTATAATCGCCTGGCAGATTCATCCGGGCGTATCATCCAGCAGGTTTTCTTTTATGGGGATGATGATAAGGATGGACAAATGTCATATGCTAATTTCATGGGAATGTTTCGGGGGAAAGCCGACTGGAGCATTACTGAAAATGCGGATTTTGTCACCATCAAGAATACAAAGGGGAAACCAGTATGGATTTTCGCTAATAAACCGCTTTACGGTGAAGATGATCCTGATACGAAAGCCCAGGAAAAGCTCCGTGCTTACCTCGACAAAGAAGGTCTGGAACCTACCATATTCATCCACCGCGGACATAGCTACCATGTGAAATCATCGCTTGGGCAAATAACGCCTTCGGCCCGTATTGTGATATTAGGATCCTGCGGCGGATACAATAATCTGAATGATGTTCTCACGATAAGCTCAGATGCTCATATCATTTCTTCCAAGCAGATCGGTACGCGCACCGTTAACGAACCAATCCTGAACGCCATCAATACAAACCTGAGAAATGGACAGAATATTGAATGGATGCCCATGTGGAACGAGCTTTCCAAATTGTTCAGTGGTGAGGCTAAGGAAAGGTTTGATGACTATATACCACCATACAAAAACCTCGGTGCTATTTTCATTAAGGCTTACAGGGGCGTTGAAGAAGAAGAGTAGGTTTCTTACCGTTTACTGTTTCCTATATTTGCCGGATGTCATCTACCGCCGCAAAGAAGATATTTGATGTTGCCTTATTGAAACGCGTATTTCAACTGGCTGCACCTTATAAAAAGAAGGTCTTCCTTTCACTGGCTCTGGCAATTTTGCTGGCATTATTGTCGCCAGTAAGACCCTACCTCATTCAGATCACGGTAAATGATTATATCCGGAATGGGATGCTCGATTGGGTGATCAGGATAACCATTATCCAGGCGGCCTTCCTGCTGGTGGAGACTGTATTCAGGTTTTTATTCTCTTTTACAACTGCATGGCTTGGGCAATCAGTTGTTAAAGACCTACGGGTAACAGTTTTTAACCGCGTTATCAGGCTGAATCTTTCCCAGTTCGACAGGACCCCCATTGGTACACTCACCACCCGAACCATCAATGATATTGAATCGATCAACGATATTTTTGCTGATGGTCTCATTCCCATCATCGCTGATCTTCTTTCCATTATATCTATTCTTGCCGTTATGTTTTGGGTTGATTGGAAGCTGGCCCTGATTGCCCTGGCACCTTTCCCCTTCCTCATACTTGCTACCTATATTTTCAAGGAAAGTGTCAATCGCTCTTTTATCAGGGTGCGAAATGCCGTTGCCGCTCTTAACGCCTTTGTTCAGGAGCATCTGACCGGCATCCAGGTTGTCCAGGCTTTTGCCGCGGAAGAGAGGGAATATAAAAAATTCAAAAAGATAAATGCTGAACATCGTAGCGCCAACGTGCGCGCCATTTTCGCCTATTCGGTGTTTTTTCCCGTGGTGGAGATAGTTCTGGCAGTATCTACCGGGCTACTGGTTTGGTGGGGTGCCAGCAAGGCAATGCAATTGCCAGAATCGGAAGCGGCTGAAATGGCGGGGAAAATGATCGCCTTTATCCTCTATCTAAACCTCTTATTCCGCCCCCTCCGGGTTATAGCCGATAAATTCAATGTGCTGCAGATGGGTATGGTAGCCAGTGAAAGGGTTTTCAAGGTGATAGATAATGATGATTATATAAAAAATGAGGGCAGCTTCGCACCAAAAAAAGTTAATGGTAAAATAGAATTCGACCATGTATGGTTTGCCTATACCGAGGAGCGGTATGTGTTACGCGACCTCCATTTTACTGTTCAGCCCGGCGAAACAGTAGCGCTGGTGGGACATACCGGTAGCGGAAAAACTTCTATTATAAGCCTTATTAACCGACTTTACCATATCCAGAAGGGCCAGATCCGGATCGACGGTGTAAACATTGAAGATTATTCCCTCGATTCACTTCGTGCCCAAACCGGGGTGGTGCTGCAGGACGTCTTCCTTTTTTCCGGATCAGTTATAGACAATATCACCCTGCGTAATCCGGAAATTAGTCGCGAGCAGGTTATAGGGGCCGCCCAACTAATAGGAATGCATGATTTCATTATGGAATTGCCCGGTGGCTATGACTATAAAGTTATGGAGAGGGGTAGTACCCTTTCATTAGGACAGCGGCAACTGCTGTCGTTTATACGGGCGTTGCTCTATGACCCCAGTATACTGATCCTCGATGAGGCAACTTCCAGCGTGGATACAGAAAGTGAAAAATTGATCCAGCATGCCATTGAAACCCTGATCTCCGGCAGAACGGCCATCGTTATTGCCCACCGCCTGAGCACTATCCGAAAGGCAGATAAGATAATTGTGCTTGACAAAGGCGAGGTAAGGGAGATCGGTAACCATGAAGAGCTGATGCAAAAAGGAGGTTATTACCACTCCCTCTATGAAAGCCAGTTTATGAAGGCAATCCAGGATTGAGGAATCCAAACAATTTCCCTGAGATTTTTCTACATTCAACCACTCCTCCCTATCTTTGCGCAAAATTTAGGATCGGCATGGCAAAAAATAGCATCAAATCTTTACTGGTAGCGGCTTTCAGCGCAGTTTTATTGGTATTGGGAACGGCTGTTCAAGCCAATGAGGGCGAGGGTGAAGGCCAGAAAGCGGAATTCAATGCAGGTGAAGCCATCCTACATCATATTGCAGATGCACATGAATGGCATTTTTTTACAATAGGAGATACCCATGTCACGCTTCCCCTGCCGGTAATACTCTATTCTCCACAACGTGGACTGAGTGTGTTTTCCTCAGGTAACTTCCACCACGGCGAGTCGGCCTATAATGGTTATAAACTTGATCATGGCCATGTAGTAGCAGTAAATGAGAATGGATCGGTTGACGAATCGGTTAAGGTCTATGATTTTTCGATGACCAAGAATGTGGTGCAGATGCTCCTTGCCGTTATAACCCTGATCTGGCTCATGACCAGCATCGCAAAAAAATACCAGTTAAACGGCGCAACCAAAGCGCCCACTGGTTTGCAGAATGCAATTGAACCCGTTATCACCTTTGTTCGCGATGAAGTTGCTCGTCCCAACCTCGGCGCTAAGTACAAAAAATACCTTCCCTATCTGCTGACGGTTTTCTTTTTCATCCTTATCAATAACATATTCGGACTAATACCCGGTGCTGCAAACGTAACAGGCAATATTGCCTTTACAGCCCTGCTGGCACTTGTTTCTTTAGTAGTGATTCTTTTCAGCACGAACGGTCATTTCTGGGGACATATATTCTGGCCTCCGGGAGTACCCTTCCTGGTGAAACTGATCCTGATTCCGGTTGAACTGCTTGGAGTTTTCATCAAACCCGCTGCCCTCATGATACGTCTTTTCGCGAACATGACGGCAGGTCACATCGTGATCCTGAGTTTTGTTTCGCTGATCTTTATTTTCGGTCAGATGAGTACGGTAGCAGGATGGGGCTTCTCACCGGTATCAATAGCATTCTCTGTATTTATATATGTGATCGAAGTTCTGGTAGCTTTTATCCAGGCCTTCATCTTCACCAACCTTACCGCCGTTTTCATCGGACAGGCGTTTGAAGGTGAACACCATCATGAAGATGCTCACGGGCATGAAGCAGCGAAAGCACATTAATAATTAGAATAAAGATTTTTTATAAACATCAAAACACAAAGTGTATGTCAATCATGAACATCCTGTTGGAAGTAGGCCAGGCACAGTTGGGTGGTGCAATCGGAGCCGGACTTGCCGCAATCGGTGCTGGTATCGGTATCGGTCAGATCGGTAAAGGTGCGGTAGAATCAATTGCCCGTCAGCCTGAAGCTGCTAACGACATTCGTGGAAACATGATCCTGACGGCAGCGTTTATCGAGGGTGTTGCCCTCTTCGCTGTAATCGCAGGTCTGTTGGCCGTATTGACCAAGTAATCCACGTAAAAAAAGTGCTGCATCCGGAGCAAAGGGCCGAGGGTGCAGCCTTTACAGGTAAGATGTAAGAGGTAAGATTTAAGATTTGAGATAATTTAATATAATGCCATGGAATTATTACTGCCTGCCTTAGGGTATTTTGTCTGGACACTGGTAGCCTTCCTTATCGTGTTCTTCATTCTGAAAAAATTTGCGTGGAAGCCTATCCTGACAGCTTTGTCTGAACGGGAGAAAAATATTGCTGATTCAATTGCAACTGCAGAGCGTGTAAAAGTGGAGATGGCACAGATGAAGAGCGAGAATGAAGCGCTTATGCAGCAGGCACGGGAAGAGCGCTCCCAGATGATGCGCGAGGCCAAAGAGATCCGCGATAGAATGATCAATGAGGCTAAGGACCAGGCCAAGCTGGAAGCCGGAAAAATTCTTACAGATGCACAGGCATCCATCGAACAACAGAAGAATGCCGCCCTCACTGATATGAAAAACAGTATTGGTAACATGGTCATCGAGGTAACGGAGAAGGTTATCCGCCGCGAGCTTGCCAGTAAAGCGGAACAGGAAAACTATATCCGGACACTCGCCAACGAACTTGGCACCACAGCAAGGAATTAATTGAAACAACTAGAACAAGCGACCCATGCGTAATACACGTGTTGCCAAAAGATACTCAAAGGCCCTGATGGACCTTGCCGTTGAAACCAACCAGGTGGAAGCGGTTAAACAGGATGCCGACGGCATCCGGTTGGTCATCACTGGTGAACTGAACCAGGTACTGATGAGCCCCGTCATTAAGCATGAGAAAAAAATAGCCATTTTCAAGGCCATTTTCAGTGGAAAGATCACCCCGCTTACAGAATCATTTTTCAACCTGCTTTTTGCAAAAGGTAGAGAAGTAGGTACGGTAGATATTCTCAATGCATTTGATGAAGCTTACCGCGAACTGAAAGGTATCCAGATCATTGAACTTACCACAGCGGTGCCTGTTTCTGATGAAGTTAAGGAAGTGATCATCCACAATTTCAGCCAGCTCGAAAGGTTCAGGGACAAAAAATTGCAGATCAACGAAAAAGTGAAAGAAGAGATCCTCGGTGGCTTTGTTGTGCAGCTTGATGACCAGCTTTATGATGCCAGTATCCGCCACGACCTGGATGTGATCAAAAAGCAGTTTGTTGACAATATGTATATTCAGAAACTGAGATAAGAAATAAAAAAAACGTCTAAATAAAACGATATGGTAGACATTAAACCAGATGAAATATCAGCGATACTGCGCCAGCAGCTGAGCAACTTCAACACTTCTGCCGACCTGGAAGAAGTGGGTACCGTTTTGCAGGTGGGTGACGGTATTGCCCGTGTTTACGGTCTGAACAATGTACGTGCAGGTGAGCTGGTTGAATTTGCCAACGGTGTTAAAGCTATTGCATTGAACCTCGAAGAAGATAATGTGGGTGTGGTATTGATGGGTGAATCTTCCGAGATCAAAGAAGGCGATAAAGTTAAACGTACCGGAAAGATCGCTTCCATTAAGGTGGGGGATGGACTTGCTGGGCGGGTTATCAATACACTTGGACAGCCAATTGATGGTAAGGGTCCGATTGCAGGCGAATTGTACGAGATGCCGCTGGAGCGTAAAGCCCCGGGGGTTATTTTCCGTGAGCCAGTGAAAGAACCACTGCAAACAGGAATCAAGGCCATCGATGCAATGATCCCTATCGGTCGCGGTCAGCGTGAATTGATCATTGGTGACCGTCAAACAGGTAAAACTGCCATCGCGGTTGATACCATCATTAATCAGAAAGAATTCTTCAAAGCAGGTAAAACTGTTTATTGCATATATGTAGCTATCGGGCAGAAAGCATCCACCATCGCGGGTGTTATGAAGACCCTCGAAGAGCATGGTGCAATGGAATATACCACTATCGTAGCTGCATCGGCTTCAGATCCTGCTCCACTGCAGTTCTACGCCCCGTTTGCAGGTGCTGCCATCGGTGAATTTTTCCGTGATACCGGACGCCCGGCCCTCATTATTTACGATGATCTTTCAAAGCAGGCTGTGGCCTACCGCGAAGTATCGCTCCTGCTGCGCCGCCCGCCGGGCCGCGAAGCATATCCAGGGGATGTATTCTACCTTCACAGCCGTTTACTTGAGCGCGCTGCCAAGATCATAGGAAAAGATGAAGTGGCTCGTAACATGAACGATCTTCCTGATACCATCAAACACCTGGTGAAAGGCGGTGGTTCCCTTACTGCTCTTCCTATCATTGAAACGCAGGCTGGTGACGTTTCGGCATATATTCCAACTAACGTTATCTCCATCACCGATGGCCAGATATTCCTGGAAGGTAACCTCTTCAACGCAGGTATCCGTCCCGCTATTAACGTTGGTATCTCGGTTAGCCGCGTAGGTGGTAACGCCCAGATCAAATCAATGAAAAAAGTAGCCGGTACGCTTAAGCTTGACCAGGCCCTCTACCGTGAAATGGAAGCTTTCTCAAAATTCGGGGGCGACCTTGATGCCGCTACCAAAGTTGTACTTGATAAAGGTGCCCGTAACGTGGAGATCCTGAAACAGGCTCAGTATTCACCTTTCTCAGTGGAAAAGCAGGTTGCTATGATCTACCTCGGAACACAAGGTCTGCTTCGTGATGTTCCCGTTCGCCGTGTTAAGGAGTTTGAAGCCCAGTTCCTCCTGGAAATGGAGAACAAACTTCCAAATGTTCTGGCTGAGTTCAAAAAAGGAAACCTTCCCGAAGATGGCGTTGGGAAAATGGTTGACCTCGCAAGGGGAATTATGAACCAGTTTAAGTAAGGCAATAGGCAATAGGTAATAGACAATAGAAAATAGAAATATCAAAAAGGTCAACGGATACCATCTGTTGACCTTTTTTGCAGAAAATACGGTCCATTCGTCGAATTCTACGAGAACTGGCTTGCATATTCCGGATATCCATGCCATCTTTGTACTGCTACCAAGCACTATCCAATCCTCCTCTGAATTTCTCTTTTCAAGATCCCCATATCCCCCTCTCCCAATCCTAAGAATTACATACTGATCGTTTCCAATGCCTGTGAGCATCGTACACTACTTCTGATCATCGATTATGAATTTAAAGTACCCTGGCTCCATGGTTTCCCGTTTTGCAACAACATATGCTGCATTCCTAATCATTGCCACTTCATTTATAGCTAATAAAGTTTCAGCGCAGTCATTCGACCATAGCGTTAGTAACAAAACAGCGGCTTCCGCTTCAACAACCGGCGGCATGTCTTTTAAAGCCTTACTTAAACAAGGATTTGTATCACTCCAATGGAATGCTGTCGCCAATGATTCCATCCAGGAAGTGACCATCGAAAAAAGTCTGGATGGTATATTATTTCATACCCTTAGTGTGGTAGATCAAAGCATCAGCACTAATATTTCAGAACCCTTCGCATATAATGACGAACTTATTGCAGATAAAATGAATCCTGTATTCTATCGTCTCCGGGTAAAGCATCAGAATGGCAAGGAAACGATCTCTTCCGTGAAGAAGATTGATCCACAATCAGCTCCGCAAATGATCGTGATCTCCATTCCCGCCCAGGTTACAGGCGATAGTTTACAGTTTTCAATCCCCGACAACTGGGTTGATAAAAAAGTTGTGATCGAGATTTATAACAATGCTGGTGAACTGGTGCGTAGAATCACCGAACCGCAAGCAATGCAAATTATAGATGTAGAAATGTTTGACCTCGCTGCAGGTACCTACCTGATCAGGACAGGTTGTGAAAAACAACTTGCCGTAAATTATGTGGTGAACGCAGCACAGCTCTAGGCCTGTCATTTGCATCGGCATTATAAAATGTCTGAGATGAAAAGGTACAGTATGAAATTCCCCATAATGGGAACAGTGTGGATGACCATGGTTCTGGTGCTGATGCAGATATCGCTCATTGCGCAAACAGTGTCTATTGCAGAAAATGTAAATGATAACGGAAAAGCTTTCCGGGCTATTAAGCAAAAGGATAAAGTGATGCTGGAATGGGATGCGGTTACAATTTTAAAGGGAAGTCATTTCGCACTGGAGCGTAGCATTGATGGAAAGACGTACAAAACCATCGCACTGGTTTTTATGGCGGAGGATCCTGCGGCAATTCCAACATACGGGTACGCAGACCGTTCCGGGGTAAATGAAGGCGGGAATGTGTTCTACAGGCTTTTGGTCTTTGACCAGAATGAAAAGGTTGTCAGGAAAATGGAATGTAGCAGGGATGATAGGTTGGAAACAAACAAAGGTATTGCGGTTACAAAATTTTAATGTGCTTATATGTTGAAATTGTAAAATACGGATACGATATTTGTACTCCGCGTTTTTATCCAATTTCTCCGATTTACCAACTCATTACCAATATCATGAAATCCGTTTTGTTATTGGTGGGTTGGGTCCTGTTTAATACATCATTCACAATACAAGCATTCCTGTTCACAGCAACAGGTCTATATATTATTCAAGTCAGTTTTAAAGGGTACGATCAACAAGGCCTGGTTATTCTTAACCGGGCATTTTTTTAGGTATTTGGTTTATATCATAAACTGGTTTATATTTGTAAAAAATAGGAATTGTGAGAGCATTATGGATACTTTTTATGGGTTTAATGTTAGCCGGGTCAGTTAGCGGCCAAACTACTGTTCGTGGTAAGGTGAAAGACAATAGAGGGAAACCGTTACAGGGTGCCAGTATTACACTTAAGGGTAGTTATGATGGAGCTACCACTGATTCAACAGGAACTTTTCAATTCAGCACAAGTGAGAAAGGTGAAATCTTGCTTTTGATCAGTTCAATTGGCTTTGACCCACTTGAAAAGCTGATAACCCTGAACGGGCAGCCTATCGAACTTCAATTGCAACTGAAAGAAGCCGCAGATGAGTTGAAGGCCGTAGTTATAACCGCGGGCAGTTTTGAAGCCAGTGATTCCAAAAGAACAACCGTTCTGAATTCCATTGATATCGTTACCACTGCCAGTGCCAATGCTGACGTAACTGCTGCGATAAGAACCCTTCCAGGTACCCAGCAAGTAGGGGAGAAGGAGGGTCTATTTGTAAGGGGGGGCAGTGGTGAAGAAGCACGGGTTTTTATTGACGGCACTCTTGTCAACAACTTCTTTTTTACATCGGTTCCCGATATTGCTCAACGTGGTCGGTTCTCGCCCTTCCTTTTCAAGGGAACTGTTTTTAGTTCAGGCGGTTATTCAGCTCTTTACGGCCAGGCGCTATCCGGAGCACTCATACTTGAAACCATCGACATGCCCGAACAAAGCGCTGCAAGTATAGGCATATCAACCGTAGGTGTCAATGGTGGTTATCAATACCTAAACAAGGAGAAAACCTTTACCTGGGGCGCTAACTATTCTTATACCAACCTGCTTCCGTATTTCGAGCTGGTGAAGCAGAGACCCGATTATTTTAAAGTTCCCGCTTTACATTATGGAGATGCTAATTTCAGGATTAAAACCTCCAAAACAGGTATACTCAAATTTTATGGAACCTGGCAGGTTAATCAGTTGGGATTAAGATCTCCTGATATTGATTCTTCCCGGCTTAAGAATGCATTTAGTCTCTTTAACAACAATCTATATGCGAATTTATCGTGGAAGGAAAAATTAGGCAGTCAATGGAAACTTTTCCTTGGCAGCTCCTATAGCAATAACCTTGATGAGATCAGTAACCAGTTACAGGACGAAAATAATGATCCGGTTTTTAGTACACAATTGCCTTACAGATCAAAGAATTTCAACGGTGATATACGCGCAGAATTGACCCAGGTTAAAGGAGTACTCGATAGAAGGTTATGGGGTTTAAGTGTGGTTCGGTTTGGTGGTGAATGGCTCTACTTTCGCGATAAATTGAATTTCACTGATTCAATAAGTCGTAGCACCACCATCAATGATCATTTCAAGGCAGGATTTCTGGAAACCGATATTTATATCACCAATAATATTGCAGCTAAACTGGGAGCGAGAGTGGAGCATTCATCGTTGATGCAAAGATCAAATCTGGTACCGCGGGTGTCACTCGCATATAAGCTTGCTTCTAAAAGCCAGGTTTCACTTGCCTATGGGATCTTTTACCAGAAACCCGAACGCAACCAACTGGTAATAGACAAGGAACTTGATTTTACAAAGGCAACTCATTATATAGCCAATTACCAGAAAATTACAGCGCTGAATGTTTTTAGGGTAGAAGCTTTCTATAAAAAATACGATGACCTGGTAAAGACAGTCCCTTTATTGTCAAATCAAGGAAAAGGATATGCGAAAGGGATTGAGCTTTTCTGGCGCGATAAAAAAACATTGAAAGGGGTCGATTATTGGATTTCTTATTCCTTCCTGGATACTGAAAGGGACTACCTCAACTACCCCGGTTTGCTTAAGCCAAATTTCGCAGCAAGTCACACTGCCTCATTGGTTATAAAAAAATTCATAACAAAGCTGAAGACACAGTTCAATGCATCCTATTCCTATGCAACCGGCAGGCCATATTATAATATCCGCTATGATGAAAATGAGGGCAAAACGTTGATAGCCGATCGGGGAGAAACCATAGACTTTAATAACCTTAGTTTAAGTGTTAATTACCTCCCCAATATAGGCAGGCAGAATGCAAAAGCTTTTACGGTTTTTGTTTTATCTGTTACCAATGTACTCAACCAGGAACAGACCTATAACTATAATTATTCTTATAATGGTAGTATAAAGCAGGCTGTTCGCCCTCCTGCCAACCAGTTCTTTTTTCTTGGCTGCTTCATTAGCCTCGGTGTTGACCGGACAGAAGATGTAATCAATAGTAATCTCTAATTCATAAATCTTAATTCTTAATTCTTAAATCTTACATGATGAAAAAGTGTTTCCTGCTACTCTCCCTGCTTCTCCCTGCATTATCAATGGTGGCACAATCTGATAAGTATAAAACAGCGATGGTACAGCAGATCGCCAAATTAGATGGGGCCATGCAAAACGGTGGATTCACCGACCTTGCAAATAATTTCGAACGGATTGGTGACGCCGAAAAGGAACAATGGCTTCCTTATTATTATGCTGCTTATTGCCAGGTGATGAATGGATTTATGGAAAAAGATAAATCAAAGGTGGATCCACTTGCCGATAAAGCGGAAGCCCTCATCACCAAATCGGAAACCATTGCTGGTGGACCAAACAGCGAAACAGAAGTTATCCGGAGTATGATTGCTTCGAGCAGGATGATGGTTGATCCGCAGAGTCGCTGGATGCAGTATGGCCAGGTTTCTGCCGGGCATATGGAGAAGGCAAAACAACAGGACCCCGCCAATCCGCGCCCGGTTTACCTGGAAGCACAATCAAAGTTTTATACTCCGGAACAATTTGGTGGGGGAAAGGCTGTTGCAGCGCCGATCTTTGAAAAGGCAATCGCTATGTTCGATCAGTTTAAACCTGCCTCAGAAATACATCCTTCCTGGGGAAAGTCGGCGGCACAATACTTTTTATCACAGTGTAAGTAAGATGTGATAATATTGAACTTATCCAAGTATCAACAAATAAAACACCTGTAATGTCTCAACCCGAAATACCCGGTAACAGATCCCGCAATTTGATCAATCCGGATTCTGATCCACCAAATACAATGTCAGAATCGGAAAGCCTTGCACTGATCAGCCAGATGATTCAGACTGCCCGCGAAGAACATAATGAGAATGGATTGGGATGGAGGGTTTGGGGATGGATCCTTTTCATTGCCTCGCTGGGAACTTTCTTTATGTTGGAATATAATCTTAAAGGATCATTCTGGTTCTGGAACCTGGCATTGCCGGTTGGGGTGATCCTTATGATCATTACCTCCTACAGGAAGAAAAGTCATAAACGGAACCGTACCTATGCCCAGGACCTGCTCGACAGGATGGGAGTGGGATTTTTCGCCAGTGTGCTGTCAATGGTAGCCGGTATCAACTTTTATTATCAGGTTGCTGACAATCCGGGTGATATCGACTTCTGGGGTTTCTTCTTCATTCTCTATGCTTTCTGGATGTATATACATGGCAGCGCACTCAGGTTCAAACCCCTGATGGTGGGGGCTGCCCTGAATTGGCTTGCAGGTATCGCGATGTTTGGGATAGATGAAATGAAGTATGAAATGCTGATGGGTGCCCTGGCAATTCTCCTGGGATACCTTGTACCCGGTTACCTTCTCCTGCATCAATCTAAAAAGAAGTCAAACCGGAATGTTTAAAGACCTTGACCCCATATTGCACACGCCACTACGGCTCGCGGTTGTTTCCCTGCTCATCAGTGTTAAGGAGGCGGAATTCACTTTTATCCGCGAAAAAACCAATGCAACCGCAGGCAATCTGAGCGTACAGATGAATAAGCTGAAAGATGCCGGGTATATTGAGATCATAAAACAATTCAAGGAAAACTATCCGCAAACCATTTGCAGGATCACGCCAAAAGGCATAAAGGCTTTTGCAGAATATGTTGCCAATCTTCAATCTTATCTCAAAACGGATTCATAAATCGGGGATAGCTTTAAAAACAATCCCTCCAAATTACTGTTATAGGCAGTAACCAATTTTTCGAGGATGAGTGCTGTTATTGAAGTAAGGAACCTGGTAAAGGCTTTCGGCGACCTGCTGGCAGTGGATGATCTCTCATTCACTGTATATGAGGGGGATGTTTATGGATTCCTCGGACAAAATGGGGCAGGAAAATCCACCACCATAAGGATGCTGCTTTCTTTGATCAGGCCCGATTCCGGAAATATCAGCCTGCTTGGGAAATCACTTCTCACCGAAAGGCACGCAATATTGCGGCAGGTTGGTGCAGTAATTGAAAGACCCGACCTCTACAAATACCTCAGTGCCTATGAGAACCTCTCCATCTTTGCCCGAATGAGTGGCATAAAACCTGTCAATCGCAGATTGATGGATCAACTGGAACAGGTGGGTTTGGCAGAGCGTGCTCATAGTCGTGTTGAAACTTATTCGCAGGGCATGAAACAGCGCTTAGGTATTGCCGTTGCATTGATTCATGATCCGCGGCTGGTTATTCTCGATGAACCCACTAACGGGCTCGATCCGCAGGGTATTGCAGATATGCGCAATCTTATAATGGGCCTGAGTCGCGACCTCAATAAAACAGTACTTGTTTCTTCACATCTTCTAAGTGAGATCGAACAGATCGCTACCCGGATGATCATTATTGATAAAGGCAAAAAGATAGTAGAGGGTAATGTGGATGAATTATTTCATCCTGGTAACAACAGGGTGCACCTCGAAGTAGCTGAACAGGAAAAGGCCTGGCAACTGCTTTCTGAAAGCCGTTGGGGCAAGAACCTTGAAAGGGAGGATAATGCACAACTGGCCCTGCAAATGCCACCAGAAGACGTTCCCCTGCTGGTGCAGTTACTTGTAAAAAATGAGATCAGCATACTCTCCGTAAGAAAGGCAAATACACTGGAAGATTATTTCTTATCCCTAACCGCAGGAAAACAACATGTTGCAGCTTTTACAAATTGAACTATTTAAGATTTTTCGCAGACCCCGAACCTATATCAGTTTTGTGGCAATCGGCGCTATTGTAATGCTGATTTTGCTTGCATTCTATGTTGATGGGGCAAACTATATGGCATTTGGACTTCAAAGCCTCACGCAGAGTTTTGAGATACAGGGAAATGTTTTGAATGGATACCTGATCTGTTTCATCATACTCCAAACACTCCTGATACATGTGCCATTGCTGATTGCATTGGTGGCGGGCGACCAGGTGGCAGGGGAAGCCAATATGGGCACGCTTCGCCTTCTTATCACCAAACCAGTGAGCCGTACCAACCTCATGCTCGCGAAATTCTTTGCATCCACCGTGTATACATTAATGTTACTGGTATGGATGGCATTCCTTGCATTATTACTGCCCGTTCTGATCTTCGGTACTGGCGATCTGATGATCCTCAAAAGTGAAGAAGTTGTAGTGCTGTCAAAAGCGGATGTACTATGGCGTTATTTTGCAGCCTTTGGCTTTGCGGCAATTGCCATGACAACAGTGGCAGCACTTGCATTCCTGCTTTCGATATTTGCTGAAAATTCTATTGGTCCTATTGTTTCCACTATGAGTGTGATTATAGTGTTCACCATTCTGAGCACACTCGATATCCCCATTTTTAATGCTATCAAACCTTTTCTGTTTACAACGCATATGATTGGTTGGAAAGGCTTCTTTGATGAACCAGTATCATGGCAGCCCGTGTTACAATCGGCAGGAATTTTGATCATACATATAATTGGCCTTGTGTTGGCATCTGTAATAATATTTAGAAAAAAAGATATTCTATCCTGATATGAGAGTAATAAGAAAGCTGGCACTTATTTTTTTAATTATTAGTAACAATAACCTGCATGCGCAAGACGCAGTTGGATTATTATCTGATGTTAAAGCAAAGCTTCAGAAGGTGAAGGAGTACGTAGGTGAAGGCAACCTCGTAACAGATGTTTCATTTATAAATATTCCCGATTCAAAAGTGAAGGTCTATTTCAGGCAACCTGACCAGTTCAGAATAATCAAAGCTGATGGTATTTCGATTTTGCCTAAAGGTGGAATGAGTGTTAGTCTCAACTCACTTTTGTCAGGAAAAGACTTCGTGGCTGTTGCAGGTGGATATACAACCTACAATAAAAAGAAAATGGCTGTTGTGAAACTCTTGCCGGTGGCAGAAAATAGTGATGTGGTATTAACTACCCTGGTAGTTGATGAATCAACCGCGTTGGTACACAAAACCACCACCACAACAAAAGACAATGGTACCTACGAAACATTTTTGGAATATGGAAGATATGTATCCTGGGGCTTGCCTGATAGGGTCCTGTTTGTTTTCAATACCAATGCTTACAAGCTACCCAAAGCTGTAACTATGGAATATGAGGGAAGTAAAAAAGCGGCAGCTAAAAAACCTGCAGGTGATGGCAAAGGAAGGGTATCCGTTACATATGATCGTTACCTCATCAATAAAGGCCTGCCCAAAGGAATCTTTTAATCTCCATCCCTCCATCCCTCGAATCAATCTTCTTCGATCCGCTCATCCACAGCGTTGGCTAAAAATCGGTTGCTTACTTTTTTTAACGGATTGCTGCGATTGGCAATGAATTCCGCCCTCTGGCGGATTATATCCACACAGGTGAAAATGGCACTGAACATTGAACTTTCATCTGCCACATTCTTTCCTGCTATGTCAAAAGCAGTACCATGATCCGGTGAAGTGCGCACCACAGGCAGACCTGCAGTAAAATTCACACCCTCGCCATGTGCAAGTGATTTAAAAGGAATAAGGCCCTGGTCATGATACATAGCAAGCACAGCATCAAAACGTTCGTGGTAACCACGGGCAAAAAATGCATCAGCCGAAAATGGTCCCTGTACAATGCTATTGCCCTGTTGTTTAAATTCCTTGATGGCTGGTTTAATGATCTCCTCCTCTTCGTTTCCGATCAATCCCTCATCGCCTGCATGTGGATTAAGTCCCAATACTGCGATCTTTGGTTTATCTATTCCAAAATCCTTTCGCATACTATCCTCTACCAGCCTGAGCTTTGATAGTATATTCTGTTTAGTGATGAATGGTCCTACTGCAGTTACAGGAACATGTTCAGTTAACAGGGCCACCCGCATATTGGATGCCACCATAAGCATAAGAACTTCCTTCGCATTGAAAGCATCTTTCAGGTATGGGGTATGTCCGGTGAAAGGAAAGGATTCTCCCTGGGTATTTTTTTTGTTGATAGGTGCGGTAACCAATCCGTCGATATGCCCCTCCTTCAAAGCCTGCACAGCACTTGTGAGTGATATCACAGCAAATTTTCCACCTGCCTCCGTTAGCTGGCCGGGGGTAATGGCTACATCTTCCTCCCAGCAATTGAATATGTTCACCTGCTTATGGTTGAGGCGACCGAAATCTCTGAAGCTCTGGAAGTTTAAATTGTTTTCTGGCAATGCCTTCCGGTAAAAATTGATGGCCTTATTACTGGCAAAAACAACGGGGGTACATATTTCAAGAAGCCTGCTATTTGATATGGTTTTAAGGATCAGCTCCAGGCCAATACCATTGAGGTCGCCACAGCTGATACCTATAACGGGACGGTTATTATCGGGAATAGTTGACATGGTCTTTGATTAAGAAGGCGTAAAAATACAATATTCGGGGGGCGCGGGCAATACTGTATTTTTGCGGGCGCTATGTATACTCTTAAAAAATCACTGGGTCAGCATTTCCTTCGCGATGAAAATATTTGTCGCAGCATCGTAGCTGCCCTTTTGGAAAGGCCATTTAACAAGCTGCTGGAGGTGGGGCCTGGTGGTGGTGCGCTCACCAAACACCTGCTCACTATTGACGGTATGGAATTCAAAGCAGTGGAGTTGGATACGGAGAAAGTTGAATACCTGCAAAAGACATTTCCTATACTTGTAGGTAAACTCATCCACCAAAGTTTTCTGGATATTGATCCGCCTTTTGAAGGAAGCTTCACTGTAGTGGGAAATTTCCCTTACAATATCTCAACGCAGATACTTTTTAAGATCCTTGAATGGGACGGGCAGGTGGAAACGGTTATAGGGATGTTCCAGAAAGAAGTGGCACAGCGCGTTGCAGCAGCACCTGGCTCAAAGGTATATGGCGTTATCAGTGTGTTGATCCAGGCCTTTTACCGGGTAGATTATCTTTTCGATGTATCTCCCGAAAGTTTTATTCCACCACCTAAAGTTATGAGCGGTGTCATTCGCCTTGTTCCTGTTGATGATATACCTCTCATGCGTAGCCGAAAGGACTTTACACTGCTCGTGAAAACAGCGTTTAATCAACGACGTAAGACGCTTCGAAATGCAGTACGGGGATTATTTCCTCCCGAGACGCTGGCAGATTCTTTTTTTAACCAACGGGCCGAACAACTTACAGTGGCCGAATTCGCGGCCCTAACTTTCAAAATGAATGGCAATGGCTAAAGTGCTGATAACAGCTAAAGTGCATCCATGGATGGCTGAAACACTGGAAGGGAAAGGTTATGAAGTACTGTACCTTCCTGCGATCACGTATGATGAGTTGAAAGAGATTGTGAATGATGTAATAGGTCTTGTTGTAACCACCCGGCTAAAGATTGACAGGCACATATTGGATGCTGCTTCAAACCTCCGATGGATCGCCCGGCTTGGAAGTGGGATGGAACTTATTGATGTTAGCTATGCTGAATCGAAAGGCATAAAATGCGTTAGCAGCCCCGAAGGGAATCGTAATGCAGTTGCTGAACATGAATTGGGAATGTTATTATCACTGCTCAATAAGATAAACAGCAGCGCTTGTGAAGTGAAAGAAAGAAAATGGATCCGTGATGCTAACAGGGGAACTGAACTGACTGGAAAAACTGTTGGAATTATCGGCTTCGGGAATACCGGCGGTGCTTTTGCCCGGCTGCTGGAACCTTTTGGAGTAACAGTGTTGGCGTATGATCGTTATCGTTATGACTTTGCCCATGGTTATATTCATGAGGCCAACCTGCAGCAGATCTGCCGGTATGCGAATGTTATTAGCATTCATGTTCCCCTTACCGACGAAACATTTCATATGGCTGATGATGAATTTTTTGACAGCCTTCAACTTCAACCTGTATTTCTTAATACCAGCAGGGGTAAAGTTCACGATACATCTGCGCTTATACGTGCCCTTGAAAATGGTAAGATCCGCGCTGCGGGCCTCGATGTGCTTGAAAATGAGAAACTTGAAACACATTCCGAACTGGAAAATCAACAGCTAACCTGGCTTTGCAGCCAGCCTAATGTAATAGTGACCCCGCATATTGCAGGCTATAGCGTTGAGGCATACCTGAAAATGGCACAGGTGGTGCTAGAGAAGCTCGCATTATAGTAGATTCCAACGGTTATAGGGTAAATCTTATATATTTTTTATATAGTTAAAAAAAATATATAATTCTCCCCGCCTGAAATAATTAACCTTTTCTTGGGAATACTTAACATCCCTTATATTGCGACCTGTAAAAAATAACAGCACATGAGAAAATTCGCTTCATTATTGGCGATGTTACTGTTTTGTTGTGCAGTAGCGTTTAGCCAAATCAAAACCATTTCCGGTAGGGTTACAAATGACAAAGGAGAAGGTTTGCCTTATGCAACTGTGCAAATTAAGGGCAAGCCTACTGCTGTAACCACGGATGTGAACGGACAGTTTAGTATTAAGGCACAGCCCGGCGATGTATTGGAGATTACAGCTGTGGGTCAGCAGGCTGCTACAATCACTGTAGGTGAGAAAGATGTAGTTGCTGTTACCCTGGTTTCTTCCGGTACAGAAGCGCTAACGGAAGTTGTGGTTACAGGTGCCTATGGCACCAAAAGAACTGCAAGGTCTACCTCTTACAATGCACAACTTGTAAGTTCTGAGGACCTTAACGTTATCCGCCAGCCGAACCTGAACAATGCCCTCGCAGGTAAAGTTGCAGGTCTCCAGGTACGTAGCCAGTCAGCAGCTGCCCTCGGCAGGAATACTGCTATCAGGCTTCGTGGTGAAAGTGGACTTGGTGGTGGTGCTGGTGCTATCTATGTTGTTGATGGTACCATCCTGCCTAACGCGGACGATGTAAACATAGACGACATTGAAGACGTAACTGTATTGCAGGGCCCCGCGGCTGCTGCCCAGTTTGGTCCTCAGGGTGCGCAAGGTGCCATCGTTATCTCCCTTAAGAAGGGAAGACGTTCTGCAAAAGGATTTACCATTGATGTAAATACCGGTGTTCAGATCGACAAAGCTTACATTCTTCCTAACTACCAGAACTCTTATGCTGGTGGTGGTAATAGCGATCTGCAGAAGTATACATGGCAGGATGGTGATCCTGAAGAGTGGAAAGCACTTGATGGAAAGTTTTTCCATGACTATAATGATGATGCCAGCTGGGGTCCACGCATGGTAGGCCAGGAATATGTTCCCTGGTATTCATGGTATGGTGGTCACAAGTATTCTTACACTACTGAAAAATTGTTGCCTCAGCCCGATAACGCACGTGATTTCTTCAATACCGGCGTTACCCTGAACAATTCAATCAGTTTTTCACGTAATACAGATGCATCTAGCATCCGTGTTTCTTATGGTAACCTCGATGTGAAAGGTCTTATTCCAAACAGTAGCCTGAAAAGGAATAACCTCAACCTCGTTAGTACTTTTGACCTTAGCAGCAAGTTCACAGTTGGTGCCAATATCAACTATGTTACCCAAACGCTGAAAGGTGAAATCAATGATGGATATTCTAACCAGTCTACCGGTTCATTCAGCCAGTGGTTCCACAGGAACCTTGATATGGATAAAATGGAAGAACTGAGAGGTCTGCGCACTCCCGATGGTATCTATGCCAGCTGGAACCACGCCAGCCCTAACTCATATGATCCATCAAACCCACGCGCATTCTATGCAGGTAACTACTGGTATAATTTCTATACATGGTATGATCTTACTAACCTGACTAACCAGCGCGACAGGCTCTATGGTGATGTTTCCTTAACATACAATGTTACCAATGACCTGAAGATCAAAGGAACATATCGTAAGCAGCAGAACAATGTCTGGTCTGAAGATAAATTCAGTTCCGACCTGTTCAATTCCGGTCTGCAAACAACTGGTAACGAACCAAGAGCTAAAGGTTATTATTCAACCAACCAGTCTTACAGCAACAGGAGAAACGTTGAAGTGATCGCTTCTTATAGCAAGCAGATCAAAGATTTCAGTGTTGATGTGAATGCAGGTGCCGACTTCTTTAAGTGGGTTTTAAAATCTAACGGTGCAGCTACCAACAATGGTCTGAACGTTCCAAACCTTTACACTACTGCTAACTCAAGGGATGCAGCAAGTGTTTTCAACGACAGGATCGAAGAAAAATATAATGCTGTGTTTACAAGAGGAAGTGTTGGATTCAGGAAATTCCTTTATGGTGAATTCACCCTGAGGAACGACTGGTTCTCTACCCTGCCTCCAGCAGATAATGATGTATTATCAAAATCTTTTGGTCTCTCATTCGTATTCAGTGACCTTATCCGTGATGTAACACCATGGTTGAGCAGCGGTAAACTCCGTGCTTCATGGGGTGAAATTCCACAAACATTGGGGACTGGTACTACTTTCGGGGCCTATGTATATCCTGGTATGGCATACGGAGTTGGACAATTCCAGTGGAATGGTAACTTCCTGATGGGAACACCAAACGGTTTGGTTGATTCTTCAATAAGGGGTGCTGTTTCTCAGCAGAAAGAGATCGGTCTTGATCTCGAATTCATGAATGGCCGTGCCGGACTGAGTGTTACATATTGGGATGGTTCAGAAAAGGACTTCCCACGCGCTGTAACAATGAATGGCGCAAGTGGATTTACATCTAAACTTATCAATACAGGTTTGATCACTAAGAAAGGTATTGAGATCAAAGCTAACGGAAGGCCGGTTTGGCTTCCTAATTTCAAGTGGGAGATCAGTGGTACTTATGGCCGCCTCCTGGAAAACAAAGTGGTTGAAATTGCTCCGGGTACTTCCCGTATTACAGTACAGGGTGTATGGGGTGCAACTATGCCATACCTTGTTCATGAAGAAGGTAAGGAGTGGGGACAGATCTATGGTAATGGTATCAAGCGTCTGAATGGCCGCCCGATCCTTGCTTCTGACGGTTCTTATGTAAATGATCCCAACGTTTATTTCGGAAGCGTTCTTCCTAAATTCACTGGTGGATTGCAGAACAGCTTCCAGTTCCTGAAGCATTTCACAGCCAATGTGAACATCGACTTCCAGTATGGTGGTAAGTTCGCGTCTCTCTCTAACATGTGGGGATCATACTCTGGCCTTACTGCACGTACTGCAACAACCAATGACCTTGGAAACCCGATCCGCGACGCAGTGGCTGATGGTGGTGGTGTACACGTATTTGGTGTTGATGCAGATGGTAAGGATGTTGATTATTATGTTGAAGCACAGGATTACTTCCATAACCTTTATGGTAAAGCAACTTTCGATGAGTTCGTTTATGACCTCACCTTCGTGAAACTCCGTGAGATTTCACTTGGATATAACCTCCCGATCAAGCAGCTTGGAATGGACAGGTATTTCCGTAATATCACCTTCTCTCTGGTTGCAAGGAACCCGGTTCTGATCTATGCCAAAACTGATGATTTTGATCCATCTGAGATCAGTGCAATCAGTGGTGAAACCGGACAGCTTCCTGGAACAAGAGGTGTTGGTTTTAACCTTAAAATCGGATTCTAATTGAATTACTCAAAACAAATGATTTCATTTATGAAAAATAGATTTTTGATTCTTCTCTCCATTCCCCTGATTCTTGGTGCAAGCAGTTGCTCCAAACTGGAGGATTTCGGAGATACCAACGTGAACCCCGGCGCCACCAACGAACCTATTGTTGGTGCCCTAATGACCAATGCCCAGGCAAGTATTGGTGGATATGCGGCTCAAACAAGAGGTGGATTATACGCTCAGTATTTTTCTGAGACACAATACACCGATGCATCCCTTTACAGCCTTCCTCAACTTGATTTTACCGGAGAGTATTCAGGAGTTCTCTATGACCTGGAAAATATCAAGATCCAGAACAAGAGCAACAACATGAACCAGGTTGCTACAATTTTGCAGCAATACATATTCTGGACAATTACGGATCGTTGGGGTGATGTTCCATACAGCGAAGCGCTCAAAGGCAACGCTACACCGAAGTATGATCGCCAGGAAGATATCTATAAAGGTATGATCGCTGCACTTACTGCTGCAGTTGATGCTTTCGATAATAGCTCTCTAATTACAGGTGATGTTATTTTTGGAGGGAATGTTGATTCATGGAAGAAAACTGCTAACTCCATCCGTATGATGATGGCGCTGCAACTTTCTAAAAAGTTTCCTTCACCAAGTGATTATGCTGCTACCGAGTTTAAGGCTGCTCTTAACCACCCCGCTGGTTATATCAGCACTAACGCTGAGAACTTTGATGTCACTTACCCGGGTGGTAATTTCAAGAGCAACTGGTGGAATGTTTACGATGGTCGTAAAGACCTCGCTGAAAGCGAAACCATGACTGACCTGATGTCATCACTCGCCGATCCTCGCCAGCAGGCGTTTGGTGGTGAAACAGAAATCCAGGGTGCTCCTAACTCAAACACAACTTCAAATGTTGGAGTTCCATATGGTGTTGCCCGTGCAACTGCTGAGGCATTCACAAGTGCCAATCCAAACTGGGCTCGTGTACTTCGCGGTGATTTCCGTACAGAAACTGGCACAGTGATAATTCTTAGCGCCGGACAGGTTGCTCTAGCAAGGGCTGAAGCGGCTAACCTGGGCTGGACTACAGAGAACCTCGCTGCAGTTTATGCAGAAGGTATCCAATTGTCATTCGAACAGTGGGGACTTACCATGCCAGCTACTTACCTCACACAGGCAGGTGTTGCCGTGGGTGCGGTTGGTGCAGCATCAAATACCAAGAACATCGCCATCCAGCGTTTTATAGCAACTTATCCAAATGGATTGCAGGGTTGGAACATCTGGCGTAAAACTGGTTACCCTGAATTGGATCCGGCACCGGATGCTATCAATTCTTCAGGCGAAATTGTAAGAAGGTATACTTACTCAACTGGTGAATATGGTACCAACAAAGAGAATGTAGAAGCAGCAGCTGCGCTTATTCCCGGCGGTGATACACAGGATTCACGTGTATGGTGGGATCAGTAATTGATTAATTGAAAAAGAAAAAAGACTCGAACATGAAATTTTTATCAATAAAAAGTATCGCCGCTTTTCTTTTTGCCGGAATGGTTATGACCTCCTGCATCAAGGAAGAAGCTAACCCCCTGGGGTCTGAAGGGAATACGCTGGTGAAAGTATTGGAAGCTCCCGAGAAGAAAATTTTCTTCTCGCCCTTTGATGATGTTAAAACGGTAGACCTTTTCAGTCTTCGTCGTGATGCCAATTCTCAAACAGCTCTTAGCACTCCATCCACCATTAAACTCACATTCTCTCAGGAGATGATCGATGAGTACAATGACGCGAATGGAGAGAGCTTTGAAGCAATGCCAGACAGCATCTTCACCTTCAAGGAAAACTCCTCTATCGTTAAAACGGCGGATGGTTTCCAGATGGATTATGCAAATGGCGACTTCGCTAAGGAACTTACCATTTTGCTGAACGGTGCCAAGTGGGATATCTCCCACAAGTATGCCTTCGCATATGTAGTTTCTGAAGCCGGTGGCAATCAATTGTCAAGCGGAAAGGATTCTGTTATCGTCCTGATCAGTGTTAAGAACAAATGGGATGGTATCTATGATGTTACCGGTACTATGACCGATGTTGTCAATCCTGCTTTTGTTCATAGCACAGTAGCTTTGAATGGGGTTTATGGTATTGGTCAGGAATATCACCTGATAACTGTGAGCCCTACTGAATGTGCAGTTTATGATAACAGCGTTTTCGGTGATTATATCGTTCCTATCTCAACTGGTGGCGGTACCGGCCTCAGTGGTTATGGATCCTTTGCTCTGTTGGTGGAATTTGATCCGGAAACAGATGAGATCGTAAAGGTTAGTAACTATTATGGTACTCCTGCTAATACACGTGCAGCTGTACTTGATGAAAGCGGAGAAAATCGTTATGTGGATGGAACTATAAATATCAAGTTCCATATGTTGCAGCCTAGTGTTGTTCCGGCTGCTCCCCATATCCGGTCTTCCTGGAATGATACCTGGAAATATATCGGCTCACGATAATTGAATATCAAGGCATTCTTTGGGCCGTCTCATACAAGAGACGGCCCTTTTTTTAACCCTCTTGCTTGGTGGTTAGAACATAGTTGTCTATCTTTGACTTAATTAAGTGCAACGCTTTCGCATCAGCTGAAGGCGTTGTACTTTTTTTTACTTTAACCAAAGGAGGTTAACTATGACAGATGTAATTTATGTATCAAAAGAGACCCTCGAGCAGATGAAGGTAGAACTCCAGCACCTGAAAGGGGTGGAGCGTCCCGCAGCTTCAAGGGCCATTGCGGAGGCACGGGAAAAAGGTGACCTCAAAGAGAATGCAGAATATGATGCAGCTAAAGAAGCACAGGGCTTGCTGGAAGCAAAGATCAAGAAAATGGAAAGCGATCTGGCCCTTGCCCGTATCCTGGATGCCACCGATATCGATACAAGTAAAGTATCGATCCTTACCAAGGTAACTGTATCAAATATGGCTACTAAGAAAACCGTTACCTACCAGATCGTTTCAGAGAAAGAAGCCGATCTTAAATCAGGCAAAATATCCGTAACCTCACCTATCGGGCAGGGATTACTTGGTAAAACTATAGGCGAAATAGCAGAAGTGAAAGCCCCCGCAGGTATCCTGAAATTTAAAGTGGAAGCCATTTCCGCATAGATCTAACGAAACGCCATAAATATTCTTCTTAAAGACGACCCCTGGTGGTCGTCTTTTTTTGCCCATATCCCGATAACAATTTATTAATAGTCCGGTAACATTGGCTTCATTTTGAGATAACATTGGGTGGATAGCTTTGCACCCATGTTGCGTTTCATATTATTTATTCTGTTGATAATACCTGTAAGCATACAGGCACAGCGTACCATTAAATGGAATGGGCTCCACCTCAATGCAATCGACAAACAGGGACGTAAGCAGGGAGAATGGCTGTTCTTCGACAAAAAAGGCAACGCTGTGATGCAATGCAGTTTTAATAATGATATGGTGAGCGGGCCAAGGATATTCTTTAGTAATGGCGATACAATTCTGGTTAGGCTGGAAAGGAAGAATGACCGGGAACCATTCATTTATTATTATAAAAACCAACAAATTAATGGCGTCTTTGCCCATAAAGGGGATGACTTCAATATAGAGCTCGATCATATTCCTGCCGGCTTTACAGAATCAGATATCCGGGAATTAAAACGATGGTATGCAGTTAAAATTGAACCCGTTTATATGTTCGGTGTAGAGCGACTCGCAGATTATTTTAGTGCAGCTTATTATAAATCCAACGCCATTCCCAACTGGCACCATAACTTTGTACTCACCATCAATGCATCGGGTAAGGTAACCAATGTGGAGTGGGAAGAGAAAGACGAGTTGTGGACAGCTAACCTGGAAAGGGAAGTCTTTGATATGTTCTACAGCATGGGGCGCTGGCAACCATTCTTCGATACCTGGCAAACCCAGGAAATTAAAATAACGATGTCATTAGGTGCTGATTTGAAAGCAATCACAGCAAGATGACAATATTCACAAAGATTATCAACGGCGAGATCCCATCCTATAAGATCGCCGAAAATGACAAGTTTTACGCCTTTCTGGATGTATTCCCCATAACCCATGGGCATGTTCTGGTAGTGCCTAAAATGGAAGTTGACAAGTTCTACGAAGTACCTGACGCCTACCTTAGCGAAATCCTTGTATTCGCCAAACCTATCGCCAAAGCCATAGAACAGGCCTTTCCCTGCAACCGCGTAGGCTCTGCCGTAATCGGTATTGAAGTTCCACATGCGCATCTCCATCTTGTCCCCATCAATAATGCCGACGATCTCAACTTCACCCGTGGCAAAATCACTGTAACGGAAGATGAACTTAAGACAGCACAGGAAAAAATCCTGGCTTATTACAGGAATTTATAACATCCCTTTTTTTCATTCACATCGTTTTTTCAGCTTTTGGCACCTCTTTTTTGGCTGTTCTCCCCATTTTATTGGATATAATAATATTAATATATAATATAGCCTGTTGTTTTCAGCGCCGTGTATTTTCAAATCCGGAGGCATTCCGACGGATAGGGGCGATACGGTGGCCGCAGTATTGTCGAAGCATATTCGAAACATACGCTGAAAGCCGCTATTTTATTAATGTTTAAAGCAATATTCTATGGCAAAAAATGTAAATAATCCCTTTTTGGCTGGCCATGTCGGCAAAATCGCCGGTTTTATTTATCGCCGGAGAGGCAATAGCACACATGTGTATAAAGCGCCTCTTCCTTCAGGAAAAAAACCCTCAAAAGCACAGCTGGAAAACCGTCTTAAATTCAAAAAGGCAGTAAAATATGCCGCAAAAGTTAAGCGTACACCTGCTCTTCGGGCTCGGTATACCAAAAAAATGGAGCTATGGCAAAACATTAATAACCTGGCAATAAAGGATTTTCTTAAAGCGCCCAGGATCCTGAGCTTCGATACCAAAAATTACAAAGGGCAGCCAGGTGATAAGATATTTATTACTCCACAGGACGACTTTGCAGTTGCTAAACTCACTATTTCAATTTTTGACCCCCATGGTAATCTGGTTGAAAAAGGAAAGGCCTTTTCTGAAAGGGGAGTATTCTGGGAATATTGCGCCACTGTAATTAATGAACAATGGAAGGGAAGTACCATCTCCATGAAAGTTTTTGACCTTCCAGGGAATGAAGGAGTGGCCGATACTATTGTTTAGCTGGTCAGAAATTTATGGCTGCTTGATGCGATGGCTATTCTGCCTGATAAAGTCGTCCCAGCCCTTTGCCTTTGACTGAAGGGCTGGTATTACTGAACTGGTCTGGTAATGATGACAAATGGCAACTGCAAGGGCATCTGATGCGTCAATATATTCCGGCACTTCCGTTATGGTGAGTATGCGCTGTAACATCTGCCATACCTGGTGCTTATCGGCATTTCCATTACCGGTGATGGACTGCTTTACTTTTTTGGGTGAGTATTCACATACTTCCAGTCCCGCCTGTATAGCCGCCGCTATTGCCACCCCCTGCGCCCTCCCCAACTTAAGCATACTTTGTACATTCTTACCGAAAAATGGTGCTTCAATAGCGAAAGTAGTTGGCTTATATTCAGCTATCAACTCCACTACTTTTCTATGTATCAGTTCCAGCCGGATGTGCTGGTCCTTTTTTGCATTCAGTTTCAGCACATTCATATGCACCAACTCCAGTTGCTGACCATTAATCGCCAGGATACCATAGCCCATCACAATGGTACCAGGATCTATTCCAAGAATTATTTTAGAGTGCTTAACTGACAAGAGATTATTTTTATCGGGGATGATCAGTACCAAAAATATCAAAATCTTTCTCAACTACTGGCTGGGACCAATAATATTCCTCTGGCTCACATGGGCAATATATAACCAGGTGATCTCTCAACCTGATCTTCCACAGGCCTGGATCAATATTAAGACATCATTAAATAGCGGTGGACAATCACGAATAACCGCCGTTATACTTCTCATGGTTGTAAACTGGGGTATTGAAGCAGTAAAATGGCGGGAACTGCTTCGACCCCTGCATCATCTCTCATTATGGCGTGCCCTGAAGGCAACCCTTGCTGGTGTTGCTTTTGCCGTGAATACGCCTAACAGGATCGGAGAGTATGGGGGGCGCGTCCTTTACCTTCCTGATGATAAAAGGCTGCAAGCCGTTTCACTAACCCTTATCGGCAGCTTCAGTCAGTTATTGGTAACTATGATGGCAGGTACAGCCGGGCTCTGGTTATTATATTTTGGAGCCCTTGAAATTCATCCTCCCGCTTATTGGTCATCAAATGCTTTATGGATCAGGGTTCTTTGTCTTGTATTATCAACAACAACCATTTTGTTATTGTTAGTATACCTTCGCATCAGCTGGCTCGTCAGGCTTTTTGAACGCCTTCCGGGTGTTGATAAATGGGGTAAAGCATTGTTGGTGATTGACCACCTGCCGGTTAGAATTTTGTTAAGAGTGCTCGGATGGTCAATGATACGCTATACGGTATTTGTGATTCAGTATATATTACTGCTCCAAAGCTTTGAAGTAACATCATTGATCTGGGTTTCAAGCTGGATGATCAGCGTACAGTTCCTGATGCTCGCAGTTATTCCCACTATTGCTCTGGCAGAACTGGGATTGAGAGGTCAACTGGCACTTGAATTGTTTGGATGGATCAGCTCAAATACATTGGGTATTGTAACTGCCTCCATCGCACTGTGGCTGATTAACCTGGTAACACCTGCACTCATTGGCAGTTTACTGATCATCCGGATCAAGATCTTTAATCCTATGAATAAAAAGGATACCCCGGTTGGGGAGATCCCGAAAAATGAAATTTGAAATGAAGTTTAGTACCATAACTGCTACCTTACTGGCCCTTTTCTTTTCGCTTAAGCTGAATGCTGTAAATGAATTTTGTGGTATTCGTAACATCGCCTTCCGTGGTGGTGAATCTACTACTTATAAGGTTTTCTATACGCTTGCAGGGGTATATATTGGTGCTGGTGAAGCAAGTTTCAATGTGAACCTTACTAACCTAAATGGCAAGCCGGTGTATCATCTCATTGGGGATGGAAAAACTTATAGCTTCTACGATAGCTTTTTCAAAGTGCGTGATCGCTACGAATCTTTTATTGACACTGCCTCCCTTCAACCATACCGTTTTATTCGTAAGGTGGATGAAGGTGGATATAAAAAATTCCAGACGGTAAATTTCGACCATACAAAAAATAAAGCCGTTTCTAATGAAGGCACATTCAATGTTCCTGATTGTGTACAGGATGTGGTTAGTGCCATATATTATGCCAGGAATATCGATTTCAACAAGTACAAGCCCGGGGATAAGATCTACTTCAATATGTTCCTCGATAATGAGACTTTTAATCTTTATATCCGTTACCTGGGCAAGGAAACTATTAAGACGAAGTATGGAAAGTTCCGCGCCATTAAATTCAAACCCCTATTGGTGAAGGGAACCATTTTTGAAGGGGGGGAGAAAATGGTGGTATGGGTTAGTGATGATGGAAACAAGATTCCATTACGTATTGAAAGTCCTATCAGTGTAGGTAGCGTAAAAGTGGATATGATGAATTATAAAAACCTGCGTTACCCGCTCAGTAGTTTAATATCGTTGAACTAATTCCCGCTCAGAGCTCCGCGAGTGTAAAAACATCATGACTGCGTATACCCCTATCTGTAAGTTGTAATGTACAGCATTCTATTTGCGGATCATGTTCAAAGAAAAGGATATAATCATTCCGGACAGCTTCTTCAAGGAATAATCTCTTTTCAGTAAGTGTGGTAAGGGGAAACATGTCATAGGCCATCACATATGGCAGCGGAATATGCGCGGCAGCGGGCAGGAGATCAGCCATAAAAACAATGGTCTTATCGTTATAACGGATCTGTGGCAGCATCATGGAATTCGTATGTCCGCTTACAAACCGTAAATCAATATTTTCATTAAAAGGAGTTCTTAAAATATTCTCCGGTGGTGATGACATCCAGTTGTTCCGGGAACTTCCATTAGCATAGGGCAGGTCAATGAATTGTAGTTGTCCGCTTTCTTTAATGGGGAGAATATTCTCCTTCAGGAATGATGCTTTCTCGCGATCATTGGGTTCAACAGCCCAGGTCCAGTGTTCTTCATTACTCCAGTAAACTGCATTGGGAAATGCGGGTAGCAATTTCTCGCCCACACGAATTATACTTCCACCACAATGGTCAAAATGCAGATGTGTCAGAATAACATCAGTTATATCTTCCCGGTTAAATCCGTGCTTTGCCAATGATCTGTCAAGGCTTGCCTCGCCATGTAGATGGTAATGTCCAAGGAATTTGGCATCCTGTTTATCCCCTATTCCATTATCCACCAAAATCAACCTCTTACCATCTTCTATCAGCAGGCATCGCATACTCCAGCTGCAAAGATTGTTCTCGTCTGCTGCATTGAGTTTGTTCCAGATAGTTTTTGGAACAACTCCGAACATGGCTCCTCCATCAAGTTTGAAATTTCCCGTATCAATGGTGTATAGACGCATAATGCTTATCGTAAACTTTTTTGGTATAGAGTAATGCAAATAGGCCTAAGACAAAAAATACACCCAGTGCTACTATCGAATTGCGCATACTCCCGGTTAACTCTTCCATATAGCCGAATGTAAAGATGCCGATAACAATTGCGATCTTTTCGGTTACATCGTAAAAGCTGAAAAAGGAAGTTGTATCTTTTGTTTCAGGGATCAATTTTGAATAGGTACTTCTGCTCATACTCTGGATTCCCCCCATAACCAATCCAACTCCGCTGGCCAGAAAATAAAACTGCATATGCGTCTGAACAAAATATCCTCCTACACAGATGCCGATCCAGAGTATAACTGAAAGAATAAGAACATTCAGGTTTCCAATATATTTCGAAAGCCGGCTCATTATGATTGCTCCCACCATGGCTACCAACTGTATAAGAATAATGGTGATCAGCAATTTCGGTTCGTCATCCGGGTTGGGGAATATGGTCTTCTTGGCAAATCCGGCGGCTACCAGCATTACTGTTTGTACCCCCATACTATATAGGAAAAAGGCAAACAGGAAACGGCGCAGAGCAGGCATATGTTTTAATTGATTCCATACCAGTTGCAGCTCATGAAAACCATTCACCAGAACATGTTTTTTGGCCTGTCTTTCTTCCTTACTGGTCTCGGGCATCACACGAAGCGTTAGCTGCGCGAAACCAAACCACCAAAGTCCAACCAACAGAAATGATATCCTTGCGCCGATGGTTTTATCCGTTTCATCCAGCCCGAAGAGACCGGGTTTCAGGATCACAACAAAGCAGATTATCTGCAGTAATACACTTCCTATATAGCCCAGTGCAAATCCTTTGGCACTTATCCTGTCCTGGTCTTCAGGGGCAGCAATATCAGGTAAATAGGAATTATAGAACACTATACTGGACCAATAGCCCAGGGCAGCGATGGCGAACATGATGATACCGTATTCGATGCGCGTGGGGGTAAAGAAAAATAGTGATACACAGGCTGCCGAACCAAGAAAACAAAATGCCCGCAGGTAACTTTTTTTGTTTCTTTTATAATCAGCGATAGAAGAAAGTATGGGCGAGCTGAAGGCCACAATCAGGAACACCACCGCAAGTGCATAGTCTATGAGGGCTGTATTCACAAATTCGCGTCCGAAGAAGTTGACTTTATGGTCACCATTGCCGTTTCCGGTACTACTGATGGCAACAAAATAAGCGGGGAAAATGGTGGAGGTGATGACCAGGTTATAGGCACTGTTTGCCCAATCATACATTGCCCAGCCATTTATAACTTTCTTGGGAGCAGTAACCATATTTGAGGTTTGTTAAATGATACCCGTCCACAGCAATATAAGAAGAATTATCCCTGCTGCAATCCGGTAGTAACCGAACCAGCGGAATCCATGTTTCTGGAGAAAGCCAATAAAAAATTTTATGGCAAGCAACGCCACAATAAAGGCAACAATATTTCCTACCGCGAATGCCATCATATTATCTGGTGATGCAAGCAGCATTTCATATCCTTTCTGTTCCCGTCCACCGTCAGCCTGCCAGTTTTTAAGGATAAGTGAATATCCTGTTGCGGCAGCCATGGTTGGAACAGCGAGGAAAAAAGAGAATTCTGCAGCAACATTCCTTGACAATTTTTGCTGCATACCACCAATGATAGAAGCGGCACTACGGCTCACACCAGGTATCATTGCTATACATTGCCATGCGCCTATTATCATGGCCCGGCCAATGCTTATATCTTTTTCTTCCCTGATCAGCGGATGTTGAAAATACCTGTCAATAAAGATGAGAACAATTCCGCCCACAAGCAGTGAAATAGCCACTGTAAGCGGACTCTCCAGCATGGCGTCAATCTGGTCCGAAAAAAGGAAGCCTAATACCAATGCCGGTATCACTGCCATCACAAGCTTGATATAAAAGCTGAAACTTTTGAAATCAACAAACTTCTTCCAATAGAGTACCACAACCGCCAGTATTGCGCCCAATTGTATGGCTACTTCAAATAGTTTGGTAAATTCTTCTTTATGTATGCCCAGCAATGTGCTGGCAATGATCATATGGCCGGTAGAGGACACGGGAAGGAACTCCGTCAATCCTTCAACGATGGCAACGATGACGGCTTCAAAAATACTCATGTGGTAATCAGGCTTTTTTTGGCTTCCTGAAGATCGCTACCACTTCCAGGGCGAGGCCCGCCAAAATAAGAATGGGTGCGATTGTGATCCTTGTGGTGCTATAAACCTCTTTCTGGTCAAATACACCGGCATCTGAACTTTTACCACCTGCCATCAGGAGCATACCCAATGCAATTACTGCAATTCCAGCGATCATGAAAATATAGTTCTCTTTCCCAAACAAGCTTTCAGAAGTGTGGGTGTGAATGGTTTTGGTGGCTTTCTTCGACATAACTTATTTTAAATATTGCAATATAAATCTTACTTCTTACCTCTTACCTCTTACCTGTTTTACCTCTTACCTGTTTTACCTCTTACCTCTAGTAAAGGTCGTCCAGCTTCATCTTCAGGTACTTGATTACGCTGCGATGTGTACTTAATAAAGATATCAGGATACCCAGAATAATGATTCCTCCTCCAAGCAGTAATAACCAGGTCATATCGCGCATGGCCTTAAGCTCTGGCAATTGCTTTTCAGCGAAAATGATAAGGGCAATAATTCCCGCAACAGCAATGAGTCCGGCAAAAAGACCGTTAATGATCGCCCTCATATCCATTGGCTTGGCAATAAATCCACGGGTAGCACCTACCATCTGCATGGTTTTGATCAGAAATCTATTGCTGAACATGGCCAGCCTGATGGTATTATCAATAAGCACGATCACCACTATGCACAAAACAATGGCGATGATAAGCAATACAAGGCTGATTTTTTGAACATTCTGGTTAAGGTTATCAACCAGAGATTTCGGGTATTGGACATCGTTTACACCGATATTCTGCTCCAGGTCAGTAGCAATGGCTGAAAGAGAATCGGAATGAACATATTGGTTACGCAGCTTGAAATCGATACTGGCCGGCAGGGGATTGGCATCAAGAATATTCTTCCAGTCGTCATTGCCATCTGCCATGAATTTGTCACGCGCCAGGTCTTTGGTAACATATTCGTATTCTTTTACGTATGGCTTATCTGCTATATATTGTACCAGTGCAATACTGTCTTTAGCGCTGATATTTTCGCGCAGGTATACCCTTACTTCCACATTTTCCTTGAAGTATTGTCCCAGTTTGTTGGCATTGATCACGATCCAGCCAAGCAGACCAAGAATGAAGAGCACCAGCGAAACGCCCAGGATGGACATGAAGTAAGATGGTTGGGAACGTTTTGCGGATGATTTTCCGATTTGCGTCATGTTTTCAATTTTCAGTGGGTTAGTACCGTATCAATGGGGACAAAAATAGCGGTTTTACCGGTTCAGTTTGTATTTTTGTGCCCCACTAAACGATTGTGACCAGCAGTATTATTGCGGGTTTGAACGCATCCCCTCAATTTTAGGCTGGTTTTCACATTTGCGGAATTTACCGAATACCAATCAACGAGCAACAAATCAATGGACTACAGCTTCAGGCAGATCGAAAAAAAATGGCAGCAGCAATGGAAAGAATCCAATGCATACCAGGTATCCAACATTTCGGATAAACCGAAATGTTATGTGCTTGACATGTTTCCTTATCCAAGTGGATCAGGATTGCATGTAGGTCATCCGCTCGGGTATATTGCCAGTGATATCTACAGCCGCTTTAAGAGACTTAAAGGGTATAATGTGTTGCACCCGATGGGTTATGACGCGTTCGGACTTCCGGCAGAGCAGTATGCTATCGAACATGGTGTTCATCCTGCCCTGAGTACAGAACAGAACATAGCAACCTTCCGCAAGCAACTTGATAATATAGGCTTCTGTTTCGACTGGAGTCGCGAAGTGAGAACTTGTGAACCGGAATATTACCGCTGGACGCAGTGGATCTTTCTTCAGTTATTTAAATCCTGGTACAACAGGCAGCTTTCCCGCGCCGAGCCAATTGAGCAGCTTGTTTCGATATTTGAGAAAGAAGGAAATATTTCGCATATATGTCCGGGTGAACCTTCAATTGTTTTTTCGGCAACCGAATGGAAAGCGTTTACCGAGAAATACCAACAGGAGGTTCTCATGCATTACCGCCTTGCTTATTGTGGATATGGTGAGGTGAACTGGTGCGAAGCGCTTGGTACTGTACTTGCCAATGACGAAGTGATCAATGGATTGAGTGAAAGGGGAGGACATCCCGTGGTAAAGAAAAAACTCCGGCAATGGTATCTCCGTATCACGGAATATGCTGATCGCCTTCTGGAAGGTTTGGAACGGATCGATTTCTCTGATGCTATGAAAGAAATGCAGACCAACTGGATCGGCAAAAGCTATGGTGCAGAAATTGATTTCGAAGTAAAACTTTCCGGAGCGGGAAGTAATGCACCATCCTCCAAACTCAGGGTTTACACAACCCGTCCTGATACCATTTTTGGAGTTGACTTTATGGTTGTTGCACCAGAACTGGAAATCGTGGAATCCCTGAAATCAACAGAACAGGCAAACGATGTTGATGCATATCTTGATTATGTGAAAAGCCGGAGTGAAAGGGAGCGTATGGCTGAGAAAAAGATCAGCGGTGTGTTTACAGGTTCCTATGCTATCAATCCATTCAATGGCCGCGAGATCCCAATCTGGATATCAGAATATGTACTTGCCGGTTATGGCACGGGCGCTATCATGGCTGTCCCTTGTGGAGATGAGCGAGACCATAAATTTGCCGAGCATTTCAATATTCCCATCACTAACATTATCGGAGAATTCTATGATGGGAAGGAAGCCAATCCAACCAAGGATGCTTTATTAATGAACAGTGATTTTCTTACAGGTGTTCAGATGCGCGAAGCCATTCAGATCGTAAATGAGAAGATAGAGCTGATGGGTATCGGCAAACGCAAGGTAAACTTCCGTATGCGCGATGCAGCATTCAGCCGGCAGCGTTATTGGGGTGAACCATTCCCCATAAAGTGGAAGGATGGCGTAGCCATTTCTTTGCCTGAATCGGAACTTCCCCTGGAACTGCCACATGTTGATAGTTATAAGCCTGGTCCGGAAGGTGAGGGCCCGCTTGCCAATATTCCGGAATGGGTAGCAAGGGAACTTGAAACCAATACTATGCCTGGCTATGCCGGCTCTTCCTGGTATTTCCTGCGTTATATGGATCCGCAAAATGATGCTGCATTCTGCGATCGCAAAGTCAGCGACTATTGGGGGCAGGTTGATATATATATTGGAGGAACAGAGCATGCAGTGGGGCATCTCCTGTATAGCCGTATGTGGACCAAAGCCTTGTATGACCTCGGATACCTTGGTTTTGATGAGCCCTATAGGAAACTTGTGAACCAGGGAATGATACAGGGTAGCAGCCGCTTTGTATATCGCCTCCACGGATCCCAAACATATATCTCAAAAGGCTTGCTGAGTAATGAAGAAACTTACCAGGGTAAACCTGTTGATAAGATCCATGTTGATGTCAATATTGTTGATGGATATGAACTTGATATAGATGCATTCAGGGGTTGGAGACCGGATTGTTCTGCTGCTGAATTCATACTTGAAGATGGCAGGTACATATGCGGCAGCGAAGTGGAAAAGATGTCCAAGTCAAAATTCAATACGGTCAATCCGGATCATATCGTTGAAAGATTTGGAGCCGATACTTTCCGTATGTATGAAATGTTCCTTGGGCCGGTTGAAGTCAGCAAGCCATGGGATACAAAAGGCATTGAAGGGGTCCATCGTTTCCTGAAAAAATTATGGAGACTTTTTTTTGACGAGGAAAAAGGTTTACTGTTAACAGAATCCGAACCTACAGCTGCAGAACTTAAAATATTACATAAGACCATTCGGAAAATTGAAGAGGATACTGAAAGATTTTCTTTCAATACTGCTGTAAGTTCTTTCATGATCTGTGTTAATGAACTCAATGATCTGAAATGTCGCAAGAAAGCAGTACTTGAGCAATTGCTCATTCTGCTTACGCCTTATGCACCTCATGTCAGTGAAGAATTATGGCATCAGATCGGGAATGAAGGAAGCGTTCTGGATGCAAGCTTCCCTATCTTCAAAGAAGAATTTGTAAAGGAATCAGCAAAGGCATATCCGGTTGCTATAAATGGTAAAACCAGGACTGAAATTACCATTGCCCTTGACGCCGACCAACAGCAGGTTGAGAGCCTTGTGATGGCAGATGATACCGTCATTAAGTGGCTGGAAGGTAAACCAGCGAAGAAGATAATCTATGTAAAAAACAAAATGATCAATGTGGTAGTGTAGAGAAGGGGTTGAAATTGCGTAACTTTAAGGCAGTTCTTTTCATAAAATTCATTAAAATGGAAACAGCCGAAGTTAACCCCAGTACGTCAACTTCTCCCGCGCTGAACCAGGCTCGGATGGAGAAGTTTTTAGAAAGAGTTGTATCCGATTTTGGCGCCGCATTCAGCACTACGCTGAGCTTTATTGGCGACAAACTGGGCCTTTACAAAGCCATGGCTTTTGAAGGCCCGATGAATTCAGAGACCCTAGCAAAAAAGACCGGTACCACTGAACGCTATGTTCGGGAATGGCTGATCAACCAGGCAGCTGGCGGCTACATTGATTACGATCCTGAAACAGGCAAATATTCCCTCCCCGACGAGCATGCTATTGCATTAACTGACACCGAAAGTCCATTCTATGTTGCTGGTGGGTTCCAGGTAGTAAGTTCCCTTCAGAAAGCAGAGGAGAGAATTACTACCATTTTCCAGACCGGAGAAGGTATGCTCTGGGGCGAACACCATCATGATCTTTTTGAAGGAACAGAAAGATTCTTCCGGCCCAGTTATACCGGAAACCTGGTGCACGACTGGCTTCCCGCATTGGATGGAGTGGTAGAAAAGTTGCAGAAGGGAGCTATGGTAGCTGACATTGGATGCGGCCATGGAGCTTCTACAATGATCATGGCGAAAGCATTTCCTAATGCTGTTTTCACCGGCTACGACAATCATGGGCCTTCCATTGAAAAGGCTAAGGCCCATGCATCCGGCGAGAAGATTCCCAACGTAAAATTCCAGACCGCCTCCGCGCAGGATTTTCCTGATCATTCCTTTGACCTGATCTGTTATTTTGATTGCCTGCATGATATGGGCGACCCCGTTGGCGCATTGAAACATGCATATCAATGCCTTGATAATGATGGTACCATCATGGTAATTGAACCAATGGCAGGCAAACAGGCAGAAGAAAATTTCAACCCGGTTGGCAGGGTTTATTCCGGAGCCTCAGTACTTTGTTGTTCACCAAATGCAATGGCTTCAGGAGGTTATGTGCTGGGCACAGTTGCATCGGATTCTGCATTGGAAGAAGTGGCCCGTAAAGCAGGATTCACCCGGTTCAGGAGAGCAACGGATGCGCCATTTAACAGGGTATTCGAAATCAGGAAATAATGGGCTGATTATTGTTCACCTGGCTTTGGCCGCATTATCCTTACCATGGCACTACTTTGCTCATTGGCAAAGAGACGTGCCTCGTATCGCTTGTCACCAACAATTGCAACCATCAGGGAAGTGTTCGGAGGAATACTTCCCAAATTTTCTGCCACCATCACCAATTCATTGTCTTCACCCAGTTCGTCGGCATTCAGACGTATAGTATAGGGTTGATCAGTAAGCCGGATATGTTGAAACAATAATTTGCCATTCAGGAATAATGCAATTGAATCACCATCCACCTGGGCATTATCATAAAAGCGCAGTTCAATTGTTTGGGCAGTAATCGGAATAACTGTTTGCAGTACGTTTTTACGCGCTGTGAATTTTGTTTCATTTACCGAAGGGGTCGGTTTGGCAGGTGCGGCCACAACCTGGGTTTCAACTGTGTCGGGTTTTACCGTTGGGGGAGGGGTTATTACTGTTGTTGTTACTGCAGGTGTTGTTACTGCAGGTGTTGATGAAGCCGGAGCTGTGACTACAGGTGCGGTGCCATCATTTTTTTGTGCGCCGGGTTTAATGGCAACCGCATCAAGGGAAGGTTCTTCCGGTATCTTCGACCCGATTCCCATATTGCTGATGCTGTCAATTAATTCAGGATCATTGGTACCCACCAGATAATTGTCAATGATGAAATCCCATTCATCGGGGAATAAAGGTTTTTTTCTTTTCTCCAACTGAACGGAACCATTGCGAATGGATTTATTGTCGCGGTTGGAACTCTCACCATCAAGGTACATCTCTTCACCACCCGGACAATTGAAATCAGCCACCATCAATTGGGCTGCAGGGTCGGCGCTGATCTGCAATAATCCTTTTTTACCCTTTTCTTCCAACAGCATTTCATCCCACCAGATAACTGAATTGGTAGCAGGATCAAAATGACCTTTTATACTGTATCTTTTGAAAGCATTCCTGTTGTGATAATAATATGCAACACCCACAAGGTTATCGCCGCTTTTGATCAGCTTGATCTCCGTATTACTGCCATTGATCTTCCCCCTCCACACACCCGTAATATTCTGAGCAAAAAGATTGCTGCAAAGGGTGGTAAACAGCATTAGTGAAAAGACCAGGCAGAGTTGCTTCATGTTGCGATTGTTTCCATGCTAAGCTAACGAGTGGTTCTGATAACTAGTATAAACAATATCATAAAAAAAGACCGGACATTAGTCCGGTCCAAATCTTACCTCCAAATCTTACTTCTTACCTCTTACCTCTTACCTCTTACCTCTAAAAGGCTTTCTTCCCCTTATTCTCCTCAACGGTCTTCAACATTTCCTTAACAGCTGTTTCGATTTGTGGATCGCGACCATTCAGGAAATCTTCATATGATAAGGGTACCCGAATATCCGGCTCTAACTGCAGGTTTTCGGTTGGCCGGCCCTCTTTGCCAATTGTAGCAACCATAGGTATGCCGAATACAATGGTTGGATCAATCTGTTGCTCCCACCATACGGCTGTTCCTGTTCCGGGTACCGGCATCCCAATTAATTTACCAACTCCATTTTGCTTATAAACATAAGGGAAGATGAATGCATCACTATAATTGCTTTCACTCATCACAACACAACTTGGCTTTGACCACCGGCCCATTGGCTCACCATCTTTCAGGCGATTTCCCTGTGGAGCGAAATCCAGGTATTTTTTTCCACTTAAAAAAGTATAAAGGTCGTCATGCAGCCAGCCGCCACCATTAAAACGTGTGTCAACCACCAATGCCTCCTTGTCAAAATTCTTTCCCAGCACAGCATCAAAGGTGTTACGGAAACTTCCGTCATTCATTCCCTGTACATGTACATAACCAACTTTTCCACCACTTAGCTTGTTGACCATTTCGTCCATCTTCTTCACCCAGCGCTTATACATGAGGGTTGCTTCATCGTTGAAACTGATGGGCTTAACCGTTTCTTCCCACCGCTTGCCTGTTGAAGGATCATATACGTGCAGCAGTGTGTTCCTTCCTTCCTTACGGTTCAATAGGGCCGCCCAGTCATTTTTATCACTGATAGCTTCTCCATCGATCTTTTCAATCACCATGCCTGCTCTTAGCTTACTGGTTGATTTATCAAGAGGACCGCCTTCAATAACCTCTGTAACTTTCAATCCATCGCCCGTTGAAGTTTCATCATAAAGCAAACCTAAAACTGCAGTGGCATCCGGATTCTGCGCCTGTGGTGAATAACGGCCACCAGTATGGGAAGCATTCAGTTCCCCTAATAATTCACTCAACAGTTCCTGGTAGTCATAGTTGTTAGCTATATGCGGAAGGAATTTTGCATAATCGGTTTTTAAACCTTTCCAGTCGATACCATGAATGGAAGGATCATAGAATTTCTTTTGCACCTGTCTCCAGGTATGATCATAAATGTATTCCCGTTCCTTATACGCATTCAGTACCATTTCGCCATTAATGGAGATTGGCGTTACCTTACCTGCATCATCAACTTTTACAAGGGAACCTTTATTGGTTACGAATAATGATTTACCATCCTTGCTTACCCTGATTCCACTCGGCGTTCCACCGAGTTTAGCGAGGATCTTTGTTTCCCTGGTGCGCGGTTCTGTTACCCAGAGGTCATAGCCTTTTTCAAATGAAGCGAGATAAAAGATCTTACTGCCATCATTACTTACCACATAATCAGCAATAGTGGATGAATTAATGGTGAGTCTCTCCACCCTGTTCTCAAGATTATCAACCAGGGGTGTCCAGGAAGGTTTCTCAGGCGAAGGAACTTTATTATCCTGCTTTTTATTTTTATCTTTCTTTGCGTTATCGCTTGCCGAATCACTCTTCTCAGATTTTTGTTTTTCCTCTTTTTCTTTATCTTCTTTCTCTTTCAGAAGTGCATACTCTTCTTTGCTGAGTTTGAATTTATCATAGAGTTCCTGGTCAAGGAAACCTGCATAGATATCCACTTCCCGGCTTCCCTGCATGGCCAGCGATTTGCGGCCTTCCCTTGAACTTACCCATGTCAGCACCTTGCCATCCTGTGACCATTTCATATTGCCCTGCCCGAAACCACTCTTGAGCGGATGCATGATACCGTTAGAACCATCGGCTTTGATCAGTGCCATATTACCTGTGAACCAGTTGCCTTCTCCATCATCGGAAATGATCCACTTTCCATCCGGACTCCAATTGAAATTCCAGTCTCCATCCGCATAGGAATAATTTCGTCCTACTGGTAATAAGGTCCGGGTTTTCTTGCTGACAGTATTATACACCTTGAGGATGTTTCTCTCTGCCACATAAGCGATCTCTTTTCCATCCGGCGAAAATTTTGGCTGGTATTCTTCCTCCTCGGTTGCAATCAGCGGTTCCTCATTAATAACGGTGGATGCATAGAAATAGGGTTCTTCTTTTCTGCTAATCGTTGCCTTATATATATCCCAGTTATCATTTCGCTCAGCAGCATAAATCAGGCTTCTTCCATCGGGGCTCCACTGAACCATTCTCTCCTGCTGGGGAGTATTGGTGATTCTTTTCGTCTGTACTCCTTCCACGCTCGTTACAAAGATCTCACCGCGTGTAACAAAGGCGATCTCTTTTCCATTTGGTGATAGTTCAAATTGTGTAACATTACCATTGATGGAAACATTTTTTTCCACTCCTGCACGTCCATCATTGAATATCTGGATCGGTACTTTGGTGGGTGCTGCACCCTCTTTTAGTGTATAGATCTCACCATCGTAGGTGAAGCAAAGTGTATTGTCTCCTCCAATACTCAGATGCCTTACCGGATGCCTTTGCAGTTGGGTAATCTGCTGCTCTGCCATTTTATTTCGTACAGGTGTTTTATAAATATTCTGCGAACCATTTTTTTCACTCAGGTAATAAACAAACTCGTCATCCTTGCTAAAAACAGGTTCACGGTCTTCTCCTTCATAGCCGCTTATCTGGCGAAATGTTTTTCCTGTGGTCTCCATGATCCAGATATCACGGGTTACAGATGAGTTATGATGTTTGCGCCATGCATCTTCATAGCCTTTCCTGTCCTGGAATACGATTTGGTTTCCCTTGCTGTTATAACGGGCAAATTCCATTCCGGCGGATGTAATAAGTTTATTACGTCCACCATTAACCGAAACTGAATAGAGATTCATGAAAAGCCTCGGACTATAGAAACGGATATTCTTTTCCGGAATATTCCGTGCGCTTCCAAAAATCACTTCCTTATTGTCGGGTGTAAAATCATAGGGATAATCAGGAGCGCTATGCCAGGTGAGGCGGGTAGGAGTACCGCCTGTTGCAGGCATGGAGAAAACATCGAAATTTCCATGCCGGTCTGAAGAGAAAGCTATGGTCTTTCCATCACGGCTCCATACCGGCATCATATCATGTGCCTCGTGAATAGTGAGCGGAACGGCCACACCACCGCTTGCATCAACCCGGTAAATATCGCCTTTGTAACCAAATGCAATTGTTTTACCATCCGGACTGATAGCAGGGTATCGCATCCACAATGGGTTCTCCTGGCCAAGGGCAGGTGCCAATGCCATAAAAAAAAGCAGGGCAGATAATAACGATTTCATATTTCAGCTGTTTAGTACTATTAAAGTTATAGGTGAACCGGGCAATGAAGTGCAGCGCTTTCACAATCGTTCTAAAAAGATTATGAGTGGCAGAATCATTACTTAAACAAATGAAGCAGGCGAGGGCCGGCTTTCAGAAATTCATATAAAATTAGGATTATGGCATTTCCAAACCAGGAGTTGATAAGGGCATTGCGACAAACTGCGGACCGGCTTCGGAGCGGCGTTTATTATTCATGGGGTCATCATGGGGGATGCAATTGTGGCAATTTACTGCAGGTAGTGACGGACCTCAGTAAGGAAGAGATTCTCCGGCATGCCCATAACGGCACGGGTGAATGGACCGAACTGGCAGAGGAGTTTTGCCCGGTCACCTCCGCTCCTTTAGGACTCTTAATGACCCGGTTGCAGCAACTAGGGCTTACACCCACCGATATCCACAACATTGAATACCTCGAAGACCGGGAGGTGTTGGATTGGCTTCCCGGCGGTTTCCGGTGGCTAAAGCGGAATGTTCGGGAGGATGTGATCCTTTATTTCGAGGCTTTTGCAAACCTGTTATCGGCAAAGCTGGTAAGGCAGCGTTCATTGAACCAGCTCCACGTCAAGGAAATGGGTATCGGGAAGAAGGGGCATTTTCATGATCAGCTGGAGCAGGAGCAGGGCGGCAGCCTTTCCCAGCCCATATCCGGAGGTTCGTATATAAGGAATACGGAAAGGAAGGTAGCCCGGCAACTCGCCATCGCTGATTGATATCACATAAAGCTCTTCCGGAATGCGGATTTTAGATTCATATATCGTTTGCATAATGCCTGCCAGGATCTCATCACTCATAGCAAAAACAGCTGTGGGCCGGTTGTTACCCTGCCACTGTTCACGGAATAAACCGCCTGCTTCTTCTGCATTTGATGCAAAGACTATATCTGGTTCCCCGAGTGCATATCCCAGTTCCGAGAGTTTATTCCGGAAGCCTTTGATGCGGTCGTCAGTGATAGACATTCGGGGGTCACCAAAAATGCCAAGAATACGGCTGGCAGAAGGTTGATCTTTCCAAAGTTTTTCCACTGCCATCCTGGAAGCCTGTTCACCGGGAATAACCACTTTATGGGCAATGGATCCTGGAAGCACCTTGTCAAAAAAGACGATCGGTGTACCGGAAGCTTCCAGTTCCTGAAAATGTTCTATATCATGGCTCTGACGCGAAAGGGAAACGAGAACGCCATCCACCCCCATATTGGCACAGATCTCTGCATTTTCTATTTCCCTGTCTATGCTGTCATTGGAATGAAGGATCAGGAGATTGTATCCCTTTTCGTGGGTCACTTCTTCTACCGCCCTGATAACCGACGGAAAAAAGAAAGGAGAGATCTCCGGAATTATAAGACCTATAGTATGGCTATTTCCCCTTCGAAGGTTGATGGCCATATGATTTGGACGGTACCCGAGTTTATCAGCAACTTCCCGGATCGATTCACGTAAGCGGGCACTTACGTCAGGATGGCCTCTTAAAGCCCGTGAAACGGTGGAGGGATTGATATTGAGGCGTATAGCTATATCTTTAATTGTGGGTCTTGGCACAAATAAGGAATTTATTGGTAAATTTCAGTAATATTGTTCTAATATGTAACTTGTACACAACAAACGGTTGCGAAACCGTTTGCCGGACATAAGTTAATAAAGTATTAAAAAAAAGATTCAATTTGATTGCAGGTTGCTTGCCAGGTATTTCGTTGTATGAGCATTTTTTAATGCAGCGTTCTGTCCTGCCAAACTGCCTAATATACACTTCAATAAACGACTTTCATAACCGTCACGAAAACCAAAACTAAAATTTAAAAATTATGATTGCTGCATTGCCACGTTGGGTGAGAGGGTTGTCAACTCTCTTGCTACTGCTTTTCTTAGGCTCAGCCATTCAGGCGCAGGAGCGTACCATTACAGGAAAAATCACAGATTCAAAAGACGGCACTCCATTAATTGGAGCTACTGTTACTGTAAAAGGCTCAACCAGGGGCACTTCTACTGGTAGTGATGGAACTTTCAGTCTTGCGGGTGTACCTGCAAGTGCTACCAGGCTGGTTGTAACCTCCGTTGGTTTCACAACACAGGAAATTGATATTTCTAATAAGAGTGAAATAGAAGTTGGCCTTATAGCTTCAGATGCCGCTCTCAGTGAAGTGGTGGTTGTAGGTTATGGTACTGCAAGGAAGAAAGACCTTACCGGATCAGTAGCCTCAGTAAAAGAAAAAGATTTTAACCGCGGAGTAATGGCTGCTCCCGATCAACTTATACAAGGTAAGGTTGCTGGAGTTCAGGTTCTGAACAACAGTGGTCAACCCGGTGGAGCTACAACCGTTCGTATCAGGGGTAATGCCTCTGTACGTGCTGGTAACCAGCCCCTCTATGTAGTGGATGGTGTTCCTCTTGATAATAATAATGCCCGAAGCGGCGCAACTGGTGCAATTGGAAATACACCAGGTGCTAACCCGTTAAACTTTATCAATCCGAATGATATCGCATCCATGGATGTATTGAAAGATGCATCGGCTGCAGCCATCTACGGATCACGCGGTTCCAATGGTGTTGTGTTGATTACCACAAAGCGCGGTCAGAGTGGTGAACCCTCAATAACTTTCAATACCTCAGTGGGCTTTAGTAACCTTCTGAAGAAACTGGATGTGCTTGACGCCGGTGAATATGCCGCCGCCCTTGATAAGTATAATCTTACACAAGGCGATTTTGGAGATGATGTTGATGCTATGGATGCTATTACCCGTACAGCTATCACAGAAAATTATAACGCATCTATTGCAGGTGGTAATGATCGTGGCCGTTATCGTGTATCTCTCGGATATATGGACCAGGAGGGTATCATGCGTAAATCTAGATTCAGGAAGTATACCGGTAATATATCCGCTGGTTTTAAATTCCTGGAAAGCAAAAAACTAGGACTAGATGTTAACTTGCTTACTTCCCATAACGTAGAAGATATAGCTCCGATCTCAAATGATGCGGGCTTCCAGGGAAGCATGGTAGGCCAGGCGCTGCAATGGAATCCTACCCGCGCTCTCAGAAACCCCGATGGCACTTTATTCGTGGAAGCTGGTTCTACCACGGTGAACCCATTGGCAATGTCAGAAGCCTATAATGATTTGTCTAACCTTACGAACGTGTTGGGAAGCATTTCACCATTCTACCGCTTTAACAGCAACTTTGAATATCGCATGCTCTTCAGCGTTCGTTATGCAAGCGGTAACCGTAACCAGGAGATCAAGGATTGGATAAATATTCAGAACGTTACTGACAGAGGTATTGCTGCCTCAAGCAATAACCAGTTGGTAACAACACAATTCACCAATACTTTGAATTACACTAAAGATATCAATGATAATTTTAGTGTAACTGCGCTGGTTGGACATGAATACATGAAGTTCCAGAACAAGGGATTCTTCTTCGCTGCTCAGGACTTTGATGAGTTCGGTCTGAATTACTACGATTATTTCCAGTACTCTACAAATGCAAGCAGGAGCGTCTTTTCTTTTGCTGATCCAACCTCTGAGCTGCAATCTTACTTCGCAAGGGCAACCATTAATATGTATGATAAATACCTGCTTACTGCAACTTTCCGTGCCGACGGATCCAGTAAGTTTGGTTCTGATAACAAGTATGGTTACTTCCCATCTTTTGGTGCTGCCTGGAACATCACTAATGAAGAATTCATGAAGGGCAGCAATGTTTTCAATACACTGAAATTAAGGGCTGGTTGGGGTATCACTGGTAACCAGGAGTTTCCTGCCGGCGCCTCCCTTACCCGTTATCGCTTCACAGCTCCAGGACAGGCACAAAGAACAAACTTTGGTAATGATAAATTGAAATGGGAAACATCTGTAACTACCAATATTGGTCTTGACTTTGGCTTCGCCAATGACAGGGTATATGGTAGTGTTGATTATTTCAAAAAAGATACCGAGGACTTCCTGTTTGAGCAGTTCATTGCACAACCCGGCCCTGCTGGTAAATATTGGGTTAACCTGCCAGGTAATATCATCAATGAGGGTGTAGAAGTTGCATTAAACACTGCCATTATCCGCAGCTCAGACCTTAACTGGAACCTGGGTGTGGTGGCAACTTTCCAAAAAAATGAGCTCACCAACTTTGGTAGCCAGATCATTGAAACAGGTGGTTTGCACGGACAGGGTATTTCAGGAACTACTATTCAGCGCCTCATCAATGGTCAGCCTCTTAACGTGTTTTACCTGCGCGACTACCAGGGCATCAATAAAACTACCGGACAAAGTGATTATGGTAATGAAGGTCAGCAGATTTATGCTGGTGATCCCAACCCTGATTTCATTCTGGGAATCAGTACAGATGTTGCCTGGAAGAAATGGTCACTCGGTATTAACCTGAATGGCGCATATGGCCACCAGATTTATAACAATACTGCCAATACTGTACTACCAATTGGTAACCTCGGAACAAGGAATGTTGCGAAAGACCTGGTATCTACGGCTGACCTCGAAAGCCAGTCTAACCCAGTTGCTGCCTCTACACGTTACCTTGAGAAAGGAGACTACCTGAAACTTGCAAACGCAACACTGAACTATAGCCTGGGTAAAATTGGTAAGACCTTCAGGAATGTGAATATTTCTCTCACCGGCCAGAATCTATTGCTGTTCACAAATTACAGCGGTTTCGATCCGGAAGTGAATACGGACAAATCAATTGATGGCGTTCCATCATTTGGAATCGAGTATACTCCATTCCCATCTGCCCGTACCATATTGTTGGGTGTAAACTTTACTTTATAACGGAAAACCAAAAGCAAAATGAAAATCAAGAATATATTAATCTTAGCCACTCTTTCTACCTCATTGCTTTTCTCTTGTACAAAGCTGGAGGAAGAGTTTGATGACAGCCTTAGTGCTGTTGCGGAAGACGATATTGATCCGCAATCTATCCTCCAGGGAGCCTATTCTGCATTGAATAATCCCTTCCAGGACCAAAGCCGCTTCTGGGCTGCCCAGGAGCATACAGGCGATGCCGTGATCGGGCCAACACGTGGTGCCGACTGGGATGATAATGGTGTTTGGCGTGTACTTCACAATCACCGCTGGAATGCTGACCATGGATTTCTCCGTGATACCTATCGTGAACTTCAGCAAACACAGTATTTCTCAACAAACGTGATTGCATTATCTGCTGCATCTGCCCAGCAAAAGGCGGAAGCAAGATTCATTCGCGCACTCTCCATGTTCTGTACACTTGATGGATGGGACCAGGTTCCATTCAGAGAGGGTGAGAATTTTGAAGATCTTACCATCCTTCCTGAAACTAAAAAAGGAGTGGATGCTGCAAACTTTATCATTGCAGAACTTGAAGCTGCTGTAGCCAGCTTGCCAAACGGACCTATGATCAAGGCAAACAAGAATGCTGCAAAAGCGCTCATGATGAAGGTTTATCTTAACAAGGCCGTCTATAAGGATAGAACCAAGCAGCCAGCAGCTGGCGACTTCGATAATGCCGATATGGCCCGTGTTATAGCTCTTGCGGATGAGATCATTGCATCCACTGATCCAAAGTACTCATTACAGGCAAGCTATTTCGAAAACTTCGCACCAAATAACTCCGCCATTTCTAAGGAGATCATTTATGCTTTGGAAAATACACCTGGTGTGAGAGGTGGTAACGTAAGAAGCCGCTGGTTTGCACAACTGCACTATAACCAGAATCCAAGTGGATGGAATGGATTTGCAACACTCTCTGATTTCTATGACAAATTTGAAGAAGATGATGATCGCCTGGTTCAGAGTTACCCCGGCATTACTTCAGTAGGTGGTGTAAAAGTTGGATTCCTGGAAGGTCAGCAGTTTGACCAGAACAATGTTGCTCTTAAGGATAGAAAAGGTGCACCACTGGCTTTCACAAGGGAAGTTAAACTCACTGAAACAGGAGATAATCTTGAAATTACCGGTATCCGTGTTGTGAAATACCCTATTGACTATGTAAGCGGCGACCAGTCAGATAATGAATACGTGATATTTCGTTACGCTGATGTATTGTTGATGAAGGCTGAAGCGCTACTCCGTTCAGGTAATGAGCCTGCTGCAAGGGATATCGTAAATGAGATCCGTAATTTGCGTGGCGTGGATGATTTTACCACCCTTACATTAGACAATCTAATTGACGAAAGAGGTCGTGAATTGTATTGGGAAGGATGGCGTCGTAATGACCTGATCCGTTTCGGTAAGTTCCTGGATGCCTGGCAGGAAAAACCAGCCAGCGATGCGAAATACCTGCTTTTTGCAATTCCAAACGAGCAGCTCGCAGTTAATCCGAACCTCACACAGAATCCTGGATTCTAATAAAAACATAATCGGATAAAATTCAAGAGGTCATTCTAACAAATGACCTCTTTTTATTTGTAGATTGATCTCCTATGCGTAGATATTGGTGTACATTGATGATAATGCTTTCTCTCACAGCATGTAAGCAAAAGAAGAGCACTGAAACACTTTTTGAACTCGTTGAAAAATCCGGTATAAATTTTACCAATACGGTGAGTAATACCACCGACTTCAATATTTTCAGCTACAGGAATTTTTATAATGGCGGCGGATGCGCCATCGGAGATATCAATAATGATGGATTGGCTGATGTGTTCTTTACTGCTAATATGGGCAGTAACAAACTCTATATAAATAAGGGTAACTGGAAATTCGAAGATGTATCGGACAAAGCCGGAATTACAGAAAGCAATAAGTGGAGCACTGGAGTAGTGATGGTTGACATCAACAATGATGGCTGGCTTGATATCTATGTTTGCAATGCCGGCTACCAACGGGGCATGCGCCAGGAAAACGCCTTATTCATAAACCTGAAAAACGGAAGTTTCAAAGAGTCTGCCCGTGAATACGGACTGGCAAATGATGGTTATACTACCCACGCTGCTTTCTTTGATTATGACCTTGATGGTGACCTCGATTGTTATATCCTGAACAATAGTTTTATTCCTGTTAATACACTAAACTACTCCAACAAAAGGGATCTGCGTGCCAAAGATTGGCCGGTTGCAGATTTCCTCAAAGGCGGTGGCTCCTATCTGCTACGTAACGATAACGGTAAATTTATTGATGTTAGCGAAGCTGCTGGTATTTATGGTAGTTTGATAAGCTTCGGACTTGGGGTTACGGTAGGAGATGTTAACGGTGACCTATATCCGGATATATATGTTTCCAATGATTTTTTTGAACGTGATTATCTGTATATAAATAATCGTAATGGAGGGTTTTCAGAAGAGCTGGAAAGCTGGATGCAACATATCAGCCATTCATCCATGGGTGCGGATATGGCCGATATTAATAACGATGGCTATCCCGATATTTTTGTGACAGAGATGCTCCCTGATGATGAAACCCGCCTCAAAACCACCACTGCATTTGAGCATTATGATGTTCAACGCCTTAAGGAAAGATCAGGCTTTTACAACCAGTTCATGCAGAATACTCTCCAGGTAAATAACCAGAATGGCAAATTTATGGAAACCGCTTTTTTCAGTGGTGTAGCAGCATCCGACTGGAGTTGGGGTGGATTGATATTTGATGCCGATAATGATGGCTGGAATGATCTCTATGTTAGTAACGGAATTTATAATGATGTGACCGATCAGGATTTTATTGACTTCTTTGCTAATGATATCATTCAGAAAATGGTGCTTACAGGGCAAAAAGAAGATATTGAAGGAATTATCGGAAAGATGCCTTCAAGGGCCATACCGAATAAGATGTATCGAAATAATGGACGATTACATTTCACCGATATGGCAGGTGAATGGGGGATAGCGATACCTTCCTTTTCTAATGGTGCTGCTTATGGTGATCTTGACAATGATGGTGATCTTGATCTGATCGTCAATAATGTAAACCAGGAATCATTCGTTTTTCGGAATAACAGCCGTCAGCAAAACGGGAATGCATATATAGCATTTTCCCTTGAGGGCGATAGTTTGAACCGCTTCGCCATCGGTGCCAAGATCAACTTATACAATAGTGACCAAATCATGAGCCGCGAGCTGGTACCAACTCGAGGATTTCAATCTTCTGTTGAATATAAAGTGAGTTTTGGCTTAGGTATTACAAATCCGGATTCCGCAGTTATTACATGGCCTGATAGAAAAAGAACAGTAATCATTAGGCCGGAAGTAAACAAACTTCATGTTGTAAAGAAAAGTTCAAATGCTATCCAGGGTATTTTACTACCAGAAAAATCAACTCCGCAATTATTTGTTGTTGATAGCACGGTATTCAAAACGCACCAGGAAGATGATCAAATTGATTTTTATAATGAACGTAATATTCCGGTTATGCTTTCACGGGAAGGACCTAAAGCAGCTGTGGCAGACCTGAATGGAGATGGTAAAGAGGATATTTATATATGTGGCGCAGAAGGACAGACAGGGAGCTTATATATTCAGGGTGATAATAGATTTCGGCTGGTTAATATAGCAGGAGCCGAAGAATTTGTTTCCGTAGAAGAAACTGTGGCCTGCTTCTTTGATGCCGATAGTGATGGTGATAATGATCTCTTCATTGGTGCAGGCGGTAATCATCATCCTCCTAATAGTAAAGAACTGCAGCACAGGCTTTACCTCAATGATGGGAAAGCTAATTTTACGATTGCTGCAAACCGCTTTTCGAGGAATAGTGTAAATATATCAGTGGCAATTCCAAATGATGTGGATGGGGATGGTGATCTTGATCTTTTTGTAGGTGGCAGGTCGGTACCTTATCAATATGGAATTGCGGCAGATAGCTACTTGTATATAAATGATGGTAATGGAAATTTTATTGATCGATTAGCAGATTGGAACAAAACATTGGTAAAAGGCGGAATGGTAACCTCCGCCGTATGGGTTGACCTTGATAAGGAGGGGAATAAGGAACTTGTAATAGTAGGCGAATGGATGTCGCCAGGCGTTTATAGAATTCGCAATAATAAACTTGAACCTGTTTTAACGGGATTGGAACATTTATTAGGATGGTGGCAAACAGTTACCACGGCCGACCTGGATAATGATGGTGATCAGGATCTGGTAATGGGGAATTTTGGAAGTAACTTTTACCTGAAGCCCGACAGTGTCAACCCTGTTAAACTATGGAGCAGTGATTTTGATAAAAATGGGAATGTAGATAAAGTATTTACAAGGAGCATCGCCGGAAAGGATATGCCAGTTTTCCTGAAAAGAGAACTCACCGATCAGATCCCATCATTAAAAAAGCAGAATCTTCGCCATGAACAATATGCAACCAAATCTATCCAGGATCTTTTTAACCCTGAAGATATTAAAGAGGCTGTGATGAAGGAGTTTAATTATAGTTTGTCCATCATTGCCATCAATGATGGCAAAGGAGGGTTTAGTATTAAGGAGATGCCCTACCAGGTTCAATTGGCGCCTGTAAATGCGATCGTTTGTACCGATTTGAATGGTGACGGAAAAATTGATTTGCTAATGGGGGGGAACAATACATTTTTACAACCCCAGTTTGGAAGGCTGGATGCAAGCTATGGGCATGTGCTTATCAATGATGGGAATGCAGGTTTCAGTTGGTTGCCGCCGGCGAAATCCGGTCTTCAGGTAACAGGGGTAATCAGACAGATTCTTCCCTTGAATCAAAAAGGTAAATCGTCCTATTTACTTCTTCGTAACAATGAAAAACCTGTTCAACTTACTCTAAGGACCAAATCGAAAATATAGACCACCACCATGGAAAGGATCAATCCATATTTCTTCATTTTTTCTTTACTTTCTGTCATCCTGTCCTGCGGCAAGAAGCAAGATCAACCCAATGTATTTAAAGTACTTTCAACCGATCAAACAGGCATATCCTTTTCAAATACACTAAAGCCATCCTCAGAACTCAACATGTTCAACTACATGTATTTTTATAATGGAGCTGGAGTAGCTGCCGGAGACTTTAACCAGGACGGAATGGTGGACCTGTTCTTTGCAGCCAATCAGCAGGGAAATAAGCTCTACCTGAATAATGGTGAGTTCAATTTCCGTGATATAACTGCAATGGCAGACATACCACAAGACGGAGGTTGGTCAACGGGTGTTTCAGTTGTAGATATTAATAATGATGGACTACTTGATTTATATGTGTGCAGAGTAGGCTCTTTTGGACCATTGAAAAGCAGGAACCAACTACTGGTAAATAAAGGCAATCGCAATGGTATTCCAATATTCTCAGATAGCGCAGCGGCATACGGACTTGATTTTTCGGGTTTCAGCACCCAGGCAGCGTTTTTTGACCAGGACCTTGATGGTGACCTTGACATGTATCTGATGAACCATTCATTGCACCATAATGGAACTTTCGGTGAAAGAAAATTGTTTACCGGAACGTATCATCCCCTTTCAGGTGATAGATTTTATCGGAATGATTCGGGAACATTCAGGGATATGACCCGTGAGATAGCTATTAATAGTTCAGCAATCGGATATGGTCTGGGCATGGTAATAGCAGATATCAATCTGGATGGATATCCTGATATCTACATTGGAAATGATTTCCATGAAAATGATTACCTGTATATAAATGACAGGAAGGGTGGATTTCTGGAACAATCCGAACAATCACTAATGCATACATCACAGTTTTCAATGGGTGTAGATGTTTCGGATATAAATAATGATGGAGCTCCTGAAATTTTGTCCGTAGACATGTTGCCAGCTGATTATAATATTCTTAAACGGTCTCTGGGTGAAGATGAATACAACCTCGCACAGATGAAAGTTAAATATGGTTATCAATATCAGTTTACACGTAATAATCTTCAGTTGAACAGAGGCAATGGCCATTTTAGTGAGATAGGTTTATTTAGTGGCATTCATGCCACGGATTGGTCATGGGCCCCGCTCTGGTTTGATATGGATAATGATGGGTATAAAGATTTGTTTATCTCAAATGGCATTCCTAAACGGTTAAATGATATCGATTACGTCAATTATATTTCAAATGGGGAGATCCAGCAAAAAATTGGTGCAGGTAAAATGGAAGAAAGCGATATGGCTGTTATCGAAAAATTTCCCCAGATCAGGTTGAAGAATAAATTTTTCATCAATGATAAGAATCTTCGTTTCCTTGATATGGAGAAAAAGATTGAAAATGAAAAACCCGGATTCTCTAATGGTGCTATATATGCCGACCTTAACAATGATGGATACCTCGATATAGTTGTAAACAGTATTGACGCACCTGCCACAATTTATCAGAACACAAGTTTCGATAGTACCCACAAAAATTGGCAATTCCATTTAAAGGGCTCCCCGAATAACCTGAATGCATTGGGAGCACGGGTGGTTATGTTTTCAGGTGATAAAATACTTACAACTGAGAAATCGCCTGTGCATGGCTTTCTTTCTTCTATGGAAATACCTCTTCAAATTACGGCAGGACGATCGGTTATTGACTCGGCTTTTTTAATATGGCCCGATGGAACCTATGAGCCATTTAAAATTGATACACTTGCTAAGCAGCCACGATTTAACTGGCGCCCTAACCTACCCGCTTTTGACTTTCGCTCCCTTTCTGTAAAGGGCAAACCGGAACCCCCTTCACTCACATTTGTTGAGAATGAATTAGGCATTAAATTCAAACATGAAGAGAATCAGTATGTTGATTTTAACCGCGAACCACTTACTCCAAACATGCTGTCAACTGAAGGTCCCGCTTTAGCAATAGGCGATATGAATGGAGATGGGAGGGAAGATATTTTCATTGGAAACGCAAGGAATAAAAGGCCATCTGTTTACATACAGCTTCCGGATGGCAAGTTTAACTTATCTGTACAACCAGCCCTTGATGCTGATAGCGCTTTTGAGGATATTAACGCTGCCTGGGCTGACATGAATGGTGATGGCGCCAACGATCTCATTGTGGTTAGTGGTGGGAATGAATTTTATGCTAAAGATCCAATGCTGGCTCCCCGCCTTTACCTTAATGATGGAAAAGGCAAACTTAACCGCTCTGTCAATGCCTTTACAAATATTCACCTTACTTCATCCAGGGTGCTGGTGTGTGATATAAATAAAGATGGATTCAACGATCTTATTATCAGCGGCCGTGCTGTTTCTTTTGCCTATGGCGAAATTCCGCGTTCATATCTCCTGTTGAATGATGGTGGTTCGCGATTCAAAGATGTTACAAGCACCCTTGCACCGGAACTCACAAATTGCGGCATGATAACCGATGCCCGTTGGATTGATATGGATAGTGATGGTGATGAGGATCTTCTGGTGGCAATGGAATGGGAGCGAATTACCTGGTTTGAAAACAAGCTGGGAAGGTTATTTAAATTAAAATTGGGTAATGAATATGGCTGGTGGAATATGGTCACTCCTTTTGATGCGGATGGAGATGGTGATATTGATGTACTGGCTGGAAACCTGGGCCTCAACAGCAGATTGAAAGCAGATAAAGAGCACCCGGTAAGGTTGTACTATAATGATTTTGATGGCAATGGCCGTAAAGAAACTATTCTCACTTATTTTCATGATGGCTTCGAAAAACCATTTGCTAATAAGTTTGAGTTGGAAAAGCAATTACCGGTACTAAAGAAAAAATTCCTCTACGCTGAGAATTTCGCTAAAGCCACTCTCGAAGAACTGTTTAGTGTAGAGAAACTCAAAAGTTCCATTGTTCATCGTGCAGATCATTTTGCAACAACTCTCTATATCAATGAGGGTAAAGGTAAATTCAGACCAATAATTATGGATTCTCCATTGCAGTGGTCCCCTTGTAGAGCAGCATCAATAATTGATATAAATGGTGATCAATTACCAGATATTCTTACTGGGGGTAATTTTTATGGGGCAAACATTGAAATGGGCCGTTATGACGCAGATTATGGAACTATGTCGGTTAATCTCGGGCAAGGTAAATTCCAGGTATTAAAACTTCAGAACCTGGCGTTAAAAGGCCAGATAAGAGATCTTCAAATCATCAACACTGTAACGGGGAAACACATCGTGGCTGCTTTCAACAATGACAGCCTCCGGATTATCCGGATTTCCCCTCCCAATGTTCAGTAAACAGGGTAACAAACTTCAAGTCTTGTTATTGTAGAATCTGCCAATGACAACTCAGGTGCCGTGATTCGGTGATATGGAATCGCCATACTTATATATTGATGGTCGAGCTTGAATTGTTCTATGGCGGCATAAGCCTGTTCAACACGCATATAGGGCCCTTCAAAAGGAGTCACCAACAGGTTCTTTCCAAAAGGCATTCTCTTTAAGGGATAGGGACTGTTATTTGGTATTGTTTCAGGATGATTGATTCCGATGCTACCATACAACCTTATAGAATCATCACCTTCGCGTGTAAAGTGAAAGATCCTCTTACCATTGAAGCCTGCATTTTTTTGCTCCGCGTAATCAATCAGCACTTCAAATATTTTTTGCATGGTTTTCTGCCTGTCCTTATTTGTTGTAGTTATGGCATGGTAGAGGAATGTGCTGTCAGGCACTTTGGCTTCGTGTATATCATAACCATAAAATGCAAGCGGACTTTTCACCAGATTTTCAAGTTTACTGAAACTATTCACCATAGCAGTCTGTTCTTCATTAAAATCAATCATTTTTTGCCATAAGCTCGCATTAAATGATAAATGAAGATCTGTTTTTGCTTCATTGGTTTTAGCTGGCTGAGCGCTTAAGAGGAATCTTTTGCTTTTACTTTTTTCCCTGATAGTATATACAGCCATACTGGTACCCTTTGTAGAAACTTTTAGCACGCTGTCATGATGCATCTGACGTAGTGTCTTGTTCATCCACCGATCATAATTGACGGGCATTATAAGTAGCTCCATGAGTCTGCCCGATTTTAAAGGGAAGGTCTTTTTCTCGACATGGGTAAATAATGGCAGGTAAAATAAAGCCCAGATGAACCCAAGGACAATTAAAATAAGAATGAAGATGTTCCTTTTACGCATACTAAATCAATTGATAGGGTAGCAGACCTTTATTTCAACCACTTCATCGGGATTAAAACCATAACCTGCTGTCTGGAAATCTTCAAAAGGAATGGTTGTACTCACCAATGCATAATCACTCCTGTATTTTTCCAGGGCCCTGTAAACAGTCTCAATATTCTTATAGGGACCTTTGAAATTTGCTACCAGCATTTTGCTGCCGGTTGGAATGGTTTTTTTTGTGATACCATCTGAAGGCTTCGGTGTGACGGTGCTTTGCACAGAAAGACCTGCAAAGATTTGTAACTCGCCTGCTTTTATTGGCTGGCTATAAAACAGCCTTTTACCATTATGCGCGATCCCGTTATTTTTAACATAAACCAATAAGGAATCAAAAAGAATGCGTGAGGCTGCAGCTTTTTGTGTTGGCTCAATTGAGGTGGTAATAAATAACAAACTACTATCCGTAATATTATCGCGCCTAATCTCGTAGCCATAAAAACGCCTCGTATCATTAGTAAAAGATTCAAGGTTTTTCAGGCTCCTGATTACTTCTTTTTCCACCTCATCCTGGTCAAGCATCTGTTTCCAAAGCGTATTTGAAAGGGTTAGGCTAACCACGGAAGCGCCCTTTTTTCTGCTATCAGGTGAAGCAACAAATCGAAACCTTCTCCTGTCATCCTCATGCTGGAAAGAGATTACAGCTTCTGAGGGTGTTGCGGAAATAAGTTTGAGCTCGTGAGCAGGGGCTGTTATTGATGGCGAAGGCAGTGCTATGATTCTATATCTTGTACTGTCCTGGTTTGCAAACGGAAGAAACCACCGTGGGAGTTGAACCGCACTCGTTAATTGTTCCATGGTCTTGTGCAAAGAATAAGGTACACTGGCCCTGGTAGTAAAATTAATGGGGATGGTCACAGAAAGAAGGAGCACCATGCTCAGTATTCCCAGGATCATAACGGATAATAACTTTCTTTCTTTTCGCATAAAACCGGATTACATCGTAATCTGTTGGTAAATTTAGTACTCCTTCTCTTTAAAATATGCTGCATATGCAATTACTATTGAAATTAATCACTGTTAAAGCTTTGCTGTTTGCCGGCTGCTTATCCGTTATGGCCCAGGAACCCGATCCATGGTCAATTACTGCCAGAACAATCAATGCTGCAGATTATTATGGAATCACTGTTGCCAATGGTATGATCGGCATTGTTTCCGCGCCTGAGCCCTTTAAGGTGAAAGATGTGGTGCTAGCAGGTGCTTATGACCAATATGGCCGGGGGCGTGTGAGTAATTTTCTCCGAAGCTTCAATCTACTCAACATGACGCTCGACATAGACGGGAAGCGCATGGATGCGAAATCGGCAACAAATTTTACTCAGAAACTAGATATGCGCAAGGCTTCATTCACGGCTTCCTTTGATTATGCCGACAAAGCCAGTATTACCTATAGCTATTATTCACTGCGGCAGTTACCTTTTACGGTACTCATGGACGTTAGTATAACACCTAAGCAGGATATTAGTATCAATGCTGCTAGTGTGATGGAGGCCCCTGATGCACTTAGGGATGTACAGAATTATTATAATGAAATTGACAGGCCGCATGTTGTTTTAAGCCTTCTGACCTCTTCAGCTAAAAGTCCTACCGGGAAGTTGCAGCTATGTGCCTCAAATACCTTTCTGTTTGAGGAACACCATGGCGAGGAACCGCGGGTTGTTCATGAGATGTGGGATAACAATATGCACCTGATGAAATTTAGCCGGAAGTTGAAGGCTGGCCAAACCTACAGGTTTTCTATTGCCGGTTCATCCATAACTTCCGCCCACCATGATGATCCGCTTAATGAAGCAGAGCGTCTAACAATATATGCGAAACTGGAAGGTCGCGACCGGCTGCTTCGCTTTCATGAAGCTGCCTGGGAGGAACTCTGGAAATCGGATATCATCATTGAGGGTGACCCGCAGGCACAACAGGATATCCGTAGCATGATCTACCATCTTTATTCTTTTACGCGCGAGGGTACAGCACTTTCGCCATCGCCTATGGGGCTCAGCGGACTTGGTTATAATGGCCATGTTTTCTGGGACACAGAACTCTGGATGTACCCGGCACTGCTGGTATTAAAACCCTCTATTGCCAGAAGTATGGTAGAATACCGGTTTCAACGCCTTGATGCCGCAAAAAGAAATGCCTTTTCAAAAGGCTTCAAGGGGGCGATGTATCCATGGGAAAGTGCAGAAACCGGAGTGGAAGAAACACCTGTTTGGGCATTGAGCGGTCCTTTTGAACACCATATAACTGCCTGTGTTGCGATTGCTGCCTGGAATTATTATTGCGTTACGCAAGACAAGCAGTGGTTGAGGGACAAAGGATGGCCCATCCTTTCTGCTACCGCCGATTTTTGGGCAAGCAGGGTAGAACGCAACGGGACGGGAAAATATGATATCCGAAACGTTGTTGCTGCAGATGAGTGGGCCGAAAATGTTGACAATAATGCATTCACTAATGCTGCCGCAAAGGCCAACCTTAACTTTGCGACCGAAGCTGCCATTATCCTGGGAATTACTCCCGATGCAGATTGGAAACATGTTGCCACCAATATTCCTATACTGAAATTTGAAGATGGGGTAACACAGGAACACGCTACCTATAAAGGTGAAGGTATTAAGCAGGCAGATGTAAATCTACTTTCCTATCCATTAAAAGAAATTACCAATCCACAGGCAATACGAAAAGACCTTGAATACTATGAAAAGCGCGTTCCCAATGAAGGAACTCCGGCTATGACACAGGCCGTATTCACAACGCTCTATGCAAGGCTGGGCGATGGCGAAAAAGCGTATCATTGGTTCCAGGATGCATATGTTCCCAATCTGAATCCCCCATTTCGGGTGATTGCAGAAACCAAGGGAGGAACCAATCCTTATTTTGCCACAGGTGCCGGAGGTATTGTACAAAGCGTTCTTATGGGATTTGGCGGGTTGGAGATTACTTCCAAAGGTTTGGTACAAATTAAATCAGCCCTCCCTAAACATTGGAAGCAGCTAACACTGAAAGGTGTGGGAACGCAGATGAAAACATATACTGTCAAATAAACCATCTTCTATGGTACGCAAATTTCTATTGAGTTTAGTGATCATGTCTAATCTTGAATCATTGGGTCAGGATACTATTCCACCTACTCCGGATAGAGTATATGGGGAACTGTTTATTGATGTGCAGGAAGCGCGAATTTTTCCCGATGGCAAAACCTTTGTTGATTGTGTGCCCCGTCGCGACCCTGCTGAAATTGTCAAAGATTATCTTGCCGCTAAACGTAATCCTGCCATAAAATTTGCCCTTGATTTATTTGTAAAGGAAAATTTTGATCTGCCTGTAAATCCTGCAGGAAATTATAAGAGCGATCCAAATGAAGATATCAGTACCCATATCAAAAGTCTGTGGAAAGTTTTGAGAAGGGAACCCGACCAGGCTGTAAAAGGCTCCTCCCTTTTGGCTTTGCCGCATCCATATATTGTACCCGGCGGTCGCTTCAGGGAGATATATTACTGGGATTCATATTTTACCATGCTCGGTCTTAAAGAGAGTGGCGAGAATGATATGATAGAAAATATGGTAAAAAACTTTGCCTGGCTTATTGATACCTACGGACATATTCCAAATGGTAACCGCTCTTATTATCTAAGCAGGTCACAACCACCTTTCTTCTCCATGATGGTTGAACTGCTTGCATCTGTTAAAGGCGACCAGGTTATGGTAACTTATCTCCCCCAGCTTGAAAAAGAATACCAATACTGGATGGCAGGAGCTGATAAACTGGAACCAGGTAACGCTTCAGGAACAGTTGTTAGATTGAAGGACGGCACCATCATGAACAGGTATTGGGATGAAAAATCAATTCCCCGTCAGGAAAGTTATAAGGAAGATCTTGAAACCGCCATCTCGTCAAAGCGTAATAAACCAAATGTATACAGGCATTTACGCGCAGGGGCAGCAAGTGGCTGGGATTACAGCAGCAGGTGGTTTTCTGATAAGAGGAACATCAGCACAATTGAAACCACTGATATTATTCCGGTAGATTTGAACAGCCTGCTTTACAAAACAGAGCAGGTTATTGCAAGGGCTATGCTTATTACAAAGAATGAGAAGGGCGTTGCATTGTTTGAATCTTATGCAGAGAAAAGAAGGCAGGCGATTGATCAGTATTGCTGGCACAATGAAATGAAATTCTACACGGATTACAATTTCAGGAAGCAGAAGATGACAAATACAATAACTCCTGCAGGACTTTTCCCATTCTGTTTTTTCCCTCAACGCCAGGGCTACCTTAGTGTAGTGGCAAGACAAGCTGCAGAGGTGGTTCAAAAAAAGCTGTTGCAACCGGGTGGATTGCAATGCAGCGAATACAATACGGGCCAGCAATGGGATGCTCCTAATGGATGGGCTCCCTTGCAATGGATGGCTGTAACTGGTTTGGCCCGCAGTGGACAAATCGGCCTCGCAAAAGAGATCGCGAACAGATGGCTTCAGCTTAATGAAAAAGTGTATAAGGAAACCGGAAAATTAATGGAAAAATACAATGTTGCAGATCTTTCAAAGCCAGCCGGAGGAGGTGAATATAAGGCACAGGACGGCTTTGGTTGGACCAACGGAGTTTACCTTGCTATGAAGGAATGGCTTAAAGAATAATTATGGCAGTCGGCGTATATGTATGGCAGCGCCACCTCCTTTTGCAAGTTTAACGGGCAGTATCGTTCTGCTTGTTATTTTCTTTTTTTCAATCCGATAAGATGCAGGGTTTGTTTCCCAATGGGCAGCCTCACCATCGCGGTACATCGTTGCTTCATACCTCACGCCCGGCTCAAGGAATTCAAAACTAAATGAAACTGATCGGTTGTTTTCATCTGTTACTGCCGCAGCAAACCATTCATCTTTATTCCGGGCTTTTCTTGCCATCACTATATAATCACCAGGTTCAGCAGATAATATTTTAGTTTCATCCCAGTCTACTGCCACATCCCGGATAAATTGGAAGGCATCCGGATATAATGCATAATTCTCTGGAAGGTCGCCAGCCATCTGGAGAGGGCTATATATAATTACAAAATTGGCCAATTGTTTGGCGAGTGTGGTTCGAACCCTTGTGGTTCGGGAAGAATCATATTGATTAAGCCTGAACCTGAAAAAACCGGGCGTGTAGTCCATTGGTCCGCCCATCATCCTTGTAAATGGCAGAATAGTTTCATGCTCCGGATTTAGTCCCAGCGTGGGTGCATTATTGAATTCATTTCCCCTTGCGGCCTCATTTGATAGCCAGTTTGGATAAGTGCGGTGAAGGCCTGTTGGACGTACAGATTCATGGGCTTCGATCATTATTTTGTACCGGGCTGCCTTTTCAGCAACTCTTTGGAAATGATTCACCATCCACTGTCCATCGTGGTATTCACCTCTTGGGATGATTCTTCCAACATACCCTGTTTTCACCGTATTGATATCATGGGCGAGCATATACCTGAACGCTGTATCCATATGACGCTCATAATTGGTTACAGAACCAGATGTTTCGTGGTGCATTATCAGTTTAACTCCCCTTGATGAGGCATATTCACTTAAACTTTTAATGTGATAGTCGGGGTATGGTGTTACAAAATCAAATACATTTTCCTTCCAATTTCCAAACCAATCTTCCCAACCTTCGTTCCATCCTTCCACCAGCACACCATCAAATCCGTTTTTCGATGCGAAGTCGATATAGGTTTTTACATTTTCTGTATTGGCTCCATGCTTTCCATCCGCTTTTTGCCAGTTGGCTTTCCCAATATGCATCTCCCACCACATACCAATAAATTTCTGAGGTTTTATCCAGGATGGGTCTTTAATTACAGAGGGTTCATTGCAGTTGATGATCATTCTCGATGAAAGCATCTCTGTGGCTTTGCCGGTGATGATGATAGTACGCCAGGGAGTACGGAAAGGGGTCTTGAGATAGGCTTTATTCCCAACTGCATCAGGCACCAGGTGGGTAATAAATGAATGATCTGTTTTGTTTAAGTGAAGCTGCATTACCGGATAATTGATCAGAGCTGCTTCATGAATATTTATAAATACGCCTGCATCAGTTTTTAAGAGGAGTGGGGTTTGTACGGCATTGCTGTCATATACAGATTTAAGTGCAATATCTTTTTCCTTTGCGGAGGCGGTATAAGCATTGATATCTTCCAGCCTGGTTTTATTATATTGGTATTCATTGCTGTCATAGTCGCCCGGAATCCAGAAAGCGGTATGGTTTCCATTCATTTTGAAGGTAGTGTTTTCGTCTCCAAGAATAAAGTGAGCCAGTGCCTGCTGTTCGGGAAATTCATATCTAAAAGCCACCCCATCATTATACACCCTGAAATAAAGATTAACCAGTATGCCTGATCCAAGACGATCACGCATGGAATATTTTATTGCTTTATAACTGTTGTGAACAACTTTTTCCTCTCCCCAAACAGTTTCCCAACTTTCTTCTGTTGAAGAGGTATCTATACTCAGCCTGTCAAATTTTTGGAGTGAAACAGCGGGTTTATTAAGCCTGAATCCTATATGTGAAGGGGCAATTATTTCTTCTCCCATATAATTAACAGTATAATGGAAGTTACCTTCGCCATCGTTTTGAAGTACAAGTTGTATGCTGGCATTTTTCGAATGGATCACAATCTTCTCCAATGCATAAACTGGAAAGGCTACCATGAAGGAGCTAAACAATGCTACCAAGTATTTTATTATTCTCATTTTGCAGATTGATCATTATAACTGGCCCTGAAGTCGTTTGGAGGCTGTTGAAATTGCATTATTGATACATTCATTGATGGAGGCATTCTTCAAATATGCATGAATAAATCCTGCCCAGAAAGAATCTCCCGCTCCTGTACTATCCCTTACTTCAACCGGAGGAGCAGGAACATGGTCCCAATTCATGTTTTGCATCCTGAACCAGACACCATCCGCGCCGCAGGTAAGGCAGGTAACATCTGTGTTGAACTGACTTAACCATTCAATCGCAGCTTTAGCATCCAGGTCTCTTCCTGTAAAACGGGAAGCATCATCGAGGCTGAATTTTAATAGAGGAAGCAGTTCTGTAATTTGCCGGAAAACAATGTCGGCATTATTAGGCTTTCCCCATATATTTTCGGCATAGTTCCAGTCTATACTGATCTTCTTACCCAGGCCTTTTGCCTTATGCATGGCCGTGAGTATAGTTTCCCGTGCCGGCAATTTGCTCATTGCAAATGCCGTACTGTGAATTATGCTGCAATCATTAATAAGTTGATCATCCACCTCAGCAATTTGCATATCAGCATCACGGTAGGCACTGAAATCTGGTGTGCCTTTGCTCTTTCCTACTACAATAAGCGTGGTAGCATGCTCTTTCATCACCTGTATATATTTGGTGTCAATGCCCTTTGCCTGCATATCATCCATTATGATCTTTGAAAATCCATCTTCACCAATAGCTGCAACCAGTTGAGCAGGTGTGCCAAGCTGGTGAAGAAACCGGCAGAAGTTTGCCGGACTTCCACCTGGCTTTATTTCCAACTGGCGGGCATAAGAGAGATTATCAACAAATTCGGTTGATACTGCATCTATCAATGCTTCACCGATGGCCAATACAAAACTGTTTTGCATCTCGAATTATTTATTGGTTAACCGGAAGACCGCATGATCAATCTTTTGCCTGCGAGGTAATTGATTGCCAAAATATATCCACCAGCACTCCAGGTACATTGGGGTACCCCAATTGGTTGGCCTGTTTGTCCATGTATGCATTCATTAAATTCATTATTGTGCAGACTGTTGGCGAGGGCTATTTTTTCTGTCACGCTTTTAGCAAGATCTTCCTCCTCCATGGTGCATAAGGCGGCAGCCAGCCATCCATTCCACACTGCCCATAAGCCACCGTTATGGAATTCACCCGGGAGATTCCGAAAACTATAGGCATAGTTGTTCTCTAATTCCTTCATGTCGGGATCACCCTCTGTTATGGTTGGATAAAAAGATGGAAGCATATTACCGTGCTTTGAATAGAAACCTTTTAAAAGGCTTACTAATGTGTTATCCTGTTCCTTGTTACCAATTCCTAATAATAATATAAGCAGGTTGGCCTGCAGGTCAAACTGTGCATAAATTCTTGAAGGGTTAAAGCCCATGAACCAGAAATCCATAGGCGCATGCTCTAACTGATGTTCCAGGTTAGGAGCATAGAGCGAAGCAGAATGCTGATTATTCCAGAAGTTGTTTTGCACTACTTCTGTTATCTGATCTGCCTTTAGTTGCCAGGAAGGCATATTGAAAACTTTTGCAGCCGATCTTAATGCCCATATTCGTAACAACTGGTTAAAAAGTACATAACCATGCTGGATATATTCATCCGCCCAGTCGCCGCTTTGCGGAACATACATTAAGTGTTTCCCGTTGAACTCCCAGGCATCCATGACCGAAAAACATTTTTCAACTTCTCTCCTGAATCGAATCGCGAGGTTGAAATCATTCTTCAGGAGGCAATATTGGCAAAGTCCGATCACAGCCCAACTGGGATTATCAGCCCTGCCTACCGTGCCTCCATAACTCACTCCACCGGAGGGTGTAACATTGGATGGCATGAATCCATGCGTATGCTGATGTAGAAATATCGTTTCAATTGTTGCTTTCGCCGTTTCTATCAACCCGGCATCTTCGCTGAGCAATGCAGCAAGACTGTTGATTGTACCATCACGGGTCCAGATCCGACGATAATTATCATGTTCCTGAACACTTGCAACAAATCCGAAGGGCGTTGATGCCATTCGGAGAAGGTCTAACGATAAGTTATATGCGCTGTTGTTCATAGTTATCTTAATGTCCGCCTCCTGCGGGTATGATTTTTTCCCCAGCTATATTTTTGGGCTTAATTCGAATTGTTGCCAAAGCGGCAAGCAGAAGGAGAGTGCCTGCAAAACTTATTGCCTTACCCGGGTCGCTTGCAAGGAAAGTTTTGTATACCCAGCCGAAAGAAAGCGTTTGGAGGATCATCGGAATTACAATCATCATATTGATTATGCCCATATATACTCCATATCGTTCTTTGGGGATACTACTCACCACCATTATATAGGGTACTCCCATCATACTGGCCCAGGCGATACCAAAACCCACCATAGGTGCATATAACAGGTCTTTATCGGTAATATGCGGGAATACGAGTAATGCTATCCCTGCCATCAGTAAGCATAAAATATGAACAAGTTTAGCGCTGAATCGGTTGGCCAGCCATACAAGGCCAAACGCTGAAACAAAGGTGATGATATTATAGAATCCGTTTACTTTTCCGGCTAATACCACGGCCTCTTCATAAAGTTCGCCTGTTGCACTTGTATTGAAAACTGATTTGGCAATACTTAATGAAACGAATTGCCAATAGCAGAACATCGCATACCATTGGAAAAGATATATGAGTGCAAGTTGCCACATCACTGGAGGCATATCACGAATAGCATGGATGATCTCTTTCATTGGTTCAAGCACACCCGATTTTCTGGCCTTTAATTCCTGCAGCTCTTCTGCGGTGGGTGGTATCTCCGGGGTTTTTAAAACTGACCAAAGCACGGAAAGGATTGAAGCTATTCCACCCACAAAGAAAGAGCCATACACCCAGTAAGGTATGCCGGCAGCTGATTTCCCATCAATCAATTCCCTGAAAAAGCCCAGCGATAAATTAGCGAGGGTAATTCCGAGCCCTGTAAAGAAGCTTTGGGTCAGAAAACCCATGGGCTGCTGTTTGGCATCAAGTTTATCGGCAATGAAAGCACGGTATGGTTCCATGGCAGTATTGTTGGCTGCGTCGAGCACCCAGAGTAATCCCGCCGCCATCCAGAGCGCCCTGCTGAACGGGAACGCAAAAAGGCAAAGACTACAAAAGATGGCGCCAATCAGGAAATATGGCTTTCGTCTTCCCCATCGCGGATGCCAGGTGCGGTCGCTCAAAGCACCGATAATAGGTTGAATCAGCAATCCGGTCATAGGCCCGGCAAGATTGAGAATGGGAAGCTCTTCGGGTCGGGCATCAAGAAATGTGTATAGGGGATTAATGGCAGTCTGTTGCAGGCCAAAACTATATTGGATTCCGAAGAATCCCACATTCATATTGATTATCTGCCAAAAGGATAGACGGGGTTTTGGAATGGTCATAAGCAATCGTTGCGTTGGTACTTAAATTTAAGTATTCCATCGAGGCTTTATATTATTATAGGCATCTTAGTTCTATTTAAATGTCCACAGCAAACCGTTGCGCTATCTTTGCCGATATGGTAACAGCTCTTTCTGCATTGTTGAAACGCCATCAGCATGAGTATCATCAGGTAATCGCTTTTGATCCAAATAAGGAAGCCATAGCGCCTGTTGATCTTCGACGTGGTGGAGACCTGCCCGAGGATATTGCTGATGATACAGAAACGTTTTGTCGTTTTATGGAAGATCTCCGCATTAAGCGGGAAGCAGCATTCCTGATAGGAGGTTACAATGAATTGCGGCATATGTACAGCCGGAGCACTCTCTTTACTGAACGAGATGAACCTCGCCGACTTCATCTGGGAACTGATATATGGGGACCGGAGGGAACACCTGTTCATGCCTTCCTTGGGGGTATGGTACATAGTATCGGATACAACGAGGGATTGGGTAATTACGGAGCAACTATAGTTTTACTCCACCAGCTTGAGGCCCTTCCATTTTATACATTATATGGACATGTTTCTATTTCTGATATTCAGCAATTAACAGCAGGACAATACATCAATCGTGGCCAGGTAGTTGCTCATTTCGGCAACCCTGCTGAAAACGGTGAATGGCCTCCACACCTGCATTTTCAGATCATTGAGGATATTGGTATGCATGTAGGCGATTACCCCGGTGTATGCCGATATTCAGATCGGGAGGCATGGTTGTTGAATTGTCCGGATCCAGATCTGGTTTTACAAATGAACAGGCTATTGGTATTCGGTCAGGCAAAACCGTAATGAAATATTCTTTTTTCTCTATACATACAATTGAAAATTTCGATAATTTGTGTGCCATCCTGTCAAAGACCTGGCCTGGTTAACCCCTGATCGTTTAAGCATTTATTCATTAATCAATCATTAAACTGGAAGCCATGGCATTTAACATTCTTGATGCGGTTAAGGGATTTCTATCGCCCGACACCGTTGGCAAAGCAGCCTCTTATCTCGGTGAATCAGATTCTTCTATTGGAAGGGCTTTATCCGGTCTTATTCCTACAACACTTTTAGGAATCACCAGTAAGGCAGAAATGGATGGTGGTGACTCCATTATGGACCTTGCCAAGCGTGCTCTTAACACGGGGATCCTTAATAACCTCGGCGATACTTTCAGCAGTGCCGGTGGAGGTATACCAGAATCATCACCAGGACTCCTTTCGGCTGTGCTGGGTGATAAAGTAGGAGGGATCGCAAATGCAATCGCCCAATTTGCAGGTATCAAGGGATCTTCCGCAGCTTCCCTTCTTGGTTCGATCGTTCCGCTGGTTTTGGGGGTGCTGGGAAAACATGCAGGTGATAATGGACTATCCGGTTCGGGATTGTTGTCGCTGCTCAGTGGTCAGAAAAGCAGTTTTCAAAATGCTTTGCCCGGGGGGTTAAATCTCTCAGGATTATTTGGGGGGCGTGAAACCGAAAGGCATGATGCTACTCATGCCACTACGCACACGCATACGGAAACTGTTCACACCGAAAAAAAATCCGGCTCATGGCTTATGCCTTTGTTACTAGGCCTCGCAGCCGTGGCACTCTTACTATATCTTATGAAAGGATGTAATGGAGCAGATAAAGAGGAGATCAGAACTGAAACACCTGTTGCCGTGCCCGATACTACAGCCACTACTGTTACGCCTGTTACACCAACCCGCGAAAGTTTAAAAGTTAAGCTTGCTGATAATTCTGAAATTGACGCTTACAGGGGAGGAATAGAAGATAAATTAGTTAACTGCCTGAATGATTCATCCTGCACAGCAGGAAAAGATCGGTGGTTTGATTTCGACAATATCAATTTTGAAGTTGGAAGCGCAAGGCTTACAGCTGAAAGCCAGGCGCAGGTAAATAATATTGTTGCCATTTTAAAGGCATACCCCAAGGCAAAGATCAAGATCGGGGGATATACTGATAAAACAGGGGATGATGCTGCCAATAAGAAGCTTAGCCAGGAAAGAGCTGATGCCGTACTTGCAGCTATAAAAGCAGGAGGTGCTAATGCTGCTCAACTGGAAGGGGCAGAAGGATATGGTGAAGACCTTGCAAAAATTGCAGAGGATGCCTCGGATGAAGAAAGAAGAGCGGATAGAAGAATTTCTGTACAACTCAGAGAGAAATAGTTGAAAAACCTAAAAACAAGAACTAAGCCGTCTCCAAAAGAGACGGCTTTTTTTGTAGACCAGGTTCTGTCTCAAATCATCAGGCCTCATATGCTTCTTTAAATTGACGAGCAAAATCTTCCAGTTTTACCTTCCCGGAAACAGAAGGCCGGTTTAGCTGGAAATCCTCCTGTAACTTTCCAGAACGGATTGCGCCACCCATTTCGGTATAATTACTGGCAACTTCCCGGGGTAGTCCTGCTGCCAATAATCCGTCTAACATTTGTTCATCAGTGAATGCAACCCAGGGTAGATTTTTATTTCCAATTGCCTCCCCGATTACTGCTGCAATTTCAGATGTTGTTCTTTCATCACTATAGAGGTAACGGTACGAATGGCCTTTAAAATCAAGGTCAAGCAATGCCCTCGCAGCTTCTGCTGCTATATCAGATGTGTCAGAAATAGCAAGACTGAATGTTTCATGGCCAAAATTACTTCCTATGATCTGCATTCCTTTCACCATTGGAATGGAGGCCAGGAAATTGTAATAGAAATAAGCAGGCCGAAGGTGAAGGATATTTACTCCCTCCAACGAATTTAAAGCTTCTTCTACCTTGAATAATCCGGAAACGGGTCCGCATCCATCACGATTGTGTGCCCCAATGCTACTGAGATTTACAACATGGCTGACACCCGCTTCACGGATTGCTGTTGCATACTTACTGCCAACTTCTGCAAAATAACCCTTCCAGTCTTCTGCTTCCATAGTAGGCGGAACCATTGTATAAACGGCATCCGCTCCTCTGAATGTTTGCACCAGGAAATCCTTGTCATTAATTGACCCAATTGCAGCTTTGGCTCCTTCTCTAACAAGCGCAGACAGGTTTTCAGCACTGCGTCCAATTACAGTTACTTCATGACCCGCAGCGAGTAATTGCATGGCCATTGGTTTCGATATGTGGCCGGCGCCACCAAGAATTACATACTTCATAACTTTATGTTTGTATATACAAATGAATAGATAAAAAAATATATTATAGTTTGTCTGTAATACGGTTAATATTATGTATCAGCTTTGTGCTTTCTTCCTTTCCAAGCACAGATCCAAAACGTTCATTAAATTCAGCAAGGCATTGTTTCATCTGAGGTAATAATTCCTTTCCCCGGGGGGTTGGATATACATTTGTGAGTTTCCCTTCGGTGGTTCGGATAACTAGTTTTTTCTCTTCCAGTTTTTCAATAAGGCGTGTAATGGTACTGGGACTCAGTTGTAGTTCATCCGCCAAAGCTCCTGGTTGCATTCCCGGATCTTCCAGAACCATCAGAAGTAAGTATGCATGACTAGGTGAAAGATCGATTTTCTTCCAGCTTTCAATGGCTAGTTTCTCAATTTTTCTCGCAAGGGCACCACTGGAAAAATACATGCATTTACTAAACCTGCTTTCTGTCGTCTTCATCAAGACAAAAATACGAAATTTTCATTTGTATATGCAAATAAAATTATTGTTTTAATATTGGATTGAACATGAGCAATCCAAATCTTCATCAAGATCCCATGCAACTCAATCCTGTTGAAAAGGAATTTGAGAATAGTTTGCGGCCAAAAGAAATCGCTGATTTTGCGGGTCAATCCCAAATCATTGATAACCTTAAAATATTTATAAAAGCTGCGAAGATCAGGGGGGAAGCATTGGATCATGTTTTGTTCCATGGGCCTCCCGGACTGGGAAAAACCACACTTTCACGTATTGTTGCCAATGAGATGGGGGCGCAGATCAGGGAAACTTCCGGCCCCGTGATTGAAAAGCCGGCTGATCTGGCCGGACTCCTTACCAATCTGCAACCCAATGATGTATTGTTTATTGATGAGATCCATAGGTTAAGTACCGTTGTAGAAGAGTATCTCTATGCAGCTATGGAAGATTATAGGATTGATATCATGATTGACAGTGGCCCCAATGCCCGCAGCATCCAGATAAACCTCAATCCCTTTACCCTCATTGGAGCCACTACACGTAGCGGGTTACTTACCGCCCCACTATTATCGAGGTTTGCAATCAAATCAAGGTTAGAATATTATACTGCTTCCACACTTGAGGGGATCATTCTCCGTTCTGCCAATTTACTGAATGTTCCTATCACAGCTGATGCAGCTAAAGAAATTGCGGGTAGATCAAGAGGAACCCCCCGAATTGCAAACGGCTTGCTGCGCAGGGTTAGGGATTTTGCCATGGTTTTGAACGACAGCCAGATAGATATCGGCATAACAAGGCATGCACTGAAAGCATTGAATGTTGATGAACACGGACTGGATGAGATGGATAACCGGATTCTATCTGCCATAATAGAGAAATTTAAGGGTGGTCCCGTGGGTATTACCACCATTGCCACTGCAGTAGGTGAGGAGGCAGGAACCCTTGAGGAAGTATATGAGCCCTTCCTGATCCAGGAAGGTTTTCTTCAAAGAACTCCGAGGGGACGCGAAGCTACTTTCAAGGCTTACGAACACCTTGGTAAGCAGGGAAAGAGGAGCGGGGATGGACCGAACTTATTTAATGTTTGATGAATAAAAAAACACCAGCCTGCCTGGTGTTTTTTTATTGAAAATATTCAAAGCACTTTTACTCAACATCCTGTGGAACTACAAGCCTGAAACCATTTCCATGGATATTCACAATCTCAATATTTGTATCCTCTTTCAGGTATTTGCGAAGTTTAGCGATATAAACGTCCATACTGCGGCCATTAAAATAAGTGTCGCTACCCCAGATCTTTTTCAATGCCTGCTCGCGGGGAAGGAGATCATTCATATGTTCCGCCAGCATTTTTAATAATTCATTCTCTTTTGGCGAAAGTGTTTGCATCTGGCCACCATGGCTGAGTTCGCGAAGCTTTGGATTGAAATGAAAGCTGCCAAGATCGAACTCCCTGTTCTCCTGTTCCTTGTTCAACTCCTCATTGCGCTTAAGTATAGCCTTTATCTTCATCAACAGTACTTCACTGTCAAATGGTTTGGTGATATAATCATCGGCCCCAAGCTTATACCCTTGAATGATATCTTCTTTCATCGTTTTGGCACTCAAAAAGAATAATGGAATATCAGGATCAATATCACGTATTTCTTCCGCCAGCGTAAAACCATCCATATTTGGCATCATGACATCCAGCAGGCAAAGGTCAAATTTTTCACGCTGGAATGCGGCCAGTCCCAACCTGCCATCTCTTTCCAGCACAACATCAAAATCATTCAGCTCAAGGTAATTTTTCAAGACCAGTCCAAGGTTCTGATCATCTTCGCACAATAGTATTTTCGCTTTCTTTTCTTCCATAGCAATTATTTTATGGGTGATAAAATAAAATTAAATCATTTCTACCGCTAAACCTATGCGGGATAATCTTTTGTTAAATGGCTTTAATTTGAATTTCACCCGATTTACAATAATACGACCATTATTGTGCTCCGGGGTTTACTGCCATTATTTTATTATTTTGGTAACTAAATTCAACGATCATGGCTGACAGTGTAGTTTTTACTGAATCAATAAAGAAGGGATATTCATTCAAAGGTGAGGCCGCGAAAATTGGTATAGGGATGTTAAATGGTCTTCCTGTTCCCGATGCAGATGTATTGCTGCCCCTGAAGACGATGAACCGTCACGGCCTTATAGCAGGCGCTACAGGCACTGGTAAAACAAAAACCCTGCAGGTTTTGGCCGAAGTTTTAAGCGATAACAGCGTACCTGTATTGTTGATGGATATAAAAGGAGACCTCAGCGGTATTGCTGCCCCTGGGGCTGAAAATGATAAGATCAGGGAACGCTACCAGCACCTGGGTATGAATTACCAGCCAGTTGCTTATCCCGTTGAATTATTGTCGCTGAGTGGGGAACCCGGCGTGCGCTTAAGGGCTACCGTTAGTGAATTTGGTCCGGTTCTTCTCAGTAAGATACTCGGTCTTAATGATACACAGGCGGGTTTCGTAGCAATGATTTTCAAATGGTGTGATGACCAGCAGCTGCCCCTGCTGGATCTTAAAGATTTCATCAAAGTGCTTCAATATATCAGCAACGAAGGAAAGGCAGAACTGGAAAAGGATTATGGAAAGATATCTTCTACCAGTACTGGTACCATTCTCCGTAAAGTAGTGGAGTTGCAACAACAGGGTGCTGATACATTTTTTGGCGAAAAGAGTTTTGAAGTGGATGATCTCATGCGTATTTCTGATGATGGCAGGGGAGTTGTTTCTGTTCTAAGGGTTACGGATTTGCAGGACAGGCCTAAATTATTCTCCACTTTTATGCTGCAACTTCTGGCAGAATTATACGGTTCCTGCCCTGAAGAGGGTGACCTGGATAAACCCAAGCTGGTAATCTTTATAGACGAAGCCCATTTAATTTTTGAGGAAGCCAGCGATGCCCTGCTGCAACAGATAGAAACGATCATTAAGCTTATCCGTTCTAAAGGCATAGGGATTTTTTTCTGCACGCAGAACCCAATGGATGTTCCTAAAGATGTTCTTGGCCAGCTAGGCCTGAAGATCCAACACGCCCTTCGTGCCTTTACCGCGGCAGATCGCAAGGTTATTAAACAGGCTGCTGAGAATTATCCGGAAACAGAATTCTACCAGACAGATGAATTGCTCACTCAACTCGGAATTGGAGAAGCACTAGTCACCATGTTAAATGAAAAAGGCATTCCCACACCACTGGTGCATGTTCTTCTTATTTCACCAAGGAGCCGCATGGATATTCTTTCTGAAGATGAAATTGGTAATCTTGTAAACAGTAGCAAACTGGCAAAGAAGTATAACCAGGTAACAGATAGTGACAGTGCATATGAAATGCTTTCAGCAAAGCTTGAGGAAGCAGCTGGTAAAGCAGAGAAAGAGGCAGCTGAAAAAGAAGCTGCAAGAACAGAAAAAGCTAAGTCCTCCGGCGGTCGTACCAAAGAAGATAAATCAGTTCTGGAAGAAATGCTCGATAGCTCCGCTGCCCGCCAGGTAGGGCGTACCGCTGCAAGTGTCATAACCAGAACTTTACTTGGCGCACTTGGGCTTGGAGGTAGGACCACCAGGAAAAAGAGCCTTTGGTGAGCTTGATCAACACCGGAACAACAAAATTGATGTTGCTCAGGTCTTTCTGATCTTGCCGCTGGTTTCAATTCTTATCAGTGCTTCACTTTCAAGAATTCTGATACAATCCCATATATTTTTTTCATCGCATGCATAGGGAAGACCCTTCTTTAAACTTTCGTAGGTATGCTCATTTGTACTTAACAGGCTAAGCATATCCTTACACACTCTTGCTGCTGGAATACTCCGCTTTTTCTTAGAAATGCAATTATCACAAATACCACATTCTTTCATTGTTTCATCACCAAAATAATTTCCTATATAAACGCTTCTGCAGCCATCCCCACTGATATATTTTTTGAGCGATGAAATTCTTTCTGTGGCCAGTGCTTTTCTTTTATCGAGTGCCTGCTTGTTGATGATCACATATTCTGCCTTCATCCTTTCTGCCAATAATAACAATTGCGGCTGATCTTTCTGCGGGTAATAATGTATAAGACCGTATTGATGTAACTCATGAAGCTGGTTGCGTATAACGATCTTGTCTACGCGCAAAATTTTGGCGAGGTAGGATTCACTGATAATCGCCGGATAAGAAAATATCCCTTCATAATTTCGAAGCATTGCCTTGATCAACATTTCCATGTCTGGATGTTGGTTTTCGTATGCTTCGAGCCATTGCCGGTCACAGATGAACTGTACCCGCGGTGGTGTATAAACAGATTCGTTCAGCGCACAATAGCCTTCAGCCTGGAGGGTTTGCAGTGCATTTATGGTAGTGGTTCGGTCAAATTGGAAATTATTGCAAAACATGTTGAGGTCGAAATCAAATGTGTTTCCCTCTCCGGTGCCCGTTGGAAGATGAAGAAAATTCGCAATCGCCTGGTAAACTTTACGGATAGTTTCCGGCGAGGGATATTTTTTCTCCAGTTGCATTTCCAACTCTTCCAGTTCACGGACATTATATAATAGAACAGCATAGGCCTTTTCGCGGTCTCTGCCAGCCCTGCCTGCCTCCTGGTAATAATTCTCCAGGCAATCGGGTACATCATAATGTATCACTGTTCTGACATCTGGTTTGTCGATGCCCATGCCGAATGCATTCGTACTTACCATCACCCTCACCTGGTTGGTAGTCCATGATCGCTGACGTTCTGAACGTTCCTCCTGGTCTAATCCTGCATGATAATAGGTGGCTGTGATTCCCTTTTCCTCTAAATGCCTGCATACATCAACAGTTCTTTTGCGGCTCCTGCAATATACAATAGCACAGCCCGGAACGTTTTCAATGATATTAGCCAGGCGCTTCAGTTTGTTATCATCTTCAAAGCAGCTATAGGAAAGCGCTTCGCGGGCAAAAGAACCTTTAATGATTGCCGGATCCCGAAGCTGTAATTGGGTTGCGATATCCTCCTGCACCAACGGTGTAGCGGAAGCAGTTAATGCCAGCACAGGAACCTTTGGGAGATACTCCCGCAAGGCTGCGATCTGCAAATAACTGGGGCGGAAGTCATAACCCCATTGTGATACGCAATGAGCTTCATCAATTGCCAGTAGTGAAATGGGAAGGGAGGGAAGGAATTCGCGAAACAATTTTGTCTGCAGCCTTTCCGGGGAAACATACAGTAGTTTGAGCCTGCTGTTATTGGCCATTTCCATGGTCTTCATCACCTCTTTATATGACATCCCGGTATGGATGGCAAGGGAGGTTATCCCTTTATGTTGCAACTGCCCCACCTGGTCTTTCATCAATGCAATGAGAGGACTTACTACCAGGCATATCCCGGGCATTTCTAAGGCGGGTACCTGGTAGCAAACCGACTTACCACTACCTGTAGGAAGCAATGCTAATGTGTCACGCCCATAAAGTACCGACTTTATAATGTCTTCCTGTAAAGGCCTGAAATTTTCATAGCCCCAGTAGTTTTTTAATATGGTATGGATACTGTCCAAATCCTTTCGTCTGCCTAATATACACGCTTCACAAATAATCGAACAGAATTGATAGCCAATACAACATCACTCAGTCCCATTACAAGTGCCCCAAAAGTTGGGGTCAGGTAACCAAAGGCAGCAATAGGAATGGCAATTATATTATAGGCAAAAGCCCAGGCCAGATTTTGTTTAATGGTAATTAGTGTATGCTTGCCTAATCCCAGCGCGAGCGGAAGATTTTTTAAACCATGATTCATCAACACCACATCAGCGGTTTGCATTGCAACCTGTGATGCATCGCTTAATGACACTCCTATAGTTGCTTTTGCAAGGGCAGGTGCGTCATTGATTCCATCACCAATCATGGCTGTTGGTGTTGCTGCATTCAGGTCTTCAATGATCTGTAATTTTTCTTCTGGGGATCGCTCCGCTATAACGGTATCGATTCCAAGTGTCTTCCCAAGTTCCTCAGATTTTCGCTGCCTGTCTCCACTTAGCAAAATCGTTTTTACATTCTTTGAGTGCAGATAATTGATTACAGTACGTGCTTCTTCTCTTATCTCGTCTTTTACATCGATCCAACCGATAAGGTGGTTATTGCGAATGATATAAACATTATGATGATCTTCATCTGTGTGATCATTTGCCAGCGCATACGAGGATGCCCAGTATTCATCGACGTCCTTACTGAATGCATGCATACCTCTGCCTTTTACCTCCTCAATTTTTGCCCAACGGATTTCATTGGAACTTTTGAAGGCTTTTGTTACACATTGTGCAATGGGATGGTTTGAATACCGTTCGAGTGAATATGCTATACGCTTAAATTCTGCTTCCTCAATCCCCATTGCCTGAAACCCTGCTAATTCAAAATTGCCAGTTGTGAGTGTACCTGTTTTATCAAAAACCACCTGCTTGATTTCGCGGAATGCTTCTAATGATTTTGCATTGCGGAATAATATTCCATTCTTCGCTGCCCTGCCTAGTCCCACAGCAATGGCTGCAGGTGTTGCCAATCCCATAGCGCAGGGACAGGCCACAACCAGAACTGCAATACTTCGCATGAGCGCCGGGGTTAAATCATCGAGATAAATATAATTACCAACAAAAGTTATCAGTGAAATAACCAGCACTACCGGTACAAAGATGGCACTGATACGGTCCGCAAGTTTCTGAACGGGAGGCTTATCTCCCTGTGCTTTCTTGACCAGGTTGATTATATTGGCCAGTACAGATTGATCTGCAGCTGAGATCACCTGCGCTTTTACGGTTCCATCGATGATAAGGCTGCCCCCTATCAGCTTGTCCTTCGCTTTTTTTTCAACCGGAAGACTTTCTCCGGTAATGATGGCCTCACTCACACTTGCTTGTCCCCAAAGTATCTTTGCATCTGCCGGTACCTGTTCCCCATTCTTTACCAGTATCAGGTCGCCACTCTTTAGTTGTGTATTCTCTATCGGAAAAATAATTTCCTGGTGTTTGTCATCAAAGGCAATCATATTAGCCATCACCTTCTGGCTTTTTGCAAGTTTATTTAATTCGCGTTGGGTACTTTGTATGGATACATCTTCCATATAATTGCCAAGAAAAACAAGGGTGATGATGCTTGCTGAGGTCTCATAGAAAAGGTATTGATCTCCCTGGCCCATAAGTGTTCCGATAAGGCTGTATACAAATGCAGCAGTTGCACCGATGGCGATCAGTACATTCATATTTGGACTTCCGCTCACCACGCTTTTGATAGCACTACGTCCGAAGAAAGACATCCCAACTATATATACCGGTAAACAAAGTGCAAATTGTAACCAGGGATCCATCAGCCAGTGAATGTGGATTCCTGGTATCATATGTAGCATCATTACAATGGTGAAAGGCAGGCAGATCAACAGGTACCGCAGGTATTTATTCATTGGTGGCCTTGTAGTAGCGGAACTGGTGGCAAGCTTTTCATCCACAACTTTATAGCCTAGTGATTCAATGCCACGGGTTAGCGATTTGCTAACACCTTCATCTAGTTCAACAACCTCAAAATGCACATCACCATCAATCGGGTTTACTTTTACATTCTTCATACCCTCTTTCTCCAGGAACTTAGAAACACTTAATGCGCAGTTTGCACATGACATCCCCTCTACCTTCCAGTTAACCGATTCCATCTCTTTCATCTTAAATTCTTTATGATTGCACCTGCAAATTTACGGAAGAGATCATGGCAACCTTGTACATCACCGTAATAAAAAAGATACTCTGTTGCAGCTTCTCATTTAATTAACTTTGTTTAATGCATTTGAAGTTTTCTTTAGGAGAATTGCCCGCTGTTGTTTCCAAACTTATATCTGAAGCCGGTACTAAAAGAACAATAGCACTCCAGGGTTCAATGGGAGCAGGAAAAACCACTCTTGTTCATGCATTCTGTGACTCCCTTGGTGTAAGAGATGCGGTGGGTAGCCCCACTTTTTCCATCATTAATGAATATGGCACCACGGGTGGCCCGGTTTACCATATCGATTGCTACCGTCTTCGAGATGAGCAGGAGGCTATTGATGCAGGTGTTGAAGACTGCCTTTATAGCGGAAACTGGTGCTTTGTGGAATGGCCCGAGAAAATACCCCACCTTCTGCCAACGGATACAATGAGGATATTCCTGGAACAGCAGGAAGACGGTAGTCGGTTGCTAACGTTTTAATTTGTAATTTCCCATCCCTTTTAACCATTACATGGCCCAGCAGAAACCTTTTATCAGCCCATCTTTCAGTTATGAAACGCTGGAAGAAACACTTGATGTTAAGCCCCGAGGGGCCCAACTGCATATTGGTATTCCCAAGGAAATCGCCTTCCAGGAAAACCGCGTTGCCCTTACCCCGGATGCGGTGGGGGTACTTGTCAGCAATGGTCACCAGGTTGTAATTGAACACAATGCAGGCGATGCTGCGCATTATCGCGATAAGGATTATAGTGAAGCTGGGGCCAGGATTGTTTATGACAAAGCCGAAGTTTACAAGGCTCCCATCCTCGTCAAAAGTGCACCTGTTATTGAAGAAGATATTTGTCATCTTCAGCCTAATCATATCATCATTAGCCCTATGCATATCGGCTTGCTGAAAGCAGAGTTGTTGGAGAAGATGATGGAGAAACGTATTACCGCACTCTCTTTTGAAAATCTTAAAGATGAGAACGGAACATTCCCGATTGTCCGGAGTATGAGTGAGATTGCTGGAAGTGCTGTAATGCTGATAGCGGGACAGTACCTGGGATCTGCCAATCACGGTAAGGGTGTTTTATTGGGAGGTATAACCGGTATTCCACCTACAAAGGTCATAATTCTTGGTGCCGGAATCGTGGGAGAGTATGCTGCCCGGGCAGCTATGGCGCTTGGCGCATCAGTAAAAGTATTCGACAATAGTGTCTATCGCCTCAAGCAATTGCAGGATAATATAGGTCACAGGCTCTGGACTTCCGTACTGGAACCTAAGATACTGGCCAAACAATTAAAGACCTGCGAAGTAGCTGTTGGAACGCTGCGTAGCAATAGTGGAAGAGCTCCGGTGGTGGTAACAGAAGAAATGGTCAGCAATATGCGTCCTGGCAGTGTGATCATAGACGTTAGCATTGATAGTGGCGGATGTTTTGAAACTTCTGAGATTACCAGCCACGAGCAGCCGATCTTCATGAAGTATGGAGTAATTCATTATTGTGTTCCGAATATCCCTTCAGGTTTTGCCAGAACGGCCTCCCATGCCATCAGTAATGTGCTCATGCCGCTTTTACTTGAAGCCTCGGAAGAAGGGGGGATAGAAAACCTCATCTGGCATAAAGTTCATCTCAGAAGCGGAATATATCTTTTCAAAGGGGCTCTTACTCATTTCCATTTGAGCCAACGTTTCAACCTAAAGTATACTGATTTGAATTTATTGATTGCCAGCAGAAGATGAAGAGGGGTATCTTTTAGTACTCACTTTTTATAATCGCTGATCATTATTTCTTCCCCGCAAAAACCATATTCCTGTGGGTCATTGCTGCTAACTATTACCAGCCTGTCCTTACAATATTCTGAGATCAATTGCTGATAAAGCATGATACCACTTGCATCGAGATTGGTGCAGGGCTCATCAAGAAGCAAAACCGGTGTTTCTGAAAAGATTGCCTGGGCGAGTTTGATGCGTTGCTTCATGCCCGAGGAATAATACCTTATTTGTTTATGGGCCGCTTTTTCAAGTCCCACAATTTCCAACACAGATGATATAGAATGTGTGGGAAGGAGTGGTTTGAAGCCCTGGTGGAAATGCAAAAGTTCCGTTGCGGTCATTTCTTCTATGAGTTCGAGATATGGGGCTGCAATTGATAGGTGTAGATAGGCATTCTCGGCTTCTATGGCTTTTGCTGAAGAGCTATAGGTGACTGTTCCCGCAGAGGGAGCAACAGCACCGGCGATAACTTGTAATAATGTTGATTTTCCTGAACCATTTGGGCCGGTAATGGCGTAAGATCTGCCGGATTCAAAACGATGGCTGAGTCTCCGGAAGATCCATTCACGGTTGAACCGTTTACCTGCATCAGATAGAGATATCGTCATCACTGCTGCCTTTGGTGAAGCGCTTGATGATTCCACGGCCACTCTCCCGAACAAAGGTCACGATTTCATCCCGCTCATCTGTGGCGCTGAACTCTTCTTCGATATATTCCAGGGCCTGGGAGGTATTCATACCCTTATTATAAAGTATCCGGTATATATCAAGAATATGATTGATGCGGTCAATATTGAAGCCTCGGCGCTTAAGGCCTACTGAGTTTACTCCCGCATACGATAGGGGTGTGCGGGCGGCTTTTATATAGGGCGGAACATCTTTACTTACAAGTGATCCCCCGCTAACAAATGCATGTTGGCCAATGGAAACAAACTGGTGAACTGCGCTTACACCTCCAATAATTGCCCAATCGCCAACAGTTACATGACCTGCCATCTGCACATTATTGCTCATGATGACATTATTCCCAACCATACAATCATGTGCCAGATGGCTATAGGCCATTATAAGGCAATTCTTTCCCACAGACGTCTTGCCCCTGTCTTTGGTTCCCCGGTTGATAGTTACAAATTCCCGGATGGTGGTTCCATCACCGATCTCGATATTGGAATATTCACCTTCGAACTTAAGATCCTGGGGAGTGGCGGCTAATACAGCACCAGGAAAGATGCGGCAATTTTTGCCAATACGTGCCCCTTCCATGATTGTAACGTTGCTCCCAATCCAGGTGCCTTCCCCAATTTCAACGTCCTGGTGGATCACGGTAAAGGGATCTACCTTAACGTTAGTGGCGAGGCGTGCATTCGGATGTATATAAGTATGAGGATGAATCATATTAAAAAAAACGTCAGACTTTTAATCTGACGTGCAAAAATAGGGTAAATAAGGTATTTATCGCTTTTGGCTCCTTCCACTAATCCCTTTTGACGACCTGTGCTACCATATCGGCTTCAGCACAAAGCTTGTTGCCTACATATACAGTTCCCCGCATTTCACATATACCCCTGCGAATAGGAGCAGTGAGTTCCATCTTCAGCAGCATAGTATCACCAGGTACGATTTTCTGCTTGAATTTACAGTTGTCGATCTTAAGGAAATATGTATCATATTGCCCACCCGGCATAGAATTAATTGCCAGAATACCTCCGGTTTGGGCAAGTGCCTCACAGAGCAGAACACCCGGCATCACGGGGTTATTAGGAAAGTGACCCTGGAAAAAGGGCTCATTAAATGTTACATTTTTTACTCCCACTATTACCTTATCTGTTAACTCAATGATCTTATCTACCAGCAGGAAAGGATAACGGTGAGGGAGTGTCTGTTCTATTTGCTGTGCAGTGAAGATGGGCGGCTGGGTGCAGTCATAAACCGGAACATCTTTAAGATGACGGTTCTTCTTTATGTACTGTTTGATTTTACGGGCAAACTCTACATTGGTGCTGTGCCCGGGACGATTTGCAATGATGCGTGCCTTTACAGGATAACCTATCAAAGCAAGATCTCCCACTACATCAAGCAGTTTATGGCGTGCCGGTTCATTGGGAAAGCGAAGTGTCAGGTTATTGAGATAGCCTTCATGTTTTACCTCCATTTTATCGCGGCCAAACGATTTAGCCAGCCTTTGCATTTCCTGTTCGGTAACTGGTTTGTCAACCACAACAATCGCGTTGTTGATATCGCCACCTTTAATAAGGTTGTTATCCAGCAGCATTTCCAGTTCATGAAGAAATACAAAAGTGCGGCAGGGACTAATCTCCTTTACAAACTCACGCATATTCTTGAGGCCAGCATGCTGGGTTCCTAATACAGGTGAATTAAAATCGATGAGCGTGGTGATCTGGTAGTCCATGGAAGGCATAGCCACCATTTCCACCCTTTTCTGCTCATCATAAAAATATATATTCTCATCAATGCTGTACCAGGCTTTGGCGGCGGGTTGTTCCTGCACACCAACTTCCTGCAAGAGTTCCACGAATGGCTGGCTGCTACCATCCATGATGGGGGTTTCAGGACCGTTAATTTCGATCAGGCAGTTATCAACGCCCATACCTACCAATGCTGCCAGTACATGCTCTACGGTACTGACTCTTGTTCCATTGTCTTCGATTGTAGTTCCTCTTGAAGTGTCAGTAACAAGGTCACAATCCGCTTTAATAATTGGTTGTCCAGGAAGATCGATACGTTGGAACTGGAGCCCGAAGCCAGGTGCTGCGGGACGAAAAGTCATATCAACTTTTACACCGGTATGGAGGCCGGTTCCTGATATACTAATTTCTGCGCCTACTGTATGTTGTTTATCGGGATTGAAATTTGCTTGCATGCTGCTGATGTAGTTCTTATATAATTTATTGTTTCCAGCTCTTCTATATTGCTGTTCTTTCAGCTAAAAGCTGCTTTACCATTTGTTCCAGTTCCTTAAGTCTTTTCTCCATTTCGGGAAGATTACGGCTTAGTGCCTGGCTACGGAGGGCACTTGTATAATCATATGCAGGTGAACCGGTTACGGATGTATTAGGTTCCTTGATAGACTTACTTACTCCACTTTGTCCATTGATCTTGGAGCCATCGGCTATTGTGATATGTCCAACTATGCCTGCCTGCCCCCCTATCATAACGTTATTACCGATTTTTGTACTTCCGCTAACTCCAACCTGGGCGGCAATTACGGTATTGTTTCCCACTTCAACATTATGTGCAATCTGTAAAAGGTTATCCAGCTTCGCCCCTGATCGAATGATGGTGCTGCCGATGGTTGCCCGGTCGATGGTGGCATTGGCGCCGATCTCTACACGGTCTTCTATTACAACATTACCGATTTGTGGTACTTTTTTGAAACTGCCATCGGGCTGGGGAGCAAAACCAAAGCCGTCGCTACCAATTACAGTTCCCGCATGAATAGTAACCTGCTGGCCTATTTTACAATCGAAATATATTTTTACACCCGGATGAATAATACTGCGGTCCCCAATGCTTACATTATTTCCAATATATGTATTGGGATAGATTTTCGCCTGGTTGCCAATAATCACATTATCCCCGATATAGGCAAAGGCACCAATGAAAACGCCCTCTCCAATGGAAGCGGATGGGGATATATAGGAGGGTTCCTGCCTTCCTACCAACTGCATTGCCTTCATTTCCTGGTATTTGGAGAGAAGGGTGGCGAAAGCAGAATAGGCATCTGATACCCTTATAAGGGTGGCAGTTACCGGTTGGCGTAATTGAAGACTTTCATTCACGATAATGATGGAAGCCGATGTGCTATATAGATAGTCTTCGTATTTTGGATTGGCCAAAAACGAAAGTTGCCCTTCAGCTGCCTCTTCAATTTTACCGAAAGACCCAACCTGGGTGTCGGCATTTCCTTCAACTCTTCCATTGATCAGGACAGCGATCTGCGCGGCACTGAATTGCATATGATATTAATTTAATACGGCATGCTATCAAATAAACCGGATGCCGTTTCCGGATTAAGGAAACAAAAGTAATATTTTTTAACAGGGCGGGATAAATTGTGCTGAATGAGCGCATTATCTACCTGTGAAATATCCCTGACAGTACCATCTTTAAAAAGAATATTTATCCTTTCTTCAGAAGGGTCATAGGTTGTATTGCTTGCTTCCCCGCTAAATACAAGATAAGAAGCGTCCTCTACAGAAATTCCGGCATATGCAGCAATGGCATTGCGTTTCTCCTGTATCAACGAGTCTGAAACAGGATCGGCCTGTAGGCGGACCTTCAGCAATCTGCGGTCCACGATCATCCGGCATAGAGCTGCCAAAACTTTGTCGGGGTGGTTAGTCCAGCTTTTAATAGCCCCCATAACATCGAAATCATCCAATTGGCAAAAACGGTCTAGTTGTTCACTTAGGTCGGGGGGCGACTGCTTTTGAAGGAAAAAATCCAGCACATCTGAGGGAGCTGTTACAGCGGTACCATAATTGATGAGGTAGCGCGCACGACGGATAATATTTACCAGCATTTTCTCTGCGCATAGTACCGTCTTATGCAAGTAAACCTGCCAGTACATCAGCCGGCGTGATACCAGGAATTTCTCAATTGTATAAATAGCTTTTTCCTCTACTACCAACTCACCATCGTGTACTGCCAGCATCTTGAGGATCCGGTCATAGCCTATTACACCTTCAGAAACACCTGTAAAAAAACTGTCGCGGGTAAGGTAGTCCATACGGTCCACATCCAGCTGACCCGATATTAGCTGATGAAGAAATGGTTTATGGTAATTACCCCTGAAGATGCAGATGGCGAGTGAAAGGGCTCCATTCATTTCTTTGTTCAAAGCTTCCATGATAAGGACCGAAAGCTGCTCATGATGAATCCCTTCTATAAGCGTTTGTTCGAGTGCGTGAGAGTAGGGGCCATGACCCACATCATGAAGCAGAATTGCAATTTTGGCAGCAGTTTCTTCTTCAGCAGTTATCTCTACGCCCTTGCTGCGAAGCTCGGCAAGTGCATTTCCCATCAAATGATAAGCCCCAAGTGAATGATGAAGGCGGGTATGCACTGCTCCCGGGTATACGAGCTGGGCGAAAGCCATCTGTTGGATGCGCCTTAACCGCTGGTAATACCTGTGGCTGATGACCCTGAAAACAAGCGGGTCATTGATGGTAATGAAACCATACACGGGGTCATTCACAATTTTCCTGCCTGTCTGCATCACCTTCCATGTTTTGTTAAATTCGTTAAATAGTAGCCGGCAAAAGTACGAAGCCGCAACAGATAAATTACATTTGGATTCATGCCATTAGCAACTATACTCTGGGTCGACGACGAAATGGAAAGCCTTCAAAGCCAGAAGCTTTTCCTGGAAACAAAAGGTTATGTAGTGCATACCCTTACCAATGGCTTTGATGCCATTGATTTTGTAAAGGCCAATCCGGTTGACCTGGTCCTCATGGATGAAACCATGCCCGGGATGACAGGACTGGAAACATTGGCCCAGATCAAAGAGATCAGCCAGCAGATACCAGTGGTGCTCATCACCAAGAATGAAACGGAGAACCTTATGGATGATGCCATCGGTTCGCAAATAAGCGATTACCTGATCAAACCGGTGAATCCCAACCAGGTATTACTTAGTCTGAAAAAAATTCTTGATAATAAAAGGCTGGTTGCAGAGAAGACCACATTCGCCTACCAGCAGCAGTTCAGGAACCTTTTTATGGCACTCAATTCCAATCCTGATTATAATGACTGGATGGATATCTATAAAAAACTGGTTTATTGGGAACTGGAAATGGAGAAAAGCGATTCGCCTGAAATGCAGGAGGTTCTGCAAAGTCAGAAGCAGGAAGCTAATACAGAGTTCTGCAAATTCGTATCAAAGAATTATCTGAGCTGGGTAAATCCCAAATCCAGCGAGTCGCCCATTATGTCTAATACCGTTTTTCGTTTTAAAGTATTGCCGCATATAGAACCTGGCATACCTACATTCTTTGTGTTGATAGATAATCTTCGATTTGACCAATGGAAGGCCATCCAGCCAATTTTTTCCGAATATTTTCGCATTCTGGAAGAGGATTGTTTTTATAGTATACTACCAACTGCCACCCAGTATGCGCGTAATGCAATATTTGCGGGACTAATGCCCGTTGAAATAGAAAAACAATTTCCCCAGTTATGGCGGAATGATGAAGATGAAGGTGGGAAGAATTTACAGGAGGAGAGTTTTTTTCGTGCTCAGCTGAAACGTCTGAAAAGAGAGGATATTAAGTTCTCCTACATAAAGGTTGTTAATCACCAGGCAGGAAACGAACTGGTTAACAATATGCATAATCTCCTGAGTAATGACCTCAATATTATCGTTTACAATTTTGTTGACATGCTGAGCCATGCGCGTACGGAAATGGAAGTATTGAAAGAGCTGGCCAGTGATGAAATCAGTTATAGAAGCATTACCGCCAGCTGGTTTGAGCATTCGCCACTTTTCCAGGCACTCAGGAAAATTGCAGACAAAAAGTTCAATCTTATACTGGCCACAGACCATGGATCGGTACGGGTGAATACACCCCATAAAGTTTTGGGCGACAAGCAAACTACCACCAACCTGAGGTATAAACATGGGCGTAACCTCAATTATGAGGCGCGGGATGTGATGGCGATTCGGGATCCCCGTGAGGCGGGCCTACCGGTACCCACGGTAAATTCATCTTATATTTTTGCCAAAGAAGATGGTTATCTCTGTTATCCAAATAATTATAACCATTACGTTAATTATTATCGCAATACGTTTCAACATGGTGGAATCAGCCTGGAAGAAATGATCGTACCTGTCATTAAGATGTCAAGTAAGTAATAAGTGACAGTACATTATCTTTGATCATCATTTTGACCATGAAATATACGCAGGCAACAATCAATAAACTTGAGCAAATACTTGATGAAGCATCATATATTGTACGCTATGAAAGGGGAACCTTTCAAAGTGGTTATTGTATCCTGGAGCAAAAAAAAGTAGTGGTTTTGAACAAGTTTCTTCAGCTCGAAGGGAGGATCAACACAATGTTAGATATTATTCCACAACTCCGCATATCAAAGGAAGAGTTGAGTGCCGAAGCGAGGAAAACATATGAAGAGGTATTGGAACGAGCCCGTGTAGCTGCAGAAGAGGCAGGTAACAACCCAACTGACAATATTGAAAATCCCGCAGAACAATAATCAAATCAAACATTTTTGTCGCCACTTAAAATAACATTCCTTGGTACCGGTACCAGCAGCGGGGTGCCAATGATCGCATGTGAATGTGAGGTGTGCACATCTCTGGATAAGCGGGATAACAGGCTTCGTTCCAGCATACTTGTTCAATCGGCTACCACTACAATTGTAGTAGACTCTACTCCCGATTTCCGTTACCAGATGTTACGGGCAAAGGTTAAGCATCTTGATGCCATTATTTTTACACATCCCCATAAGGATCATATAGCGGGACTTGACGATGTTCGGGCCTATAATTTTTTTTCGCATAAACCCATGAATATTTATGCAAATGAAATGACGCAAATGGCTATCATTCGAGAGTTTCCTTATGCATTTGCGGAAAGCAAATATCCAGGTGTTCCTGACATTCAGATACATGCCATCGACCTTGAGCCTTTCAGCGTTGGTGATATTGATATAATTCCCATCCTGGTATGGCATATGCAAATGCCTGTACTAGGATTCAGGTTTGGAAATTTTACTTATATCACTGATGCCAATCGAATTGATTTGGCAGAACAGGAGAAAATTCAAGGAAGTAAATATATAGTTCTGAATGCTCTCCGGCATGAAAAACATATTTCCCATTTCACCCTTGGAGAAGCTGTAGCTATGGTGGAATCGCTTAAAGTTCCCATTGCTTATTTTACACATATCAGTCACCAATTAGGCCTGCATGCAGTAATTAACCAGGAACTTCCAGCCGGAATGCAACTTGCGTATGACGGATTAATGGTAGAGTGCTGATAATCTTTTTATATTAAGGAAATACCGTTAAATGACGGTTGACCGACCTCTTGAAATCCTCTAGATTGTGCTGATGAAGAGGTCTGAAATAAAGGAATTAATTATTGCATACTTTACTTTTTCTGCAAGGGAAAGAATCGGTGTATTAGTTTTGGTTTCACTGATATTGATACTTTTTATAGCTCCGGATTTTCTTCCCGAGCCAAAAACTTCGATAAGTATTGATGATAGTGCTGTGGTGGCATTGATTGACAGATGGAGGGTTGATACCGGAAGCAGTTTTGAGTACTCGTCTCCATCACCACAAAAAAAGCAAACCGGATTTTCATCAGGCGGGCCTATCGGTAACCGTGAGAATCATACAGGAAAATTATTTCTTTTTGATCCCAATACTGCAAGTCATGATGAATGGGTTGCCTTAGGTGTTCGCGACAAAACAGCTACCACTATCATCCGATACCGTGAGAAGGGAGGTCGATTTCGAAAACCAGAAGATATAAGCCGGATTTTTGGTCTTTCACCATCTCTTGCCATGCGGCTTCAACCGTTTGTAAGGATAAAAGCAGCGCTAGTTGATCAATACAATGAGTCAGCTTTTATAAAGTCAGGCAAGGTTCGGGGCAATAATAATATGCCGGTTCCATCTTCTGCTACCCTGAAGGTTGAAATTAATTCAGCCGATAGCTTGCAATGGTTAGCGCTTCCTGGCATTGGGCCGAAATTGACGAGCCGGATATTAAACTTCCGGCAAAGTTTAGGCGGTTTCAATTCTGTGCAACAGGTTGCAGAAGTATACGGACTGGCAGATTCAGTTTTCCGGATCATACAACCTCTGCTTGTAGCAGAGGAAGGGCAGGTAAAACAAATTTCTATCAACGGGGCGGCTAGAGCTGAACTGGCTGAACATCCATATATACGTCAGCAATTAGCAGGTGCCATTGTTCAATACCGGGAAGTGCATGGTCCTTTCAGGCAGCTTGAAGATCTCAGGAGGATACACCTTATAACGGAACAGCTGTTTGAGAAGATAAGACCATACCTGAAAATTCCCTAACTAACACTTGTTAGTGATCTAAAAAAGACCTTATATTGCATTTGCAAAGGGAATCCTTTGCGGGAAATCAGTAGAACAGAATATGAATTTTGAACAATCGGAGCTGACAGAACAAGTAGCACAAACGGCCAGAGAATTTGCAAAGCAACACATTTTACCACATGTGATGGAATGGGATGAAAGCCAGCATTTTCCGGCAGATGTTTTTAAGGAAATGGGCAAACTGGGACTTATGGGTGTACTAGTTCCCGAAGCATATGGTGGAGCTGGCTTGAGCTATTTTGAGTATGTCGCTATTATACAGGAGGTTGCAAAGGTATGTGGGTCGGTTGGCCTCAGTCTTGCTGCTCATAATTCATTATGTACAGGTCATATTCTTACTTTTGGAAATGAAGAGCAGAAGATAAAATATCTCCCCAAACTGGCTTCTGCAGAATGGTTAGGAGCCTGGGGATTAACAGAAGCAAATACTGGCAGTGATGCTGGCAATATGAAAACTACCGCCGTTCGTGACGGCGAAGATTGGCTACTTAACGGCACAAAGAATTGGATCACACATGGGAAAAGCGGTGATATAGCAGTGGTAATTGCGCGTACTGGTGAACCTCGTACTAAAGACAATGCCACTGCGTTCATCGTTGAGAAGGGCACACCGGGTTTCAGTGGTGGAAAAAAGGAGAATAAGCTGGGCATGCGTGCAAGTGAAACAGCTGAGATGGTGTTTGATAATTGCAGGATTCCAGATGCCAACCGCTTAGGAGAAATTGGTGCAGGGTTCAAGCAGTCAATGAAAGTACTTGATGGAGGTCGTATCTCCATTGCCGCCCTTTCATTAGGCATAGCAAAAGGTGCATTGGATGCGGCGCTCAAATATTCCAAAGAAAGACACCAGTTTGATCAGCCCATCTCTAATTTCCAGGGTATTTCATTTAAACTTGCCGATATGGCAACAGAGATCATGGCAGCCGAACTATTGACAAATCAGGCTGCTGATATGAAAGATAAAGGAATGAAAATGACCAAGGAAGCTGCAATGGCTAAATATTATGCCAGTGAGGTTGCTGTTCGTGCAGCCAATGAGGCAGTGCAGATTTTTGGGGGATATGGTTATACAAAGGATTTTCCAGTTGAAAAATTTTACCGCGACGCTAAACTATGTACCATCGGAGAAGGAACTTCTGAGATTCAGAAAATCGTAATTGCCCGTGAAGTACTACACTAATTGTCTCTTTCGTTTGCTTGCTATAAATGAAGCCGCACCATTCCTGGTGCGGCATTTTTTTATATAGACAACGATCAAATAAGTAAGTGAGTCCAGCCTATTCGTTTTCCTCTAAAAAAAATATGCTCTCTACAGGCTTTTTAAACACCCTTGCAATTTTTAATGCAAGCACTGTTGATGGCACATACTTGTTGGCTTCCATCGCGTTGATGGTTTGGCGGCTCACAGATACTTTTACAGCCAGTTCCTCCTGTGTTAACCCCAGCATAGCTCTTTCTACCTTGATATTATTTTTCATCGGCCAGGGCTTTAGATGTTCTGTAAATAAGATAGTTGAATCGTATTATGAAAAGTATCAGAATCGTGAACATGTTATATATCATAACATGCATGAAAGGCATTCCATAAACGAAAATAAAAGCTAGTATCAATAAGATATAATTGACAAGAACAGCCCACATCCAACTCGATAATCTGAGTTTCGCAATAAATTCATCTTCCTGTTTTTCCCTCGAAAATGCTACCAGCATACCACCTACTATAAAAACAGTACCTATGATGGTATTGCTGATATCAGTTGTTATAAAGGCAAATAACTGGTCTTTGGTAAACAATTCTTCATTCCAAATGGCAAAGACCCGGGCTGTCATCCATTTGGCGTCAAATCCAAGGGAAGCCAGAATTATACCGCATATGGTAGCTGGAATCAAAACGAACCATCCAAGAATCTTGTATTGGTTGGGAAGGAGTTTAGGGGTAAACATTGGAGTAATATTTAAAACAAAGTAAAGAATACTTTACAATATGTAAAGTATAATATACATTTTGTAACAAATATTTTACATTATTGACTATAAGAAACCCCGCTATGCGGGGTGCCTATATTTTTTGCGCGTTTCAATCCAGGAAGTCGTCGGCTTCCTTTTCGCGGGTATTATATTTGTCGAAAAGGCGGTCGATAGCTCCTCCAAAAATGGGGAACTTCTCTTTTGCGAAATTCTTTATTATCTCAACTGCCTTATAAGCTTGGTCTTCAGTTAGTCCCTCTGCTTTTAATTGTTCTATTAGCTCCTTCATAATTTTCTGTTTGAAATTATTGGCTATGCCACTTTCAAAAGGCTCATCTTACTTTTATCAAATTTCTTTTCCGCATATTCCAATGTAAGATGGAATTTTGTTTCCTTACTGGACGGGAGCTCAAACATTGCATCCGTAAGAATACTTTCGCAGATAGATCTTAATCCCCTTGCACCGAGCTTATACTCCATTGCTTTTGATACCATGAAATCAAGCACATCATTATCGATCTTTAATTCAATACCTTCTATCTCAAATAGTTTTTTGTATTGTTTTATCAATGCATTCTTAGGTTCTGTGAGTATCGAACGAAGCGTTTCTGTATCAAGCGGATTTAAATATGTTACAACTGGAAGTCGGCCGAGTAATTCTGGTATCAGTCCAAAATGTTTCAGATCCTGTGCGTTTACATACTGCAACAAATTCTTTTTTGCTGCCTCCTGTTGTTCCTTATTTACATTAAAACCAATAGCATTGGTGTTCACCCTACGTGCTATAAGTTTATCAACACCATCAAAAGCACCGCCACAGATAAACAGTATATTCTGGGTATTGATCTTTATAAGCTTTTGTTCAGGATGTTTACGCCCCCCCTGTGGTGGTACAAGAACATCAGTACCTTCCAGAAGTTTTAAAAGACCTTGCTGTACACCTTCTCCGCTTACATCACGGGTAATAGAAGGATTGTCGCCCTTACGTGCTATTTTATCGAGCTCGTCAATATAGACTATCCCTCTTTCAGCAGCAGTAACATCATAATTACATACCTGAAGAAGACGCGTCAGTATACTCTCTACATCTTCACCAACGTAACCTGCTTCTGTAAAAACGGTCGCGTCCACTATTGCAAAAGGAACATTCAGCAGTTTAGCAATGGTTTTTGCTAAAAGGGTTTTACCCGTGCCGGTTTCTCCTACCATTACAATATTGCTCTTCTCGATTTCAATATCTCCTTCAACCGCGGGTTTTTGTTGTAAACGCTTATAGTGATTATAAACTGCCACTGCAAGAACCTTCTTCGCATCATCCTGTCCTATTACATATTCATCAAGAAAACGTTTTAGTTCAATAGGCTTTTTAACGGTGAGTTTAAATCCTGTACCTGTAGTTTCATTACGGGTCAATAATTCCTGTTCGATGATCTCACGAGCGTGATCAACACAGTTCTCACAAATATGTCCATCCTGCCCGGCAATAAGGATTTTCACCTCATCACGGCTTCGGCCGCAGAAAGAACAATGTAAAGTATTTTTTGCCATACGCGCTGTTGCTAGAGTGCAAAGTTATCTATTCCATTAGATTGTAAAAGATTAAAAAACCGTTCCTTCAGTCGGAACGGTCTTTTACTATATTGTTTTACGGGTTTTACCGTATAATTTCTGTTAAAACAACTATACATTCTCCATAATACCATCAACAATGCCATAATCTATTGCTTCTTTGGCATCCATCCAGTAATCGCGATCGAAATCCTTCATAATCTGTGCCATTGTTTTACCGCAGTTTTCAGCGAGGATCTTTGCGCCTAATTCTTTGACTCTTCTTGTTTGTTTGGCCTGTATTTCCAGATCAGCACTTACTCCCTGCATATAACCACCAAGGCTGGGTTGATGAATCATGACCTCACCGTGGGGGTAAATGAACCTTCTGCCTTTCACGCCGCCACTCAGTAATATAGATCCCATGGATGCTGCCAGCCCCATACAAATTGTACTCACCGGGCTCTTCAGCATTTTCATAGTATCATATATGACCATGCCACTTGTTACCACGCCACCCGGACTATTGATATAAAACTTTATTTCATTGTTATTATCAGCATCCAGTAACAGCATTTTTGTAACTACCTCCCGGGCCGATTTGTCATCAACAGGGCCCCACAGATATACAGCACGCTGGTCAAAGAAATATTTCTCCAGACGCTTATTTAGCATCATGAGTTCATCTCGCTTATCATCCCTTTGTTTTTCTTCTTCTTCTTCCATTCGGAAGTGATTGTATTGGGCGTTATACATGATCAGGTTTGAAATTTGATTTTTAAGTTTTGATGTTCATGCATTTTATGCACTTCTCAATTCCAGGATGGATTAATTAGTCGCGGTGTTCTTTCCTTGGGTTTACCAACAGCACTTCATCAACAAGTCCATATTCTTTAGCTTCGGTGGAAGTTAGCCAGTAATCCCGATCACAATCCTTCTCCACTTGCTTCAGTGGTTTTCCTGTGTGATGGGCTATGATTTCATATAATTCTTTTTTCAGCTTTCGGATCTCATTAACCGTAATTTCAATATCCGAAGCCTGACCGCCAATAGCGCCGCTTGGCTGGTGCATCATCACTCTGCTATGTTTTAAGGCTGTCCGTTTACCTTTAGTTCCTGCACACATCAGTACTGCGCCCATTGAAGCCGCCATACCCGTGCAGATAGTTGCCACATCAGGTGTAATGTACTGTAGAGTATCATACATGCCGAGGCCGGCATATACACTTCCTCCCGGGCAATTTATATACATCTGGATATCCCTTGTGCGGTCAGTACTTTCAAGAAACAACAATTGTGCTGTAACGATATTTGCCACTTCATCATTAATTGGGTATCCCAGAAAAATGATTCGATCCATCATGAGCCTGCTATATACATCCATAACAGCAATATTCATTGGACGTTCCTCGATGATATTGGGAGTAAGATTAGTGACCTGGTGTTTCTGGTAATCGTGCAGTGTGAGGCTCGATATACCCCGATGCTTGACAGCGTATTTTTCAAATTCTGAACTCATAATTCCGGGTTATTTTGATAAAAATAAGGTACAACTGCGGTGCAAATACCTTTCCAATTGAAATTCATGACAAAAATGCCAGGAAAATATGACAAAAAAGGACTTGGTGGCAATGCAGGCAGTCGAAAGCCTGATAAATTCAACTAACCTAATGAAAATAGAGTGTCATTACTGACACTCTATTAATATTTAGAATAATATAAGAGATGGGGCTACCCCTTCATATTAGTGATGATGCTGGTGTTGAGCCTGCAGCTTCTGGAAATCTTCCAGTGTGATCGGTTTTTCATCTTTCTGCACTAGATTCTCCGCTACTGCAAAAAGTTTATCAGTTTGAATACGGTGGAAACTGTCATCAATGAACTTACGATCCTTCATCATGCGTTCAACATAATCGTTGACCCATGGTTGTTCAATATCTAATTGTCCCATATTCATATTCCCCATGTAGCTGAATAGTTGCGCCTTAGCAAATTCCCTGATATCTTCTGGTTTAACCTCGATATTATTTTCCTTTACCAATTGATCAACAATGAGGGTCCATTTAAGTGAACTGGAGAAAGATGGATATTCTTTTTCGGCCTCCTCTTCGGTTTTTGGTTTATCTCCGCCATTCTGCATCCAGCGTTTCAGGAATGATTCAGGGAAACTTATTTGTGTTTGATCGATCAGGTGATGGTAGATGGCATCGAAAAGCTGGTTTCTGCTTTGTGCATCAAACTGCAGCTGGATATCTTCTTTTAAAGCTGAGCGAAAAGCTGCTTCGTCAGTTATATCTTTTCCAGGGAAAACGCTTTTGAATAAATTTTCATCCATGGGTGCTTTTTCAACCAAACCAACTTTTGTGATCAGTAGGTTGAAATATTTGTCAGCAGCGGCAGGGTCATCTTTTGAAAGTCCCAGATCTCCAAGGATCCACTCTCTTTCTTTAGCATCAAAAGCCTGGCTTAACTGTACATTTACCTGATCATCTTTCTTCTTCCCAATCAGGCTGGGGCGGAAGCTTTCTGAGAAATATTTAACAAGAACCGAGTTCTCTTTAGTTGCTCCACCTTCCAAAACATTACCCTGTGAATCGGTTTCAGTGAAAGTAATATTCAATACATTATCATCACCGGTTACAGTTTCGGGTTCAGTCATATTGCCATTGCGCAACTGCAGGCGCTCGAGTTCCTCATTGACCATTTCGTCAGTAACAATAATCTTGTGGAAAGGTAGTTTTGCAGATGCCAGGTCGGCAACTTTGAAATCAGGCTTAAGACCCACTTCAAATGCAAATGCATATTCATTGGGATTGTTGAAATCCAGTTGACGGCTGTCATTTTCAGGCAGTGGTAATGGCTGGGCGAAAATCTCAAGCTTCTCATTCACCATAAAATCACTAAGCTGTTTTTCAACAGAGCGTAAAACCTCGTCAGTGAAAACGGACTGGCCATGCATCTTCCTGATCATTCCGGTGGGAACCATGCCCTTGCGGAAGCCAGGTATATTTGCTTGTTTGCTATAATTCTTCAGTGCTTTTTCGAAGGATGGCAGATAATCTTCTTTTGCCACTTTCACGGTGATCTTGTCATTCAAGAGACCAATATTTTCCCTCGTAACGGTTGCCATGCTATGCAATTTTTATTTGATACAATACGGCCAACGGTTATGCCGCTGCCTTTATTTTTGGGGGGCAAAGGTACGGATTTGTTTCAAGTTCCGGCAGGAAATTGGAAACCTCGAATGGAAAATCTGGAGGGCACTAAGCACGCTATTATCAATCCTTGTCTTGTAAAACCAATAGGGGGATATCAGAACGATAGGCCATTTCACGTGTATGACTTCCGCTTACAAGGCGCTCCCACCAGCTATGTTTATGGGCAACCATTACCAGCAGCTGGCTCGGGTGTTGTACAAGAAATGACTCCAATCCCGCCTCCACACTGCTGTGTTCAACTGTATGATACTGATGTGGAAGATGTTCCAGTATCGGTTCAAGCCGAACTTTTCCACTGATCTGTTCGGGCGACATGATCTCAGCCGGGCGCTGGATGTTAACTATATTCAATTGTGTACCTGGGTGGTTCTTTACAAGATCGGCCAACATATTCAGGCAACGCAGATTCATTGTGTAGCTGAAGTCAGTAGCATACACAACTGAGGTCCATCCTGTATAACCTGCTCCTTCCGGCACTACAAGAACTGGTATATGTGATTTCCTGATAACAGCTGCAGTTGTACTTCCTATAAGTTTATCAATGGCCTTGTTTTCTCCCCGCATTCCGATCACGACCAATTCGGCACCTGTTTCCTTCGCCTGGTAAACCACTTCGTCTGCGGGTAACCCGATATTAACCATCACTCTGGGAGTTAAACCGGTCTTTTCCTGGATGCTGCCGGCAAGCTCCCGGGCCATTCGCTCATTGTCTTTCTGGAGTTCTTCAACAGAAACCATTACATAAGGTACTTCACTTACGGGTGTGGGAAGCAGGTAGGCATGAAGAAGCGTTAACTCAGCTCCCAGTGTCTTTGCCAGATGTGCTGCATAGAGCGCCGCATCTTTTGCCGGGGCAGAAAAATCTGAAGCAACCAGGATAGATTTCATATTTGCAATTTTATATGATATGAAATTACATTATCCCACGGGATGTCAAAATGATAAACGTCAGTATATCAACTGATGCATTCCCGAATCAGATGTGGATGCGGTAAAAAATAAAACGGAAGCCAGGTCTGATCAGGGATGTCCTTCTCTTTGCTGTCTTCCGTTTCTAAGTGTGCGGGCGATAGGAATCGAACCTACATGCCTTGCGGCGCCAGATCCTAAGTCTGGTGCGTCTGCCAGTTTCGCCACGCCCGCTTTAATTCCCCATTCAAAACCTTTGGGGTTGCAAATGTAGGGGTTTTGATGAAAAAACTAAAAACACCTTCTTTTCTGTAAATTCGTATACTGCCTAAGACGATAACAGAAAAGAATGGAAACTGTAGCTGCGATCCCGAAATACAACCTTACCGATGACCAGGAAAAGAAACTTATCCTGCGGGAATACCGTGCTCTGCTGAGATGCCTGAAACCAAAACTCAAAACCAGGGATAAAGAACTGGTTCGTACAGCTTTCGCCATGTCGGCCGACGCACATAAAACCATGCGCAGGAAAAGCGGTGAGCCTTATATCCTTCACCCCCTGGCAGTAGCGCGGATTTGTGTGGAGGAGATCGGTTTGGGTGTCCGTTCTACCATTTGCGCTCTTTTACATGATACAGTTGAAGATACTGACATCACCCTCGATGATATTGAAAGAACATTTGGCCAGGAGATCGCTCGTATAGTTGATGGACTTACCAAAATTGCCAACGTAATTGATGTTAATGCCTCCCAACAGGCAGAGAATTTCAAGAAGATACTTCTAACCCTCACAGATGATCCACGTGTAATACTGATCAAACTCTCTGACCGCCTTCATAATATGCGGACCCTGGAGAGTATGAAAAGGGAGAAGCAACTCAAGATATCCTCGGAAACGGTTTATGTATATGCCCCCCTGGCACACCGCATGGGACTCTATAATATCAAGACCGAGATGGAAGACCTGGCCATGAAATACATGGAGCCGGACACCTATAAGGAAATTGCCAAAAAACTTGCAGAAACCAGAAGGGAACGTACCCGCTATATAAACGAGTTCATACGGCCTCTGAGAGAGAAAATGGAAAAATCGGGATTTGATTTTGAGATCCACGGCAGACCAAAAAGTATTCATTCTATCTGGAATAAGATGAAGAAAAAGGGAGTGAGCTTTGATGAGGTTTATGATCTCTTTGCCATTCGTGTGATCCTGAATTCGCCTCCGGAACGCGAAAAGGAGGAATGCTGGAAAGTGTATTCCATGGTAACAGATGAATATACTCCATCCCCTGAACGTCTTCGCGATTGGCTTTCCAATCCAAAAAGTAATGGATATGAAGCACTTCATACAACAGTGATGGGGCCCCAGGGGAAATGGGTGGAAGTTCAGATCAGGACTAAACGGATGAATGAGATCGCAGAAAAGGGTCTTGCCGCACATTGGAAATATAAAGAAGGTCAGGCCGATGAAAGCCGCTTCGAAAAATGGTTTCACCAGATAAGGGAAGTTCTGCAGTCGCCCGATAATGATTCTGTTGATTTTCTGCAGGATTTCAAAACTAGTTTCCTCGCAGAAGAGATTTATGTGTATACCCCCAAAGGGGATGTAAAAATGTTACCGGTAGGTTCTACTGCACTGGATTTTGCCTTTTCTATCCACTCGGCTGTTGGAGCTAAATGTATAGGTGCAAAAGTGAACCATAAGCTTGTGCCTTTAAGCCATAAGCTTCGCAGCGGAGACCAGATTGAGATCATCACTTCCAATAAACAAAAACCTTCTGAAGACTGGTTGAATTTTGTTGTTACGGCAAAGGCCCGCACCAAAATAAAAGATGCTCTCAAGGAGGAGAAACGCAAAATTGCTGAGGATGGAAAGTATTATGTGCAACGCAAAGTAGAAGGAATGGGAGCGGGTTATAACAGCCACAATATTGATATATTGGTAGACTTCTATAAACAACCATCCACGCTTGATTTCTTTTACCAGGTAGCAACTAAAACAATAGACCTCAAAGAGCTGAAAGATTTCCATGTTCTGGGCGATAAACTGGAAGCACCCAAACCACAACGCCCGGTAATGGAGTTGAAACCGGAGTACACCGGTGCATCGGAGTATGGGAAAAAGGATGCTGAACTTATAATATTTGGTGAGAGTAGTGATAAGATAATGTATCATCTTGCCAATTGCTGTAAGCCTATTCCGGGTGATGATGTATTTGGTTTTGTAACAACCGGTAAAGGCCTTACAATCCATCGGACCAATTGCCCTAATGCTTCCAAATTGCTGGCCAATTATGGCCACAGGGTGGTAAAGACAAAATGGGCTAAGAACAAAGAGATTTCTTTCCTCACCGGGCTTAATATTATCGGATTGGATGATGTAGGTGTTGTGAATAAGATCACTAACCTGATTTCAGGTGAGATGAAGATCAATATAAGTGCATTGTCTATTGAAGCAAAGGAAGGCATCTTCAGGGGCGCCATTAAAGTATTTGTTCATGACAAAGAAGAGCTGGATGAACTGGTTAAAAGGCTTAAAGCTCTTACCGGAATTCATACAGTAGACCGATTTGACGCCGAACTCCCGCTCAACTCATCAGGTACAAGCCATTAGTTTAAATAATAAAATATTTTGAAGCATCGAACTTACTGGTTTCGCTGCCTTTACATATATTTATTATTCAAAATCGCTTGCTATGAGAAAATTGCTTGGTTATTTTTTGCCAATGCTAATGGCATTGGTATGTCCCGTCCTGGTTTGGGCACAGGTAACCGTCAGCGGTACTGTTACCGATGGCAAAAATAGCCCCGTTGTGGGTGCCTCAGTTAAATTAAGGAATGTTCCAGGCGGCACGGCTACAGATGCCAGCGGCCGGTTTAGTTTTACCATTCCTTCCGCATCCGGTGTACTGGAAATTTCATCTGTAGGGTTTAAAACACAAACATTAACCCTCACCGAATCAAATCTCACAAATATCTCTATCCAGTTAACTGAAGATGTCGGCAAACTGGATGAGGTTGTTGTAACTGGTCTTGCCACCAGTGTAAAACGGAGAAACCTGGCGAATGCCATTGCAACAGTCAGTAGCAAAGAACTCTCCGGTACTGCTCCTGCCCAAACCCTTGATGCAGCCCTGAACGGTAAGATTCCGGGTGCCTATATCAACTCCAATACCGGTGCTCCCGGTGGAGGCATTTCCGTGAAGCTAAGGGGGGTCACTTCCATTTTTGGTAATACCCAGCCGCTTTATGTGGTGGATGGTGTTTTTGTGGATAACAGCTCTACGCCGGGTGGATTGAATGTTGTTACAGAAGCTTCGGGAGCTGGCAATACATCCAATCAGGATAACCCCTCAAATCGTATTGCGGACCTCAGGCCTGAAGACATTGAAAATATTGAAATTCTGAAAGGCGCATCCGCAGCAGCAATCTACGGCTCAAAGGCCGCCGCGGGAGTTGTACTGATTTCAACAAAAAGAGGAAAACAGGGTAAAACAAAGTTCAATGTATCGCAGGACATTGGTTTTGTAAAAGCCAGAAGATTACTGGGAGCCCGCACACTTACCGAAGAGCGTGTTGAAGACATGGGCTGGAACCTGGAAGAATACCAGGCCGCTGTTGCTGCAGGAAAAATTTATGATTATGAAAAAGAGATCTATGGTGAAACCGGCCTTACCCGTAATACGGCATTAAGTATGACCGGAGGTAGCGATAAGACAAGTTTCTACTTTTCTGCTGCTCAAAAAGATGAAGAAGGTATTATTAAAAGAACGGGCTATCGCAATAATAGTATCCGTCTCAACCTCGATCATCGTATAACAGAAAATATAAAAGTGGGTATCAGTTCCAATTATGTCAACTCTTCTTCTGACCGTGGACTTACCCAGAACGACAATGCCGGTGTTACCTTTGGTGTTGCTTTATCTTCAACGCCCGGCTTTACTGATCTGTTTCCTGATGCTAATGGCAACTATCCAAGAAATCCTTATGGAGCGTCAAATCCTATAGAAACACGTGATCTTATTACCAACAACGAAAAGGTAAGTCGTTTCGTAACAGGGGTTAACCTGGATGCATTATTGCATAAATCAGATAAATCAAACACAAGGATGATTGCCAGGGGTGGTGTTGATTATTATAGTCTCAAAACAAATGCCCTTTTCCCCTCATCCATGCAATTCCAGCAAGTGCCAAAAGGTACGTCCATACAGGGCTTTGCAAATAACCTGAATACAAACTATATTTTATCGCTGGTGAATAGTTTTATGCCAAATGATAACCTGGGTTTCACTACTTCAGTTGGTATAACCCAGGAAAAAAGAGAATTTGATAACCTGCTGAATATTGCCCGGCAAGTAATCTCCGGCCAGTCTAATGTTGACCAGGCAGGTTCACTTTCCGCCACGCAATTCCGTACAAAAAATAAAGATGATGGTTTTTTCATCCAGGAAGAGGTGAGCCTTTTTGATGCTATTACCCTCAATGCGGGAGTGAGGATGGATAAATCTACCAATAATGGTGACCCTGATAAATATTATGCTTATCCGAAAGCAAGCGTATCGTGGAATATCACCCGACTCGGACTCACCAACAGCAGTTTCTTTGATAACCTTAAGATAAGGGCTGCTTATGGGGAAGCAGGAAACTTCCCTGCCTTTGGATCTAAATTTTCATCGCTGTTAGTAAGCAATATCGATGGCCTACCAGGCTCGCTTGTGAGTACCCAGAGAGGAAATGCTCTCATTGAACCAGAGCGGCAGACTGAATTTGAAGCCGGACTTGACTTCACCATTTTAGACAACAGGTTAAGTGTTGAATTCAGTGTTTATAATAAAATCGTAAAAGACTTCCTGCTGCAAAGGACTATCCAGCCCTCTTCCGGATTTAGTACTGAATGGGTGAATGCTGGTGATCTCCGCAACCGTGGTCTTGAACTTGGAATCAATGCTTTGGTGGTGAATAAAGCAAACCTTAGGTGGAACTCCACAGTCAATTTCTGGAAGAACCGCTCAAAGGTTACCCGCCTTGATATCCCAACCACAGTTTTGGGTGCCTTCGGAAATACCCTGGGAACATTCAGAATTGAAGAAGGAGCTTCAGCAACACAAATCGTGGGTATTGATAATGGTCCCGCCCGAAAGTTAGGTGACCAGGAGCCTGATTTTCAGATGAACTTCTGGAATGAACTGACTATGTTCAAAAACCTAAGCCTACGTTTCCTGCTCCACTGGAAACAGGGGGGTGATAATATAAACCTTACTGAACTTCTAACTGATTTGGGCGGAACAAGTCCGGATTATGATGATGATGTAACAGGAGGAGATGATGGCAAACCCAATGGTGTACCTGATGCACTTGACCGTATAGGGGCATTGGGTAGTACTGCAAGAGTATTTGTTCAGGATGCGTCCTACCTGCGTTTAAGGGAAATAGCGCTCTACTATAACATACCTGTTCCAGGTAGTTTTATAAAAGGAATGCGCGTTGGCGTTTCTGCCAACAATTTCTGGACCCGCACAAGGTATAAGAGTTATGATCCCGAAACATCCAACTTTGGTTCGGGATTCTCAACCGGTGTTGAGGTAATGCCATTCCCGGCATCAAAACGTGCAACTCTTCACTTATCCATTGATTTCTAAAAAAATGACCATGAAAAAGAACCTAATAATATTATGTTTCATCCTGGTTGCAAGCTGGGTACTGCCGGGATGTAAAAAGGAAATCGGTAACCTGAATAATCCGACAATTGAGGATTTCCTTGAAAATGCCAGCAAACCGGAATTAAATAACCTTGTAACTGGTATCGAGGCAGGAATGCGAAACAATACCGTCATGTACCTAGATGTGGTGGGACTGATCGGCCGGGAGATGTATCGGTTTACTGCTGCCGATCCAAGATATCTGTCTGATCTGCTCGGTGCAGGTGATGCGCAGCTTGATAATAACACTTTTTACCTGACAAATCCTTGGGGTTCAAGGTACAGAGTAGTGAAAAATTGTAATATCCTGATCGAAGCGGCTACCAATTCTTCTTTACTTACTGAGGAAGAACGCAGAGGTTACTTAGGGTTTGCAAAGACTATTAAGGCCTACCAGCTATTGCTGAATCTTAACCTGACCTATACCAATGGCATTCGGGTGGATGTTGCGGATCCGGATAATCTGGGACCAATTCTGGGATATGATGAGTCGCTTGCCGCCATTGCCGCTCTTCTTGATGAAGGCAAGGCTGATATTGAGGCAGGCGTGGAAGCATATGAGCTAACATCCGGCTATAATGTCAATGATTTCCCGGTAAGTATGCTCGAATTAAACCGCGCATTTGCTGCCCGGGTAGCTGCTTATGCTGAAGAATGGGGTACTGTACTTTCTGCACTTGACGAATCCTTTTTGGATCTGAATGGTGATTTCTATGGGGGTGCCTACCATGTATATTCCACTTCATCGGGTGATGTACTTAACCCGGCTTTTGTAAGACAGAATGAGGGTGGAGAACTAAGACTTGCGCATCCCACATATGATAACGATTTGCAGCCAGGTGATGACAGGATAGGAAAGGCAACTGAACGGATAAACCCCGCCAGTTCCAGTGACCTAACGGGTGATCGTGATGTTTGGGTGTATACCAGCTCCACTGCACCCATTCCGATGATAAGGAATGAAGAGCTCATACTTTTATATGCTGAGGCAAAAGTTCAATCTGGTGCTGCTGGTTTTGAAGATGCGGTAGAAGCCATTAACATCATAAGGCAGGGTCATAATCTTCCTGTTTATGCCGGAGCGCTTAACCAGACAGCATTGATAAACGAGATTCTTTACCACCGTCGCTATTCCCTTTTCTTTGAGGGCCATAGGTGGGTTGATATGAGGAGGTATGACAGGCTCGCAGAATTGCCGATTGATCGTACAGGTGATGATGTGTGGACAGCCTTTCCATTGCCATTAACCGAAGTGGATTAAAATATAAAAACTCGCATCTCCCAAAAGGGACTTCTCCGGAAGTCCCTTTTTTTATTCTTATCAAGTGAATATCAAGAACTTATCGTGTAGTGTTTTTTCTTGATGAGCGGCAATTTCTCCCCGCAACGGAATAGTAGAAAAAACAGTCAAGCTACCTCGTTAACAAATTTGTTGGCTATTAAATCAAAATTGAATTCAATGAGAAAAATCATGAGGCAATTGTTGCCAATCCTTTTCGGGTTGGTACTGCCTTTGCTTTCCGCTGCCCAGCAGCAGGTTAAGGGCAGGGTAACAGACGAAACAGGAGCGCCATTGGCAGGGGCAACTGTTACCGTTAAAGGAACCAAGATTGTTGCGCAAACCGATGTGAATGGTAACTTTTCCCTTAATCTTCCTGCCAATTATTCAAAATTGGAGATATCCTATGTAGGATTTTCCGCACAAACCATAACTGCCGGTGCTGGTGAAACCATTGTTGCCCTCAAAGAAGATGATACCAACCTAAACGAGGTGGTCGTTACGGGATTAGCATCTTCCATCAAGCGCTCAAATGCAGCTAATTCAGTAGCCCGTATTGGTGCGAAAGAACTGACGGGCTCAACCCGTCCGCCAACCATCGATGGTGCTATGAGTGGAAAGGTAGCCGGTGCCCAGATCACTGCTAATACAGGCGCTCCCGGTGGTGGATTAAGTATTCGCCTTCGTGGTGTTTCAACGGTTGCAGGTTCCTCAGAGCCGCTTTATGTGATCGATGGAGTGATAGTTAGCAATGACCAGTTTGCTACAGGAGCAGGAACCAGGGCCTTTAATGGCGCTACAGGATTGAATGCCGGATCGCAGGACCAGGCACCGAATCGTATTTCAGATATCAATCCCGCTGACATTGAAAGCATTGAAGTATTAAAAGGACCTTCAGCCTCAGCAATTTATGGATCGCGTGCCGGTGCAGGTGTTATTGTAATTACCACCAAGAGAGGGAAATCAGGAAAGTCGCGCATTAATATCAGCCAGGACCTGGGTTTCAGCAAAGCAAGCAAGCTGCTCGGTTCATCAGACTGGAGCTCCGAAAAAATTGCCCAATACGGAGGTATTTATGGTGGTATTTCAGAAGAGGAAGCACTTGAGCTTTATAACGCTGCTGGCGGAAAAACCTGGGATTATGAAAAGATGATCTGGGGTAATACTGGTTTTATTTCCAATACGAATCTCAATATTTCCGGAGGTAATGATCGTACTAAATTCTATATCGCCGGATCATACCAGAATGAAACAGGAATACAGAAAAAAACAGGTTTTACCAGGAAATCATTTCGGGTGAATGTGGATCATAAATACAATGATTTTATAGATTTTAAAGTCAGCAGTAGTTTCATAAATTCCAACAGTTCGAGGAGCTTTACCGGTAATGATAATAATGGAGTATCGCTAAGTTATTCCATTGCTTATATACCCAATTTCCTCGATATCGCCCGCCGTCCAGATGGTAGTTATCCCACAATACCTGGCCGCAACCAGAATCCGATGGAGATAGTAGACAGGGCAGAGAACAAAGAAAAAACCAACCGCTTCCTGAATTCAGGTGAGTTAAACATCGCATTGCTTAAAAGGGAGAAAACTACACTGAAGCTGGCATTCCGCGGTGGTGTGGATTATCTCTTGTCGGAACCAACAACCTATGTACCGGAAGACCTCCAGTTCATGGCGGATGTAGCAAATAAAGGAGCAATCCGGTTAACAAACAACAAAGCCCTGTATACTTACATGCAGGCTGGTTTGAACTTCAGCACCAATGTTGGAAATAATATTGACCTCACTACCGGATTGGTATTCCTCCGTGATGACCAGAAAACGGATCAGTCTTTCATCCAGGGTGAAGGTCTGCTGCCTGGTCAGCGAAATCCAAGCACCGCTCTTGTTAAGCTTACCGATAATAATCAAACCCGCAGTTCTGTGGTTGCCTTTGATGCAAGCCAGGAAATGAACTGGGATGATAAAGTAATTGGAAGGGTTGGTCTTCGTGCAGATAAATCAACACTTGCCGGACTGAATTTCGACAAGTATTACTATTATCCAAGAGCCGCCCTGGCAGTAAATATTGCCAATTTCGGTTTTTGGAAATCAGGTGTTGTTAACCAGGTGAAGCCAAGGATAGCTTATGGGGAGGCATCTGGATTTCCTTCTATAGATGCTGTTTACTCTAACCTGCTGGGTGTTACATATGGCGGATCACTTGGATCAGTTCCACCAACATTGCTTGGGCTCAGTGCACTTGATCCGGAAAGGGCAAGAGAGATTGAAGTGGGGCTTGACCTAGGCTTCTTTAATAATAAGATCAGTTTGGAAGCCACCTGGTACAATAAAAAAGTGGTTGATTTTCTGTTCCCCTTTACCCTTTCACCAGGGAGTGGTGTAACCTCATTTAAGCTATATCCCGTGGGTGATATCGTGAACAAAGGAATTGAGATCGGATTAAATGCACAAATTCTCAAAAACAGAAACGTTGAATGGTCGAGTGGAGTTCAATTCTGGACCAATAAATCAGAAGTTACCCGTCTAACTATTCCGCCATCCTTTGTTGCCGGATCGGGCTTTGGCGCGTTTGGCAGAAAGCGTATTCAATTAGGCAAATCGCCTACTGCCTGGTGGGGCTTTGATGAGGATGGAAACCTTATTGATCATAAAGACTACCAGCCCGATTTCCAGCTTAGCTGGAACAATAATTTGAGATTTGCCAAAAACCTTGAATTTAATATGCTCTGGCATACCAGTCAGGGTGGCCACAATTCATCTCTTACCCGCTTACTGAAAGATGAGGGAGGTACTACACATGACTGGAGTACAGTGGGAAAATCAGGAGAACCTTTAGGAGTGGAGCGCCAGGATGGAGTAATCTATAATTACATCTTTGACGCCAGCTATATACGCTTGCGTGAAGCAGGATTATATTATTCCTTGCCTTCAAGCATTATCAAGGGAAGTTTCAGGGAGCATGTACAGAATATTCGTATTGGATTTTCCGCACAGAATCTGGTAACCATTACCAACTATTATGGATATGATCCTGAAGTTTCCAACTTCAATACAGGTAATGCCGGTGGCGCATTAACAGGTGGGGTTGATCTTTCTCCCTTCCCCATGGCCAAACGCTTTTTCTTTCATTTGAATATCGGTCTGTAATTATAAAAATTGAATCAATGAATAAGTATTTATACAAGGGCAGTATGCTGATGCTGGGAGCTATTTTACTGCTCAGCAGCGCGTGTACGAAAACCAGCTACGTGCCAAATCCGAATGCCCCTACCCAGGAATCAGTATTGAATAATGCCACGCGTGACCAGATCGCTCAACTGGGCGTGGGTATTCAGTCGGTGGTAAGGAATGGATTATTTTCCTTCTATACCTGGTCGGGCTCAATCGGAAGGGAAGTGGTCTATTTTGCTCAAACCGAAAGCCGCTATTACCGCGAATTGCAGGGTGAAATTCCACTCGATCCCGCGGGTATAATGTATGACTGGTACAATACCTCCAACCAAACCAGGCGCAGGGCAGAAATTCTTTTGCGTTCAGCCCAGAATACCAACTCCATTACAGAAGGGGAGAAGGCTGCTGCTAAAGGTTTCGCCAAAACCATCCAGGCATATGCAATGCTCAATGCCCTTAATATGATGGGGAATAATGGTATCCGCACCAGCTTCAGTGATCTTAGTACACCAGGCGACTTACTCAAGCCTGGTTGTTTTGGAAATTATGCTGAGTCACTGGCCTACCTGAAAGGCTTAGCGGATGAGGGATTAGCTGCTCTTGACCAGGCGGGCACTGCAGGTTTTCCATTCCCTATGGTGGCCGGATGGAATGGATTTTCTACTGTATCAGATTTTAAAAAGGTGAACAGGGCCATTGCAGCAAGAATTGCAATGTATCAGAAGGACTGGACTGCCCTCGAAACTGCTCTGGCGGCATCTTTCCTGGATATAGAGGGTGCCCTGAACGCAGGTCCATACCTGATGTATTCTACAGCAGCTGGTGACCTGACAAACCCATTATGGCGTGCACCTGATAATGCAGGCACTCCCATTTTGGTGCAGTCAAAATTTGTTGCCGAGGCAGAAACTGGTGATAAGCGGGTATTTGGTACTAATATAGCCGAAGGAGGACTTGCCCGTGTTCGCCAGCGCACAACGCCTACAGCACCACCGGACTACCCTTCTATGACGCATGAGGTTCAGATGTATGCTACCAACGAATCTCCCGTAAGGTTCATCCGAAACGAAGAGTTGATCCTCATGTATGCAGAGGCTAAAATCCAGCAAAATGATCTGGATGCTGCGGAAGAAACATTAGATATAATCCGTGAAGCCTATGGATTAGCAAAGCTAGCCGTTGCAAAGCCTGCGGTACCAGGAAATAAAGATCGGCTGATAGACGAATTGTTGCACCAGAGAAGGTATTCTCTCTTCATGGAAGGCCATCGTTGGTTCGATATGAGAAGGTATGAGAAACTGGCCAATCTGCCACTCGATAAACCAAGCCATTCTGTTTTTACACAGTTTGCCATGCCAAAAGCAGAATCCGACTGGGATAGTGTTTATCCATGTGAATAAAATTTAAGACAGAAGTTTAGGTTGAATAGGGGTGTCTCTGATGAGATGCCCTTTTTATTGCCGGTGCATTATTGAGTTTTTTATTTGCTTGCGTTACGCCTATTTTTGCAGCCTGATTATCAGCAAGCATACAAAAATCAATACATGGTAGACGCAATTTTAGGCCTCCAGTGGGGCGACGAGGGAAAGGGTAAGATAGTAGATTATTTTGCACCCCAATATGATATCATCGCACGTTTCCAGGGAGGGCCCAATGCCGGGCATACACTCTATGTTGAAGGCAAAAAAGTTGTCTTGCACCAGATTCCATCCGGCGTATTTCATCCACACACCATTAACCTGATAGGCAATGGAGTTGTGCTAGACCCCGTTACGCTAAAACGCGAATGTGAAACGGTTGCCGGCTTTGGAGTTGATGTTCGCAAGAACATGTTTATTTCTCATCGCACACATTTAATCCTTCCAACGCATCGTGCGCTGGATAAAGCATCTGAATTACAGAAAGGAAATGATAAGATCGGATCCACGTTAAAAGGAATTGGTCCAGCCTATATGGACAAGACCGGTCGTAACGGCTTACGCGTGGGTGATCTTCTTGATAAAAACTTTACCACTTCTTATATCCGTCTTCGTCTCAAGCACCAGCGGATGCTTGACAGCATGGGTTTCCAGGAAGATATTACGCCCTGGGAAGAAGAATTTTTTGATGCGATTGAATTCCTCCGTAGCCTCAATGTTGTAAATGGAGAATATTTCATCAATGAAAGTATCGTAGCCGGTAAGAAAGTTCTTGCAGAAGGCGCTCAGGGAAGTATGCTGGATATCGATTTTGGTACTTTTCCTTTTGTAACTTCTTCCAATACAACTACTTCAGGCGTATGTAACGGGCTAGGCGTGGCACCACAGAAAATCAGGGATGTTATGGGCGTTACAAAAGCCTATTGCACCCGTGTTGGCAGTGGCCCATTCCCCACAGAATTGCATGATGCGGTGGGAGAAGAATTAAGGAAGCTGGGCAATGAATTCGGAGCTACCACCGGGCGCCCACGCCGCTGCGGCTGGATCGATCTGATTGCACTAAAATATGCCTGCATGATCAATGGTGTCACCAAGGTGATCATGACCAAGGCTGATGTGCTCGATAAATTTGAAACACTCGAAGTATGTACTGCATATAAGATTGACGGAAAGGAATCCGAATATGTACCTTTCCAGATGACAAGGCATCAGATAGAACCAGTATTACGTTCCTTCCAGGGCTGGATTACTGATACTACTGAAGTAAAAAATCATGCTGACTTACCCGTAAAAATGAAGGAATACGTAGATTACATAAACAAGTTTATTGGTGTGGATGTATCACATATTTCTAACGGACCTGGACGCGACCAGATTGTAATTGTATAAGGGCCAACTGTTTTAAAAATATTTTTTAAAAATTTGGTCATTTAAAAAGAACCTTGAAATTTTACACCGTAATCCATTATGAGTTATGGCTGCTAAACCTGATAATAAAAAGACTACCCGCACGCCTGCTGAAAACGCAGACGAGCCCGTGAAGAAAGCATCTTCGAAATCTAAAAAGAAAGAAGAGGAGGAGGATGATGACCTTGAAGATGATGAGGAAACTCCAAAAGCATCTGCCAGGAAATCAGCTAAAGCTTCAAAATCTAAAACCGATGAGGATGAGGAAGATGAAGATGATGCCATCGAAGAAGATGATGATTGGGAGAAGGTAGAAGAAGAAGATACCTGGGATCCGGATTTTGAAGAATTCGATCTTCCCAAATCAAAAACCAAGAAAGGTCCTGCTCCCGGCAAGAAAGCGGGTAAGGATGAAGAAGATCTTGGTATCGATGATGAATTCAAAGAACTGGACCTGTTTAATGATTCCGGCTTTGATGATGACGATGATGATTTTTAATTATTACTATGAGTAATGCTGCCGGGCGGTCGTTTAAGTCTTATGCCCTGACCGTAACCCCGGCTATAAAATTGCAGATGTTGAATTGGGTCAGCCAGTTCAACATCTGTTGTTTTATGGATAGCCATCAGTACAGCGGCACACAGAGCAGTTTTGATTGTTTAGTTGCCAGCGGTGCCTGGAAATGGATCAAACTTTCTGCCGGCAATGCTTTTGGAATGTTACAAGCCTTCAGCAAGCAGCAAGGGGACTGGCTATTTGGTCATTTTGGTTTTGATCTTAAACAGGAAACCTGCAACTCTCCTTCATTATTACACGACCCTCTTGGTTTTCCGGATTGCTATTTTTTTGTTCCCGAACATCTTATCCTTATTTCAGGGAACGAGGTAAAGATCAGCAGTTATTCTTTAGATGAAGACGCCCTGTTTCGCGATATCCTTAATACAAAAATAAAAACAGGTAACCTATCTAAAATCATTCTTTCTCCTGCCATGAGTCGTGAAGATTATATCAGCAGGGTAGAAATATTAAAAGCACATATACATAGGGGTGATTGTTATGAGATCAATTTTTGCCAGGAGTTTTTTGCTGAAAATGTAACGGTTGATCCCGTATTACTTTTCCGAAAATTAGCAGAAGTTTCACCTAATCCCTTTTCAGCTTATTATAAGATTGATAGTCTTCATTTGCTTTGTGCCAGTCCGGAAAGATATCTGCGTGTAAAAGATGGAAGGGTGATTTCCCAACCCATTAAAGGAACTGCAGTGCGAGATCACCTGAATGAAAAACATGACAGGGAACTGGCCGAAGAACTTAACGCCAATCCAAAAGAAAGATCCGAAAATGTAATGGTTGTTGATCTTGTACGCAATGATCTCTCCCGGGTTTGTGATGCGGGCTCTGTACAGGTTGATGAATTATTCGGCATTTACAGTTTTCCGCAGGTTCACCAGATGATATCTACTATCAGCGGCAATCTTGCATCGGGTAAGAATTGGATTGATGCTGTTGAAGCCAGTTTTCCTATGGGTTCCATGACCGGCGCTCCCAAGAACAAAGTTCTTGAACTTATTGAGCGATATGAATTGGTGCGACGGGGAATATTTTCAGGCGCCCTTGGTTATTGCGATCCTGCGGGCAATGCTGATTTCAATGTTGTTATAAGGAGCATTCTCTATAATGATCAAAATCAATACCTGTCCTGTCTTTTTGGGTCCGGCATCACCTGGTACGCAGAACCTGAAAAAGAATATGAAGAATGCCTGCTAAAAGCTATAGCAATAAAAAAAGTGCTGGAATGATACCAGCACTTTTAAGCTTAAAATTCAGGATAACTATTTAAGAATACCAGTTTGCTTTCTGTTGGTGGCTGATCCATCATTCATTACAGCTGCGCTGCTCAGGAGAACCTGTACTGATTCCTGAAGAATATTATACTTGCTTGCATTAAACATCTCCATCTTTTCAAGCGGAAGTTTCATTTCGTAGCTGTTGGTAGTGCTTGACATTACCTTATCAAAGTCAGGATTGAAACGATTGAAATCACCCAGGTCCATAACAATGTGTTTAGCGATAACGGCAGACTGATACTTGCCGGAAACATGTTGGCTCTTAGACCCATCTTCTTCTTCCTTGGTAATTTTGCGATGGAACGCATAGAGGTGAGGACCATAATGCGCCTTGGTTTCTGCTTTCGTAAGAGTGGTTAACCCCCCCTGCCCTTCAAAAATATAGTGCGTACCGATAAATTTTTTAACGTGGTTACGCGTTTCAGCGGGAAGGTAATACTGAAGATCCCAGAAATTACGGCTGCCACTTCTTGCGATCGCTTTCTGAACATTACCCGGACCGGCATTATATGCTGCGATTACCAGGAGCCAGTCGCCATAAATTTTGTAAAGGTCTTTCAGGTAGAGAGCGGCAGCATTTGTGCTCTTAAGATAATTTTTTCTTTCATCTACCTTGCTATTTACTTTCAGACCCATTGTAATAGCCGTTGGTTTCATGAACTGCCAGGGGCCTACCGCACCCATATGAGATACAGCTCCTGATTTCAATTTTGATTCGATAACAGCCAGGTACTTTAATTCGCGAGGCAGACCATGCTTACGAAAAACCCCATCCATCATGTTAAAATAAGGACGAGCCCATGATTTGAGGTCCTGTAATGACTTGGTGTGTTTTTCGATGTAATCTTCCACAAAATTCACTGCCCGGGGATTTAGCCTGGGAGCATTGGAAGTGTTTGTTCCATCTTCTTCAAAAAGATCAGAGATCTTTTGGGTAGGAGTTGCTGCCTTCAAAGTGTTATCAGCAGCGTTTTCAATGGTGGTATCAGCTATTGCCGGACCACTGGTAGGATTCGTTGTTTCCTGGGCAACGGAGAAGCCAAGTGACACCACAAGGATGGCACCTAACATGAGAAATTTTTTCATGTTCCAGATTTTCGTTCACAATTAATGAAAGCTTCTCAAAGGAGACTTTGGCCGGTTTTCAACGGAAGGATTAATTCTTGTAATGCACCAGTAACTCTGAAACCTTGAGCAAAGATAATTCTTCAAATCGGTTTGTCATAGCCTGGAGGCCGTATGGCATACCATTACTGTGCCAAAAAATGGGGAGAGAAATGGCCGGAATGCCCGTTAAATTGGCAAAAACTGTGTAAATATCTCCAAGATACATTTCGATAGGATCGTCAGTTTTTTCGCCGAAACGGAAAGCTGTAGTGGGAGCCGTTGGACTAAGGATTACGTCGAAGTCCTTGAAAATCAATTGTGTTTGGTTGTATAGCTCGCGCCTGACCTGCTGGGCTTTAGTGAAGTATGCATCATAATAACCGGCACTCAGAACGAAGCTTCCAAGCATGATTCTTCTCTTTACCTCCGAGCCGAATCCGGCGGACCTATTATGTGCATAAAATTCTGCTAAATCATCCACTTTAACATCTTCGCGGCGGCCATAACGAACACCATCGAAGCGGGAGAGGTTAGAAGATGCTTCTGCGGTTGTTAATATATAGTAAGTTGGAACGATATAATCAAGGTAGGTAAAATCGACAGCTGTAACGGTATGTCCCTCATTTCGGAGCCGGTCAAAGTAATTTAGCAGGCTAGCTTTAATCTCGGGATCAAGGGATGGATGCTCAACTGCCTCTTTGAAGTAGGCGAACTTTAGCGGTTCCCGGGATTTACCACCGTTATTTGAAATGTCAGAATCAAATCCTGACAAATTCGAGGAATAGGGTGGTACCGGCCTGTCAGCAACGGTGCTATCGAATTCGTCAGCCCCTGCGATAGTTTCCAGTATGAGGCCAATATCATGCAGATTGTTGGCTAAAATGCCGATCTGATCGAAAGAAGATGCATAAGCGATCAGGCCATACCGCGAAATACGTCCATATGTTGGTTTGAGACCAATGATACCACAGAAGTCGGCTGGCTGCCTAACTGAGCCTCCTGTATCAGTGCCAAGGGTAACCATACAGAGCTTCGCCTGCACGGCTACTGCAGACCCCCCTGAAGAGCCCCCCGGAACACGATTGTTGTCCAGCGCATTTAAAGTAGGACCATAACAGGAGTTTTCATTAGAGGAACCCATGGCGAATTCATCACAATTAAGTGTTCCAATTATGATTGCACCGGCATTCAAAAGTTTCTGCACTGCACTGGCCGTATAGGGAGCTATAAAGTTTTCCAGCATCCGGGAGGAGGCACTGGTACGAAATCCCTTGTAGCATAAAACATCCTTAATACCAACCACTACTCCATGGAGGGGTAACAGATGGCCAGTTTCTGCTATTTGTTTATCAAGCCGGTTTGCTTCCTCCCTGGCAGATTGTTCAAACACTTCAACGAAGGCATTCAGGTGTCTGTTTTGGGTGATTTGCTGCAAATAAAACTCCACTACCGCAGAGCAGGTAGTGGAGCCATTTTTCAATTCTTTATGATATGCTGCTATTGATTCGTATTCAAACAAGACCATTGCGTTTCTAATGTTCAACTAAAGGGTAGATCCGGATTAATACCTAAGTACAACAGGCATTGAATTGAATTAAGGTTGAGAGGAAGGAGTTTTTTCTTTTTCCTTGATCCCTTCTTCAATCTCTTGCTTCACATTGTTTTTTGCGTCCTGGAATTCACGGATACCACGACCCAGACCGCGCATCAGTTCAGGAATTTTCCTGCCACCGAACAAAAGTAATACAACCAGACCGATCAGGATCAGCTCGCTTCCGCCCGGCATTGAGATCAGTAAAAATGGATTAGCTTGTACCATGCCAAATGATTTAAGTTGTTTGTAAAGATACGATATTAATAAGGCAATAGTTTCAATAACAATTCATAAATGTGCAATCGATTCCGTTGATTTGAAATAGTATTTTTTTGCACTATCCTTTCCATCAATTCCTTTTCTTATTTCAACTCATTACAAAGCGTACAGGCAGTAAAATGGTTCGCCCCATATAACATTGTTGTTTGGAGTATGCTCACTTGTTTCACCATGGTTGGGTTTTCTTACGGTACTTTTAGGGTTATCCTAGGGTATTATAGGCTAAAAACCCTAGGATAACCCTAGGATAACCCTAAGATAACCCTAGGATAACCCTAGGATAGATTTTAGGTAACCATCCTATCAGGCCGATCGGATACAATCAAAATGGTGATAGTGGGGATGGCTTCCATGCTTATTTTAATAGATGGAAACCGTAGAAAATAAAAAGGCCGCCTCAATGATTTGAGACGGCCTTTTTGTTATAACCCGAAGGTTAATTATTTCGCAACAACTGCTCTTTTCTTTTCTTTAATTCGTGCACTCTTACCGCTACGCTCACGAAGGAAGTAAAGCTTGGCGCGACGAACCTTTCCTGCTTTATTAAGCACGATAGTGTCAATATTTGGCGAGAAGAGAGGGAAAGTTCTTTCCACACCCACACCGTCAGAGATCTTACGGACGGTAAAAGTTTGGGTTGTGCCCTGGCCCTGGCGCTTGATCACATCGCCTTTAAAGCTCTGGATACGCTCTTTATTTCCTTCAACGATCTTATAGTTAACGGTAACGTTGTCACCGGCTTTGAACTTCGGGAATTCTCTATTCGGTGTTAACTGCTCGTGAACAAATGCTACTGCGTTCATGATTCTTAATTTTATCGGACGGCAAAGGTAGGAGGAAACATCGAATATCCAAAAGAATTTTCTGTCTTCTCCTACTGATTTTTACTACCTGGCAACGTTCACAGCCCTTTTCTCCCGGATTACCGTAACCCTGATCTGGCCGGGGAAAGTCATTTCCGTCTGTATCTTCTGTGCAATTTCAAAGCTGAGCCGGTCGCTGTCACTGTCGGTTACCTTATCGGCCTCTACAATTACACGCAACTCGCGGCCAGCCTGAATGGCATATGCCTTTTCCACCCCGGGATATGCCATCGCCATATTTTCAAGGTCCTTAATCCGCTGCAGGTATTGCTGCATGATTTCCCTGCGGGCACCCGGACGGGCACCACTTATGGCATCACAAGCCTGGATAATAGGACTGATAACATACTGCATTTCCATTTCGTCGTGGTGGGCTCCGATAGCATTCACCACAGCGGGGTTTTCACCATATTTTTCAGCCAGCTTTGCACCCAGTAAGGCATGGCTTAATTCTGATTCTTCATCAGGAACTTTACCAATATCGTGTAATAATCCGGCCCGTTTAGCAAGCTTGGGATTCATTCCCAATTCTGAAGCCATGATACCACATAAATTGGCGACTTCCCGGCTGTGCATAAGCAGGTTCTGACCATAGGAAGAGCGGAATCTCATCTTTCCCACTATCCTGACAAGCTCTTTATGTAAACCATGGATACCGAGCTCAATTACTGTACGCTCACCGATCTCCATCACCTGGTCTTCGATCTGGCGACGTGTTTTTTCTACTACCTCCTCAATACGGGCGGGATGGATCCTGCCGTCAGTAACCAGCCGCTGCAAACTCAGTCGGGCGATTTCACGACGAAGGGGGTCAAAAGATGAAAGGATAATTGCTTCGGGAGTATCATCAACAACGAGGTCAACGCCTGTTGCAGCTTCAATTGCACGGATATTTCGTCCTTCACGGCCAATGATCTGACCCTTGATCTCATCACTTTCCAGGTTGAATACCGTTATGGAGTTTTCAATGGCCTGTTCTGCAGCAGTTCGCTGGATGGTTTGAATAATGATTTTCCTTGCCTCTTTATTGGCTTTTTGTTTGGCATCATCAATTATTTCCTGTTGTACGCCCAGGGCCTGGGTATGCGCTTCCTGCTTCAGGCTCTCCACTAATTGGGTCTTCGCTTCTTCGGCAGTTAACCCCGCGATTTTTTCCAGCCTCCGGATATGTTCTTCCTGGTGCTTTTCGAGCTCAGTACGTTTAAAATTGACCAGCTCAATCTGACGGTTCAGGTTTTCTTTGATCGCTTCGTTCTCCTTGATCTGTTTGTCGAGGTTGGTTTCTTTCTGATTTATTGACTGCTCTTTTTGCTTGATCCTGTTTTCTGTGTCCCCAAGTTTGCGATTGCGATCCAGAACTTCCCTGTCATGATCAGCTTTTAATTGTACAAATTTTTCTTTGGCCTCTAATAATTTTTCCTTTTTTAATGTTTCCGCCTGCGACTGGGCGTCTTTTAGAATTTTCTGAGCCTGTTGCTCCGCTTCATTAATCTTCTGTTCTGTGTTCGCTTTAAAAATGAATTTGCCTGCCACTATGCCCACAATCAGGGCAACAAGGGCAGCGATCAATATCATTATAGTGTCGTTCATTTAGTTGTTTTTTAATGCTTTTGACAATCGTATATATATTCTGCACATACCTCATAAGTGATTGAGTAAGATGCTAATTCGCGAAAATACGAATTCATTGGAGAAAAGCGAATGGCATTTCGCAGGGCCATCAGATCAGGTACCAGTGCGGTCAATCATCCCTTCAAGTTGGGTGAGTTTGTCTATGATGGATTGCTTTTCAAGGGTGCTTTTAGTGAGTTGGCTTTGTTCGGTGGCATACCATACCAGTACCATGGCAATATAGTCCTGCATGTCTTTAGCAGAGAATTGCGTTTTGAACTCAATAACCTTATCGTTAATGATCTTAATGGTATTTCGAACCGCTTCTTCGTCCTGGGCCCTGATTTTGATCCGATAGGTCCTGTCACCAATTACAATATTTAGCGGTATTAGCTGGTCAGACATGGTTATTCATTAAGCAGGGCGATACATTTATCGATCTCCCTGAGGTATTGATTGATCCTTTTCTCGAGCGCGTGCTTGTCAACTTCGTTGGTGCCTGCACCGCGGGTAGCCTTTAACAGGTCTAATTGCTGTTGCAATTCTTCCAGGCGATGTTGCTGTAAACGGTCTTTCTCAACATAGCTCTGGTGTTGTTGAAGGAGTCGTTCATTTTCGCGTTGAATTTGCAGGAACTGTTTCTGCAAAACGCCCAGTTTATCCTGGATCCTGGCGATATGGTCAAGCAATTCCTGCATATATTAAAGGTAAGGAAATGAAGCAAGGCTCATTTCCGGATCTCTGCGCCAATCTCTTTTTCAATTGCTCCTATGATCTTTTGCATCATGGAGTCTATCTCCTTATCGGTCATTGTCTTCTCCTCGTCCAGAAAGGTAAACCTAACAGCCAATGATTTTTTCCCTGCTCCTAATTTATCGCTTTCAAACAGATCAAAGAGTTCCAGTTTTTTAAGCTTTGCGATTCTTTGTGAGTGAATCACATTATCTATTGCGCCATAAGCAGTTTGTTTTGGAACCACGAGGGCCAGGTCGCGTTGTACAGGCTGTTGTTTTGGTAATTCACGAAAGCTGATCTTCTGGCGCAAAACCAATGCCATAAGTACCTGCCAGTAAAGGTCTGCAAAAAATACAGGTTGCTTAATATCAAACTGGTTCGCCTTCTTTTTGGATACCTGTCCGGCTATTCCGATAAGTTGATTTCCTGAATAGATATGAAGGGCATCTGACAAACCTTCTGCTTCTCCGGCTTCAAATCGAATGGATGGAACTCCTGCCATAAGGCTAATCTTCTCAACAATTCCTTTCAGCGTGTAAATATCTGCAGCAGCACCCTTATTACGCCAGGAAGTTGGAGTGAAATTGCCACTCAGGTAAATACAGCAATGAGGCGTTTCGGTATATTTTCCTTCGTTTTCAGTTAGATATGTTTTACCCCACTCAAAAAAACTAATATCTGTATTCTTCCTGTTATGGTTATAAGCAATCACCTCGAGACCTGTTTCAAGCATCGCGGGCCTCAGTACATCCAGTTCAATACTAAGGTTGTTAAGCATTTTGACCGCAGCTTTCATTTGTTGTTCAGTAAAATAAGCGCTGTTCGAAATGGAGTTGGTCAGTATTTCACGGAAACCGGCACCCGCCAGGTATTGGGCGATCTTCTCTCTAAGCTTTCCATCAATATCATCCTCAACAGAGGGAGTAATTGTAATAGCCTGTGGTATTTCTACATTGTCGAGACCATCGATCCTGAGTATCTCCTCAACAATATCGGCTGGAATACTAATATCAGGTTTGCTGAATGGTACGGAAACCCTCATTTCGTCAATTCCATCCTTCAATAATTCAAAGCCCAGCGCCTCAAGGATTTTTTTAACCGTATCGGGATGGTAATTTTTGCCACTCAGTTTTTTCAGGTAATGGTATTTTATCGCGACTTCATTCTTTACTGCCGGTTCGGGGTAAACATCTGTTATATCAGATGAAATGGTACCTCCGGCGATCTCCTTTATCAGCAGGGCTGCGCGCTTCAATGCCTGAACTGTTTGTGAGATATCCACACCCTTTTCAAAACGTGTAGCCGCATCGGTTCGAAGTGAATGCCGGAAAGATGTTTTTCTGATGGAAGCAGGATTGAACCAGGCACTTTCGAGGAAAATATTCTGGGTTTTGTTTGTTACACCACTTTTAATACCACCGAATACCCCTGCAATACACATGGGTTCGTCTTCATTGCAAATCATCAGGTCTGTGGCGTGCAGCTTTCTTTCCTTTTCATCAAGGGTAACAAAAATGGTTTGATCAGGAAGGGTTTTGACGATCACTTTATTGCCCCTGATAGCATCCGCATCGAAAGCATGAAGGGGTTGGCCCATTTCATGAAGAACATAATTGGTGATATCTACAATATTACTGATGGGCCGCACGCCAATGGCCTGCAGTTTATCTTTAAGCCACTGGGGCGATTCAGCTATTTTTACCCCTGTGATACTTACCCCGGCATAGCGCTTACAAGCCACCTTGTCTTCAATTGTGACTGCAATAGGTAATGATTTATTCTGCGCTTTGAAAGCGTTAACGGATGGTTGTTTTACACGAAGCTCTTTTTTATCGTGGTGGGTAAGATAGGCACAAACATCTTTTGCCACACCCAGATGACTCATGGCATCCATCCTGTTGGGGGTAAGGCCGATCTCAAAAATAATATCCTGGTATGTGTGGAAATGTGTTGCGGCCGGTGTGCCGGTTTTTAGAGTTGATGGTAATACAATGATGCCGCCATGGTCTGTACCCAGACCAATCTCATCTTCAGCGCAAATCATACCATGGCTTTCAACACCCCTGATTTTAGCGATCTTCATTGTTACCGGATCACCTGAGCTGGGATAGATGGTGGTGCCCACCGGTGCCACTACAACCATTTGTCCGGCTTCCACATTTGGTGCTCCGCATACGATTTGAAGTGGTTCGCTTCCCCCTATATCAACTGTGGTTAATTTGAGTTTATCTGCATTCGGATGCTGATCACTGGTAAGTACCTTTCCGATCACCAGGCCCTTCAATCCCCCCTTTACGGATTCATATTGCTCCATGCTCTCTACTTCCAATCCAATTGCCGTCAGTATTTTGCTCATGCGTTCCGGGTCGATCGATACCGGGATATATTCAGCCAGCCAATTATAAGAAATTGTCATGTATCGTATAAATATTAGGCAGCAAATATAACTGTTTACACAGGCTTGTGTTGTTTATGCATTACAGCTTAATAAATTTGGCTGGTACTCGATTAATTTTAAAGTAAAATGCCGTCAATGAAAGTATTGGTGATGGGGATAATTGTCATTATGATGATGCTGGCAGATGGTTGCCAGGCTGAAAAACCTATTGGCGAGCCTTTTAAGGACCTAAGTGAGCAAATGGATGTATTAGCAATCCTGCAAGGTTCAATAGGTACCGATCTGCAAAAAAATGATTGGGAAGGAGCCAGCAATATGACAAGAAGTATGGACAGCGTTTTAAAGATATGTAGCGAGGATTTCATAAAACACCAGCGTTTGAAGGAGCCTTTCCGGGAGTTCTATGAAAGAAAAATGGAAAGGTCCATTGGAAGCCTGTTAAGAAGCATCCGCCGCCGAGATAGTGTGGCAGCAAGAAAGAGTTATGAATTCCTGGTTAAGCGATGTAACAGCTGCCATAATGAAAATGACGTTGCAGAAAGAGCTCATTTATAGAAAAAATCATGCCGTGAAACTATAGTGAAACAAACTCCTCAGGAAGAATGGGTGTTTTAACGGTATGTTTTTAAGAGGCTATTAATAGCCATCATACAGTATTCTGCCTTATTCACTGTTTATGCACAATTTCTGAAAGGCAAGCTGACACAATGTTTCATGCGAAAAACAGATATGGAATTCTATGTCATTTGACCTGAAAGCCCATCATGGTGATAGATTATTACAGCCAAGTATACCTGCCAAATTCTTTATGCACAACCCGTGTGTATTTCGTAAAAGAATGCTGGGAAAACTTATTTAAATTGTGGATAGCCTGAAGATGATGGTGAATAAGCGTCAAAAAGCTGTGGATAACCATCTTAATTACTATAGAATAAATTAACGCTGCAAATAATTTTTTTAAAAGCTAGGGTTGGAGATATATTCGCCCTCCTGAATAGGTGTTAACACCCGCGTCATAATTAATTAATCATTTGGTAATGTCGTTTTGTGGATTATTTTCTCCATTTCAGGGAATTATTTTTTAACGTTTTTGACCCTTGTTTACTATAAATGGATCTAACTAATATCAATAAGGACCGGAAAAACCGCAGGAAAGGATCAATTGATCTGAGTACTATGATGTACGGCAAAGTACCACCCCAGGCAAAAGATCTTGAGGAAGCTGTACTCGGAGCAATTATGTTGGAGAAGAGTGCTTTTGACACGGTGGTTGAAGTGCTTAAGGCAGAATGCTTTTATGTGGATGCCAATCAGCGCATATTCAAAGCCATGCAGGCACTTTCACAGAAAACACAACCCATTGATATTCTTACTGTAGTGGAAGAACTTCGGAAACGCGAAGAACTGGAGATGGTGGGAGGCCCTTATTATGTTACCAAGCTCACTAATACGGTAGTGTCTTCGGCCAATATTGATGCACATGCCCGAATCATTTTACAGAAATTTATCCAGCGCGAATTGATCCGTATCAGCGGGGAAGTTATAAGTGATGCTTATGAAGATTCAACTGATGTATTTGATTTACTCGATTCTGCAGAGAGCAAGCTTTTCGAGATAACGAATAATCACCTTCGTAAAGATTATAATTCTATTGACTCGGTACTGGTTAAAGCGGTTAAGCGAATAGAGGATCTCCGCAACCAGAAGGAAGATATTTCGGGTGTGCCATCCGGTTTCCCAAGCATAGATAAGGTTACATACGGGTGGCAGAAGACTGATTTGATCATCCTCGCAGCACGCCCTGCTGTGGGTAAAACCGCCTTCGCACTTAATTTGGCGCGTAATGCGGCTTTGCACCCCGTCCGTCCCACAGCAGTGGCCGTGTTTAGTCTTGAGATGAGCGCTGGTCAATTGGTACAGCGTATTCTTTCGGCCGAATCGGAAATATGGCTGGAAAAGATAAGCAGGGGAAAGCTTGAAGAGTATGAAATGAAACAGCTCTATGCCAAAGGGATCCAACGGCTTTCTGAAGCGAAGATTTTTATTGACGACACGGCAGCGCTTAATATTTTTGAACTAAGGGCCAAATGCCGGAGGTTAAAGAACAAACATGATCTTGGCCTGATCATAATAGATTATCTGCAGCTAATGAGTGGTGCGGGAGGAAATACGAACCGCGAACAGGAGATCAGCCAGATTTCCCGTTCTCTGAAGCAGCTGGCTAAAGAATTGGAGGTGCCGATAATTGCACTTTCTCAGTTGAGCAGGGCGGTCGAAACACGAAAAGAAGGTAATAAAATGCCTCAGTTAAGTGATCTCCGTGAATCAGGGGCCATCGAACAAGATGCTGATATGGTTATGTTTATTTATCGCCCTGAATATTATGATGTAAATGCCAATGAACACGGAGAAAGCGTAAAAGGTGAAACCCATGTGAGGATAGCAAAACACCGAAACGGATCTCTCGAAACAATCAAACTCAGGGCCCAGCTTCATATTCAGAAATTTGTTGATGAGGGAGTGGAAGGTGGTGAAGGTGCGGCGGGTAGCGGCCCTTCCTGGAAGCCGATAGGGCCTTCTGGAGCCCCGGCAGACAATAGCGGATACCGACAGATAGGCAGCCGGATGAATGATGTGCCATTTGAAGATGATGAAACACCGTTCTGATAATGGCCTTACCCTTCTTTTATTTATCAACTTATGATGGTGGCAGCCTGATTGATCTGGATGAGCCTACTTCAAGGCATATCGTTTCTGTTTTAAGAATGCAGATGGGGGAACAGTTGCACCTTACTGATGGCAAGGGTTTGCTTTTAACTGCTACTGTAACAGAAGCTCATAAGAAAAGGGCAGTTGTAAAAGTGGAAAATCAAACTTTTTTTGAAAGGCAAACTGCAATTGTAAGTATTGCCATCTCACTGGTAAAGAATAATACAAGATTTGAATGGTTTCTTGAAAAAGCAACAGAAACCGGCGTGGCAAACATTTATCCGATTATTTGCCAGAGAACAGAAAAGCAAAACTTTCGTTACGACCGAATGCACCAGATTCTTGTGAGTGCCATGTTGCAGAGTCAGCAGGTTTGGTTACCGGAATTATCAACCCCCGTTCCATTTAATATCATAGTGAAGGAAAGTGATCACAATAAAAAATGGATTGCCCACTGCATAGAAACTAATAAAGAATCCCTTCGGAAACAAGGGCCTGCTAAGGGTAAAGAGATCCTGTTAATTGGTCCGGAAGGTGATTTTACCGAAGCTGAAATTGCCCATGCGCTAGCACATGGATTCGCCCCCGTGGCACTTGGTGAAACCAGATTGCGAACAGAAACAGCCGGTATGGTGGGCGCTACCCTTTTAATGGTGAATTAAAGATATTTTTATCGGGCCATATCATCATAATGATCGGGATGTGATGAAGCGATGTTTGGATCTTCCAGTACAGGCTCCCTTAATGCTACGGGTTTTGCAACAGCATTTTTACGCATGAACATATTTAGCATTTCTACTGCGAAACTGAATGCCATACCGAAATAGATATAATTTTTCATTCCCAGGTTATGTGCCGCCTCACTATCCCATCCTTCAATTACCAGGCTTAATCCTATCATCACCAGAAAAGAAAGTGCCAGCATTTTCAGGGTTGGATGTTTATGTATGAACCCGGAAATTTTTGGGCTGAAAAGAAACATGACTGTCATGGCAATAACCACGGCTGCAATCATTATTTCAACATGCTTGGCAGTTCCCCCTGCTGTGATAATACTATCGAAAGAGAAAACCGCATCAATCAATAATATCTGACCTATGGCCTGACCGAAGCTAAGGGTTGGTTGCTGGTTGCCGGCTGCATTTGGATCATCACCTTCCAATTTGTGATGGATCTCCTTAACCGATTTATAGATGAGGAACAATCCCCCTGCAAGCATTACAATACTAGCCAGGTCAAAGCCTTTGCCTGCAATGGTGAATACTGCTTTTCCTTTTTGTGCGAGTAGCCATCCCAACCCCAATAATAAAAGGCTCCTCATAATAATTCCTGAGATCATCCAGAACCTTCTCGCTTTTTTATGGTCTTTCGCTTCCTTCAACCGGTTCATGATAATGCTTACGAAAATGACGTTATCTATTCCCAGTACCACTTCCAGTACTACCAGGATAAGAAAACTAATCAGGCTTTCGGTCGTGAATAAATGTTCCATATTAAGAAGCAGGGGTTTATTATTAAGGGGTTAAGGTCTGTATAATTTATATATGTTCACTGATGTCTTTTGCAATTGATGGACCAACATAAATGAAACCCGTCCAAACTTGTACCAAACAGGCACCCGCGTCCAGCTTTTCCATTGCATCCTGTGCTGTAAAAATGCCTCCGCTGGCAATAACGGGGATGCGGGAATCCGAACGCTGGTGGATATAAAGGACCATTTCGGTTGCTCTTTCCCGTAGTGGTGCCCCACTTAATCCACCTGCTCCGATCTTTTCAAGCTCTGCCTCGGTAGTGCGAAGGCCATCCCTTCTTATGGTGGTATTTGCCGCAACAAGTGCTGCCAGCTGGAGCTCAATTGCGAGGTCAATTACATCATCCACCTGACCTGTTGTAAGGTCGGGTGCTATTTTAAGCAATAGTGGTTTGGGCCGCGGGTATTGGTTGTTTATGGTTTGCAGGTGGGAGAGTATTTTATGTAAGGCGTCCTTTTCCTGAAGTTCCCTCAGTCCGGGTGTATTGGGTGAACTTACGTTTACTACAAAATAGTCTACGACATCAAACAATTCTCGGAAGCAGATTTCATAATCTTTCCAGGCCTCTTCATTTGGGGTAAGTTTATTCTTTCCGATATTACCACCTATGATCAGTTTTGGGTGAAGGTTGGCGGGATGGGCAAGCTTCCAACTCTTCAGTCTCTCAGCTACTACTTTCACCCCTTCGTTATTAAAACCCATCCTATTGATAAGTGCCTCATCTTTAGGTAAGCGGAATAAGCGGGGACGATCATTTCCCGCCTGGGGTTGAGGTGTTACGGTTCCGATTTCAATAAACCCGAAGCCTAGTGATTCCAGCTCCCGCAGGTACCTTGCATTTTTGTCAAATCCTGCGGCAAGGCCAACTCCATTTTTAAAAGATAATCCAAAAGCCTCTATTGGTCTGGCACCCCGGGCTGTAAAGCGGCGGGTGATGTATTTGCGGATATAGGGAAACGAACAGGCCAGCTGGAGCATGTTCATGGAAAAATAGTGGGCTGTTTCAGCAGATAACCTGAAAAGGATAGTGCGGATGATTGAATACATATTTGTCAAAAAAAAACCTTTGGAGGGGCTTTTCAAAAAATTATTTTTCATGGATAGTGAGAACCACTTAAATTTGAGTAATAAGGTTGTCTATGCAACTATTAGGGCTAAGCCCTGATGCAGCCTATTTTCTAGTCATATAAAATATTTTTCATGCAGGAAGCATATATAGTAGCTGGATTCAGGACTGCCGTTACCAAGGCAAAGCGTGGTGGGTTCAGGTTCGTAAGGCCCGATGATCTGGCGGTGGATGTGATAAAAGGCCTTTTGGCAACTATACCACATCTGGATCCCCAGCGGGTCGATGATTTAATAGTTGGCAATGCGGTTCCGGAAGCTGAGCAGGGCTTGCAGATAGGAAGGATGATATCGGTTAGGGCACTTGGTATCGAGGTTCCTGGAATGACCGTTAATCGCTATTGCGCCAGTGGTCTTGAAACAATTGCCATTGCTACCGCCAAAATCCGGACTGGTCAGGCAGAGTGTATAGTGGCAGGTGGTACAGAAAGTATGAGTCTTGTTCCAACCGCAGGATGGAAGACTGTTCCGGCTTACAGTGTTGCCAGTGAAACGCCTGATTACTATCTAAGTATGGGATTAACCGCAGAGGCTGTCGCAAAGGAATATGGCATCAGCCGCGAGGCGCAGGATGAATTCTCCTACCAGAGCCATCAAAAAGCCATTCGTGCTATACAGGAAGGTAATTTTAAACCAGGTATTTTACCTGTGAAAGTGGAACAAGTTTATCTTGATGGTAAAGGCAAGAAGCAAAAAACAGATTTTATAGTAGATACCGATGAAGGTCCACGTGCCGATACCAGCATAGATGCCCTGGCTAAACTTAAGCCTGCTTTTGCAGCCGGTGGTGTTGTAACGGCTGGTAATTCATCGCAGACGAGTGACGGGGCTGCTTTCGTTGTAGTGATGAGTGAGCGGATGGTTACTGAACTTGGCCTGAAACCTATCGCTCGTTTGGTGGCTTGCACAAGCGCTGGAGTTCATCCTCGCATAATGGGCATTGGTCCGGTAGCTGCCATCCCTAAGGTATTAAAGCAAGCGGGTTTGAATTTGTCGCAGGTAGATCTTGTAGAATTAAATGAAGCCTTTGCTTCGCAGGCATTAGCAGTGATACGCGAAGCCGGTCTTGATCCATCTATTGTTAATATAAACGGTGGAGCTATTGCTCTTGGCCATCCATTAGGTTGTACCGGCGCCAAACTGACCATCCAGATAACCCATGATATGAAAAGGTTAAACAAAAAATATGGCATGGTTACGGCGTGTGTAGGAGGAGGGCAGGGGATTGCAGGTATTATTGAAAACCTTTGAAAATTTTCAGACATAGCAGGCCGGGTTAATCCCGGCTTTTTTTATGATGATCGGATCATATTAAAATATAGTTTCTTTGTATCCTATGACCAGGGTATTCATTACAGACGATCATGAAATGTATCTGGAAGGCCTCTCGCTATTATTGCAAAAGCAACCCTCCGTGGAAGTTACCGGCATCAGTAGTTCAGGATCAGGTTTGCTGGATAAGCTTAATAACCTGACAGCGGAAGATATCCTCCTGCTTGATGTTAATCTTCCAGATACAGATGAAGAAGAATTGATAAAAAAGATACGGGAGATAAGGCCTAAACAAAAGGTAATATATCTCACACTTATGCGGGGCACTCGCTATGTACACAAGTTACTCAAATATAACGTTCAGGGATATGTGCTGAAGAATGCATCCGTGGAAGAGCTCGTTACAGCAATTAAAACAGTGGCTGAAGGGGGAACATGGTTTAGCAGGGAAATTGACGTGATGAGCGATGACGATTTCAGAAATACCCTGACCATTGAAGATAAAAAAGTTGATGAGATACTTTCCAGGCGCGAAATTGAAGTGTTAAAGCTGGTGTGCAAGGAATACAGCAATGCCGAGATAGCACAACGGTTATTCCTTAGCGTTAGCACAGTAGAAACACACCGTAAAAACCTTATTGCGAAATTAGGAGTTCATAATACGGTAGGCCTGGTAAAATTTGCCCTAAGGAACAACCTGATCGATTGAGAAATATTTTACTGATATCGGTTTTGTTATGCTTTTTTAACCGGGCATTTTCGCAAATCGCAGATACTAATACAATCAAGCGATTGTATGATAAATCGCTCGGCATTTCAGAAGACAGAGTGGATTCAATACTGGCAAATGCCGCGTTCATTGAAGAGCAATCGGAAAAGTTGCAATATAGTAAGGGACAAATACTTGCAAAACGATTGAGGGGCCTGGCCAGCGAGTATTCAGGTAATTATCAGGAAGCAATCAATCACTATCTTGTAACCCTCGACCTGGCGCGTGTGGAGAAAAGCCGGGAGTATGAGATCGCTGCCCTGAGTGATATCGCCATTGTTTATTCTGAAATCAAGCAACCGCAAAAAGCACGTGAGGTTTACCTGCAATGCCTGAAAATTGCCCTTGAACAGGGAGAAATTAATACAACAATATCCAGTTATACAAATATCGGAGCAATTTATAACCAGCTGGATCAGCCAGATAGTGCATTATTTTTTCTTAATAATGCACTGGAATTAAGTAACCGGTATAATCTCAAACAAACACTCCCTGTGATTTATAATAATACGGGCAATGTTTATTTCCGTAAAAAGAACTTTACCCGTGCGATAGAATACTTTCGTCTGAATAAACAGATTCATGATTCCACCGGTAATAAATCTGATCTCTGGTATGATAACCTGAATATTGCTGATTGCCATCTGGAAGCCGGAATATATGATTCGGCAACCCATTATTTAGATATAGCTCTCGATATTTCCCGGCAACTTAAGAGCCGTCAAAAGGAAGCAGACAGTTATTCACTTTATACCAAACTTTATGAAAAATTGGGGCGGTATAAACAGGCCTATACTTTCCAGAAAAAGTGGTATACGCTGGATACTGCTTTGGTGAATGAAACTTCAAGTAAGACGATCGCAGAAATGCAGGAACGCTTCAATGCCCGTGACAGGGAAAAACAAAATAAATTACTTGTATCGGAAGTAGACCGGGAGAAATTAAAAAATAAAAACCTTAGCCTTCTGGTTCTGGCGGCATTCATTATTGCGCTACTGGTGGGTATCTCTTTATTGGTCTATAGAAGGGCTAATTTAAGATTGCAGGAAGTAAATATCCAGATACAGAAACAAAAAGAAAAAATGGCAATACTCAATAAGGAAAAGAACACCCTTATCGGTATAGTCTCTCACGATCTCGGTGCACCATTGGCAAGCATTGGTATGTGGAGTAACCTGCTTGCTAAAGAAGATAATCTGACAACTGACCAACAAAAAGCATTGGAAAGAATTCGCGCATCGGCCCAGGATGGTGAGAAACTTATTCGTAATATCCTGGAGGTGGAGAGGGAAGGTTCTAAAAGAGAGAGAATTGAGTTGGAGGAGACAGATATTGCATCCTATCTGAACTGGATAGTTGGTGAATTCCGGGGTATGGCGGATGCTAAAGGGATAAAGTTGGAATTTCCTGAGACTGTTTCGGGAGTATTCCTGCTAACAGACCAGGCAATATTTCGCAGGATTATTGAGAACCTGGTATCGAATGCCATAAAATATACTGAACCAGGGAAATCTGTTTATGTTAAGCTGGTAAATACAGATGGTCATGTGGAGCTGATAGTTGAAGATGAGGGAGTAGGGATTCCGGAATCGAAGCAAAATCTACTTTTCACCCCTTATGCAAATATTGGCAATCGAACTACTGATGGCGAGGCTTCCAGCGGGTTGGGACTATCAATAGTAAAGCGGTTGGTAAATGAACTGAACGGCACTATTCAATATCAATTGGCAAATCAGGGAGGGAGTGTTTTTAAAGTTCGGTTTGGAAAATAAAAGCATCGTGGTTGCAAAAATGTAAAATCCCCTTATATTTGCAACGCAGTTTCAAAATTATATTTATGCCAAGGCTAGTGATGTTTACTATTTCCATTTTCCTGCTTATAAGTTCTGTTAGATCACAACCGCGGAATTCAGTATCAGGCAAGGTAACTGACGCAATCAGCGGTCAACCCCTGGCCGGTGCATCTATTATTATTTCAGATCTGAGAACCGGCGTGGTAACCGATGAAAATGGCGCTTTTTCATTCAGGAATGTGGCTGCTGGCAGGCACCTCTTTGAGGTTTCATATGTTGGCTATGCTTCTTTTTCAGAGTATATTTTTATTTCACCAGGTACTGTAAGGGATTTTATGCTGAGTCCATCGGTGGTAGAAAACGATGAAGTAGTAGTTACAGGGATAAGTGCTGCAACGCAGGCAAGAAGGAATCCTGTGCCAGTAAATATTGTCAAAAAAGTTGATCTCAATCGAACAGTATCCACCAACCTGATTGATGCGCTGAGTAATAAACCCGGGATTTCACAGATCAGCACGGGACCGGCAGTTTCCAAACCAGTAATCCGTGGGTTGGGATATAACAGGGTTATTGTGCTCAATGATGGTACCAGGCAGGAGGGGCAACAGTGGGGTGATGAACACGGCATTGAGATTGACGAGTACAGTGTTCAAAAGGTTGAAATCTTAAAGGGCCCTGCTTCACTTATGTATGGAAGTGATGCCATGGCGGGAGTGATCAATATACTAACCAATGTTCCGGTTCAGGAAGGGGTGTTTAAGGGTTCAGTGACTTCCGCTTACCAAACAAACAACCGGCTACGCGGATTAAATATTAATCTGGGGTCAAATAAAAACGGATTCAGCTGGAATGCCTATGGATCATTAAAAGCTGCGGCGGATTATGAAAATAAGTATGATGGTAAGGTCTACAACTCCAAATTCAATGAAAAGAATTTTGGGGGGTACGTTGGGTATAATGGTAACTGGGGCTATAGCCATTTAATGATCAGCAAATTCAACCAGAAGCTCGGAATGGTAGAAGGGGAGCGGGATGAAAACGGAAATTTCCTGAAATTAATGCCAGGAGGAGTGGAGGCGGTTGCAGGACCATCGGACTTCAAAAGTACTGATCCGCAGGTGCCGATGCAGGAGATCAGCCATTTCAGAATCACCTCAGATAATAGCATTCAGGTGAGGCAGAACAGGCTTGCTTTAAAGCTGGGATATCAAAGAAACCAGCGTATGGAATTCGGCAATCCTGATGATCCCACCGATAAGGAATTATATTTTGATCTTAATACGCTAACCTATTCTTCCATCGTTCATGTTAAGCAGTTTAGTGGGTGGAATGCAAGTGTTGGAATAAATGGTATGTTCCAGGAGAATAAGAATAAAGGGGAAGAAGTTCTTATACCAGAATACAATACTATAGATGCTGGAGTATTTGCTTTTGTGCAGAAGAATCTGGATAAATTCAGCTTCAGCGGGGGGCTGCGATTTGATAACAGGAATACCAAATCGAAGGCTTACCAGGAAGGGAATGAATTAAAGTTTGAATCATTTACAAGGAGTTTTTCAAATGTTTCGGGTAGTGCCGGACTCAGTTATCTTCCAACATCTGCATTAACATTCAAATTCAATTTATCGCGCGGTTTCAGGGCTCCCAGCATTCCTGAACTCTCCTCGAATGGTAGTCATGAAGGTACCAATCGATATGAGTATGGAAATCGTAGCCTGGTTTCGGAAACAAGTTTACAAACAGATCTGGGTGCAGAGTTTAATTCTGAACATATATCCGTTTCTGCCAGTTTGTTTAATAATAGTATTAATAACTACATTTTTTATCGCAAGCTTGAAGCAGTGGGAGGTAGCGATTCGCTAGTGGATGGTAATATGGCTTTTAAGTTTGACCAGCGCAATGCATCATTAACCGGATTTGAGGCAGTAATAGATATACATCCCCACCCCCTGGACTGGTTACATTTTGAAAATACTATTTCCTTTGTAAGGGGCAGATTTCGTGATGGCATTGAAGGTAATCGCAATATTCCCTTTATGCCAGCAGCGCATTGGGTATCCGAAATACGAGCAGATTTTGAAGGTGAATCAAAATTCATCGGGAACCTGTCCCTTAAATTACAATTTGACAATACATTCCGTCAGACGGAAGTATTTACCGTTTACAACACTGAAACAGTTACCGAAGGCTATTCACTGTTGAATGCAGGGTTCAGCACATCCATACATTCAAAGAAAAAAAGCATCGCCAATATATATTTCAATGTTATGAACCTGACAGACAGAGCATACCAGCACCACTTGAACAGGTTAAAATATACTGCTGAAAATCCATTAACCGGACGTACTGGTGTATTCAATATGGGAAGAAATTTCAGTATCAAACTGGAAATACCTTTTTCAGGATCACTGTGATGCTAGCATCTCGGTTCCGATAGCCTTTCTTTCACCAATTTGCTGGCGCCACATGGCGTAGTAAAGTCCCTTGTCTGAAACCAGTTTATTGTGGGTTCCTGTTTCTACAATTTCTCCTCTTTCCAAAACATAAATTTGATCAGCATGCATGATAGTAGATAAACGGTGAGCAATCATCAGGGTGATCTGATTTCTTTGTGCTGATATATTTCGGATTGTACGCGTGATTTCTTCTTCAGTGATTGAATCAAGTGCTGAGGTGGCTTCATCAAAAATCAGCAGGTCAGGTTGGCGAAGAAGGGAGCGGGCGATACTAAGTCGTTGTTTTTCGCCACCACTAAGTTTTAGTCCTCCTTCTCCTATCATTGTATTAATACCATTTTCGGCTCTCAATAAAAGATTCTGGCAACTTGCTTTATCCAATGCATCCTGTACATCTTCATCGCTTGCGCCAGGTTTTACAAAAAGAATATTTTCTTTTATGGTACCGGCAAATAGCTGTGTATCCTGGGTCACGAAACCGATTTGTTTTCGCAACTCTTCAAAGTCAATTTCGTTTTCATTGATACCATTGTATTCAATAGATCCTCCCTCCGGGCGATACAGGCCTACCAATAATTTAACCAGTGTCGTTTTGCCAGCACCGGATGGACCTACAAAAGCAATTGTTTGCCCTTTGGCTACTTCAAAACTGATATCCTGTATGGCATGGTGTTGGGCAGTTTTATGTTTGAAGCTTACATTCCGGAATGCGAGCGTAGATATAGCATCGAGCGCTTTGGGATGTTCAGGGCGAGCTTCAGGTTTCTTTTGCATCAGGGTCTTAAAGTTATTAAGGGATGCTTCCGCCTCCCGGTAAGAAAGGATGATATTTCCAATTTCCTGTAAGGGACCAAAGACGAAAAAAGAAAAGATCTGCATGGTAACCAGCTCTTCGGGATTCATTTTTTCCCGATAAATCAACCACATCAGTAGAAAAAGGATCACCTGCCTCAAAGTATTAACAAATGTACCCTGAACAAAGCTCAGGCTCCTGACTCTTTTGACCTTGGTAAGTTCAAGCCCCAGAATCTTATACGTATTGCGGTTAAGGCGCGCTACTTCCTGTGTAGTTAAGCCAAGGCTCTTAATGAGTTCAATATTCCTGAGCGATTCAGTAGTAGTACCTGCCAGAGAGGTTGTTTGGGAAACGATATTTTTCTGGATAGTTTTTATTTTCCGGCTTAGAATATTTGTCAGGAATGTAAGCAACAAAATACCACTGAAATAAACAAGAGGCAATGACCAGTGAATTGTAAAAGAATAGGCTGCAACAAATAAGACCCCTATGATCACACCAAACAAAATATTTATAAAATTGGAAATGAACTTTTCCGTATCGGTTTCCACCTTCTGAAGAATGCTTAAGGTTTCGCCGCTGCGCTGATCTTCAAATTCATGAAAAGGCAGTTTCATTGCATGCTGGAGACCATCAGTGAATACTTTGGCGCCAAATTTCTGGGTAATAACATTAAAGAAATAATCCTGGAATGCTTTGGCAATTCGACTGATCATGGCTACCGAAATTGACAACAGTAAAAGCCATCCTACTGCCTTTCCAAATTCGGGCCATGTGTAATTTTTATAATCAAAAGCGATCTTGGTCATCTTCCCAAATATGATCGGATCAATTAGAGAGAAACCTGTATTGATGCCCGCAAGTAAAAGGGTAAGCAATACAAGCCATTTATATGGTTTGAGGTATTGAAGCAGTATTTTCATAAATGTGGTGGCTAAAACTAAAATTAGATAAAACCTGGCAATGTCAACTTTAGCAGTATCGAAGCTATCCTAACGCAATGAGAGCGGTTTTGTTTAACGACCCCATGTTTCTCTGTCAAGGCTCCTGTATTGTATGGCTTCTGCAAGATGTTCGGGATAGATTTTTTCTTTTCCTTCCAGGTCTGCAATAGTCCTGCTTACCTTGAGAATCCTTTCATATGCCCTGGCAGATAGGCTAAGTGTTTCCATAGCTTTTTTGACTAGTTGAAGGCTTAAATTATCAAGTTCGCAAACCTCTTTTAAATGCTGGTTTGTCATTTGCGCATTGCAATAAATTCCATTAAACGAAGAAAACCTTTTTGCCTGTAGTTGCCGGGCCGCTATCACCCTCTGCCTGACAGTTCCCGAGCTCTCCTGTTGTTTTGCAGTTTGTAGATCGCCGAAGGCAACCGGCGTAACTTCCACATGCAGGTCGATCCTGTCCATCAATGGTCCGGATATTTTATTAAGGTATTTAAGTACTGCACCGGGAGGGCAGCAACAAGATTTAAGGGGATGATTAAAATATCCACAAGGGCAAGGGTTCATGGAAGCAATCAGCATAAAACTTGCTGGAAATTCAAGCGACATTCGCGCGCGGGAGATGGTTAAGCGCCTCTCTTCCATAGGTTGTCGCATCACCTCCAGTACCGTTCTGTTGAATTCGGGAAGTTCATCCAGAAATAAAACACCATTATGTGCGAGTGAAATTTCTCCTGGTTGCGGCATACTGCCACCACCTGCCATGGCCATATGAGAAATGGTATGGTGAGGGTTTCTGAAAGGTCGCTTACTCACGAGAGAAGAATGGTCAGGTAATTTTCCGGCTACGCTATGGACCCTTGTAGTTTCAAGAGCTTCCTCGAGGGAAAGTGGGGGGAGAATTGAAGGGAGTCTTTTAGCAAGCATGGTTTTTCCTGAACCTGGAGGGCCAATAAGGATTGCATTATGTCCGCCGGCAGCTGCAATCTCGAGGGCTCTTTTAATATGTTCCTGTCCTTTTACATCCTGGAAATCGGGAACATTCTCCTGCTGTGCATTCAAAAAAACATCAAGTGTGCTGAGGTGAACGGGCGTGGATTCGGAAGGCTTTTCCAATAAACGTACAACCTCATTCAAATGATTGACGCCAAATACATCAAGCCCGTTCACAACAGCTGCCTCATTAGCATTACTTTCGGGAAGAACCAAGCCCCGGAATGATTCACGGAGAGTGGTTAGGGCAATGGGTAATGCACCCCGGATAGGCTGAATTGATCCGGTAAGTCCCAGTTCCCCCATGAGTACATAATGATTAAGTGATTCAATATTAACCAACTGGTCGGTGGCTGCCAGAATACCAATAGCAATAGGCAGGTCAAATGCTGATCCCGATTTTCGGATATCAGCCGGTGCCAGGCTGATGATCACTTTGGTTCGGGGCATGAAGTATCCATTGGATTTAATGGCGCTTTCCACACGAAGCATGCTCTCCCTCACTGCATTATCAGGAAGGCCAACCATGAAGGTGTTGGTTCCTAATGTAACATTCACTTCAATTGAAATAGTTATTGCTTCTATGCCATAAACCGCACTGCCAAAAGTCTTCACTAACATGATGGAAATTTACAGTCAGCCATTGAACTGTAAAACGGTGCTTTCACGGAATATTGTCGAGCATTTCCACAACCTTTTCCCGTTTAAGTATTAAATATCCCAACCTGTCGTTGCTAATCCCATCACGCAGCTGGTAGCTGAAATAAAGTAGGTCATCCAGGACCTCAGTCTCAAAAAATCGGAAGAGAATATTTGGATATTGTTTTAGTTCTTCCCCGATCTCATACAAGTGGGTAGATAGAATGAAGAGTGAATTGGGGATTCTTATTAGTCCCCTAACTACTGTTAGAGAACATTTCATGGCATCCTGTACATTAGTGCCTTTAAAGAGTTCATCAATCAGCACTAGCCATTTTCTGCCATCATTTATTTTAATAATAGTGTTTTTGATTCTTTGTACTTCATTAAAGAAATAGCTTTCTCCTTTTATTATATTGTCCGTTACGTTGATATTGCTGAGAATTCCTTCAAACAATGAAAGCGACATTTTTTGTGCAGGTACGCCCATTCCAAGATGAGCAAGATAAACCGAGGCGCCCACTGATTTTATGAAGGTACTTTTCCCTGCCATGTTTGCTCCGGTGAGAAAAAGGAAATTGTGTTTAATATCAAGGGTAAGGTCATAGGAAACAGGCTGTGGTAACAATATATGATAAAGACCTTTTGCTTCTATATATGGCTGTTCGCTAAGATTTATTTCCGGAAAATGAAGATCCAGATGTTTCATAGCTGTTGCCATGCTATACCAGGCATCGATCCGGCTATAAATTTCGATAAGCTCTTCTGACTGGTTCTTAAAACGATACCGGAGGTAAGAACCAAAACGGATTGTTTCTCTTGAATCATATTTTTTACCCGGAGTAAGTTGGGATAGTTCCTGCAGGGTCTCATTTTTCAGCAAATAAGCAGCTCTGTCGAGCAATGCACGAAGTTTTGCAGGGCATTCAGGAGAATCCAGTAAGGCGGTAAGTTCCTGAAAACCTCGAATGAAATCAGCAAAGTGGCCAACACTGTAACGTACAATAGCGAAATCCGGACTATGGAATAGCTTATAGCTTATACCGTTGATAAGGCTATGGTCACCGGGAATAGTATCGATGGGAGACTCATAAAATTTACCCATCACCATGATAGTACCATTGCTGATACTCTGGGGCCAGATTTCTAGTTTCTGGCCAATGATGGTCAATATTTTTTGGGTTTCCATGATTTGATGAATATCATGGAAAGGTTCACGGAACATCCTACGAAGCCACTCCTTACCATCAAGTGTACGCGTAAAGTTCAACCGGTGGAAGATCGAGGACTCTTCATCCGGGTGGAATATGTTGAGGTCAAGTAAGGAAGTCTTGTCTATTTCCATAGATTTCTAAGATAGCAATTAGCGGTTAAACCTGAGTCGCATACCTTTAGAGGATTCATCAAACTTCCTGTTTCCATAAACAAGATGCCCGTTAACAAAAGTATTTGTTATGACTGAAGATAATGTCATGCCTTCCAATGGGCTCCATCCGCATTTGTAGAGGATATTTTCTTTATTTACGGTTTGGGTTTGGTTCCGGTCAACCAGAACAAGGTCGGCGTAATAACCTTCCCTTATAAATCCCCTGTCTCGGATATTGAAGCATTTTGCGGGGGCGTGACTCATTTTATTCACAACCTGTTCAATCGTGATCCGGCCTTCTGCAACATAGGATAGCATTAACTGTAATGAGTGCTGCACCAATGGCAAACCAGCATGAGCATGCAGGTAGTTTTCCTGTTTTTCAGACCATGTATGAGGGGCATGATCAGTAGCAATGATATCAAGGCGGCCATCCAGAAGGGCCTTCCATAAAGCAGACCGGTTATGGGGTGCTTTTATAGCCGGATTGCATTTGATGAGGTTTCCCAGTTGCGCATAATCATCACTGCTAAAATGGAGATGATGAACACAAACCTCTGCCGTTATTAGTTTGTCTTCAAGAGGAAGCATATTGGAGAATAGCTGTAGTTCCTTTTCAGTAGTTATGTGCAGTATATGTAATCGGGTATTAAATTTTTTGGCAATCTGCACAGCATAAAATGAGGATTCAAAGCAAGCCTCTTCACTTCTGATATGAGGGTGGTCAGATGCAGTAAGTTCCCTTCCATTATTCATGAAAGAATCGAGATTTCTTTTGATTATTCTTTCGTCTTCGCAGTGAGTAGCTATCAGCAATTCAGATTCGGAGAAGATCTTTTCGAGTGACAATGGGTTATCAACCAGCAAACCTCCGGTAGAAGAACCCATGAAAATCTTAACACCACAAACATCTTCTTTCTTTTCATTGGTTCGCAATACCTCTTCAATATTATCATTAGAGGTACCCATGAAAAAGGAATAGTTGGCCAGTGAATCTGATGCGCCAATACTATATTTCTGTTCTAGCAACTCCTGTGTGAAAACCGGGGGTTGGGTATTTGGCATTTCCATGAAACTTGTGATGCCTCCGGCTACAGCAGCTTTTGCCTCGGTGTAGATTGTTGCTTTGTGGGTTAGTCCCGGTTCACGAAAATGTACCTGGTCGTCGATTACGCCTGGTAGTAAGAATTGGTTCTCTCCATTGATCTCGGTGATGGCACCAGAACTGCTGAGTTGGGCTCCTATCTTCTCGATACGTCCGCCACTAATTAATACATCCCCCGAATAAACGACCCCCTCATTTACTATTTGCGTATTCTTAATAAGGTATTTTTGCATAATTTGTTGATTATCCTATTAAAACAAACTGACCAATGCAAGTTATAAAAAGACTGCTTTACACTGCCTGCTTAATGATGCCCTCAATGTTGATGGCCCAGTCGACCCTATTGCCGCAGGGTTACAAGCATCAACAATTGATGGATCGCCTTGAGATTCGTTTCCGTGATAGTGCCCTTAGCTTTCAGCATCTTAAACCTTTTGACAGGAGAGGGTGGGTTGCAGCCCTGGAAAGTGTTGATACCACCACCCTGGGCGCTGTGGATGCTTTCAATTTACAGAATGCCCTGATGAATAATCAGGAATGGGTGACAGGTTCTAAGGATGGATTTATAAGTAGGAGACCATGGTTTAATACATTCTATAAAACCAGGGCTGATTTTGCCCTGGTTGATGAAAAGGATTTTTTTCTGAGTATCAATCCTGTCATACAACAGCAGCAATCTAAAGAGTCTGATACAGATGAAAGAGTTTTTTTGAATAGTAAAGGGCTTCGAGGGCGGGGACTTATCGCCCGAAAAATTGGATTTGATTTTTACCTGACCGATAACCAGGAAAGGCCCCCCTATTTCGTACGTCAGTTTGAAGATAGTTTCCGCGCCGTTCCGGGTGCAGGTTTTTACAAGCCCTTCAAAACAAGTGCATACGATTATTTTGATGCCAGGGGTTCTGTTTTTTTTGGGGTCACAAAATATATTAACGTACAGTTTGGGTACGATAAGAATTTTATTGGTAACGGTTATCGTAGTATGTTTCTTAGTGACTTTGGGAATAATGCTCTTTTCCTGAAACTGAATACCCGGATCTGGAAGCTTAATTACCAGAATATCTTCATGGAGCTAACGCCTACAAGCCCCGCCCGCAGTGGAGATCAGTTGTTGGATAAGAAGTATGCAGCCATGCATCACCTCAGTTGGCAGGCAACCAAATGGTTAAATGTAGGTTTGTTTGAGTCGGTTATATTCGGGAGGGCAAACCGCTTCGACTTCACCTATCTGAATCCGATAATTTTCCTGCGTTCGATTGAGCAACAGAATGGAAGTCCGGATAATGCTAATATTGGTTTTGATTTCAAGGCCAATGTGGCAAAAAAAATCCAGTTCTATGGACAGGTGTTGTTTGACGAATTTAAACTAAGCGAGATTAAGGGTGGCAACGGCTGGTGGGCAAATAAATTCGGGCTTCAACTTGGTGGAAAGTATATTGATGTTTTGGGTGTCAAAAACCTTGATATACAAGGTGAGGTCAATATTGCCCGGCCTTTCACTTATACATTCCGTGATTCCGTTGCCAGTTACACGCATTATAATCAACCCCTTGCTCATCCAAAGGGAGCCAATTTTGTTGAATTTGTGGGAGTGGCCCGTTACCAGCCCTATCCGAGGTTGCATATGCAGGCGAAGCTCATTGCCTGGAAACAGGGTATAGATTCTGCAGGTATAAATTTCGGTAACAACCTCAATAGCCTATATATAACCAGGCCTCGCGATTATGGATGGTCTATTGGCGAGGGACGCAAATTTACCGGTGTGAATGCTTCGTTGTGGCTAGGGTATGAATTACTGGAAAACCTCTTCGTGGATGCATCCCTGATGTTAAGGAAGGCAGACGTTCCGGATGATGCCAGGTTGACTAGAAACAGCAGTATGTTCACGGTGGGTTTAAGGTTAAATATGTTCCGAAGGGAGTATGACTATTAATATAAATAGTATGTTGCAACCTTCCACGATACAATTGTTGCGCTTGCCGTTTTCATTTTTTCTTCTCCCAGTATCCCTGTTTGCCTTAAGCCAGCCACTGGAAACAAATTGGTGGAATGCGGGGTTGCTTCTTATTATTCTTCATTTACTTGTATTTCCTGCAAGTAATGGTTATAATAGTTATATGGATCGAGATGAAGGTCCGGTTGGCGGCATACAAAAACCTATGCAACCAACGCGCCAACTTCTCATTATCGTGTTTGCAATGGATACACTGGCATTGCTTCTCTCTTTATTTGTAAGTGGTTGGGTATTTGCCGCATTGTTAATCTATATTTTAGCATCACGAGCTTACAGCAGCAGGAATGTAAGGCTTAAGCGATATCCGATATTAGGATTTCTGGTTGTGATTTTATGCCAGGGAGCGCTGGTGTTCTGGATGGTTTATCATGGGTCACATGCGAATCAATCATTGAATGTTCCAATTACCGCATGTATAGCCTCCACCCTGCTCATGGGAGGGGCCTACCCACTCACCCAGGTTTACCAACATGATGCTGATGAACGTGATGGAATTTACACAATCAGCATGCTTACTGGAATAAAAGGAACTTTTATACTATCCGGTGTGTTATTTACTTTGGCTTTCCTGGTTCTGGGATTGCATTTTGCACTTCAGCTGGAGGCAGATCGTTTCCTTGTGTTGCTGGTTTGTTTCCTTCCAGTGCAGATTAACTTCTTTTCCTGGGCAAAAAAAGTATGGCGAAATCAGAACGAAGCCAACTATGAAAACCTGATGAAAATGAACCGGGTAGCTGCTCTTGGCGGCAATTTAGGTTTCTTAATTATCCTAATCTGGAAAATAATTGGCTAAAATCATCTCTATTGGAACAGCGGTACCTCAATACCGTCATCCTCAGGCAGACATTCTTAAATTCATGCAGCGCATTTATGCACTGGATGCATCAGAAGAAAGAAAGCTCAGATTTCTTTATGGACAAAGTGGGATAGAATCGCGCTACAGTATCATTCCTGATTATGGACGGCAACCGGGTGGGTGGGAGTTTTATAGTCCCGAAGAAGCACTGGAACCTTTTCCTTCCCTGGAATTGCGGATGAAGTGGTATCAAAAGTATGCACCTGAGCTGTCGATTGCTGCTATTGAAAATTGTTTATCTCAAACTGCCATTGAGAGTTCAGGTGTCACACATTTAATCACAGTAAGCTGTACAGGTATGAGTGCTCCGGGTCTTGATCTCCAGATTGCTGAATTGCTTGAACTGCCTTCATGGATTAACCGAACATCAATCAATTTTATGGGTTGTTATGCGGCATTGCAGGGCCTTCGCCAGGCTAACCTGATTTGTAATGCCGACTCTACAGCGAATGTCCTTTTAGTTTGTACAGAATTATGTACCCTTCATTTTCAAAAGCTTTCCACTCCCGATAATATTGCATCCGCCTTACTTTTTGGAGATGGAGCAGCAGCTGTTCTGATAAGTGGTGCCACAAACATGAAGGGAACAACAATACACGATTTTTATTCTGAATATATTCCCAAAGGCAAAGGTGATATGTGTTGGGAGCTTTCATCCACAGGCTTTCTTATGACACTTAGCGGTTATGTTCCCGATCTTATATCAACCGATATAGCACCTTTTATGCATCGTGCATTAGGTAAGTATGGAATTTCCCGGGAGGATGTTAATGCATGGTGTATTCATCCAGGTGGTAAGCGCATATTGCAGTCGGTTAGTAAAAGTCTTGGACTCCCAAATGAATCTCTTGATGCAGGTTACCAGGTATTACAATCATATGGAAATATGTCATCCCCCACAATACTTTTTGTACTTAAAGAAATGCTTGCAAAAGGGGTTACTGGAAATATTATTGGTACCGCATTTGGTCCGGGCATCACAATTGAAAGTTGCTTGCTGGAGGCGGGTGTATCGTGAACATGCGCAACCGATCCTTTCAGCCGGAAATGCTCGATGGCGTTGACATCCCCTTTGAGGATATTCGCCAGAACATGGTTGAACTTGAAACAGTTAATAAATTACTGGGAGGTCATTCAATCAATAAAAAGGCTATCGGGTATTTGATGGGGAAGAAAAATGAATTGGTGATTTATGAAATAGGTTCGGGAGGTGGCGATAACCTGGCAGCTATCAATAACTGGGCTAAACGGAGAGGGATTAATGTTTCCTGTACGGGAATAGATGTCAATATTTCATGTGTAAGATTTGCCTCTGACCGATATCCTGATATAAGGTTCATATGTAATGATTATCGGGAACATATTTTCGATCAAAAGCCGGATATTATTTTTTCCTCATTATTTTGTCATCACTTTAAGGATGAAGATTTGATTGAACAGCTTCATTGGATGCGGCATAATTGCAGTCTTGGTTTTTTTATCAATGATCTGCATCGCAATATTGTTGCATATCACTCTATAAGGTTACTAAGTTTATTATTCTCGAAATCTTATCTTTTGAAAAACGATGCCCCGCTATCAGTTGCCAGGGGTTTCCTTAGAGAAGAATGGGAAAACCTTCTGAAATGTGCAGGTATTAATTCGGCTGAGATAAGATGGCATTGGGCTTTCCGCTGGTTAGTTACATTCAAACATGATAATGAACCCAACTAAGCATACATATTTTGATGTGGCTGTAGCGGGAGGAGGGCTTGCCGGCCTCTCAACTGCTATCCAACTGGCAAGGGCAGGCCATTCAGTTGTTCTGGTAGAGAAAAATTATTATCCATTTCATCGGGTATGTGGTGAGTATATCAGTGAAGAAAGCAGACCCTTTTTACAACAGCTTGGTGTTCCTTTTAAATCGCTGCAATTACCTGAGATCCGCAAATTGATTGTTAGCTCCCCCAATGGTAGGATTGTGAAGATCCCTCTTACTCCAGGTGGATTTGGAATAAGTCGACATCTCCTTGATGGTATTCTGGCGGGTTTCGCGAAATCGGCAGGGGTAATGTTATTGGAAGGCTCCCGTGTACAGGATGTATGGTTCGATAACGGTAACATGTACCTGCAAACTCCCGGACAACTTATCAGTAGTCAGGTTGTAGTTGGGAGTTTTGGAAAAAGAAGCAGGCTCGACCTTAAATGGAAAAGACCCTTTACCCAGGATAGACAAGGGAAATCGAGCAATTATATTGGAGTAAAATATCATATTCGAATTACTCATCCACAGGATACTATCGCCCTACATAATTTCAATTACGGTTATTGTGGGGTATCGGCCATTGAGGAGGGTAATTATTGTTTGTGTTACCTGACAAATGCTAATAACCTAGGCCTAAGTAATAATTCGATTCACCAGATGGAGGAAAGAATTCTCTGCCGCAATCCATTGATCCGTAAACTTTTTGATTCGGCTGAAATGATCTGGAAAGAGCCCCTGAGTATTTCAAATATTTCATTTGCAGCAAAAACTCAGGTTGAGCAACATGTGATGCTAGCTGGTGACGCAGCAGGTATGATAACACCTTTATGTGGTAATGGCATGAGCATGGCTTTGCATGGCAGCAAATTATTATTTCAACAGGTTGATGCATTTTTAAACGGGAAGATTAGTCGGCAGGTGATGGAACAGCAATATTCAAAACAATGGCGGCACGCTTTTGGCATCAGGCTGAAGGCCGGTAGAATTATACAGGAGTTTTTTGGTGATCCCGTGCTTTCTCGGCTTTTGGTAGGGTTATCTGACAAATTACCGGGTTTGGCAGCTTACCTGGTTAAGCAAACGCATGGGAAGCAATTTTAAAAAATGAGAGGAATCAGTTTATCGCGGATAAAATTCATGGTTTTTGTTTGGTTTGCATTTAATCATGCCGCATTGGGCCAGGATTACCATGCAGTCCAGGGTTCCAACTATTCAGGCGCTCTTAGCGTTCACAACAACCCCGCTTCTATAGTAAATGTTCCCTATCCATGGGATATAACGGTGATCGGTATCCAATCAAAGTATAGTACGAATGCTATTAAGATAATCGATTATTCACTGTTGGGAAGTCCGGTAAATTCTAAATTCCAGATTCTCGGTGGCAATTACAGGCGTTTTGCTCATCAACAAACTAATATTAACCTGGTGAATACGCGGATAGCTATTGATCAGAGAAAAGCCGTGGCGTTTGGAGTTAATTTTAAAACTTTCGGTAACAGCTCAACCAGTGTATATAATTTTCGGGATAGTATTCAGACCTTCAACAGCTTTTTATCTATTAATGAAGAATCTGAATCATTTAATGTTGAACTGCGTGGAAGCAGTATAATAGAATTTTATGGGGCATATGCGCAAACGGTGCTTGAGAATACCGACATGCGGCTCAATGCAGGCTTGACACTTAAATTGAACAGAGGTATTGCAGGGGGGCGGGCCGATATCATTGACATTGAGCACCGCCGTCGTGAATCAGGTGGTTATGATGTTGCAGGTGGGGATTTCCTGTATGGTTATTCATCCAACCTTAATGAGTGGGCAGAGAATGGGGATGGAAGTAGTAATCCCGGCAAACTTTTAGAGAATACGAGAACAGGCTTTTCTTTTGATGCGGGATTAGAAATTGTTTTGAAGCCGGGTGGCGATCCCGGTGTTATGGATGATGAGGAATCATATTACGACTACGACTGGAAGATAGGCGCGTCACTTATAGATGCCGGATGGGCAAAATATAATTATGGATCCCAAAGTAAAATTGGGAAAATGCCCACTGAGGGTGTTACAGGTAGTATACTGGATTCAAAGCTCAATACAGCGTTTGGTAGCCTTACGCAGTTAAATGATTCTATATCAACATTTACAACGTTAGATCCCCTTGGTGGTGATTTTCATGTTTTTCATCCCGGGCGTCTTGTATTGAATGCGGATCGCTATCTATTTGATGCATTTTACCTGAATGGAGAAATTAGCCTGAATGTTGGGAGTGTTCTCGGAAAGCAGAGGCTTTATCTGAGGAATATGAATGTGTTTCGGCTAACACCACGATGGGAGACCCGGAGATGGGGTATTTACCTTCCTATGCTGTTGAGTAATGAAAATCAATTTTGGGTTGGGGCGGGTTTTAAGGCGGGCCCACTACTGATAGGTTTCCATAACCTTGGCAATATTTTTTCAAAGGATAGAATGGCCAACGGCGGGGGATATATAACATTAAATATCAGGCCCGGTAAAAAAGTGACGGGCTCAAAAGGAAGCAGATTTCTGGATTGTCCGCCGCCACCATAAGTGGTACAAAAGAAATGAATACTTCATGTTTTACAGCATATATAAGGATCCTGAAATACATTTAGAAATAAATCAAGTTGATCTATGTCGCACACAAAAAAAACATTGGTTCTTGGTGCTTCGGATAATCCATCCCGGTATAGTTACCTCGCAATAAAAAAGCTCAGAGCATATAATCACCCTGTTGAAGCCATTGGCCGTAAAGCTGTTACAGTAGGGGATGTAGTGATACATAAGGATAAGCAGGATTTTGATGGTATTGATACGGTAATTTTATATTTATCACCGAGTAATCAACAGGAATACTACGACTACATTCTTTCATTAAAGCCCCGGAGAATCATTTTTAATCCGGGTACGGAAAATGAGGAATTGTATGAATTGGCGATGGCCAATAAGATATATCCGCAGGAGGGATGTACTCTGGTGATGTTAAGTTCAGGCCAGTATTAGTATAAGTTGTTCACTTATGTGAGAAATTAATTTATCCATAACAGGCGCAAAGACAGGTATTAAGTGGGTTTTTCATTAAATTAGTAAAACCCATTTTTATGTTATGGAGAAAATTTAATGGCGATCCGATCGATATTCCGATCCGCGACGCCGTAGAAAAAGCCATCAGGCGTGAAACCGCAAATGGTTATCATCTGAAAGTTTGCATTGGAACAGACTCGCAGGTGAAAGGCGCCGAAACCGAATTCGCAACTGTGATTGTTTTCCTGCGGGAAGGTCATGGGGGATTCATGTTTATTCACAACGAGAAAACCAGGCAGAAGTATACCATTAAGGAACGAATGCTGGTGGAAGTGGCCCGGAGTATAGAGATCGCATATGAGCTCTGTAACCTGTTCACAGAATACAATGTGGACATGGAAGTGCATGCGGATATAAATACTAATCCAAATTTCAAGAGTAATGATGCACTAAAGGAAGCAATGGGTTATATTCTGGGAATGGGATTTGCTTTCAAGGCTAAGCCCGAAGCTTTTGCAAGTAGCAGTTGTGCAAACAAAGTTGTGAACTAATCATTTGTTCTGCTATTCACCGGATACCTGTTGATTTGTTTGCTCAATCATTGAAAGGATTTTCTCTCTTCCCATTTGCTTAATAGCGCTCGTTACAACGTTAGCTGGTAGAAATTGCCATGTTTTTCGCATCTCCTCCAGAAAGGATTTTACATTTTTTGATACAGTTCTCTGGTTTTCCTTATCTGCTTTGGTAAAAACCAGTGTAAAGGGAATCTCCCATTCTCCGAGCTGATTAACAAAATCTAAGTCAAGCTTTTGGGGTTCATGCCTGCTATCAATAAGTATGAAGACCATTAACAGGTTTTCACGCTTGCGCAGGTAATTTTCTATCATCTGCTCCCATTTACGTCGGTTCGATTGTGACACTTTGGCAAAGCCATACCCTGGAAGGTCAACCAGATACCAATGGCTAAAATCCTTTGCACCTTCTTTCGAAACACTGGTTATCTCAAAATGATTGATAAGCTGCGTTTTCCCCGGGGTACCGGAAGTTTTTGCAAGTTTCTGGTTTTTGCAAAGCATATTAATCAGGGATGATTTGCCCACGTTTGACCTGCCGATAAATGCGTATTCGGGTTTATCGGGAGGCGGACATTGGGCAACTTCGGGACTGCTGATCAGGTAAACGGCTTTTGTGATATGCATTTGGCAAAGATAGGGAGATGGGGGAAGCGTCTTTTTCCTTAATTTCGGCCTCTTAAAAGCAATCGAAAACTAAACTCATAAGTCAAATGGCAGAAGTGATATTGATGCCCCGATTGAGCGATACCATGACCGAAGGCGTTATCGCAGCCTGGCATAAGAATATTGGTGATTCCGTGAAGAAAGGTGAATTGCTGGCTGAGGTTGAAACCGATAAGGCTACTATGGACCTTGAGAGTTATAAGGATGGCACCCTGTTACATATTGGGATTCAAAAAGGTGGAAAATTACAGGTCAATGATTTGCTGGCTATTATTGGTAATCCCGGGGAGGACATTTCAAGCCTCGTTGCTGCCAATAGCGGAGGTTCTACATCTAGCCCTGCTGCTGCTCCTGTAACCGAGAAAGCTCCTTCTTCACCATCTAAGGAAGTGCCAGCTTCGGCTGCTCCCGCTGTATCTTCAGCTTCTGCCGGATTAGATCTTACAAAGATCGAGGAAGTAATTCTCATGCCAAGGCTTAGTGATACTATGACAGAGGGAGTCATTGCTGAATGGCATAAGAAAGTGGGAGATAATGTAAAGAAAGGAGAACTCCTGGCCGAAGTGGAAACAGATAAGGCGACAATGGAGCTCGAGAGTTACAAGAATGGTACTTTACTATATATTGGAGCGGATAAGGGTGCTAAGGTTCCAGTCAATTCACTGCTATGTGTTATAGGAGAGGAAGGTAAAGTGGATCTAGAGGCTATTAAAGCTGCTGCCAGTGGTGGACAGGTTTCTCCCCCCGCTTCCCAGGACGCTTCGGCGGTTTCTGAATCAGCCCCCGCAGCATCTGCGTCACCTACTGCTAATACTAATGAAGCATCCTCCACCACAAATGGACGCGTAAAAGCCTCACCACTTGCTAAAAAACTTGCTGCTGATAAGGGCATAAGCCTGAATGAAATTCAGGGTTCAGGAGATGGTGGCAGGATTATTAGATCTGATATAGAATCTTACAAACCTTCCCCTCAAAAAAGTTCTGCTCCGTCTGAGGCACCAAAATCAGTAATGGCTTCGGCACCGGCGGGAGAGGTAAGTTTCGAAGATCGTCCCGTTTCACAAATGCGTAAGGTTATTGCCCGACGCCTGGCAGAGAGCAAATTTTCCGCTCCACACTTTTATCTGACTATGTCTATTAATATGGATAAAGCTGTAGCAAGCCGTGCCCAGATTAATGAAGTTGCACCAGTAAAGATATCATTTAATGATATGGTCCTAAAAGCAGTTGCACTGGCGCTGAAGCAACATCCTGTTGTAAATAGCAGTTGGCTTGGAGATACCATACGCACAAATCATCATGTAAATGTGGGTGTGGCTGTTGCTGTTGAAGAAGGCCTACTTGTTCCTGTGGTTCGATTTGCTGATACAAAAGGTTTGGCGCAGATCGCGACAGAAGTAAAAGATTTTGCTACTCGTGCAAAAAACAAAAAACTACAGCCTTCTGATTGGGAAGGAAGCACTTTTACCATAAGTAATCTTGGCATGTTTGGTATCGATGAATTCACGGCCATAATCAATCCACCAGATAGTTGCATATTGGCTATTGGTGCTATTCAGCAGGTACCCATTATTAAGGATGGGAACGTTGTGCCAGGTAACGTTATGAAAGTTACCCTAAGTTGTGATCACCGGGTAGTTGATGGTGCCAGTGGTTCTGCGTTTCTCCAGACAGTAAAGTCTTTACTCGAAGAACCACTTCGCATGTTGGTTTAACGGGAGTGCACTTAAAATCATATCAACCCGCCTGAAGTGGCGGGTTTTTTTTATCTTTTTGGAGGAATGTGTAGTAAGTAAATACCGACACTGCAGTTAAAACCAGCACTGGCAACACATATTGTGAAGACTTTTGTGGTCGGAAAGAGGAGAGAGCAAACCTCGCATTATTCTTCTTGCCGGGTGCATGGTCGAGCAGAGATAGAATATCCGTACCATCGAAATGGTACCCAATACTCGCCAAATCAAGACATTCCTGATCATTGTTATCCGCTGTAACATATATAACATTGGCGCGGATTGGTTCAAGGCGTTTATGAATGTGGGAAAACATTGAGGATTTGTTATAGGATGTTTTATCATCGGGAGCGGTAAAAAAGGGAGCTATTACCACTTCACCAGTTACTAAACCATGTTCTAATTTCATCTGATTACTTAGTACAAAATCAAATCCCAAAGTGTTTTTTAAATGATTTGCAACAAAAGAAAATTGTTCTGATACCAATCCACAAGAGTACCCGCGTTTTTTTAATTCTCTAAGTAGTTCGCAGATTCCTGGTACCAGAGGCATTGCATCAACAATTTCCAAAAGGCATGGAAGGCTCTTGTCCCTAAACAGAGCAGCAGTTGCACGAATTCTTTCTTCAGGATCACTATATAAAAGGCGGACAGCTCCCAGGCCTTCAGATAATCCTTTTCGGGAAGCTGCCGTTTCAGTAAAATTATCCCTTAGCACTACATGATCCATTTCAAATAAGACTATCTTCTCCATTTTTTCGATCGATTCAAGAACTGCAGATTCCATCTGCCTGTTAATTAAATCTATCTGGCCAATCTTTTCGAGAATATGATCTCCAAGGGCGTTTGCTTTATTTAAGATAGTGCGGCTGACCTCTTTCGACATTTTACCGAGCTGCTCAAGATTCTGCATGGCATTTTGAACTTTCCCAATATTCACTTCAAGAATTCGTGCACCCATTCGATGCATATCAATTAATAAACCAATATCGACCCCGTAATCTTTCTCAAAATGGACTTGTTCCAGGTAAGATTTTTTTCCGGCAATCATCCCGCTGAGGGGTTGATCCAGATGACTAAGCTCGGGGAATAAAATACTCAATAAGGGCTTGGCAACTAGTTGGGTAACCCGGCCGGCCTGGCGTTTGAATGTGCTTTTTACAAAATCAGCTTCATTCCGAAGTATTGGTCCGGCCAGGAGATCCACAATATCAGAGGGGTATGTTGTAATGTCGCCATCGAGATAAATAATTACATCATGCCGTGCTGCAAGTAGGCCTTCCCGCATAGATAATCCTTTTCCCCGCCTACTGCTTGTTACAATCCTTACGGATTCTTTCATGGCTTCCGCAATTGTATTGTCAGATGAGTTATCATCCACAACAATTATTTCTATTGGTAGGGTTGTCTGCCGAATAATTCGGATCACTTTTCGGATTGTGGATCCTTCGTTCAGGACGGGAATAATAATTGAAACCATGGTATTCATTTAACTGGGAGATAGAGCAGTCTTTAAAGATAAAACCTAATCGAAAAATCTATGCCATCATTTTATTATATTGTATAGGAAAAATTATCATCATATGAAACAGATTGCCCTTCTATGTTTTATAACGTCAATGATGTTTATAATAGCCTGTGGATCTAACAGAAAAATTTCCAAAAGGTACACCATGGAGGATAAGACTGTTTTTGAGTTGGTAAAAAGGCTTACAGACAATCCGGCAGATAAGGAAGCTGCGGAATTGTTACCAGCTGCCTATGAGGCTGCAAGAATCAAAAGAAAAGCTATTACGGATAACCTTGTTCAGACAGGCGCACCGGGTGACAAGTATATTGAAATGGCAAGAGAATGGATGGTGCTAAAACAAATGTATAACCAGATAAAATCGTCACCCGGGGCCAATGCGGCATTACCCGATCCATGGGATCCCAGTCTGATGATCCAGGGGGCTAATAAACTTGCAGCGGAGGATTATTATAATGCTGCTATGACTTTTCTTGGATACAATACCAGACAGTATGCGCAGAAAGCTTATGATAATTTTCAAAAAGCTGCAAAAGCATCACCAGGGTATAAAGATGTTGACAACATGCTTTTAATAGCTGCAGAGAAAGCAACTACCAGGGTCCTTGTAAACCCAGTAAATTACAACAGTTACAGTTATGGTTATTATGGATTTCAGAATGATTGGATGCAGCAGCAAATGGTTCGCGATCTAAATGCCCGTTCTTATGCAAATACGCGGTTTTTTACAGAATATGATTTACGTGCACAGCAATTAGTTCCAGACAAAATAGTAGACTTGAATTTTACAGATCTTTTCATCGATAATGTTCATACCGATTCCAGATCATACCAGCGTTCAAAAGAGATAGTTACCGGACAAACCAAAACAAACCCTCCCCGAGCAGTTACACAAACTGTTTATGCAACCGTTACGATTAGTCGGAGATATATGTCAAGTTATGCTACCCTGGAATGCAGGATTTATGATAGAGAAACCAATAATAATTCTTTGTATGATCGTTTTTCAGATCGCATTGAGTGGGTTCAGGAAAGGGCTACCTACACGGGCGACCGTCGGGCTTTAACCCCACAGGATATTGCCTTAATCAGTAATAGATGGGATGATTATCCACCAAATAGAGAACAGCTTGCTGAAAGCCTTGTTCGGAAAACTTACCAGCAGCTGCTTAGCAGGATAAGCAGCGGTGTAAACTTTTAGCGAAACCATCCGCTATTCTGCTTCGTGACTATAGGTTTTGGTTTACCCTTATCAAAAATTTTGACAAGAATAAATCCAGCTATAAATCCCCCGATATGGGCCATATAAGCCACACCGTCTCCATGGCCACCAATTGTTCCAAAGCCACTTACTACCTGCAATACGATCCATAAACCAAGTGCCACCCAACTAGGTATGGCAATTATTATCCATCCCAACAGCGCATTTACTTTTCGGGTAGGATATAGTAAAAGGTATCCTCCCATAACGCCAGAAATGGCCCCTGAAGCACCGAGGCTGGGGATCAAGGGATTTGCACCAGTGAATTGAGTAAAAAAAACATGGGCAAGCGATGCAATAATTCCTGTCAGAAGGTAAAAGACGAGGTAACGTAAATGACCCATTCTATTTTCAAGGTTATCGCCGAAAATCCAGAGATATAACATATTACCTCCAATATGTGCAAGGCTGCCATGCATGAACATTGAAGTGATCAACGTGAGGTATACCGGAATTGGTGTTACCTGCAATCCAGGCATTTCAAAGCTTTCACCGGAAGCTACATCTCTTACTATCCTGGATTCCGTAACCCAGTCGCGGCTGGTCAGTATTTCAGCAGGAACAGTTGAAAAGGCATATGTGAATCCCAGATCTGATCCAAATGCCTGCCAGTAGATAAATACAAAAATATTAATGGCAATTAGAGCCCAGCTTATATAAGGCGTAATATGCCGATCGCGGTTATCGTCGCTGATAGGTAATAGCATGATATTTATAATTTACATCAGAAAGGAAAACCGTTGGAATTTGCCAACGGTCATATTCCCTGGTGGTATTCAATTGCTATACCAGTAAGTTTGATATAATCAAATTATGTAATTAGTATGATAACTTGAAAATAATTTCTACAGGTTTGATGTCAGCCTTCAAAAATGAGTGAAAAAATGATCTGGCGACTTTGGATCCTGTCAATTACATTGGAAAATTTAAGATTTGCATCACGGGCATGCACATCACTTATGCCATTACTGATTTTTATTTCCGGGGAAAGGATGAACATTTTATTGTAAAAATTGAAGCCAATTCCTGCTTCAATACCATAATCGGATTTTTTAAGCTTTACAAAGTTTTCTGCATTGCGTGCATTTGCTTTGGAACTGAGATCAGTTTCAAACTTAAATCCCCCCATCATATAAACCCTGAAGTTTCCTATCCTGTCTGACTTGAGTTTAAGCTGCACTGGTACGCCCAGCAGGATTGATTCAACATTCTGGTTCATTACCTCTGTTTCCTGGTTTGAAGATTCAGGATATCTGAGATGGTAGTTAATTGATTTGTTGACGAAGAGAAGCTGGGGAAATACTACGCGTGCTTCGAATCTGTTACTAATGCGAAATGTGTGCATTCCGCCTATACCAAAGCCAAAACTATTATTGGGATTTGTTACCAGAACGCTGTCACTTTCAAGAAAGCGTGGATGTTGGCTGATTTGAAACCGGTTAGATGTTCCCATGATTACAATACCTATGTGGTACCATTTATCATCATTATCAGGAAGATTTAATGAATTCCTTAGCTGTGCCGTAGATGTGTTGGCAAAAAAACATGTACTGATCAGTACGACCAGGAGTGTGTTTATTTTTCTGATGATCTGGTTCCGCAATAAATTGTACATATTCCTAAGCTCAGCGTTTTAAGGTAGGTATTTGTAAAACCCGTCTCCTGTAAAATTTTCAAAAAATCATTTCCCTCGGGGAAAGCTTGCACGGAATCATTCAGATATTGGTATGCAGCCCTGTTTTTTGATACCATTTTTCCTATGCCAGGAGCAACAAGGTTCATGTAGATTTTATACAATCCCTTGAACCCTTTTGATTTAGGCCTTGAAAATTCGAGTACCACCAGCTTGCCACCTGGCTTCAAAACGCGAAGCATTTCTGAAATCCCCTTGTGAAGATGTTCAAAATTGCGGACGCCAAATGCCACAGTTACGGCATCAAACGTGTTGTCGGGGAAGTTTATTGTTTCGCTATCTCCTTCCAACAGCTCAATCCGATCATTTAACATTGCTTTGGCAATTTTTTTCCTGCCGAGTTCGAGCATTCCTGTAGAAATATCTATGCCAATTATTTTTTCTGGTGTTAAATATTTCATTGTCATGAGTGCAACATCTGCAGTACCAGTTGCTACATCAAGTACTTTTTTAGGTTTAAGAGTACGTAATTCACTGATTGCCCTCTTTCTCCAGTAGATGTCAATCCCGCCGCTAAGAAAGCGATTTAGGAAATCATACCGGAATGCGATCTGATTGAACATATCTGCCACCTGATCTTTCTTACTCCTATTCTTATCACCATATGGCAAAATTGTATCATGCGGAAGCGAGTTACTCATGGGGGGTAAAGATAATTCCTTTCATACTTAATAATCAAGTTCCAGTTTAAGCCTGTCCTTTAGCTCCTTTACTAATGGATATTGAGCTACCATTTGTGTAAACCTTTCCCTGGAGTTTGGTGGGATCTCTATTTTTATTAATAGATCCTCCCGTTGTTCAACAATTAGTTGATATGTAAGGTTGCGATTATGGAATCTGGTTTGTAAAAATTCAGAAAGTGGGATCCTTTCGCCATCAATAAATTTCTGCTGTAGATTATTGGGCACTATTACCGTAAAGCTGGAGGCATCATTCATTCGCAGCTCAGCCAGTTCAAAACTCTGCACAGCCGGATTCCGAAGAGTTTTAAGTTGATCAATATATTCCTGCCAGGCAAGTTTTAATAATTCATCCGTAAGAGTGATGGATTTGATTGCTGTACCACCCTGATTTGTATTACTAACCTGTTGGCGCAATCTCGCGAGCGAGCCAAGTTTCCCGGTTGAAGGCATTGAAACTGGCTCTATCTGGGCAGGCCTGGATGCAATGGTTGGGTTAGCAACATTTTGTTCGCCAGCTGCTTCAGCAATTTTTATAGTACTATTTTTGGTTTTTGAAATAATGCCTTCTTCAATGATGAGTCGGGCCCCAGAATTCGTATTTCCTTTCTCACCTACTGTAGTAACTGCTTCTGATTTTTTATTGGGTTGAACTTCCTTTTGTATAACCGGTTGCAGTAACCGAAAATTAAGCGGTTTAGATTCTGTCAATTTTTTCCGGGATCCATCGTTTACCACTTCAATGGCTTGTTTAAGGTAGCAAAGCCTTATGAGCAACATCTCAACATGTAACCTTTTATTCCTTGCACCTTTGTAATGTATTTCCGCTTCATTTAACAGGTTGAGGGCAGTTACAAGAAAACCCGCTTCCAGTTTTGAGGCAATATCTATATAACGATTTCGGAATGTTTCAACAACTTCAACCAATGATGCCACTTTAGAATCTTTACTGAGTAAAAGATTACGTATAAACTCAGCGAAACCGTTTAATACCATGTCTCCCTCAAAACCTTTTCGATTTATATCATCAAACAAAAGCATAGCGCCTGAGAGATCCTGAGCCAGCATGCAGTCCATCATACGAAAATAATATTCGGCGTCAAGGATATTCAGGTGTTCCAGGGTGTTCTTATAGGTGAGCTCCCCATTTGTGAAGCTGACGATTTTATCAAGGATGCTTAGCGAATCACGCATGCAACCCTCACTTTTCTGGGCTATCACCTGAAGTGCAGCAGGTTCTGCCTGGATGGCCTCCTTATCACAGATCTCTTGCAGGTGTTCAACTGTATCAATTGTAGTGATTCTTTTAAAATCGAAAATCTGGCAGCGTGACAGAATGGTAGGTAGTATTTTATGTTTTTCTGTGGTGGCCAGAATAAAGATTGCATAGGGAGGTGGTTCTTCCAATGTTTTAAGAAATGCATTAAATGCACTTGTACTCAACATATGGACCTCATCCACTATGTATACTTTGTATTTTCCGGCTTGTGGGGCAAACCTAACCTGCTCCACAAGAGAACGTATATCATCGACAGAGTTATTGCTGGCGGCATCGAGCTCATGGATATTCAAAGAACTTCCCTCATTAAATGAAATGCAGGAAGAGCAGGTATTACATGCTTCTCCATCATCTGAATGGTTTTCGCAATTGATGGTTTTTGCCAGTATCCGGGCGCAGGTGGTTTTACCAACCCCTCTTGGTCCACAGAACAAAAAAGCATGGGCTAGCTGTTGGTTGCGGATAGCATTTTTTAATGTAGTTGTAATATGCTGCTGTCCCACAACGGTTGAAAAGTTCTGGGGACGGTATTTTCGGGCAGATACTATAAACTGATCCATAGGAGGCTAAATTAGGCAAATGTTTTGACCCTGCTTTCACTCTATATGGGAGGAAGGCAGGAATAAATCTGATTAAAGTAATGGATGTCTCCTGAATTCCTTATTCCTGTCAAATAGATATCGATATGTTATCAGGATGCGACTTTTTACAGGTGTAATAGATTCAGCAACGGCAATCATTTTAGGGTTAAAATCACCGATCCATTGCATCTCATACTCTTCATAATCCAGATGGTGCTGAATTATTTTTGCGGCTTCTACAACGATATAACTATCCACACCTTTCCCATGCCATTCCGGGACTACACCAAATGCCAGTCCGGCAAATCTTTTGTTTTTAACCGTTGCGCGCAGAAGCAGGAATTTGATTTTATGTAGGAGGTCGAACTTTCCATTTAAGTATCTAAACCACTGGTTGAGGTCGGGTAGGTTAATGAACATGGCGATAGGAGCGTCATTATAATAGGCGAACCATATTACTTTTTCGTCCATGACTGGCTTCATCTGTCGAAAAAGCATTTTACATTGTTCCAGGCTCAGCTCTTTATTGCCGCCATGGCCGGCCCAGGCCTTATTGTAGACTGTATGGAAGTCGGCGGCAAATTTATCAAGTCTTTTCTTATCAGCATGTTGTGCACTTAAACCCCTGTCAGTTGTCAATGCTGCATGCCTATCAAAGAATTTTTTGGCAAGTGTTTCTTTAGGATGCATCCCATAGCAATACTGGTAGAAGAATGGTTGGAATCCATAATGCTCGAACAGGGATTGATAGTAAGGAGGATTATAGTTCATGCAATAAAGCGGTGATTGAAACCCCTGGATAACAAGTCCCCACCATTTATCTCTTTCACCAAAATTTATTGGTCCATCCATAGCCTCCATACCTTTATCGGACAGCCATTTTTTTGCTGTATCGAACAATAGATTGGCCGCATCCTGGTTGTTGATACATTCAAAGAACCCGCATCCTCCTACCGGAACATCATCCCCCCTTGTTTTATATTTTTTATTTACAAATGCTGCGATACGCCCAATGGCTTCTCCTGAATTGTTGAAAAGAACCCACCTGATCACTTCTCCAAACCTGAATGCCTTATTCAGGGTAGGGTCAAAAACGGCTTCAATATCCTTATCAAGGGGCCTTATATAATTAGGATTGCCTTTATATAATAGAGCAGGCATCTCAAGGAAAAGACGACGGAGTTTGGGAGTATCTACGGGCTCGATCTGCATATTCTGGATCATACTGGCCGCAAAAATAGTGTATCAATTCTATGGTCGATAGCGATCTTTCTTTTCTGGCCCAAGAAAAGGAAGATTAAAACGTAATGGCCTGGCCTTCTTTCGTTTCACTACAGGAGAAATAGTTTGATATTCCCAATAATATATTTTGAGGAGAATGATGAAATAAGATATTAGCAAAGGACCGAATATAAGTCCTGGTATCTGGAAATATTTAAGTCCCATTATTACCCCGAGTACAGTTACGATGGGATGTGTATCAGCCATTTTCTTGGCTAATAGAAATCTTACCACATTATCTGCACTTCCCAGAATGATTGCGCCCCAACCTATTATAAATATGCCTTCCCATGCATGGCTTGTTGCCAATTGGTAAATTGCTGCAGGCACCCAAACAAGTGCGGTACCAACAATAGGAATAATAGAGGCGAAACCGGTTACCACTGCCCAAAAACCTGCTTCAGGCAGACCGGTAATTTTGTAAGCTGCAAATCCACAGAGTCCCTGAACTACAGCTATAAGTGGAACGCCTACGGCATTTGAGAAAGTTTGCGCCACTAATTCCCTTCCAAATAATTCGATCTTGCTGCGTGGAAATGGAAGGTAAAAAACAACAGCTGCTTCCATGCGGTTTACATTCATCAGCATGAAGTAGAGGAAGAAATACATCATCGATATAGTGGTGAAAAAATTGAGGCTATTATTAAGCACCTCACTCATCAGATTGGTGGATGTGGTTTGAATTTTAGCCATATTGGTATTTGAAAGCAAGCGAATACCAAATCTGGAGCTTAGCTGCTGGTCAAAACTTTTAAGTGTGTTTAATATTATATCCGGGTTATTTACAAATGCGGAAATTTTATTATATACCATGGAGGCAAACAGCGTAAGCGGGGCTAATATGATAATCACGCTGATTGTAATGATCAACACGGCGGCCCAGGTTTTGCTCCAGCCCCTCCTTTTTACAAGGTATTCGAGGGCGGGCTTGCTGAGTACATATAACATAACAGATGCCAGAAAAGCAGTGAAGAACTCAATCATGCTGTAAAGCAGGAAAAAAGCAAAAATCAGTATGATTCCGAGAAAAAAGTATTTGTTGATCTTATGATCAGATTTGATTTCCATGGTTTAGGTGCCTGTTTTCCGTTAGTTAGCTGTAATTTTAGGAACAAGTTAACCCGTAAAATATTATGCCATGAATGATCAGTCAAAATTTATAGCCGGTTTATTGCTGGGGGCTGCCGCGGGTGCGGCATTAGGCTATTTCCTCACAACGGATAAGGGAAAGGAGATCGTGGATGAAATTAAATCTGCTGCAGCCAATGCAGGTGAGGATGTAAAGGAAAAAGTTAAGCAATTTGAGTCGGAGATTGAGACGGCAGTGGAAAAAGGAAAGAAATGGGCCAATGATTTTGGAAAGGAAACAGATACATCTACAACAACCTGATACTTTTTTTATGGAAAAACAGGAAACCGGGTACTTCGAAAAGACCGAACAACTTGTACAGGAGTATCTGCAAAACAGGTTATTATTGTTGAAGTTACAAGGAACTGAGAAGGCCTCCAGGTTGGCTTCCGCTATGGTGATATTCCTGGTTGTTTTACTGCTAAGCTTCTTAATACTCATATTTATCAGTATGATGGGGGGATATTATTTTGCCGATCTAACCGGAAGCTTGTTTTATGGTTTTGGAATTGTGACGGGAATTTATGTGATATTGTTAGTTATAGTCTTTGCTCTTCGTAAAAAATTTCTCGACCCTTTCATAGCCAATACTGTGGTGAAAATTCTATTTGATAAACATTCCGAACATGAACAAGTTGATACAGAACACGCAGAGTAATCTCGGAGGTATAAATAATCTTCAGGATCTAAGAGCCGCTGAGAAAGTGCTCCGCAACAAAATCAAAGTTCAGGAATATGAAATAAGGCAAAACCTGAAGTCACTTCCTTCAGAAGCAGTGAAGGCTGGAGCAGGGGCTGTTATGCCCTCGTTACTTACTGGAAAAACCGCCGCACTAGCATTAAGCGCTGGTGCAGCTATTGCCGGTGGCTTTCTGGCGCGAAAGAAAACCTCTAAACTTGCCAGTGTGGCTGCAGCAGCTACAGGTGTTGCAGGGGGATGGAAGGTTGCAGGTGTTACTGCCCTCGCCCAGCTGGCTTTTAAATTACTATCCAATAGAAAGAACAAGAAACTGACTGAAAGAAAATCTTAATCAAACATTTTTTTGATCATTTTCTTATCATGCCCATATATGTCATCCCGAAAATTCAACCTTCCATCAGCATCAACCCAGGTTGTGAAATAACCAATGAAAACAGGTACATTCTGTTTCAGCGTTACATATTTTTCTTTTCCTGAATGCATAGCTGAGAATATTCGTTCCGAAGTCCATGTACTGTCAGCTCTCAGCAACCATTCGGCCAGGCGAACAGGTTCAGAAATCCTTATGCAACCATGACTAAATGCCCTTTTGGTTTGTTTAAAAAGTGTTTTAGAAGGTGTGTCATGTAAATAGATGCTATAGTTATTGGGGAATAGGAATTTGACCAGACCCAGAGGATTTCTATCTCCGGGCCTTTGCCGGATACCACCATTATACCATTCCATATCGTTTCGCTCGAGATAGGAGGGATTCCTCCTGATTGCGGGCAATACTTCGTTTTTCAGGATTCCAGGGGGAATATTCCAGTAAGGACTAAATACAACATATTTAAGGTTTCCGGTAAAAATTACTGTATTGTTACTAGTGGTACCCACCACTACTTCCATATCAAATATCTTTTTTCCGGCTTCATAAACATGTGCTTTAAATTCGGGGATATTTACCAGAATATAATCACCCATGGGTTGTTCCGGAACCCAGCGCATTCGTTCCATATTTACAAGGATTTGCCTGATTCGGTCGCTAATTGGTTTGTTAAGTTCTCTAAGGGTACTTCCACCTAAAATTCCGTCAGCTGCTAAACCATAACGGCTTTGAAATCTTTTTACTGCTTGAAGAAGAGTATCGTCAAACAAGGTAATGGTGTCGGAAGAATTAAGGTCTCCAGTGAGGAGAAGTCGTCTGCGGATTTTATGGATAATCAATCCGCTATCACCAAGCCGGATTTTTTTTTGGTTAATTTCAATGGGATTCCAGGCACTGTCTCTTTCTATATCATAATATCTTTTCAATTGATTCCTGAGCAATTGATATTGCTGATTAACTGGTTCATAACGACTAATTTCCTTGCCTTTTTCTTTTACAAGGGTATCAAGCATTGAAAGAAGGTTCGCTTTTTTGCGAGGTATGAACCACTCAAGATCGGCCGCGTTCAGACTACGTCGACCGCTATAAGCTCGGTTGGCATAACGAAAAAACTGAAAAGTGAGTCCCCATTCTACACCCAATCGGGTTGAATCAGGTAATGAGCTTACGCCATTACTACTGATTGAATCCATCCAACGGTTCAGGTAAACATTGTAAATGGCACTATCACCGCTATAATCTATATAATTTGATTGAAGGCTCCAGAAATTCTGGGCTTGTTCAGCAAGTCCGGAACTGTCAAACCATGCATACTGGAAGTTTCTTTGAGTATAAAAATTTCGAAAAAGTTGTTTGGCCGTATCAGGAACGGCGCGCTGTTTCAGGTAGTTTTCCATTCTTACACTATCAAAAAAGAGACCTGAAAAAGCATTTTGGATGGTAATTGCTGTATCCCTGGTGTTTTTCTGGAGATGCTGAGAATTGCCATTCCTACATCCGGAAATTAATATAATATGGACATATACAATACCTAAAACAGATAATATCCGCTTCATTATCAAGAGTTATCATTCAAAAATAACCATTAGATGGGGAGAAGGTTTTTCTTTCGTCCAATTTCCTTTCTGATTTGATGAATTTTACCTGCCATACCTTACCTTTGCGGCAAAATTCGAAAACCTCACCTAAAAAGGTCTTCATATATGTCAACTAAAGGAAAGATCAAACAAATCATCGGAGCCGTACTGGACGTGCAGTTCGATGGTAAATTGCCCGAAATTCTGAATGCACTGGAAATTAAGCGTCCGAATGCAGAACCACTGGTTCTGGAAGTCCAGCAGCATCTTGGAGAGGATAGCGTTCGCTGTATCGCCATGGATGGCACAGAAGGCCTCGTACGTGGTATGGAAGTAGTTGACACCGGCAAACCGATCGCTATGCCAATCGGTGAAGGTATCTATGGACGTCTCTTCAATGTAACTGGAGATCCTATCGATGGGTTACCGCCGATTGATAAAAGTAATGGTCGGCCGATCCACAATAAACCGCCCCTGTTTGAAAATCTCAGTACCTCAACTGAAATACTATTTACCGGTATCAAGGTAATTGACCTTATTGAGCCATATGCAAAGGGTGGTAAAATTGGATTGTTTGGAGGTGCGGGTGTAGGCAAGACGGTCTTAATCCAGGAGCTGATCAACAACATCGCAAAAGGTCATGGAGGTCTTTCTGTTTTCGCTGGTGTAGGTGAGCGTACGCGGGAAGGAAATGACCTGATGCGCGAAATGATTGAAGCAGGTATCATGAAATATGGCGATGCATTTAAGCATAGCATGGAAGAGGGCGGTTGGGATCTTGAGAAAGTAAATATGGATGATCTGAAAGATTCCAAAGCAACTTTTGTATTTGGTCAAATGAATGAGCCTCCAGGAGCACGTGCACGCGTTGCACTGAGTGGATTAACAATAGCTGAATATTTCCGTGATGGAGATGGTACAGGAAAAGGAAAAGATATCCTATTCTTCGTAGATAATATCTTCCGTTTTACCCAGGCTGGTTCTGAAGTATCGGCACTTCTAGGTCGTATGCCTTCAGCTGTGGGGTACCAACCAACGCTTGCAACTGAGATGGGTCTAATGCAGGAAAGGATTACATCAACAAAAAATGGTTCTATTACTTCGGTACAGGCTGTTTATGTGCCTGCTGATGACCTTACCGATCCCGCCCCGGCAACTACTTTTGCTCACCTGGATGCAACAACAGTTTTGAGTCGTAAGATTGCAGATCTTGGTATCTATCCCGCTGTTGATCCGTTGGATTCCACTTCCCGAATTCTTACCCCGCTGGTGGTTGGTGAATCACATTATGATACAGCCAACAGGGTTAAATTGATCCTTCAGCGCTATAAGGAATTACAGGATATCATTGCTATTCTTGGTATGGATGAGCTTAGTGATGAAGATAAAATGACTGTTCAGCGCGCCCGGAAAGTTCAAAGGTTTTTGAGTCAGCCCTTCTTTGTTGCTGAACAATTTACGGGACTTAAAGGTGTATTTGTAAGTATTGAGGATACAATCCGTGGATTCAATATGATCATGGACGGTGAAGTTGATGAATATCCGGAAGCAGCATTTAACCTTGTAGGAACCATTGAAGATGCCATTGAGAAAGGAAAGAAACTTATGGCACAGGCACAAGGATAATATTATTTGAGGGCCACTCAAATAGAAAACGACAAATTGATTTATGAATCTTGAAATATTAACACCTGAACGTAAGCTATATTCCGGGGATGTATACGGGGTGCAATTGCCAGGTGTGGATGGTTTATTTGAAGTGCTGGAAAAGCATGCGCCTATGGTGAGTGCGCTGAAACCTGGTAAGCTGAAAGTGCTGAAGGATAAAGGGCAATCAGATATTGCAGTATTTTTAATCCAGGGTGGCTTTGTGGAAGTATTCCATAATAAGGTTACAGTATTGGTTGAAGGTGCAGTGCCGAGCTAGTTATCCGTATAAAATAACTGATCTTCATACCCACAGGAAGATATTCCAGGATCTTTAGAAATTACCAGACCCGCTGTCTTCATGCAGCGGGTTTTTAATTTAATAAAAGGTTGAACCGTGATTTGACAGTTTAAATACCGTGAAAAAACGGTTTTTTTCATTTGTAAATGTTCCTAAAATTGTATCACGAACAAGGGTCAACATAAAGGCAGAGGAATTGAATCAGAAGAGGTAAAAGCCAGTGTTGATCTGAAGTTGGTAGGGTATAGTAAGAGGAACAAAAAACCGGGCTCCATTGGATGTCCTGGTTTTTTGTTTTTAGTTAATTCAGTTGGGGATCAAGCGGATAATTGATTAGTTGTTCATAATCTCCTCCCAGATCAATAAGGGCATCTTTCCATATCTCATTCATGTCTTTATGGAAGATCAACTTTCTGGTTCCTTTTGAAGTAATCCATGATTTTTCTTTAAGCTCTCCCTGTAATTGACCCTCAGACCACCCGGAATATCCGATAAAAAAACGGATGCTCGAAGATTCTACATCACCAGTTTTAAGAAGTGAGATCGCGGTTTCAAAATCACCTCCCCAATATGTTCCATCAGTTACCTCAAATCCACCTGGGATTTTATCGGGGTATTGGTGAAGAAAATGTATAGTATCTGGTTGAACAGGACCGCCAAAATACACCGTTAATGGCATGCCTTCTGCACTTGCCATGAGTTGGTCAAGTGTATAAGAATATGGCCGGTTGAGTACAAACCCAAAACTGCCTTCATCCTGGTGTTCACAAAGCAGAATTACCGTCCTCTTAAAATTCGGGTCTTTTAAGAATGGATCAGCAATTAGCAGCACCCCTGGCGCTGGTAAAATTTGTGTCATGGCATTAATTTATAGAATATTGTGGAATAAGACAAGAAATGTTTACTCTTACAATCAGGTACTCTGATCAAAGAGTAAGTTGCTTAAATGCTTATAAACTCCTGTTAATTCAGAAGTTTAGGGGCAGCGGGCAATACATTAAATATTTACCAAAGCTATTTTTGCTGTAATGAAGCGGATCTTTCCCCTAATCATCTTATTGGTTACCCTTTCTTTGGTAGGTATCATAGTGATACAGCTATCCTGGTTTCGTTCTATGCTTGTCATAAAGGAAGACCAGCTATCCGAAAGAGTTGTAAAGGCTATGTATGCAACTGGCCAGGAATTAATGGAACAAAAAGGCACATTGCCTTCCTTAAAGAACCGGAGGATGCGACCAAATATAACATGGCCATCCGATCAACTTATGATGGAGTTGATGAAGCCATCAACCATATCCGAAAAATTTACAACTTTTGAGGTGGAGGAGAAACTGCGTAAAAATTTTGACGCTTTCGGGCTCCAGGACACACAGTTTGAATTCGTAATTACCTCCGATGCCGGATTTCTAACCTATGATGAACTTCGCTCCCGAAATTTTGATGCAGTGGTTGACGACACTGTTAGAAACTTAAGATTTATAAATCCTTTACAGATACCGGGGGGAAGCAATCTGGAGGGATTAGTACCTGAGGAAGTGATGATGGTAGTGGTGCCCAATGTAAAGCATATTGTTTTCCGGGAGTTAAGGTGGATGTTGGCAGGAGCCATTCTTTTTACCCTAATATTACTTGCCGCCTTTTATGTTACGGTTAGTGCCCTTCTCCGTCAGAAAAAACTCAGTGAAATCAAAAATGATTTCATCAATAATATGACTCATGAGTTTAAAACACCATTAGCTACCATTTCATTAGCCGTTGATGCTTTGCGAACAGAAAAAGTGTCGAACGATAAGGATAAGATGCAATATTTCACAGGAATTATTAAAGAAGAAAACAAGAGAATGAATAAGCAGGTGGAAACCATTCTCCAGGCTGCATTAATGGACAGGCAGGAAATTCAATTAAGCCGAAGGCCGGTGAAGGTTCATTCTATCATAGAGCAAGTGTTGGAGAATTTTGATTTACAAATGCAAAGCCGGAATGGGCAGGTAGATGTGCAATTAAATGCAAAAAAAGATGAGATCATAGCCGATGAAGTTCATTTTACCAATCTGATCAATAATCTGGTGGATAATGCTGTTAAATACTCAAAGGATAATCTATTACTTAAAATCCAGACCAGCAGTAATAGCAAGGGAGTGCAGATTCGAATTGAAGATAATGGAATTGGCATGTCTAAGGAAAGTCTAAAGAGGATCTTCGAAAAGTTTTACCGGGTACATACCGGTAATTTGCATAATGTTAAAGGTTTCGGCCTGGGATTGAGTTACGTAAAAAATATTGTAGATGCACATAATGGAAAAATAAAGGTGGAAAGCACCCTTGGGAAAGGAACTACATTCATCATTGATATGCCATTTTCATAATTAGTTACCCCAAAGAAGAGAACCATCCCCGTAGCTAAGGAACCTATATCCATTTTCAAGGGCATAATTATAAACCTTTCTCCAATCTTCACCTATAAGTGCTGCTACCAAAAGTAAGAGCGTTGATTGAGGCTGGTGGAAATTAGTGATAAGTGCTCTCACCATTTTTACTTTATACCCAGGCGCAATAATTATCTGTGTTTTACAAACTATCCGGGTTAGGTCATTACTATCCATCCAGCGTAAGAGATGATGAATGGCCTCAGCTGGGAGAATGTCATTTTCCAGTTTTTGTATATAGGGATCCCATTGTTTTACAGATATGTCTTCCAGGGTTGCCTCAGGGCAAACAGCAACTTTAACCCCCATCCAATATAAGCTCTCCAGTGTTCTCATCGATGTTGTACCGGCTGCAATAATATTCCCATCATACCGAACTAGTTCTTCAAGGATTTGCCTTTGAACATCAATAAATTCAGCATGCATTTCATGGTCGCCGATTATTTCCGACTTCACAGGTTTGAAAGTACCCGCCCCAACATGTAAAGTAACAAAGGTTGAAGTGATTCCCTTTTCTCTAAGGCTTTCAAAAACATGATCTGTAAAATGTAATCCAGCAGTGGGTGCAGCAACAGAACCTTCCTGATTCGCATATATAGTCTGGTAACGCGTTGTATCAGAATCTTCACTTTTTCGGTGCAAATAAGGTGGGATAGGCATCTTCCCTGCTATATTCAGGATTTCGGCGAAAGTTATTTCGACCGGGTTCCAGCTGAAATGAATGGTAAAACTGTTGTCATTCCGGGAATAAATAGATGCGGATAAATGAACTGGAATTCCATCATGCTCCAATTTCTTTTCCAGAGTCATTCCTTGTTTCCACTTGCTGGCACCTCCGACCAAACAATTCCAGTACACTTCTCCTGAGGTTGCCATGGCGGAGCTGATATCAGAATAACGCTGATCAGGTTCAAGGCAGAATACCTCAATATCACTACCACTATTTTTCTTAAAGACAAGTCTTGCTCTTACCACCCGGGTATCGTTGAACACCAACAGGCTTCCTGCGGGAATTTCGTCGGCTAAATCGCGATATACTGATTCAGTTATTTCACCCTGACGATAAATAAGAAGACGGGAAGCATCTCGCTCTTCGAGAGGAAATTTCGCGATAAGGTCATCTCGTAGTTCATAACTGAAGTCAGCAATTTGAAGTGTATATGGGTTTTTAATATTCTTCATGAGGTGCAAAGTTGCATCAAATAATGATTAAAAGGAGGGATGTTCTCTTAGTAAGACGTGTACCATACAAGGGTTTCAAAGCCTATCCACAGGTTATGAACATCAATCCACATTTAACTCACAAATTATTCTGAGAATATAATAGTAAAATCGGCTACAACGTACAACTACTAAGGGTTTGAACGTAGTTCTACCATGTGGAAAAAATTAAAATTCCAAAACTTGTATGGTAAGTGGGAAAAAGTGTTATTTTGTGGTAATAAATGTCAGAAAGGTGTCATAAACGTATAAATGAAAGGTTTTCTAGGTGAATACGAAGCTACATTGGACGCCAAAGGGCGTTTCCTCCTTCCAGCAGGCCTTAAAAAGCAAATGCCTGATGGAGAGATGAAGTTCGTCATCAACAGGGGGTTTGAAAAGTGTCTGACATTATACCCCGTACAAAGTTGGGATCCTATATATGCGGAGATAAGCAAGTTGAACGATTTTGACCCGAAAGTACGTGAATTCAGGAGGTATTTCATGAACGGCGCAACAGAGGTAGAACCGGATACAGCAGGAAGAATCTTATTACCACCAAACCTGAAGGAGCACGCAGCATTAGATAAAGATATAGTTCTGGTTTCCGCATTTAACAAAATTGAAATTTGGGATGCGGGTCAGTATAAAAAGTTCTTTGAATCCTTCTCTTCTGAAACTTTTAGTAACCTGGCACAACAAGTAATGGGAAAGGCTAATGAAGCGGGAATGTAATGGCAAAAAAAAATCACATACCTGAGGAAGGTCTGTCTGCTGGTGACCATTTTCCACATAGTGGTAATGATTATCATGTGCCGGTATTGCTGAAAGAATGTATAAATGCCTTGTCCATACAGCGTGAAGGTGTATATGTTGATTGCACTTTTGGTGGTGGCGGACATTCTTCCGAAATACTTAGGAATCTGGGACCCACTGGAAAACTTTTCGCATTTGACCAGGATGCTGACGCACAGCGCAACTTGCCTGATGATGACCGGGTGGTATTCGTACCCCACAACTTCAGGCACCTGCAGAGGTTCCTTCGCCTTCACAGGCAAGATGCAGTGCATGGTGTGTTAGCGGATCTTGGTGTTAGTAGTTTCCAGTTTGATGAGCCTCAACGGGGATTCTCTATAAGATTCGATTCGGAGCTTGATATGAGGATGGACCAGCGTGGTACACTGAAAGCCTCGGATGTGCTTGCCAGTTATACTGAACAGAAATTGCATAAAATTTTTGAGCAGTATGGTGAAGTCACAAATTCGAAGACGCTGGCACGCACCATTGTTGAATTGAGAGGGAAGGTTCCGATGAATACGATTGGTCAGTTCAAAGCCGCGTTGCAGCCTGTAGTTAAGGGTAATCCAAATAAATATCTGGCCCAGGTGTTTCAGGCATTGCGCATTGAAGTAAATGATGAATTAGGTGCACTTAAAGACCTGCTGCAACAGCTGCCATTAGTTTTAAGACCAGGCGGAAGAGCGGTAATAATAACCTTCCATTCCCTGGAAGACAGGCTTGTGAAAAATTATTTCCGTGATGGAATCTTTGAACCTGAAGAAGATGATAATCCCTTTGAAAACAAGAAGAAACATTCAATGTGGAAAGTGATTACGAAGAAACCAATCTTGCCTTCTGATGCTGAAATGAAGCGAAATCCAAGGGCACGGAGTGCTAAACTCAGGGTTGCAGAAAGGATCTAAATAAGTTGAAATAGAAAGTTATAGTATAAGAATAAGGGTTTTGGTGAAATGTTAATGTCCTAATGAACAACCATCCATAATTATTAGATATGGAAAAAGAGAAAAACCAAAGAGAAAAAAGGTTTGGTATAAACTACCAATTCATAATCCGGAACCTGCCCTTTTTCCTTTTTCTGAGTATGCTTGCAGTTGTTTATATATATAACGGTCATTATTCCGATAAGTTGATAAAAGATATAAACAAAACGGGGAAGGAGTTGAAAGAATTGCAATATGAGTACAAGACTATGAAAAGTGAAGTAATGTTTAGGAGCAAACAGTCAGAGCTCGCAAAGGTTGTGGAGCCCATGGGCTTGAAGGAATTGATCACCCCGCCGGTTGTTATAATTGACAGTACAGACAATGAAAATTAAATAACATAAATCAGCTGCCGCATTGGAAGTTAAACGCGACATACTGTGGAGAGTTTACCTGTGTTTCATCGGTATGGTGGTTTTGTCAGCGGCTGTTCTGGGAAGAGCTCTTTACATACAAAATGCTGAAGGTGAATACTGGCGTAGTAAAAGTGATAGTCTGCATACCAGGATAATAAACCTTGAAGCAGACAGGGGTACTATTTTTAGTTCCGATGGCAGCATGCTAAGTACCTCTATCCCGTATTTCAATATCTATATTGATTTTGGTGCAGAAGGACTTCGTGAAAAAAATGGAAAGCGATTCAGGGAGAACATTGATTCACTGAGTCTCTCTTTATCAGGTCTGTTTTCAGACCGATCAACTTCAGAGTATAAGAAATTGCTACAGGCTGGTTTCCGGAAAAAAGACCGATATTTTTTATTGAAGAAGAACATTGATTTTAGTCAATATAAGCAATTACGTCAATTCCCCCTTGTGAGGCAGGGTCGCAATAAGAGTGGGTTTATTGCAGAAGTAAAGAGTAAACGCTTAAATCCTTTTGGACTTTTGGCAAACCGGACGATTGGCCTGGCAAGAGAAAATGCACAGAATGTAGGATTAGAGCGAACCTACGATAGCTTATTAAGAGGAGCTACTGGAAAAAAGTTAGTAAGGTTTATTGCTGGTGGAGTGGCTGTTCCGGTTGAGGGATATGAAATAGAACCGGAAAATGGAAGGGATCTGGTAACAACACTGGATGTAAACATTCAGGACATAGCTGAAAACGCACTCATGAAAATGATGGTGCAGAATGAGGCAGTGAATGGTACATGTATCGTCATGGAAGTAGCAACAGGTAAAATAAAAGCTATTGCTAATCTTGGAAAAAGAAAGGAAGGTGAATATTGGGAAGACCTGAATTATGCAATACGCGCTTCAGAACCAGGATCTACATTCAAGCTAGCAACAATGTTAGCAGTTCTTGAAGACAAGAAAGCTCATATTGGAAATCATGTGAATCTTGAAAATGGGGTTTGGAAAGTTGGAAGGAGAACAGTTTACGATAGCGAAAGACATAAAAGAACAGAGGTTACTTTACAACAGGCTTTTGAACTAAGTAGTAATGTGGGGATGGCGAAGCTGGCAATGAACTATTACGCGAAAAATCCGATGCAATATATTAATCATCTACGGAAATTGAAATTGCATGAAGGATCTGGTATTGACCTCGTTGGTGAAACTCGACCGGTAATAAAAACTCCAAAATCAAAAACATGGAGCGCCACTTCATTACCCTGGATGTCTTTTGGTTATGAAGTAATGGTAAGTCCGCTTCAGACATTGATGTTATACAATGCTGTTGCGAATAATGGAACGATGATGCAGCCCTATCTGGTAGAAGAAATCCAGAAGGATGGATTGAAGCTCATTGAAAATCAGCCGAAAATTATGGTGGAAAAGATTGCAAGTGAATCAACCTTAAGTCAATTGCGTACATGTTTAGAAGGAGTGGTAAAGAATGGTACCGGGAAAAGCTTGCAGTCTCCATTTTACAATATAGCAGGAAAAACAGGTACTGCTTTGGTAGCAAATGGTAACAGGGGATACTCTGATCATATATATCAGTCATCGTTTGCCGGATATTTTCCAGCAGATAATCCAAAGTACAGCTGTATAGTAGTTATTGTAAATAAGCCACATGCACCTGTGTACTATGGCGGATCTGTAGCAGGACCAGTTTTTAGGGAAGTGGCAGATAAACTTTTTGCATTGCAAGCACAGCAAATTCCGGTAAAAACTGCCTTGCTGCCACCCCAGGATAGTACATCATTTTATTATTCGGGTAATACCAGTGAGGTACGGACGATTCTTGGAAAGATGAAAATACCATATCGGGATAGTGTTGGAAACGCAGATTGGGCGTCGGTTCAGATGGATACGAATTTTAAGACAGTACTTCATCATAAACCGATTGCTGGTAAAATTATACCCGATTTAAGAGGTATGGGTTTAAGAGATGCCCTTTATGTTCTTGAAGAAATGAAAGTTAAAGTAGTGGCTAAAGGAACTGGAAAAGTAAAGGCACAATCTATAGATGCGGGAAAACCTGTTACTAAAGATCTTTCCATAACACTCGAACTGAACTGATGGCCATACTACAAGACATATTGTACCAGGTTAAGCTTCGTTCTGTGAATGGTGATTTGCAGACTGATATCAATTCACTTCAAATCGATTCAAGAAAAGTAGTGCCTGGGGCTTGTTTTATTGCTATTAAAGGCACCGAATCGGATGGGCATAATTTTATCCGGAATGCTGTAGATAATGGAGCTATTGCAATTGTTTGTGAATATTTACCGGAAGAACTGCATCCTGATGTTACATACGTAGAGGTTAATAATAGTAGCGAGGCGGTAGGATGGATGGCTCATCATTTTTATGATCAGCCGTCACGCAAATTGAAATTGATTGGTGTAACAGGCACTAATGGAAAAACTACAGTTGCAACCCTGTTATATAAGCTCTTTACAGCGCTGGGATATGATTGTGGACTTATAAGTACTGTCAATATTTTGATAGGGGGGGAAGTGATTGCCTCAACTCATACAACACCTGATGCAATTAGAATAAATGAGCTCTTGTTTAATATGACTAAGGTAGGATGCAGCTTCGCTTTTATGGAAGTTAGCTCACATTCTATCCACCAATATAGAGTAGCCGGATTGCAGTTTTCAGGTGGAGTATTTACCAATATCTCACATGATCACCTTGATTATCATAACACCTTTGATGAGTATATAAGGGTAAAGAAAAAGTTTTTTGACAATCTGCCTGTTACAGCTTTTGCTATTTCAAATCTTGATGATAAAAGAGGTGAAGTGATGTTGCAGAATACTATGGCAACGAAATATTACTATAGCCTTCGGACTATTGCAGATTTTAAAGGAAAAATATTGGAGAATAGCCTGACGGGTTTAAACATGATGGTTAATGATCAGGAAGTCCATTTCAGGATGATTGGTGAGTTTAATGCCTATAACCTGCTTGCAGTATATGGGACTGCAATTTGCCTGAACGAAGATAAAAATGAAGTACTGCGATGTCTTAGTGTATTGAGTGGTGCAGAAGGGAGATTTGAGTACGTTATATCATCTATAGATAAAATAATAGGAATAGTTGATTATGCACATACTCCGGATGCTCTGGAGAATGTACTAAAAGCTATTAATCAATTGCGAAGTGGAAATGAAAAGGTGATAACAGTTGTGGGGTGTGGAGGTAACAGAGATCGGACAAAAAGACCTCTGATGGGCCAGGTAGCATGCGATTATAGTAACAAGGCAATCTTTACTTCTGATAATCCTCGGAATGAAGATCCGCGGTTAATTCTCAAAGACATGGAAAGTGGATTGAATACTGCTGCAAAGAGAAAATTTATTTCAATTGAAGATAGGTATGAAGCGATTAAAGCTGCGTTTAGTATAGCTACTCCAGGTGATATAATTCTGATTGCTGGAAAAGGTCATGAGAAATACCAGGAAGTCAATGGAGTAAGAAATCATTTTGATGACAGGGAAGTAATGTTGAAAGTGATGGAGGAATTGGAAAAATAAATAGAATAGGTTTAAAATATTGAGGGAACCGAACATAGAAACGAAAGATAATTGACTGTTTCAAATTTTGGTTCTTCCTTCTTAAAGTCTTAGGACGGTTACAAACAAAACGCTGCACGGCTGGACACCGCGCGGCAGCCAGTAAACAAACAACCATCATGCTGTACCACTTAATTGATTGGTTAAAGGAAATGGGTTTCAAATTCCCGGGAAGTGCGCTGTTTCAGTTCATCACTTCCCGGGTATTACTGGCCGTGATTTTATCATTAATTATCACAACTGTTTTTGGAAAAAAGCTAATAAACTATTTATTACATAAGCAGGTGGGGGAGAGTGTACGTGATTTGGGGCTCCAGGGTGAACAACAAAAGAAAGGCACTCCAACAATGGGTGGTCTTATCATTATACTGGCCATTCTGTTACCAACTCTATTATTGGCAGATCTAAATAAAGCTTATGTAAGACTCATGATTTTCAGTACCATCTGGCTGGGGATCGTTGGATTTATTGATGATTACCTTAAACTAAGAGCAAAACGGATAGCCCAACAACAAGGTGTAGCTTATAGAAAAGGAGATAAAGATGGCTTAGCGGGATGGTTTAAGATATTAGGACAGGTTGGTTTGGGTCTGATCATCGGATTGACATTACTCTTCAATGATAATACAAAAGCATGGCGGGAATATAAAGGAACACCCGGCAGTAATGAAGCAGTTAAAACTGTGAAGTTCCAGGAAAAGGAACGCTATTTTGTTGAAGCTGATGAACCCATTTCAACAATTCCTTTTGTTGCCGGTCATGAGTTCAATTACGCAAAACTGCTTCCCGAAGCACTGCGTGGATTTACCCCTGTTCTGTATATACTAATTGTGATTTTTATTGTAACTGCAGTGTCAAATGGAGCAAATATTACTGATGGGCTTGACGGTTTAGCTACAGGGGTGAGTGCATTGATCGGGATTTGCCTGGGAGTATTCGCATACGCAAGCGGCAACCTGCTTCTTGCCGATTACTTGAATATCATGTATATACCCAATCTTGGGGAGCTGTCTATTTTCATTGGTGCAATGATAGGTGCATGTGTGGGCTTTCTCTGGTACAATGCTTATCCAGCCCAGGTATTTATGGGTGATACCGGAAGTCTTACACTTGGAGGAATCATAGCCGCCCTTGCTATCATTGTGAGAAAAGAATTACTGATCCCCATTTTTTGTGGTGTTTTTCTTGTAGAGAATTTAAGTGTTATGGCACAGGTAAGTTATTTCAAATATACCCGCCGAAAATATGGAGAAGGTCGAAGAATATTTTTGATGAGTCCTCTTCATCACCATTACCAGAAGTTGGGTTATCATGAAAGTAAAATCGTAACAAGATTTTGGATCGTTACCATATTATGTGTGATTTTTTCGATTGTAACATTGAAGATCCGTTAAGGTAGTATTGAAAAACCGACCGTTGCTGTTAATAGAATTTGTGGTGCAGTTGATCCTATGCTTTTGAAAAACCCCCAATCCGTGGAAGACCATTATTTTATTAATGAGTAAAGAAATTATCATATTAGGGGGAGGCGAAAGTGGCGTAGGTGCTGCTTTATTAGCAAAGCAAAAGGGGTTGCCCTGTTTTGTGAGTGATGGTGGCAGGTTAAGAGAAGAACACAGGAAGGAACTTTCTGCTGCAAGTATCGAGTTTGAGGAAGGATCTCATAGTGAAGAAAGAATAATGAATGCTCACCTGGTTATCAAGAGTCCTGGTATTCCTGAAAAGAATGAACTGGTGAAAAAGATTCGGTTGAAAGGAATAGAGGTGATCAGTGAAATTGAGTGGGCAAGTAGATTCATGGGTGATAGTAAAGTGATCGCCATCACTGGAAGTAATGGCAAAACCACCACAACAGCTTTGACATTCCATATATGCAGGCATGCTAATTTGGATTGTGCGTTGGTGGGTAATATTGGGACTTCCTTCGCAAGACAAGTGGCGGAAGATCCAAAACCCTGGTATATAGTTGAGGTCAGTAGTTTTCAGTTGGATGATATTGTTCATTTTCGACCGCATGTTGCGATTCTGACAAATATCACAGAAGATCATTTAGACCGGTATGAATACATCTTCAATAATTATATCAGGAGCAAATTCCGGATAACAATGAACCAGCAGGCAACTGACCATTTTATTTATTGTGAAGATGATGAAGTTACCAAAACACATATAAAAGAATTTTCGATCCTATCTAACCCATTACCATTCAGTATGAGAAAAGAAGTACTCCAGGGAGCTTTTATTAAAGACCAGGAAATGACCGTAGTTACAGGCGATGAAAAATTGCAGATGAGCATTTATGATTTTGCCCTTAAGGGTAAACACAATCAATACAACACCATGGCAGCAGGATTAGCAGCCTCCGTTATTGGGCTGCGGAAGAATAAGATTCGGGAGGCGATTCAGTCTTTCGAGGCGTTGGAACACCGGATGGAACATGTTGCATCAGTAAGGGGTGTTGAATTCATAAATGACAGTAAAGCAACCAATGTTAACAGTACCTGGTATGCATTGGAAAGCATGACGGCTCCGGTAATCCTGATTCTTGGTGGCGTAGATAAGGGTAATGATTATTCGCTTATTCTTGAATTAGTGAAAGAGAAAGTAAAAGGCATTGTTTGTATGGGAACTGATAACACGAAGATCCATCAAGCATTCCAGAATGATGTTGCTGTAATAGTCAATACGACGAGTGCCGCTGAAGCTGTTCATTCCGCTTTTCAGCTTGCTGACAAAGGTGATGTTGTTTTGTTAAGTCCCGCCTGCGCCAGTTTTGACCTTTTTAAAAATTACGAAGATCGGGGTAACCAGTTCAAGGATGCTGTGAAAGCCTTATAGTGCTTTTATTGCCCTTGTCAATTAGAAATAAGTGAAGATGAACCATCTGCTAAATAAAACACGTGGCGATAAAGTTATCTGGACACTAGTAGTGATCCTGGCCATGATGTCATTACTGGTGGTATACAGTTCTACCGGCTCATTGGCATATAAAATGTATCGAGGTAATACTGAAGTTTATTTATTTAAGCAGGTTGTGTTTATTGCAATTGGACTGATGTTGATTTATTTTGCTCACCTTATAAATTATACGCTTTTTTCAAGAATAGCCCAGGTACTCTTTTGGATCACAGTGCCACTACTTTTATATACATTATTTTTCGGAGTTAAGCTTAATGAAGGGAGTCGTTGGATTCGATTGCCCATAATCAACCTGACTTTCCAGACCTCTGATCTTGCAAAGCTTGCTTTGTTTATGTATCTCAGCAGGATGCTCAGTAAAAAGCAGAACATTATAAAGGATTTTAAAACAGGTTTTGTACCCGTGATTATCCCAATAGCAATCACGTGCCTGTTGATAGCGCCAGCCAATCTGTCGACCGCTCTTCTTACAGGCGCTACCAGTATGATGTTATTGTTTATTGGAAGAGTAAGAATGAAGCATCTTTTTCTCACAGGGTTGGTTGCTATGATTCCTGTTCTCCTGTTGATCTTATCAGCAGTAATCCAACATAACAGTAATGGTATAAAAGCAAAAGCAGAGAACCGATCAAGACTAACAGCAAGGGTTAGTACATGGGTGAACAGGGTTGAAACCTTTATGTACGGTGGCAATTCCCAGGATGATGAGGATAATTATCAGGTTAACCAGGCTAAGATTGCCATTGCGAAGGGAGGAATAGTTGGTTTAGGACCCGGTAATAGTGAACAAAGAAACTTCCTTCCCCATCCTTACTCTGATTTTATCTATGCAATTATAATTGAAGAATATGGTATTGTAGGTGGGGCTGTTGTAATGTTTGTATATCTGATATTCCTTTTCAGGAGTATACAGTTATTTAGGAAATGTCCATATGCCTTCGGGGCATTTCTCGCATTGGCTTTAAGTTTTACACTGGTTATTCAGGCAATGGCGAATATGGCTGTTAATGTTAATTTATTTCCGGTTACCGGCGTCACGCTTCCTTTGTTAAGTATGGGAGGAAGTTCTTTCCTGTTTACCTGTGTGGCAATAGGCTTGATTTTAAGCGTATCGAGGTATGTTGAAAAAAGTGAACTGAAACCAGCTGTGCAATCTTCACCCGAAAATGAATTAAGCTGATGGGTAAGAAGATAATTATAGCAGGTGGAGGTACCGGGGGACATATTTTCCCCGCAATTGCGATTGCTAACGCCTTGAAGAATCAGGATCCCTCAGTTGAGATACTTTTTATTGGAGCAAAAGGTAAGATGGAAATGGAAAAAGTACCTCAATCCGGTTATCAGATAAAGGGCTTAGATATTGCTGGCTTTAACAGGAGCTCATTGATAAAAAATATAAGCTTGCCATTCAAACTGATCCGAAGTTTTTTCCAGGTTCGAAGCATTTTCAAAAATTTTATGCCCGATGCAGCAATTGGGGTGGGTGGATATTCAAGCTTCCCGGTTTTGCGCTATGCCCAACAAAAAAGAATTCCAACTTTTTTGCACGAGGCTAACTCATTTGCAGGGAAAACTAACCAGATGTTAGGAAGGAAAGCTACACGGGTTTTTGTTGCAACTGGTGGGATGGATAAATTTTTTCCTGTAAACAAGATCAAGGTGACCGGAAATCCCGTAAGGGCCTCTATAGTTCAGGCTGCGATCAAACGTGATGATGCATTACGTTTCTTTGGACTTGATCCGGAAAGAAAAACAGTTTTATCCATAGGAGGCAGCCTTGGGGCGAAAAGTATAAATGAAGCTGTAGAGGCCGGGCTTTCAGAATTTGAAAAGAATGACCTTCAATTAATTTGGCAAACAGGGAAACCTTTTGCACAAAGGGGTAAGGAAGCTGCAAAAGGTCATAGGGGCATTTGGGTAGATGAGTTTATTACACGTATGGAAAACGCCTATGCGGCTGCCGATCTGATAATTTCAAGGGCAGGCGCTATGGCCATCGCTGAAATATGTGTAGTGAACAAACCAGTTATACTGGTGCCCTATCCACATGCTGCAGAAGATCACCAGACAGTGAATGCCAGGAATCTTGTGGGTAATAATGCAGCTTTGATGATTACTGATAAAGATGCTGCGCAGAAGTTAGTGCCAACAGTAATTGCTCTAGCTAAAGATCAGGAAATGCAGAAGAAGCTTATTGAAAATATCAAACCACTGGGTCTTATGGACGCGGACGATGTGGTAGCAAAAGAAGTTCTGAGTTTAATTGTTTAAATCATAAAATTTATCTTGATTAATTTAAATGACATAAAAGAAGTTTACTTCCTTGGAATAGGGGGAATCGGGATGAGTGCCCTTGCCCGATATTTTTATGCACTTGGTAAAAAGGTAAGTGGCTATGATAAAACAGCTACTCCACTTACGACCGAATTAGAGAACGAGGGTATCAGGATTCACTTTCGGGAAGATATTGGAGCAGTTCCTGCGAGTCCTGACCTGGTTATTTACACTCCTGCAGTACCTGCAGAACATATTGAATATGTCCATTTCAAGCAAATGGGTACTTTAATGATGAAAAGGAGTGAAGTGCTTGGACTAATCAGTAATAATACATTTAATATCTGTATAGCAGGAACGCATGGCAAAACAACCACCTCAAGTATGACAGCTCATTTGTTACGTCATACGGGCTACGGATGTAATGCTTTTCTCGGAGGTATTACCGTCAATTATAATACTAATTTCTGGAGTCATCCCCGCCAGGTTGCGGTTATAGAAGCTGATGAGTATGACAGAAGTTTCCTGAGATTGAGTCCGGATATTGCTGTGATCAGTTCTATGGATGCGGACCACCTGGATATCTATGGAACAGAGGAATTACTGCAGGAGGCGTTTGTTGAATTCAGCAGGAGGTTGAAGCCTGAGGGAACATTGTATAGTAAATATGGATTAGCCAAATCAGCGTCACTGTCAGCATTCAAACATTATACCTACAGCTTAAATGATGCGTCAGCAGATATTTACGCTACGAACATAATAATGCAGGAAGGTGGCTATCGTTTCTCGGTAGTATTTCCTGATGGCGTCATTGACAATATCATTCTTAACATGGGTGGCCTCCATAATGTTGAAAATGCAGTTGTTTCTATTGCTATAGCGAGAAACCTGGAGATTGGTCAGGTAAAGATCAAAGATGCAGTAGAGGCATTCAGGGGTGTAAAAAGACGATTCGAGTATGTACTAAAGAATGAGAAGCTGGTATTTGTGGATGACTACGCCCATCATCCCGAGGAGCTAAAAGTACTTATTACTGGAGCGAGATCTTTATTTCAAGGCAGAAAATGTACAGTGATCTTTCAGCCACATCTTTTTTCAAGAACCAGGGATCTTGCTGAAGCATTTTCTGCAAGCCTTGATCTGGCAGATGAAGTGATATTGCTACCCATATACCCGGCAAGGGAGTTGCCGATCGAGGGCGTTAGTAGTGAAATAATCAGCCGTAATATCAGTAGTGAAAAAGTTAAACTCTTGAATAAAGAGCAACTGTTAAATCATTTAGCCAGCAATTATTTGCATGATGATATTAATAGATTAATTATTACCGCGGGTGCAGGTGATATTGACACGCTAGTAAAACCTATAAAAGAATTATTCAATTGAAATGAATAAATCCAGGATCAATATCAAAAAAATTATTGCTGCCTTTCTCTGGCTGATAGCCACCATTTCTTTGGTGGTGGTTCTGGTGGCAGCAATCAATACGAGTAATGATGCTACTTGTGCAGGAGTAGAAGTAGAGATCCGGAACGATGAAAATTTCCTTTTCCTTGATAGTAAGCAAGTTCTCAATCTTCTTACTGATTCAAGGAATGGGGCAATCAAAGGAAGGCCTGTCGCAGAAATAGATTTGCGAAAGCTCGAAGCAATTCTCAGGAAAAATATATGGGTAAAAGATGCCCAGTTATTTTTTGATAAAGACCGGGTGCTACAGGTACTTGTAAAGCAGAAGGAGCCAATTGCACGGATATTTACTCAGGCGGGAAACTCTTATTACCTCGATACGAGTGGTACTTACCTGCCCTTATCACAGGGAAGGCCTGCAATAAAATTACCTGTGTACACAGGACTACCCACGAAACTGAAATTGTCGCGGCAATCTGATAGTTCGTTGTTAGCCGATATTTTGTCCATTAATAAAACCCTGATCGAAGATTCGTTTTGGTCTGCCCAGATAAGCCAGGTGTCTGTGACACCCTTATATGAATTCGAAATGGTACCATTGATTGGGGATCATATCATACTCTTTGGAGATGGGAAGGAGAGTGTTAAAAAGTTTCGGCAACTGGAAATATTTTACAGGAATGTGATGGCTAAAACAGGATTCAATTATTACAGTGAAATCAATGTGAAATATGCTCAACAGGTAATTGGTAAAAGACGAAATGCAATATCCACATCCGTGGATAAAAAAAGATGGATGGTTAATGTTAGTGCAGCACCTTTAGCGGTTAGTAGTAATGCGCAGGCCGCAGAAACTACTACAGCCAATCTATCCCATCCCTCTGGAAAAACTAATCCGGCACAATCCGCATCCAAACCTGTTGCAATTCACAAGGCGATAATGAATAAACAAAACAACTAAAAACAACATAGCATGAATTACGAACAGCCCATTATTGTTGGACTCGATATTGGAACGACCAAGATCGCTGCCATTGCGGGTCGCAAAAATGAGTTTGGCAAACTAGAGATCCTGGGATTTGGTCGTGCAAACAGCAATGGCGTTAAACACGGCCAGGTTTTAAATATTGATGAAACAATCAAAGCTATAGCTGCAGCGCTTGAAAATTGTTACGCCTCAAATCCTAATCTTGAAATAAGTGAGGTGTATGTTGGTATAGCCGGGCATCATATTAAAAGTCTCCAGACACGGGGTGATATTGTGCGTCAGACAACTGAGGAAGAGATTTCCCAACGAGAGATCGACCAGCTGATTGCTGACCAATACAAGACTTATATCCCTGCAGGTGACCAGATAATTGATGTGATACCGCAGGAATTCACAGTAGATAATTTTCAAAACATTCCTAACCCCATAGGTTATGGTGGTGTGAAAGTGGGAGCTAATTTCCATATCATTACAGGTGATAAGAATGCGATTCGAAATATTAACAGGGCTGTAGAGAAGAGTGGATTACATACAAAAGACCTCGTGTTGCAGCCTCTTGCTTCTGCAGCAGCGGTAATGGGGCAGGAAGATATTGAAGCCGGTGTAGCCATTGTGGATATTGGAGGTGGCACTACAGACCTCGCTGTGTTCTACGAAGGAATTCTAAAGCATACAGCCGTCATACCTTTTGGAGGCGAGAATATCACTAACGATATTAAAACAGGGCTGGGTGTATTAAAAACGCAGGCTGAGCAGATGAAAGTACAGTTTGGCTCAGCTCTTGCTAATGAAGCAAAGGCGAATGCATTCATAACTATTCCGGGTATGCGCGGACTGCCTCCTAAGGAGATCAGCGTAAAGAATCTTGCAAATATTATCCAGGCAAGGATGAGTGAGATCATGGACTTTGTGACCTATCATCTTAAACAGGTGGGTATGGATAGTAGAATGCTCAATGGTGGGATCGTACTTACAGGAGGTGGATCACAACTAAAGCATCTTATCCAATTAACTGAATATGTAACCGGATTAAATGCGCGTATCGGTTATCCAAATGAGCATCTGAAATCCGGACATATTGATGAACTCACCAAGCCTGTATATGCTACCTGCATAGGTCTTATACTTAAGGGATACGATGATTATGAAAGAAATCGTAAGCAGTTTGATCAACGTTACAAAGCAGTTGAGATACCTAATGATCTGCGAAAAGCCATAGAAGAAGATTCAGCCAATGAACAGGAAGATAAAGTTGAAGAAGTAGTGTCAACCGGAAAGCGAAAGGCAGGATTAAATGTAAATGGATTCTGGAACAAGTTCAAAGACAACCTGATTGATCTTTTTAAAGAAGAGGAAGATCATAAACTATAATATCGCCTGATCCATTTTAATTTTTCGATTAACCCATTAATAATTGTGAAATGATACACTTTGATTTACCAAAAGAAAAATCATCCATCATTAAGGTGATTGGTGTTGGAGGTGGGGGCAGCAATGCTGTCAACCATATGTTTAGTCAAAGTATTGACGGGGTGAATTTCATCATATGCAATACTGACGCCCAGGCTATAGCGCTGAGCGACGTTCCCAATAAGATCCAGCTTGGTCCGCATCTTACCCAGGGCTTAGGGGCTGGCGCAAATCCTGAAATTGGCAAACAGGCAACTGAAGAAAGTTTAGAAGAGATCAAGCGCATTCTGGAAGTGAATACCAAGATGGCATTTATTACCGCCGGAATGGGCGGTGGCACAGGTACCGGAGGTGCACCAATCATCGCAAAGATTTGTAAGGATCTTGGAGTACTTACAGTCGGTATTGTTACAACACCATTTTCATATGAAGGAAGGAAGAGGCAACTCCAGGCCGAAGAGGGTATTCAGCAATTAAAACAGAATGTAGATACCTTACTTGTTATCAGCAATGACAAGCTCCGTCATCAGTACGGTAACCTGAAAATGAAGGAAGCATTTGAGAAAGCTGACAATGTACTGGCAACAGCAGCAAAATGTATCACTGATGTTATAAGTAGTACCGGTCAGATCAACGTTGACTTTGCAGATGTGTGCACAGTAATGCGCAATGGTGGCGTAGCCATACTTGGAAATGCAGCATCTAATGGAGAGAATCGCGCTCAACGTGCCATTGAGGAAGCACTTAATTCACCATTACTTAATGATAATGATATCAGGGGTGCAAGATGGATTCTGATAAATATAAATTCTGCGGAGGGTGAACACGAATTCACTATGGATGAAGTGGATATCATTCAAAATTATCTATTGAACCAGGCGGGTGAGGACACGGATGTTATACTTGGTTTGGGTTATGATAATTCATTAGGTGACAGAATTGGTATAACCCTGATTGCTACCGGGTTTGAGTATAAGGATCCATTTAATAAGAGGGAGGTAAAACAACCTGAGCAGAAGAAAGAAGAGAAGATAGTTATGACATTGGTGTCGCGTACGGAAGAACCAAAGGTTTATGACCAGCCTGTACTGCCTTTTGTTACGGATGAGAAAATGACGCCGGATCCGGTTAAGATCAGGGAGGAAAGAACAACCTCTGTAATAATGCCTGAAATTAAGGATACCCTTGCAGAAGACCTTCAACCGAAGTTGGTAGAGGAAAAACCTCAAATTTCGGAACCTAAAGAAAATAAGGTTCCGGTAATATTTTTCTCCGATGAAGAATCAGAGGCAGTAAAAGAAAACGAGGAAAAGATCGAATTTAAACTTGTTGAAAATAATTCTTCGGTGTCTGCAGCATCCGGAGGATACTTGGCCAAGCCTTCCAATATTTATGCAGAACCGGCTACCAGGCCGGAAACAAATTCCAGGCCCCAATACACGTCTCCTGTGAACGAACAACCAATTGCTCAACAGTTGCCGGCATTGCCACAGAAAGAGGAGGAACCCTCGTTCGATATGCAACTGGTGATCAAGGATCATTCTCCTGCGGCGGATAAGCCAGGGGCACCATCAGCTCAACCTAAAGAACATGTTCCTGCTGAGGAGCCGGCAATGCCGGACGAAGCGGAAGAACAAAAAAGGAAAGCCGCTGAAAGAATACAGAAACTAAGAAATCTGTCATTCAACATCAACGCTGCCGACCCTAATAATGAGTTTGACACTGTGCCAGCATATATCCGCCGCAATCTTGAACTCTATAATACTGTTTCACCAGCTGAGAATTTCTACAGCAACTATACGGTGAAAACAGATGAGCATAATAATACCCAGATCAGCACCATCAATACTTTCCTTGATGGTAAAAAACCGGACTAAGCAGATGTATTCCGTCTTTGAAAACAAAGTTTGTTTTTAGTTGTTTATCCGTATGGATAGCCGGCCCCACGCTTTTGCGAGGGGCCTTTTTTAATTCCCAACCACAATAGTGATATGCAAACAATCCTTATTACCGGCGGTACAGGCCTTATTGGTAAAGCACTTACAGAACTTTTGATCAGCCGGCATTACAAAGTGATCATACTTACCCGGGAGCCATCGCGATATAAAAGCAGGAATGTGGAAGGTCTTAGTTATGCCTTCTGGGATCTGCATAAAGGAGAAATGGATAAATCGGCGCTTGTTGCTGCCGATCACATAGTTCATCTGGCAGGGGCTGGCGTTGCTGATAAAAGATGGTCCGCAAGCAGAAAGAAAGAAATTGTAGATAGCAGGGTCAAAAGCGGGGAGCTGATTTGCCGCGTACTAAGAGATATACCTAATAAGGTCCAGTCCGTTATTAGTGCATCTGCAATCGGATGGTATGGGAAAGATCCATCGATCCCTAATGAATTTCCCTTTAACGAAACAGATACTTCCTCAAATGATTTTCTGGGCGATACCGCGCGTCAATGGGAGAGTAGCGTTCTTCCAGTTGAAGATATGGGGAAGCGACTGGTTATTTTGAGAACCGGAATTGTTTTGTCAAGAAATGGAGGCGCCATGGCAGAATTCATTAAGCCCATTCGGCTTGGCATTGCAGCGATTCTTGGTAGTGGTGAACAGATGATCAGCTGGATCCATATCAATGATATGGTTCGTATGTATGCCGATGCTTTAGAGCAGCGCGACTATAAGGGCGTTTATAATGCAGTAGCGCCTCATCCTGTAAGTAATAAAGAACTTACAGTATTACTTGCCCGGAAAATGAAAGGAAATGCCTTTCTTCCAATTCATGTGCCTGTATTTATGCTAAAACTGATCTTGGGAGAAATGAGTATAGAAGTCCTGAAAAGCACCACAGTTAGTGCGGCAAAGATCAGTAAGGCAGGATTCCAGTTTGCATATCCTGATATAAATGCAGCAATAAATTCACTTGTCTAAGCTTTTGAAGCATTTTAAAGATCCCTCTTAAAGTAAATTATATAATTAATAAGCCAGGTAACCATTATTAATATCAACGTGTATATTGTATGGGTTGAAACAGCCTCCAGGCTTGCCTTGTAGGCTGATTCATCAAACCTGCTCAGGAAAGCAGGAGGAGGGAGGATCCTGTCAGAAATTTCAAGCGGGAAAAACTGGCCCATATCATTTTTCAGAAATTTATACTTGAAGAGATTTACAGCAATAGGTTCGGCAACAATTGAATAAAAAAGAAAAATTGCCATTGCTATGAATGATTTTTTCACAAGTAATCCAACAAGAAATGCAATTGATAACTGTGAAAATGTCTGCAGAGCAAACAGCCCGATATAAGATGATTGCTCCCACTTGTTTGAGTTAATATCACTAGTATTTGTATTGCCAATAATTATGGTCACAATCGTATAAAGGATTGTGAAAATTATTGTTATCAATACAACATTCAGAAGTTTGGCAAGAATAAACTGGTTCCTGCTCCATCCATCAATTATATTCTGCCTGTTGGTTCGATAAGTATATTCATTTGTAATAAGCATTATCACCACTACCGCCGGAATGAATACTACCATTGATGAAAAGTAAGCAGTGGTGCGCCATACCTCGGGAAAACTAAAGGGATTGCCAATGAACATCTTAAAAACCTGTCCCGCACCTGATTTTTTTTCGCTTATCGTGTGATAGATATTCAGGAAAATATAATTGACCCCCGGATAGGATAGTATACATAAGCCAATTAGTAACCAGAATATTGGGTACTTGTTTATTTTGAGCCATTCCGTTCTTAAAAGTGATGCCATGATGATCAATTTCCCGTTAATTCAAAGAATCTGGTTTCTAGTTTTTTCTTTTGTATAGAAAGGTGATGTAAAACGATTCCTCTTTCAAAACAAAACTGGTTTAAATCTGCCGGGTTAATTTTTCCCCTCATACAATACACCTGCAGGTAAGGGCCTTCCCGCTTAATGTTTACAATATCTATATATTCTTCCAGTACTGCTTTTAGTGAGTTGTTGTCAGATGAAGCTATCTCAATTATATCTTCATCTGATAAGACCTCATCCACGGGACCGGTTGAAACGATTTTACCAGTTTTCAAAATAGCTACATGAGTGCAAACTTTTTCCACTTCATTAAGAAGATGGCTGGCCATGATGATTGTATGTCCCCTTTCCTGTAGTTCGCGGATTAGCCTCCTAACTTCTGCTATCCCAACCGGATCGAGCCCATTTGTGGGCTCATCCAAAACCAATACTCCGGGATCTCCAAGTAGCGCGGCAGCAATTGCAAGTCGTTGTTTCATTCCCAAACTATAGGTGCTGAAGCGGCTGTTGCGCCTGTCATAAAGATTAACTGCGTACAATACTTTTTCTATATCCTCGCGGTTACCTCTGCCGCTGATGCTTTGGGTTATTTTAAGATTGTTTATGGCTGATAGATAATGGTAAAAATTGGGCGTCTCAAGCAGAGATCCGATATTTTTACGCTGATCATTATTGCTGGCTTGTCCAAACCAGGAAAAATTTCCTGCATCCTGATTCAGTACGTTGAGGATGATACTTAGAAGAGTGGTCTTACCGCTACCATTGGGCCCGAGGATTCCAAATACACTTCCTTTTGGCACCTGCAGACTAACGCCTTGCAGTGCCTTAATTGAGCCATATGATTTGGAGATATTTTCAATTTCCAGGACAGGCATTTCTTTTTTATCAATTTATGCCTTGTATCACAGACATAGAAAACATTTTTATGAATGGCATAAAAAGCCGGCAATTAATTTCTGACAGGTTTGCCTGTTTTCAGCACACCCTGGATTCTTTCTAATGTTTTTTTCTCTCCGCAAAGTGATAAGAACGCTTCTCTCTCCAGGTCAAGCAGGTATTGTTCTGTCACCAGCGTTGGCTCACTCAGATCACCGCCACACATCACATAAGCAAGTTTGCGGGCTACCAGTGCGTCATGATCTGTGGCATAGTTTGCACGCCACATCCCGTTGATGCCCGCGTATAATGCACCTAAGGATGAACGGCCGAGTACTCTGATATCTGTTCGTTGTACCGGAGTAATGTAGCCGCTTTCACTAATTTCCAACACCGACCGTTTTGCTTCTGCAATTCTTCTTCCCTGGTTATAAACTATCTCGTCATTTCCCTTGCGAAGTATGCCCATATCAAATGCCTCATGTGCTGATGTTGCAACCTTTGCTGTGGCGATTGATAAAAAGCGATTTTTCAGGGTTATATTCTCGGGCTCATCTTCATGCATTTCATCTGCTGCCCTCAACACAAATTCTTTGGTTCCTCCGCCTCCAGGTATTAATCCCACACCCAATTCAACCAGGCCAATATATGTTTCAGCGGCTGCGCATACCTTATCGGCATGCAGACTAAGTTCACAGGCACCCCCAAGTGTAAGCGCATGTGGCGCTACCACTACCGGAACAGAAGAGTATCGTGCACGCATCATTGTATTCTGGAACATGCGTATGGCCATATCCAATTCATCATATTCCTGCTCAATAGCGAGCATAAAAATCATACCCACATTTGCTCCCGCACTGAAATTAGATGTGTCATTGGCTATGACCAATCCTTTGTATTTTTCTTCTGCCAGGCCAATGGATCGTTGGATGCCTTCCAGTACTTCCCCTCCTATGCTTCCCATTTTGGTGTACCATTCCAACCCAAGCACATCATCACCCAGGTGATAGGTTCTGCAGGCACTGTTTTTCCATACAGTCTGTCCTTCAAAATTCTTCATTACAATAAATGCATCTCCACCCGGAAGTGATTTATAACCTTTGGATGAAACATCATAGTATAATCGCTTGCCATTTTCGATCTTGTAGAATGTTTTGGCTCCTGACGCAATCATATCTTCAATCCATGGAGCTACAGAATAGCCAGCCTCCTTCATCTTTTTGACAGTCTTTTCCACTCCCATTACATCCCAACTTTCAAAAGCCCCAATTTCCCATCCAAAACCAGCCATCATAGCATCGTCAACCCGGTACAATTCATCTGAAATTTCGGGAATGCGATGCGATATATAAGAAAATAGCCCATAATGGAAATGCCGGTAAAATTCACCCGCTTTATCAGTTCCCTGCACCAGCATAGACAACCTTGTTTTCAGATCGTCAACTGGCTTAGCTGCTTCCAGCGTGGCAAATTTTGGTCTCTGGCGCGGACCATATTCCATGGTGGATAAGTTAAGGGTCAGGATCTCTTTTGCCCCGTCCGGTCCCTTGGTCTTTTTGAAGAAGCCCTGGCCGGTTTTATCGCCCAACCAATTATTGCTGACCATCTTGTTGAGCCAGGCAGGAATATTGAAAACAGCACGCTGTTCATCAGCCGGACAATTATCAGCAACTCCGGCAGCTACTTTTACAAGGGTATCAATTCCTACAACATCTGCCGTGCGAAAAGTAGCAGATTTCGGACGCCCGATCACCGGACCCGTTAAGGCTTCTACTTCATCAATGGTTAGTCCAATCTTTTCCACCAGACCAAATATTGCCATGATTCCATATACCCCAATTCTGTTGGCAATAAATGCGGGTGTGTCTTTGCATAGTACAGTTGTCTTACCTAATTGAAGACTTCCGAAATCCATCAGAAAATCAACAACTTCCTGGCTGGTATGAGGTGTGGGAATTATTTCCAGCAATCGAAGGTAACGTGGCGGATTGAAAAAATGTGTTCCGCAAAAATGCTTCTGGAAGTCTTCCGACCTTCCCTCAGCCATCATATGTATAGGTATACCAGATGTATTGGAACTAATGATGGTACCGGGCTTGCGGAATTGTTCCACCTGTTCAAATATCTGTTGTTTTATATCGAGTCTTTCAACCACTACTTCTATGATCCAATCATAGCCACCGATTTCTTTCATATTATCAGTGAAGTTGCCTGTGCTTATCCGCTTCACAACATCTTTGGAATATACAGGAGATGGGTTGCTTTTGAGTGCGGCCTGCAGTGCATCATTTACCAGTTTATTCCTTGCTGCTTTCTCAGTGCTTTCAACCGCTTCCTTTGGAACCATGTCAAGTAACAAAACTTGCAAACCAATTCCTGCAAAATGACAGGCAATCCGGGATCCCATGACACCACTTCCTAATACGGCAACTTTTTTGATCTTTCTTTTCATATGGAAAAAATAGTTAGCTAAACAACTAATATGTTCGAAGTTAGGTATTTTTAATTTTCAAACTAGAATTGCTTTATTATAAATTTAACCGAATGAACAGTGCCAGAGATGCTATATCGGTTTTTACGGAGGGCTATATGGCTGTCCATCCTTCCGTATTTATTCCTCCCTTTCTTGAAAAAGATAATAGTGGATTCAGAATAGGGGAATCACATTATAAAAATGAAGATTTTAGGAGAATATATGTTGCTGCCGCAGGAAAAGCAGCCTCTGCCATGGCGTTGGAAGTAGAAAGAATTCTTGCTGAATTAGTTAGTGATGCATTGGTTATTACTAAATATGATCATAGTTTGCCAGGGTCTACCTGGAAAGTATTGGAAGCATCACATCCGGTTCCCGATTACAGGAGTGTAGAAGCCGCCGATGCATTAAAGGCCCTTGCTTCAAAAGCGGGTGAAGGCGATCTTTTTATCCTCTTATTGAGTGGAGGTGCTTCCTCATTGATATCAGATCTGCCTGATGGAATCAGCCTTGAAGACCTGCAGACAACTTTCCAATTATTATTAGGATCAGGGGCAGCAATTGAAGAGTTGAATACTGTCAGGAAGCACCTTTCATTACTTAAGGGTGGCCAGCTTGCCGGGGCGGTTTATCCCGCAAAACTTGAATGCATTCTGCTTAGTGATGTTCCTGGTGATGATCCCGCTGTGATAGCCAGTGGTATGGCGCATCCTGATCCCACCTCTTTCGCAGATGCTAAAGCCATTATCCAAAACTATGGTCTGTCACATAAAACGCCTGCATCAATACTTAAACGGCTGAATGATGGAATAGAAGGTCTTGTTGCAGAAACCCCAAAGCCTGGTGAAATGATTTTTAAAAATGTAAGGCATCACGTACTTGCAAGCAATGGCATTGCCCTAACCGCCGCGGCTAATAAGGCACGCAATATGGGATATGATGTTGTGATATATCCTCAATTGCTTACGGGTGAAGCAAAGGAGATGGCCAGGAAGTTTATTACTGAAGCTTATTCAAAACCAATCAATAAGCCAACCTGCTATATTGCGGGTGGTGAAACAACCGTAACAATAAAGGGGAAAGGAAAGGGAGGACGTAACCAGGAATTTGCATTAGCAGCATTTATTTGGCTCGGGGAACAAAATACCGAACATTGGCCAGTGCTGCTTGCTGCAGGAACAGATGGTACAGATGGTCCTACAGATGCTGCGGGGGCTATTGTTTCACCTGATATTTTTCAGATATCAAAGGCGAAGGCCCTTGACCCTGGTTATTTTCTTGAAAACAACGATGCCTATAATTTTTTTAATGCATGTGGTGGACTGGTAAAGACGGGTGCTACCCAAACCAATGTAATGGATATGGTCATTATGATAAGGATGCCTGATACCAGCCAATAAGGTAATGTAATAAAATGCAGGTGAGCATCACAGATAGTCCCATTAATAAGGTAGCCACAGAATAATACCTATACATATCTCTGACAGGAATCTTGCCATATTGGTTCACTACCCAAAAATAACTGTCATTAGCATGGCTGATAGCCATAGCCCCTCCCGATATACTCAATAGAACCAAAACATTTTGTTGTAATGACAATTCGAAGGCCCCGAGTATTGGATAGATCATTGCCGAACAGATGATCATTGCAGCTGTTGAGGAACCTTGCGCCGTTTTGAAAATTGCTGTTAATAAAAATGCAAAGGGGTAGATGGCAATTACAGGTATATTGCTACCATCCAGAAATCTTGTGATCTCCTTTTGTAAGGCGGTAGCTTTGAGAATAGCCCCGAAAGCACCACCTGCCGTAGTAATTAGAATTATGGGGCCCGACTGAACTAAAGCTTTGGAGATCCATTCTGCCCATTCCTTCTTTTGTTTACTCCCGAGCAGCACCATGGCAATGATGGCGCTGATGAAGAGAGCAATTGCGGGGTGCCCCAGGAGTTTACTGGTTTTTATTAATGCATCATTGTTGGTTAATGATGGGATGATTACTCCGGAAGTAATAAGTAGTAAAGGAAGTAAGAGAACAAACAATGCTTTGCCTGCATTCTTGTGGTTAGAATTTGCGGGCCTGTGATCAGTAGTATCAGTCACAATAGGGAAATCAATTTTTTTCACCATCCATAAGCCTGTGATTATGGCTGGTACGCTTACCATGATTCCTAACAATATTACCCAGCCGAGCGAGGAAGAAAGTCCCAGATTACCTGCCGCAGCCATAGGTCCGGGAGTAGGAGGGATAATTACATGCGATGTATAAAGTCCGGTTGCCAATGCTAACTGCATCGAACCTGCCGGATGGCCAGTAACATTGGCCATGGCTTGAACAAGCCTCGTTAGTACGATGAAACCAGAATCACAAAATACCGGAATACCTACCAGCAACCCTATCGCAGCAGTTGCAGGAAGTATTTTCTTTTTACTGACACTCCCCATTAACTTATCAGCAAGCCCGGCAGCCCCGCCTGTTTTTTCAAGAACTTCCCCTAATAAAGTACCTGCTACTATTATATATCCAATTGCCGCAAATACTGTACCCGCACCATTAAAAATTGTTGTGATTGTTTTATCAGGTCCCAGCCCCGTGGCTATTCCGGTTACTAAAGCTGTCATTAATAAAACCAGCATGGGATGCCATTTCATTACGGCACAGGCCAATACTATAAAAACTAATGCTGCCAGAATTATTAGTAAAAGTATACTGCCTGTCACCATTTAATTTTGCTTTTTATAAGCTCTGATTTTTCTCTCATTATTTTGCAGACCCAGATTGCCTAACAGGCCACTTAATGCGATCTTACCCCAGAAGTTAAAAGTAGATCGGTCACGCATTCTCTCCTGGAGAATGGCCGCCGTTCTGTCATTTTTATTCCGCAATATGGTATTTGCAAGAAAGGTTAATGCACCCTTTCTTTTACCGTCTTCCCTGCTAAGCTGAATCCGAAGGTTGCGATAGTCGAGATGCATTTTTCCGATGGCCAAATGATCATCCCCCTTTACCTCCACAATAACACTATCAGTATGGCCTTTTAATATCTCCAGCCCGAATAGCGGTTTCAGCATGGGAGTAAAACTTTTAAGCTCCATTTTTCCTAAATCTGCACGCATTTGAAAACGCTGCAAACTATCAGTGTATGCCTGATTAAAATAGAAACCTATTTGACCCTCATCCATCAACAGGGCATTGGCAATTATTTTAAGGCTATCCTCCTTCGTAATTGAATTATTGCGGATGTTCAGGATAGTTGCATCCAGGTTTGCAAACAATATGCTTCCTTCAGCGCCGGTTTTCTCGGAGATCTCGTTATATCTTACTAGTGAATTTTTCAGGGTGATACTGTCAAGTTCAAATAGAAATGGAATATTTTGGAGCGTTTTTGCAAGCAGGGGTCGATAGCTGATTGAATCGCGGGGAACTCTTTTGTCGCGGTCAACCTGCAAATTTAAATTAGTAAGATCAAGGCGATTCATTTTCCAAACTGTGTCGTTTGAAGAAGGCAGCATTTTAAGGCCATTTATCACGCCAATTCCGCTGCTTAATTGGATCAGATCAGTTTGGAATGGTTGATTTTGAAAAAAATCTTCCCGGGTAAGATCACTGCTCCAGGAGAGGCTGTCAAAACTAAGCGTTCCATTAGCCGGATTCAGTTTTAATCCCCTTAGATCTGTTATTCGGTCTTTGTTCTTTTGTTTGAAATGGGATACTGTAGCTTCAATTTTCGGCAAGGTTACCAGCAATGCTTTCAATGAATCACGATGGGAGTTGAACCTCATATTACTAGTGAGCTTTCCCGTGATCCCTTCCAGCGTAAAGCTATTGGCACCCTTTTGATGTTGCAAGCCAGCATTTGCAACCTCCAGGAAGGCCAGACCAGATTTGAATGATTCGCCAGTTGGTATTCTTGCATCATTCATTTTAAAATGCAACAGGGGAAAATCGACTTTAAAATTTCCTGGATTTGCTTTTAAATTCTGAAACCTCGCATCAATACTGTCGCTTTTCCATTCACCATCTGTGAGTGTAAATGCGGCAGTATTAACCAATCCGCCATCAAGGCTGGCTATCTGTTTTTCCTGGCCATCCTCATGACGGCTCAAAACTATTCCGGGGTCTTCGAGGCTTATAGACGGGATTAGGATTGTTGAAGATGTCGATTCTTTATCAGTAGGCGCTGTTAATGGCAGGAGGTGAATTTCAGCATGGGGTTTTGAAAATATTAATCTGGAAATCTGTCGGGGTATATCTTTACTTGTTTCGATATTATGTATTACCCGCGTGTTGGGAAGATTTACAGAAGCGTAAATTTTATCAGTAAAAATTTCCCAGTTGCCATTACTGATTTTATTTTCACTGTTCCCACCTAACTCATATTCACCGGTAGAACCTTTTAATTTTTCAAGTTGAATGTTTAGCGTTCTTCCTTTCAGATAAAGATTTTTCCAGTAGAAATTTCCAGCCGCTTCATACAAGTCATCGGCCGAAACTGAATCAGTTATGGCAAGCACATTTATTCCCTTTCCAGCTATCTTTAACCTGAGTGGACCTGACCGGAATTTGCTGGTATAATATTGCGTATTGCCGGTGGCACTTGTATTTTTTTCTTCGGGGAAAGTGATATCAATATTACCCGATCCGATCGTCAATGCTTCCAGCCAGTTGTTCTCTGAACCCTTGATAATTCCTGCTGCATTTGTTTTTTCAGCAACTATATCTTTTAAATTAAACTGAATATTTCCATTATTCATATTTCCACGGGCAGAGGTGGCTGAAATAGATTGCCTGCGGTATATCACTCCTTTCATACTGGCCCATCCCCCTGGTAACTGCATTTCCAATGATGGCAGATCGATGGAGTTGTTGCCATTCATAAGGGCTTCCAGTGTTCGTGAATCCAACAGATTTTTACCACTGATTACTGCAGAAAAAGCAGTTGCATTTACAAGTGCCGATCGCTGGTCTTCTTTTGTTATCAGCAGATCTGCATCCAATATCCTGATTGTATTTATTTCCAGTTTTCTTCCTATAGCACGTTGAATACGTCGCCATGGTACGCGATTGTTCCTGTTCTCTCTCTGCTGTAGCTGCAATTTTACATTTGCTCCGGAAACAATCAATTCCTCGGCTTTTAGTCTTCCCTGTAATAGTTCCGGTATGGAAAGATCCGTGAGCGTTAGTCTTTTTACATCAATCCGGTTATTTCCAAGCCTGCTTTTCTGCCGGGTCTGAAGAAAATAATCATAAAGTACCAGGTCATTCTTATTTATATTCAATTCTCCAAAGCCCGATGAAAAATTCTTGCTGCTGTCCGATTCGAGGTAGGCTTTGACCTTAAGCTGCAACTCCTTAACAGCGATCTTGTTGGGAATATTTTTATCTACAACAAGTTCTTTTACATCAAAGGCATTTCCTTGCACACGAAAACTTTCTTTTCCTCTCGGGGTATGCGAATTGCCGATGAATTCAATATCGTCTATACTAAGTTGTTTCACATAAATGGGACCTATGATATCCAGTAAATTGGCATCGTCTTTTTCATCAGTAGAGTCCTTTTTACGACGAATCCTGAAGTCATTGCTTGAAAAGAAACCTTTTGATGCTTTCAGCATGGCAAGTTCCACCACTCCTTCTGTAAGAAGTTTATTCCAGTTCAGTGAATCCAGTTCAATTCCTTCCAGCCTGAAGCCTGTACTGTCTCCAATGGTAGTTATTGTTTTATGGAAGCCGAGGCCGTTTAATTCAAATTTTCGTTGCCGGTTATCCCAAAGCAATTGATCCAGATTAACTCTTATGGTTGTATCCGGATATTCAATAAGGGGATTTTGGAGTTCAAAGCGGATACTCACTTCATTGTTGTTGTTCCAGTTTGTGACACGTTTTAACAGGTGAAGATCTGTTATGTTGAGATGTAGATTGTTAATGAAGTAGCGGCTGTTGTTGTTATTCAGGTCGGGGTAATAAGCAATTGTTGCCTGGCGGATATCACAACTTTTTACCTCCAATGATTGCAATACATCAAAGAAAACCGTCTGAATTTTCGAAACCTGTTGGTGAAGGGGGATTGGTACACGGTTACCAATGCTATCCTTTTCATAAACCCTTAACTCAAGAGTTGGACGCACCAGTGAAAATGATTCAACATTAAGTCGCTTGAACAACAGGAGATTTATTACATCCCGAAGATTAACCGATATACTGTCGGCCATAAAGCGAAATTCATTATTGGCTGTTGCAGGGTGAACGGGGTGAATATCGAAACGTGCAACTTTTATCGTCATCCTGGTTGGATCTACCCGGATAGCACTTGCATCCAGGGCGTATTCGCCACCGGATAAGGTTTTTACTAACTGTTTGGCTGCTGCTACAGATCGTAATCTCACGAGTAATCCCATCGATAAGAGAAGGCCGAGGAGCAACAGCCCAACACCATAGAGTATCCATTGTTTCCTCTTAAGCCTGGCCATGGATACAAATTACAATAAAATTTACAAGGGCTGATGAAACGCTTAACTCACTCCGGCACCCGCGTTTATAACGGATTCAGGTGATACAAAATGAAGTTTACCCTGCTGGTCTTCTGCCATCAGGATCATTCCATTACTTTCAATACCCCGCATTTTTCGGGGTGCCAGGTTGGCAACCACCACCACCTGCTTACCAACAATATCCTCGGGCTTAAAATGTAAGGCGATACCACTTACAATAGTTCTCGTTTCAAAGCCCAGATCAATGGAAAGCTTTAGCAGTTTATCTGCTTTTTCCACTTTTTCAGCCGTTACTATGGTTCCAACTTTCAGGTCTATTTTAGCGAAATCATCATAAACGATCTCTGCTTTTTGAGGTGCGACTATAGTTTTTGCAGCCTCAGTCTCAGCAGGAGGAATTGTTTCAACTGTTCCGGGTACTTCAGGGGGCATGCTGTTTGACTTTAACTTTTCAATTTGTTCCTGTATTTCCACGTCTTCAATTTTTCTGAATAATAATTCCGGTGCACGTAAAGAATAACCAACACTTAATAGTTTGGTTTTACCTGCATTTTCCCAGTCGAGCATTTTATCAACCACCTTCATCATATGCAACATTTTACGTGCTGTATGAGGAAGGAAAGGATTTATGTAGATGGCCAGGTTGGCACATAGCTGTAGACTAATGTGCAAACAATTATCGATCTCCTGCTGTAATCTTTCTGTGTCGGTTTCTCCTTCCTGTGTTAGTTTCTTCGCTTTGATCCAGGGCTCTTTTTCCTGCATATATTTATTTCCTTTCCGAGCCATATCGATCACTTCAAACTGTGCTTCCCTGAACTTGTAACCTTCAAGCAATTGTTCGATTCTTTGTTTTGATTGCCTGATCTCTTCCAGCATTACATTGTCCGTTTCATCCTGGATGGCAACATGAAGGGCTGGAACTTTTCCTTTTGTGAGCTTATGCATCAACACGAAAGCCCTGTTCACAAAATTTCCGAAGATGGCTACCAACTCACTATTCACCGCATCCTGAAATCCTTTCCAGGTGAACTCACTGTCTTTGGTTTCCGGCGCAATCTGCGTGAGGTAATAACGCAATGCATCAGCCATCTGCGGACCGCCATTTTCTTTTTTCACAAAATCATTGATATAATCCTGCATATCCAGTTTCCAGTTCCTGCTGGTGCTCATCTTATCACCTTCCAGGTTCAGGAATTCATTACTCGGAACATTATCCGGTAAGATATTTCCATGCAGCTTTAGCATTACCGGAAATATGATACAATGGAAAACGATATTATCCTTGCCTATAAAATGGACAAGTTTTGTTTCTTTATCATACCAGTAAGGTTCCCAATCGCGGCCCTTGTTCAATGCCCATTGTTTGGTGGCACTGATATAACCTATAGGCGCATCAAACCATACATATAATACTTTCCCTTCAGCTTCGGGCAAGGGAACTTTAATGCCCCAGTCGAGGTCGCGTGTTACCGCACGGGGTTGAAGACCGCCATCTATCCAACTCTTGCACTGACCTACCACGTTGGCTCTCCAGTCGCTGCCATGTTCATCAATGATCCACTTGCGCAGAAATTCCTCATGCCTGTTGAGTGGAAGATACCAATGTGTTGTTTTCCTTTTTACAGGTGCTTCACCACTAAGTGTACTTACCGGGTTGATCAATTCATCCGGACTCAGGCTTGTGCCACATTTTTCACACTGATCACCATAAGCCCCATTGAATCCGCAATTTGGGCAGGTGCCTTTAATATAGCGGTCGGCCAGGAATGTTTTGGCAGATTCATCAAAATATTGTTCTGTTTCTCTTGTTTCCAGTTCCCCGGCATTGTTCAGCATGGTGAAAAATTCCTGCGCCGTTTCATGGTGGAGTTGGGAACTGGTTCGGTGGTAGATGTCGAATGATATTCCAAGGTCACCGAAATTTTCCTCAATTATAGCGTGGTACTTATCAATAATTTGCTGCGATGTGGTGCCCTCTTTCATCGCCTGTATCGGAATGGCAGTACCGTGCTCGTCACTTCCACAGATAAAGGCAACATCCCTTTTCTGCGCCCGCAGATAACGGACATAAATATCCGCCGGGAGATAACAGCCGGCCAGATGGCCAACGTGTTTTAACCCATTTGCATAGGGGAGGGCAGCCGTTATGAGATATCTTTTTGGTGATTCCATGCTAAATTTCTTTAATGTCTTCGTTTGGAAGGGAGGGCAAAGTTACGTACCAGATATTAAAGTTTATTTTTTCTGTTTCATCTGCTAGTTTTGGGCGATGGCTTTTAAAGATGAAATAAAAGATCTCTTTGAGAATGGTCACCACACCTATCTGCGAAATGTTTCGGTGGATTGTATCATTTTTGGATTTCACGGCAGTGAACTCAAAGTTCTTTTACTCAAGGCCAATTATACAGAAGGATGGGCCCTGCCGGGAGGATTTATAAAGCTCAACGAAGACATGGCTGCCTCGGCCCACCGAATCCTTAAGCAGCGGACCAACCTCTCAGATATTTTCCTGCAGCAGTTCGGGGTATTTGGGGAGGCCGACAGGGCTACCCAGAAAATGAATAAGAAGATCCTTAGAAAATATGGTATACATTCAGAGAGCAGCTGGTTGTTTGAGCGCTTCATAACGGTAGGTTATTACGCTTTGGTAGATTTCGAAAAGGTAGATCCCAGCAGCGATGAGTTTTCTACCGCATGCGAATGGTTCAATGTATATAATCTTCCACCCCTCATGATGGATCACGCAAATCTTGTACAGGAGGCCCTTGCTTACCTGCGCATGCAGCTTAATTATCACCCCATAGGACATAAATTATTGCCGGAAAAGTTCACCATGCCGGAACTGCAGAAATTATATGAGGCGATACTTGGCCGCAAACTCGATCGCAGGAATTTTCAACGAAAGATACTAGGGGTTGGAATCCTGAAAAGACTTGAGGAGAGAAAGGAAGGCGTTGCACATAAATCACCCTTCTATTACAAATTTGACCTTCGGAAATACCAGCGTGCAGCCCAGTCGGGATTAGGATTTCAGCTTTGAATTAATCTTTCTGAGGCCATCGGAATTCTATCGTTGCATTCCGGCTAAGGTCAGCCGAAAGAAAAACCTGTACCAGTTTACCATCAATGATCATGGTTAATGTACCAGTATTGGGGGGAATACTGCCAAGGTTATGCGCTATGAAAGAAAGTTTATTTACCTCCAGGTTCCGGTCGGGATAAATGGTAAAGGATCTCATCGATGCAGTGATGGGAACCCGTACTGCAATAGGTTGGCCATTGAAGATCAGGGATACTGTATCACCATCAACCTGCCCGTTATCATAAAGTTTTACAAGTATGCTGTCATTGTCGATCTCAAGGCTGCGAACAGTAAAATCAGACCGGCCCATTGCCATTTTCAGGTAAGCAGCGTCGGCATTGAAAGCTGGACTGCCAGGAACAGGCAGAGGGGAAGGAATGAATTTCGTTAATTCATATTCTGCATCTGCACATTTGATCTTTAGTAATCCTCTTGACCTGTTTTCGGCTGATCCCTTGAGTTGGGTTCCCAGACTTGATTCAGAAATACGGAAACTGTACATGCTAAAACAATTCACATCTATGGCAGGTTTAATAGCTCCCAGCAGTTTGATCTCTTTGAGAATTATGACTGAATCAAGCGGCGAATAACTTCCTTCCAATGAATATCGCTGGAAGCGGTTATCCCCGAAAATGTATAAAGATTCACCCCTGATAATATTGTCTGTCTGTGTAAGTTTAAGTTCAACATAAGCCGACTCGCAGGAAGTCCACCCGAGCCCTTTCCATGTTCCATTCAGCAGCTGCGCATGGAGAGCGCAGGAGAAGAGGGTTAGAAAACATAGAAAAACGGGCCTCATGGCTTATTATTTATAGTAATTTACTCAACATCAGGATCATTTTTACTATGGAAAGAAAGGAATTTATCAGAAATGGTTTTTTAGCAGCCTTATCGCTGCCTGTTGATACCGGAACTAAAGAACCCGACCCGCATTCTGTGGCCCTGAAAAGGCCGCCCTACCTGAAAGCAGGAGACACCATAGCTATAAGCTCACCCGCCGGCTATATCACATTGGAAGAGCTTGAACCTGCAATCAGGCAGATCTCATCATGGGGACTAAAAGTGAAGCTGGGTTCTTCAATCGGTAGGAGAGACGGAACTTTTGGGGGAACGGATACGGAAAGACTGGAAGATCTGCAGGCTTTGCTCGACGATCATTCGGTTAATGCAATTCTATGTGCAAGAGGAGGGTATGGCCTGGTTAGGATCATAGATCATATTGATTTCAACAGATTCCGCCGACATCCTAAATGGGTGATCGGATTCAGCGATGTAACTGTACTGCATGCTCACCTGAATTCAGTGGTTCGTGTTGCATCCATTCATTCCAAAATGTGTAACAGCTTTCCTGATGTTTGGGAAGAGGCAGACCAGTTGCAGAAAGATTCCATATTATCGATCCGCGATTTACTATTTGGAAAAAAAATGTATTTCAGCGTTCCCCCTTCTGAATATAACCGCTATGGACAAGCGAAGGGTGAGCTTATTGGTGGAAATTGTAAGACCATTGAATCAATCACAGGATCGGGTTCTGACCTTTTGACAAAAGGAAAGATCCTTTTTCTGGAAGATACAGGTGAATATCTCTATAGTATTGACCGGATGTTCTGGAACCTGAAGAGAAGTGGTAAGCTTGATCATCTTGCCGGCCTCGTGATAGGTGGATTTAAATTCAAACCTTCCGAAGATCCGGAAGAAGAGTTCAACAGGAACGTTTACCAAATTATCATGGAGAAGCTTGTTGATTGCCATTACCCGGTTTGTTTTGAATTTCCCGTTGGCCACCAGAAGAATAATTTCGCCCTAAAATGCGGAGCAATGGTTAAACTGGATGTTAATGCTACAGGATCTGTTCTTCAGGAATGATTTTTATTTTATTTTTATGGTATGCTGACATTATTAGTTTGGCTTGTCCTTTTTATACTTTGCTGGCCATTGGCCATTATCGCTCTGATATTGTATCCAATTGTATGGCTTCTCCTGATTCCTTTCCGGATCCTGGGGATAGCGGTGGATGGAATACTAGAAGCGATCAAAGCCTTGTTCCTTTTGCCCGCGCGTGTCCTGCGTAATTAGTAACGGAAAAAATCATTGGCCTTTTTTTCTTGCAGTTCTTCTTCCCATTCTTTGAATGAGTGTGTCCAGTTCCAACTGCTGCTCCGGATTGCAGATAGCCCTCAGTTTTCGAAAATGCTCATAATTATTAATGGTGAGCGCGGTTTCTATTTTCCCAATGGTGTTTGCATACCTAAGGATTATGGAGTCAGGTTGAGGTTCTGCTTTGAGATTTTTATAAAGAGATTCCCTGCTTGTTCTCATCGAATCCAATAGTGGCTTATTCTTCTGTTTAACTGTATCCAGCATTTCTTTGAATGCCGCAGCCTGTTTATCATCCAGCGCCAATTCTTTCACCATGAACTCAATGGGAGATCTTTGGCTCCGTTCTCGTGGCCGGCGTTCTTTGGTGCCAAACAGATACATGCCTACCATCACCAGGTTGGAGATCAGTAATACACCAATAATAAACAGAAGTGATTTATTTTTTATGCTGGTCATGGCAGAATGGTGTTTTGGTCAATCATGGAATTTCGTTCAAAATGGTATTCCTGTGCCAGGGCGGTCATATGATCAACATTATCCTCTGGCACGGTAGCCTTATTGCTGAATAGTATAAATAAATTGATTGCAAGCAAAAGCACGATAAAGGTTAATGCTACAGGTGGGCGGCTGATATATGCAGCAATTTTTGTCCATACACCTTCATCATTCTCCATCCTGCCTCTAAGTCGGGTATAGAAATGTGCCTTTGTGTGGGCTTGAACAACATTGTCTAAACTGCCCAGGACCTCTTCCACTCTTTTTTCTGTATGCTCATTGGCTCTCATGGTCATTTATTTATTTTCGAAATATTCATTTAGTTTCTTTCTCAGGTTGGCTTTGGCCCTTTGCTGTAACGATTCAACGGCACCAATGGTTGTTTGCAGTATTGTGGCTATTTGCTCATTTCCTAATCCTTCCAGTTTCTGCAGACTGAATACCACCATTTGCTTTTCGGGCAGTTGCCGGATGGCTTTAAACAGTAAAGCTGCATCCTGTTTTTTTTCCAGTGCCACGCCGGGATGGTAAAAATCTGATGCCTCTTTTTCCTCCTTTCCTCCCCCCGCCCAAAATGATCGAATAAAATCCAGTCTGATTCTTCGGGTCTTTTTTCTGATCAGGTCCAGTGAACGATTCACAGTTATCCGATAAAGCCATGTGCCAACTGATGCATCTGCACGAAACTCATCTATGGAGTTCCAGGCGGAGAGGAACACTTCCTGGGTCAGGTCTTCCGCGTCCTCGGCATGTTGCAACAGCCCCAACGCAGTGTTATAGACCTTATCTTTCCAGCCATCCACAAGTTCCCTGAAAGCAGATTCCTCCTTCCTTTTCAACCGTATGATGAATTCAGTTTCGTTGAATGATCCCATGTTGTTGCGATGGTACTATCCTGCTAAAATAACGGATCTGCATTTCATCATTCCATAGTGCTGTCGCCATAGGCAATCGGCATTGAAGGTCCTCCTCCAGGTCCACCATCACCTCTCTGTCCGCCAGGTGCTATTGGTCCACCAGGTGTCATAGGATTCATTGGCCTTTGCATTCTTCTTTCTGCAGGAGCCGGCGCCTTGCCAAAATTTCTCAGCCTGTAAGAAAATGTAAGCATGAAATATTGCTGCAGTACCTGTGTCCAATTGTCTTCAATGCCATCACTAGATACGGTTCTGCTAATACTTCGGTTCTGTTTCAACAGATCAAATACCGAGAGCCGGAGATCACCTTTCTGATCTTTCAGGAATTTCTTCCCGATAGCAGCATTCCATAGCCAGTAATCCTGGTTGAATTCAGCTGTCAATCCCCTGTATAACATATTGTTCAACTCATTATCAATATACCATCCCGATTTGCTTAAGAGATTAAGTCTTACTCCTGCAGACTGTGAGAAATATTTATTGTTGAGATTCTGCTGAAGATCATTTTTTACAATGCTCCTGCTTGCGTTGTAGTTGATATTGAAATCAACATACTCACTAATATTGCTCGCCAGAATTATACCACCGCTAAAGGTTGAATTCCTGGTTTCATTCAGCATATTATTTATCAGTCCCGGTGTCTTCACATAATTGTAACCACCATTAAAAGTAATATTCGATTTTATGGACTTGAAAGGGAATGAGTAGGTGGCAAATGTCCGAAGGTTCCAGTATCCATCGAGGTTTACGGGCTTGGAAAGACGAGATCCCTGTTTTAGTGTGAATGTTGGCGTTAGTACTGAATCAGAGGTTGCAGTAAAAGTTGCATTTGTTACATAGTCCATCGTATTTGTAGCAAACAGGTTGAAAAAAAAACTGTTTCCTTTTCTTGAATCCGAATAGGTATATCTTGTGCTGAGTGTATTAGAATATGATTGGTCGAGGTTAGGATTACCAGTTGTGGGAAATAATACATTGTTGATATTGATCACATTCTGTAACTGGTTTACCGATGGGGTACTGGTAGAAGCGCGGTAGAACATCATGAGGTTGCTTTTTTCTCCGATCTTTCCCCTGAACATTGCATTCGGCAGAATATTGCTGAATGATTTTTTTAAATTCCCTTTTGCAGGATAGGTCTGATCATTATCCAGCTCGGTATTTTGCAGGTCAACACCAATGGCAAACATTCTCTGCCGGTCGCCCACCCGGTAATTTATACCACCTCTTTGTGTGGTAACATTATTGGTGAACACATTAGAAAGGGATGTGTCAAGTATGGTGTATTTGCCTGCATTGTCATCAAACCGGTAGGCCCGGGTATCTGCTTCGTTTTTGGAGTAACCCGGATTATACCTGAATTGTAATGATCCTTTTTTACCTATTGGTTCTGAGTATTCGAGGTTGGCGCTATAATTCTGGCTTCTTGTTTCCGATAAGGATTGCTGGAAGGTACTATCATATTCGGGCGTCAGTGCCTTAAAAAAAGTAGAGATCGTTTGTTGTTCACGAGTACTGTTCCGGTTACTGAATCCGGTAGTCAGTCCTATACCAAAACTCCTTCTTGTTTTACCCAATGCCTGGCGGTAAAAGATATTGTTATTGAAATTATATCCATTGCCTTTAACCCTGTTTGGATCAACGGTTCTGCTGGTAACGGTACCATCCAGGTTCGTTTGTTCACCACTGGTATAGGATCTAATATCATTTTCCTGGTAGCTGAGGCTGGGGGTTATGATCAATGATTTCTGAGAGTCAATTTTATATTGCATCCGCATGTTGAAGCGGTGACTGGTGGAGATATTTATGGATTCAGCGTTCTCAGTATAAAAACTATTGGGAACATTGGTATTGAACTGCTCCCTGTTGGTAAGCTGGCTTCTGTTATTGGTATTGTTATTAAAGAAATAGCTTCCGCTGGTTTCAAGTTTTTTACCCCAGAGGTCGCTGTAGTTGAGCCCTAATGCATTTGTTTTTGTAATACCGTTCTGCTGGCCTGTCTGGAAGTTACCTGACCCACCTCTGCCCATTCCTCCGCCTCTTCCACTGTTGCCGCCAGAAAGACCAAGCATATCCGAAGAACTGAAGTTCTGCTGGTTGATATTATTGAATAGTCCAACTACAGAGATCCGTCGGTTTTTATTAAAGAAGTTCACCGCACCGCCAGCCTGGTAGCGGTCATCAGTACCATATCCTGCATACACCCGTCCGAACTGTCCGTTTCTCCGGTCTTCCCTGGTTACTACATTAATGGCTTTAACGCTGTTGCCATCATCAACACCTGTGAGTTGTGCCTGGTCGCTCAGCCTGTCAAATACCTGTATCTTATCAACAACTTCTGCCGGCAGGTTTCTTAAAGCGGCGGTTGCATCATCACCAAAAAATTCACGACCATCAATGGTGACTTTTCGAACTGTTTCTCCCTGCGCTTTTACTTCGCCATTTTCTATCTGGATTCCAGGCATTTTTTTCACCAGGTCTTCCACGTTCGCATCAGGGTTTACTTTAAACTGGTTGGCATTAAATTGAACCGTATCACCTTTTTGCTGGGTAGGAGGGGTGGTTGCCTTGATCACTACCTCAGTTAGTGTTTTGCCCGATTTTCCCAATTCTATAGTGCCGAGGTCAATATTATTTCCCTGGAGAGTGATCGTTTTTTCATAATTATCAAATCCCACAAAGGTGACCGTTAGTTTATATGACCCATTGGGAATTTCAGCAAAGCTGAATTCACCTGACATTGCAGATACGGTACTTCTTGAAAAACTGGTATTACGCAGCTGGATCGTGGCACCTGAAAGCCCGCTCCTGGCGGTACTATCCTGGATTTTTCCTTTGACTGTAGATTGCGAATAAGCACAAAACGATAAGGTTAACCCGGTCAGCAGAATCATAAAAATCTTCATATAGATAAGCTTGTCTTACTCATTAGACGAACAGTGATCAGTATTCCTACGGTGCTTCGCTATTTATTTTTATTTTGCAACATGCGCATCCCCCCATACCTCAAAAAAGGTGATACCATTGGAATGGTTTGTCCCGCCGGCTATATGCCTCCTGAAAAATGGCAGACTGCTGTTGAAGTATTGCAACAGGAAGGCTATTCTATCAGGCTTGGAAATACCATGCAAAGCAAGTCTGAGAATTATTTCTCCGGCACCGATGCGGAGAGGCTGGCAGACCTGCAGGAGATGCTGGACGATAGTTCTGTAAAAGCAATTCTTTGCGGAAGGGGAGGTTATGGGATGGGAAGGATCATCGATCAATTGCAGTTCAAAAGCTTTCGCAAACATCCCAAGTGGATAATAGGCTTCAGTGATATCACCATTCTCCACGCTCATATTAACCGGCAATTAAAGATCGCAAGCCTGCATGCTCCCATGGCAGCAGCCTTCAATGAAGGTGAGTATGCGAATCCTTATGTACAGTCGCTTCTTGCCGCTTTAAGAGGTGAAAAATCCGTTTACAGGAAAGCCCCCCATCCATACGACAAAAAGGGTAAAGCAAGTGGCAGACTAGTAGGAGGAAATCTCGCCCTGGTAAGCCATCTTATCGGAACCCGATCGGCTTATAAAACAAAGGATAGGATTTTATTCCTGGAAGATGTTGGTGAGCAATTGTACAATATTGACAGGATGATGATTCAACTTAAGCGCTCGGGTATGCTTGAAAATCTATCAGCACTTATTCTGGGTGGATTTACAGATAACAAGGATACGGACCGGCCATTTGGAAAAGATATAGAAGATATTTTTAAGGATTTGCTGGATGAATATAAATATCCTATCTGTTATGGATTCCCGGTTAGCCATGATAAAGAAAATTATGCGCTCAAAGTAGGCTTGAACCACACACTCATTGTAAGTGAGGAGGGATCCATTCTGTCTGAAAAATAATTTCCTCTCGATTCCCATTTTCACGATCTCTTCTATTCCCTATTGCCTATTGCCTATTGCCTACTCCCTACTGCCCCCCCAACACCGAATCCACCACCCTCCTATATTCCGGATAGGTTGTGAGATCATTATGCGTGCCCCCTTCTATAGTGATAAATCGGTCTTTGGGTTTCAGCATTGGTATCAGTTTTTTTGCATTGCGATAGGGCACCACACCATCATCTGTACCCTGGAATATTATTATAGGCATCAGCACTTCCGGAAGATATTTATAAGTGGGAAGTTCATAATGGATCATCCTGCTGATAGGATAGAAGGGGAGATAATAACTGAAAAGCGAATGGATACTATAATAAGGTGTTTCCAGCAACAACAATTTGGCATGATGGGTGGCTGCAACCTGTGCAGCGATTCCGGTGCCCATACTCTTTCCATAAAGTATTATACTATCTCCTGAATATGATCTTTTAGCAAGCCGGAATAACTGGTCGGCATATTCATATAATCGTTTTTCTGTAAGCGGACCGGTGCTTTTGCCAAAACCAGGATAATCTATCATCCAGACCTGGTAACCTTTTGCTGTTAATGATGGAACGTATTTCGCATACCAGGAGATGTTTTTCCGGTTACCATGAAAATAGAGAATGACGCCTTTGTTTCCTTTGCTGCTATCTGCTAAGAACTGAATAATATTCAGATTGCTCTCTTTATCGAAGGGTATATTGATTTCCTTATGCGGCAGACCAAAATTATAATTATCCGTTTTCAACAGCGGCTCGGGATGGAAAAGGAATTTATCCTGCAGGTAAAAGATACCGATACCCAGTAGAGCATAAACAAGGATGATGATCTTGATCCAGCGCAATAATTTCATGCCGCAAAGCTAAAGCAACTGCCCATTACTTAATTACCCTGCCAATGAAACACCTATGAGTTTTCCAATACCAAAAGTTATGGCAGCGGCAGCCAGACCAAACAAAACCTGGCGGAATCCTGAAAACCATAGATTCTTCCCGGTAAACAATGTTATGGCTGCTCCAATCAGGAAAAGGCCAATTGCGCTGAATGTAACACTGAGCCATATAGCATTCATTCCGGTAAGGAAGAAGAAAGGTATCACAGGTATTATGGCCCCAACGGCGAATAGTCCAAAAGAATATAGTGCTGCTTCAACCGCAGAACCTTTTAGCTCTTCTGCATTAATACCAAGCTCTTCACGTACCAGCAATTCATGTGCATGGTCTTTATTTTTCAGGATCTCTGTAGCCATTTCATGTGCCTGCTCTTCCGGAATTCCTTTCGCCATATAGATCAGCGCAATTTCGCGACGTTCTCCTTCAGGGTTGGTTTCAAGCTCCTCCATTTCAAGTTGCATCTGGTTTTCATACAATTCCTGGCTACTTTTCACTGATATCCATTCACCCAATGCCATTGATAGGGCACCAGCTAGTAGTCCCGCCAATCCAGCCATCAGCACTGTGTCCTGACCGGTAGTTGCGCCCGCTATTCCCATTACCAGACTGAAATTGGAAACCAATCCGTCATTGCCTCCCAACACACCGGCCCTGATAGCATTACCACCAACAGAGCGGTGTTTTTTTTCAAAGCGGGTGAATTGTGCGCCGGTAACCCTTCCTTCTTTTTCGAGTAATGAACGAAGGATCTTTACATGATATGTTTCGCTGCCATTAATCTCCTGCTTGTTTTCTTTTTTGGCGACGATAATAGCATTGGATATACTTTTCTCTGTATCCATTAACACTCCCAGAACATATTCATAGCCGAAGATCCGCCCGATGCGGTTGATTGTTCGTGCCCGCCAGGAGGGTGGTGGAAGTTGGGCTGCACTAATCTTTTCCTTTGCTGCAAAAGCCTGCACATGGCTGTTTTCAATTTCACTCATCTGCCTGAACACATTGGCAACGGTGGCATCCTCTTCATTATCTGCAAGTTTTTTATAGAGCCAGGATGCATCTATTTCTGTTTGAAGGTTTTTTAAGCTCATGGCGGGGGTATTAGGGGTTCAGTATTTCAGAATATCTCTGATAAAATTATGGTATTCCGGAAAGGAAGTGAGGTTATTGTGGCCACCACCATGAATGCGAATCAGTGTGATCTTTGAAGGATTGATACGCTGCAGCTTTTCACTGTGATGAAGGGGGATGAGCCAGTCGCGCGTGCCATGTATTATATAGGTATGGCAGTTAACATGTCTTATCCATTTGTCGGTGCGAAGATGGTATCGCAAAACAAGACTTACCGGAAGTATGGGCAGAAATCGCTCCACCACTTTTTTAAAACTATAATAAGGTGCATCCAGTATCAGGTAGCGGGGTTTATTATCTGATGCGATCTTGGCAGCAAAGCCGCTGCCGATACTTCTTCCATAAACAATGATATGATGTTCGGGATATTCAGCGGTCAGCGTATCATACACAAACTGTATATCCTGTAACATATCTTTCTCACCCCGCTTGCCGGTACTCTTACCAAATCCCCTGTAATCAACCAAAACCACATCATAGTTATAGCGGTAAAAGTCCTTTGCATATTTTGCCCATCCCTTTATACTTCTTGAATTACCATGAAGATATAGTACAAGGCCAAGGGGCTGTTCGCGCTGGAAGTGAAGACCGTTTATCCGCACACCCGGACCAATATCAAAATTCAGCTCTTTAAAAGGGATATCATAGGCAAACTGAAAATCCTGTTTGAGTTTCTCCGGCTTGAAGATGAATCTATCCTGCAGAAAATATCCGAGAATACTTAATGCCGCAATTCCGATAATTATATAGAGATAAAGGGACATTATTTTTTCCACTCTTCGAGCCCGCCCCTGAGATTGATCAGGTTGGTGAAATCAAACTTCTCCTGTAGCCGCTGTATCGCAATGGCGCTCCGGATACCTCGTTTGCAGTAGAGCACTACCTTCCCTGTTCGTGGTATTGCATCAGCCATCTGCATGATCTCTCCAAGTGGCAACAACATACCGCCAATATTGAATGCTTCATGCTCTTCGTCTTCTCGCACATCAATTAGCAGGATCTTTTCTCCCATGCCGAGCAGGTCCCTTAATTCACCCGGACTAAGCTGCGTTATCAAAACTGGTGATGTTCTTCATGGAAGATCCTTTTCAGTCTGATTGAAGTAACCGGTGCTACTATCAGCGGGAATTTCTCCACTACAACATTTGAAGGATCGAGTCCAAAACCTCTTTCCTCTGAAAGGCTGATCTCCTTTAACCAGAAATAAAACTTCATGATGATCCTTTCAAAAAAGGGAAGTTCATTATCCTGGCTGAGGTATTTTTCCATAACAATGAACTGGAAATCACCCACCACATTATTGCGCTCCAGGCTCTCATAACGGCTATAGATATTCACTTCCTTATTGTTCACCAGTTCTTCCACAACTTTCCTGAAAAGGAGATTGATCTTGGGTTCCATCCTGAAACCAAGGCGAAACTCAACCCTGATGATATCATTGGGGATGATATGGTCAACTACATATTCGCAGGTATAAGGATCATCGAGCGTGTCAACATGAATGAACCAATAGATATCTGCTCTTTTAGGTTTTTTATTAAGGATGGAGTAAATGATCTTATGCTCAATTTCCTTGGGATTGTTGGCACTGGTCATATACACCAGGTGGGTCGCATGTTTGGGAACTGTTTTGTCGTTGCTCAATTCCTGGATCATGGGAACATAATGTTCCATCCGTACAAATTCAACATAACGGTTCTTGATCTTCCTGCTTCTGTAAGAAACATACATCACGATAAACATGGCTGCGCCGATTAGCAGCGTGATATAACCACCATGAGTGAATTTCTCCAGCAGGGCGATAAGGAATGTTATCTCGATTACAACATAGGCAACTATGAAAAGATAGATAAGGGATGATGGAACTCTTTTGGCTACCATGTAGTTGGCGAATAACATGGTGGTGCTGATAAAGGTAACGATGATGGCGAGGCCATATGCCGCTTCCATCCGCGATGATTCTTTGAAATAAAGCACTATGCCCACGCAACCTATGAACATCATGGTATTGATACCCGGAATGAAGAGCTGTCCTTTTTCTTCTGAGGGATACCTGATCTTTAGTTTAGGCCAGAGGTTAAGACGCATGGCCTCACTTATGAGTGTATAGGCACCAGAGATCATGGCCTGGCTGGCGATGATGGCGGCAGTGGTGGCGATGATAACTCCCGGAATGATGAACCATTGTGGCATAAGGTCATAGAAGGCATTGATACCCAGGGTGGCTTTCATGTCGGGGGTAACGGTGATGCCTGTGCGGTTCGCCAGCAGAAAGGCGCCCTGTCCGAAATAATTCAGCAGCAGGCAGATCTTAACATAGATCCAGGAGACCCTGATATTATCGCGGCCGCAGTGGCCAAGGTCACTATATAATGCCTCCGCCCCGGTAGTACAGAGGAATACAGCGCCCAGCAGCCAGATGGCCTTAGGGTAGGTTGCCAGAAACTCTATTGCATAATAGGGGTTAACAGCTTTAAGAATTGAAAAATCATCGGAGATATGCATCACTCCTAATATGCCGAGCATGGTAAACCAAACCATCATGATGGGACCAAACATCTTTCCAATAGATGCAGTACCAAACTGCTGCATAAAAAAGAAAGCAGAGATGATACCCAGTACGATGTAAACAATCGTATTGGTTTGGAGGTGATAGAATATTGGCAGTTCCTTTAGTCCCTCAATTGATGAGGTGATGGTCATGGGAGGGGTAATGATACCATCTGCTAATAATGAGGCACCACCTATCATAGCTGGTATCACAAGCCATTTTTTTTGTCGCCTTACCAGTGCATAGAGTGCAAAGGTTCCACCCTCACCCCGGTTGTCGGCCCTTAGTACGAGCCATACATATTTTACGGTAGTGATCAGGGTTAGTGTCCAGATGATACAGGATAATGATCCGATAATAAGATTATCAGTAACCTCTCTCCCGGAAATAATGGCATTGTAAACGTAAAGGGGTGAAGTACCAATATCACCATAAATGATCCCAAGCGCAATCAATAATCCCGCCGTTGAGACCTTATTAAGATTTTTTCCCACAGTTGATCAAATTTTGCCAGGGCAGATCCCCGGCAGGTAAGAAACAAAAAAAGCTCGGTTTCCCGTAGCCGCATTGCAAAGGTATAGTTAAAAATATGATACAATGAGTATATGTTATCCCCTTAACCAACCAGCTTGTTCGTAAAATTGTCTCTGTAATGTATTTATAGGATATTAACTTTAATAAAAGCGTACGTCATGAAAATCAGGCTTAGTGTTCTGGGCTTATTCCTGCTTGTTGGTTCCATCCTGCAGGCCCAGGCTCCCCGTGTCATATATTCAGAACCTGAAAAAGAGGATAGCCGCCGCACCAATTTTGAGATTCTCGGTAAACTGGGTAACAACTTTCTTATTTATAAAAACAACCGGAATGAGCATGACATCAGTTTGTATGATGCCGAAATGAAGCTCAATGAAAGGGTGCCCCTGGATTTTATGCCAGACAGGGTTATCAACCTCGACTTTATCAGTTTTGCCGACAAGATCTACCTGTTTTACCAGTACCAAAAAAAGCGTGTGATCTATTGCGATTATGTGGCCATCAATGAAAAGGGAAGACCAATGGCAAATCCTGTAACCCTTGATACTACAGAGGTCAATTACTCATCCAATAACAAGATCTATTCGCTGATCAATAGTGATGATAAGCAGCGTATCATGCTTTTTAAAGTGAACAGCAGTGACCCTAAGAAATTCTTCATCACCTCCTTTCTATATGATGATCGCATCAACCTGCTCACAAGGAATTTCACCATGATGAACATGGAAGGCAAGAATGAGAACTTCGCCGATTTCCATCTCACCAATGCGGGTGAACTGGTAACGGCAAAATATACCCGCGCAAGTAATAGCAGCGACTTCATCACCGGGGTGAACATGCTCATTAAACATCCGGATTCACTGGGTTTCAGCATCCGTAATGTTGATATCGGTAAGCAGATATTGGATGATATCATTCTGAAGGTTGACAACAATAATAACCGTATTCTGCTGGCCTCATTCTTCTCACGTCAGAAAAGGGGGAATATGGAAGGACTATATTTTGTGAATTGGGATACCCGCAGCAACCAGAAGATCAGTGATACGGCCATTGTATTCAATGATGAGTTAAGGGTATTGGCCAAAGGCAGTGAAACCAATAAGAAAACGGCTTTCAATGATTTCTTCATCAAGAATATCTACACCCGCAAGGATGGTGGTTTTGCTATAGTGAGCGAGGTGCTGTATACAACATCGCGCTATAATAATTTCAACAGGTGGGATTATACGGGTTGGGGTAATCCTTGGATGAGCCCCATGAATTATAATTACTGGAGCCCTCTTTATAGTCCATGGCGTATGCCATGGGGAAGGTACGGATGGAATAATTCCACCGCCCAGCGCTACTTTGCGGAGAATGTAATGTTGTTGTCTTTTGACCGTGATGGGAAGTTGGAATGGAGCAATGTTATTGCCAAGAACCAGTTTGATGATGAATCGGATAATCTTATTTCTTACGGAAATATGAATACAGGTGGTGAAGTACACTTTCTTTTTAATACTTTCGAAAGGCGGACTTTCGTGCTGACCGATCAAAGTGTTGATGCAACAGGTAAGATCACACGATATCCGACGTTGAAAAACCTTGACAAAGGGTACGATTTCATGCCAAGATTCGCCAAACAGGTTAGTGCAAGGCAGATGATCATACCTTGTTTATACAGGAATTACCTGTGTTTTGCCAGGGTTGACTATTAAAAAACTAACCCATTGTGATAGGAGTCTTCAAGCAAAAGAACCCGGCCAACGCGTTCGTATTGCTGATCTATGCTTTGATCCTGAAATTCCCGGTTTTCCTGAATTACCCTGCTCCTTTACGGCAGGAGGAAGATAACTATCTCTATAAGCTTTTACTCAATATACTGGCTCCCATAGGGGGAAAGGAAGGTATACTCTATGGGATGCTGGCATTTATTTTTCTTTTTCTGCAGGCCAGCCTGCTGAATCGCATTGCCAATACCATCAGGCTTCTGCCCCGGCATAATTACCTGGTGGGGATGGCATTCCTGCTGGTAAGTTCCCTTTTACCCGAATGGAACCAGTTCTCCAGCACCATGATCGTGAATTTTCTGTTGACCTGGATCTTTTATGGTATGTCCGGATGGTATAATAATAACAGGCCACTTTCCGCGATTTTCAATATAAGCTTGCTGGTAGGAGTGCTGCCATTGTTTTACAAACCGTCGGTAGCCTATATAGTGCTGATATTACTGGCTATCATCATCACCCGGCCGATGCGGATAGGAGAGTGGGTGATAGCCATCATCGGATTTCTTTCACCCTATTATTTCCTGCTGATAATATTATTCCTTACCGACCAGTTGGAGCCCGGGGCCCTGGCGCCGATGGTTAATTTTCACCTGCCCAGGATCCCTTCCTCACTCTGGGTTACAGGAGGTATTCTTTTAATGGTGGCACCTTTCCTCACCGGCGCATGGTTTGTTCAGGATAATCTTACCAAAATGCTTATCCAGGTCAGGAAATGCTGGAGCCTGCTACTTTCGATGCTTTTGGTTGGGCTCCTCATCATTCTTGTAAACCCCGGGAATAATTACCAGCACTGGCTTTTGTGCATTACCCCCATCGCATGCTTTCATGCCGCCACCTATTATTATCCGGCCAACAGGTGGTTCCCGGTGGTGGTGCACTGGGTGATCTTTGCTTTTGCCATCATCGTCAATTATTTCCCCCACCTCACCTAGGGGCATTTGCCGGCAATCGACTAACTTTGCGGGCCTGACAGATCCATATTTTCACCTTTTGATCTATTATATATGAAATTCGGTGTAGTAGTTTTTCCTGGTTCCAACTGTGACCGTGACATGAAGGATGCCCTTCAGAACGACCTCGGTCAGGAAGTGATCATGCTCTGGCATAAGGATAAAGACCTTAGCATGTTCACAACAGAAGACTGTATCGTTTTGCCGGGAGGCTTTTCTTACGGCGATTATCTTCGCTGCGGCGCTGTTGCCAGGTTCAGTCCCATGATGGAATCGGTGATCGAATTCGCCAACCGCGGTGGTAAGGTGCTTGGCGTATGCAATGGCTTCCAGGTTCTCTGCGAAGCACACCTGCTGCCAGGGGCGCTATTAAGGAATGCCAACCAGCAATTCATCTGTAAGAATGTTTACCTCAAAGGTCTGGATACCGATAAGCCACTGATGATCCCCATTGCCCATGGCGAGGGAAGATACTATGCAGATGAGGCCACGCTCGATAAACTGGAGGCAAACGACCAGGTTATATTCCGCTATTGTGATGAAAACGGGGAGATAACAGATTCTGCCAATCCAAATGGAGCGAGCCGAAATATAGCAGGTATCAGGAATGAAGCCGGTAATGTATTCGGGATGATGCCACACCCCGAAAGGGCCTGTTCTGCCGAGCTTGGAAATATTGACGGCAGGCTGATACTGGAGGCACTCCTGAGGAGCAAACAACCTGCCTGATCATTCTTAACAAAAGCTGTAAGGCAAACTGGATAATTTTAGATTTTCATTAGAACTAATTGATGGATTTTTGCATCATGAAAAAAATCTTCGTAACAGTCCTTGCCCTGGTAGTAACCGTAGCCCTTTTCGCGCAGAGCGATAAGCAGGTAAAATGGTCATTCCAAACAAAAAAGATCGCTGAAAATACCTACGAAGTGCGTATGACCGCAGATATCGGAGGTAATTATCATATCTATGCACAGGACGGCGGAGATGGCCCTGTTTCCACTTCTTTCAATTTCACCAAGAACCCGTTGGTATCCCTTAATGGAAAAGTAGCAGAGCAGGGAAAGGTGAAGAAAGTATTTGAAGAAGCCTTCGATTCTGATGTTCGTTATTATGAGAAGAAGGTTGAATTCATCCAGGTGGTGAAAGTAAAAGGAAAGGCGAAGACCAACCTCGCTGGTAAGGTGGAGTTCATGGTTTGTAATGAAAAAGAATGTCTTCCACCTGCCGTTGTGAATTTTAAAGTTCCCTTAGGAGGATGATCCTCTTAGTTTGAATAATTGAAACGAGTTCTTTTCCGGAACTCGTTTATTTTTAACTGCCAACCCTTCTCTGATGCGTAGCCGAATTCTACTCGCCCTGTTTTCCCTTTTCGCATTTCTATCTTCAGGTGCCCAGGATGCCTCCACCGGAACAACGCCTGTGGTGAACTTCACTTATGATGCCACAGCACAACCGGGAAAAGGCGAATACACCCTTCGCTTCCGCGCGGCAATACAACCAGGGTGGAAACTATTTTCCACCACCATGACCGATGATGAACCTAATACAAGGATCAATCTCGATTCAGCATTCAGCGGCAAAGCCGGTTCGGTAAAAGAGAGCGGAAAATTGGTGGAAAAACCCGAGCCCCTTTTCGATAATATGCAGATCCGCTATTTTGAAGGAGAAGCAATATTTGAGATGACCGTATCGGGTGTAGAGCCGGGAACAGATATCAAAGGCAGCATAATCTATATGGCTTTAAAGGGAGAAGAAGTTGCCGGTCCGGAAGAAACGCCCTTCCGTTTTACTGTTTCTGAAAGCGGTGCTATAAGCAGCAAAGCGGCGGGGCCCCAGGAATCTTCAGAAGCAAGTAACCAGATCAGGCGTACTGCCATTGACCTGGAGAACCCGGTTGCCAATTGTGGTGGAACTGGATTGGAAGAAAGCGGCGATAAGGGCCTGTTAAATATTTTTGTGCTCGGTTTCCTGGGTGGACTCATCGCCTTATTCACCCCCTGCGTATTCCCCATGATCCCTCTCACCGTATCCTTCTTCACCAAAAAATCGCAGGATCGTAAAAAAGGAATTGCCAATGCATTACTCTATGGCTTCTTCATATTCCTGATCTATATTTTACTAAGCGGACCATTTCATTTTCTTGACAGCCTTAACCCCGAGATCCTGAATAATATCTCCACCAACGTTTGGCTGAACCTCCTGTTCTTCGTGATCTTCGTTGTATTTGCCCTCTCTTTCTTTGGGCTCTTTGAGATCACGCTGCCCAGCAGCTTTTCCAATTCGGTTGATCATAAATCAGGCATAGGCGGCACTGTCGGAATATTCTTCATGGCGCTTACGCTGGCACTGGTTTCTTTCAGCTGTACAGGTCCAATTTTGGGATCTCTGCTGGCAGGATCACTTTCCACCGATGGCGGCGCCATGCAGCTTACCGTGGGTATGGGTGGATTTGGATTAGCACTTGCACTACCTTTTGCCCTCTTTGCCCTCTTCCCGAACTGGTTGAATGCAATTCCTAAATCAGGAGGATGGCTTACCACCGTTAAAGTGGTGCTCGGTTTCCTCGAACTTGCACTCGCTATTAAGTTCCTCTCCAATGCCGACCTGGTGAAACACTGGGGACTCCTAAAAAGAGAAACATTCTTTGCGATTTGGATATTGATAGGCGTTGCACTTAGTCTATACCTGTTTGGACTAATCCGCTTCAAGCACGAGGGACCAATAAAAAAACTTGGCAAGCTCAGGATCGCCGCAGCCATATTCTTTAGTTTGTTCACACTATACCTGGTACCCGGACTTACCAATACAAAGTATGCCAACAGGGCGTTGATAAGCGGATTTCCACCGCCCCTGAATTATAGTTTATATGCTCATGAAGAAGGGGAAGGAAAAGGTGTGGAGGCCAATGTGGTGAATGATTATGAGAAAGCCTTGAAAATGGCCAAGGAGCAGAATAAACCGCTACTGATCGATTTCACTGGATGGGCCTGCGTCAATTGCCGGAAGATGGAAGAGAACGTGTGGACCAAGCCGGAAGTGAAGGAGATGATAGAGAAAGAATTTATCCTTGTTTCACTTTATGTGGATGACCGCCAGAAACTTCCTGATGATGAACAATTCATATATACCAACGAGAAAGGGGAAAAGAAAAATATCATAACCATCGGTGATAAGTTTGCCACCATGGAAACGGAGAATTTCCGAAATGCCTCCCAGCCGCTTTATGTGATAATGAATGGTGATGAAAAGCTGCTCAATAAGCCGGTGGGATATATGCCGGATGAGGTTGAGTATCTGGAGTGGTTGAAGTGTGGGCTGGGAGTGGAGAGATAGAGGGATGGAGGGATGGAGATGGAGGGATGGAGGGATGGAGAGATGGAGATGGAGAGATGGAGGGATGGAGAGATGGAAGGAATAAAAAAAGCCCGCTCGGTGAGAGCGGGCTTTTTAATTAGGCGTCATTCTGCAACAACCTTCTAACGGGCAAGCGAATCGATTTGTTAGAGGGAGCCACAGAATGACAATATGTTAAAGAGCAATGTTCTTTTCAGCCATCATCTTACGCAAGTTGATCAGTCCATAGCGCATACGTCCGAGGGCAGTATTGATGCTGCAATTGGTGAGTGCTGCTATTTCTTTGAAGCTAAGCTCTGCATAATGACGCAGTATGATCACCTCGCGCTGGTCTTCGGGAAGAAGGTCAAGCATTTTGCGAACGCGTTCATGACTCTGGCGCTTCATCATGGTAACATCGGCTCCATCTTCAGTGAAGTTGATCACTTCAAAGATGTCACGCTCATCGCTGGTTTTGATAGCAGGAGTGCGTTTAACCTTGCGGAAATGATCTACACATAGATTGTGTGCAATACGCATTGCCCAGGGAAGGAATTTTCCTTCTTCGGTGTAACGGCCTACACGCAATGTGTCGATGATTTTGATAAGCACATCCTGGAAGATATCTTCGGCAAGGTATTTGTCCTTAACCAGGAAGAGGATGGATGTGTAAAGCTTGTCTTTGTGACGCAGGATAAGTGTTTCCAGTGCGCCCATGTCGCCATCCATAAACATATGGATCAGCTCATTGTCTGTTTTGATAGAAAGTGATTTCATAAACTTCTACGGTTTTTAAAAGGATTTAAACAAAAAAGGGATATTGGGAACTAGTTTAGGGAAAAATACGGTCAGTGTAGTAGATGTACTATAGGCGTGAGTTTTAGGTTTTTCTAATAGGACGGTAATTGAATACCAAGATAATATTTTTTTATATAAAACAAGATTTTGTGAAAACTTTTTTTCTGCGCCTATACTAAATTAAATTTTCGCTTCTGCACAATAAATTACCAATCCCTTTTTCCGGTGTTATTCTACTCATAGTTTATTCCAATACTTTTGTGCTCTCGTATGAATGATATTTACATTAAAGGTGCAAGGGTTCACAACCTGAAAAATATTGACGTTACCATTCCCCGTAATAAACTGGTAGTAGTGACCGGTGTTTCAGGTTCGGGGAAATCTTCTCTTACCATCGATACACTTTTTGCAGAAGGGCAGCGCCGCTATGCAGAAAGTCTTAGCGCATATGCAAGACAGTTCATGATGCGGATGAATAAACCCGATGTGGATTATATCAAAGGTCTTTGTCCCGCTATTGCCATTGAACAAAAAGTGATCACCCGAACACCGCGTTCTACTGTAGGCAGTATGACGGAGATATATGATTACCTCCGCCTCTTATTTGCCAGGGCAGGTAAAACAATATCTCCGGTATCGGGCCGCGAAGTGCGCAAGGATGATGTAACAGATGTTGTGAAGGCCATACAGGGAGGAAAAGAAGGCGATAAGATATTGGTACTTGTTCCCTTCCGCCAGCACCATAACCGTTCTGTGGAGGAGGAGTTGAGTATCCTCTTACAAAAAGGATTCAGCAGACTTTATAATGGTGAAGTACTGCGCATTGAAGAGCTGCTGGAAAGTTATGCCGAAGGAAAAGCATGGAACCCCACAGCAAAGAAGCCGGCATACCTGCTGGTAGACCGGCTTGTTGTGAAAGAATTTACAGAGGATGATCTGCATCGTATGGCTGACTCCGTTAGTACAGCATTTTATGAAGGTGAAGGCGAAATGTTATTGCGCATCAATGAAAAAGAATCGCTTCCCTTCAGCAATCGTTTTGAACTTGACGGAATTGTATTCGAAGAACCTGTTCCAAACCTTTTCTCTTTCAATAATCCATTTGGAGCCTGCCCAACCTGTGAAGGATTTTCGCAGGTGCTCGGCATAGATGAAGATCTTGTTATTCCCGATAAACGGTTAAGTGTATACGAAGGCGCAGTTGCTCCCTGGAAGGGAGAGAAGCTTGGATGGTGGAAAGAACAATTCATCAAGGCCGCCCGCAGCACCGGCTTCCCGATCCATAAAGCAATAGCCGACCTCACCAAAGAACAATACCGTCAATTATGGAAAGGCGTTTCTCCCGCCCTTGGAATAGATGATTTCTTTAAAGAGGTGGAACAGAACCTTTATAAAGTTCAGTACCGTGTACTCCTCTCGCGTTTCCGCGGCCGCACCACCTGCCCCGATTGCGAAGGTTACCGCCTTCGTAAAGAAGCACTCTATGTGAAGGTGGGAGGGAAACATATTGGTGAACTTTGTGAATTGCCGGTGAGGGACCTGCAGCAATGGTTTAAAAAACTTAAACTCAGTGACTATGATAAGCAGGTAGCAAAAAGGATCCTGCTCGAAATAGAAACAAGGATAGGCACACTGATGGATGTTGGACTGGGGTACCTCACACTATCGCGACTTGCCAATTCACTGAGCGGTGGTGAAAGCCAGCGTATACAACTTACCCGCAGCCTGGGAAGCAATCTCACGAATTCATTATATATTCTGGATGAGCCATCCATTGGTTTGCATTCAAGAGATACGGCAAGGCTTATCAATGTACTCAAATCGCTCCGCGACCTTGGCAATACGGTAGTGGTGGTTGAACACGATGAAATGATGATGCGGGAAGCCGACCATATCATAGATATGGGTCCACTCGCCAGTCACCTCGGCGGAGAAGTGGTTGCCGCCGGCGATTATAATGCCATCGTAAAAAACAAGGAGAGTCTAACCGGAAAATATCTAACAGGCAAGTTGGCCATCGATCCACCGGCAGCAGTTAGAAAATGGCGTCGCTCCATTACAGTTAAAGGAGCGCAGCAGCATAACCTCCAGAAAATTGATGTGGAGTTTCCCCTTGGTGTTTTCACCGTTGTGAGCGGTGTAAGTGGAAGCGGAAAGACCACTTTGGTAAAACAGATCCTCTATCCCGCCCTGCAGAAGATAAAAGGAGAGGCGGCTGATAAAGTGGGAATGCACCGTTCAATAGAAGGGGATATTGATTTCATCACCCAGGTGGAGATGATAGACCAGAACCCCATCGGCAAATCATCACGCAGTAACCCGGTCACCTATATCAAAGCCTGGGATGGCATCCGCGATCTATATGCTTCACAGGGACTAAGTAAGACGCGTGGCTTTTTGCCAAAGCATTTTTCTTTCAACGTGGATGGTGGCAGGTGTGATGCCTGCAAAGGGGAAGGCGAACAGGTGGTGGAAATGCAGTTCCTTGCCGATGTACATCTAACCTGCGAAGTATGTGGTGGAAAACGTTTTAAGGAAGAAGTGCTTGAGGTAACTTATAAGGAGAAGAATATTTACGAAGTGCTGGAGATGAGTGTGGAAGAAGCGCTTGAATTTTTTGCCGATGAAAAAGATGTTCTGAATAAGATCAGGCCGCTAAGTGAAGTGGGGCTGGGCTATGTGAAACTCGGACAATCGTCAGACACCTTATCAGGCGGTGAGGCGCAGCGTGTGAAGCTTGCCTCTTTCCTGGGAAGGGGAAGAGCGCAGGGGCATATACTTTTTATCTTTGACGAGCCTACTACCGGACTGCATTTTCATGATATCAAAAAACTACTCGCCTCCTTTAATGCATTGGTAGAGCAGGGACATACCATTCTTGTAATTGAACACAATACGGATGTTATCAAAAGCGCCGACTGGGTAATAGACCTTGGTCCGGAAGCCGGTGATGGTGGTGGTACGCTTGTGTATGCCGGCTTGCCAGCCGGACTCAAAAAAGTAAAGGAAAGCAAGACCGGTCAGTTCCTCTGAAAGTCGCCCGACCAGCACAAAAAAAACTGGCATATGAAGCATATGCCAGTTGAAATCATAAAGGTCAATGGTGTTCTGGTATCTGCGCTTATTCAAGCGGGAATTTTATGAAGTTGCTTAGTGAAACATAGTAGCGGTCGTGCTTTTCATCATGCCACATATTATAAGCTGATGGATAATAGCCCGGTTCTGGATAGGCGAGCGGGGTAGGGAAAACATTATTCATACTGTTGTTCGCTGTTATATAGGCAAGTGTAATCATTGGCTCAATAAAATGCACCTTTCCTGCATAGGAACCATAGATCATAATTTTTGTGAATGGCAGGAAGGCGCCAAGGTTTACCGGAACCCAATGGGATCCCATCTCAGGTTCTGCCGTTCCGCCAAAAGGAGGATTAAAGTATTGTTGCGGCGCGTAATCTCCCACGGGCTCATTATCAAAGCCGGTTGGATCTTCAGCATAAGTTGGGATAGCCATCCTTTCTTCATTGCTGATCATATAAAAATGAAAATCAAAATGGGGAACAGTAAATACTCCTGGAGGGGGATGTCCGCCCGGGTTCCAGTTAATGCCGATATGCTCAAAGGCAGTGGCGGCAATGGCTTTCTGGTGCAGGGGGAGAACAGTTGTGTGATGGTCTTCAATGGCATCAGGATGGGATCCAAGGGTATTGATGGCATCTCCGGTAATTTCAATGCCGATTTCAACAGGAACATCATCATGGGTAAGCGTTATCCATGACCGCGCATAGCCATGCCCCCACTCAACCTGAGGCCCTTTAAAGGTGTTGGACTTAGGATCGGATTGCTTTAATAATGCATCATCAGCAATTTGAACTGAACTTTCCAATGATTCTTTCTGGCAGGAGGCAAGCATGATTCCTCCGCAGAAAAGCACCAGCAGCGGCTTTAAATTAAAATGATTCATAACCATTTAGTTTAAAAAAGTGAACGATAAGGTTGTAGAAGAAGGGGGGATTCTGTTGAGGGATCAAACGGTTCGGAGTACTCCTAAGTTATACAATATAATTATCATATCAAAATAACCCATATGGGTGAGTCCTCAGATGATCTTTTCAGCCATTGCTTTAGCTACGGCCTCTTTGCTGGACCTTACCTGTAGTTTCAGGTATATATTTTTAATGTGCACCCGAACCGATTCAATGCCCATGTTCAACTCTTCAGCGATCTGTTTAGAAACATGGCCTTTTGAGAGTAGTTTCAATACGCAGCGCTCAGCATGTGAAAGTTCATAACTGCTATTCTCCCTTGCATCCTGGAAACTAGTAAAGAGTTTTATTGCAAGGGCCCGGCTCATGGGAGCCCCGCCATTAAGCACCAGTTTTATGGCGCAGTTCAAGGCATCGGGAGTTGTTGATTTGGCGAGGTGGCCATTGGCCCCTGCACATAGACAGAGGAATATTTTTTCCTCTTCTTCAGCAGATGAAAAACTGATAATAGAAGTTTCGGGCCAGGCATTTTTTATCTGGTGAATATTGGTGATAATGTCTTTAGACTTCATGTCTAAGTCGAGCAGCACTATGGCAGGTTGCTTTGCGCTGGCGATCTCGAAAATATCCTTGCAGCTATTGTATTGTCCCATCAATTCATATTCCTCGTTATCCTGAAACAAGGAATCAAATAGTTTCCTGATCGCCCCATCGGTTTCGAATATGATCATCCCCTTGCGCATTAAGGGAAGGTATTATCCTTAATGCCGCAAAGAAATCCTCCAATGGGGGATAAGCTGGTTTATTATGCGCGAGGATTTATCTGAGGCGATCCAGGCTCTTGATGAGTTTTTCATCCTTTCTTATTCCGGCAGATGCCAGGAAGAGGAAGATCATCATGGCAATGGGTAATAATCCACCCCATTGGTAGGTTCCCTGCACTATTGCATTTTCCTTTTTGAAATCTTCAATGTACCAGACCTGTAATCCAATCACTACGGCCGATAGCAGCGCGCCGATGATCGCCATCTTGTATTGTGTCTTCCGATTCTTGTACATAAAAATTGCCACGGTAGAAAGAACAGCAATTCCCACGGCCAGTGCAAAGGCGAGCAGACTTTCAGCGGCCAGGATGCTTCGCTTTGTTTGATCAGCAAGTGTTGCAGTAAAAAGGGGAGTATTGGCCATAGCAAAACCACAAATGGCGGCCGCGGCCAGCCAGATCGTTTGTACACGTTGAATCATAGGTCTTTTTTATTGGGCGTAAAGATATAGAAAATGCCCTTCAGCGGGTAGGCTGTTGTAACTGGTAATAATAAAGAGCCACCTCGGCATAATTATACCGGTTGGTGCTAAGTGCCGTGGTCTTATAATGCTGCCGCTGCATCATGCCCTCGATATAAGATTCGGGATGCCAGTAGCCACAGTTATAGGCCGTGGCATAGAAGCGGAGTTTCTCTTCTCCCGAACGCCATTTTTTGCGCGCATATTTATGATCCATCAATTGCAGGAAATACCTGAGGTAAAGAATCTGTCCGGATATACTGTTGAGCCGATTGATCCTCTCTTCCCTGTTAATGCTGGCGGGATGAGATTTTTTAGTGCTTATCCTTAAAATATCTTTTTCTATCCTTTCTGCGAAGGAGGGTTTGATCTGGAAGGGACCGATGGAAAAGTCGGCATAGTCGTGGCCAAAATTTATATAGAGCACCTGGAGTGCCATCAGTTCGAGTTTGTTTTGAAGCTGGTGGAACCGCACTAATTCGGGGGCAATAATAGCTTCTGCAAAACCGGTATCAGCAACCTTATTGCCCAACTGTTCCCAGTTCACTTTTTGTTGCCGCAGTACCTGCCTTGCTTCTTCCAGCTGTGGCCGGAGATCAGGGGCCAGGGTTCCCTGGCCCCTTACCGGTGCTATATATATTAGAAGAACGAATAGTATGATAAATGATCTTACCACGGAATGGTGGATTGAACTACTTCCTTATTTGCATTGATATGGAGGAAGTGAAGCTTCAATCCGCCGGAGGTTCTTTCCACTGTTGGAAGTATACCTGTTCGCACGGTGCTGCCTTCAGAGAACTTTAATCCACCTGAACTTGCCACTACATATGCTGATGCGTCATGGTTAAATATTACGGCGTCATCATAGTTCACACCTTTCAGTGTATATAATTCCTTGCTATCCTTATATACGGTGGTGCCTTCTTCAGAATCGCTGGAAGATGACATCACGATATAACTCTTACCATCGTGCAGCGCATAGGCCTTACTGTTCTGGTGGTAGGGACCAGAGCTCACACCATCTTCATTCATGAAATATTTCATGGTGATATCTTCTGCCGCATAGCTATACATTAGCTCTCCCGTTACCGGGTTCTGCAGTATCTGCGCCATGATGGTATTCAGGGGGATATCTTTCTTTGGAGCGGGCTGGTGTATAACGGCGCCCATCTTATCGCCCTGCAAACTCATAGTGATATATATGAGCTTGTTATTCTTTTTATCATAGTAATGCCCCATGTACTGCGTTCCGGCAGGAAGTGTCTCTATTACTTTTCCTTCATGCTTTATCAGCACTTTTCCCTCCATGGTATAACCGAGATCGCGCTCACTATGGCCCTTTAATTCTTCGAAGCTATAAATGCCACTGCCAGCAGTAGCCGCGCGCTTAGGAAGCAACTCAGCCGGCACCTGTTTGAAGGGTCCCTGCCTGCCCGATTCTGTAATGGCATAGAAATCATTTCCACTCTTCACGATCAGCGTATAACCATTGCCGCCACCTGGTGTTCCTATCTTAATTGTCGATTCATCGGCAATTATATATTCTCCTTTATTGAGGGTGGCAAGTGTTTTCTCTGTGCGGGCTGCCCCACCTGGCATAGATTCGGTTTTACCACTATTACCCGGTACAGCTTTTCCTTCGCTGTCATCATTTACTCCGCGGCTTGAACCACTGCCTGAACCATTGCTGTTTCCACTGGTTGTTTCACTTGTATCTGAATCTTTTTTGGTGGTCACTTTATTCACCGTTTCTGTTGCCTTGTTCTTGAGTTTCTTGATCAGTCCCTGTGAATGGGAGATCCCCGGCTGAAGGCCAAGGACAAATAATAATAGAATGGTTGGTTTGAAATTCATCAGAATAAAATTTACTGGTTTAAATAAATGATGAACCAACCAAAGCCTCGGGGTATTTTCAGGGGGGTGAGAAGAATGTAAATTTAATCTAAAAGCGAAGAACCGCAAAGTGCAGCCCGATGGCACTTGCGGTTCTGTTGTATGAATCAATTAAATGCAGGTATGAATTGATCAGCCCAGTTCAGGATAAAGCGGGAACTGCTGCATGAATTCATTCACTTCCATCCTGATGGTGGCCAGCAGCGCTTCATCATCGGCGTTCATCAGCACCCTGTCGATAGCGTCTACCACAAATTCCATGTGTTCTGCCTGCATGCCCCTGCTGGTGATAGCAGGTACGCCTACCCGAATACCAGAGGTAACGAAGGCGCTTTTATCATCAAAGGGAACCATATTCTTATTCAGCGTGATCTCTGCCTTTCCAAGAACCTGCTCGGCTTTCTTGCCACTGATATTTTTGTTGCGGAGATCAATCAGCATCAGGTGGTTATCGGTTCCATCGCTGATGATCTTATAATCACGGCTCACCAATGCTTTCGACATGGCCTGCGCGTTCTCCACGATCTGCTTTGCATAGCTGGTGAATTCATCGCTGAGCAGTTCACCGAAGGCAACAGCTTTAGCCGCAATCACATGTTCCAGCGGACCGCCCTGTGTACCGGGGAAAACCGCCATATCGAGCAGGTTGCTCATCAGGCGGGTATTGCCTTTTACATCTTTGAGTCCAAGTGTGTTTTCAAAATCCTTGTGCATGAGGATGATACCGCCTCTTGGTCCGCGGAGTGTTTTATGGGTAGTGGAAGTAACAAAATGACAATGTTCAAAAGGAGAATTCAGGAGACCCTTGGCGATCAGTCCGGCGGGGTGGGCCATATCGCAAAGCACGAATGCACCCACTTCATCGGCCACTTTCCTGATACGCGCATAATCCCAGTCGCGGCTATAAGCCGAGGCGCCACAGATGATCAGTTTAGGTTTCACCGCGCGTGCCTGCTGCTCCAGCATTTCATAATCCACCAGTCCGGTTTCTCTTACCACGCCATAGAAATGCGGATTGTAGAGTTTACCTGAAAAGTTCACAGATGATCCATGAGTGAGGTGACCGCCCATGCTGAGATCGAGGCCCAGGATATTATCACCGGGTTGAAGGATGGCCAGCATAACGGCAGCATTGGCCTGGGCGCCGCTATGGGGTTGAACATTCGCATATTCACAACCGAAGGCTTCTTTGATGCGGTCAATAGCCAGTTGCTCTGTCTGGTCAACGATCTCGCAGCCGCCATAATAGCGCCTTCCCGGATAGCCTTCAGCATATTTATTGGTAAGAACACTCCCCATTGCCTGCATAACCTGCAGGGAAGTGAAGTTTTCAGAAGCAATCAGTTCAATACCATGACGTTGGCGTTCCAGTTCCTTGCGGATGAGATCAAAGACTACAGCATCTTTTTGCATGAATAAAAATTTGGCGCAAAAATACGGCATCCAAAGAGAATAATAAGACAAAAGGCCGTCCCGAAAGGGATGGCCTTTTTATTTAACCAACTGCAACTATCAACGAAGTGTAAAGGTGCATCATTAAGATCCTTAATCTGCTTACAATGGTCAGGCGCTCAACTGATTTTGCTCATGGCTGCATATTTTTTTCCTATTTTCACGCCTGTTAAGGCCTGCCATACCCTGGCCTTCGAAAAATACTTTCGCATGAAAGCGATCATTCCCGTAGCCGGTGCAGGCACCAAGTTGCGACCCCATACATATACCCAGCCTAAGGCACTTATTCCACTCGCGGGAAAAAGTATCCTGGGCATTATCATAGACCAGCTGGTTGATGCAGGCGTTAATGAGTTCATTTTTATCATTGGCTACCTGGGCGATAAGATCCAGGACTTTGTAGAAGAAAAGTACCCTCATCTCCAGACGCATTTTATACAGCAGAACGACCGGCTTGGAATTGGTCATGCCATCCTGCTCACCCGCGAAAAGGTGGCAGATGATGAGGTTATCATTGTGCTGGGCGATAGTATCTGCGAATATGATGTACGCGGTGTAATTGAGAGCAGCCAGTCGGTACTCTGTGTGAAGAGGGTTGATGACCCCCGCGATTTCGGTGTTGCCGAGATCGGTGAAGATGGTGTAATAACCCGGGTGGTGGAGAAGCCCCAGATCCCAAAATCTAATATGGCGCTGGTAGGCATCTATCGAATCCGCGAAACACCGCTGATGTTCGAATGCCTGGATAATAACCTCAAGCAGGGACTCACATCTTATGGCGAGTTCAACCTCACCGATGCACTTGAGTGCATGATAGGCGGGGGTACGCTCATTAAGGCGGTGAAAGTGCAGAACTGGTTCGACTGCGGCAAGAAAGAAACACTCCTCGAAAGCAATGCAACATTGCTCAGGAAGATGGGACAGAATATTTCAGCAGAGCACCAGTTTGAAAATACCATCATCATTCCACCTGTAAGTATCGCTTCAGGTTGTGATATTACTAATAGCATTATCGGTCCCAATGTTTCCATTGGAGAATGTGTTACCATAACCGATTCTATCATCAAGGATTCGATCATCGGAAGTTTCGCCGACCTGAAAGATATCGTGCTCACCCATTCGCTGATCGGTTCCGATACCGAGGTAAGAGGTGAGAGCAGGAGTCTGAATATTGGCGATAATACCGAGATAGACCTCGGTAAAAGGTAAGCGCTCTAACTTTATACCAGAAGCATTTACAAACCTTCATACATGGACCTTTCCAATAACCGCATTGTTTCCCTTTTCGGAATTGAATACCCCATCATACAGGCCGGCATGATCTGGGCCAGCGGATGGCGGTTAGCCTCTGCCGTTAGTAATGCCGGTGGGCTTGGACTACTGGGCGCTGGCAGCATGTATCCCGATGTGTTGATCCATCATATCCGCAAATGCAAAGAGGCCACTGATAAGCCTTTTGGTGTGAATGTGCCGCTGCTCTATCCCGATATAGAGAAGCTGATGCAGATCATTATTGAAGAAGGCGTGAAGATCGTTTTTACTTCTGCAGGTAATCCAAAAACATGGACAGCTGTATTGAAAGAAAAAGGTATCACGGTGGTGCATGTGGTGAGCAGCAGCAAGTTTGCGCAGAAAGCAGAAGCGGCGGGATGTGATGCGGTGGTGGCGGAGGGTTTTGAAGCGGGGGGACATAACGGCAGGGAAGAGACCACCAGTTTTGTACTGGTACCTGCTGTGGCATCGGCGGTGAAGATACCCGTTATAGCTGCCGGTGGAATTGCAACCGGTCGGCAGATCTTTGCCGCCATGGTGCTGGGGGCAGAAGGCGTTCAGGTGGGAACAAGATTCGTTGCTTCTGAGGAAGCATCCAGTCACCCCGATTTTAAAAAGGCAGTGATTAATACGGCTGAGGGCGATACCATGCTGAGCATGAAAAAGCTGGTGCCGGTTCGGCTGATGAAGAATAAGTTCTTCCAGGAGATATTTGAGGCGGAGCAAAGAGGAGCGTCAGATGAGGAACTGAAGACATTGTTGGGAAGGGCCAGGGCGAAGAAGGGTATGTTTGAAGGTGATTTGCAGGAAGGAGAGCTGGAGATCGGGCAGGTGAGCGCCCTTGTAAAAGATATTCTTCCGGCTAAAGAAATTATCCGAAATTTATGGAGAGGCTTTGAAGATGCTGTGAGGACGCCATTCAACTATCAATAAAACGGAGCTAATGAGAATTCCAAAAATCGTGGGACTGTTGGGATTGCTGACCCTTTCACAAGGCGTTTATGCAATAGGTGGAGAAGGTAAACCAAATGAGGGAGTAGTTCATGGTTATGTAGTGGATGGCACTACAAAAAAGCCGGTGGCCGGAGTAGTTGTTTCAGCAAGTTCATCTTCAAAGAGAGGATCATCTGTTGAGGTATCAACCGATGCGGATGGTTATTTCAGATTGAAGCAGGTTCCTCCCGGTGATGTATCACTGCAGTTTGAGAAGAAAGGCTATCGTATGATCCGCAAAGAGCCTGTGGCCGTTAAAGAAGGATTTCTTCATAAGCTCAATGTTGATATGTATACAGATAAATCAGGAATCATACCTGATATTGAAATGGAGTATCCTGCATTGCGATTGATCGATGGGATCTTATGATCCATCATTTCATTTTAATCCATCATTTCCCTTCAATAAAAAATCAGCTTTCGTCTTCCACTTTCCCGGCTCCAGTTGTAGCAGTGTGATCTTATGTGCATTGAACTGCGCTTTGTAATCTATGCTACTGAAATATGCAAATGCATCTTTAAATCCGCTGAGAGGAATATCGCGATTAGCAATAGTTATATGCGGATGGAAAGGTCTTTTCTCCTCCTTAACCAGTTCAGGAAACATGCGATGCATTTCATGAACCAGGTTCTTATAGCATTGGTTGAGCAAATAATTTTCTTTCACTTCCAGGAAGATCACTCTCTTATCAAAGGCGCCGAAACCACCAACGGCAATATCAATCGGACTCAACTCCTGCACAAAATTCTCCAGCAATGCCTCCACTTTTTTTATCGTATCGGGGTCAGTAGAAAAAGGAGCGACCAGGGTTATATGTGCCGGTGATTTCATCGCCACTTTACAACCATAGTGCTCCTTCATCCAATGTTTATATTGGCTGACCTGCTCCTCCACTTCCTCCGAAGCCAAAATCGCTATAAAAAACATTTGCATTTCTTAGTCTCTTCCATCCCTCCATCTCTCCACATCCATCCCTCCATCCCTCTATCCCTCCACATCTATCCCTCCCTTCGCATCGCCCACTTCCACATCTCCTTCCACGTCGGCTTTTTGCCATACATGAGAATAGCGGTGCGATAGATCCTTGCGGCAAGCCAGGTTGTTCCCAGGAAACCCAGCACCAGCAAAGCCAGTGAGAGGGCGATCTGCCATCCCGGAACGCCATAGGGCAGTCGGGCCATCATTACGATAGGAGATGACAAAGGAAATAGGCTGCCGAAAAGTGCGAGTCCGCCATCAGGTTTATTGATAGCCTGGGTCATGATCACGAAAGAAAAAATGATAGGCATGGTGATGGGCAGCATTAGTTGCTGTGCATCCTGCGGATCTTCATTCACGGCACTTCCCACTGCTGCAAACATAGAAGAGTAAAGCAGGTAACCGCCCATGAAGTAGAATATAAACAGCACCAGTATCATCCCGATATTCACTTCGTTGAGGTTGTTCATGATAGAACGCACCATTTCAATTTGTTTGGAATTTCCACCCATGGCCTGCATGCCGCCAGCCTGCGATGCGGCTTGGTCGAGCAGTTGGGGGAATATAACCGGTAATAAAAGTTGCAGGGCCATCATGAGCACTCCCCATATAAGAAACTGAACCAATCCCACTGCGCCGATACCAAGAATTTTTCCCATCATCAGCTGGAAGGGCTTTACGCTGCTCACCATCACTTCGGCAATGCGACTTGTCTTCTCTTCCATCACCCCGCGCATTACCATGGCTCCATAAATAAATAAGATCATATAGATCAGGATGCCGCTGATAAAACCAAGTCCGTAGGCGAAGCCTGTGTTACCGGTTTTACCACCTTCTTTTGAAACCTTCAATGCGATGCCTGCTTTAGAACTATCAACCTGTTGAACTGAAACACCCGGTGCAAGAAGGTGTTGCAGCCGAACCTTATCAAGCGCAGCGTTTAATTTGTCTTCGATCTTATCCTGTGTCATCAATCCAACACTTGATTTGCTGGAGTACACAAGGCTATCACCCTTATTGCCTTTGAAGCCATCCGGAACAACAATGTAGCCGGTATAGGTTTTTGCATCCACTTCCTTTTGCAAGGCAGTCACGTCGGCCGTGGGGAGGAAACTGAATTTTAGGTTGTTGTCGTCTTTCAGGTAATCTTTTAGCTGACCGCTGTTTCCTGCAACGGCAATATGAAGTTTGTCGTCAGATTTTACGCTGAAATAAATGATCATGGCATAGAAGCCAAAGATCAGGACGGGTAATAGTATGGTGGAGAGCAGGAAAGTCTTTTTCTGCACCCTGCTTAAAAATTCCCTTTGTATGATGATGAGTATCTTGTTCATGGATTTCGGTTAGTGTTAAACGTTGGTTGACTGGAATTCTCTTGATGCTACATGACTTCCCTTCACGAGCCTGATGAAGATATCATTCAGGGTGGGGAGTTCTTCCTGGAATCCGCGGATGGGAACGCCGGCATTCATCAGTTGCTTCAACACTTCGTTTGTATTTGCCTGTGGTTGAAGCTGTATCACCCATTCTTCACCTTCCTGCTGCAGGATCTTAAATCCTTCTGTTGCATTCACCTGGTGCGGACCGTCGGTTGTAAGGCGGAATAGGTTTTCCTTGTACTGCTGACGAATGGCATCAACTTTTCCATCCAGTATCTTCTTTCCTTTGTTTACCAGGATGATCTGGTCGCAGATCTCTTCCACCTGCTCCATGCGGTGGGTGCTGAAGATAACGGTAGCGCCTCTTTTAGCGAGTTGGAAGATCTCTTCTTTGATAAGATTAGCGTTCACGGGATCGAGACCGCTGAAGGGCTCATCGAGGATGATCAGTTTTGGTTCATGCAATACGGTTGTTACGAACTGGAGTTTTTGTCCCATGCCCTTACTCAGGTCTTCCACCTTCTTACCCCACCAGCTTTGCATCTCAAACTTTTCAAACCAGTGCTTGACTTTTTCGATGGCTTCTGCTTTTGGTAGTCCCTTAAGCTGGGCCAGGTACACGGCCTGGTCGCCGATCTTCATCTTTTTATAGAGACCTCTTTCTTCTGGCATGTAACCGATCTTGAGGATATCATCGGTAGCATGGAAAGGCTTGCCATCGAAGATTATATCTCCCGAGTCGGGATAAAAGATGCCGGTGATCATCCGGAGCAGGGTTGTTTTACCAGCGCCATTTGGTCCAAGTAAACCAAAGATGGTTCCACGCTCAATGGAGAAGCTGATATCATCCACCGCTTTTTGCGTAGCATAAAATTTCTTGAGGTTGCGAACTTCCAGTAAGGACATAAGCTTGGTTTAGGTTCAAAAGTAAAAGGAACAATCTGTTAGATGCAGAAAGGAAAGATATATTACATAATTGGTCAGGAATCTTTTCTGTTGAAAAGTTCCACCAGTTGAAGGGCGATCTTTTCACCATCCATGGCGGCACTCACGATACCGCCAGCATAGCCGGCACCCTCGCCGGCGGGGTACAATCCTTTAACCTGCGGGTGCTCAAGTGAAAGCGGGTCGCGCGGAATACGAACAGGTGAAGAGGTCCGCGATTCAGTAGCCACTACAATAGCTTCCTGGCTATAGTAACCGCGCATCTTCTGTCCGAAAGCTTTGAAACCTTCTGCCAGGCTCTTATATACAAAATCGGGAAGTACATCCCAAAGGGGGGCAGCATGAACGCCCGGTAGGTAAGAGCAGGGGGGAAGGGTGGAAGAGATCTTCTTATTGATGAAATCGGGCATGCGCAGAGCGGGGGCAACAAATTTTCCGCCGCCGGCATCAAATGCTTTCTTCTCTACGTTCTGCTGAAAATGCATGGCAGAGAGGGCTCCAGTCTTATTGCCATAATCTTTTTCTTCAATGGATACCACCATTCCCGAATTCGCATAAGGGTTGTTTCTTTTGGATGGACTCCATCCATTCACAACCAGTTCACCTGCACTGGTGGCGGCGGGAGCAATGATACCGCCGGGGCACATGCAGAAAGAGAATACCCCGCGACCGCCAACCTGCTGAACAAGATTATAAGAAGCAGGGGGAAGAAATTCGGAGCGGGTGCTACAATGATACTGGATACTGTCGATCAGCTCCTGCGGGTGTTCGATGCGAACGCCCAGTGCAAAAGGTTTAGCCTCTATGAGTATCTGTTGCTGATGGAGCAGTTCAAAAATATCGCGGGCAGAATGACCGGTGGCGAGGATCACTGCATCCCCATCAAAGCGGTTGCCCGATGCTGTTAGTACACCTCTTATCCTTCCCTCATTAATATTGAAGGCGCTCACCTTTTGCTCAAAATGAAATTCCCCGCCGGCAGCAAGGATCTGCTGGCGCATGGCCACCATGATATTGGGTAATTTATTGGTGCCTATATGCGGGTGCGCTTCATACAGAATTCTCTCATCGGCACCAAACTGCACAAAAAGGTTGAGGATGCGGTCGATGCTGCCGCGTTTATTACTGCGGGTATAAAGTTTTCCATCGCTGTAGGTTCCGGCACCACCTTCCCCAAAACAGTAGTTGCTGTCGGGATTAACCTCTCCCTCCTTATTGAGCGCCGCAAGATCGCGCCGCCTCGCCCGCACATCTTTTCCCCTTTCGAGGATGATTGGGCGGATACCTTTTTCAAGAAGTTGCAAAGCAGCAAAGAGTCCGCAGGGTCCGGCACCTACAATAATAACTGAATGCTCAGCCTGATGAACATCTGGAAAAGAGATCCTGTTTATGTTTCGCTGGTGGAAAGGCTCATCAATAAAGGCGTTGAGGGTAAGATTGATGCGCACCTGCCTGCCGCGGGCATCGATAGATTTGCGGAGGATATGATAACCAGTGATGGCTTCGGGTTTTTTTCCAGCCGCAGTGGCCAGGTAAGCGCTGATATGCTGGTGATTCTCTGCTTCTGCAGGAGTCACCTGTATAGTGAATTGTTGTTGCATGGTTAGGTATTTATCCTAAAACAGCAAAATTAACCTTTCGGCGAAATTGGTTGACAGGAAAAAAATAATATGCATAATATTTGTACCTTTTAACACCAGTATGCAATATTCCCTTCGTAAGAAATTTATCGTTTATATAATGCCGTTGGCGGCAATCCTGGTTTCCTGTGGTACCTATTACCAGCCGGCCAGTGTTGCCTATGAAAAAGTGCAGGTAAAGCCTGCTGCCGGTAGTTCAAAAGATATGCAGCAGTTGCTGGAGCCTTATTCAGCTACAGTTGGACAAAGCATGAAAAAGGTTATCGGTCAGATGGGAGAAGTTCATGAGAAGGCATTGCCGCAGAGCAGGCTCGGCAATCTCATGACCGATGCGGTGAAAGCAGAAGCAACGCGACTATATGGAGTGCCCGTTGATGTTGCCTTTATCAATTATGGCGGCATCAGGGTTAACCAGATGCTTCCTGGCAATGTTCATCTTGGTAATATATATGAACTGATGCCATTCGACAACCTGCTTATTATTCAGAAGCTGCCGGGCACGGTATTTAAAGAGATGATGGACAATATCGCTAAGAGAAATGGATGGCCTGCCAGTGGTATCACCTATACAATTAAGGATAAGAAGGCAACAGATATAATGATCAATGGTCAGCCATTTGATGTTTCCAAAACATACGTGGTGGCCAATTCAGATTATGTTGCCAATGGTGGTGATGATATGGAAATGCTGAAAGCCATCCCACAGGAGAATAAAGGATATCTTGTAAGAGATGCGCTGATAAAATACTTCAGTGCATTTGCAGAGCGAGGAGAAAAAATTAATGGACCAGCGGAAACAAGGGTTAAATATGCTGACTAGAAGAAATTTCATACAGAAGACTGCACTCACGGCAGGAGCGCTGGTAGCGGGCAATTCATTAATGAATGAGGTGATGGCGGAAGAAGCATCGCAGCAGTTGGTGATACTGCATACCAATGATGTGCATAGCCGGCTGGAGCCATTCCCGATGGATGGCGGTCGCAACCAGGGCCTCGGGGGTGTAGCTGCGCGGGCTGAGCTGATAAAACAGGTGAGGGCAGAAGGAAAGCAGGTATTATTATTGGATGCCGGTGATATATTCCAGGGAACGCCCTATTTTAATTTCTATAAGGGTGAGCCGGAGATGAAAGCGATGGCAGCAATGGGATATGATGCCTGTACCATGGGCAATCATGATTTTGATGCGGGACTGGAGAACTTCGCCAATCAACTGACGCATGCGAATTTTCCTGTGCTGCTGAGTAATTATGATTTCCGCAATACACCGATGGAGAATAAGAGCATGCCTTATAAGATATTTAAGAAAGGTAAATTAAAAGTAGGTATAACGGGTGTAGGGATTGAGTTGAAAGGTCTTGTGCCCGAGAACTTATATGGTGCAACCGTATATCTCGACCCGGTGAAAGAGGCGACAAGGGTTGCGGAGCATCTTAAGAAGAAGGAGGGATGTGATATGGTGATCTGTTTGAGTCATCTTGGCGCTAAATACAGAGATAATAAAGTGAGTGATGAAGTGTTTGCGAAGGAGAGTGACCACATAGATTTAGTAATAGGCGGTCATACACATACGTTTTTTGATGCACCTGTTGTGTATAAAAATAAAAGTGGGGATGATGTGATAGTGAACCAGGTAGGTTGGGGTGGAATCGTTCTAGGCCGCATGGACTTTGCGTTTCAGCGGAATAAAAGAAAAAATTTGGAGGCTTCGCACACTGTTGTTATTGGCAAAAAAACAAGTGAGTAAAAAATTTTTTTTTCAACGAAAATATTTGATATTCGTCCCCCTACGTTACTTTTTTCTATAACATATTTTGTATGTTGTAGTAGATGAAATTCGGAGAAATAGTTTGCAACACATTATTAAAACTGCTCGTTCAGAAATGACCAAAACCTTAGATACAGTCTGGAATAGTTGTCTGGAGATCATCAAGGATATCGTGGAGTGGCAGCATTTCAAAACATGGTTCGAGCCAATTAAACCCGTTGAACTCAAGAGCACCGTATTAGTAATCCAGGTACCCAGCCAGTTTTTTTATGAGTATCTCGAAGAACATTACGTTAACCTGTTAGCAAAAACATTGCGCAGGGTTTTGGGTAAAGATGCGCAATTGGAATATCGGATCATGGTTGATAGTGGCAATCATAAGAATAAACCTTTGACGATGGACATACCCGCACACGGGTATAAAACTTATTCGAACAATGAGATGGACTTCCCGTTGGTGATCAGCAATCCGGTGAAGAATCCATTTGTTATTCCCGGTCTGAAAAAAATGCAGATCGATCCACAGTTGAATCCTATCTACACATTCGATGCCTATATAGAGGGTGATTGCAACAGGGTAGCCCGCAGGGCCGGTAAAACGGTTGCGGAGAAGCCTGGTGCCAATTCCTTTAATCCGCTGGTGATATATGGAGGGGTTGGATTGGGTAAGACGCATCTTGCTCAGGCCATCGGAAACGATGTAAAGCGATCCAATCCAAACAAGGTGGTATTGTATGTGAGCTCGGAGAAGTTCATCAACCAGTTTGTAGATCATAGCCGCAATAATGCCATCAATGATTTTATCCATTTCTACCAGTTGATAGATGTGCTCATCATTGATGATGTACAGTTCTTCAACCGGGCCGAGAAATCACAGGATGCATTCTTTGCCATCTTCAACCATCTTCACCAGAGTGGTAAGCAGCTGATTCTTACTTCAGATAAGAGTCCAAAGGATCTTGAAGGGGTACAGGAAAGATTGCTGAGCAGGTTCCGCTGGGGACTCTCTGCCGATCTTCAGGTACCTGATTATGAGACCCGTATAGATATACTGGAGCGGAAGATGAAGAATGACGGGCTGGATATGCCGAGGGAGGTAGTGAAGTACCTGGCCTATAATATCAACAGCAATGTGCGGGAGCTGGAAGGCGCGCTGATATCACTTTTGGCACAGTCTTCGCTTAACCGAAGGGAAATAGACCTAGACTTGGCCAAGAAAGTGCTCCGTAACTTCGTGAAGACCTCCTCCAAGGAAATCACCATTGAAGCCATTCAGAAGATGGTATGCGATTATTTCGATGTTCCCTACGATAAGTTATTGCAGAAGACCCGGAAGCGCGAGATCGTGCAGGCCCGCCAGATCACTATGTTCCTGGCAAAATCATTCACCAAGAATTCACTCAAAACAATCGGCGAGCATTTTGGCGGAAGGGATCATACAACAGTGATACATTCCTGCCAGACCGTCAAGGATCTTATGGATACAGACAATGTATTCAGGGAGAATGTGATGGAGCTGCAGCAGAAGGTACAGCTGGCGGCACTATAATTGCAAATACAACTCTCGGTATTTATAATGGTGCAGAGTACTAAAAATATAGCGTAAAATTTTGGGAGATAAATAGTTAAATCCCTATTTTTGCGCTCCCTTGAACCCGTTTCAAGGCAGGTAGGTGAGGTGCCTGAGTGGCCGAAAGGGCCGGTTTGCTAAACCGTTGTACGAGCTTAAACTTGTACCGAGGGTTCGAATCCCTCCCTCACCGCCAGCGACCGCCGAAGCTTTAGCGAAGGCGGTCATTGTTTATCAAACATATCTTCTTTAGAAAGCCTGCAATCAACTTGCAGGCTTACTCTTTTCTATACCCTTCTTCAGAAAAAGCTGATACATTTTAGTTTTAAGGCGTGGCATAATAATTCCGGCAGCTAATAATTGATAATCATTGAATTATCCAGCTTATCTGCATGAAACTTTAATGAAAAATCATTATTCTCTTCTTATTTTTGTACTTTTATGCAAGTAAAAAGTATGCTCCTATGGCGCAAGCAGATTTATTGAGGAAGAGACTAAAACCTGGACACGTGTATCGTCGGGAAGATTTGGAACAATATTCCACATCAATTGACCGTGACCTTAGCAGCCTGGTTGAGGAGGGTGTGCTTTTTAAAGCGGCTCGTGGAGTATATTATGTGCCACGAAAAACTGCATTTGGAATGGCTCCTCCCGATGATAAAGATTTAGTAAGTGGATTCTTAAAAGACAATCGGTTTCTTCTCACCTCAGCAAATGCATATAACAGTCTTGGAGTGGGTACTACCCAGCTATACAATGAGTATATAGTTTATAATCATAAGCGCCATGGTAATTTCAAACTCGGAAACCGTGTTTACAGTTTTAGAATGAAACCACATTTTCCAAAGGAGGTTACTAAAGTTTTTTTGCTGGTTGACCTGGTTAATAACCTGAATCAGCTTGCAGAAAATGAGAAGGATCTTTTAAAGCGTGTTGCAGAAAAAGCAAAAGAAATGGATGGTCCAAAATTAAGAACAGCTGTTCGGCTTTATGGTAATGTGCGCACCAAAAAATTGTTTTCATCCTTTTTGAAGAATGATTCCTGATGGCTTCCCTTTATCTGCACCAACATCCGGAATTCTCAGATTTGATAAGCATTGTTGCTCAGGCCAGAGGAATATTGCCAACGCTGGTAGAAAAGGATTATTGGATCATGCATGTATTGTATGGTCTAAAAAATCAGGGCTTCCAATTTGAACTTAAGGGTGGCACTTCATTATCAAAAGGTTTTGAGATCATACAGAGATTTTCTGAAGATATAGATATACATATACATCCATCGGCAGAGTTGAATGTTGAAATAAATCCAAGGAAAACAAAAGAACAGCATATTCTTTCCAGAAGAGATTTTTATGATTGGCTTGCAGCAAATATGCAGATTGAAGGAATTGTACAGGTAGAGCGGGATACAGTATTTGACAATGTTGATACATATCTCAGTGGGGGAATAAGACTTTATTATGATTCACACACTGTAACAATTGAAGGATTAAAGTCCGGAGTGTTGCTGGAGGCGGGTTTTGATACCGTCTCGCCTAATGTGGAACGAACCATATCATCATGGGCCCTTGATGTTGCCATTGAAAGGGAAGTACCCGGAATAATTAATAATAAGGCGACAGCAATTGCATGTTATCATCCGGGATATACTTTTGTTGAGAAACTCCAAACAATTGCCACAAAGTTTCGAAAAGAAAAAGAAGGTGCTGCTAAGCAGGTAAATTATATGCGTCAGTATTATGATATTTATTGCTTGTTAAATAATTCGGATGTGCAAAGTTTTATAGGAACCCCGGCATATGAAGCGCATAAACAAACTCGTTTTCCAAGAATTGATTTACAGGTTCCGCTTTCCCAGAATGAAGCTTTCCTGTTATCAGATCCTGCCGTTCATGAAGACTTTGTGAAACGCTATAACGCAACAAAGAATCTATATTACCATGGTCAACCTGATTTTGAGGTGGTGCTTGCCCGCATCAGGGAGAGTCTAAAAAGTCTCTAAATACAAATTTGCGGGATGATCTTTTTATACCATTTGGTAACTGGTGCTTCTCATCAAATAACTCACCCCATTTCATTCCGTTGTCCCGCAGTAGCGTCTTATTAATTCATACCCCTCAACCATCTATTCCTGATTCCATCCGGCAGTTGCTGTAATTACCTTGACATCATCAGGGAATTACATTTTTCATTTTAAACCCAACTGTCATGAAACAGGTAAATCTATTTGCAGGAAAACAGGCAATTGTTATCTTATTGCTCCTCGGTTTCCATTACACCATTTCCGGCCAGGGATTTTCGCCCGCTGCGCAGGCAAGGCTGCAGGAGGTGCTGGATGAATTTCAAAACAATCCCGACAATCCCTATGTAGGCGGAATAGCAGCCGCCATCAAAGTGGATGGCTTGGCATTGTGGCAGGGTAGCACTGGCTATGCTGCCAGAAATGTGGATGCGCAGAATAATCTGCAACCCGGTGGAACTGCATTTACTACTGCCACGCTTTCGCAGATCTACAGCGTCACCAAAACATTTACGTCGGCCCTGGTACTGGAGCTGGCAAATGAAGGGAGGCTGAGGCTCGATGACCCGGTCAGCAATTTCCTTCCACTGGCGCAGATCAATGCCGGACTCAATGCATCTGTAACCATCCGCCAATTACTGGCCCATGAAAGCGGTTATTCAGATTACACAGGTGAATTCCAGTTCCAACTAGCGGTCGCCTTCCAGCCCCAACACGTGTGGACGCCCTTTGAAATACTCTATTTTGTTCACCAGGTAAAACAGCCCGGCCTTGATAGAACTTATTCAAGCACCAATTATGTTACCCTGGGAGCAATTGTAGAAATTGTTACCGGAAAATCACTGGAGCAGCATTATCGCGAAAGATTTTTTACTCCGCTTCAATTGGGTTCCATGTACCTGGGCGTGAAAGAGCCACAACCGGCAGGAACCTTACTGGCATCCCCACACGATAATATAAGTGCCTTCAATCCCATCTTCCAGCTTACAGGGCAGCCAACTTTCCCCAATGCATACACGAATATTTCAAGGTTCCCCATGACGGGGATCGTGTCTGCCGCATTTGCTGGCGGCGGTATAGTTTCCAATATTTCAGACCTGGCGGAATGGGGGAATGCATTATTCAGCGGGAGGGCTACCAGTAAAGCCACGCTCGAACAGATGCTGAATTCAATTTCTGCCGTGGGCGATGATGAAGGAGATAAACTTGGCTATGGCATCTGGCAAAGTACCAAAATGAGTGCGGAAGAAAAATTCATTGGTCATGATGGCAATGCGCCTGGCTATCGCTCCGTGATGTTTTATCAACCTGATAAAAAACTAACCCTGGTGATCCTTACCAATTATCATGGAGCTGATATCTATGCGCTGGCCAGAGCCTTGTATGCCGCGGTACCAGCATTTACCTGCGGCAATGAAAACATAAAGGAGGAAAAGATCAGGATTTGTTTCAATGGAAATGATCTTTGTGTAGACCGCTCAGCTGCTGATGGCTTTATAGCAAAAGGCGCTGTACTTGGCAATTGTCCGGAGGTTCTTACCAAGGCGGTAAAGGAGATGCCTGTACAGGAAAGCAATTCAGGGTTCAGTATTTCACCCAACCCTGTAACTACAACCTCCCGCATACATTTCAGGATGGCGGAAGCAGGACGAGTAGTGATGAAGGTGTATAATTTATCGGGACAGGCAATCGCAACACTGGCTGATGGAATGTATGCACCCGGAATGCATACCATCAACTGGAATGGAAGGGATAATAAGCAACAGTACCTGCCGGCAGGAATCTATTTATGCCAGCTGCAAAATGGAAAGAAGGTGGAGACCAAAAAGATCAGTGTTGTAAGATGAATTAAAACGAGAGCTTGCAATTTTATTGCAGGCTCTCTGCATTTTCAGGTGTTTTTACCGTTTAGTTATTCACCCAAAAAAGGGTAAATTTGAATAAATCCTCCATATGGACAGTTCAGCTTTACGTGATAAATTGCATCATTACATTGATGTTGCCGATGAGCAAAAGCTCCAGGCAATATATGTATTGCTGGAAAATGAAATTGATTGGAGCTATACTTCCAAAGATATTGCCTTACTACATCACAGAAGGCAACAACATTTACAAGGCCTGAGTAAATCGTTTACGATCGAAGAATCTCTTGAGGCCATAAGACCTATCACTGATTAATAATCATCTCCTTTTTATTCATCTTGTTGAAAAGCTCCGTCGCCGTTTCCGGACTTATATATTCCAGTAAAACTGCAGCATATTCTACCGGTCTGCCCTGCTCATCTTTTTTTATGATGGAGAGGCCTCCAAGCAGCCATTGTTTCCTGGAGAAAAGTCGCGCCAGGTAAACTCTCCCTGCTTCATAGCGAGCTGTATGGTATAAGCGCTGGTACATGGTGTGGAACCGGTGTTCACCAGTATCGATATAGAGCAGGGAGGCGCGGTTCATTCTTAGGGGAGTTTTTAACCAGCGAACAGGTTTGCCATCTTCATAAAACTCGGCCCGTCCCAAAGGATGCAGGGCTTCGTTTAATATGATCAATGCTGCTTTATTCCTAAGGAGATTTTTATCAAGTGAGACCGTGAAAGCAGGTGGACATTCATCCAGCGATAAGCCCTGGTAGATAATAACCGAACTATCAATGGTGGAACTATCTTTTTGCTGTGCTCTCAATTCAGTGGCAATTAACAAGAGAGAAATGACCACTGACAGGTATTTTCTCATGATCGATTTTGAAGAAAAGGTAAGCCATGTACTAACCCTAAAATATGACCTGGGTCAGCTAAAAGGAGGACTGTGGTTGCCCAGTCCGGAAAAAAAGTATAAATTATACACTTATTCCATCAAGCAAACAAACTGCCATTATGAGATCCGGATTACTATCCATCATTCTATTTGCATCACTGTCTATTGTCTCCTGCCGCGATGAAGCGCCGGTTGTTCAAACTGCCCAATATGATACGGCGTATACCGCGCGATTTGCTGACTCAGTTGGGAATGTCATCAAGCCCCAACTCGAAGAGGGACTATCCATTAGCTTATGGGGAATAGATTCACTCGTTGTATCGCCTATCGCCATTGATATTGATGACCAGGGCAGGCTCTATTACAATAAAACAAACCGCCAGGTCAATTCCGAGTTTGATATCCGCGGGCACCGCGACTGGGAGATCGCTTCCATCAGTCTGCAAACGGTGGAGGATAAACGAAAATTCCTGCGCACAGAACTCGCCCCTGAGAACAGCCATAAGAATGAATGGCTTACCGATGTGAATGGTGACAGCTCCCGCGACTGGCGCGATATGACTGTGGAGCGTGAAAATGTTTTCAGGCTCGAGGATATGAATGGTGATGGTGTTGCCGATCGCTCGCAGCTGGTGGTGGATGATTTTCATGATGAGGTAACCGATGTTGGTGGTGGCGTGCTGGCCGATGGTGATGATCTCTATGTTGCTGTGGCACCGGATCTCTGGCGCATGCGCGATAAAAACGGTGATGGCATCGCCGATGAAAAAACATCCATCTCCACGGGCTATGGAATACATATAGGATTCAGCGGGCATGGGATGTCGGGCGTGGAAATGGGTCCGGATGGAAAGATCTACTGGCAGATCGGTGATATCGGATTTAATGGCCAGGGACCTGATGGACAGAAATGGGAGTATCCCAACAGTGGCGTGATAGCGCGCTCCAATCCGGATGGATCTGATTTTGAAATATTTGCTGCCGGCTTAAGAAATACACATGAGTTTGCCTTTGATGAATATGGCAATTTGATCAGTGAGGACAATGATGGCGATCATGCGGGCGAGAAAGAAAGACTGGTATATATAGTGAATGGTTCTGATGCGGGATGGCGAGCCAACTGGCAATATGGTAAGTACAATGATCCGCTGAACAATAGTTATAAAGTGTGGATGGATGAAAAAATGTACCTGCCAAGGTTTGAGGGACAGGCAGCCTATATCACTCCCTGCATCAGTAATTATGTTAGCGGTCCGGCGGGATTTGTTTACAATCCGGGTACAGCGATGGGCCCTGCTTACAAGAATCATTTTTTTGTGGCCGAGTTTGTAGGCAATGCCGCCAGCTCGGGCGTGCATAGTTTTACGCTGAAGCCAAAAGGTGCCAGTTTTGAATTGGGAGAAACAAAGAAGATCGCAAGTGGCATATTACCAACGGGATTGGATTTTGGTCCGGATGGCGCACTCTATGTGGCCGACTGGATCGATGGATGGGGGACAGGTGTGTTTGGAAGGATCTGGAAACTGGATGATAAGAGTGGTGCAGCATCAGCGGCGAGGAAGCTCACCAAAACCTTGCTGGCAGCAGATTTCAGTGATTATAAAGCAGAGCAGTTGGGCGAATTACTCGCCAATGAAGATATGCGTGTAAGGATGAAGGCACAGTTTGCATTGGCGAAAAAAGGCAATGCCTCAGCAGAGATTTTCAAAAAATACCTGCAGCAAAAAAGCAGTCAGCTTGCCCGGGTGCATGCCATCTGGGGTATCAGCCAGCTTGCAAGAAAAGATGCAGCGCAGGCAGCCATATTATTACCCTATTTAACTGATGCGGATGATGAGATCAGGGCACAGGTAGCAAAATGGCTGGGCGATATCCGTTATAAGCCAGCGGGAGAAAAGTTGTTGCCGTTGTTGAAAGATTCGTTTAGTCGTGCCCGTTTCTTTGCGGCCGAAGCTCTGGGCCGCATCGCCTATGAGCCTGCCGTCCAGCCGATCATTGAAATGCTGAAAGCAAACAATGATGAGGATGCCTATTTAAGACATGCAGGAAGTCTGGCTTTATCACGCATTGGTAAGGCTGAGCCCATCATCGCACTCGCAAAAGACAGTTCCCGTGCACTTCGCATAGCCGCGGTAGTTGCCCTTCGGCGTATGAGCTATCCCGGTATAGCAACATTCCTTTCCGATAAAGATGAATTTGTGGTAACAGAAACGGCGAGAGCCATCAATGATGATCTCTCCATTGTGGCAGCACTACCGGCATTGGGAAATCTGTTAAATACAACTGGATTTAAGAATGAAGCCCTCACGCGCAGAATGATCAATGCCAACCTGAGGGTGGGAACAGACGCTGCTTTGCAGAACCTGGTGAACTATGCAGCGGGGGAGGCAAACCCTGCACCCATGCGGATCGAAGCCATTTCGGCAATCGGCACCTGGGTAAAACCATCCGTGCTTGATCGTGTTGATGGAAGGCTCAGGGGAAAGATAGAAAGAGACTCTGCCAAGACAAAACCTGTGGTAGAAAAAACGCTGATCAATTTACTTGGTCATCGTGATGAGCAGATCAGGATCGGAACAATAAAATCAATCAGCAGGCTGGGTATCAAAACAGCAGAGCCCAACCTGCTTGCACTGTTGAAAAAAGATAGCAAGCCAGCTGTAAGAAAAGCATCACTGGAAGCAATGGCCGATATGAAATATACAGAGGTTGGATTGGCCATCAAGCAGGCGCTATCCGATAAAGAAAAAATGGTACGCATCACGGGTATTGATCTGCTGGGAAAAACAGAACTCCCCACCGCCATGATGGTTGAATTACTGGCAGGTGTTATCGATACAAAATCAGCGGAAGAAAAGCAGGCAGCATTGCTGACGCTGGGTAAATTACCGGTAGGTGATACGAAAGCTGTATTTGATAAGCAGCTCGCAAAAATGGAAGCGGGGAAATTGAGTCCGGAGGTATATATAGAATTATCCGAAGCCATTGACAGTTCACATTCAGCTGAATTAAAAGACCGCTATGCAGCTATCAGCAAGAAGTTATCGCCCGATGAATTGACTGCCTCTTATGCGGGTAGTCTGATGGGAGGGAATGCAGAGCAGGGGGGAAGGATATTTTTCAGGAGCCAGAGTGCCATGTGTATGAAATGTCATGCCTATGATGATTACGGCGGCAATGCCGGACCGAAGTTAAATGGGATAGCCAGCAAGCTCAGCAGGCAGCAGTTGCTTGAGGCGCTGATCAATCCAAGTGCGCGTATTGCTCCGGGTTATGGAGCGGTAACATTGAAGATGAAAGATGGCAGTTCTGTGTCGGGGATATTGATGGAAGAAAATGCGAAGAGCCTGGTGATCAAATCAGGTGATAGCGGCAACGCAACCATTGCGAAAGATAAGGTGGAAACCCGCACCAATGCTGCCTCCAGCATGCCGGAGTTAAGATATGTGCTGAGCAAAAAAGAGATACGTGACCTGGTGAGTTTCCTGTCGACGTTGAAAGAGAATAAAGGTTAAAGAGAATAAGGTTTAAAAAGAATCGGAGCCAGGTTCAATTTTTCGCGCCTTCACGCGGACTCTTGTATCTGGCTTTGGTTTTTCCATCTCCTCATATATGTCTGCCTCATCTCTTTCCTTTGCAAGAGCTGCATCTTCTTCATCGAGTGTATCAACCTGCATGATGCGCATGGCATTGCATCGCATTAAAGGGTCGTGTATATTATCCTTGCCCTGGCAATGCGCGAGGCAGAGCATGAAGAATCTTGTATCCTTCGGGAGGTCAAAGAAGAAATCGATTACCATATCCTTTGCTGTATAGTGCAGCCATTCACTTTCCTGGGAAAAATGAACAGGTTTTTTTACATTATATTGCCAGCAGATCAGCACCAGTTTATAAGAGTAACAGTTGGTATCATGTCGCATGGCCATATTAGCAAAGGCATTTGCCATAACGTTAACCTCTAACCGTTTCTTTTTCAGTATGCGCGCTGTTATTTGGGTATCGCCCAATGCAGTGAGCGGGTAACGGGGATGGATATCCATTCCCCTTAATCGCCTGTAGAGCAGGAAGGGATTGTTGAGCGGTTCTTTGCGCATCTTCGCCTGTGTACGCTGGTAAAAGTTGGAGACCTTATAATGTTCACCGTGACCTTCAAGTATGCGGTTTAAATCAGCAGCCAGATTATTGATAAGGACGGTGCGCGAAGTTTGCTTTTCAAAATCGGGGTTCCTGGAAATTTTGGAAGATTTGTTGGGGCGGCGGGGTTTTCTATTTGGCGGATCGAATGGGTCAAAATCTTTTTTTGCCATCTGCAATAAATTTATTATATTATGACACGGTAAATTGAAAATAATAAAAAAGGATAATATAATCTACTGATCCTTGCCGAATTTAGTCTGAGTTATTCCCGATGGCTCCCTGATATTTACCTGACATTTCCTGATCTCCACCTGACTTTTCCTGACTTATCCCGACTTTTCCTGATTCATCCTGATTCATCCCGACAATCATCTACTTCAGTCATACTTCAGCCATACCTCAGGCATACCTCAGGCGGCTCAGAGAAGGCTTAGCGTCGGCTTTTGCTCGGCTTTTAGTCGGCTTCTAGTCGGCCTAGTTGACCGCTCAAAGACGCTTCCAGCTATACTCAAACCGCATGGCGCTCATATAATTAAAGAGATAACTGCAACTGGGTGGAAGGCACCCTCCTCGCCGGAACCGTCGCTTTGATATTTTCGGCCGCACTTATCCGGTAAACGGGCGTCTCCACATGCCGGGAGGCCACCACAATCTGGATACCATTGGCCTGGGACTCAAAAAGTTCCTTTACCAATTCGGGACAATTATTATTCTGCGAAAGATGGGAGAGAAAAAGATGGCTCATAAAAGCTGGCCGACAAGCCAGGAAAAGTTCCATCGCCTGCTTATTGGAAAGATGTCCCAGTCCACCCCTGATCCGGTTTTTCAGGTGCCATGGATAACTGCATTTCTCCAGCATGGCCTCATCATAATTCGATTCGAGGAAGGCGGCATGACAGTTACTGAAATGATGGGTGAGGGAATCGCAGGGGCGGCCGATATCGGTGAATACTCCCACTCGTGTACCGCCATGTTCAATAACAAAACTATAAGGGTCGGCGGCATCATGGTGTTTGCGGAAAGCATGGATCACCATCTTGCCGATGGCAACAGGACTGGCGTCACAGAAATCGTTCACCAGTTCATGGGCAATGAATAATCGCCCGTTTTGCATGGTGCCCTGGTTGATGTAAACAGGAAGGGAGAACTTTTTAGAGAGGATCGTTAATCCCCTTATATGATCAGAATGCTCATGTGAAATGAAAATGGCCCGCACCTTATTAATGTCGAGCGCAGCGCGCTGCATGCGTTTGAGGATCTCCTTGCAGCTAATGCCGGCATCAACCAGGATGGCATCTTCATCGTTGCCGATGTAGTAGCAGTTGCCGTTGCTTCCGGAATTAAGTGAACTAACGTAAAGTGACATGCAGGCTGAAAATTATGCACGAAAATACAGGAATGAAAATGAATGTACACCCAAGAAACCTGGAGTACCTACAGGCAAAAAAAAGCAGGCGAAATAGCCTGCTTTATTTTAATGCCTCTGCTTAAACTTACGCCGTAGTAAGCGCTTCTTTTTCGCTCCAGACATTCTTTAGTACCGGTGAAGCTTCCACATCAATGATCACTTTGATGGCCTTTTCCTTACCAGCATCACCAAACACTTTATAAGCTTCCAGCATATCATCCAGTACAAAGTGGTGGGTAATCAGTTTATTGGGTTGCAACTTGCCGGAGCTGACCGTCTTCAGCAGCATGGGGGTAGTATTGGTACTTACCAGGCCGGTGGTGAGGGTGATATTACGTATCCACAGGTCCTGCAGTTGCAGATCAACGCTGTGCCCGTGAACCCCTACCACGGCAATATTGCCACCCGGACGGATAATTTTCTGGCAGAAGTTAAAAGTATCGGGAATGCCGACAGCTTCAATAGCCACGTCTACTCCATCTTTGGTGGAAGACATGATCCTTTCCACAACATTATCTCTGGCGGAGTTGATGGTTTCGGTGGCCCCGAATTTTCTGGCCATATCGAGCCGGTTATCGTCGAGGTCGATCATGATGATACGAGAGGGAGAATAAAACTGGGCGGTGAGTAAAGCGGCCATCCCGATTGGACCAGATCCCACGATTGCGACTGTATCGCCGGGTTTAACGCGCCCGTTTATGACACCGATCTCGTAACCGGTGGGCAGGATATCACTTAACATCACCAGGGCTTCTTCATCCGAACCCTCAGGAATATGGTGCAGGCTATTGTCTGCATGGGGGATGCTGACGTATTCTGCCTGGGTTCCATTTATGAGATGGCCCAGGATCCATCCGCCATCTTCGCAGTGGGCGTATAATCCCCGCTTGCAATATTCGCAGGTACCATCGGATGTGATGCAGGAAATGATAACATGGTCACCTTTTTTAAAATTACGAACGGATCCACCCACTTCCTCCACAATACCTACCCCTTCGTGGCCCAGGATGGTGCCGGGTTTAACGGTTGGAACTTTACCTTTTATGATGCCAAGATCAGTACCGCAGATGGTGGTCTTCAGGATTCTGACAAGTGCGTCGGTTGGCTTGTTGATAACGGGAACAGGAACCTCTTTGTATTCAATATTACCGTCACCAAAATATACAAGCGCTTTCATTGTTTCTTTCATGATGAATGATTTAATAACTCTTTAAGGTAGCGAAAGGAATATGTCCGGCAGATGAGGGAAGTCAAGGCGGGAGATGATAGTTTTCATGGTTGAAGTCGAAAAAAGCACGAAATTAAAGGGATGAAAGAAGTTCAACGATTGAAGTTACGCATGCAGGAAATGTTTGACGGCGAACCCTGGCTGGATCTAAGCCTGGTGCCGGTTTTAAGGCAGGTGTCTGCAGGCCTGGCGGCCAAAAAGATCAGGGCCGACCGGAATTCTATCTGGGAGATCGTGAATCATCTCGCGGCATGGAAAGAATCGGTGCTGCGCCGATTAACGGTGGGAAAAGAAACCACGCCCGATCATAATTTTTTCCTGCCAGTAGAAAATAAATCGGATGCAGCCTGGGAGGCATCGCTCAATGCATTTCAGCAGGCACATGAAAAGTGGATGAAGTTTTTGGAAGAACTTGATGATAACGACCTCGACAGAATTTATGCAGGCAATGCACAGAGCTGGCATTACCATATAGAGGGTATGATACAGCACGATGCCTATCATCTCGGGCAGATTGTATTGCTCACAAAACTGTTGCCAACTGATGACCAGATTTAAGAAAGATCACAAACCATAATTCTATTTATATGAGCAAGAAAATTTTAATGCTGACCTTCAAGAACATCACAAAAGAATTTTTCAAAAATGAGATTACTCAGAATTATTACTAAATTACTAATTATATTAGTTTTGATATTTTAGCTTTGAAAAAGAAACGATAATCAGATTATAAAAATCAGTTGACAAGAGTATGCAACGAGATTCCCGATTAGTTTGCTATTTTCGTTTCACTTACACAAACAATGGCTCAATCTGATCTTATAAAAGATATTGCAAAATTTGGCTTGGAAAACGACCAGGTAAACCTTTTAAAATCACTGGCCGAACTGATTGAATATTTTAAGCAACATAAAAAAGTCAACTTTGCAATACAATTGCAATCATTGCTGAAAGATGCTCTTCGTTACCAGGATGCTCCGGGCTTAGTTCCTGTTGGTTCCCCCAAACATCTGCTTCGCGAATCTGATAAGGATTATGACGAGTTTATCATCGAAAAACTCACCTCTGATTACAATTTCGATAATTTAGTATGTTCCGAAACGGTTCGTGATGAATTAACTCTATTTGTTGAAGAGCATAGGTCTATAAAGCTATTAAATCATTACGATCTGCCGGTTTCTAACAAAGTTATTTTTCATGGGCCATCAGGTTGTGGAAAAACTTTAGCAGCTTATGTATTGGCCGGTGAGTTAAACAAGATGATGATCGTAGTCAATCTTGGCGCTATAGTTTCATCTAGACTTGGTGAAACCTCCAAGAACTTAGCAAAGATATTTCGTAGAGCAGCCTCTGAAGAATGCATAATCTTTATTGATGAATTTGACAGCTTGGGAAAGGTCAGAGATTACAGCCAAGATCATGGCGAAATGAAAAGAGTAGTTAACACTATTTTACAATTATTTGATTATCTCCCACAAGACAGTTTAGTGATTGCTGCTACCAATCAAATTGATATGATAGATGAAGCGCTATTACGCCGATTTGATTTACAGGTGAAAATGGACCCACCCGATGAAGCACACATTCGAAAAATCATTCAGAAAACGCTTATGACTGACCGTTTTCGTCTAGACAATCAAAGAAAGTTGAGTACTATCATCCGTTTGTGCAATGGCTTGTCCTATTACACAATTCAGAGAACTTTAATTACCGCTATTAAAAGGAGTCTTTTCAAAGCAAAAGATAAAAAAGGTAAGCCAAATATAAGCACCGATATCTGGAAAGATCTTGTGATTAAAGAAAAAAAGGCAATTCAAAAAGCTTGATCTCTTAGACTTCTGCTTCAAGGTCTTCTGCCTCCAGATCACTCGTTGAAAGCGCTTCTAATTCATTGCAGCTTTTCAATTCTTCATATAAATCATAGGTACTAAGTTCGTCATTTTCTTTTTCACTGATATTAAGGGCAATAGAAAAGGGGTGGGATGAAGAAATGAGGGCTTGTTCTAAAGGAAGGTCAACGTCCTTTTTATAAGTACAACGCACAACAATAGATAATTGGTTCTCAATTTTTTCCAACTCCGTGGCAGTAATTTTCAATGATAGTTGCTGGGTATTAGCAAATGGTTTACTCGATGGTGGGTAAAAATCCTCCGACCAACTTTCAAGGTTCTTCTTGATGCCAAGGGCTTCTTTTTTTGCTTTTGAAATCTTCTTTTGCGATTTTAAATTACCTATGTGTTTTATGAAATAATTGTGATCCCTATCAGCTATAATTTCGGCCGTTGAAACAGGATTGTTTTTTTCAGCACTTCTAATAAAGTTGAAACTGATGTGAAGGGGGTTATAACCGAGATGGTTATTCCAAACTGGTGGAAATTTATAACAAAGCGTCCCTTTTAGTTCTACAATATATCTTTTCTTGCTGTAATCCTTTAAGTAATTTGGTAAATTCAAATTCACGACCTTATGAGAGTTGATCACAATCGTGTCTTGAATAACCAAAGTAACTGATTTGGAAGTTGAATACAATGCCTTTGAAATGTCTGGCATTCCATAGCCAACTATGCGGTGGTATATATCTTCGCTGCTTATCTTTTCATTGATTTGTCGAACTTCATGTTTTGATAACTCAGTATACATTTTCTTGAATTTCACTTGTGCATATTCATCTTTAAGGCTTAATACAAGGTCATCTAAAAAACTCTCATCAAGTAGTTTTGTTGCACTATTAATGATTAATGCTTTTACTGATTGCATATTTAGACTTGGGTAAATTTCCAATATTTTCGCGGCAAGATTGGCAGCTAAGGGTGTGGCTAGGCTCGTGCCAGAGTCTTTAATATAAAAATCTCCCTGATCTCCAAAACCCAAAACCTGCATGGCTGCAGCATGCGCTAGTAGGTCACCACCAGGCATTACTATATCCGGTTTATTGATATTGTAGTTGACTTGGGATCGTTTAAACTCTGTGTTATTAATTTTCTTGGTATAATCGATATTGTGTTTTCGAGTATAATAAGCTGGTAGCTCTTTAAACGGTGCAAGGCCTACCGCCTGTCCAGGAGCCAAATTATCTGCAATTGCTCCAACGGTTATGTTATTAAAACTTTCGGCAGGCATGCAAAGGTTCATTGCTTCACAAACATGGCAGTCAGATTGTTTATTTGGATTGTAAAAATGTAAAGGATACACATGGAAGTCAAGATGCAGGCCGGCACGTACATGTTGTTGCATAGCCTCAATATCTTGTTTGTCAAGATTTCCTGTTGATATAAATAACAAGATATCATTTTCATAGGCCAGCTTGTCCAATAGATACGCAAACTCTGTGACTCCTTCATTATACATTTTACCTGGCCCTGTCACTGATAAATTAAATATTTTTACACCAAGGCGGATAGCACTATTTAGGGCTGTTTCAATGTCATAAATATTAAAGTTTCCTTGATTAAAGTTGAGAATCTTGATCGGGACAATAAGTGCATCACTTGTAAAATCATTTGTAGCCGTGTCAAAAAAACTAACACCCATCGCGGCAAGCGAGGCTACAATTGTGCCATGTGGATGAGAGGCTTGCAACGGGTTAGGACTTTGCTTATTTGTGATATCTAAATTGTGATTTTCAATGATATTTTCTAATGGTGTAATCGGCCTTACTCCATTATCTAAAACACCAATTTTAATGCTAGTTCGAGGTGGCCTAATACGTAGGTCCCAAGTTAAATCAGGTACATTGAATGAATTAGGTCGTATGGTTGGCGTCCTCAAGCTTTGCACTTTGATAAAAATGTCAAAGTTGCGGACAATAGTACGTATTTGATCATTAGTTATGTGCTTTATCTCAATTGTACTCACATTATCAGTTGCAATTTCGATTCGTCGATCATCAGTAGAAAGGGTATTTACATAATTCTTAAGTTCCTGAAGAATTTTCTGAAAAGAAGAGGCAATTGTTTCATCTTTTTTCACTAAGGAGAATATTACATCTCCTTCCGGCTGTCCAACAATGATGCGTTCACTTGAAAGAAATTTAAAATCATAGAGCAGGGTAATTATAGAATATTCGGTACCATGAGGAATATTGATATCCGGACTGTCGATAAACTTCATCAGGAGGGATACGAAAAAGGCAAACTTGGTGTGATCAGCTATAGCGAAATAAACTGTCTGATTAAAGTTAGCATATGCAGCAGGTACTAGCCCAAACTCATTTCGAAATCTAGTTTTGGTTTTAAACTCATCACTATTATTGAATACTACAAAAAAATCGATCCGGATATAATCAATATGATTGGGGATGGAAAGTGTTCTTTCCTTAATTCGGGCAATCAGTTGTGCTGAAAATTGGGTAAGAGAGTTGCGCAGCCGTTGCTTTTGTTGCCGATAAGCCTGGGGTAATGGTAAAATGTCTTCTGGTTGACTCTCAAATCCTCTACTGGCATCAAATTTTAGTTTTTCGCCACGTGGATTATTTAAAAGGAAATGCGTTTTCATCGACTAATCATGTAAGTTAGAGTTTCATAAAAGCAAGTCAACCTTCGATCTTCACCTTATTACAACATTCAGGGCGGGGTGAACTGCAGTAGCAAAGTAAGGGAAATTCTGAATTTAGGCAGATGTGAAAAAAATATTTGTAAAAGCAATCATCCAACCAGGGAGGGGATTTTTTTTCTACAAAAAAAATTGATATTGTTGTTCATCTGGTATTTGATGGATAATCATAAGAAAAAAATTACCAACGTTTAGAAACAGTCAGAAACAGGAAGCAAGTGCTGTTGATATGAAAAAGCATTCCATTGCAAGCAGCAGAACAAAAGATAAAGGTGAGATGTGTCAGTATTAGCTCTATAGGTATAATAATGGTAGGATTTAAAGAAATTGACTAATCACCAGCCAATCTATCAAAGTAGCCTTACTTCGCTGAAATGTAGGCCTGGTAATGATTTCAGAAGGCCACAAAATAAGATCCAGGAATATTTCCATTTTATCTAATAAAGCTTACCATTCCAACTGCGGGGGTACAATTAATATAATGTGAATAGCATTAACGGTAATTAGTGATTTTAATTTTTACTGTCGAGTATGACGGGTGTATTTCCTTTGCCCATAATGATCACTTTTGCATTCTGTGATTTGGCGATCTCCAGTTGAGCCTTGATGCTTTCGTATTGCAGTTGCCTGTCGGTCAGGCTTTCACTGATGATACGCTGGTAGTCGGAGATACCCTGGGCCTCCACGCGTTTGCGCTCAGCTTCCTGTCTTTCTTTCTGTAGCACGAACTGCATTTTCTGAGCATCCTGTTCAGCGTTGATCTTTTGTTCGATGGTAGCCTTTACTGATTGAGGGAGGGTGATATTGCGCACCAGCAGGTTTTCGAGCAACAGACCTCTTTTTTTGAAATCCGTTTCGATGGTCTTGAAGATGCGTTGCTGGAATTCATCGCGCTTGGTGGAGTAGAGGGCAACGGCATCATAATAGACGGCGTTATCGCGGATACGGGTACGCGTTATAGGGCGAACGATCTTGTCTTCATAGTCGGCTCCGGTTTCCTGCAGCAGCATGGGCGCGTCAACAGGAATCACGCGGTAGAGCACGGAGAGGTCGATGGTAACTTCCAGTCCATCGGCAGTGAGTACACGAATGGCATCATCGCCCGGCTTCTGCGCTTCATCCTGGATGCCGCTCATAGTATAGTTGAGGGTCTTCACATCCAGTCTTTCTATCTCCATGAGTGGATTGATAAAATGAAGTCCGCTGGTGAGTACATCCTTCTGCACTTTACCGAAAAGTTTTTTAACGCCAATTTGTCCCACCCCGATCTGGATGATACAGGAGGTGATGATACCAATAACAAAAAGTCCGAGGGCAATGGATCTTAGGGTGCCAGCAAAGCGGCGGATGGGTTCTTCACTTTTAGCGATGCCGAAGGAGGCGAGGAAGAGGATGACCCCGATAATTATAAGTGTCATAATGCATGAATTTAATTTTTATATTTCCATTTCGAAATTATTATATGAAAAGATCAATCGGGGCCAGTCTGGCCATCATGATGTTCCTGCAATATTTTACCTGGAGTGCATGGTATGTAACGATGGGCACTTATATGAAAAGCAATCTGGGTTCATCGGATGTGCAGATCGGTGCGGCCTTTAGTGCGCTGGCCATCGCCACGATGATATCCCCCTTTTTTGTAGGCATGGTGGCAGACAGGTTTTTTGCTGCGCAGCGCATCATGGGGGTGCTGCACCTGGTGGGGGCGGGGCTGTTGGTACTGGCCACACAGGTGAGTGGCAATACTGCGTTTTATTGGGTGATACTGGTGTATTCATTGATGTATATGCCCACTATTGCGCTGAGTAATAATGTTGCCTTTACGCAGATGACGGATCCGGGAAAACAGTTTCCCTGGATCAGGGTATTTGGAACGGTGGGATGGATTGTGGCGGGACTGCTGGTAGGCAATCTCGGCATTGAGAAAAGCGCCAATACATTTTTTTTAGCGGCCATGTGTTCGGCGGCATTGGGACTCTATAGTTTTTTCCTTCCCGATACGCCGGCCAAGGGGAAAGGTGTTGCGGTAAGTGGCGCCCGGGCGTTGGGCAGTGATGCCTTTGTGTTGTTTAAGGATAAGCCCTATTTGGTATTCTTTATAGCGGCGGTGCTGGTATGTATTCCGCTGGCCTTTTATTATGGATTTGCGAATCCGTTTTTGAATGAGATCGGCATGACCAATTCGGCGGGTAAGATGATATTGGGGCAGGTATCGGAGGGACTGTTTATACTGGCGATACCGTTTCTGATAAACCGGATCGGGGTGAAGTATATGCTGATGATCGGCATCATTGCGTGGATCGTTCGATATGTATTATTTGCCTATGGCTATGGCGACCCCAATAGCTGGATGTTGTATACCGGTATTATACTACACGGCGTATGTTATGATTTCTTTTTTGTGACGGGCTATATGTATTCGGAGAAGAAGGCGGGGGAGAAGATCAAGAATTCGGCGCAGGGGTTGTTCACTTTTGCGACCTATGGGTTAGGCATGTTTATAGGAACCTGGTTTTCGGGATTTGTGGCGTCCTACTACCAGCAGGGGGCGGGGCACGACTGGAGGAGTATCTGGCTGGTGCCGGCGGCTATTGCTTTTGCGGTGCTGGTTTATTTCCTGCTCTTTTTCAGGGAGAAGAAAGTTCCTGAGGCTGTTGCGGTGGAGGAAGTTTAAGCTGCTTTCGCCATGCATAATAAGGAAACCATATACAGGGCATTTCTGCAATTGATAAGGGAGAAGGTTGCGGGTCTTCAGACCATATTGGCCGATCTGCGCGAGAGTGCGAGCAATGAAACCAAGAGTACTGCCGGCGATAAACATGAGACGGCGTTGGCGATGCTGCAGATAGAGCAGGAGAATACGAGGAGGCAACTGGCCGAGGCGATGGAGCAGTTATCGGTGATGGAGAAACTGGATTATTGGCATGGGGGAGAGAAGGTGGGGAAGGGGAGTTTGGTGAGGACGGATAGGGGGATGTTCTTTGTGGCGGCGGCGGTGGGGAAGATTAGAATTGCCGAAGTAACCATCGTATCTATTTCGCCTCACTCTCCTTTAGGCAAGGCTTTGATGGGTAAGGGAGTTGGGGATAAAGTAGAAGTTAACAAGTTGGAGTACAGTATAATATCGGTTGAGTAGGGCTGCAAAAATGGTTTCAGATTTTTTTTGGATGAATGGGCTGAAACCCTACCTTTGCAACCTCTTAGAAGGAGACCAACAACTGCTTCTGGGGTCCGGGAAGTAGCGCAGGCCGGTAGCGCACCTGGTTTGGGACCAGGGGGTCGCAGGTTCGAATCCTGTCTTCCCGACATCGATAATCAAGCAGTTACGCATAGTAACTGCTTTTTTTTATGTGCTATATTTTGTGCGATATGTACCAAGAAAATAGCTTGTTCCCAAGCGAGTCATTGTGCGATACTGCCTGATGATTATTTACCTTTTTAAACTAATACATTGATTAATGCTAACTGTTGAACCATTGAATAAAGTCTTGAGGCATGTATTCGGCACCTAACATTTGCCCATTTTCAATAGTCTGAAAACACCTTAATATCTGTTCAGGAACTTCGTTAGTGCTATTAGGGTTTTTGAAATATACCTTGAACGGAAATTCCCCTTGTCTACCATAATCTAATGGATGTCTTGACAAATCGGGCATTGGTTCTTCTATTGTACCCCGTCTGATCGGTAAAAGGTGGCGAGTAAGAATAACACAGTCAACATTCTCGAATTTTAAGATTTGACCTCTTTCATCATGAGCGAAACTTCCTTTAGTGAAAAGTCCTGCAGGTTGACCAACTAATGCAGATATAGGTTCGTAAATAAAGTCATCCCAAACAATAACAAGTAATCCATAAAAATTAGGGTCTGCGGCCTTGAAGGAGGCAAATTTTGCATTAGCACTGATAAGAAAGTCCTTGACCGGGTTGTCTCTTGGAAGCATAGTTTGGTCTTTATCAAGGAGTTTAAGAATGTCAGTACGCGTAGCTACTTGTTGGGGTTTTGTTCCCCGTTCATTATGCTTCTTTACAAATTCAGGCGCTTTTACTTCTACTCCAACCGATAAATCTGCGAGTGAAACAACTATCTCTGGATTTTTAGCGCTGCCCGTCTGTACTGGTTCATAAACATGCCCCTTTAAATTTGCCCAGCCATAGGAAACAGCATGCTGTACAACAAGCATTTCCGCCAGTACCTGAAGTAACTGGTCGTAGTGGGGCGTGTGATTAGCTTTATTACTGAAAGAGACGATTTTATTAATATAGTCTCTACCGGCACCAGTCATTGCACTTTCAATTACAAACAATGCTTCAATCATCGAATCAATGAGCTGTACCCTGCCACCACCTAAAACTTTTCTAACATGGTACTGGAAAAAGTGCCAATTGCAGCTCTGAATGCGTGAAGACAATTCCTGCCATAAATCTTCCCTTGTCATAGAGGTTTTTCCTAAAGGTAAATAGTCCCTGTTATAGCGCCATGGGAATCCCATTTCTGCTATACTGCGTTTGAAAGTGTAAATCAAATGAAAATAATTGAAGCTGCAAACCTTGGTCTTGGGTAGAGGGGAAAGAGTATTTTACATATAAGAAAGTGGAGGATACAGAAAAACAAAGAGTTTCCCAGTTTGATATATTTCTTGAACAAGTCATTATCACGTTAGACCATTTGATTAAAGAAGACCCAAATGGTAAAGTAGTTGAAAATGGACCGTTTAGCAAGATTAAACCTTATGCAATTAGTTTGCTCTTTCCACCTAGCAGTATTTATCACTTGTAAAGGGAAAGAGCTACAAACAACTTATACCATCTACAAGTTAAAATAACTGTACGTGGTACTGAGTGCTGGGATGTTGTTTGTCAGGGTAGTTCTTAAATTGGTAAAACCAGTTGAGAAATTCCGGTTGAAAATTTCTTTAACTGAGAAGGCAACCCCGTTTCTTGTTGGAAAGCCCCAATAATTACCTCCGGACAAGTTAGCGACGCGCTTTACTGCCATTTTAGTCGGATCATACTGGCTCAAGTTATTGGTTGGTACAGTTGCAAAGCAATAAGTGAACCGCCTAAGGTTAGGTAACTGGTGATTGTTTATTCCTACCGTGACTTGGCTCCCTGCCATGAATGTCCTTGTGTTATAAACAAGGTCCCATAGCATTGGTACTTGCGCGGTATCGTTCCAGTTCGTCTTACACTGGATTACAGAGAGGCTAAAATCTGTAAAATGGGTATCAGATAAAGCATCAAATATGTCTAAGCACCTTTGGTCAATAAGTCGCTGTTGATAGTAGGGGTTTTTTTGTTGGCCATTTACTAAAAATGTTGTTGTTGGAGTAAGCGAGTTGGTAAAGTCTTGGTGGTCAGGGAATACAAGTACTACAAGGTCAGACTCAGAATTTGTAACTGTAGTTCCGTAATTTATGCTAAGGGCATCTTGGAATGCTGAAGGAATCATGCTTCTTGATCTAAAGGCAACCACTCTTGTTCCTATCATACACAAATTCAAGTACCAGCACATAAGAGACTCCCAAGCCGTTCCTGCATTTGATAGCCCTGACTGAGTATTGGTTGAATTGCGTGACGCAGATGCTCTAGTTGACAAGAAAACGTTCGAAAGGTTGTCTCCCAAATTTAGAAGAGAGTTCGCAGTTGGTTGGCTGCCTATGCTTTGTTGAATCATGGCTTGCCAACTGGAGTTCCAGCCGCTTGAAAAAGCATTAACTCTAAAAAGCTTGGATACTGCAATTCTCCTTAGGGACTCAATTAAGCTCGACATTTTCCCTGAAAAATATGCAAATTGAATTGATTGGGCAAACTTCTCGCTTCGGTCTTATTGAAGTAAAAACCAATACTGCAAAATCAAGTATCGCCCATTTGAGGTGTAAATTGATGTTTGGTGTTGTATTACTTTGAATGATATATGCTGCAGATGCGGATCATACCTTATATCTGCAAGTGTCTTAGGTTCGAACACGCTTTCCAGTACTCTTGCCATAATTGACGCGGAGTAATGGGGAGGCTGACCATAAATTACTTGTTATACATTGAAATCGCTAGACTACTTACCCCATGCAAGTATTGGTCTAAATAGTCCAACCAAATATGATGGTTAATATGCAATATACCCTACGGGAATTTATTATGGGTGGAGTTGCAATAGAGATATATAATCATAAAAATCAATAACATAAGTTGTGTTTTCATGGTTTGGGACCAGAGGGGCTTAGGTTCAAATCCTATTTTCCCGACAATGCCGCGCCAAAGCTCAGAGAACGAAGGCTGACTTTTTATTCAAAGCTTTTTCTGAATAGCAGGGGGGGCATTTTTATAAGCCTGGCAACTAAAGATTTCAAGTTTATTAGTCTGTAAATTTACACTTAGGTATTGCTTGCTTTCAACACAATTAATAGCCTTTTTCTAATGCGATTTGTTTTTGGCGAAATGACAAAATATGAATCGTTACCAGAATTATTGGATTTGGATGAAACAAGTATTACATTTATGACTATACGTAATATGAATTGTGCCCAGTGAATTCATAGTTGATTAATCCCCTAATTTTGAAGCAATGTTTGGATTTATGAATTATAAATGTTGCCTAATGTCAAGTTCATTTTCAATAGCATTTGATTTTGTTAAATAAGAAAGTGATGGAGATAAATCTTGTCCTGCAAAATATTGACACTGCTATTGCAGAACTTTTAATAAATCAGAACGATATTCTTTTGAGAGGGCTAAATGAGCTAAATCTCAATGGACATCTTACAAGGTATCTGACGCCATTATTTGCCGAATATATTGTCGATCCTGAGTACAACGGAGACAAGCTGAAAGAACATGATCGAAAAGCACTTGATATAGCTAGGGCTCGAATGAAGGAAATTGGAATTAAGCCAAATAAAATCAATAATTACAAGCTTACTCCTGACATTATAGTACATATTCGGAATACAAATGAAGATAATTTGGTTGTACTAGAAGTCAAGAAAGACTCTAACTCAAAAAAAAGTAAAGAATTTGATTTATTGAAACTAGAACACCTTACAATTAATTACGAGGGAAACCATTATAATTATAAATTGGGAATTGCCGTGATATTTGGAACTAAAGATGAAGCTGGGAATTATGAAATAAAGTATTTTCAAAACGGAATATTGACACAGCGTGAAAATCTAAAATGAATAATGCAACAAATTTGGTGTTGCCTAAATGAGGCGATCAATGATATAGATTATGAATCAATACATGCTCAAATTCTGTCTTCGAGATACTGTGCTAAAGAATAAAAATTTTATTGACCGTTAACACAGTTTTTTGCTAGACAAACAACATATAAATTATCATCGCTTTCAGAATTAGGCTCTTGAACAGTTAGATGCAGGCAAATCGCTTGTTAAATTCTTGGGCCTTAGAGTCATGCGATCAGCTTCCTCGATATTGCGACGCACATTATGGAATTGTACGATACGGAGATCTCCGCCAAAACACTATCAACGATTACTGACACGATTATTCCGCTGGGAAAAGAATGGCATAATCGCTTCCGCGAAGCATCGTACAGCATGGTTTTTTCTGAATGCTATGGACTATAAAGTAAAAGAGGAAGGTAAGATTGTACCCGTTGTGTTTATAATATGTTTGGCATTACAGTGGAAGGACGAAAAGCCTTACTGTTTTTCTTGGTTTACCTCTTCTAATTTAATGACAAGCGGCATTATCGACTTGTTCACTTTGTGTTAATAAATATATTGGGAAACCTTGCTAAAAAAATTCGTTTTTGAAAGGTTGTCCGTAAATTTGTCCGTAAATGCCGACAGTAAATTTCTATTTAGATAAAAAGGATAAAAAAGGGTTTTGCCCAATATACTTGAGAGTAATGATCTCTGGGAAACCTTTTAAAGCCACCACGGGTGAAAAGGTTAATTGTCTCGAATGGGATAAGGATGCGCAACAAGTTAAAAAAAATACTCAGAATTCTTCTTCAATAAATAACTACTTGGCCTTTTTAAAAGAAGAGGTTAAAAAGTACCTTAGTAGTCCAAGCAAGAAAAGCTTCTCTGAACTAGAATTAAAATCAATGGTGGTATCACTAACTACCGCATATCGTGAGAAGCAAGAAGTTCAATTAATAAAGGGGGACGGCCATAATCCTAATTATAAAGAATATACTTTCATAGATCTATTTGCTGGTGCAGGTGGCTTTAGCGAAGGATTCTTGCAAGCAGAATTTAGAAATAAGGTATTCAACTTCCTTGTTGGAAGTGACATTAACGAGAATTGTGAGCTTACCCATAGAGTTAGGTACAATTACCAACTACAGTTGGACGCTGAGTTCATAACGCAAGACATTAGTGAGCCAGATTTTCTTGATAACTTACATAAAAAAATTGCTAATAAGCAAGTAGACGTAGTTTGTGGCGGACCTCCTTGCCAAAGTTTTAGCCTTGCGGGTAAGCGTAAGAAGTTTGACAAAAAGGATGACTTATTTGCTCATTACTTGAAAGTGATTAGGCAGCTTCGTCCTAAATACTTCGTAATGGAGAATGTCAAAGGCATTCTTACTAAAGAGGGTGGAAAGATTAAGGATATGATTTTAAAGGAGATCCGGTCGATCGTGGACTTGAACCAGTTTCCTAGTTTAATTGAATTTGTTAATCAACTAAAAAAAGAAGTAAAAGCTAAATCTTTTATTCTTGATTGTTACCTTTTAAGATTGCAGTTTGAAAATGCAATTGACTCAGAGTTAGCTGCACTAAAAGAACATTATATTGATTTGATTGAGACAAAATTTAAGGCGTTATCACGGCAGTTTATTGATTATAAGACTAGCAAGACTGGGGCAGATATATTAACTATACGTCACGGATTTAATTTATTAAAGAGGGACAAAGAATTTGAATATATAAGGAAGAAAGTAATACAAGAAAAGGCCCATAGTGATCTAGATGGTGATTTTCTAGTAGAGGATTTCGACAACTTCTTGGTTGCTATCAACTCGGAATCTATCGTAGAGAAAATAAAGACCTCATTCCACCGACTCAACCCACCAATTGAATTTAAGGCAAGGGTAAAAGAGATTGTTGATGCTCTAAATATTTACATAAATACATTCGATGATAGCATTGAAGGACTAAAAGTTATTTCTAGAGAAGCTGAACTTGAGCAGAAGTTTGTTGGTATCCTCAAGAATTTAAGACTTTACCAGATAGGTGAACCATACGTAGCTAAAGCTGTAGATTATGGTGTTCCACAAAATAGGGAGCGCGTCTTATTTATTGGCTGTAGAAGGGACCAAAAATTAATTACTGAAATACCTGCTACTGCTGCAGGAAAGGAAAAAGTAACAGTGTTCGAAGCACTGCATGATTTAGATTTTGTAGGGAATGATGATGAAGCTAACTACTATGAAAAAGTAGATATTCGGTCACAGTTTAATGGAGCCTCTAAAAAGATGCAATCCCTAATTAGAAAGCGAGAATTGGGAGGGGAAGTTGGTGAAGGTTTAACTTTTGCAGAATGGTCTAGAAGGGGCAGGTTAGGTAATAGGTTTATTGTTCGGCCGCCGGTATACGTGCGGAACTTTAAAGAATATGAAAATATTGCTTCTGTTATCCCTAGGCCTTTACAAAACCACAAGACAAGTAAGCAGAATAAAGACGTACTTCAAAGGCTGAACATCATTCATGGGGAGGGCGCTTACGAGGGAGCCAAGGTCAGACTTAAGGAATGTGGCCTTGATTCCGATAAGCGCCATTATAACCTTTTAAACCCCGAAGGTCAAAGTCCGACAGTACTTACAATGCCAGATGACTATATCCATTACCGTCAACCAAGGGCTCTCACTGTACGGGAAATGGCGAGACTTCAATCATTCGATGATTCTTTCGTTTTTCAAGGCAAGAGAACAACTGGAGGAGATAGGCGTAAAAGCGAGGTACCGCAGTATACATTAGTTGGCAACGCTGTTCCACCTTTGATGGCAAGGGCAATTGCTTTGGAAATTTTGAAAAACATCGACTAAGGATTATTTTGGCCTCAAAAAATAGATGAGGGAGCTCACAAGCTCGGAGATCGACAAGATAAAAATCCTTACCGAAAACTCCGTTGAACTAACACTTATAGAACCTACTGCAACCGGCCTAGAGAAATCCATCATGGATGCTACTGGGCCGGTTCGCAATTACCTCCGGAATAAGCATTTACATGATTATGAGCTACAAGGCCAGGGACCTGAGGAGAAAGTTTTGATTGATTCCTTTTTTGTCAAAGAGGACCAATTACTTCCTTCAGTAGCTTCCCTTTACAGGCCACAAACCAAAAAAGGGGACCCGAGGATTTGGTTTAAAGGCCTTGGTGCTTATGCCAAATCAGGAGACATTATCGGGATAATTGCGTTTGAGAAAAAGCTTTACCTCGTAAATGTTACCAATTTAGATATTAAAGGATTAATAAATGATGTTCCTTCTTCTATTATATGTAAGCCAGGAGAACTTCCTTTCAGTCCAAAAAAACATTTAACGAATAGCCATCTCCTGGAGATTGTGCAAGAAATTAAGCGTTCTTCAAACAAGGTGGCAGAAGAGCTTTTAGCATTGTTAAAGAAAATAGCGGCTAGTGGCCCTATGCCTGCCATGCTTAACGCAGACACCGCAATTGGCAGGACATTAGAAACCCTGCTTGGGATAAGTATTAACTCCTCTAAACAGCCTGACTATCAAGGTATAGAGCTTAAATCCTTTAGGGAAAGTCGGGACAATAGGAAAAACCTTTTTGCTCAAGTTCCAGACTGGTCTATAAGCAAGTTCAAGAGTTCTGCCGAAATACTGAGGCACTTTGGTTACGAGCGTGGCAATGATTACAAGTTATATTGCACTGTTTCTACCTTGAGTCGGAATTCGCAAGGGCTGAAGCTCAAAGTTGATACTTTCGCGAATAAGCTATTTGAAAATTCACAAGATTCTTCAATAGGAGATTTTGTAGTATGGCAACTCGAAACACTTCACAAAAGACTGTTGGAAAAACACAGTGAAACATTCTGGATAGCAGCTGAATCCACTAGAATCGATGGCCAAGAATATTTTACATACAAGAAGGTAGAGCATACAAAGAAACCAATAGTTTCCCAATTTGATATACTACTTGAGCAAGGCATTATTACACTTGATCATCTAATTAAAATGACTCCAAATGGTAAAGTAGTTGAAAAAGGGCCGTTGTTTAAGATAAAACCTAATGCAATAGGCTTACTTTTCCCCCCTAGTAAGATTTATGATTTACGTTAATAGAAATGCTGTAGCAGTGAAATGAACTTTTACCTTTTCAGTTCTTCAATTTGATATGTATATTGTCATCTTTTGTTTCGCTTAATAGGAATAAGATTATGCCAACTGACCGTAACCAAGCATTGGACTTTTTGGAGAGCCAATGGTCACCTAGAAATCTAAATAAAATAAAAGGTGTTGCTGCTGAAATTAGGTTTGAAAGACATTTGAGAAGCCCACATTTAGTTAACCAATTTCAGTATATAGTTCCTGGCGGATGGATTTTTACGCCGACTACTAATGCTTTTGCCAATCCTGTAACAGCCGGTCGCGTTGCTGTTTTAACCGTTCCGACCTCATTTAGTTGGACTATTGGATTAAATGCACCGCCAATACATGCTTTATCTTTAGCCCAAGCATATTTCAATCAAGTCGGCATTCCTACTTATTTTTCAAAGTTTGATACCGGAGGAAATACATTAATTGAATCTTCCTTTAATATTCCCTGTTCTCCAAACTACCCAGTTCCGTATTTACTTGACTTTTTTCAAATAATCGGTTCAGGTTTGACCAGTATTTCTTTAAATAATGGAATGTCTGCGTTTAAGCCCAAGACCACAAGAAGCGGAAACTTTGGATATACAGTCCGGAGAATATATCGGCACAACCCGATATGGAAGGATACTGCGGTTATAACTTCTCTCTTTTGGAAAGAATATACGCGTTATTTTATAAAAACGAAGTTTTCAGGTGGTGCCGCTGACCTGGATTTCTTTATTGTTGGTAACTCTGGCCGGGCGTTTCCCGTGGAATTTAAAAGTAAAAGTGTTGTTATCGATAGCAATTATGGGGATTGGTTTGGAATTGATTTTGCCCCGTTTGCTAAGCTCTCTTTTTTTGTTTCACTTTCCTTAAATATGGAAGCTATTTATTTTGTGGAGGAAGTTGATATTTTGGGCTTGCCAATAGCCTACTGGGGAATAAAATTTACCGAATTATTAAAATGCTGCGATTGGGTTAATGGAGCGGGTGGAGAAAATATGTCAGGGGGTGCCTCAAGCACAGTTAAAATACCAAAAGTTAAGTTTCAATCTTTGCCTTCTTTGCTGAGTTCTTTATAGTAAAGACAAATTGAATTAATCGGGCATACTAGACACTTCGGAATTCTTGCAGTACAAATCAATGCCGCAAAATCAAGTATAGCCCAGTTGAGGTGTAGTGATAATGGGTGCTGTATTACTTTAAGCGATAGCTGCTGTAGATGCGGGTCATACCTTATGTCAGCTAGTTTCCTTGGTTCGAATACTCTTTCGATTACCCTTGCCATATTTACGTCGAGTAATGGGGTGGGTTGGCCAAAAATTATTTGCTCTACAGCATTTGCAATGTATTGTCCCATGAAAGAGATTGCTTCTAATTCACTTCTATTTTTTGGTAAGATGCCTTTTCGGCTTACCATTTCATTTGCAAGTTTTTGCAACCTAGCGGCCCTTTGCCGGTAGAGGCCAATTGGTCTCAACGATTCTTCAATATCTTCTAACCTAGCAGACGCTAGGGAGTACCAAGATGGAAATGTTGAAATAAACGATGGGTAGAACTTTGAAATTGTTTCTGCTCGGGTTCTTTGCAGCAAAACTTCTGCAATAATATATTGGTAGTCTGATAATCCTTTTTCACGCCATAAAAAGCTTCTACCATATTGGCTAAACCATTTTAGGAGTTCAAATTGAAGAATTGCAACTTTTTCGTCTTCTGTCTTCATTCTGCCAAAAATCGTATAAAAATCATCCTTTAAATACGGTTACTTGGTAGTAATTTGAAGCTGCCAACTAGCTAGGCCTGCCTCAAATGGCTTAACTAGGCTTTTATTCTGTGATATATAATAAACAATATAATCTCAAGGAATTTATTCTGCGTGCAGAGATCTTAAATAGTTAAAGTAATAAAAATCAATTACTTCTGTGGTGCTTTCCTGGTTTGTGACTAGGAGTCTCAGGTATAAATTCTGTATTCCCGACATCGCCGGCCAAAGCTCTTAAAGTGCGACGGCGGGATTTTTCTTAACGCAAATCTCCTTATCAAAAATCCCCTAATCTTCAGCGCTCCCATAAGAACCACTATGTGAATTAACGAATTCTCTTTTAATTTTAAATTCAATCAAACTTGGTTGACCAAATTCAGCAAACCGCTAACATGGGGTTTCCGCAATAAGTCTTTTCGATCCAAAGGGTTAATGTATTACCTGCCAGATTGTATTGGAAACAAACTATTATTAAATTTATGCATATGCGCAATATGGAATATGAAGCTTCTTGATTCAAATCAAATAGGTAATATAAAAAGTGTGCATTTCGCAAATTGCTTACTGCAACCTTAGTAGAATCCAACAATTGCAAACAAATTAATTTATAAATCACTCTAACTATAACAATCAAAGTCCAAAACTTCATTGAAAAAATATTGTTGTTTTTAAAAAGGTAGTAAAATATATGAAGTTGAAGTAAAAGATATTCTTGATCATGAAGCCAATTAATTGGTCAAACTGCTTAAGATGGTAATAGACCAACGTCCCTCTAACTACAACTTAGAAACACAGAACTAGTTTAACCCAAATAAATACTATTCCCTAAAATAAAGGTTTAAAGGGGCCTTCAGTCTTAAAGAGAAATTAGTCAGAAAAAATGAAGGATTTAGAATCACTTAAATTGAAAAATTAATGAGCCCAACTAAGTTCAAGGTAAAAAGCCAATTGTTCTTTGAAGTTTAGCTGGATAAAATTGATTTTGAAGCACGGCCTTATAAGATGAAAAATGAGCTTTTTATTTATACAATAGAGATCATCTTTCGATTTGGCTTTGGTATTGAATTACAAATTAAAAGTAAAATCGATGAAGTATGGGGAGATATGGATCATTCTAAACTCACCACCAAGAGAATTGAGGGTAATCAACCTATCTAAAATTATTAAATGATTAATTATATCCACTTATGAAGAAAAAAATTGAGGAATTACTACTGTCCAATTGTTATATTTTTTCATTTTTATAGCGACTAAAATATACAGTTAATGTCAGGAATATTTAATTTGTTATCATTTCAGGATCAGCTTGATTACCTATTTGAACATGGCGAACATCTGGTTAGAATAGATGAATTTTCAGATCTGTATATAATGGAAGAAAGGTTGGTTATCGCTTACCGTAGACCGGATAGAGAAATTTATAGATTTTATATTTTCTATTCCATAATCGGTGAATCATAGATCAATTACTGTGAATAATCTATTAGACAGCAAGCTATAGAACTCATTAATCTATACCGATTGTGATGAAAAATACCCAACACCGGGAAAATTCCCCGTGCTATTACGTGAAAATCACCTTTCTGTTTTGGCTGGTTATTTCCCATTTTTAAACAACGTTAAAAAGCAAATAATTTTTTGCCGCGCAAGTAACGTTCTCCTGTATTCCTTCCCCTTTGAACCATATGAATAGAGCACTTTATTCTTTGAAGGACTACTGTCCAGTCAAAGTCATCATTTTATAAGTTAGACTCCTGACAACACTTATACTGAAACTTTCCGTGCAAGCTGCTGAAGCATATCAAAAAGCCACTAAAGACCTGAAGCGATCCTTCCAGATTTCGGTTGAATTGGAATCTCATCAACTCATTGATTCTAATGACGATACCGTAAAAGAATTAGGGCATCACACCGAAAGGATCACCATTACTGAACATAGTTCCCAGAAACTCGAGCTCGAGGATGTTCAGGGGCAGCTAAACATTATGTAGCTGAAAAGTGAAGATACTGCCGCCAGTTCAAAATTGCTGGATGCTGCAGCGGTGGTGGAAAATGAGATAACAATTGCAGAGATGGAAGAGCTAACTGCCAGTGAACCTGAGGTTACAAACCCTTCCACTTTGCAAATGGAATGTCGTGCGCAATTATTACCTATTGGTACTGTGAAGCCGAATTTCGCAGGGGCCGGACTAGCTATATCCGTTATCAATTCAGAAGAAGATTTGTACTTCGAGTTTTTGAAAAATTTTGCAGATGCCAATTCTGCTCCTGCTACCAATCGCTTACAATGGATTTATGACAACCATCCAATGGAGTTGGTTAATGCATGGGGGCATGCTACAAAGAGTTGGCATAAGCATTCGGCACGTGCAAGGGGAAAGGATGGAAAGCTTTTCAAATTCACGCATTCCGGTGGAACAGTGACTGCAGTTCATATACCTTGATGTGATTTATGAATATGCGGAATAAAATATAAATTCAAGAATGGACGACCAGAAAAAACATCAAAACATAAACGGACCAGGAGCAACGCCTTTTGCACAAACTTATTTTCATGGGACAAAAGCAGACCTGAAAATTGGGGACCTGATTGAAGTAGGTTACAACTCTAACTATGGACAACAGAACAATGCTAAATACATCTTTTTAACTGCAACGTTGGACGCTGCAATATGGGGGGCTGAACTTGCTTTTGGTGAGGGCCGGGAGAGAATTTATTTAGTGGAGCCAACAGGCGCAGTAGAAAATGACCCGGATTTAACTGACAAAAGGTTTCCTGGAAATCCGACTCAATCGTTTCGTTCAGTTGAACCATTTAAAGTAATTGGGGAGGTTACTGTTTGGCAATCACACCCAGCCGAACAAGTCAAGACAATGAAAGAACACCTTGCAAAATTAAAAGAGCAAGGCATTGATTCATTGAACGATTGAACAAATTCGATAAAAAGCTATTGCAATTGGTGTATTTAATGTCTACCTTTATTAGGTAGCTCTTTTTGTGTCCCGCACTCCTCTGATTATTAATCATTTTCGTACCGCGAATTTATTTTGCCAGGTGGTTTTGAGAACCACCGGCAGGGTCAAGCCTTATGAAACGTTCCCACCCCTAAGGCGATCCAGTCCCTTTTCACTTTATTATTTAATCCCCGTTGATTATTCAATGTCCTGATGTGATCCACTCAGAAAGGCCGAATTATTTTCTTTCCTGTTCTCCGCCTGGAGATAGTCATAGGTTTTCTCATTATTTAAATTTTATCTATTATGAAATCACTATTCAAACACAGTTTAAACGTTAAGCTGCTCTGTGCATTATTGCTCTTTGTTAGTATGTACGGCTGTCAGAAGTCGGATCAGCTTTTAGAGCCACCAGCCACGGATGCAGCATCCTTATCCAAACCACCACATCCTCTCAAGCAGAGTGATGAAAGCGCCGAGATAGTGTACCAATGGTACAGATTCATGTCGGTTCTTCAGCGCAATGTTTCCCCTCAGCCGGCACCTTTCGTTGCTGGCAGGGCTTATGCGTACATTGGCGTGGGCTTGTATGAATCAGTACAGCCTGGCATTGATGGAGGATCCAGTTTCGGACCCAAGCTTTTGGAGATGCCGGCTATGCCTAAGCCTGATCAGTCGAAAGAGTATATGTGGCGTGCATCAGCCAATGCGGCGCTGTCAAGCCTGTTTAAATTGTTTTTAGCCAACCTTTCTCCAGCCGATAAAGCAAGTATTGACGCGAATGAATTGGCCGTGTACAACCAATTGAGTTTGACAAGTTCAGAAGAGGTGATGAAACGCTCGGAAGAATTTGGCCGCGCCATTGCATCAGCCATTTACGATTGGTCAACAACGGATAATTTCAGTATCACGAGTGGCACTTATGTGCCACTGAATGAGCCCTGGGCCTGGGCGCCAACGCCTCCTGCTAATGCACCAGCGGCCGGAGATAATTTGCAATATTCAAGGCCGTTTCTTAAGTACAGCCAAACTTCCGTTGCTCCTCTTATGCCGGTGGCATATTCCGAAGATCCGACATCTGCATTTTTCCTGGAGGCAAAAGAAGCGCATGACCTTGGAGGTACAACAACTGCCACTGCTGAAAATAAGGCAACAGCCAGTTGGTGGGCTGATGCAGGTGGGGTAGGCGTAGGCCTTCCGTCACCGTATCACTTTCTTTCTATCATAACCGGCGTATTGGAGAGCCAGCAGGCAGGCTTGTGGAAGGCGGCTGAAGTGTATGCCAAAACAGGCATCGCCATGAAAGATGGACCAATCAATACGTTCCGGTCAAAATTCCACTATAACCTGCTTCGCCCCATTACCTATATACGCAGGCATATGGACGCCAGCTGGTTGTCGCATTTACCCAATCCGCCTTACCCAGAGTATCCCTCAGGACTGGTAGGCTTCTATGGGCCCATCATCCAGGTGTTGATCAATGAGTTTGGCGATATACCGGTAACGGACAATACCTATTCCTGGAGGGGTGATGCGCCACGCCAATTCAGTTCACTTAGCCAATTGAGGCTCGAAGCCGCCCTGTCAAGGGTATATGCGGGCATACATTACCGGTTTACCCAGATGGCCTCTATTGATATTGGCGTAGCCCTGGGCAATGAAATTCATAAGGTGCGGGTAGTAGGACCAGAATATAAATAACTAAATGGTTGGGGTTGTGATAATCCCCGCTAAGAAAGGGTGTTTGCTTGGGCCATGGAACTGCTTTTATGGCTAAAGTAAACACCCTTTTATTTTTTTACGCCAATCGGTTCCTGAATTCACTTGGCGTTACACCCAACAATTTCTTTACGTAACGAGTGAAAAAGGAACGGCTGGAAAACTCCATTTGATTGGCGATTTCAGCAATGGTTAGATTTTTCTTTTTCAACAGCAGTATAATTCTCTCTTTGGCGTACCGCTGTATCCATTCCGATGCCGTAACATCCGTATTTTGTTTACAAACGTAATTCAGATGCTTTGCTGTAATATGTAGCTGATTAGCGTAAAACTGCACTTCGCGTTCTTGCATACAATGTTCATGTACCAATTGCATAAATTGCTCGTACAGCGTTCCACTTTCTACAGTACGTTTCCGGCGTTCATATTCAGCCGCAAAGATATGCCACATGTCAAAAAGGAACAGTTGCATCTGTAATTGCAGTGTTTCATTGTAAAACCGATGTCCGGATTCCAGAAATCTTTTATTCAAAAGTGAAAAGTTCGAAACGACTTTTACTTTGTCATTTTTATCGTATAGGTGCAAAATAGGATTTGCTCTGGAATGTAATATGACATCAATACTCCAGATCTGGTCAGGAATATTATTGTCCAGAAAATCTCTTTCCACAAATAAAACATGCGCTTTAAAATTTGTTGAAAAAGACAGATCTGTCAATTGGCTACCGGCAAACCAAAATACAAATTCACCTGCTTTGGCGGAATACGATTTATTATTAAAAACAAAGTTGATACGCCCCCTGGTACAGAATATGTGGGTATGAAAATGCTGCAAATAGTTTTTTGGAAACTTCACATTCCCGGATGATTCAAGCAAGATGACCTTCTCCATACGTAATATTTGAAACTATATGCGTAATAAGTGTACCATTTAACTTATAAAGGTAGGGTACCTTTATAATGTAAAACCTCGTTTGAAAAAAAATTATGCAATGAAAAAGAATACAGGTAACCAACCGGAAAATATTGTTGCTGACCCTTTAATGCGGAGAACCTTTATAAAGGCAGCCACGTTGTTGGGTTTAGGAACGCTGGGTTCGGGAACGGTTAAAAGTTATTCCAGCGTTCCGCCAAAAAAATCGGCAGGCATTGGTACTATCCTGAACAAGAAGCGCTCCCTTGGCTCCAGGAAAAACCCACTTGTTGTATCCGCCATACAATTGGGCTGCATGGGTATGCACACAGGTCGTGGCATACACCCCGATCACAAGAGCATGGTCAAACTGATAAGGGATGCCGCGGAGCGTGGCTGTAACTTTTTTGATACTGCCGAAGTTTATGGGCCGTACGTTAACGAAGAACTTGTTGGAGAAGCCCTTGCACCCATCCGGAACCAGGTAGCCATTTCCACCAAGTTTGGGTTTGATATTGGAGGTAAAAATGTTTTTAACAGCCAGCCAGAGCATATCCGGAAAGTGGTTGACCAATCTCTCAAACGCCTCAGGACCGACTGGATCGATCTTTTCTATCAGCACCGCGTGGACCCGGCCGTGCCCATTGAAGATGTTGCAGGCGCCGTAAAAGACCTTATTAAAGCTGGAAAGGTGCTGCACTTTGGTCTTAGTGAAGCAAAGGCAGAAACCATCAGAAGGGCACACGCCGTCTGCCCGGTTACGGCGGTGCAAAGTGAGTATTCCTTTATGTTCAGGCTGCCCGAAGATGTTGTCTTTTCCACGTTGCAGGAATTGGAGATCGGCTTTGTCGCTTATAGTCCACTATGCCGCGGTTTGTTGGGTGGAACATTAACAGAATACGCTGATTTGAAGACGAATGACATCCGTGGTGCCTGGCCCCGCTTTCAACCGGAGGCATTAAGAGCAAACATCAGGATTGTAGAGGCGCTGAATGAGTTTGGTAAAACAAGAGGCATGACTTCGTCTCAAATATGCATAGCATGGATGCTCTCAAAATATCCTTTTATAGTTCCCTTGCCAGGCACAACAAAGCTTTCACATCTGGAGGAAGATTTAAGAGCCGCCGACTTTACATTATCTGCAGCCGAAATAAATGAGATTGAAAGTAAAATTGAAAAAATAGGTGTTGTTGGTGCCCGGTATGATGCTTTGCAACAGGCACGGGTAGAGTATTAAGTTAAGAGATACCGAAAATAGTAATGAAGGATTTCACTAATTAGAAAATAAATAATACAGAATTATGGAAAGTAATATAAAAGATAAAGTAGTAGTAATTACAGGAGCAAGTAGCGGCATGGGCGAGGCTGCAGCAAAGCACCTGTCTGCGCTTGGAGCTACGATTGTACTTGGCGCAAGAAGAGCCGAAAGAATTGAAAAACTGGCAAAGGAAATCCAGGAGAATGGTGGAAAAGCCCTTGCCATTGCTGTTGATGTAACACAGCGGGAACAGGTAAAGAACCTGGTGGATGCGGCTGTTGAACAATTTGGACGTATAGACGTCATTCTTAATAATGCGGGTATCATGCCGTTGTCGACAATGGACAGCCTTCATGTTGATGAATGGGATAAGATGATAGATGTGAACATCAAAGGAGTACTTAATGGTATTGCCGCAGTTCTCCCATACATGAAAGAGCAGAAGTCGGGTCAGATTATCAATACCTCTTCTGTAGCGGGTCATAAAGTTTTTAACGGCTCTGCGGTTTATTCTGCTACCAAGTATGCCGTTCGTGCATTAACTGAAGGGTTACGTATGGAAGTGAAACCTTACAATATCCGTACAACAATTGTTTGTCCCGGCGCAGTAAAAACAGAGTTGCTTGAACAAATCACAGATGTAGAAGTTAGAAAAGCGAATGAAGAATATGTGGGAGCTGTAGGCATTAGTCCGGATAGTTTTGCACGTGTGGTTGCTTTTGCCATCAGCCAGCCAGAGGACGTAGACATCAATGAAATTATTTTCCGTCCTACATCGCAGGAGCTTTAGTATAAAACAGCCTTCATGAATAAGATCAACCGGCGTGTATTGGTATTTGTATTGTTAATGGCGGGTCATTATTCCTTTGCACAGTTGCCCGACAGTTCACAAAAGGAGATGACGTTTTCAGGCTCCATTGGCATTACCAATAACGCCTTTTCCATTATTCCCCTTTTTTCTCTAAACAGTCCTTCCGCAATCTTCTTGCTCTCGTGGAGGAAAAACAGATTTAGTATTGAACCTGATATTCGCCTAACGCTTGACGGTAGAAAAGGCAATATGCTCTTTTGGTTTCGTTATACTCTTATTGACAAGCAAAAATTTAGTCTTCGGGTGGGTACACATCCGGGATACAATTTTGCTTTAAGAGAAATTACAGAAAACGGCGTTACTACCAAGATAACACAGGCGAGACGTTTTATAGCCAGCGAGGTGGTTCCCAATTACCAGATTAAACCCAACTGGAGCGTAGGTATGTATTATTTACAAGGCAATGGTTTGCAGAAAGACGGGCCACGCATCAGCCATTTTTTAACGTTGAATAGCAGCATTTCAAATATCAAATTGAGCCGTGATGTACGGTTTCAATTTATCCCTGCCATATACTATTTATATGTTGATGGCGATGCCGGAAATTACTTCACGGCTACCGGTATTTTATCGCATAAAAAAGCACCGTTTACACTTCAATCTACCATTAATCAAACATTCAGGTCAACAATTCCCGGTAATAAATATTTTCTTTGGAATGTTACGCTTACCTATGATTTCAATCAGAATTTTGTTAAGAAATAACCACCCGTGCTGCTTCCATAAAAAGCGGCCGCCTGTTGCTCATGTCATCAGTTTAGCGGGAGGTGCCTTTTTTACACAAATTGTTTCTTTATCGGTTGCCATTTCCAATACGTTGCTGAACGCCATAACCATTCCATCGGTCCGAAACGAAAACGGCTGAGCCACCAATGGCTGAAAATTACCTGGAATATGAATATGGCAATGCCGATCAGCATGAGATAAATCGGTCCTACAGTGGCAAATAATCCCAATCCATAATTCATAAAGATGAAACAACAGATAACAGATTGCATCAGGTAATTGGTCAATGCCATTTTCCCTACCGGTGAAAAGATGTTGAGTAATTTTTGATTGCTGCTACTGATGTATAGAAGGCAAATGGCTGCCGTATAAAAAAGACTCAGGGCAGGCACGCCAAATGCATACACCAGCGGATGAATGATGCCGAGTGGTTCGAGGTTACTGTATGCATTCGTCTCCATCATCATTGCTAGAACAATGTTCAAGGGAATCCCGATCACAGCACCCCAGATCATGATTTTGCGTAAGAGTAATCGGTTATCCTGGAGGTTGGCAAATATCATTTTTCGGGCAGCATAAAATCCAAGCAGAAACATCGCCATTACACGAAAAAACCGTCCGCTGAAAATTAATTCCGGGTAACGCCCGAATATCAATCCACCGATATTGTTTTTTATGATGTCAGCAAAACTTCCTGTCTGGTATTGCAGAATCAGTTGGTCAAAAAACCTGGGTGCATTGGGATCGGCAGGTGGGGGCGGGGCCTCATTACTGGTTAGCACCATGCCCCAGAATACAGCATATTGAATGATGGGAAGAACCATGAAAATGACCGCATTCCGCAGCAGTGTTTTATCAGACGCATTACGGAACAAGAGGAGAAACATCCCTGTAATTGCATAGACGGTAAGTATGTCTCCCACATAAAAGAAAACTGCATGCAGCAGACCAATAATGAAAAGGATAAATAGCCTTCTTCTGAAACGGCCAGAAAAATTTGTCTGCGTAACGCTTGATCGTTTCATCTGAAGCGCAAAGCCAATTCCAAATAGCAGGGAGAAAAGTGAATAGAATTTCCCATCTACCAAAAAATGAAGTATCCACATGATTATATGATCAGTGGGTGCAGTACTGAAGGCATCCTGCTGCGACTCCGATAAAAAGAAGTATCCTGAATGCGTGGACATATTGGCCAGCAGAACACCAAAGAGGGCAAAGCCTCGTAGTACATCGAGAATTTCAATCCGTTCTGAAAGGGGGGTGGGTTGGGCAATAGCAATGCCGGTCAGCGGTTCTGATTTCATTTGAAGGAGGATGAGGCTGTAGGTAGAAAGGTTTTGAACCTTTAAGATAATGAAAATCCTTAATGTTAATGGGGTGCTATTGGGAAGAAAGCAATAATGAGTTTATGCATTTCGCAAATGAAAACGCTGGCTCGATGCTGCCTTCGCAAACACCCGAGCGTTGTGCGATATTTTGTGACAATCCTAACACTGGCTGGATTTTTAGAAAATTATATTCGTAGAAATCAAAACTTATGAGGATTGCTGCGGTGGTCTTATTACTGTTTCTGGCAAGTTGCGCGGAAACGATAAGTAAAAAATCGGAATCTTACAGCGCTGGCTATAAAACGATTCACACTGTTGATAAGTCGAGAAATTACAAACAGAATACTGATACCGCCGATTATCTTCACTACAGACCAATTGATATAGATATGTGGTATCCTGCAGATTCTTCTGCTGCGGACACCGTTCTTTTAGTGCGTGATCTGTTGGGATTGTTGGAACATCGTGCTAATTATTATGCAGCTTCCGCGGTAGGAGATGGAATAACTGCACAACTGGCTCAATACTTTTCTGAGGGGTTCAAGTGTTCAGACTCGGCCACATTACTTCGCTTCAAAACAACAAGTTTAAAAAACGCTGATGCTGTAAAGGGCAAATTTCCACTAGTAGTGTATATGACAGCGTACAACGGAATGAGCTATGAAAATTTTACTTTGTTTGAAGCGTTGGCAAAGAAAGGTTTCGTTGTACTATCAATAAGTTCTATCGGACGTTTTCCCGGTGATATGACAATGAAAAAAGAAGACCTGATGGAACAGGTTAATGATGCAGTAGCTGCTTTAGATCTGTTAAAGCAAAATCAACATATTGACTTCAACAACATTGGGATTGTTGGTTACAGCTGGGGTGGCCTGGCAGGTGCTGTTTTAGCCAGTAAAATCTCTAATGCTAAATGTCTTGTTTCACTTGAAGGTTCAGAGTTTCATCATTATGGAAATGCAAAAAGTGAAGATGCAGATTTCGATTCAATAATAAATAGTAAAGATTTCGAAGATGTACATCTTTCAATTCCGTATTTGCGTTTGGAAAGTGGTCCCACAGTACAACCAGATAAGAAAGATTCAGTTTATGATTTTGCTGCTTACCACACTACTAATGCACAAGTTTTTTCAATTGACTCAGCTCAACATCAGGACTTTGGTTGCTTTTCAGTGATTGTAAAAGAATCAGGTAATTGCGCGATCAATAAAAGTTATCATTCAGCATTAAAACTGACTGCGGGTTTTATGCAGGACCATCTTAAAAACGACAATAGTTTTTCAAATACTGTTAACCAGGAAATGAATAAAACGATCAAAAAGAAATAAAACATACCGCCAGTATATACCATAAATATTCATCTTTGAGTAAAGTTTACTGATGAAAAAACTTTCAATGAAATTGGACGATGATATTTTTCAGGAGGCTGAAGAAATAGCCTCTGAAATGCAGATTGCTCGTAATCGATATATCAATGAGGCAGTGAGAGTATATAATCTCTATTATAAGCGTCGCATGCTCAAAAAGCAACTTGCTAAAGAATCAAATCTTACTAAAGAGGATTCTTTGGGAATTTTAAAGGAATTCGAAAAGCTTATTGGTGAAGTTTAACAGTTTGACATTTGGCTTACTTATTTTAAGCCGACAATTGGAACCAGGCAAAACTCCGTTCGCCTACGCTGAAGCTTCGGCGGTCGGAGCCCGATATTGCTTCAGCGTAGGTGGGAGACCATATTTTAATGTTCCCTTATGGCATTCTAAACCCCTAATTCTTATCTTCATTCCCCATTTTTAATCACGAAACTATAACGGCTTTGGATAAGCTCGATGTTCATTATACCACCCTTTTTGAAGTCATGCCCGGGAGCTGTATTTTATTAGGGAACGACGGGCCTCATTATACCATTCTGGCGGCTACCGCTGAATATTTAAAACAATCCGGAACTACTAAAGAGGGTATCATTGGTAAAGGCGTTTTCGAAGCCTTTCCGGGAAATCCTGCTGACGTCACTGATACAGGTTCCTATAACCTTAAGGCCTCCCTGGAGCAGGTGCTGGAGCATAAGAAACCAAATCATCTCCCTGTTCAGCGCTATGATGTAGTGGGAGATGATGGGGCCTTTTCAGAACGGTACTGGAGGGCTTCCAATAAGCCCGTGCTATCGCCCGAGGGTGAAATTGTTTATATCATTCATTCTGCTGAAGATATTACTGCCGAAGTAAAGGCGGCGGAATTGGAAAAGCATATGAAGGGACTGGAGGAAAGCGAGCGCGAATTACTCAACCTTGTACTGCATGCGCCTATCGGGATCTGTGTTATGGATGCTGCTACCCTGGTAAGTAAAATTGCGAACCAGCGTTTTTTAGAGATCGCCGGCAGGCCAATCAATGAGATCGTGGGAAGGATGTACTGGGAAACATTCGCGGAAGCGAGGCCTTACTATGAAGAAGCATTGAACAGGGTGGTGAAGCATGGCGTTAAATTTTCTGCCAATGAGGTTGAAGTGCCCCTCATCAGGCATGGGAAAAGAGAAATCGTGCATGTCACCTTTATCTATGAGCCACTGAAAGACAGCAATGGGGTGGTGAAAAAAGTGGTGGTATGGGTGCTGGATAATACTCCACAGGTCATCGCGCGCAGAAGGGTGGAAGAGAGCGAGACCAAATTTCGTAACATGGCGGAGAACACTCCCGTGCTGATCTCTGTAGGCGATGAAACAAGCAATGCTACTTATTTCAACCAGGCCTGGACCGATCTCACAGGGAAGCCAATGGAGCAACTGCTGAATTACGGCTGGCTTAATTTAATCCACCCCGACGATATGGCGCGCTATGCCAATATCTACCAGGAGTACTTTGTGGCGAGGGCATCTTTCACGGGAGAATTCCGGGTGCTGAATGCAGCGGGTGAATATAACTGGGTGCTGGCGCATGCGGTTCCCCGTTATACAACCGATGGCGATTTTGTGGGTTATATTATTGCCTGTACCGATATCAGCGAACACAAGCAAGTGCAGCAGGAGTTAAAGACAGCCCTGGAGCAGGTGAGGCTGTCGAAGGAGGCTGCAGAGTTGGGCACATTTGACCTGGATCTTGAAAAAGGTACGATGCATTGGGATGATCGCTGCCGAACGCTTTTTGGCATCAGTCACCACAACACCGTTACCTACGAAAAAGATTTTGCGGGTGGACTTCATCCCGATGACCGTGAACGCATCCTGAAAGTAATTGATAAGCTCTTTATAAGATCTATCAGCAATGGCGACTATGATGTGGAGTATCGGACAGTTGGGGTAGAGGATGGGATCATACGATGGGTAAGGGCGAAAGGGAAAGTCTATTTTAACAACGATGATAAACCTGTCCGCTTTATTGGCTCCGTGATCGATATAACCGAAAAGGTAACAGCCATTCAAAAAATTGAGAAACTGGTAGAGGAACGTACTATAGAACTGGCCCAGGCAAACGAGAGCCTGCAAAACATCAATAAAGAACTTCAACGTTCCAACCAGAACCTCGAAGAGTTTGCCCATGCTGCCTCTCATGATCTGAAGGAGCCGGTGCGTAAGATCGATTATTTCACCAATCACTTAAAGAGCCAGCTCAGTCCCTATTTAAAAGAAGGCGAGCTACGCTCCTTTAACAGGATAGAAAATGCAACGCACCGGATGGGTAACCTGATTGATGATCTCCTGCTTTATTCGCATGTAAGCCAGCGGCCCCATGAAACGGAGGATGTTGATCTGAACCATAATGTGCAGAATGTATTGGAGGATCTTGAATTAAATATCGAGGAGAAAAAAGCAGTGATTGAGGTGGAGGAACTTCCCATTGTAAAAGGCTATAGGAGACAGCTTCAACAGCTCTTTCAAAACCTGCTGAGTAATGCGTTAAAGTATAGTAAGGAAGATGTTGCTCCAAATATTCATATTACGGCGGACAAGGTTAAGGAAAACGGAAAGGAATATCATCGCATAGCCATGAAGGACAATGGTATTGGCTTTGAGAGCGAGTACTACGATAAGATCTTCCAGATGTTTACCCGCCTGCATGGCAAATCAGAATACAGCGGAACGGGGGTGGGATTGTCGATTGTAAAAAAAGTGGTCGAGAATCACGACGGGTTTATTGATGTTGAAAGTACAGTGGGTGAGGGTTCGGTGTTTAAGGTGTATTTGCCGGTGAAGGAGTGAAAGGGCTTTTTTATCAATTGCGGTTATGCCTGTGTTGATCAATATAAGAAGCAGCACCCTGGAACCATGCAATGGCTTCATGTTCCATAACCTTATCCATTTTATCAGGATGCATAACGCCGGTTCTGAAATCAGGTTCAAACATTTGCACTTTTCTGCGGGGAGAAAGAACAACCATCTTCCCATCTTTTACATAGGCAATATCCTGGTAATTAACCAGCAATAATCTTTCACGTCCCTTTTCAAGATGAAATATGTCATAACCAAAAAAGTCTGACTCATATGGGATATTTAGCAATCCCATGATTGTTGGTGGTATATCGATCTGGCTGGTGAGTCGTTCAAATTTCCCCGGCTTTATAAGCCCTGGCGCATATATCCATCCCGGTATATGATATTTATTAACTGGCATATCTGTCTTACCCCCAACGGAAGCACAATGGTCTGCAAGAATTACAAAAATGGTATTATTGAACCATGGCTTCTTTCTTGCCTGCTGAAGGAATTGTCCGATGGCATAATCAGTATATATCAATCCTCCTTCCCTCCTTTTAATGGAAGGAGGGATGACCACTTTACCTTCCGGATAGGTGTATGGCCGATGGTTTGACACTGTCATCAGGTGATTAAAAAAAAGTTTACCCGATCCATAACTTTTATCCATTTCAGATAGTGCCTTCGCATAAAGATCTTCATCACATACCCCCCATGCTGTTTCATGATGAATGCTATCTGCCGAAATATCTCTTTCATCAACAACCTGGTAGCCATTCTTACCAAAAAAATCTCCCATATTATCAAAGAAGCTATTCCCTCCATAAATAAACTTTGTATCATACCCATGTTTCTGAAGCACCTCACCCAGGGTGAACATATTATTGCGGGTTGGAAGTCGTTTTACAATCGACTGTCCAGGTGTGGGAGGCATGGAAGTACTAACTGCTTCAAGACCTCTCACTGTACGTGTTCCTGAAGCATAAAGCTGGGTAAAAAACAAACTTTCATCAATCAGTGAATCAAGATTGGGCGTGAGCTTAGGGGCAATCCCAATTTGCTTTAAAAGATAATCAGGATAATAATAGTTGTGGTATTCTTTAAAATAACTGAGATACTCTGCGCTAAGACTTTCTATAGTGATCAATACCACATTCCATTTATGCGGTTCGCCAACCGGATTAATTCTTCGGGTTATGCTATGTTCATCCTTATTTTCAAAACTAGCAGTTGGTTCCTGCAGAAGCTCATGTAGTTTGTGAAATACGACAGCCTCATCATCTTTTGCATAAAAATCAAGGTAGGGCATTTCGTTTTTCCTGAACGCATTTCCAAATTGGTAGATTCCATTAGCGGCCAGTTCATTGTTCACCTTGTTATTGGAAATATTATGGATATCATCTTCAATAAAATAAAAAATAGAAAAGGAAACCAATAGAACTGTCAGGAGTGTGATGATGCGATTCAAAAGTGGAATTCTTAGGTTGCCGGTAAAAACCTGCTTTCTGATCAACATCCAAATAATAAAGGTTAGGAATAACAACCCGCTTATCACAAGCCCTATTGGATATGATTGCCGAATATTATTGAGAACCTCATTGGTATATATGAGGTAGTCAACTGCAATAAAATTATATCGAACAGAAAATTCATTCCAGAAGAAAATTTCTGATACTGCATTCAAAACCAGTAATAGCAGGTGTATAAGGAAGAATGATTTTTGGAAATAACTACCAGCTTTGCTTAGGAGAAATTTCTGTGGTAGCAACCAAATGACGAGGAAAAGGAAAAAACTGAAATACCATGCCGCCAGTATATCAAAGAAAAATCCGGCAAGAAATGTGCTGCCAATTATCACCGGTTGCAGGGAAACTTCAGGTAACTCATAAAAAAACAGGATGATCCTTGTTACTGTGCTTATAAGTACAAACAAAATGATAAGCAAATACCATAGTCGGTAGCGTTGGAGGGTATCTCTGATGATTTGCATCAGCTATATTACAGTTTTAACCTGCTATGCCAATGTGATAACTGTCACAGTAGATGTTTTATAACAAATTCACAACCGTAATTAAAAGAGTGGCTCAACCGACCGGCAGGAATACATGAAACATAGGTAAATCAGCAATTTTGGTAAGAGAAACCGTAATCTGTATACAATTGTTGCCGCTAAAATCGGTGATCTTAGAGCATTGTAGTAACTTATAGATTAAATAAATTCTCCAACAATGGCCGATCAAAAAACTTCCTTAACCCGGCGATCATTCCTGAGATCTTCAGCACTTGCCGGGGGCGGACTGATGATCAGTTTTAGCTGGCTCTCAGCGTTCAAATTTCCCGATGCAATGGCCCCCGAACTTGCCGATTGGGCAGAGCTAACCGGCTATATAAAAATCACGCCTGATAACCTCATAAAAATTCTAAACCCCAATCCGGAGTTTGGACAGAATGTAATGACATCCCTTCCCATGATTGTAGCGGAAGAACTGGATGCAGACTGGAAGCAGGTGCTGGTAGAAATGGGTCCTCATGATAATGTAAAACTGGGACCGCAATTTACGGGGGGGAGCAACTCGGTGAGGATGTACTGGAAACCACTTCGCGAAGCAGGTGCAGCGGCAAGACAAATGCTGATAGAGGCTGCCTCGCAAAGCTGGGCGGTGCCTGCAGCAGAAATTACGACGAAAGCCGGAATGTTGTATCACGAGAAAAGCGCAAAGCAGGGAACTTATGGCAGCGTAGCAACCAAAGCTTCTACTCTTCCCATTCCAAAAGGGATGAAGCTGAAAGATGCAAAGGATTTTAAAGTTGTGAGGTCATCCACAAAAAATGTAGAGGGCCAGAAGATCGTTACAGGCGCACCTCTTTTTGGACTGGATTATCATATGGAAGGAATGCTGATTGCGATGATTGAACATCCGCCTGCCTTTGGAATGAAACTTAAATCTTTTGATGCATCGGAGGCCCTGAAGATGCCAGGCATTAAAGATGTTTTCTCTCAAAAATTATATGAAGATGATTTTGAGCAGGGAGGCTTCGATACGAGATCATTCAATGATCTGTTGGTTTTAGTAGGGAACAACACCTGGCAGGTGATGAAGGCCCGTAAGAAACTAAAAGTGGAGTGGGAGCCTGCGGGTGAAACAAAAGACATCATTGCCGGTCGTGGACAGAAAAGGGAAGTGGTTGTACCCGCAGAGCTGGAGAGTACTGAGGCCCAGCTAAAGAAAATGCAGGAATGGGCAGCCAAACCCGCCCCACAACTTCGAAAGGACGGAGACCCGGAAGCAGCTTTTAAAAATGCAGCGCAGGTAATTGAACGCATTTATAATGCGCCATTCTTAGCGCATAACTGCATGGAGCCGATGAATTTCTTCGCTCATGTTACGGATGACAAAGCTCTGGTAGCCGGTCCAATTCAGGCACCAGGTTGGTCGGAGCCTACGCTGGCAAAACTTTTAAACCTGCCGGCCGACAAAATTGAAATTCAGATGACCCGAATGGGTGGAGGTTTTGGCCGCAGGGCATATGGGCAATATCTCTATGAAGCCGCACTCATTTCTAAAAAGGTAAAAGCTCCCATCAAGCTTGTTTATAGTCGGGAGGACGATATGACCTATGGCATTTATCGTCCCATGTACACCGCAACTTATAGAGCTGCACTGGATGCCAACAAAAACCTGATCGGCTTTCATGTTAAAGGCGGTGGCATTCCAGAACATGCGATCCATGCGAATAGATTTCCCGCCGGCACACTGGATAATTATTTAGCTGAAGGCTGGGCTATCCCTTCCAATATTACCATCGGTGCTTTCAGGGCACCGCGATCCAACTTCAATGCCGCTGCAGAACAATCATTTTTGGATGAACTCGCAGAAGCAATGGGTAAAGACCCGATTGATCTGAGGTTGGAACTCCTGCAGAAAGGCAAGGAATCTCCCGTTGGTCAGAACAATGATTATGATGCCGACCGATATGCGGGCGTACTAAAATTGGTAAGGGAAAAATCAGGCTGGGGCAAATCGGAAAATAAAAAATACAGTCGCGGTGTGGCTGCCTATTTCTGTCATAATTCTTATGCAGCGCATGTAGTGGATATAGTGATGAAAAATGGGCAACCTTATGTAGAAAGAGTATTCAGCGCTATAGATTGTGGAATCGTGATTAATCCGGATGCGGCAATAAATATGGTGCAGGGTGCTGTTGTGGATGGAATAGGAAATGCTTTCTATGGTGGATTAACACATAAAGAGGGTAGGGTTTCACAAAACAATTTCCATTCGTACCGGATCATCCGAATGAACGAAGCGCCAAAGAAGATAGAAGTGCATTTTGTTCAATCTGATATTGATCCTACCGGATTAGGAGAACCGCCTTTTCCGCCTGTATTCGGGGCAGTAGCTAATGCATTGTACAGGGCTACCGGGCAGCGATTATATCAACAGCCCTATGCGCCACAATTAAACAACCGTCGGGCCTTTTAAACAATCCTTTTACACTAACAATATTCAGAAATGATCAGTTTAACGATTAATAATAAAGCCTACAATGTTGATGTAGATCCTGAGACGCCATTGCTATGGGTACTCAGGGATACGATAGGACTTGTAGGAACAAAATATGGATGTGGATTAGCACAATGTGGTGCCTGTACCGTACACCTGAATGGCGAAGCGGTTCGATCCTGTGTTACCAAAGTAAGCAGGGCCGTGGGACAAAAAGTTGTGACAATTGAAGGTTTAAGTGAGAAGGGCGATCATCCTGTACAAAAAGCCTGGCTTGAATTGGATGTGGCGCAATGTGGCTATTGTCAGACCGGTCAGATCATGTCTGCGGCAGTGTTGCTCAAAGAGAATAAGAATCCTACCGACGCGGATATTGATGCGGCTATGGCGGGTAATATTTGCAGATGCGGAACTTATTTAAGGATCCGTGATGCCATTAAGTTAGCAGCGCAGATAGAGCGTAAGGAAGCATAAATAAAGTATCTATGAAGAAATATATCATTGTCTTAGCAGCCATCGTATCATTTGTGGCGCTCTTAAGTTTCAGTTTGAAAGATCATCCGGTCAGTGATGCGAACGATGAATTCTTTCAAAAAGACAGTATTGCATCGGTTATGGCCTTTAAAGATGTATATAAAGTGTTGATCAGTCCGCGCTGCGTGAACTGCCATCCATCGGGTGATGTGCCCTTGCAGGGAGACGATAGTCATCTCCACTCGATGCTTCCACAAAGAGGTAAGGATGGTAAAGGAATCAATGCTATGAAATGTGGCAACTGTCACCAGGCCACAAGTATGGAAGGCTTAAACCAGCCTCCTGGTCATCCAGACTGGCACTTGCCTCCTGCTGATATGAAAATGGTTTTTGAGGGGAAAACAGCGGAGCAGCTTGCAAAGCAATTAGTTAATCCAAAAACAAACGGTGGTAAAACGATGAAGCAGTTGATAGAGCATGCGGATGATGGCCTGGTAAAAATTGGTTGGAATATGGGAGAAGGTAGAACTGCGCCTCCAATTAGTCATGCAGAATTTAAGAAAGCCTGGATCACCTGGATTGAAAAAGGAGCCTATGCTCCAGGCAGCAATAAATGAAACGTCGCCCCCTGCTCGGGTTCTGAAACAGCGTAGATCAGACCCTTATGGTTAAGCGCTACCTTCTTTACCAGGGAGAGACCAATGCCGGTTCCTTCAAAAGCTGTTTTGGAATGTAGGCGCTGGAAGATGGTGAAGATCTTATCTGCATATTTTTGTTCGAAGCCGATGCCGTTGTCTTTGATCGTGATCTTGCAATACTGTTTAAAAGGGACGAGTTCAGAATAAGAGCTGATCTCTTCCTGCAGCGCGTTGGTGGAAATTATTTCAATGAGAGGCGGAATGCCAGGTTTGGAGAATTTAAGGGCGTTGTTGATAAGGTTGTAGAAGAGCTGCTGCATTTGCACCGGAATTGCTCTCAGCACCGGAAGCTCTTCCAGTTTAATGGTGGCATTTTTTTGCGCGATCAAAAGTTCGAGGTCAACCAGCACCTGCGCAACCACTTCATTCAGGTCAACCGTGCTAAACTTATCTTCACTTTTTAGTCGGGAGTAAGTCAACAGATCTTTTAAAGAGTCGCTCATCCTTTCTGCAGTAGTGCTGATCTTGTTGAGGTATCTGTTTGACTGCTCATCGAGCTGCTGTTGTGAGGTGCTTTGAAGCAGGCTTGCAAAGGTCATGATCTTTCGAAGCGGTTCCTGCAGATCATGACTCGATACATGCGTAAACTGTTCCAGCTCGTTATTGATAAGTTCCAATGAGTGGGTGCGCTCCTTTACTTTTTTTTCAAGCTCTTCGGTTAACAACACCTGGTCATGAATATCGGTGCAGGTGCCTACCCACATTACAATTTCATTACCCATACCATATATGGCGGAGGCACGGGCAAGATGCCATCTGAATTCTCCTTTAGCATTTCGATACCTGGCAGCCTGCTGAAAAGGTTTTCCGCTGATCAGGGAAGCTTTCCATTGGAGAAAAAGTTTTTCTTTATCGTCCGGAAATAAAACATCAGCCCAGCCAATGCCTTCAGCTTCTTCTTTGGTTTGATTGGTATAGAAGTACCATCCCTGGGTAAAATAAGTTACCGATCCATCAGCTCCGGCAGTCCAGGCCATTTGAGGCAAGGCTTCAAGAATATTATGGATACGCTGGGTTTCCTGTCGCACATGGGTCACATCGTTCAAGAGAAGCAGATAGTGTTTTTGTCCATCTTCACTATATACATCGGAGGAAGTTAATTCGAGAATTTTTTGCTGGATGGAGATCTCGATGCTATTATCCGGACTATGGTCGCGGTGAATGAAGTTCCTGATCTGCAAAATCTGTTGCTTTGATAAAACCTGCGAAAGTTCAATGCCTATAGTCTCCAGCATGGGGAATAGTTTTCTTGCCTGCTGGTTAAAATTCACAATGCGGTCGGTATCGCTCAGAAGAATTGCACTGATGGGAGCGTATTCAAGGAAGCTACCCATCTGCGCCACTTTGATTTTTTCAGCATCTGCTTTTTTGGGCGGGGCATTTAAATTCAATTGATGGAACGATCGCTTTTGCCTTGTGCGGTTGGCGGCGTTTTCGCATAGGGTAGGAAGATCAAGTTCAGGATTCAGGTTTACAACAAGCGTGTTTTTGCCAATGAAGGGAGCAAACTGGAATGCTTGCTTAACCTGTTTTAGATCTATTGGTTTCACCAATACAAGTATGGAGAGGTGCTTATCGGCAGCATAAATTTTTTGCACTTCTTTTACCGGTGTGGTAATACCCGGACCAATCAGGAAAACCTCTGCTCCGGGCAGCAGGTACTGATTAATTGCTTCATCGGCGGTATCCACTTCGGTGAGTGGAAATGCTGATGCTACCTGGTGAAGTTCTGATGGTTTGTTATGCAGGCCGGCGTAAATGATCATTTCGATTTATTTACGTTTAGTCTGATAATAGAGGCTGGTCGAGCAGGGCACGTCCCAGCCAGGTATAAAGAATATCTGTTGTTGGCGCCATCACATGTGCGGCTCTCGCATCACGCAGCAGCATTCCTAGCATGCCATTATTTTCGTACCCCATTCCGCCCGCGAGGGTCATCGCTTCATTAACGGTATCCACGGCGCAAGAGGCCACTTCAGCCTTAGCGGCCAGGATAGAAAGTACCGCGGAATCATCACCGTTATCGCCGGAGAGGGCAGCATTATAAATCAGCTGCCGCGTGCGCTCCACTTTTGCCCAGAGCGTACCCAGCCGGTGTTGCAGGATGGAAACCTGAGCAAGGGAGCTGCCGTTATGAGCATACATTCTTTTGGAGAGCGTTGACCTGGCTTCTGATAATGCGCGGTCGGCAATGCCGAGGTAGGTGCCAGCCATTGCCGTCAAAAAATATGGCGCTACTACATTGAAAATATACCAGAGCTGATCATCTTTTTCACCAAGTATCTGGTCTTCTGATATGCGGACATTATTCAGCTTCAGAGAGCGGGATGAGTTGCCACGCATGCCGAGTCCATCCCATTCTTTACCCCAATGCATGCCTTCCGTGTTCTTGTCCACCACGATGCAGGAAAACTGATCGGGATTGGCATCACTGCTGGCGCCAACTGTTGAGAGTACATAGGAATCGGCCTTAGATCCATTGGTAACAAAGGTCTTCATTCCATTCACGAGGAAGTCGGATTCGGATATAGGAAGCAGTGAGGTTTGCGGAATATAAAAATGTGCGCCTGTTCCTTTTTCACTGAGGGAGAGTGTAGTGATATGCTGTCCTTTTGCAATAGGTTCAAGGTAGTTTTCCTTTTGCCATGCTGTGGGTTTTGCTGCTATCACGGCAGTGCCAACGCAATGCATGCCAAAACATAATCCGGCAGAGGAATATCCTTTTCCAAGTTCTTCACAAACTCTGGCTAGTCCATATAAGCCGTGGCCATGTCCACCACAATTGGAGGGTGCGGTTAATGCGGTAAGTCCGGATTCTTTTAATGCGCTCATGGTTTCAGCAACCCACACACCATTTTTATCGGCAGTGACTGATTCTTTCAGTGCAACATCAGAAGCAATTTCTTTGGCCTTATTGATCAGCGATTGAATATTCATTATGTTCAGTTTACCTGCAATACCTGAGCATCCCTTCTACTGTTTTTACAAAATCGGGCATATTGGCCGGCTTAACTACATAATCAGTGGCACCTTTTGATAAGCTGCGATCCCTGTCAACTTCAGAATCAGAGGTTGTAAAAATGATCTTGGGGATATGCTGAAAGGTAGATTTGTTGCTGAGGATCTCCAGTGTTTGAATACCGTCGAGTACTGGCATATTTAAATCGAGGATGATGACGCAGGGCAGGCTTTCTTCAGTGGAAAGGTTGGATAAAATTTCAAGGGCTTCCTGACCGTTTGAAGCCATATGGATCTTATGATAAGATCCTACATCCTTAAGTGCGTGCATTAAAAATTCTCTATCATCTTCATCGTCTTCAGCAAATAAAATGGAGAAAGAATGACCGGAATTAGAAATAGACATATTCTGCGAATTTACAACTAGAGACGCAGGAATGGTCTATAAAGACATGAAAATATATGCTAATGTTAGTTGGGGAAAATTGTCACCACTACTTTCCCCATGTTTCTTCCGCTTTTTAATAGACTATGAGCCTCATCGATAGTTTGAAGGGAAAAGTTTCTGTGGTCTACAAGAACTTTTAATTTTCCTTCTTCTGCAAGTTTTGTCGCCTCGCGTAATATTTCTCCATGATGCGCTCTGCCGATTCCTGTTAATAGAGGTAGTAAGGTAAATACACCAGAATAGGTTGCTGCCCTAAATGATAGCGGAGCCAGAGAATGTGTACCCCATCCCAGACAGCTTACGACATGCCCGGTATATTTTTTCACTGCCTGAAAAGAATTATCAAGTGTGGTTCCGCCAACAGTATCATATACAATATCAAAACCTTCACCATTGGTGGAAGCATTTACATATTGCTCAACAGTTTCCTTTTTATAATTGATAGCGATCGCACCAAGGGCTTCAACTGTTTGCTGGTGTTTTTCAGACACCGTTGCAAATACAGTTGCGCCAAAAGCTTTGGCTATTTGAACTGCCATGTGGCCCACACCCCCGGCACCGCCATGGATCAGTACTTTTTGTCCGGCATGGATTTTAGCTCTGTCAACCAATCCCTCCCATGCAGTAATAAAAACCAGGGGAGTTGCAGCAGCTTCTTTCATTGTAAAATTGGAGGGTTTTACTGCAATCAGGTCAGGGTCTACAACAGCGTATTCTGCGAGGGAGCCTGGAATATTTCCAACGCCTCCTGTCATTCCAAATACTTCATCACCCGGTTTGAAATTTGGTACTAGCGTCCCCACAGATTCTACAGCGCCGGCTAAATCAATCCCAAGTATGGCTGGTAATTCCACCTTTGCGTGTGGGGCATTGCCACTACTGATTTTTACATCCAACGGATTTGTTCCGCTTGCTTTAAGACGCACAAGAACCTGGTGATCTCCTACAGATGGTCGCTCTAACTCCAATACTTTTAACGGGCTTTGGTGAGTCTCTAAAATTGCCGCCTTCATCAATATTTTATTGTCATCCATAGTGGGAGTTTGAGAATATGTGCTATGTAAAGGTGGGTTGAACTGTCGGGTTTCATTTTCCAGTAATGGCTAAACAATTTGATTTTTCAGTTCAAGCTGGCAGAGAAAATCCAGCACCAAATAAAGCTTCGTGCAACAAATAAGGCGTTAGTGTATATCAGAAGTCTGTTAGTCCAGTTAGATTTGGAAACCCCTGCTCCGGCAATGTATAATTGTACAGTTATGACTAAAGCATATACTAGAAACTGTCAGGTTTCATTCATTTTAAATGCAATGCAAATGGTTATTACTTATGTTCTCCGAACCCTCTTCGAAGGATGCTCGAAGGACGCTCGAAGGATTGTCGAACCAATACGCACAAACGGGCTAGGCCCTCTTAAACACGAATATTTATATCTGAAATTGTACAACATTTTGAGAACATTTCATTAACACTCTTGTTGAATTCTTTCCATTCCGCTATAGCTGATTTACCCTGGGAAACGAAACAAATTGTAAAACATATAAAAAATATGCCCATGAGGAAGTTTTTCATGGCGGCCATGCTGCTGCCCTCTTTATTATTTCTATCCTGTCAAAAGGAATCCGCAGATCTTACTGATCAAATATCAACAGGCGATGGCATTCTTTCCCAACTGAAAGAAGGCAGAGCCCGCCAGGCTAACTTTCAACTGCTGTCTTTTGCTATTGCAAGGGCGGGACTCACAAATGAATTGAACGATCCGAATTTTGCCTACACCTTATTTGCACCAACAGACGAAGCTTTCGCATCAATCGGATTAGACAGTCGCGCGGCCATCAATGGTGTGCCAGTAGAAACCCTGAGGGGAATACTTCTCTATCATGTATTAGCCAGCAAAGTACTGGCTGCACAGGTTCCATCAACTTCAACCGAACTGACTATGCTGAATAGCCAGAAAGCTTATATAGAAAGCAGTGCTGCCGGTGTATTTATAAATGGTGTTCAGGTGGTATCGGCAGATATCAGCTCCAAGAGCGGCGTGATACATGCAGTAAACCGGGTGTTGCTGCCACCAGCCGGAAATATTGTTGATGTGGTTGCGGGCGATGACAGATTCACTTTCCTGGTTGCGGCTGTTCTAAAGGCCGACCTGGCTGGGGCACTTTCTGGTGCGGGTCCATTAACCGTATTTGCTCCAACCAATGATGCCTTTATTGCAGCAGGTTTTACAACTATCGAGGCTGTTGAAGCAGCAACGGCAGAAGCCCTGGCCCCCATTCTCACTTATCATGTTGTTGATGGCCGTGCTTTCTCTTCCGACCTATCTGATGGACAGGTATTGGAAATGTTATCCGGCTTGTCAACCACTATTTCTTTAAGCGGTGGTGCGCAGATTGATGGTAACAAGTCAGCTCCGTCTAATATTATTCAAACAGATATCATGGCCACTAATGGTGTGGTGCATGTTATTGACGGTGTATTGCTTCCGTGATTTGCAGATCTTTTATAATGAGAAGACCCTTTTTTTAAGGGTCTTTTTTTGTTTTCAGAATATGGCCGGTTTTGACATCTTCCTGTCCATTTAGTCCTTACAATCAAGGCTAGCTTTGCATTATACAATAACAATCAAAAAACATTAAAATGAAAAAGTCAGTATTCGCAACCCAGGTATTAGTGCTGATTGCACTCCTTCCATTAGTAGTAATTCTTGAAATGTGTTTCGGGTAAATCCAGATCAAACTGTTTTGCGTAGATAGCTCGTACCCCTTCTTAAAATTGTACAGTTAATCCTGTCTCCTTTTAAGTGAAAGGGGTTTTTGTTTTTATCATACTTCAAAACAATTTTATGCCTGAACAAAAATTACCCGACGCAGTTTCGCGCCGCAAGTTTTTAAACTATGCGGCTCTCTCATCAGTGATGGGAGTAGCATTGATTTCCTGTACAAAAGAATTCAGGGAGGGGGAGCCTAACGCGCCTTTCGCCCAGGACGATCCGCAGAACATGCCCAAGAACACCGTCAACCTCGGATCCGGCGACATTGGCATCCTGAATTATGCCTATGCCCTCGAGCAGTTGGAAGCAGCCTTCTATATTAAGGCGGCATCCTCATTTTATGCAGGCGCAACCATGAAAGAAAAAACTTTCCTGGAAGACATCCGCGACCATGAGATAGCACACCGCGAGTTTTTTAAAACGGCATTGGGCAGCAAGGCTATCGGTTCGTTGCTGTTCGATTTCAGTTCCATTGATTTCAATAGCAGGGATAGTGTACTGTCAACGGCTAAAGCATTTGAAGATTTAGGCGTATCGGCCTACAATGGGGCAGGAGAGCTTTTGAAGAGTCCGGATTATCTACTGCTTGCCGGGAAAATTGTTTCCGTGGAGGCGCGCCATGCTGCTGCCATTCGTGATCTGCTGAGCTATGGAAGTTTTGCAGGTCCGGATGTTATTGATGGCAATGGCCTGGATGTTTTCCGTATGCCTAAAGAAGTTTTGGCCATAGCCGGCAACTACATTGAAACAAAGATCATTGCAAATAATCTCCCCACCTCTTAAAACCAGAACTATGAATCTGCATAATATAATAACCGAAATCGAAAAGATCGATCCTGAAGTATATGACCGGCTGGATGGAAGAAGAAATGCTATAAAGGCCCTTTCCCATGCAGGAGGTAAGTTAGCGCTTGCCGCCGTACCTCTTGCACTGGGTTCTCTTTTGTCAAAAGCCTATGGACAGGCAAGTTCCAACCAAATATTGGATGTACTCAATTTTGCGTTGACACTTGAATACCTTGAAGCAGAATTTTACAATACTGGTCTAGCTGCGGGTGCATTAATCCCTATGGGTGACGACCGTAATTCATTCCAGGTAATTGCTGATCATGAAAATGATCATGTTGAATTTTTACGAACTACCATAACTGCGCTGGGAGGCATGCCCGTTACTAAACCAACATTTGATTTTTCTGCCGGTAAGGGAAGCGGAGCGGGACCTTTTGCAGCTGTATTCACTAATTACAGTTTGTTCCTTGCCGTGTCTCAAACTTTTGAGGATACCGGCGTGAGGGCATATAAAGGCCAGGCCGGAAACCTTATAAGTAGTAATGGGGTATTGAGAGCCGCCCTGCAGATCCATTCTGTGGAGGCAAGACATGCAGCCCATGTTCGTGAATTGAGGAGCAGGCGGATGGGTGATGGACTGGTGGCGGGCATTCCGCAGCCATGGATAACACTTAATCAATCAAATATACCATCGGATGCTGTGCAGGCAAGTTATAATGGTGAAGAAAATACCATGCAGGCGGGCGTTCAGATAACCGGTATCAATGGATTTGCTATTACTGCGGAAGACGCATCGGAGGCATTTGATGAACCATTAAGCAAAGAGCAGGTATTAATGATCGTTGATCCGTTTATTGCGAGTTAGGATCTCAGGAACAAAAGCAGGAAGCCGATATGCGCGCTTCCTGCTTTATCCAGTCTATATCAATCACCCTCGGGTGATTTTTTTATCTTACATCCCCTATATTTGCATCATTGTTTCAAATATGCCATTAACCACTAAAAAGAAATACAGGCAATTTATAGCCATCATTTTGATGGCGCTGTATGCTTTTGTGGCAACACCGGTTCAGTTCTGGCATCACCATAAAGATGAACAACAGTCGGGTGTTACTCGACAGGCTGAAAAGAACGATGCTGAATCCCTGTCAAGTTCTGCGGGTAAATCGTTGGAAGGAAACTGCGAGACATGTTCGCATAAATTCTCTAGTTACAATGAAGGGGCTACAATAATATTTGCAGCACCTGTATTTTATCCAGTCCTGAAAGCAGGATTTTATTATTCCTTAGTTCCTTCATCCCCCTTATTCAGATTATCTAATAAGGGTCCGCCTGCATTAGCTTGATCTCTCCTTTGTAATGATGGTGATTTTCTGCCATTTCTTTCTGCTTGCTTGAAAGCAGCTTTAATTTAATTCAATAAGGTCACTCCCTTTAGTAACCCGCATTAGCCGGGTGCTCCAATCATTTGTGTATTTAAAATTTCTTCAATTGAAATTCATTTCAACCATCCTGGTCTTGTTCCTGATTGTGCATACAAGCCGGGCTCAATCATGTAGCATCAAACTTTCCGGACATGTGGAAGATGCAGATACAAAAGAAAAGCTACAAGTCGCCACGGTTATAATAAGGGAGACGGCTAAAGAGATCGTTACTGACGCGGCGGGTGATTTTGTATTTACCGGTTTATGTGCCGGAGAATATACCATCTTAATTACGCATCCCAGTTGTAATCCGGTAGAAAGGAAAATAACGCTCACAAAAGACCATCATATTGATGTATGGCTACCGCACAGCCGGCAGGTACTGGGCGTGGTAAAAGTGGATGCACAGAAAGGAATTGCCAATACGGGTTATAAAAAAGAATTGAGTGGAAGGGCATTGGAAGAAACCAAAGGTCTATCACTGGCAGAAGCATTGAGTAAGATAAACGGGGTGACTATGCTTCAAACGGGATCTACCATTTCAAAGCCGGTAATTCATGGTTTACACAGCAACCGCATACTCACCATCAATTATGGGGTTCGGCAGGAAGGACAACAATGGGGCAATGAGCATGCACCAGAAATTGATCCCTTTATTGCCGATAAATTGATCGTAATAAAAGGCGTGGATGAATTGCGCTATGGTTCTGATGCCATTGGCGGGGTTATACTGGTAGAACCTAAAGCATTAAGAAGCAAACCCGGATATGCTGCTGAAATAAACACGGCCTACTTTAGCAATAACCGGCAATATGTTGCTTCTGCACTCTTTGAGCAGCAATTAAAAAAGCAACCTGCTTTCAGTTACCGGGTGCAGGGAACGTATAAAAGGGGAGCAAATGTTGCGACGCCCAATTACCGTCTTAATAATACCGGTAATGAAGAAAATAACTTTTCGTTGACTGCAGGATGGAAAAAAGAGAAGTTTAATACTGAACTTTTTTACAGTCACTTTTCCGGCAAAATGGGCATTTTTACCGGGGCGCATATTGGCAATTTAACTGACCTTCAAAATGCAATTAATGCATCCAGGCCCAATGATGTTTTCCTCGGACAGAATACCTACAAAATTCAGCGGCCATACCAGGATGTTACACATGACTTATTAAAATCAAAATCCTTTTTTTATAGGGGGGAACATAAGTTCACAGTATTGCTTGCGGCACAATTTAATCGCCGTAAAGAGTTTGATATAGTAAGAAGCAGTAATAATAAAAAACCACAGTTAGACTTATCGATTTATACCCTCAGCGAGGAGCTAAGCTGGGAGCATCCGCGGAAAAATAATTTTAGCGGCGTTGCGGGTATTTCAATGATGCAACAGGATAACAGTTACCGGGGACGTTATTTTATACCAAATTATTTTGCATACTCTTTTGGTGGTTATTATATTGAAAAATGGAGCAAACATAAATGGGAATTGCTGGCGGGTATCCGGTACGACAATAAGAGCATCAATACTACCCGGCTGAAATTCAATAGAGATACCATTAATTACGATTTCAATTTCTCAACGCTGGCCTCATCTTTCAATGCTATTTACAAGCCCACCAATAACTGGCGGCTCAATACCAATATCAGTTTAGCCAACAGGGCTCCTTTTGTAAATGAATTGCTAAGTGATGGAATTCATCATGGCACCGGCACTTATGAAAAAGGGAATCTGGCTTTAGTTCCGGAGCGTTCACTGAATATTTCCACGGGGGTTAACTACCAGCATCCCTCCAATATATTCAGCATAGATCTTTTACTGTATTCAAACCGTATCCGGAATTTTATTTATCAGCAGCCGCGGCCAAATGATCCTGTCCTGACCATTGCGGGGGCCTTCCCTTTGATCGAGTACAAACAAACCGATGCCGTATTGAGCGGATTCGATATTTCCACCATGGTAAAACCTCTTCCTGCTGTTGAATGGATTTCAAAATTCTCCTTTTTGAATGCAAGGAATAAGATGTTAAACGATTGGTTGATACTTATGCCAGCCAACAGGTTCAGTAATGAAATTACCTACCAGTTAAAAGATGGTAAGAAAATTACCAATACCTACCTGAGTGCTGAAATGATGAATGTAATGCAGCAAAAAAATGTACCCGGTGAAGAGAATGGGAAGCAGGATTATAAGTTGCCCCCGCCGGCCTACACATTGATCAGTCTGAATGCCTCAGCAACGGTGCCTGTTTATAAAAAACCTGTAACAGTAAGTGTGGGTGTAAGAAACCTGTTAAATACTGTGTACAGGGATTACCTGAACAGCATGCGTTATTTCACCGACGAAATGGGAAGAAATATCAGTCTTCGTTTAAAGATTCAATTATAATAACCTATACCATCCTCTATTAAAAATTTAAAACAAAAAGAAAAATGAAAAAGCAATTTATGAAGATCGCGCTGGGAATGTTTCTATTAAGTGCATTGATAACATCCTGTTCAAAAGATAAAGTTGAAGAAGCCAATGAAGAAGAACTGATAACCACCATGAAACTCAGTTTTGTACCTACAGGTGGCGGTGCAACTCTAACCTACCAATTTAAGGATACTGATGGGCCGGGTGGAGCAGCACCAACTATCGATGAAATAGTACTGGCTCCATCCCAGTCTTACAATGTAACGGTGCAATTACTGAATGAAGCTGAAACGCCTGCTGAAGATATTACGCTTGAAGTGGTTGAGGAAGCAGATGCCCACCGGTTTTATTATGAACCAACTGCAGGAAGCAATATAACAGTATCCGGACTGAATAATGATGGTTCAGGCATTCCATTGGGTACTAATGGTACCTGGACAACCGGGGCTGTAGCCACAGGAAAGGTGAAAGTGACATTGCGTCATTATCCAGGTGTGCCTCCGGGAAAAGCTGCTGCCGACCTGGTTAACAGTTCTAAGTCGAACACGGATATTGAAGTGGAATTCAATACAAAAATTCAATAATGCAATAAAGGGAGCAAGGTTCTACTCTGCTCCCTTTAATCTTTGGATGGGCTGGCATGGTATTTCCATGCTTTTGTTATTTATAGTAAGCCCAATTGTATTCCCACATGAAAAAACTGTTATTGTTAATAGGCCTTTTCACTTCATTGGGTCTGCAATATGCCTCTGCGCAGGACAGTAGCTCAAAAGCTTCCCCCCAAATTACCGCACTCTTCTCTGCTTTTTATGGAATTAAAGAGTCGCTGGCAGCCGGTAAAGCCGATAAGGCAGCAACCAGTGCCACCGCTTTTATAAAGGAAGTAAATGGCATTGATTATAAAGAAGTTTCAGAAGGTAATATCCATGCATTGCTAAAAGATGCCGGTGCCATTTCAGCAACAACTGATATCGAAAAACAGCAACGTAGATTTGATAATCTTTCTGCAAATATGGCCATATTGGCAAAGGCTTTCAATATTACAATACGACCATGAAGAAGATAATAATCCTTTCTATTCAGTTGGTTTTAATGCTGGTTTTTGTGAATGACATGCATGCACAGAATACACCATCTCAGGTGATCTATACCTGTCCGATGCATCCCGAAGTGAAAATGGTAAAGCCGGGTAATTGTCCAAAATGCGGGATGACCTTGGTGAAGAAAACGGTCGATAAGCCAAAGCCGAAGACTATTATTAAAAAACGAGCGGAGACTAAAAAGGCCGTGGCAAAGCCATCCGAAAAGAAAGTAAATGAGATGCACGAGATGCATGAGAAAAAGGATACTTCGGATAAGATGGAAATGGCTGAAAAGAAAGATACGGCGGATAAGAAGGATATGGAAATGCACCAGCATGATCAAATGGATATGCAGCATTCACAAGCCGATACTATGGAGCCCGCCGGCGAAAAACTTATTATGACCGGTGGTAGAACAGTTCGCTATGATCTATATGTTAGCGACACGATGGTTCATTTTAGCGGTAAGCATCGCCATGCGCTTGCAGTAAATGGATCTATTCCAGCTCCTCCGCTCGTTTTCACAGAAGGCGATACGGCTGAGATCTATTTACATAACCAGCTTAAGACTTCAACATCTATCCATTGGCATGGCGTGATATTACCCAACGAACAGGATGGGGTCCCTTTTTTAACCACTTCTGTAATTCCGGGCGGTACCACGCATCTGTACAAGTTCAAAATTGTTCAGAATGGAACTTACTGGTATCATTCGCATACGGGCCTTCAGCAGCAGGTGGGAACCTATGGTGCATTGGTCTTTAAAAGCAGGGAAGACAGTGCCATACACGGAGGTGGCCATGATATGAAGGAGATGAGCCACGCTTACACGGCTGAACTGCCACTTGTTTTGAGCGACTGGACCGATGAGCATCCCCACCAGGTACAAAGGCGTTTAAGGAGCGCCAACGATTGGTATGCTATCAAGAAGGGAAGTGTGCAGGCCTATGCCGAAGCCATCGCTAAAGGGCATTTTGCTACCAAGCTTTCCAATGAGTGGAAGCGCATGAATGCCATGGACGTGAGTGATGTGTACTATGAAAAATTTCTGAGCAATGGAAAGCCCGAAGCGGAAGCCCCGCAGTTTAAAGCTGGCGATAAAGTGAGGCTGCGCGTAGTGAATGGAGGATCCTCGTCATATTTCTGGCTGCAGTATGCCGGAGGAAAAATGACCGTGATAGCTAATGACGGAAATGATGTAGAACCGGTAGAAGTGGATCGTTTGATCATAGGCGTTGCTGAAACCTATGATGTGGTTGTAACGATTCCGGAAAACATGAGCTATGAATTCCGGGCTACACCTGAAGACCGCACGGGACATACTTCGCTTTGGCTGGGCACTGGCATGAAAATGATCGCTCCAACCCTGGGGCGACTCAAATATTTTGAAGGGATGAAGATGATGAATGGTATGATGAAGATGAATGGTGATATGAAGGAAATGCCGGGAATGAAAATGAGTCTGCAGAAGATGGATATGAATAGTGTGATGTATCCGGAGGTTGGCGAAGGTGAGATGGGAGCTGGTTATGATATGCATGCAATGCAAGACACGAAAGAGATGGACCATAGCAAAATGGAGCATGGCAAAATGGAGCATGGCAAGATGGATAGCAGCACTGGACTGGTAACGCTTAATTATGCCATGCTTCGATCCCCCGTTATTACAACACTTCCCGATGCGCCTGTTAAAGAACTTCATTTTACGCTGGAAGGAAACATGAATCGTTATGTATGGTCCATCAATAACAGAACGCTGGGTGAGTGGGAGAAAATATTGATCAGGCAGGGCGAAAAAGTGCGCATTATTCTTACCAATAATTCAATGATGCGCCACCCGATGCACCTGCATGGACATGATTTCAGGGTATTGGGAGCACAGGGTGAGTATGCGCCCAATAAGAATACATTGGACATCATGCCGATGGAGACGGATACCGTAGAATTTGCTGCTAATAAAGACGGCGATTGGTTTTTCCATTGCCATATACTCTATCACATGATGGCCGGCATGGGGAATGTGTTAAGCTACCAGAACTCACCACCCAATCCACAGCTACCCGATAAAGCAAAAGCATGGAAGCAATTTAAGCGCAGCGAGCAAATGATCCATCCATCCTTCAATATTGGCCTGGAGAGTAACGGAAGTGATGCAAGCTTTATGATAGCAGGTAACCGCTTTGAGTTGCAGGGTTTGTGGCATCTTGGATTAACCCCTGAAAAGGGCAGGGAAGTAGAAGTGAATTTTGGTCGATACCTCGGCAAGATGCAGTGGTTGTTTCCTTATGTGGGATATGACTATCACTATGCAAAAGTAGGCGATGATGTAGAAAAGAATTCATTCGGGCAGGTAAGCAATAAGAACGACCGGAACACCTTTGTCGTAGGATTGCAGTATACCTTACCCATGCTCGTTATAGCCGATGCAAGGGTTGATGGTGATGGCAAATTCCGTTTCCAATTGGGAAGGGAAGATATACCACTTACCACCCGGTTAAGGGGAAACCTGATGTGGAACACCGATAAGGAATATGCAGCAGGTCTGAGATATATACTTAAGAAATGGCTTGCCTTATCAGCCCATTATGATAGTGATATGGGGCTGGGTGGAGGTGTTGCTGTTATTTATTAAATATAAACCGGTAGCCTACTCCCGATTCGGTTAACAGGTACTGGGGCCTGTTGGGATCATCTTCTATTTTCTTTCGTATCTGTGCTATAAAAACGCGGAGGTATTGGCTCTGGTTAATATATCCCGGTCCCCATATAGCCCTCAGTAAAAACTGGTGTGTCAGCACTTTGCCTTCATTGCGCGCAAGTAATGAAAGAAGGTTATATTCAGTGGAAGTAAGCTTAACAAGCTGGTTATCCTTTTTAACGGTTCTGGTAATAAGATCAATGGTCAGTCCATCAAAATCCATCGTTGTTTCTCCTTCTTCATTACTGCTGTTCCTTATCACTGAACGAATGCGGGCGAGTAGCTCGCCTGTTCGAAAAGGCTTTGAGAGATAATCATTGGCGCCATTGTCCAGGGCTTTTATTATCTCTTCTTCTGCTTTCTGAACAGAAAGAATAATGATTGGATTAGTATACCACTGTCTTAGTTTTTGCAGAACAATATGACCACTTTCATCCGGCAGTCCAAGGTCAAGCAAAATAAGTACAGGGGGATGATTGCCAGCCATTATAAGTCCCTCTTTGGCAGATGTAGCAGACTTTACCAGGTAGCCGTTGCTGAGAAGGGTGATCTCCAGCAGTTTCCTGATCTGTGGCTCATCATCTATTATTAGAATTTCTGCTTTATTCACTGCAATCTGGTTTCATGTTGATATGTTCTAACGGGAAGGGTTACCGTAAACTTTGATCCTGTTTGTCTGCTACTAACTAATTCTATATTTCCTCCCAATGCTTCAGTAAATCCTTTTACAATGGTGAGTCCCAGCCCTGAGCCGGAGGTTGTTGGATTTTTTGTGCGGGAGAATTTATGGAACACTTCCTTGCTGTTAACATTATTAAATCCCGCCCCATTATCTTCTATCTCTATTTGTAGTATATCCACATGCTGGATGATGGTGATGGCAATGGAACATTCCGGCGCTGTATGGATCGCCGCATTATTGAGGAGGTTGTAAATTATCTGGTCCAGCATCCCTTTATCAATAGCACAGAGAGGCATATCGGGGTTAATGCTGATAGCGATCTTGCGGGCCGGATTATTTTCTTCCACTCTTTTTACTACATCATAAACAAGTTCGATAATATCGGTCCAATCGTTTTTAGGTTTTATATGTCCCGATTCAAGTCTGGATATATTCAACAGGTTTTCAACCTGCTGGTTCAGCCGGAGAGATGCATTTGATATTTCCGTCACAAGTTGGTTTCTGTCGTTAGTGGAAAGGTTGTTATTGGATTGCAGGTTGTCGGTGGCGGCTATGATGGTGGCTATAGGCGTTCTAAGTTCATGCGAAAGGGAGTTCAGGATGGTGTTATAGAGTTTAACGCTATTTGCTCTTTCTTCCTTTAGACGGGTTATTTTTTCTACCTGCCTGATCTTATAGGTGAGTACTCCGCTGATGATGGCGATAACAAAGTACATGATCAGCAGGATAGTATCCTCTGTGGTCTCAACATGGATAGCATAGCGTGGTGGAATAAAAAAGAAATCCCATAGCAGCGCACTTAATGCCGCAGATAAAAGTACCGGCAAAATATCAAATGTTACTGCCAGCAAGGAGACAGTGATCAGGAGGATGAAAGCTGCAACGCGATAACCCATCAGGCCCGAGAAGGCATAGCATATCGCCGCCACTACCACAATAATGGAAATACTATAAAGATATTGCCTGCCTTTTGGGAGTGTGTTAAATAAGAACTTATTCATGGAAGATTCCTGTTAAGCAAAAGTAGTTTTTAAGTTGAAGCGATGAAGGTGCTGTAAAGAGTATAAAGATTTTATAAGGATTTATGTGTCAACAATCACTTAAGGCCTTAACCCATCTACATTTGAGGCCGAAAACTACAAATGATGTCATCACATAATCGGGTTACGGTAGCGGGGGTTCTAATTGCGCTGGGAATTATTTACGGCGATATTGGTACTTCACCGTTATATGTACTCAATGCTATAACCAGTGGAAAGGTGATCTCAGAAGAGCTTATAATCGGGGCATTATCACTGATCATCTGGACACTTACCTTACAGACCACCATCAAATATGTTATCCTCACATTAAGGGCCGATAATAAAGGGGAGGGTGGAATATTTTCTCTTTTTGCATTGGTGCGACGGAGGAGAAAATGGCTGGTGATACCTGCGATGATGGGTGGTGCGGCGTTATTAGCCGATGGCATGATCACCCCGCCTATTTCAGTAACCTCGGCCATTGAGGGATTAAAGCAGGTGCCCGCATTTCATGAGATCAGTCAGTGGACGGTTATTTATATAGTGATAGGAATTATATCAGTGCTTTTTTTTGTGCAGCAGTTTGGGACAGCATTTATCGGAAAATATTTTGGTCCGGTTATGACGGTCTGGTTTTTAATGCTGGCCGTATTGGGTTTAAGCAATTTTATTCATGATATAAGCATACTGAAAGCATTCAATCCCTTTTATGGCATCAGATTGTTAACTGTTTATCCCAATGGATTTTATATTCTGGGTGGGGTATTCCTTTGTACTACGGGAGCAGAGGCACTTTATTCTGATCTGGGGCATTGTGGTAAATGGAATATCAGGTACTCCTGGATCTTTGTAAAGAGCTGTCTTATCATAAATTATTTAGGACAGGGGGCATGGCTGCTGAAGAATCATAGTGGAAAACTGATAAGCGCAGAAATTATTGAGAGTGGATTCAATCCCTTTTATGGTGTGATGCCTTCCTGGTTTTTATATTTTGGAATTGCTATTGCAACGGCGGCAACTATTATTGCATCGCAGGCCTTGATATCGGGATCATTCACTTTGGTGAGTGAGGCCATGCGACTTAATCTCTGGCCAAAGATGGAGATAAAATATCCAACGGAAGCGAAAGGACAGTTATTTGTACCGGCGGCCAATATTTTATTGTATATCGGGTGTATTGGAATAGTGTTATACTTTAAGAAGGCCTCCAATATGGAAGCTGCGTATGGACTGGCCATCACTGTTACCATGATCGCCACTTCCATTCTTTTTGCCAATTACCTGGTGCTTCGCCGAACAAGGCCTGCACTGATCTATTTGTACCTTATTATTTACCTTGGGATAGAATTCAGTTTTTTCTACGCTAACCTTGAGAAGTTTCCACATGGGGGATATGTTACACTGCTTGTAGGAGGGCTGTTGTTTCTGATCATGTATGACTGGTATAAGGCAAGGCAGGTTAAGAACAGGTATGTGGAGTTTGTTCGGATGGAGGATTATATACCAAGAATCCAGGAACTAAGTAATGACAAAACAATACCAAAATATTCAACGCATCTTGTTTACCTGACAAGTGCGGCTAACCGAAAAGAGATAGAGCATAAGATCATTTATTCAATACTGAACAGGAAGCCAAAACGGGCCGATATATATTGGTTCATTCATGTGGATACAGTGGATGATCCATATACGGCGGAGTATAGTGTTGATCATATAATCCCGAATGATATCATCAGGGTAGAGTTCAAACTGGGCTTTAGGGTGCAGCCGAGGATCAATTTGTTATTCAGGAAAGTGGTGGAGGAACTGGTGAAGAACCGGGAAGTGAATATCACCAGCCGGTATGAGAGTCTGGAGCGGAGCAAAGTGGTGGGTGATTTCTCTTTTATTGTGATGGAAAAGTATCTAAGCCAGGATAATGAATTGCCATTCAGTGAAAGGTTGATCATGCGACTGCATTTTTGGCTGAAAGAAATATCACTATCAGAAGAAAGGGGTTTTGGTTTGGATCCGGGTAATGTGGTGGTAGAGAAATTCCCGCTTATTGTATCGCCCATCACTAATCTTCGGTTAAAGCGGGTCATGGAATAATGAATCAGCATGAAAAGATCCCTTCGTTTATTGATCTGCGGTTTCATTGCTATGGGGTGTTTCTCATTATGTAGTAAATCATATGCACAGGAAGAAATAACCATCGATAGTGCGGAAGCTGTAAAGAAGTTCCAATGGAAAGCTTTTATTGATGCCTATTATTCATATGATTTCACTGCTCCGGTTAACCATGAGAAAGCATCTTTTATCTACAATCATAAGCGGCATAATGAATTTTCTATCAATCTTGCTATGCTTGGGGGGGCATATGATGATGGATCAGTAAGGGCAAATCTGAGCATGATGGCGGGCAATTACCCACAATATAACCTGGATGCAGAGCCGCAATTGTTCCGTTCGATTTTTGAAGCCAATATAGGTGTTAGGATTTCCAGAAAGAAAGCCCTTTGGCTCGATGCGGGCATCATGCCTTCGCATATTGGATTTGAAACGGCGATCAATCCGGATAACTGGACGCTAAGCAGGAGTATTCTTGCTGAGAATTCACCTTACTATGAAGCGGGGCTGAGACTTTCTTACAATTCGGTTAATGGTAAATGGTATATGGCTGCCTTGCTCTTGAATGGTTGGCAACGCGTACGGCGTGTTGATGGTAATAATACACCGGCTTTTGGTAGCCAGATAACATTTAGTCCAGCAGGTAAAATCAGTTTTAACTGGAGCACCTTTATCGGAAATGATAAACCTGACAGCGCGAGGCTTTGGCGTTATTTCAATAACATTTTTGCGAAATGGATGCTGACCGAAAATATTGGAATCATCTTAGGACTTGATCATGGGCTGGAACAAAAAACAAAGAACAGTTCAAAACTAAATAGCTGGTATTCGCCTATGATAATTGTGCATTACAAGTTAAGTAAATGGTCGATTGCAGGTCGGGCGGAAATTTATAAAGATAAAAATGGGGTAATTGTATCATTGATTAACGAGGAGCCCTTTGAGATGCAATCCTATTCATTAAATGTTGATCGCCAGATCGGGAAGAACTTGCTATGGCGAACAGAGGGGAGGATATTTAAGAACAGTAGTGCATATTTTGTAAAGGAGAATAGTTTAGTACGGTCCAATCAGCATATTACAAGTTCATTATCGATCAGGTTCTAGATCAAGTTCCATGTGGATATTGCATCGCTCGTAGGGGGTAGATCGACCGGAGATTTTCTTAAAGCCAAGTTTGTAATAAAGATTGATGGCTGGTTTAAGAATTGTATTGCTTTCGAGGTAGAGCTTTTTACTTCCCAGTGATCTTGCTTTTTCGATAATGGCCTGTGCTAATAACCATCCAATGTTTTTGCCCTGCGCTTTAGGAGATACGGCCATTTTCGCCAGTTCGAAATCATAGTCAGGGTCTTTCATTTTAATGAGTGCACAAACGCCTACCGGTTCATCATCATATAAGGCTACAAGTATTGCACCGCCTTTGTTGAGGATATATTCCTTTGGATGATCGAGGGCTTTATAATCAGATTCCTCCATCTTAAAATAGGTGGTGATCCACTCTTCATTCAGGTTTCGAAAAGCCGCTGCATAGATTGGTTTGTAGGGTACGATCTTTACTTTCCTGCTTTCCCTTTGCTTCTTTTGTTCCTGCACATATTTCAGCAGACTTTTGCGGTTGAGCAAAAATTCCCATTCTTCGATTGCCTTCCAAAGATCGTTTTTCGCATCTTTCGATATTTCCTCCACTGCAGCGGTGACGTCGGCATACTGGTCTTTAATTTTTTCTGAAAGTTCCTTCCCTTTTTTGGAAAGGCTTATTACATTTTTGCGGCCATCTCCCTTGTCTTTCTTTTCGAGGATCAATCCACTCTTTGCCATCTCCCGAACGATCTTACTAACGGAAGGATGTGAATGCCCGATTTGCTGCGCCAGCTCCGTTATGGTAAAGCTTCCCTTTGCGAGGGTATGGAATACAGGGAACCATTTTGGCTGCAGGTCGATATTGTAAAGCTGGTAGATGGCAGTGGCGTCGGCAGTTATCTTATCGGTTAAAAGTCTGAGCCGGCTTCCGATCGCCATCTTACCCGTTTGGGTGTAGAAGTCCATATAAGTATCTATTTACGTAACAGGTTACATAAAATTATGGAGTTTCTTTTCATTGGCAAAAAGTTGAATTCAAATATTTTCTATTTTAGATCGATGAAACCAATCCTGACTACTCTATTTGCCTTTTTCCTCTCCGTTACTATTGCTAAAGCCCAATCGAAAGATTCCTATTATCTGTTCGACAGTAAGTGGAACAGTACAACGGCAGACTCCGCCCGTTATGTACTTCGTGTATTTTCCCAGAACGATACCTGCTGGCAGTACGACTTTTACAATATTACCGGTCCCCTGGTATACACTGAACAATACCGCGATAAGAAGGGGGAGATACTTCATGGAGCCGTTCGTTTTTACAATAAGGATGGCCGTCTCGATTCCATGGGTGTATATCGCAATGGCAAAAAACATGGTGATTTCTACAAGTTAGTTGCGGGTAGCGACTCGCTTATCTACAAGACCAAATATGTTTATGAAGAGGATAGTCTGATTGAAACAATTGATGCGCGTATAACGCGTGACACCACAACTTATGGTGATGAGAAAGAGTCGGAGTTTCCTGGAAGTATCGGAGGCTGGCGTGAATACCTCACGAAGAATTTAAAATACCCCGAGCGGGCAATAAACGCTGACAAGCAGGGAAGCGTGCGGGTATTATTTATGGTAGATACTGACGGGCAGGTTATCGATCCCTATATTGCAAAATCAGTGGAGATCTCATTGGATATGGAATCGCTTCGCATGATCCGGTCAAGCGGTAAGTGGATACCCGGATTTCAAAATGGTCGTAATGTGAAGACCTATAAATTACAGCCGATCGTCTTCAGGCTGGAATAATCGAGTCTTTTTCCGCTTCTCGTAATCTCTTTTCCCGATTGCTATCGGATACAACGTACAGTGGGGGCAATTTTGTGCCCTAATAGCAAAAGGAAAATTAATATGAGAAGATTGTTTTCGATTTTATGCCTGCTGGTTTTATCGGCGATTGGCTTTGCACAGGATGAAGCCACAAAAGGAGGAATTAAAGGAACTGTAAGAACCCAGGACAATAGTCCGGCCCCGTCTGCCACCGTCAGGATAAAAGAATCAAGAAAGGCAGTGCTCACAAACAACGAAGGTGCGTTTACCCTCGACAATATTCAACCGGGAAATTATATACTGGAAATTTCTACTATAGGTTATCAACCGGTGGAAAAAGGCGTTACTGTTTCGGCAGGAAGTTATACAGATATTAATCTCCAATTATCGCAGGCACAAACTGAGCTGAGAGAAGTGATCGTATCGGCCGGACGAACAAAGGAAACCATTGATGAAGTGCCTTCCTCGGTAACCATTGTTGGGTTGAAAACAATGCAGCAGAATATCAATATCACGCCCAACCTGGGTGATATCCTCGAGAACCGCGTACCCGGAATGGCGGCCAGCACAGGGTTGAGCAGTAATTTCGGACAAACACTTCGCGGTCGGAGCCTCCTGATAATGGTGGATGGCGTTCCTCAATCAACTCCCCTTCGTAATGGCGCTATGGATCTTCGCGCGCTGGACCCTTCAGTAATTGAAAGGATAGAAGTAGTAAAAGGTGCCACCGCTATATATGGTAATGGCGCAGCAGGTGGATTGATCAACTATCTCACCCGCAATCCAAAATCAGATAAGCTTTTGAACAGCCAGACCTCCCTGAGCACCACCGGTTCACTCGTGAACAAATCAAATAGTATGGGTGCTCGTGTGAGCCAGCTCTTCTATGGTAATAAGGGAAAATTCAATTATGTTTTAAGCGGTGTGTATGAGCAAACCGGTGAGCAAAAGGATGCCGATGGGGATGTTTTGCCACCGGTATATGGACTTGGAGAAACTGATTCTTACAATGCCTTTGCCAAGGTTGGCTATGATTTCAATGCCAACCATAAAGTGCAGGCCACTTATAACTTTTTTAGTAGTCGACAGACAACTAATTATATCACTGTGAATGGGGATTATAAAACAGGACAGAAAACAACTGCGAAGCAGGGAGAAAGTAAAGGTGTGCCGCAGGGTGTGAGAGGTAATCATAACCTTAGTGTTCAGTTTAGCGGTGAAACTGGTATTGCCAACACACGCTATGATGCGGATGTGTATTACCAGAGCGTGGATAATATCTTCTTCTATTCTGAAGTGTTTGTAGACGGGGGGATTTCGCGAATCCTGTCAAAGAAAAATGGTGCGCGACTGGTGCTGAATACACCAGTGTTGCTAAATAATATCGATGCAAATTTCACTTATGGCCTGGATGCGCAGCGCGATATTACTTCACAGCCACTCGTGGATGGCAGGATCTGGGTTCCGGAAATGAACATGCTTAACATTGCGCCTTTTATCCAGACTAAGTTTACCTTTTTTGATAAGCTGGTGCTGAAAGGAGGTGTGCGATATGAAAAAGTAAATATTGGTGTGGACGATTATGCAACGCTCCCAACAAAGAATACTAGCACCGGTGTTGTAACGCCATCGATGAATGTAAGAGGAGGAGACCTCAAGTATAATGCAGTTGTTTCGAATGTTGGTCTGCGTTATAATTTCTCCAACTATTTCTCTCCTTATGTGAGTTTCTCGCAGGGATTCAGTGTTTCTGACATCGGGCTGGTATTAAGATCTGCCAGGGTTGATGATATTGAAAAGATTAATACAGAAGCAGTTATTATCAATAACTATGAAGCTGGTTTTGTAAGCAAAGTGAAAAACTTCCGGTTTGAGGCCACGGGTTATATCAGTAAGTCAAGTTTGGGTGCCAACAGTGTTTATAGTGATGGAGTTTTTGTGGTTGTTCGTACCCCCGAGCGCATTTATGGATATGAACTGGCGGCGGATTATCAGATAACCAAAGATCTGCAGGCAGGAATATCCTATTCTTATGTGGAAGGAAAAGTTGATGCTGATGATGACGGCAAGTACGATGGGGAGAGTGATGACTATCTTCCCGGACAGCGCATTTCTCCACCAAAATTGGCGGGTCATGTAGACTATGCGGTAGTGCCGGGTAAACTGAATGTTCTGTTGCAGTACACGGGTATCCTTAAACGCGATCGTTTCGCACGGAACAGCAGCGGATCCTATGATCCTTATAAGGCACCGGTTAGTCCATATCATCTTTTCAACTCATCCATAGGATATAATTTTAATGAATCGACCTCGCTGAATGTAGGTATTGAGAATATGTTCAATACAGATTATTTTACAGCAAGATCGCAGTGGGGTGCTTTCAATGACAGCTATACAAAAGGGAAAGGAGCGTCTTACCGGATAACACTAAATGTGAAACTCTGATCTAAAGAATTCAGAATTATCAATGGTCCTGGCTTGCCGGGACTATTTGATTTAAATAAAGCATAAGCAATTGAAGAAAATAGCGCGCCAAATACATTTGTGGCTGGGCCTCGCAACCGGGCTGGTAGTGTTTATTATGGGTGTAACAGGTGCTATTTATTGTTTTGCTCCCGAGTTACAGAATCTCCAGGCATATCGTTGGGTAGAGGAGGAGAAAGCTGCGTTTCTTCCTCCTTCCACTATTAAGCAGATCGCAGAAGAGCAACTGCCCGGGAAAACCCTTCAGCGTATTTATTATGATGCGCGGGATAAGTCGGTAATGGTTTTGTTCTCGCAAAAGGAGGTATATAGTTATTCAGTGTTTTTAAATCCTTATAGTGGTGAGGTATTAAAACTGAGGGATAATGACAGGGATTTTTTGAGTGTGGTGTTACAGATACATCGAACGCTGAAGATCCCCTTTGGGCATGAGATCATTCGCTGGAGTACAGTGATCTTTATGCTAATGCTGGTGACGGGTATTATACTCTGGTGGCCAAAGAACAGTGGAACAGTAAAACAGGGCTTTACCATTATGTGGCGGGCATCCCCCAAAAGATTGAACTATGACCTGCATAAGGTCCTTGGATTTTATGGTAGTTGGATTGCCATCTTTTCTGCCTTCACGGGGTTGATGTTTGCGTTTGAAGGTTTTCAAAATATTACCTATCGTATTAGTGGTGTCAGTAATTCTATCGTGCAGAAAAAACCTCCTCTGTCAGATACTTCGGGTGGGCGGGGACTGATGGCAATTGATAAAGTGTGGAGGGAGGTAGAGCCCGATCTGTATGGGAAATATGCCATGGCCATGTTTGTGCTTCCTGCGGTTAAGGATGGTCCGATATTGTTAAGAGCCAATCCATCCCGATCAACTTTATACAAATCTGATTTCCGGTATTTCGATCAGTATAGTGGAAAGGAATTCAGTGGTGCCTATGTTTGGGGAAGGTATAATGATGCGCATACTCTGGCGGATTACATAAAGCGGATGAATTATGATATTCATACCGGTGCAATATTTGGATTGCCGGGAAGGATCGCATTGTTCTTTGTTGCGCTGGTAGTGGCGAGTCTGCCGCTAACAGGATTTTATTTCTGGTGGGGCAGGCGGAGAAAAACGAGGGCTAAACATTTTGCATAGTGAAGGTTAATGGGAAGAAATTGAAAAGGAGTTGCGGTTTTGCAACTCCTTTATATATTGGCCTGAGGTTATGAAAGTTTTATTTGAATCCGAATATCAGTGGGAATAAAAACGTTACGATTACTGTCCAGATAAAGTATACCGGCAGGTAAGCTGCAATAGCCTTTCCTACCGAATTCAGATTTGTCTTCTTCGTGAGTACTTTGAAAAGTTGCAATGTTACAAGGAGGAGGTTTAAGAGTATGAGAACATTTCCTCCGAGTACTGCTGCCCTGTTGGGTGTTATACCCCATTCGGAGATCCTGAACAGGATGGCAGATAGAGCGATGCCGTTAACCACGATAGTGGCCATTGATAAGAGTAACAGGATCCAGATCTCTGTTTGGCTTTTGACCCTTGATCTTTCTGCAACTGAGAAAAATATGATGGCCATAACGCCTACCAATAGGGCATTAAAGATGAGGAGAAATTCGCGGTCGTTATAAGGGTCCTTGCCCGAGTAGGCCATTGCAACGAGGTAGATCACTAGCATTGCCAGCACAAGGGGACTGAAGATCTTGGCAATCACGGGTGAAACTTTGCCCACCAGCTGGGGATTGGTTCGTGTGAGCCAGGTTGCAACAATGGGTAATGCGGATAATGCGAAAATGCCGAAATAATTAAAATAAGTCTCCCTGATATCAAATCCGATCAGTTCAAAAAGTCCGATGGTTATACCGGTCATTAACCCACCTGCGATACTGATCAGCGCTGCCATTACAACGAGATCGCCGTTGTATTTCAGAAATCCCAATCGCCTATCTTCCTTATTATAAAATTCACCTACAAATGCAAATCCTAGAATCGACCAGAGAAAAAGGACCATGTGAATGCATGCGAGAACAAGAGTATCGCTGGTTTTATTATTTGGAAGAAAATTTATATAGAGTACTGCCAGTAAAGTGCAGCCAACGATGAATGCAATTTTTGGGGTGGATAATTTATTCTTCCAGCCAAAATAAGCGTAGAGAGTGGGGAAAACGATAAAGCCAATATTGCGGCTATAGAAAAGTTCTTCGTCGATATTCAGGATCACCGGCAACTTGGCGATGAGTCCGGCGATGAGAGAAGCGATGATCACAAATACCAGGTCTTTGCTACTGCCGAGTGACATTTCTTCGCGGGTGAAATTGAGTCGCTCGTTCCAATAACTGATAAGTGTATTGTTGGAGAGCTGCGGCGTTATGGCATTAAAGGCGCGCTTGAAGGATGACTTGTCGGCCCTGTACAACCTTTCCAGTTGACCGGGATTGTCGAGGTTTGATAAGATTTCTTCTTTCATAAATCAGTCTTGTTACTATTGTTTAAAAGCACTTTGTATTTCAAAGCTAATACAAGATTTATCAAACTGCAAGTTTTTTTTCAATTACCCGTCTGACATGTGTCCTGACACATGTCAGACGGGTATCCTCGCCTACCCTCTCAGGAAGGGGACAACCGCTGCATACAGCTCCTGGTTGTGCTCCATGTAGAGGGCATGGCCGCCGGGGATGTAGTGCACCTTCATGTTGGGGAACTTCATCAGTCTGGGATGGTCGGTGCCGATGGTATAATCGCGGGTTCCGCCGATGACAAGTACGGGGATCCTGATTTGGGTGGTCTTGGGAGAGAAGTCGGCGAAGTACTCGGGGTAGTTCCAGACATTTTGTTGCATCTCCCAATGTTTAGCCGCCTTCTGGGTGATGGCCGAATGGATACTGTCATTTTCCTTCGTATCAAAGAAAAGGGAATAGCGAATACCGGCCTGGTCGAGGTGCCAGAAGGAATTGAACCAGCGGTCGAGCAGTTTCACGGTATCGTTCTTCAGGTAATCCACCTCATTCTTTTTCAGGTTGGGAAGCAGTTCCAGCGCTTTTTTGATGCCGCTGTTGGCCGAGGCGGTGATATTGATAGTAGTATTAAGGTAAACCATCGATCGGATTGATCCAGGGTACTTGTAGGCATATTCGGTGGCGAGGATACCGCCAAAGGAATGTGGCATCAGGATCCATTTTTGGATGCCGAGGGCTTTGCGGATGTCTTCAAAATCTTCGATGATGCGGGCAAGGGAATAATCTTTTCCAGGTGAGTTGTCCGAGCGGCCGCAACCCCGCTGGTCGACATATATCATTTGTACATCTTTCTCGAAAACATTTCCACCGGTATATTCAAAATAGGCGGAATTGGAACCCGGTCCGCCATGGATGAAGAGAACGGGCGTGCCTTTTCCGGCGCGTTTTACAAAGAGTTTTACTGAATCGGAGGTTGAGATCATGGCAGAATCGGACTGTGCCAGGGCCAGCAGGGTATTGAATGCAAGGGTAATCAGGATCAGATATTTTTTCATAATACCCATTAGACTAAGCGCTTATGAAACAGGTTACACCATTTTGACTTATATTGGAATGGTATGAAGAAATGGCTCTGGATGGTAGCTGGCAAAAAACCCGAGTTCGCCCTTGAACACCAGGTTTTTAACAGCACCAGTTTTTTTATTACCCTGTTCGCTTTCCTCGCCTCTACCGCCAACTGGGTGATAGGGCTGCATGAACTGACCATCTGGCCGGGTTACCTGGGCGGGGTGATCTCCCTCTATATTTTCTTTATCAGCCGGTTCCGGAAAATTTTCAACAGCGTTGTAATATTTATCTATGCTTTATTGGTGATGGTATTCATGGGATGGATCTATTTTTTCAACGATGGATCACATGGTACCATCAATTACCTGGTACTTATGTTCATGACCATCCTGCTCATGATCACCCCGCGCAAACTACAGGTAGGAGTTTTTATCCTGATGTATGGATCCATCCTGGTGCTGCTGGTGTTGGAGTACCTGCATCCCGAATGGCGGGTGGGTTATAATTCAGAAAAAGAGAGGCTGGCCGATCATATGGTAACGATTTTTCTGGCAGCATTATTCATCACTATCAATACGATCGTTTTCAGGGCAAGTTATACGGAGGAGAGGCAGCTGGTGACACGTCAGAATGAAGAGCTGATAACCCTGAACCAACAGATAGATGTACAGAAAGCAGCCCTGGAAACATTGCTGAAAGAACTGCATCATCGCGTTAAAAATAACCTGCAGGTGATCTCGAGTTTGCTTGCACTTCAATCGAACCGGATGGAAGATGCGCTGGCGCGTGAAAGCCTGCAATCGAGCCGAACCCGTATTGAAGCAATGGCGTTAATCCATAAGAGCCTCTACCAGAACGAAGATGTATCGGCTGTGGAAATGAATCAATATCTGGATTCGCTGACACGTTCGCTGGCAACAAGTTTTGGGGTGGATGGTAAGGTGATAAGTGTGGATACCGGCGGTAGGGATTGCATGATGGATATCGACCAGGCCATTCCGATCGGGCTTATAGTGAATGAGCTGGTAGGCAATTGTTTTAAGCATGCTTTCCGGAATACCAGCTCTCCTGAAATTCATGTAACCTTAAATAAGAAAGGTGGTGAAGATTTTGAACTTATCGTTGCAGATAATGGGGAATGGTTGCCGGAAGAAGGCCATAAGGATAAATCAACTTCTTTCGGGATGAAACTTGTTAAGACCCTGGCCATCCAGTTAGATGCAACTGTTGAGGTGTTAAGGGAAAACGGAACGGTATTAACTATTAAAACGGAACTGGCATGATCAAGAGTGCATCAATATTAGTGGTAGAAGATGAATTAATTACTGCCGAAAGTATTTTCGAATTATTGGAACAGGAAGATTTTAAAATGATCGGTGTTGCTAAAGATGCCGCAACTGCATTTCAGCTCTGTGATAAAGAAATTCCACAGGTAGTGGTATGTGATATTAACATTAAAGGTGAGATCAATGGCATTGAGCTTGCGAAATTGTTGAAACAGAAATTTGGTTGCCAGATAGTATTCCTCACAGCCTATACAGATATCCGGACGGTAGAATCTGCTGCTGCAGTAGAGCCGGTGATGTATGTTATCAAACCATACAATGATGTACAGTTACTGGTTGCAGTACAAATGGCCTTCCATCGCCTCTACAAAAAGCAGATGCCGAAAATAAATGAGCAACTGCAGCTTACTGGAAGGGAACGCGAAATAGCAAGCCTGGTAGCGCAGGGATTTTCTTCCAAGGAGATCGCAAAAAAATTATTCATCAGTGAGGAAACGGTAAAAACCCATCGCCGGCGAATGTTGCAAAAGAATAATATCAATAACTTTCCCCAGCTCATCTACATGATGGGTGGATCCTGATAACCTGAAAATATATTCTGATGGAAAAAGTAAAATTCGAGCAATCAATTCAGGATGGTGTTCATAGTAAACTTGCCGCAATGGCGGGTTACTGGACGGGCACCTGTAAAGTTTGGTTTGGTCCGGATACATTGGCTGATGAAAGTGCTGTTGAGGCTAGTATCCGACCTGTACTCGGAGGAAGGTTTCTTATTCATGAATACAGATCAACATTTCAGGGCAAGCCATTGGAGGGGATTGCGTTAATAGGTTTTGATCTTTCATCCAACGAATACCAGGTTGCCTGGGCCGACAGTTTCCATATGAGCACTGGTATCATGTTTTCCGTTGGGAAAAATGATGATGTGTTACAGGTACTTGGATCATATGGTGGGGGAGAACCTGCCGAAAGATGGGGATGGCAAACAGAAATAGTGTTAGATGTAAATGACCGGTTAATTATGACAGCCTATAATATTTCACCGGCTGGCGAAAGTGTGAAAGCAACAGAAGCGATCTTCACAAGAGCATAAAAAAACAGGTTGCAACCGCAACCTGTTTTTTTATGGATAAACTTCTAAGCTTACCTGATCTGTCCCCTTACAACTCCGCCAGGATGAAGGGTTGAATGCGCGTTAACATAGAGCGCGTCGGTTCCCTTGATAGAAGCATAAGCTGCATCATCGAGTGTGATCATTTTCACCACACCAAAATCAGCTGCAGCGGCGGCCAGGCCAACCAACACATCTCCATTTGCACCTGCGGCGCCTTTATGAATATGTGCCATACTAAGGGCGTCAATTGCCTCCAGGTTGGTTACTGTAACATTTGAATACAGCTTCTTGTCAGCTGTCATTCTCAGGATAGCAGTTCCGGTAGCTGTTGTAACAACAGGTGGAACTTCATTGGTTCCGGAAAGGGCAACATCCATTGCAAATTCAACCTTTGAATTCAGTTGCGCACGAACCAATCCCGATGTAACCTGCTGAGAGTGTGCATTGAAATAAATGTGGTTAGCATCACTTTTCAGGCTGTCTACCAATGACTGCCTTAAACCTGTAATAGTACCAGTTGCATTACCGCCGGTAAAAGCGGGATCAAGACTAAGGATCACCGGACCATTAGTAATGGCGTCACCGGCATGCAGATGGGCTGCCTGCAGCGCATCACCACCTGTTAGTCCACTTACTGAAATGTTATATTTCAGTGAGTTGTCTGCCCGTAACTGAAGCGTTACAGTTCCTGTTTCTGTTCTTGATGGAACTGCCGGGTTTTCATTTTTTGTACTCAGGTCAAGTGTCCACTCCTTCACCATGTCGGGTTCCTGAACATCATCATCATCATCGTTGCAGGCGATCAACATAAAGGGTAAGCTCAACACAAGAGCGCTTTTGAAAAGAAGCTTTTTCATAATGTGGTTTTTGTAATGATTCAATTACAAGCCACATGCAAAAACTGTGCACTCTTATAGTATAACACCTGCCAGTTCGAGGCTTTTCTTTTTAAGTTGCTGTATCGCAACGTTCTCTATTATGGGATCTGCGGTTAATATTAAAGAAGTGTTATTTTCTTTCCACCAGGTATTGAGTCTTAGTTCTGCGGCTGGCAATACCCCAACGAGGTATTTTCTTTCCTCTCCTGCATGCCATTCTTCGATCCATTCAAATTTTTCGCGTGGAATATTTTTCCAATCGGTGAAACTCAGGTACACGCGTAGATAATAATCATCAGTGAGTGTATTGGGTTCATGGTGATATAATTTTTTGTATTCATACTTATAATCATATCGCAATGCGGAAAGATCACTCAGTACAGCAGATGCTGTCGGAAAGCTTCCTGCTCCCTTACCGTAAAAAAATTGTTTATCAGAGAATCCGCTTTCGATCACCACGCCATTGTATTCATTTTTCACAAAAGAGAGATGGTCATCCTGTGGTACAAATTGGGGAATCACATAACTTGCGACTTTTCCATTTGATAATTTACGAGCCTGTGCAACCAGTTTTATCTGTTGTCCCTTTTCTGCAGCCACTTTAGCATCACCTGCATGGATGTTCTGGATACCGGTGAATAAAAGATTATCAGGATGCTCAATTATTCCATAGGCATGTGTTAAGAGGAATGCCCATTTATTAACGGCATCATATCCCTCCACATCCAGCTTCGGATCAGATTCTGCGAAGCCAAGCTGCTGGGCGAGGAGGAGCGCCTGTTGGAAGTCGAGTTTGTCCTCAAACATTTTTGTGAGGATGAAATTGGTTGAACCATTCACGATTGCTTTGATCCCATGCAGCAGGTCATTATCATAATATTCTTCGAGGTTGCGTATAACGGGGATGGATGCACAGGCGGCAGCTTCGTAGAGAAAACTTTCCCCGGTTTCCTGTTGCAGGGCAAGCAATTCCGGAAGATGTTCTGCGATCATTTTTTTGCTGGCGCTAACCACAGCTTTTCCATTGCGCAGGGCTGTGCTTACAATTTCAAAGGCAGGATCGGCTTCATTGATCACTTCAACGATCACATTGATCTCTTCATCATTGAGCAGTTCATCACGGTCGGTAGTGAACAAGGCATCGGGAGCATTTCTTTTTTTGGATGGGTCCTTGATACATACTTTTTTGATGGAGGCTCTCAGCGATGGTGTTTGTTGCAGCACCCGGTATAGCCCTTCTCCCACCACACCAAATCCGAATAAACCAATGGTCAGTTGTTTGTGATATGTCATCTTATTTTGTTTTGCTTGCTTGTTAACATTTTTCTTTTTGCGTTGCATGTTTTGCCTTCTGCGGATGCGTTGCAGAAACAAGTGTTAATGCAGTTTCGATATCATTGATAAGGTCGCGCGCATCTTCAAGGCCTATACTGAGTCTGATGAGACTGTCTTTGACGCCCGCTGCTTTTCTTTTCTGCGGATCAATGGATTTATGTGTCATAGAGGCGGGGTGACTCACGAGGCTTTTCACGCCACCCAGACTTTCAGCCAGGTGGAAAAGGCTGGTGTTAGTAACGAATGCCGTAGCTGCCTCTTCTGTATCTTCTTTCAGACTAAAGGAAACGATGCCACCATAATTTTTCAATTGCTTTTTTGCAAGATGATGGTTGGGATGGCTGCTGAGTCCGGGATAGTATACTTTATCCACCAGCGGATGTGTTTGCAGGTAACGGGCAATGATAGCCGCAGAACTGCAATGCTGGTTGATTCTTAGATGCAGTGTTTCGAGGCCGCGGATAAGAAGAAAGCTATCGAAGGGCCCCAGCACTGCGCCACATGCATTCTGGTAAAACTTTATTTCTGCACCGAGGGTGGGATCTTTTGTTACTACGAGTCCGGCAATTACATCACTATGTCCGCCGATATATTTGGTAGCGCTATGCACCACGATATCTGCACCTGCAAGTAGGGGTTGCTGTAATACCGGTGATGCAAAAGTGTTATCTACACATAGCAGGATATGGTAGCGTTTTGCGATTGCAGCGATTGCGTGGATGTCTGAAATTTTAAGGGTAGGGTTGGTTGGACTTTCGATCCAGATTAGTTTTGTTTTAGGCGTGATGGCGCGGGTGATAGCGCCGAGGTCGGTGGTGTCAACATAGTTTGTATTGATCCCGAATTTTTTATAGACTTTTTCAAAGAGCCTGTATGCGCCGCCATAGATATCATCTACCGCGATGATCTCATCCCCTGATTGAAGCAGTTTTACAACAGCATCGATGGCGGCGAGTCCGCTTGAGAAGGCTGCGGCTACGGTGCCGGCTTCCAGTTTGGCAACTATTTTTTCGAGTTCATGTCGCGTAGGGTTGTTGGTGCGGCTGTAGTCATAACCTTTGTTTACGCCAGGTGCTTCCTGAACAAAAGTACTGGTCTGGTAAATCGGAACGGCGATTGCGCCGGTTTGTGCATCCACCGGGATGCTGTGCAATAATTGTGTTGTCGCTTGCATTGTTAAACAGTTTTTTTAATTGAAAAACAGGTTTGTTGCGACACCACCTACCAAGCTTTTGATCGGAAGAGTTGTTGTATAAAACAAAAAAAGCTCTTCCGATAAATCATCAGAAGAGCTATATGTAGAAGTTTGTTATTTCTGCAAAAGCCTTTCATCAGACTTATCTGTCCCCGCTATGCGGGCTGGATTTGGCACCTTACTTCGTGTTGCCACGAAACAGGTTGTCAAGGCTTCATAGGGCCATTTCCCTCTGCCTTTCTTGATAAGCGATGTTATAAAGAACTGGTGCAAAGATAGGGTGACAGTTTGCGAATTGCCAAAAAATATTTTCTTAAAAACGAAAACCCCGCACTGGGCGGGGCTTTCAAGTTGGTTGCAGAGGTATTTTATTCAAGGACCTTAGAAACGGTAGCCTACAGAAACTCCGAATCCTGTGTTGTTTGCTTTGGGTTGTTTGAAACCTGAAGGCAGTCCGGTAATATCCGGATGAAGGTTGGCGAGACCGAACTGTGAATTCAGCTGGAAGCTGAGTCCGGAAGCCATTTCATAACCAGCCATAATGTTTGCACCGAAGTCGAGTCTTCTCAGGATAAGATTATCGCTGTTGGCATAATCTTCCGCAGATACTTTGTTCTCAAATTCGATATCTGAATCTGCGTCTCCATCAAACTTTACTTTACCACCAACGGCAACGCCTGCATATGGTCCTGCTCCAAGAATCAGACGACCATTCCCCAATACCGGCTTATACATAAAGCTTACCGGGATCTCAACATAGGAAAGGTTGATAGTGGTTGCATCTTCTGAGTCGTCAGATTTAGCTCCCTTGGTACTAAACAAAACTCCGGGTTGGATAAAGAATTCATCAGCCAGTGGAATTTCAACATCAGCGCCTATATGAAAGCCTGTTTTGAGTTTACCATTGTCTTTGTCGCCTTCAAAATCCTTTCCGGTAATGTTGGTGAAGTTTACACCTGCACGACCAATAACACGAGCTCCGGTCTGCGCGCTGGCAGTGAATAAAATTCCTGCTGCAAATAATCCTGTCAAAATTGTCTTTTTCATAAACGGGTATTTAAAATATTTAAGGATAGGTTTATTTTATTAATTTTCTCCTGCTTCTTTTTTAGCTTCTGCTTTCATTTTTTCATTTGCGGTTATCAGGAATTCAACACGGCGGTTTTTCGCCATATTGGCTTCTGAATCGTTGTCGTATTTAGGTGCGAGTTCACCATAACCTTTTGTAGTTAGGCGGTGGGAAGCGATTCCTTTTGCGTCAACATAACTGGCAACTGATGTAGCTCTCCTTACTGACAAGCGTTGATTATAATCCGTTGCACCCTGGCTGTCTGTATGTCCTGCAACTTCAAGATTTGTGTCAGGATATTTATTAAGTATGGCTACCAGTTTATCAAGTTCTGTTCTTGCACCTGCGTTTAAATCGGATCTGTCGAATCCAAAAAGCACTGCATTGTTGAATTCAACAACGATACCTTCTCCCACGCGTTCCACTTTGGCGCCATCAACTTCGTCATCAATTTCTTTAGCCTGCTTATCCATCTTTTTTCCGATAAGAACCCCTGCTGTACCGCCTACTGCGGCTCCCAGGATAGCGCCCAGTCCAGCATTGCCGGCTGCCTTGCCGATGATGGCTCCCATGGCTGCTCCTCCGGCAACACCGATGGCGGCACCTTTCTGCGTTTTTGTCATTGATTTACAACCGATCAACAGAATGGATGATGCGGCAAGTACAAGTAGTGAATTGGTTAATATTCTCATAATGCTGTTATTTAGGTGTTCAGGCACCTTAATCAAAAACCGTTCCTGTTTATGGTTGTTGTATTTTTGACGATCAATCAACATATGAAGAAAAAAGTAAAAACAGAAGATCCACAGGCTGTTGTGGAGACGATTGAGGTGATAGGAGCGAGGGAACATAATCTTAAGAATATTGATATAACCATACCGAAAAACAAACTTGTTGTATTTACCGGCGTTAGTGGCAGTGGTAAATCTTCTTTGGCATTTGATACAATATATAATGAGGGCCAGCGAAGGTATATGGAAAGCTTCAGCGCATATGCCAGACAGTTTGTTGGTGATATGGAAAGACCTGATGTAGATAAGATCACCGGGTTGAGTCCGGTTATTTCCATTGAACAGAAAACAACGAATAAGAATCCGCGATCAACGGTTGGTACCATAACGGAAGTGTATGATTTCCTCCGTCTGCTGTATGCGCGTGCGTCTGATGCTTACAGTTATAATACGGGTAAGCTGATGACAAAGTTTTCTGAAGAGGAGATCGTGGAGAATATTTTTTCTAAGTATGGTAACAAGAAGATCAGTTTGCTGGCACCGCTGGTTAGGGGACGGAAGGGGCATTACCGTGAATTGTTTGAAGACATCCGTAAGAAGGGATTCCTGAAAGTGCGGGTGGATGGTGAAGTGAAAGACCTTGTGCCGAAAATGCAGGTGGATCGTTATAAGATCCATGATATTGAAGTAGTGATAGACAGGATGGCAGTAACTGATGAGATGAAATTAAGGTTAAGCCAGAGTGTACAGAAATCGATGCAGGTGGGAAAGGGACTAATGTTTTTGCTGATCAATGACAGCAATCATCTTGTTCAGTATAGCCGGCAGTTGATGTGTGAGGATACGGGTATCAGTTATGAAGAGCCATCGCCCAATAGTTTTTCTTTTAACTCGCCATATGGTGCATGTCCTACCTGCAAGGGACTGGGAACAGTTTACCAGGCGAGCATGGAGAAGATAATTCCCGACAATTCATTAAGCATTAAGGATGGTGCTATTGCGCCGCTGGGTGAGGAGCGTGAGGCATATGTGTATAAGCAAGTGCAACAGGTGGCGAAGAAATTCAAGGTTGATCTCAAGAAACCAGTGAAGGATCTGCCTGAATCATCCCTTAATATCATCCTTTATGGAAATGAAGAAGGGGAGATGGAGAGTATTGTTGATTTTGAAGATTCGGCTACAGATCAACGTGTGTATGCAGAAGAGTTTGAGGGTGTGATTCCGCAATTGAAGAGATGGTTTTCGACCGCGAGTTCTGAACCGATCCGCGATTGGGCAGAGAGTTTTATGGAGCTGAGTGTGTGCACCAGTTGTGAAGGGGCGAGGCTTAGAAAAGAGAGCCTTTGGTTCAGGGTTGATGGAAAAAATATTGCAGAGATTAGTAACTGGAATCTGGATAAACTGCTAGCCTGGTTTACTGGTATTGAGAAGCGGCTAAGTAATAAACAGCAGATCATTGGAAAAGATATATTGAAGGAGATCAGGGAGCGGTTGCAGTTTTTGCTGGATGTGGGGTTAACCTATCTTACTATTAACAGGGCCTCGCGAACGCTGAGTGGGGGCGAATCGCAGCGGATCAGGCTGGCCACGCAGATCGGATCGCAGCTGCAGGGGATTACTTATGTATTGGATGAACCTAGTATTGGTTTGCACCAGCGCGATAACCAGCGGCTGATATCTGCGTTGCAGCATCTCCGTGATATTGGGAATAGTGTGCTGGTGGTAGAACATGATAAGGATATTATGATGGCTGCTGATCATCTTGTTGATATTGGTCCCAATGCGGGCAAGCATGGTGGCAGGATCGTTGCGCAGGGAACACCGCAGCAGGTGCTGGAAGCGAACTCGGAAACGGCGCAATACCTGAGTGGTGAGAAGAGTATTCCAGTTCCTGCAGAAAGGCGGAAGGGCAATGGTAAATCGCTTGAGCTGAAAGGTGCCACCGGTAATAACCTGAAGAGTGTGAATGTGAAGTTTCCACTTGGTAAACTGATATTGGTGACGGGCGTTAGTGGCAGTGGTAAATCAACGCTGATCAATGAAACGCTTTATCCACTGCTTTCGCAGCACTGTTATGACTCGAAGCAAAAACCACTGGCGTATAAGTCGGTAAAGGGCCTGGATCTGATCGATAAGGTAATTGAGATCGACCAGTCGCCCATTGGTCGGACCCCAAGAAGTAATCCCGCGACATACTGTGGTTTCTTTACTGAAATAAGGCAACTGTTTGCGGCTGTTCCAGAGGCCAAGATCAGGGGTTATGCAGCGGGCCGATTTTCTTTCAATGTGAAAGGTGGCCGATGTGATCTCTGTGAAGGGGGTGGGATGCGGGTCATTGAAATGAACTTCCTTCCTGATGTATATGTGCACTGCGAAAAATGTAATGGGAGGCGATACAATCGCGAAACGCTTGAGATAAGATATAAGGGAAAGTCGATCAGTGATGTGCTGGATATGACAGTTGATGAGGCCGTTGAATTTTTCCAATCCATTCCTTACCTGTACAGAAAGATCAAGGTGTTGCAGGATGTGGGGTTGGGCTATATCACGCTGGGGCAGTCGGCGGTTACCCTTAGCGGGGGCGAGGCTCAACGTGTAAAGCTATCCACCGAGCTTTCCAAAAAGGATACAGGTAAAACATTTTATATTCTTGACGAGCCAACTACGGGATTACATTTCCAGGATATCCAGCATTTGCTTGATGTGTTGAATAAGCTGGTTGACAGGGGTAATACTGTGTTGATCATTGAACATAACCTTGATGTAATTAAGGTTGCGGATCATATCATTGATATTGGTCCGGAGGGCGGCGATGGCGGCGGGCAGTTGTTGTTTGAAGGCGTTCCGGAAGATATGGTGAATGTAAAAGCGAGTCATACCGCGCGGTTTCTGAAAACGGAATTAAGCGTCTGACATCCGTCTTGACAGATGTCAGACGGGTTGTAAGGTTCAAAACAAACTGCCGGCAGTTACTCACCGCCGGCAGTTAAGAATACTGGATTGTCAGACTTTTGAACCCATCTGACGCCTGTCCTGACAGGCGTCAGATGGGTAGTTTAAAAGCCAATAAGCAGTGGCAGGGAACGATCAATAAAATCATTGAAAGAAAGGGTACTTAGTATAGGGAACGGATCAGGTTTATGACAAACCGGATATTGCGATTCTACTAACGTCCCTGCCGCTTATTGGTTTAAATCTTAATATTTTTATTGTACTATAATAGTTCCTGTCTCAACACGATTATCGCCGGTAAAAACTTCAAAATAATAATCACCCTTTTCGGGTTTTGCCACTACTGCTGTTTCGCGGCTTAGGATCTTGGTTTGCTTTATCAGTGTTCCCCCTTTTCTGAAAAGCAGCAGATGGTACACGCTGCCTTCCTGTCCACGGGCATTAAAGAAGAGAACTTTCTGCGATGCATTCGTGTATAGGTTTATGTTATGTTTGGTGCTTGTGTTTGTTTTATGAATGATTATACTGTCTTGTGCATGTATTGGCAGGCAACTGAAACAAATAGCCAATGATACAAGCAGTAGCCGGCATTGTTGCATTCGCTTCATGGGTACGTATTAAATGAACTATAGGGTTTAGTAACGCATCACCGGGCATTTTATTCGCTTGTAATTATCTCCATTGCCTCTATTTCCTAAACGGAATCCCAACTTAAAACCCGCAGAATAATATGCATCATTATTGGTTGGTGTTCCTCTTTTGTCGCCAGGACCGAAACCGGCACTGGTACTACTTCCCTGGTCGGTTTTGTTGGCCATACGCCTTGCAAGCTGGGCTTTCTCCGAACCTGCACCGAAGTATTGGTCAAAGAGATTTGGATCGATATAAGTGGTACTTACATCATCGATATAATCAGTAAATGTTTTGCGGTGAATCACTTCAAAGGCAATGCTAACATTATCATTCATGAAGTATTTCACACCCAATCCCATGGGGATATTCAGTTGTGTTAATTTATAAGGTTTGCGATCAGGATACTCTGCAAATCCCTGTCCCTCTGTACTAAGATCTTTAAGGTTCACCCAATCACCCGTAAGGGGATCGGAGCCCATGGGATTGTAGTTGAAAACACCCACACCAAGAACGCCATAGGGGCGGATCTTCTTATAAAGGTCTTCGGGATCTTCTTCAAAGAAAACGGTTGGAAATACTTCGGCGGCGAGGAATGCTTCAAACAACCTCGACCTGAAATCGGAGTTCCTGAATTTCCTGGCTTCTTCGAGTCCGCCAGATCCTTTGATGATCTTATCATCCCCTGCAAGGGTTCCATAATTAACTGCGAGTCTTAGTCCGAGGAAGCTGGCCGGCATTGCTGTGATGTGCCCGCCGATAATGAATTTGGTTTGCGCGATATTATTGTCTTTAAGGAAGCCCATGCCACGGCCACGGTTACCACCAAGGTCGCCGAGGAAATTTGATGGCCCAAAACTTACGCCGGCTTCTACTTCGTTGAAGATGCCAATCTGGCTGAAAGAGGCTTGTGTAAATGTTGTTAAGGCAAGACAGGATAAGGCACATTTACGCAGCAAAACGTGTAAATGCTGTTTCATGAATATCAGATTTAGTTTTCGAACGGTTACGTGGATTATATTAAAAACGATATACTTGATGGCTATGGTATGACCATCGTAAAGTTTTTTTTAACCTTCGTAAAACTACCTGACGGAACTACTATGGTAATAATACCATTTCTATATGCTGGATATCATCTTCAAGGTAAATTTCCCCTTCTTCCTTAAATCCGAGGGATCGATAAAATTCAAGAAGATAGAGCTGAGCCCCTATCCTGATCTTTTCGCGACCGAAGAGATCGTAGCAGGCTTTGATGGATTCCTGCATGAGTAAGCGACCAATTCCGAGTCCGCGGGCGGCGGGCGAGGTCACCACCCTTCCGATAGAAACCTCTTCATATGCAAGGCCTGGAGGAACAATGCGCGTGGATGCCGCTAGTAAGCTATCCTTCCATCCTAAAAGATGCCAGCATAACTGGTCTTTATTATCCATATCTAGGAAAACGCAGTTCTGTTCAACAACAAACACTTCACTGCGCAGGCGAAGGAGTTGGTATAGTTCATTATTAGTGAGTGTGTCGAATTCTTTCAGTTGCCAGTTAATGTTCATTTTGTATCATTTTTGGGGGCTCCCTTATTAATAACCATATTTCTCGCGCCACCGTTGCTGCAGGAATTTCCGGATCTCTTCTTCGCGGGCATTTTTTCCGGGCTGGTAAAAAACATGTCCCTTTAAACTATCCGGAAGATATTCCTGCGCCGAAAAATTATTTTCATAATCATGTACATACTGGTAACTCTTGCCATAGTTAAGATCCTTCATCAGTTTGGTTGGGGCATTCCTGATATGCAGTGGTACGGGCAGGTCACCGGTTTGGTTAACCATCGCAATAGCTGCATCTATAGCCATATAGCTTGCATTGCTCTTGGGGGAGGTTGCCAGGTAAACCGCACATTGCGATAAGATAATTCTTGATTCGGGATGCCCGATCTTATTCACTGCATCAAAGGCTGCATTGGCCAGCAAAAGCGCATTGGGATTGGCATTGCCGATATCTTCACTGGCGAGGATCACCAATCGCCTAGCAATGAATTTCACTTCTTCCCCACCGGCTATCATGCGTGCCAGCCAGTATACGGCACCGTTAGGATCACTACCACGTATCGATTTTATAAAAGCGGAGATGATATCATAATGTTGTTCGCCCTGCTTATCATAGATGGCTATTTTTTGCTGTGCCACCTGCATCACCAGTTCATCAGTAATGATTACGGGGCGATTAGCTCCCGCAGATTGTACCACCAGTTCAAGCAGGTTGAGCAACTTACGGGCATCCCCACCCGAAATACGGATCATCGCCTCCACCTCTTTAAGTTGGGGCGAATGATTACGCAGCCATTCATCTTTTTCAATTGCCTGGTGCAACAGGGCAATAAGGTCATTTTGCTGAAGTGGTTTAAGAACATAAACCTGGCAGCGGCTCAGCAAGGCACTGTTCACTTCAAAGGATGGGTTTTCTGTGGTGGCCCCAATAAGTGTCACCGTTCCTTTTTCAACGGCTCCCAGCAGTGCATCCTGTTGCGATTTGTTGAAACGATGGATCTCATCAATGAATAAGATGGCTTTTTCCTGCTGCCTTGATTTTTCGATAACCTCGCGGATCTCTTTAACCCCTGATGATATGGCGCTGAGGGTATAGAAGGGCAGGTCGAGTGAATGCGCGATGATATTGGCGATGGTGGTTTTGCCTACGCCGGGCGGTCCCCATAAGATCATGGAGGGCAGGTTACCCTGTTCCATGGCTTTTCGCAGGATACTTCCCTTTCCGGTTAAGTGTTCCTGCCCGATAAGATCATCCATCGAAACGGGTCGCAGTCTTTCTGCCAATGGTGCCGCCATATGCTTTCCAGGAGTTGTTGATTGCGAAGATAGGAAGCCTGTACTATTGCTGGGCAGCCGCCTCTTCTGCAGCCTGCCGCAGCAGCCAGAGGTCCTGCGACTCGGGCTTTTTCACCAGGTTGCGGTCCTCAAAATGATGACCATCTTCATATCCCACGGAAACATATACAAAAAGCTCCTGAATGGCTGGTCCCTTAAAGCTTCCTTTCACAGGGGAGCAGTCGGTGAAGTTCCTACCCACTGCAAGCTTTACATGGGTATTGGTGACCCATATATTATTAGTGGGATCGATACCTGCCCAGCCAAAGCCGGGGATAAATGATTCTACCCAGGCGTGGGTGGCACCTTCACCGCGAAGGCCATTTTTATTCGGGCAGATATAACCGCTCACATAGCGGGAGGGGATGCGCAGGGTTCGCATCACCTGTAGCATCACGTGGGCGAAATCCTGGCAAACGCCGGAACGATGATCGATGATATCATCCACCGTGGTTTCAATATCGGTGATGCCGGCTATATAACTGAAATGCTGGAAAATAAACTGGCAACAATCCTGTACAGTAGCCGCCACACTTTTCCATGGCTGGTGGATCTGTTTGACGATATCATCAATGGCGGCCTGGTTGCGGATAGGTTCTGCATGTGTGAGTTCAAGCAGGTTAAGATCTTTTTCCACTTCTGCTGCCAGCTCTTCAAACCCGATATTGAAATTCAGGTGCCTGTCGTTGGGTGGAATTGTTCGCACCACAAGTTTGCTTTCGATCACCAGTGATGTATGTGCGCCGGGGATGTTGAAGACCCCGGTTTTATTTCCCCAGTAATCAGTGAACGTATGTATGTCGGGGTTAGAGGTAATGATAAGTTCGTGATTGAGTATCTCCTGTTCATTGCAGAGATAAGGATAGATGCGGATTTCGTTTACACTTTCTTTTACGGCACGATCGTATTCGTAACTGGTGATATGATGAATCTTAAAAGTTGGCATAGGGTTCGTTAAGCATATGAAAAAAATAACTGGCTGAACTGCATATTGAACTGGATGAGATCAGCACGTAAGTCGTGCAGGTAATTTCTCACTCCTTTTGTTTCAAGCAGTTTCATGTCGGCAAATTCTACCCGACTATGTATACGTCCAAATTGTTTATAGAGTGCCATCGCTTCGTCACTGTTATTGTCGAGCACTACTTTATGCAGGTAAAACCCAACCCGCTCAAGGCAATAGGTGGCAGAGCGGGTGAATTGTTTATTGAAAAGAACCTGGTCAGCTACATTTTTATTATGCTGGCTGCTGCGATAGGTTTTTAGGTGAAGCTCATAGCCTGAAAGTGAAAGCAGCAGGTTTCGCCAGTACAGAACATCGAGTGATTTTTCGAGGTCATAGTCGGCTTCAGAAAAATGCCTGTCTGCCATTTCAATGGTGATCATGCATCGTTCGATAAATTTCCCCAGCGTCATAAAGTTCCATCCCATATTGCGGGGCATGGTGCTATCGGTAACACCATTGTATTGTATTACCTGGAAGGTTAGTGATTCAAGCACGGCGATAGTATCATTGCGGATGATGCGTTGTTGAAGCAGTGGGTTGTTGATAAGGTGATAGACCTGGTTAACCTGTTCCCAAACTTCTTTGGTGATATGGTCCTGTGCTCCCCTTGCATTTTCTCTTGCCCTGATCACCATGGCGCGCATTGCATTATGGTTGGTGGTATCATAGATAAGATGTTGTACAAGGGAGATGGGTTGTTGTTCCAGGGTTGATCTCCTTGCTGCATCTGCGGTGCTGAAAATAGCCGCGAGATGGTGCCAGTGCAAATGATTGTATTCCCCCTTATCAAGAGAAAGGGCATAGTTCACATGCACGGATCTTAACAATGCATCTGTTCTTTCGAGATACCTGTTGAGCCAGAATAATGAGTCGGCGATTCTACTAAGCATATATTTTCGCTATGGGCTTTTAATCATTAAGTATCCATGTGTCTTTACTTCCTCCGCCCTGCGATGAGTTCACTACTAATGAACCCTCTTTGAGCGCAACACGTGTGAGTCCGCCGGGAATAATTTTCACTCCTGACGGACCGCATAAGGCAAATGGCCTGAGGTCAACATGGCGCGGTGAAAACTTGTTATTGAGGAAACAGGGAACAGTCGACAGGTTGATAATGGGTTGGGCAATATAATTCCTGGGGTCATCATTTACTGCCTGTATCATATTGTGGATCTCTTCATCGGTGGCGCAATTTCCCATGAGCATACCATATCCCCCTGATTGATTGGTTTTTTTGATGACCATTGTATGGATGTTTTTATAGGTATAGTCACGGGCATCCATATCCGCTAACTGGTAAGTGGGGATATTGGGAAGAATAGGTTCTTCATTGAGGTAGTAGCGGATCATGGCGGGCACGTAGGCATAAACGGCTTTATCGTCTGCCACTCCATTACCGATTGCATTCACCAGGGCCACATTACCTTTACGATAAGCGCTGAGGATGCCGGGAATGCCGAGGGCACTGTCGGGCTTGAATACCAGCGGATCCATATAGTCATCATCAATACGGCGGTAGATCACATCCACCTGTTGCAATCCCCTCGTGGTTTTCATGTATACTTTGTGGTTGTCGATCATGAGGTCGCGGCCTTCCACCAGCGGGATGCCCATGGTGCGGGCCAGGAATGTATGTTCATAATAGGCTGAGTTGAAAACGCCGGGGGTTAAGAGTACAACGGTGGGATTAGCGATTTGTCTGGGCGCAAGGGAAACCAGGATATTATAAAGTTCGAGGGGATAATTGTTTACCATGCGAACGCCGTTGGAGGAGAGGAGGTCGGGGAAGAGGCGTTTTGTTACTTCGCGGTTCTCCAGCATATAAGAAACGCCTGAAGGGGTGCGTAGGTTATCTTCCAGCACATAGAAGCTGCCGTCGTTCCCCCTGATCAGATCTATCCCCGATATATGAACGAAAATATCATAGGGCACTTTTATGCCGAAAACTTCGCGGGTATAGTGGGCACAGGAGGCGATGAGGGCGGCCGGAATTACATTGTCCTTTATGATCTGCTGGTCGGAATAAATGTCCTTCAGAAAAAGGTTCAGTGCTTTTAGTCGCTGGCTGATTCCCGCTTCGATATGGTTCCATTCTTTACCTGGAATGATGCGTGGAATGATATCAAAGGGGAATATCCTTTCGATGCCTTCATTATCGTTGTAAACAGTGAAGGTTATGCCCTGGCTGAGGAAGAGCTCTGATGCAAGCTGGTCTTTATCGGCCAGGGTGCTGGCAGAGAGCTGGTTCAGGCTTTCAAATACCTGCTGGTATTGATAGCGAATCATGCCGTTATCGCACATTTCATCCCATGCATCCGGGATAAGGCAATAGTTCTTGAAAACCGAAGATTCCATCATAAGCGTTGGTTAAAATAAAAAAACGAGTTGTTGCCCCTTTTCAGGCAAACAACTCGTTGCTTTCAATTTAATGATAATTTATTAACCAACAGCAGTCGGTGGAATAAAACTCAGACTTCGGGTTCTTTTGGAATGCCAAATGCATCGGCATGCTGCCTTACCAAACGGAAGGTCATGTATACATGGATGATGAGGGCAATGCTATAAACGAGGAGGAAGCGGAGCAGGAAATGCATGAATTTCAACATCATATCCTCCATGCCTTCTGCAGATGCTTTTTGCATGCTCAGCGCCTGTTCCATGATATCATTCAGGAGGGCAGGGTTCATGATGAGCGAGAAGGTCTGGATGGCGGTCATAGTTGCAAATGCGATGGTGCCGTATCCATTTACTTTGATGAGGTCGCGCAATGAAGGCTTGCAGTACATATGTGCGTTGATGCCACGGGTAAGAAAGCGCCAGCTGCTATAGGTATATAATACTACGCAGGCCACCAGGAAAACCGGTAACAGCAGAACGGGGTTGGCCAATGCGGCCATCAGCATAGTGAGGGTCATCAGTGCCATGAAACCGCCAACGGCAAACAAGAGGTAAGTCAATATCTTATAGAAAGTCATTTTGCAAGTTTATTAGGTGTCTGACATGTGTTCGCGACATGTTCGAACGTCCTCCGAACATGTGTCAGACACTTAGTCCGAGTTCTTTCAGTTGTTTATCATCGATGGATGAAGGTGCATCCAGCATCACGTCTCTACCGCTGTTGTTTTTTGGGAAAGCGATAAAGTCGCGGATGCTTTCTGATCCGCCGAGGATGGAACAAAGGCGGTCAAATCCAAAGGCGATGCCGCCATGTGGTGGTGCTCCATATTCAAATGCACCGAGGAGGAAGCCGAATTTATGCTGGGCCTCTTCTTTACTCATTCCAAGGGCATCAAACATTTTCTCCTGCAACTCACGCTGGTAGATCCTGATGGAGCCGCCACCGATTTCATTGCCATTCAATACCATATCATAGGCATTGGCTTTGATATTGGAATAAGGGTGATTCAGGTAATGGTCGGCATCGGTGATGGTTGGATCGTTGCCTATCATCACGGGGATATGATCGGGCTTGGGAGAGGTAAAGGGATGGTGACGGGCCACCCAGCGATTATCTTCCTCGGCATATTCAAACAATGGGAAATCGAGTACCCATAATAGTTTGAATTCATCTTTCCGGCGCAATCCCAGTCTCTCACCCATTTCGAGGCGGAGTTCGCTGGTAGCTTTGCGTGTGCGTTCTTCCCTTCCTGCCAGGATGAGAATGAGGTCGCCGGGCTTGGCACCACATATATCTGCCAGCACTTTCAGTTTCTCTTCATCAAAGAATTTATCAACGCTGCTCTTATAAGTGCCATCGGCATTGCATTTAATAAATACCAATCCGTTCATACCTATCTGCGGGCGCTTAACCCAGTCCGTGAGTTCATCGGTTTGCTTACGGGTATATTCACTGCAACCCGGAACGGCAATGGCGAGAACGGTTTCAGCATCATTGAAGACTTTGAATCCTGCATTCTCGAACATGGAGGTGGCAGCCAGGTTACCGGTCTGTCCTTCAAAAACTGTTTTCAGGTTGGTGAGTTCCATCCCGAAACGGATATCGGGTTTGTCGTTTCCGTAACGAACCATGGCATCATTCCAGGTCATGCGCTGAACAGGTTCGGGGTAATCTATATCCTTAACGTCTTTGAATATGCGCTTTATTAGTCCCTCGAACATATTGAGGATATCTTCCTGGGCAACAAAGCTCATTTCGCAGTCGATCTGTGTGAATTCAGGTTGGCGGTCGGCGCGGAGATCCTCATCGCGGAAGCATTTCACCACCTGATAGTAGCGGTCATAGCCGCTTACCATCAGCAGTTGCTTGAATGTTTGCGGGCTCTGTGGCAGGGCATAGAACTGGCCGGGGTTCATGCGGGAAGGCACAACAAAATCGCGGGCGCCTTCAGGTGTACTCTTTATAAGGAAGGGAGTTTCTATATCCATGAAATGATGTTCATGTAGATAGTTTCTCGCCGAACGATTTACTGCATAGCGGAGTTCAAGGTTCTTTTTGACTGCATTCCTGCGAAGGTCGAGGAAGCGGTATTTCATTCGGATATCATCCCCTCCATCTGTTTCATCCTGTATGGTGAAAGGAGGGGTGATAGATTTGTTCAATATGGTAAAGGAGGATACTTCTATCTCAATTTCGCCGGTAGGTATATTAAGGTTTTTATTGCTGCGTTCGATGACGGTACCGCTGACCTGCAAAACGAATTCGCGGCCCAGTGGGTTTTCATCAAGTTGCAGGGTGAGGGCTTCCCCGAACAATAATTGAGTGATGCCGTAGCGGTCGCGGAGGTCTATAAAGGTGATGCTTCCGAATTTCCTGACTGTCTGAACCCAGCCTGCAAGGGTTACCGGCTGGCTGGTATGTGATGCGTTCAATTCTCCACAAGTATGTGATCTATACATAGAGATTTATGTTTTCGGTCTTTTAGATGAGGGGCAAAGGTAATCCATAGCCTTATAGAAACCATGGAAGGCAGGGGAGAGGGTTGGTTTTCAATGAGAATTCGACGAATGGACCGTTAAAAATGTCAAAATGCTTTATCGGTTCAGATAGTATTGGTAAATTGTATTGGATTTCAGTTATACAAGATTTGCAACCTCTCACCTCTACCTAATCCGAGTACCCTGTTTCCATGTAAAAACCAAGTATCCATAACTGTGTCTAACCAGCATTACAGTGTCGATTTTCTTAACCAAAAGAAGACTTTATGGAAATCGTTCTCATTTGTTTGCTGGTGTTCTGTACCATTTTTTTATTCGAGGTACTGCATGTACGCCTGCAAAAATTCCTGCTTTATCGCAGAAGGAGAGGTTTTGAGCAACACGAGCCATTTTTCCGGAAACTGATTTCAGCCAACATCCGCTATTTCAATAAGGTGGATGAGGAGACCCGTCATAAGTGGTTATTCCGGACTTATCTCTTTTATCGCTCCAAAAAATTCCATTATGTAGGTGTGCAGAAATCGGACGAGATGCCGATCCTTATAAGTGCCACTGCCGCGCAGCTCACGTTGGGCCTCGAGAATTTTTCCCTCAATTATTTTCATGATATCTATGTATTGCAGCACGACTATCACTATGGATATTATTCCCTTCCTTTCATGGGGCATGTGGATAGTTCGGGGATCTATTTATCGTGGGATAATTTCCTGACCGGAATAAGGAGTGCGCACGACAGCAGCAATGTTGGACTCCATGAGATGGCGCATGCGCTGGCCTATGTCAATTTTATTACCAAGACTGATGAGGATAAACATTTCAAGAAAGAGTTCCACCAGTTCTCCAAAGTTGCGAGGCCTGTATACCAGGAAATGCAAAGAGGCAGGCGTACCATACTGGGAGAATATGCTGCCACCAATTATCATGAATTCTGGGCGGTGAGTGTGGAAGTTTTCTTTGAGAATCCTATTCGCTTCAGGCATGAGTTGCCTGAGCTGTATGATGCCATGACAAGATTACTAAAGCAGGATCCCTATGCGGTGTTATTAGCCCGGCTGGCGGCTTAGGCCATTTGGCTGTTAACAAGCTCACGCAGGGTTTCGGGTTGAAGGATCCGGATCATTTTACCATCCGTATCAATGAGTTTGGCTGCAATAAATTCCTGGAAAATGCGGAATACCGTTTCGTAGGTTGTTCCTGCAAAGGATGCGATATCCTGCCTTGATAAATTGATGTTTATAAGTCCACCCCCGTTTGTCCCGAATTTTCCTTCCAGGAAAAGCAGGATATAAGCCAGTCGACCTTTAACAGGCATATGAACAAGGTTGCGCATTTTTCTTTCCGACTCCTGCAACTCACGCGCATAGAACATCATGAGATCATAGGTGAAAGCATGATTCACTTTGAGGGTGGTGAGAAAAAAATCGAGTGGAATAAAGCAGGCAATGCTTTCTTCAAGGGCGGTGGCTGAAACGGGGAAGATGTTTTCATTTCCGAGTCCGCGGTGACCAATAATATCACCATCTTTGGCGAATCGAAGAATAAGTTCTTTTTCTGTTCCCCATTGTTTATGCACTTTAGCGAGTCCCCTGTTAAGAAAGTAAATTCCGGTAACCGGGTCACCTTCGCGGAAGATGAGCTCTCCTTTTTTTATGGCGTAGGTAATTTTATTTGAGGCGATGGCTGCTTGCCATTCGGGGAGGCATCCGCGGCAGAAAAAACAACTATTAAGATCACATCCTTTCTTGCTTATTTTCATCCATATAAAAATAGGGATTTTCAGCAAGCTTCGCCACCACTGTGGAGGGCTGCAGGTTTACAACTTCCCCCACCAGAATGATAGCAGGGTTCTGCATGTTTGCATAGGCCGCTTTGAAGGCGATATCACGAACTGTTCCTGTGACCATTTTTTCTTTATCGGTTGTACCATCCTGTATGATGGCCACCGGCGTTGAAGCTTTTCCGTTAGCAGCGAAAATATCCATGATGGCTTCCAGTTTACTCATGGCCATCAGGATCACTACCGTGGCGGTGGATCTGGCTGCCAGTTGGATATCGGTCGATATTTCTCCGGAGCGGGTGGTGCCGGTGGTAACCCAGAAGCTTTCACTGATGCCGCGGCAGGTGAGTGGGATCATTTTGGAGGCGGGTACTGCCAGGGCACTGGAGATGCCCGGGATCACTTCAACAGGGATGCCGGCCTGTCGGGCAGCTTCAATTTCTTCCTGGGCGCGACCGAATACGAAGGGATCGCCGCCTTTTAGTCTCACGAGGGTCCCATGTTCAATTGCCTGTTCTATCATGAGCTGGTTGATTTCCTGCTGGGAGAGGGCATGGCAGCCATATCTTTTTCCCACAAATATTTTAATACTATCAGACTGGCAGTGGTTGAGCAGGTCGGTATTGGCCAGTGCATCATATAATATTACACGGGCATTTGCCAGGGCTTTAACCGCTTTAATGGTAATCAGTTCGGGGTCACCGGGACCTGCACCTACCAATAATATTCTAGGTAATATCATATATAGTAAAATAAATAATGTTAATAAAACTCATATTAATATTATTAAAATTAATAAAAATTCCTTTAAATTTATGATACTAGCAACATTTGAAACGATAATTACGATTGCAGCCTATATAAAACATTACATGTAATATTATGTAATACGATTGTTTGCCATCCTGAAACGAGATTGACTAATCAAAAAGAATCATCGTATGAGGATCGTAATTATTGGCAATGGGATGGTAGGTTATAAATGCTGTGAGAAGTTGGTGGCGCGGATGGCGCCGGGCAGCATGGAAATAACAGTATTCGGGGAAGAGAGCCGGCCGGCCTATGACCGCGTTCACCTGAGTGCCTATTTTGCGGGTAAGACAGCAGAGGACCTCTCGCTGGCAACAGCAGACTGGTATGCTGAAAATGGAATCACCTTATATTTATCGGACCCGGTAACCCGGATTGACCGCGAGGCCAGGATGGTTTACTCGCACCAGGGGCTGGCGGTTCCTTATGATTACCTGGTACTGGCAACGGGATCTTCCGCTTTTGTTCCATCAATCCCCGGCGTTGAGAAAGAAGGGGTCTTTATTTATCGAACTATAGAGGACCTGGAATTGATGACCCGTTGGGCCCCCAGGACTAAAACAGCTGCTGTGATCGGTGGTGGGTTATTAGGACTAGAGGCCGCCAAGGCCCTGATAGATCTCGGAATTAAATCCACACATGTTATTGAATTTGCCCCCCGGTTGATGCCCCGCCAGATTGATGAGGCAGGCTCCGGCATCCTGAAGGCGAAGCTGGAATCGCTGGGACTTTCCATACATACCAATAAGAATACCACCGCCATTGAGGGAGGCGAGCATATTGAAGCCATGAGTTTCAGTGATGGCGATCGCCTTAAAATAGATATGCTGGTAATATCAGCGGGTATCAAACCCCGGGATGAACTTGCGCGGGCTGCCGGATTGGAAACAGGCAGCAGGGGTGGGATCATTGTGAACGAGCATATGCTTACCTCCGATCAGAACATTTTTGCCATTGGCGAATGTGCCCTTTATAATGGAATGATCTATGGCCTTGTGGCCCCGGGTTATGAAATGGCAGAGGTTGTAGTGAACCGGCTTAGCGGTGGTGATAAGTGCTTTACCGGTTTTGATATGAGTACCAAACTCAAACTGATCGGAACTGATGTGGCAAGTTTTGGAGATCCTTTTATAACAGGAGAAGAGGTGAAGACAATTGTAATGGAGGATGGTTTTAAGGGCGTATATAAGCGGATTAATATTTCTAAAGACGGTAAAGAATTGCTTGGCGGTATTTTGGTGGGAGATGCTGCTGCTTATAATATGTTACTGCAAACCTGCAAGAATAAGCTGGTACTTCCACCCAATGTGGAGGACCTGATTTTAGGAGCAAGGGGAGGAGAAGGGGACGCGGGAGCCGGAGTAGCTTCATTACCAGATGAAGCACTGATCTGCAGTTGTGAATCGATCAGCAAAGGTGCTATTTGTAATTCGGTTACTGATGGGGGTTGTGAAACGGTGGAGGCCATTAAGAAATGTACCAAAGCGGGCACGTGTTGTGGTGGATGTATTCCCATGATTAAGGACCTGGTAAATCATAGCCTCAAGGCCCAGGGAAAATATGTGCGCAATGTACTCTGTGAGCATTTCCAATACAGCCGGCAGGAACTATTTGACCTGATCAGGATACATGATATCCATAGTATGGATGCTGCGTTGGATAAATTGGGAAGCGGCCATGGATGCGAAACCTGTAAGCCGGCAGTGGCGTCTATCCTGGCTAGTTTGTGGGGAGAAATGATCCTCAAAAAAGGGAACGCAACTGCGCAGGACAGTAATGATCGTTTTCTCGCCAATATACAGAAAGGAGGAACCTACTCTGTAGTTCCAAGAATTCCGGGTGGAGAGATCAGTCCAGATAAGCTGATAGTAATTGGCCAGGTAGCAAAAAAATATAATCTATATACCAAGATCACAGGTGGACAGCGAATAGATCTTTTTGGCGCGCACCTTTCTGATCTCCCACTGATATGGGAAGAGCTGATAGCAGCCGGTTTTGAGAGTGGCCATGCTTATGGCAAGGCACTTCGTACGGTGAAGAGTTGCGTGGGAAGTACCTGGTGCAGGTTTGGGCTACACGACTCCGTTAGTTATGCCATCAGGGTGGAAGAGCGGTATCGGGGATTGCGTGCGCCGCATAAGATCAAATCGGCAGTGAGTGGTTGTATCCGTGAGTGTGCAGAAGCGCAGTCTAAAGATTTTGGCATCATTGCAACAGAAAAGGGCTGGAATCTTTATGTATGCGGAAATGGAGGCTCCAAGCCACAGCATGCGCTTTTGTTGGCCACTGATTTAGATAGTGAAACCTGTATCCGATATATAGATCGCTTCCTTATGTTTTATATCAGGACGGCGGATCCACTTGCCCGCACAGCAACCTGGCTCAATAAAATGGAAGGCGGGATAGACTATCTAAGGAATGTAATTATTAATGATAGTCTGGGTATGTGCGAGCAATGGGAAGCCGAGATGCAATTATTAGTAGACAGCTATGAATGTGAATGGAAGGCAGCTGTTGAAAATCCCGAGATCAGGAAACGCTTCTCGCATTTTGTAAATGCACCTGAAGAAAAAGATCCCACTGTACAGTTTGAAGCCTTGCGCAGCCAGAAGCGTGCGGCAGAATGGAAATAATTTTTCCCTTTCTACATCCACGATTGTTTGTCCGCCTCAGATGGGGCGAGAGCCCCATCATTTTTTAACCTTTAATACAATCACTATGTACCAAGAGAATTTCAGTAGCTGGACCTTTGCCTGTTATACCCATGATGTTCCTGAGAACGGAGGGGTATGCGTAAAGGTGAATGAGCAACAGATCGCTTTATTTCATTTCACACGGATGGACGCCTGGTATGCCACGCAAAATCAATGTCCCCACCGCCGGCAGATGGCATTAAGCAGGGGCATGATCGGAACACAGGGTGAGATCCCTAAAGTTGCCTGTCCCTTTCATAAAAAAACATTCTCACTGGAAACAGGTGAATGCTTAAATGGTGATGAGTGCTCCATTGAAACCTATGGGGTAAAAGTTGAAGGAGATAAAGTATTCATTGGAATTTAATCACTAAAAAATTATCAATGAATACCTATAACAACCGAATAATATTTTTGCTGCTATTGTTGCTGACAGGCCTTCAGCTCGAAGCACAGTTATCGCTTACAGCGCAGATCAGGCCTCGTTTTGAAGTACGTAATGGTTTTGGAACACTGCCCCTTAAAGGAAGTACACCCGCCGCATTCATGTCGCAGAGAAGCAGACTTGCCATCAATTATACCAGTCCGAAATTGGTGTTGCGTTATGCGTTGCAGGATGTGAGGTTATGGGGACAGGATGCGGGAACCATAAGTAATGCAGATGGTAACCGGCTTGGTACACATGAGGTATGGGCGGAGTTGATACTGGCAGAGGCAAAAGACAGTTCGGGCAGTTCAGCGGTGGATATGTTTAGTATACGCGTGGGCAGGCAGGAACTTGTTTATGATGACCAGCGATTGTTGGGAAATCTTGACTGGTTGCAGCAGGGCCGCAGGCATGATGCACTTGTATTCAAGCTGATGGATGGAGGATGGCAGGCGGATCTGGGGCTTGCATTCAACCAGCACACGGATGCTTTTGCCTATAACGGCACGGCCTATACACCTGCCAATGTGAGTGCCTATGTAAAAGACAGCAGGGGAAATGTTGCTGCCACTCCTGCAGGCATGATACCGCTGACCAACAGTGCGGGACTGAGTGCAAAAAATGGAAATCCAGCCCTCACCAATATGCCTTCCACCAATGGATTGAACCAGGCGTATAAGAGTATGCAGTTTATATATGGTTCGAAGAAGATCCGTGAAGCAAAAATTTCCGCACTGGTATTTGCAGATCACTTCGGACGATATAAAAATGATTCAGTCCGCAATATTTCAGGAACAGATACGGGATACATCTATGGAAGAAAGTTCAATGCCGGCGGTGTGCATTCGCGCATTACCACGGGTGTGCAGGTGAACTATCCCCTTAATGCAAAGAAGGGCTTACATCTAAATGCAGGCGCATGGTACCAGGGTGGTAAAGACAGGGATGGTTTGAGTTTGTCTGCCTTTATGACCACTGCATCATTGAACTATAGCAGGAAACAGTTTAGCTATACGGCAGGATGGGATATGCTTTCAGGGAATGATGCGCTTAACAACGAGGGCAGATCACATCGCTTTGATCCGCTGTATGGAACACCCCATAAGTTCTGGGGACAGATGGATTATTTCTATGCCGGTACGGGTTCACCTGCCGGGGGACTGAATAATATTTACCTCAAATCAAAGTATGCGGGTGCAGGAAAGAGATTCAGTGCCAGCCTCGATTACCATTGGTTTGCACTGTTAGGAAGGCAGTTTGATAAGCAGGGTGCGTCGCTTCGGAAATACCTTGGCTCAGAGATAGATTTTGTGACAACCTATTCAGTAAACAAATATGCTTCTGTTGAATGGGGACTGGCCCTGATGGCTGCTGGTAAAAGCATGGCCTATGCCAAAGGGATTGATCCTGCCAATGCCAGGAATACTGCAAGCTGGAGTTATCTGACGCTCCATATTAAACCCGAACACATTTTCAAATGAATTGCTGCTCTAAGTAAACATTAACCAAAACAACTACAACATGTCGACAAACAACCAACCACTGGAAACGCTGAAAATATTCAGCCTGAAGGGCGTTCAGATGCGGACCTTTCATATTACCTGGCTTACATTTTTTGTATGCTTCTTTGCATGGTTTGGAATTGCGCCCCTGATGCCATTGATAAGTGATCAATTGAATCTCACCAAGGCGGAGAAAGGAAATATTGGGATAGCAGCAGTATCAGCAACCATTGTAGCGAGACTTGTGATTGGGAGGCTCTGCGATTCATGGGGACCGCGGAAAACATATACGCTGTTATTGTTACTCTGTTCAATTCCGGTGATGCTTATCGGGTTAAGCAATAGTTATATCAGCTTCCTTATTTTTCGGCTGGCCATTGGTGTGATAGGAGCATCCTTTGTGCTCACCCAATACCATACATCGGTGATGTTTGCACCAAATATCAAGGGCACCGCCAATGCTGTTGCGGGAGGATGGGGCAATACAGGTGGAGGTGCCACGCAGATCATGATGCCGCTGGTGGCAGCAGGAATGGTGGCCATGGGATGGGTAAGCCAGGAAGACAGCTGGCGACTTGCCATGGTTGTACCCGGAGTGTTATTACTTGTGATGGCGTTTCTATATTATCGTTATACTGCTGATACTCCCGCAGGAAATATCGAGGACCTACCACGAGATACAAACGTGAAAAAGGAAAATACCATGCTACTTGCGGCAAAGGATTACCGAACCTGGATCCTTACAATAGCTTATGCAGCCTGTTTTGGGGTGGAGATAACAGTAGATAACTATGCAGCATCCTTTTTCCATGATGACTATAAAGCATCCCTTATAATGGCGGGATTGCTGGCAAGCATATTCGGTTGGCTGAACATTTTCGCACGCGCATTGGGAGGGATTCTTTCTGATAAAGTAGGAAAGCGATTTGGCTTTGGCGGGAAGGTGAACCTGCTTATTATCCTTTTATTACTGGAGGGATTGGGCATCATATTATTCTCTATGGCAGGTGCATTAAGCATGGCGATCATCCTCATGTTCTTTTTCGGTCTTTGCCTGAAAATGGCCAATGGTGCCACTTACAGCATCGTGCCTTTCGTGAATCCGAAAGCAATTGGAAGCGTGGCGGGCATCGTGGGAGCAGGTGGTAATATAGGAGCCATGCTGATTGGATTTCTCTTTAAAGCCTATCCATATGGTGAAGCATTTCTATATCTCGGTTCAGGTGTTTTTGCCATTGGGGTTATCGTACTCGGATTTAAGCTAATCAAAAAAGAAGCAACGGCTGTTGTAGCAGAGGAATTACCGGAAGCTATCCGGGCTTAAAAAATTATCATGGTGAATACGTTTAAATCTACCTGTTGTTATTGTGGTGTGGGCTGTGGCATACTTGTGCATAAGGATAAAACAGGAACTGTTACTGTTGAGGGCGATCCATCGCACCCGGTGAACAAGGGTATGCTTTGTTCGAAGGGAATGAATCTTCACCATACCCTCAATGACAGGAGCGACCGTTTGCTTTACCCCGAAATGCGCTCGTCGCGAAACCAGCCAAGGCAAAGGGTTTCATGGGATGCGGCATTAGAAAGGACGGCGGCAGTATTCAGCACATTGATCAGGAAATTTGGTCCCGATTCCGTTGCCTTCTATGCATCGGGACAATGTCTTACTGAAGAGTATTATGTAGTCAATAAGCTCATCAAGGGTTTTATCGGTTCTAATAATATTGACACCAATTCGAGGCTCTGCATGAGTTCAGCAGTTGTGGGTTATAAGATGAGCCTGGGAGAAGATAGTGTTCCGTTATCTTATGATGATATCGGATTATCAGACTGCATCTTTATTGCAGGGGCCAATCCAGCCTGGTGCCATCCCATTTTATGGCGCAGGGTGGAGGCGGCCAGGGAAGCCAATCCCGATCTGAAGATCATTGTGAGTGATCCACGCGTAACACAAACATGTGCGCTTGCCGATATTCACCTGCAGGTAAATCCAGGCACCGATATAACATTGCATCATGCCATTGGAAGATGCCTTATAGAGGAGGGCCATATTGATGAATCATTTATTGAAGCGCATACAGAAGGTTTCAGGGCCTACTGCGAATCAGTATTTGTGCGCAGTATAGAGGAAGCGGCAGAAATCTGTGGTATTAGTGAGGAGGATATCAGGCTTGCGGCATCCATGATCGGGAATGCAAAAGCATTCATCACCATGTGGACAATGGGATTGAACCAGAGTGTTGTTGGTGTGCAGAAGAATCTATCGCTGATCAATCTAAACCTTATCACCGGGCAGATCGGAAAACCCGGTGCGGGACCACTATCCCTTACCGGTCAGCCCAATGCCATGGGTGGTCGGGAAGTGGGGGGGCTAAGCAATATGTTACCTGCGCATCGTGATCTTTTGAATAGTCTTCATCGTGAGGAAGTAGAAAAGTTCTGGGGAGGGGGGAAGATCTCACCAACACCTGGATTAACGGCTACAGAAATGTTTGATGCTTTGGCAGATGGCAGGCTAAAAGCCATATGGATCATGTGTACTAATCCATTGGTGAGTTTACCAGATGCCAGGAAGGTGGAGGCTGCCCTGAAGAATGCCCGGTTTGTGGTGGTGCAGGAGATCAGTAACCGGCCCGAGACGCTGGAATATGCTGATGTAGTATTGCCTGCTGCTGGTTGGGCAGAAAAAACAGGTACCATGACCAATGCAGAGCGCAGGATAAGTCTGTTGGAGAAAGTTATGGATGCGCCGGGTGAAGCAATGCCGGATGCAGAGATCATTAGTGGCTTTGCCAGGAAGATGGGTTTCACCGGGTTTGATTACACATCAAGTGCTGAAATATTCAAGGAGCATGCTGCACTAACTGCGGGTACAAGTATAGATATAAGTGAACTTGATTATGGTACGCTGCGTGATAAAAGATCAGTACAATGGCCATGGAATAAGGCCACTAACGGCTATGGTACCGCGAGGCTTTTCACGGATAGAAAATTTCACACGCCATCAGGTCTTGCGGTAATACATGCAGTAGGGGATGATAACCGGAGTGAGAAGCCAAGTTCAGATCATCCGCTGGTGCTCACCACCGGAAGGATTCGAGACCAATGGCATACCATGAGTAAAACAGGAAAGGTTAACCGATTAAAACAGCATGCGGGTGTTTCATTTCTTGAGATTCATCCCGATGATGCTGCTGAACGCGGTATTGAGGAAAATGATGTGGTGGATATCTACAATGAGAGAGGACAGGTTCGGGTGAAGGCCAGACTTACAACAGATATTAAGAGAGGCGTGGTATTTCTTCCGATGCATTGGGGTAAGGTTTTAGGCAATGACCTGAACCGGGCAAATAATCTCACCAATAACCTGGTTGATCCTAAAAGCAAGGAGCCTGATTTTAAGTTCAGTGCTGTGGAAGTGCGCAAGCATATTCCGGATCATCGAAAGATAATAGTTGTAGGTGCAGGGGCAGGAGCCTGTGGTTTTGTCAAAGCATACAGACAGGTAAATACAACGGATGATATCCAGGTATTCAGTAAAGAAGCGTTTCCATTTTACAACAGGGTATTGTTACCGGATTATATCAGTGGCAGCCAGCCATGGAGCAATCTTGTTAAGATGACTGATGAAGAAGAGATGGAATATGGAATCAACATGCACAGGGGAGTGAGTATTGAGGATATTGACAGGAAGCTGAAAACTGTAACCGACAGTAACGGGAAAACGCATCAGTATGATGTGTTGCTACTGGCTACCGGAAGCAGGGCTGCCATGCTGCGCGACCTTCCGGAAATGCAAGGCATTTTTAGTATGCGAAATCGGAATGATGCAGATAATTTCAGGAAACATATTGATGCAACAAAAGCAAAGGTGGTTATCATAGGAGGTGGACTGCTTGGTATAGAGCTCGCGGCATCGCTGAGAGAAACCGGTGTATCGGTAGTTATCGTTCAACGCATCTCGCGGTTGATGGACAGGCAGCTTGATCCATTGGGAAGTCAGCTATTGCATGAAGAACTAAACAGTAAAGGCATCGATATATATTATAATGATGAGATAGACAGGGTGCTTGGAACAACCACTGTAGAAGGGATCCGGTTAAAGAGCGGATTGTTACTGGAGTGCGAGGCTATTGTGATAGCAGTTGGCACCGTTCCGAATATTGAGATAGCCAAGAAAGCCGGGATTGACTGCCAGCGGGGAGTAGTGGTGAATGAATACTTACAGACCAGTGACCCCTCTGTGTTTGCAATAGGAGAGATCGCTGAGTTCAAGGGATTTTTATATGGCATAACAGCAGCTGCGGAACAACAGGCAGGTATAGTTGCTTCCTTTCTTTCCGGAGATATCTCAAGGTACTACGAAGGCTCATTGCTGATGAATATCCTAAAGATGCATGGAACCGATATCTGTTCACTTGGAATGGCAGAATGCCCGGACGATCCATCATATGAAGAGGTTGTTTTCATTGATAAGGCAAAGCGTTATTACAAAAAATGCATTATTCATAATGACCGGCTGGTGGGCGCAATACTTATTGGAGATAAATCTGAGTTCCTTGAATTCCGGGATCTGATACAGCAAAAACTAGAGCTCAGTGAAAAGCGATTGCAGTTATTGCGATCGGGAAAAGCTGCAGAGCCCGTGATAGGCAAACTGGTATGCAGTTGCAGCAATGTGGGTGAGGGAAATATCTTCAGTAAAATTAACGAGGGATGTAATGACCTGGTGCAGCTATGCCAGCTATCCGGTGCGGGGATGGGATGCGGAAGTTGTCGCCCGGAAGTAAAAAAAATATTGGAGAAATCGTTAAATAAAATACCATGCATTCAATAGAATATTTTCTGTTTGAGGCTGATTTCGTGGAGAATAATATTCGTTGTATTCCCATGATAGTTCGATTTAAACTTGACCTGACGGGTGTTAAATTTTCGCTAGCTGCCTGGAGTAAATGTTCTGTTGCTGAAAGGCAGGAACTTGCTATGATGTGCTGCAATAGTACCTATGAAAAATTGGAGTATAAAAAATATGCAGAAAGGCTGGTTAGTGCGCATACGGATGAGCCGGTTAAGTATATACCTGTGCCCCTACAGCCTCTGTGGGATGATATTAGGGAAGTACCTGATGAATTGAAAAGCCAGGCGGATATCTATGGATGGACCATCACAGCAGAACAGTGGAAAGTTTTGCCAAGGTTAAGACGTTTTGCATTGCTAAAGCTATGCAGACCGGGTCATGAGAACCGGAATTTTCCATTGGCTATGCGCGAGTTTGGATTGGTAAACTGACGATTAAAAAAATGTTATGGGCAGCAGTGTTATTCTTAAGATCAATTTCAGGGGCGGAATTATTTCTCCCGGCGACTTGTTTAATATATTGGTGGCAGCAGGAAGGTGTGGGGTTACAGAAGTGAAATTCGGGCTTAGACAGCAGATGCTGATTGAACTTTCTGTTGTTTCAGCCCTAAGGTTATCGGAGGCCCTTAATGAACTGGGCATACAACATGAAACAAATGTTGACCGGTTTCCCAACATAGTAAGTTCCTATCCGGCTGAGGAAATATTTATCAACCAGACATGGCTGAGTGAAGGTGTTTATAAAGATATTTTTGACTCCTTTGAATATCGGCCCACGGTTAAAATAAATATTTCCGACAGCAACCAGAGTTTTACACCCTTGCTTACTGGAAATATCAATTGGGTAGCCAGTATCCAGATTCCACACTATTGGCATTGTTTTATAAGATTGCCGAAAACGAATTCTATTTATGAATGCAATACATTGGTGTATAGCAATGATATTGCCATGATGAGCCGGAAGCTTGAGACTACAATGAAGGAATTTTCCGGAAACATCAGTGGTATGAAGGAGGCGGATATCAAGGCGCTTTTCGATACAATCCTTTCCGGTTCAGTACTTTCAAAAGAAACGCCCGGAGCTGCAGTATTACCACCATTCAATCTGCCCTATTATGAGGGATTGAATCGATATAATAATAACAAATACTGGCTGGGGATTTACAGAAGAGATGAGATGTATCCGGTTGATTTTCTAAAATCATTATGTAAGGTTTGCCTGGATACCAAGATTGGACAACTTTGTTCCACACCATGGAAATCCATTATCGTCAAATCAATTGAGCCAAACCACCGCACTTTGTGGAATACAGTATTGGCGCGGTTCCATGTTAATGTGAGGCATGCGGCCAATGAACTGAATTTCCAGGTGGAAGATCATTGTGTGGAGGGACTATCGCTTAAGCATTACCTGGTAAAATACCTGAATGATACAGATACCAGAACATTCGGAATCTGTATTGGGATCAAGACAAGGAAGAAGTCGGAAGTTTTCAGCAGCATTCTGATACGTCGCAGGAGCCTGTTCAGCATTGGCGATAAAGGATTTTTCAATACCTATGATATTTTGTGTGCTGAAGAATTCAATCCCAATAAAAGAACAGCTTTTGTTTTCAGCAGGAATAATCCGAAATGGTTATTGCAGGAACAGTTAAGACGCGCAATTCTCTCGTATTATAATATGCCGGTTGTTGAGCAGCAGGTAAAGCCCGTAATAAGGAACAAAACAGCCATACCGGAAATGGAGATGACAGGTGTATGGGAATGCCCTGCCTGCTTTACTATTTACAATGAGCAATCTGGAGATGAGGGTGCCGGTGTGAGTGCCGGAACATCCTATAAAAATCTTCCTGATAATTATTGCTGCTCTCTTTGTGAGGAGCCAAAATCTAATTTTAAAAAACAAGTATCAGCGAAAAGGTTAGAGACCATTTAGTTCTGAATGCGCATTGAAATTCCGGAAATCATTCAACTGCTCTTTTGGGATGGGAATGAAGAATGACCTGAGTTGCTCGATCATATATTTCATACTATGTTTTAAAAGTTTTCCCTGGAGAAATTCTTCATGAATTGCAGATAATCCTTTCGCAGTATAAATAGCACAGAGTGGTTCGGGCAATTCATTGTTGGTGAAAACATAAGCATCATACCCCGGGTTTTCTTTGTAGGAATTGATCAGTAGTATGATGGTGTTTCTTGTCATCAGGGGCATGTCACAGGCAAGAACCAGGAGGTCTTCAGAGGGCCGTGAAATGTGAATGCTCAAAACCCCTTTGAGAGGACCTTTCAATTGTAAACTATCATTGTCAACTACCAGCAGTTCTTCCCGGAAAATGTTGCGGTAGGTATTAAATTGGGTTTCATTAACCGAAATCAAAGAAGGTGTTTCCAGTACTGATAGGCATTCTACGCTTGTCTGGACCCAGGTATCTGCTTCCAATAAGAGAAGACCTTTATCGCTTCCCATTCTCGAACTTTGGCCACCACAAAGTACAACTGGTTGCATCATGCCTGTATTTATAATTCCTATTGAGGTTTTCTATCTGAATGTCCAAGTGTTTTTTCAGGATTTACTATATCGCGTACAAGTTGTTTGATCTCTTTGATCTCTGCAAATCCTCCATAACTCTTTCTGTCGAATACCTGGTTGTCGTTTACGCTGATAGTGAATTTTCCATTTACTTCACTTGGTTCAAGCGTAACAGATTTGATATCCTCTTCAAAAGTGGTCAATAATTCCTGGGCCATATAGGCAGCGCGGAGCATCCAATGGCATTTAGGACAATATTCGATCCGGATATTTGCTTTCATATTAAATATTCTTCTTTAAAAGTACAGAACGCAAACAAAACTGTTGCTGTAATATTCAATAAATTGCAGCATGCTACAGATAAGCCAACTATATATCTATCCCATTAAATCGCTGGGAGGCATTTCCGTTAAGCAGGCAGCTGTTACTGACCGCGGATTGGAATATGATCGTCGCTGGATGCTTGTTGATGACAACGGTGTTTTTCTAACCCAGCGAATACTGCCGTCCATGGCCTTGCTACAGGTAGAGATGGCCGGTCCGGCATTGAAAGTGTATCCCAAAAATGACAAGGGGAATAGTATACTCATTCCTCTTGAAGCAGAAAGCGATGATGAAATGGAAGTGATTGTATGGGATGATACCTGTTCATCAGTACTTGTTAGTAAGGATGCCGATAAATGGTTCTCAGAAATGCTGGGTTTATCGTGTCATCTTGTTTACATGCCCGATTCATCGCTTCGGATGGTAGATAAAGGTTATGCGCACAATGGGGAAGTGACGAGTTTCAGTGATGGTTTTCCCACCCTCATAATAGGACAGGCCTCCCTTGATGACCTTAACCAGAGATTGTCAATGCAAATACCGATGGATCGTTTCCGTCCCAATATAGTATTTAGAGGAGGCAGGGCTTTTGAAGAAGATGAGATGCACTCCTTTACCATTAATGGGATCCAGTTTGCGGGGGTGAAGCCCTGTGCAAGATGTGTGATCACAACAATTAACCAGGCCACCGGAGAAAAAGGGAAAGAACCTTTGCAATCACTGTCGGGCTACCGGCAGGTAAATAACAAGGTGTTATTTGGAATGAACCTGCTTCACGAAGGCGAGGATATCATCCATGTAGGAGATGTGATCACTAGGCATTAGCAGCCTTTGCTATATTTTCTGGTACTTCCACTTCGAGTATTATGGTTTTCTGGTTTTTCTCTCCCGGACGAATGAAGAGATAATAGATAATTATGAAGATCATGCCACAGGCAAAGGGGATAGCTGAATAGTAACGGTAATGGTCATCCAATTCAAGAAATTCTACTACCATCCAGTAACAGTTTGCAATGATCCAGAAAGCAACAGCAAGGTTATGGTAAAGTTCTGATTTTACATTCCGGGTTTGCCAGGTTATCAACAGTGCGAAGAAAAGGGTGGGGAAGATCATGAATATGCCGAGTGGTTTCCAAAGCATTGCCCAGCTAAGGTCTTTTATCAGCCAGAATACGATATGAAGATTTTCTATTTTCCGGAATTTCTCCGGTATGGAATACATGCGTTTGCTTATCATCAGTATTATTATTCGGTGTAAAATTAAGGGAAGAGCAGGCAGGTTTTTGCATCAGGCGCCAAGGATCCTGGAGAACCTTGATATGGAGGCTTCTTCGTTGATGGGTGTGCCCTGTGTTATATGATTGGCAAATTCTTTTGCCAGCCATGGTGCAAGAGAACAACCTTTGGTTCCCATACCGTTGAGTATGCCCACCCGCGGATGTAAAGGATGCATTCCCGCAAAGGGCCTTCGTTCAACGGAGGCGGGTCTTATTGCGGCCCAGTGATCCAATACTTTGAAAGGCATCTTCAACCAGTTATGGAGTTGTGTTTCAGTACGATCGCGGAATGCCTTTGTAGGCTCAGGGCTTTCGTAAATATTCTCATAGGTTGATCCGGCCCAGAAGTATCGTGGGTTAGCTAACTGATTGAAGTGTGGAAATGGCACCAGTGAAATTCCTTTTTTATAAATATGGTCGGAGGGAAGGCCTTCTAATTCAACCAGCAATGCTTCACCTTTATTGGGAGCAAATGGAAGCCGGTTAAAGTAGGGGAGATCGAGGCTGCCAACACCATCACAGAATATGATCTTATCTGCAACAATATCTTTATAGATAACTTTATTTTCTTTAAAGAGGAGGTCGGAATGGTTGAATTTTCCCTGCTGGAATCGCCCTTCTTTTATCAGGTGTTGCTGCCAGTTAGTCAACAAAAAATTCAGGTCTATCAGTAAGGCAGGATAGATTATACCAAACCCGAATTCGGCATGCATGCGGTTATGCCATTCCTCCGTGGATGATGGAATAGCAAGGTGTTCAGGCATAATAGGAAATTTCTTTTCGAAGGCGGCTCTCATTTGTTGGGTAGCAAATGCATGGAGTATGTCAACTGTATCAATGCAATTGATACTAAGCCTGTTTCCAATTGCGGTGTAAGCTTCAAGCGCAAAGGGAATTAAAGTTTCAGCCATCCAGGTTTTTGCGAGCACCCTTCCTGTTACCGGGTTTATAACCCCTGAGGCTATGCGTGATGCAGTTTGTGTGTGCCCTTCATCAATAACGATTACATTACTGCCAGCTTCACCCAGCCACCAGCTCAGCCATGTGCCCGATAGCCCCTGGCCTATAATAATGATATCTGCCTGCATGATGCAAATCTAAATGAGGGCTATCAAAAAATCCTTTAAATTGTTAATTCCAATTATAACACTTAATAATAACCAGATGAAAAGGATAGTTCTTGCCATACTCAATATAGTTATACTATTTAGTGCTAAGGGGCAGGAGAAATATACCAGGGTGGAAGGAAAGATCATGACCCCCTGGGCAGATAGTATTAATATATCGGCGCCCCTGAATGAATATCCACGACCACAGATGGTGCGCACCCAATGGCTGAACCTGAATGGACTATGGCAATATGCCGTACTTCCGGTCAATGGATCAGAAGCAATGCCTTCCTCGTACGATGGAAATATTCTGGTTCCATTTGCCATTGAATCAGCCTTATCAGGGGTAGGTAAAACTGTTGGCAAGGATAGTGTGCTTTGGTATAAGAGAACAGTTTCCATTTCACCGTCACAGCGGAAAGGCAGGGTGCTGCTTCATTTCGGTGCTGTGGACTGGCGGGCTGAAGTTTTTGTGAATGGTAAATCTGCCGGTATTCATGAAGGTGGTTATGATCCTTTCAGCTTTAATATTACAGCGCTGCTTCAGAATGGAGCCAGGCAGGAGATAGGTGTTCGTGTTTGGGATCCAACTGATGATGGGGTTCAGCCGCGAGGAAAGCAGGTGAAGAAGCCGGAGGGTATCTGGTATACATCGGTAACTGGAATCTGGCAAACGGTTTGGCTTGAGATGGTTCCGGAAACTTATATTGCCGAAACCAGGCAAACCCCGGATCTTGATAAGGGAGTTGTACATATAAATGCACGTGTTGAATCAGCAAGGCCGGGTGACAGGATAAGGGTGAAAAGCTTTGGTGAAAACAAACTGGTTGCTGAACAGGAAGGCACTGATGCTGCGAATGTAGAATTGGCTATTCCTAATGCCAGAGTATGGTCGCCGGAAGATCCTTTTTTATACCAGCTAAGCATTGCCGTTATACGCAATGGAAAAATAATAGATGAGGTGAAAAGTTATTTTGCCATGCGAAAGATTTCCATGGTGAAAGACGCTCAGGGAATTCAGCGCATGATGTTCAACAATAAGTTTCTGTTTCAGTATGGCCCACTTGACCAGGGCTGGTGGCCTGACGGACTCTACACCGCCCCCACCGACGCAGCTCTGCGTTATGATATTGAGCAAACCAGGGCCATGGGATTTAATATGATCCGGAAGCATGTAAAGGTAGAGCCGGCAAGATGGTATTATCATTGTGACCAGCTTGGTATGCTGGTTTGGCAGGATATGCCAAGTGGTGATATGGGCGCGCGATGGGAGAGCAGGCCTGGTGTGGATGGACTTGGAACAGAAATGAATAGATCACCTGAATCAGAAAAGGGTTTCCGAAAAGAATGGCAGGCAATCATGAGCAGTCTGCATAATTTTCCTTCTATAGTTGTTTGGGTTCCATTTAATGAGGCATGGGGACAATTCAAAACGGTGGAGCTTTCTGAACAAACGATTCAATCAGATCCATCACGGCTGGTGAATGCAGCCAGCGGGGGTAATTTTATTGAGACCGGACATATTATTGACCTTCATAATTATCCTGAACCTGCTATGCCAAGAGCTGATATTTTTGGCGCTAAGCAGATACTTGTTTTGGGTGAATTCGGCGGACTCGGCTTGCCGGTAGAAAATCATAGCTGGCAGGATAAAAACAATTGGGGTTACCAGAGTTTCAAAGACAGTCAGCAACTGCTTGATCGATATACTTTTTTCATGAATCGTTTTCCTGAGTTGATAAAGAAAGGATTATCAGCAGCCGTTTACACCCAAACAACTGATGTTGAAGTGGAAGTAAACGGGCTGATGACCTATGACAGAAAAAAAATTAAAATGCCGGTTGATAGTCTTAAGAAACTTCATTCAACATTTATTCGAACGCCTTCTGAGTGACTGGTAAATTCTGGCGCATACATACACTGGATGGTACTTATGCCATTACTGAAAATGCCGGCGTGGGAAACAAATAACCCGTATTCCATCACGTACGTTCCCTTGGGAAGGTAGCTGATGAAAAAGTTAGTGCTTGCATCACGGGTGCTTTCATAATATCCAAGTCCCCCCTGCCAGCGGTATCCGCTTAAAACATTAATGGGTTCCAATCCACTGGCACGCATATCTTTCAAATGAACGTATTCCATACTTCTGTCAGAAGTTATTTCCATGCGGATCTTCAGTTTGTCGCCCACCTTAAGGATGGTTCCTTCTGAAACCGGTTCCAGAACAGGACCTGAATTGGTGAGCCTTTCCACCATTACCTGTTTTTTGAGTTTCAGCGGAGATGCTGATGCAGTAATTTTGTCAAGGTCTTCGAAATACTGCCAGTACACTGCTCCCCATACCGGAAGATCAGAAGATATATTGCCCGCCTGCTGTACAGTTACATTGATTTTTCCCATTTCAGCATGTACAGCGGTTCCCGGAATTGTTTTCTTGTAATAACCGGTACCAGCCTCGGCTACATCGGCAGTAACCGTTGTAATGTTACCCAGTGAAACGGTTATTTTAGGTTCGGCTTTCAGCCAGTCATTTCCACTCAGCAGGAGAGCATAGCAGGCATCTGCAGTAGCTTTTGTTGACTGCCAGTGGTTGGTATGTTTATTCTTCAGGAGCCAGGCTTTTAATAGCCCTGTTGTCTTTGTATTTTTTCCGATTTCTGAGAATGCTTCAATAAGCAGTGCTTGCGTTTCTATAGGAGCATCCTGCCAGTAGTACCTGCTTGCATTATCTTTCCAATACATGCCGAGTTCTTCATTTTTTATAGAAGTCTCATCCAGCGACTTAAGGATGCTTTGGGCATTTAGTTTATCGCCGGTGCGATGGAGGGCTAATGCGATCATTCCTTTTGCCATGCGGTTCCCTTTTTGCCAGTTTTGCTGGATCTCCTTACGGTAATGGTTGGCCGCTGCCATGTATTGACCAGGGATACCATTTTTAGGGAAAAAACTCCGCATATAATGATACTGGATTGCATAATAATTGAGGTGGGTAACGGTCTTTGCTTTTTTATCGCGTTTGTCGTAATCCTCTTTGATGCGGGCATCCAGATAGGGCAGGGCTTTATCAACTATACCGGTCAACTCTTCCATGTCTTCAGTAACAGCACCAAGTTTTAACAGGTGACCAATTCCTGTTACAATATACTGGGTGATAAACCTGTCATCGGGTCCGCCCTTGAACCAACTGAATCCACCATTTGGACTTTGCATTTCGAGGAGTTGTGCTGCCAGTTTATTACGGTTGGTTGCCAGCTTTACCAGGTCAAACAATTGAGCGATCCTTTTTTTCTGTTCTGATTCAGACTGTGCTTCCAACACCCAGGGAGTTTCTTCAAGCAATACCTGCTTCAATTCCTGGTTCTTATGCAGATTGCTGAGTAAGGCTGCAGTATCTTTTGTCTGCCATTTTTCCATCACCGATTTTATTCGGGGCATCTGCCTTACTATATGTGCTGCTAACAGGTTTCCATAGAGCCTGTTGAAGGTTTGCTCTGAACATTCGTATGGATAGTCGGTAAGGTAGGTGAGGGCCTGAACAGCATACCAGGCAGGGTTTGAACTATATTCCACTACCAATGACTTATTACTGAGGCTTTCACTATCGGCGCTTTCAAGTAATTTTTTTAATTCGTAGGTTTTGTTTCCTGAACCATTAACAAAGAATGGAACAGATTCTGTAACCAGTTGGCGGTTGGTTAAAACCGGTAAAGAGGCCTCTTCGCCATCACTGATATTTCCGGACCGCGCAATGATTCTCCAGGTTAATGCCTTGCCATAGAGGTAAGGAACTTCGATGGGGAATTTAACCAATTCACTGCTGCCTGCTGCCACGGTAAAATACTGGTTAGGAAAGAAGTTTCTGAACCATCCATCAACGGGCTGGTTGGTGCTGGCATCAATCAGCTGTAATTCAGCCTGGCCAGTCATTTCCTTATCGGAGATATTTACAATCTTGGTAGTGATTTCCATGCGGTCGCCTTCACGCAAAAATCTTGGCAAATTGGGCTGAACCATCAGGTCCTTTTGCGTAATGATATTCTTTTGAATAAGACCCGTGGCAAGTTCCCTGCTATGTGCAAACAGTTGCCATTTCCAGGTTGTCAATGCTTCGGGCATTGTAAAGCTGAAACTATATGATCCATCAGTATCGGCTTCCATATGGGGGAAGAAGAATGCGGTTTCTTTAAAATCTTTCCTGATCTGTGCAACGACCTCGGGAACTTGAGGTTTTGTTTCAGCTTGAGGTGCAGCGGAGTTTGAGGATTTGCTCATTACCATATCCATATTTGCACTCTCTTCTCTAGCCGATGCTGCACGCTGTACCACCACTCCAGCCGCTTTTCCACTCAGGTATCCGATTACACGATTATCGCCAAAGCTGAGTAATTCGTCATAGACTTTTTCTTTACCCTCCATTCGTTTTAATGAAGGGACATCATTGCTGGAAACAACACCAGTGAAATTGGTGCCGCCATTCCAGTTGGCGGGATTCCAGTATGTGGGCCATATTGAAGGTCTGATCCATTGATGTGGAGCAAATTGATCCAGCGAAGCATCATACATACTCGTTAATAATTCCGACGCTATTTTTTCTCCTTTCTTTCCGCTGATCTTTACCTTCCATTTTTCTTCTGCGCCTGGCAATGTTTTATCACGATATGTCTGTACACTAATCTCAAGTTCCTTATCCAGTCGGGGTACAGCAATGATATGATCACTAGAATAGAACCTGTTATGTTTTACATAGAATTGGGTAATTCCCATCCCGCCAAGATCTTCTGGCCTTATGATATGTTTAAAATTGAGGATGCCACGGTTGAGTTTAATTAATTCAAACCTTGAGGCAAATGGCAATAATCTATCTGTTGATGAAAGATTTTCCTTTTGCTGAATAACAACTAAGTTCTCTGCATCGCTGCCAAGGCTCACAACGATTGTTTCCCCGGGTTCTGCAACTGTTTTGTTCAGGTTACTGATCATATAGGAAGGTGTAGGCAATGATTTTGCTGCTGCATCCATCACCAGGAAATATGCCTTATTCGTAACCGTGTCATTGTACTTATCAATGGAACTTGCCTCCAAAACGTACCATCCTGCTTTTAATTTTTTATTGCCAATGCCTATGGTTCCGTTTTCGCTAGTATTGAGAGATTGCTGCCCTACAGGTGATAATGCATTCCAGGTTTTAGGGTCCGACTCATTACGATATTCATCATGTGGAAATGCCTGCAGGAATTCTGTTTCTGAAAGGATGAACCTGTCGGGCTGCTCCCAATAACGCTCCCTGATAAGACGGCCCGGATGTTGTAAAGGTTTTATGCTAATCACAGTAGCAGAAGATTCAAACTGCCCGGAGGTATTTGTTGTGGTAACCTTTATCTGCCGGAGACTATCGGTGCTGATATATTGAGGTGCTGTAATATTTACCTGGATGGCTTTATACGATACAGGCACAGTAGTATTTGCCGATCTGGTCTCTCCATTCTGATCGGTAACATCAACATTTACTTCATAATCAAAAACCGGATTTGTTTTCGGATCAATATCCTCATCTGGAATTGCTATGAAGGGGATAGTAAAACTTCCATCGTCATTGGTTGTAATATTTCCGTTTACGATCTCCTGTGTTTCTGATCTTCTGATTGGTCCGCGCATAATACCCCATGGGTAAGGGAATCTGGCCATTCGTGTAACCCTGTATGTGATGACTGCATTATTGATGGGGTTTCCCGCATAGGATTTGGCAAATCCTGAAATAGTGACACTGTCATTAACCCGATATGAACCGGTTAGAGGTATGTATTCAACATAAAATCTTGGCCTTTTATATTCTTCTACCTGGAAGAATGCATCACCTTTGAGAATTCTGTCCTCAAGCCTGAAACTGCCCGTCAGTCCGGATTCGGGAAGGGTGAATTTGCCGCTATAAGAGCCATATTCGTTCGTTTTCAGCGATAATGAGTCCTGTACTTCTCCGTTGGCATTATATAAATAAACTGTCGTAGTTCGGCCTGAATAAATTTTGCTTTTCTGATCATTCTTATCTTTTGTGACTGCAATTCCCTTGAAGTAAATAATTTGTCCCGGACGGTAAATACTCCTGTCAGTAAAAAAGAAAACCCTGCTCTGCTTTGCCTCATAGTCGAGGGAGTCTGTATCAATTAACTCAGTAGGAGAGTAGTTATAATAATAGCCCTCTTCCAGCAGGAAAAGGTGGTCTCCCTTATGATCGATCTCCAGACTGATCCTTTTGTTCGGATGCTGGCCTATCCCAAAGAATCCCTGGTCATTTGCAGTATACCTGGCATCCTTTTGCAATTCATATTTTCTGGAATTGTAATCATATTTGCTCTGCCAGGTCTGGATTGCTGCTTTCGGTAATGGATGACCGCTGTGTCTGTCGAGAATAAAATATTCATTATTCCTTTTCACATAACTGATAGTGGAGATGTGAAAATAGTTGGCTGATAAATAAGTATCGCCAGCCTGCATATCCGGTTTGCTGCCGGCAAGCAGAATATACTCACCCAATGGCAGCGCATCAATTTTTATTTCCGTACGATGATCATTGTGATCAATTTCACCGGGAAGGGTTTGCACCCAGTTACGGATGGTCTGCTGTTTTAGAATACTTGCCCACCAGTCGTTATTATTGCCATAGTTTTTAGACAGCCAGGCTATTCTCCCCGCCTGATCTACCTTAATCAACCGGAGATAGATCTTGTCCAGATTTTTCCAACTCACCAATGTGCGGAAGGGCTGATCCGGGATATTTACATTCTCCGTTGTTAAGCTGAGAGAAGGCTCCTTTATTGATTGCAGGAGGTTTAGGCAGTTTATATAACCTTCTGAATTATTTTTTGCTTTAATAACCTCTTCACAAAGACTTATTGCTTTTTTATGGTCAGCGGGAATGGAACTGGTAAGGTGAGAAGCCAGCAGGAATGCTGCTTCATCGGCCGCGGGTTGACCTTTATACTTTGAATAAATATTTTCGAGAGCATTTGCATAAAGCCTTTTTTCACCTGATATGGTGCTATTATTAAAAATGAAGTGGATCCTGTTTATGTCAGCATCAATAAAGGCATCAGGATTTTTATCATTCTGGTGGAATGCCAGCAATTGCTGATAAAGTAATACAGCTTTATAATGATGGCTGCTGGTATCAGGTGTATGGAAAGGCTTGTTTATAAATTCAGCAGCAGGAGCAAATAGGATCGTATCCCTTAGTTTGAATGTTTCAGTGGGACGAATAATTTCCGATTCTTCCTGCTGGTAATACTCTATGGCCTTCCATGCCAGGAGGTCATAAAGTGTAGGCCTTAATTTTCTGGCATTTCCCTTTCTGACTATCGCTTCGTATTTTTCAATGTTTGCTGATTGAAGCAATCGGGATTCTTTCAATGCTTCTGTAAAAGCATTATCTATGGCTTCATGAAAGTCAGCTGCCCCCCATGTTCGGATTGATTCCTTTTTATAATTACGGGTGGTGCTTGAATTATAAAGTTCCCAGCGATGTTGCTGGTAGTAGCCAATATAATAGTCTGCCAGCAAGGTATTCAGGATGGCCTTTGTAGCGCCTGTATTTCCTGCTACCTCCTTTTTAAGGTTATGGATGGCCAGCGTATCACTGAATTCCTCCAGTTGCTGTTGTAATCCTATCTTATATACGAGGGCCTTTATTTGCTGGGCTTCCTGTTTTTCTGCTTTTGCCTTTTTGTAAAGGGCATCAATTTCGGTTAAGGCTGAACGGTATAGTCCTTTCTTTTCTACAAGTGAATCAATTTTTTCCCACCAGCTGGTATAATTGGTTTTCATGTTTTGGGCCGATAAGGTTGCTGTAAATAACACTAAAAAACTGCATGTCAGGTACAGGATTTTGCGAAGGGTCGAGTGCATACCACCTATTTTAGTACAAGTTATCAAAAAGAGTACTAAAGGTAGATGCTCCGATCCACTAATTGCATAAGCAACCATTTCAACCTGCACTACCTTAACGTTCTTTTAAGGCAGGCCAGGATCTTATTGTTTTATAAAGCGCCTGTTAATGATCTTATCACCCTTCTTTAGGAGCATCATGTAACTTCCTTTATGGAGGGCAGTAATGTTAAGAGGATATCTTGTAGTGCCTGGAATTACTTGCAGGCTGCCGTATGAAAAACTTCTTCCGCTCATGTCGATGATATCTATTTTAACCATTGATTCTTCACCACTGCTGATCTGCAGGTTAAGCTGGTTTTGTGCAACCGATGGAAAAATGTTATCTACAGCCAGGTGGGTGCCATCCATTTTAACGAGAATGGTCTTGGTATAAGTAGTGTTCCTGTTTGCATCAACAAGTTTGATCCTGTAATAATTATCGCCGCTAAAAGGATCGGTATCACTATACCAATAACGAGTGTCTTCTTTCTTGCGAAGGGGAACTGTTGCCAGTTTTTCATAGTTACCATTGCGGGAGCTGCTTCTTTCGATTTCAAACCATCCATTGAGTAGGTTGGCACTTGCTATCCATTCGATCTTAACGTTGCCATTGAATGGGGCAGCCATAAAATTTCTAAGCTTTAGTGTGGTTGCTGGGGTTACTGTGTTTGCCTGGGTGCTGGCAGGTATGAAAAATGTAGTTGCAAGCGAGAGTAATCCCGCAGTTAAAAGCGTTTTCATTTCCGGTAGTTTACAAAGGTGTACGAATAAATTTCCTGATTCAAGGACTTGGAAACTGCTACCGGTTTTTCAGGGGGATGTAGTGGAGTGAGTGCTAAAGTATAAACCCTTCTCTGGAACTGCAAGGGTATTGGGGTTGATTTCGACGAATGGGCAAAAAATAACCGCCCTATGGAGGCGGTTATTTCTAACTAAATAGCGGAAATTATTTATTGTTTGATGAATTTCCCTGTGATTATTTCATTTTCCTGGCTGAGTCTTACTGTATAACTGCCGCTGTTGAGTCGAGTGATATCAAGAGGATAGGACTGACTGCCTGTGGCAACAACAATCTTTTTTTGGATTACCATTCGGCCATAGGAATCAAATACAAAAACTTCAATGGGCTTGCTGGAGGAACTGCTGACTACGAGATTCACCTGGGCATTTGCTACCGAAGGGAACAGGTTATCGAGAGCAAAATGAGCACCGCGTATAGCAACTTTAAGCACTTTTGTATACGAAACACGACCATTCTCATCGGTTATACGGATACGGTAGTGGCTGGCGGGTAAAAGAGGACTCTCATCTGTGAATGAGTAAGTTGATTCACCAATTATCCTGGTTGGAATGGTTGATATAGCTGTGAATCCGCTGTTGCCTTTACTACTGCGTTCAACTTCAAATTTTGAATTCATATGAGTGGCAACACCTGTCCAGCTTAGGTTGACTCTACCATTGCGGGGTACTGCTGTGAAATTACGGGTTGTGAGAGGCAGTAAAGCCAGTGGGCCAACAACTATTCCATCTATATAAGTGGTTCTGTCATTGGCAGCGTTTGTATTTTGAGTTCTAAATCTTATTGATAATGAAGTAGTGCCAAGGGGTAAAGTTACGGTAGCAGAGGTTTGCGGTTGCCAATTGAAAGCATCGGCCGGAATTGCTGGTAAAAAGGTAAAAGCTGTCCAGGTGGTTCCATTTAAACTGTACTCAACAAAGGTTGTACTGTTATTACCAACTCTTCGAATATTAAAACTTATGGCAATTACAGGAAAATTGGCAACGGGAATATTGGAAATAGTAAAAGTCTGTTGTTCATTTTGTCCAGTTGCAAACATCCGCACCATTGAACCACCATTTATGCTTGCAGTATTCGTTGCATCCGGTGCAACAATTGAGACCCCTGCCGTACCTGTGAAATTTGCTGACGGCAATCCGGATGTCCATCCCGTATAAGTATTGACGGATGGTGATGTACCTGTTCCAACACTTTCAACGAAAACGCCTTGCTGCGCCTTTACCTGTAATACCAATAAAGTTGCGGAAATAATCAGAGTAAAGATTCTTCTCATCTTGTTTGATTTAAATAATTAATTGGTTCGGGAAGAGGCAGTCGTCATTACCTTTTAACAGGTAGAAGGAGATTCGAAGGATTGGAGAGGATTATAGAAGTGCTAATATAAGTAATGCGACCCGTCAAACGGGCCGCATTACAATATTTTAATGTCAACTAATTATTACTTAAGTACTTCTGCCATCTTCTTACCGATATCAGCCGGACTTTGAACAACATGTATTCCACATTCAGCCATGATCTTCATTTTTGCTGCAGCAGTATCATCTGCTCCACCAACGATGGCACCGGCATGGCCCATCCTTCTACCGGGAGGAGCAGTTTGTCCGGCGATGAATCCTACAACTGGCTTTGTTCCATTTTCTTTTATCCACTGAGCCGCCTCTGCTTCCATGCTACCTCCGATCTCACCGATCATTACAATGGCTTCTGTTTGCGGATCATTCATTAATAATTCTACAGCCTCTTTTGTAGTTGTACCGATGATAGGGTCCCCACCAATACCAATAGCAGTTGTTACGCCAAGTCCGGCTTTAGCAAGCTGGTCGGCTGCTTCGTAAGTAAGTGTACCGCTTTTAGAAACGATGCCAACTTTACCTGGAATGAAAATCATTCCGGGCATGATACCTACTTTACACTCACCGGCAGTGATTACACCCGGACAGTTGGGTCCAATAAGGCGTGAGTTCTTTCCAGCCATAAAATTTTTGGCTTTAACCATATCCTGCACAGGTATCCCTTCAGTAATACAAACGATCAGTTCGATGCCGGCATCGGTTGCTTCCATGATAGCGTCGGCTGCAAAAGCAGGTGGAACAAATATGATGGAAACGTTTGCACCCGTTGCAGATACTGCTTCTGAAACTGTATTGAAAACCGGACGATCAAGATGTGAACTTCCACCTTTGCCGGGTGTTACTCCACCTACAACCTGGCTACCGTACTCAATCATCTGGGTGGCATGAAAGGTTCCTTCGGTACCTGTAAATCCCTGTACAATTATCTTAGAATCTTTATTGACTAAAACGCTCATATGGCTTGGTTTTAATATGAAGATGTCCCAATGGGGGCTGAATCGGGGGCAAAACTAAGGGAAATTACTTCATCATGTCTTCCATGTTGCGGTTTTCATCAATTTTACCCGTTTGCTCCAGCATTCGCATATCCTTTGCATCACGGAGAAACTCAGAGGCGAATATGAATTCATTCAACCGTTGGTTCTTACTGAATATAATTTCCTTATTATTTCCTTCCCATTCTTTCACTCCCTGGTACATATAGATGATCTTATCTCCAATTTCCATCACGCTGTTCATGTCGTGGGTATTGATTACAGTGGTAATATCGTATTCAAGGGTCAGTTCTTTGATGAGCTTGTCGATTACCAAAGATGTTTGCGGGTCAAGTCCGGAGTTAGGCTCATCACAAAAAAGGAATTTTGGATTCAGCACAATAGCTCTTGCAATACCCACCCGCTTTTTCATACCTCCGCTTATTTCGGCTGGAAACTTCTTATTGGCTCCATTTAATTCAACCCGGTCGAGCACTTCATTTACACGCTTTCTTTTTTCTGCGAGTGTCCAGTCAGTGAACATATTAAGGGGGAACTGGATGTTCTGTTCTACGGTGAGACTGTCGAACAGTGCTGAGCCCTGGAAGAGCATGCCGATCTCTTTCCGTATTTCTTTTCGGTCAGCATCATCCATAGTTGTAAAATCCACGCCATGATAGAGTATCTTTCCTGCATCAGGTTTATAGAGGCCAACCAGGCATTTCATGAAAACGGTCTTACCACTTCCACTTGAACCTATTATGAGGTTGCATTTTCCGGCTTCCATAACAGCACTTACATCGTTGATAACGATCTTCTCACCAAAGCCTTTTTTCAGATTCTGAACTTCAATCACAATTAATAAGTTGAGGTTTGAACTACAATAGTATTGCTGCCAGTAAATAATCCGCAAACAGTATCAGTACACAACTCACTACCACTGATTTTGTACTAGCCCGTCCGATCTCAAGTGCACCGCCTTTAACATGATATCCATAATAAGCAGGAACGCTTGATATAATAAAAGCGAATACATATGCTTTCACCATTGCGAAGAAAACATTATAGGGTAGAAACGATTGCAGGAGTCCCTTATCAAAATCGGTTGTTGAAAGTATCTGTGCGGCTGAACCGGCGATCCTTCCACCCCAGATGCCAAGGGCAGCTGATATTACAACAAGCATAGGTATTACCAATAGTGCAGCAACGATCTTTGGAAGAACCAGGTATGTTTTTGTATTGATTCCCATGATCTCCAGGGCATCGATCTGTTCGCTTACCCGCATATTACCCAGTTCACTTGCAATCTTGGAACCCACCACACCTGCAAGAACAATGCATACAAGGGTAGGAGCAAACTCCAGCAATACAGTATCGCGTACAATTTGTGCGATGGATGACTTTGGAATAAGTGGACTAACCAACTGGTAGGCGGTCTGCAGCGTTGATACGGCACCCATGAAAATAGAAATGATCACAACAATTCCAAGGGAACCAATTCCGATATCGGAGCATTGGTGCATGAATTCTTTCCAGTATACCTTACTATTCTCCGGCCGGGCAAACATGCCTTTCAGCATTAATAAGAAGCGACCTATTTCAGTGAATAATTTCATTCGTTGCTAGCTTGTTGCGTAAAATACTATATATCTTTCGATACTTTGCTGAAGCGTTTCCACCATTTGGATTTGGTAACAATACCCGCGGTATCGGTTTTGCCGCATTTTATCTGGGCATCAATTACTGCCACCAGTGCCATATTGAAAATGCTGCGTACCGAACTTCCCAGTTGCAATACATGTACCGGCTTCTTCATTCCCATTAATATGGGTCCCACAGCATCGGCCCCGCCTACTTCCCTTAGCAGGTTGTAAGCAATGTTGCCTGCCGCGAGGTTGGGGAAAATGAGTGTGTTAACATCTTTATCAACGAGTTCACTGAAAGGGTAATTCTCTTTAAGTATATCCTTATTGAATGCTACGCTTGCCTGCATCTCTCCGTCAACTACAAGGGAAGGATTTTTTTCCTTTACGATCTTACGGGCGCTGGCCACCAATTGAGCCTCCGGCGATGCGCTGCTTCCGAAATTAGAATAGCTGAGCATGGCGATACGAGGAGTGAGGTTGAAATTCCGCACCTCCTTGGCAACCATTAATGTTATTTCTGCAAGTTCTTCGGCAGTCGGATTAAAGTTTACCGTTGTATCTGCCATGAAAATTGGCCCCTTTTTGGTAAGCAAGAGGTACATCCCGGCAATTTTCTTTACCCCTTCTTCGGTACCGATCACCTGTAAAGCGGGGCGGATGGTTTCGTCATAGTTTCTTGTCAACCCGGAAATCATCGCATCAGCATCTCCTGTTTCCACCATCATGCAGCCAAAGTAATTCCTGTCTTTCATTATCTTGAAAGACTCATACTTATTCATTCCTTTTCTCTGGCGCTTCTGGAAAAACAACTGGCCATAAAACTTACGTCTTTCTTCTTCAGCGTCACTCCTTGGATCAATAATGGGCAACCCTTCCAGGTCCAGATTATTTGCTTCAGCAATACTCCGGATCTTTTTTTCATCTCCTAACAGGATGGGATATGCGACGCCTTCCTCAAATACTATCTGTGCTGCTTTGAGAATCTTAAGATTATCGGCTTCCGCAAATACAAGGCGCTTTGGATCACGCCTTGCCTTGCTCCCTATCACTCTCATAAGCTGGTTATCGAGGCCCAACCGGCGGTTGAGCTCTACAGCATAGGCATCCCAATCAGCGATGGTGGTAGTTGCTACACCACTTTCTATCGCAGCCCTTGCTACTGCAGGCGCAATGGTCGATAAAAGTCGGGGGTCCAAAGGTTTTGGAATGATATATTCAGCACCAAAAACGATGTTGCGTTCATTATAGGCGAGGTTAACGATATCGGGAACCGGTGTTTTGGCGAGATCGGCCAAAGCGTGTACAGCAGCCAGTTTCATGGCTTCATTGATCTGCCGGGCCCTAACATCGAGGGCGCCACGAAATATAAAGGGGAATCCCAATACATTGTTTACCTGGTTGGGAAAATCACTTCTGCCCGTTGCCATGATGATATCCTTGCGGGCGCTTACAGCCATATCATAAGTGATCTCCGGATTGGGATTGGCCATCGCAAATACAATAGGGTTTTTAGCCATGCTCTGCACCATTTCACGGGTAACAACATTGCCTACACTAAGCCCAAGGAAAACATCGGCATCCTTCATAGCTTTCTCCAGACTCCAGTCTGTTCCCTTTACTGCGAAAGGTTCTTTATCTTTTCCCAGATCAGTTCTTCCCTTGTGTAAAACGCCATCTTTATCAAATAATATGAAATTCTCATAGCGTGCACCAAGTGAAACATAAAGCTTAACACATGCCATAGCAGCTGCACCAGCCCCATTTATTACAAACTTTACTTTATCGATCTTTTTCTTTTGTAGCTCAAGTGCATTGAGTAGAGCGGCAGAACTAATAATGGCCGTTCCGTGCTGGTCATCATGCATCACCGGGATATTGAGTTGCTCCCTCAACTGCTGTTCTATATAAAAGCATTCGGGTGCCTTTATATCTTCCAGGTTGATGCCACCAAAAGTGGGTTCCAGTGATTTCACAATCTCAACAAACTTCACAGGATCCTTTTCATTTATCTCGATATCAAAAACATCGATATCAGCGAAAATCTTAAAGAGTACGGCCTTTCCTTCCATCACGGGTTTACTTGCTTCAGGACCTATATCCCCTAAACCAAGTACTGCTGTACCATTACTGATAACACCTACCAGGTTTCCCTTGGCAGTATATTTATATGCATTCTCTTTATTTGCGGCGATCTCGAGGCAGGGCTCGGCTACGCCAGGGCTGTATGCAAGCGAAAGATCGCGCTGGGTCTTAGCTTCTTTGGTCGGTACAACTTCAATTTTGCCAGGTTTGCCCTTTGAATGATATTCCAGGGCCTGAAATCTTCTGGTTTCTTTACTCATACAGAAATTTTATGGGGCACGGTTAGTTTGAGGGGTGCAAAATACGAAAATGGTATCAGGACGGATAATTGGCAGTAGCGCCAAGCCATGCCATCATTGCTATTCCGGTGGCGATTGCATCTTCATCTATATTGAATGTTGGGGTATGAACACCTGAACTGATGCCTTTCTCCTTGTTCATTACACCCAGCCTATAAAAACATCCCGGTATCTTTTGGGAATAATAGCCAAAGTCTTCAGCACCCATTCGGATCTCGGTTTCTTCCACTCTGGTGGTGCCCAACAATTCAATGGCTTTTTCCACAGCCACCACATGCAGCATCTCGTTATTATAAACAGTGGGGTATCCGATATCAATATGCAGGTCAATTTCTGCACCCATTGCAGTTGCCAGTCCTTCTACAATATTCCGGATTAGTACATGGGCTTTATAACGCCATTCTTCGTCCATGGCCCTGAATGTTCCCATGAGCTTAACTTCATGTGGAATAACATTAGTTGTATGTCCGCCCTGGAAGGAAGTAATTGAGAGTACTGAACGCTGCACGGGGTCAGCGTTTCGGCTGATCACCTGCTGTAATGCAATAACTATATGCGATGCAATGAGGATGGGGTCGGCTGTGGTATGAGGTGCTGCAGCATGGCCCCCTTTGGCCTTTATAGTAATATAGATCTCATCGGCACTTGCCATTACTTTTCCACTGCGGAAGCTCACTTGCCCTACCTGCATCTGGGGGTGAACATGCATGCCAAATATTGCCGCGGGCTTTGGATTTTCCAGTACTCCATCCCTGATCATGAGACTAGCACCACCCGGGTTCTTTTCTTCACCGGGCTGAAAAAGAAGCTTAATGGTTCCTTCCCAATCTCCTTTCAATTCATGGAGGATCTTTGCGGCTCCCAGCAGACAGGTTGTGTGAACATCATGTCCACACGCATGCATGATGCCTTTTTTGATGGACTTATAAGGAACCTCATTTGCTTCCTGGATAGGAAGGGCATCCATATCGGCGCGAAGGGCAATGGTGCGGGAGGAGGGATTGCGCCCCTCAATTATTCCAACCACACCTGTTTCGGCCATGATAATAAAAGGAATACCCTGCTTTTGCAGAAAGTCCTGTATAAAGGCGCTTGTTTCAAATTCCTGGTAGCTTAATTCAGGATTGGCATGGAGGTGATGCCTGATGGCAATAAATTCATCGGCATAGGTAGCTGCTTTTTGAAGGATGCTATCTTTTAATGACATTCCGCAAATATAGGGAGAAGGCATCAGCAGAGTGGTGCATCAGAGTTCACCACTCTTATCAGGGTTCACCTCAATGGTATCATTTACTATGTAAACATTCTGCTTGAATTCTCTCGCCAGCTGGCGCTGGTAGGTTTCTGCTTCATCGCGACTCTCAAAATTTCCTACCCGTAGGCGGAAATATGGACTCTGGTACATCAGGTATGCTTTCAGCTCAGGGTAAAGCCTGTACACAGTGGTTTTTGCTTCGATGGCGGCATTCCTGTCGGTTGTATTGATCACCTGTATCCGAAAGCCTTTTGCAGTTCGTCGTGCATTACGGGTAGTGTATTCATTTATCTCTACCTGTTTTTGTATTAAAAGGTCAATCCTGGAATCTTTGTGAACGGTTAATGAATCAGCAGGCATTTGTGAAAATGCTGAGATGGTAATAAGCGCGCAAGTCAGTAACAATGCAAAGGGTTTCATATAGGTGATTTATCAAATTCCTCGCCAAACTATACCTGTAGACGTTAATACCCACCCACTTGGTGGTCAGGTGCTCCGGAAACAATAGCAATGCTGGCACTGCAGCCGAGTCTGGTTGCCCCGGCATTTACCATGGAACTGGCGGTGGCAAAATCACGGATGCCTCCTGATGCCTTGATCCTGACAGAGGCGGGGAGATGTTTTTTCATCAGCTGAACGGCTTCAATGCTGGCGCCTTTTTCGGCGTAACCAGTGGAGGTTTTCATGAAATCAATGCCCAGCGGCCCGAGTTTTTCACAACAGCTGATGATCTCTTCGGGGCTAAGGATTCCGGATTCAATAATCACCTTAAGGATGCGGCCTTTATTGTGGCAAACCTCCACAAGCAGGCTTACCTCTTTCTGGATATAGGCGTAATCGGCCTGCCTTAACGCAATAAGATTTATTACCATATCTATTTCGTGGGCGCCATCCACAATGGCCAGTATTGTTTCCGCCACCTTGGCTTCCGTTGCAGAATAACCGAAAGGAAATCCTACCACCGTTGCGATTTTTACATTGGTGGGGGCCAGTATAGTGGCACATCTTTTAACAAAAGGTGGGGGAACACAAACGGCGGCAAAGCCATATTGAACAGCTTCTGAACAGCATTGTTCAATTTCTGCGATGGTTGTTGTGGGCTTAAGGATCGTATGATCAATGAATGCGGCGATGTTCATAAACAATATATGCCGTTGATAAAAATCGGTAATCGAAGTTATACCATTTACTTATATTCGGCGATAGCTAAATAAACTAACACTCATGAGAAGGCAAACCCTGTTTCACCACGGGCGAAGGCTTACGTCCCTATTGGGCGGACTGCTTTTAGCGTCCCTCGTTCATGCACAGCCGACCTTTCCTGTCAATGGCATAGCAGAAGAACGTCAATCTACTTACGCATTTACAAATGCCACGATCGTTTCCAGTGAAAAGACCACCCTTACAACTGCTACACTTGTTGTAAGGGAGGGCAGAATCATTGCCGTGGGTACCAATGTACCTGTTCCAAAAGAGGCCATGGTGATCGATTGCAAAGGGAAGTATATTTATCCTTCCTTTATTGATATCTACAGCGATTACGGGATGCCGGTAGTTGAACGGCAGCAGCGTGGATTTAATTTTAATGCGCCCGCACAGCTAGCTTCAAACCAGAAAGGGCCATATGGCTGGAACCAGGCTATTAAGGCAGATGTTTCCGCTGCCACTCTTTTTGTTGCCGATGATGCAAAGGCAAAAGGATTGCGGGAACTGGGCTTCGGCACCGTGTTAACCCACCAGAAGGATGGAATAGCTAGAGGTACGGGTACAGTGGTAACACTTGCCAATGAAAAGGAGAATAAAGTGATTTTGAAAGACCGTGCAACGGCGCATTATTCATTTAATAAGGGCAGTTCCACGCAAAGCTATCCAGGTTCATTGATGGGAGCCATTGCATTATTGAGACAATCTTTCATTGATGCCAAATGGTACCAGAAAAACCAGCATAAGGAAGGCCTTAACCTGAGCCTCCGTGCCTGGAATGATATACAGGCGCTTCCCCAGGTTTTTGAAGCCAATGATAAATGGAACGCCCTTCGCGCTGATAAGATCGGTGATGAGTTCGGTGTACAGTATATAATTAAAGCAGGTGGAAATGAATACCAGCGCATCAGCGATATGGCAGCTTCAAAGGCAGCATTCATCCTGCCACTGAATTTCCCCCAGGCTATGGATGTAGATGATCCGAATGATGCTCGATTTGTTTCCTTATCAGATATGAAACATTGGGAGCTGGCGCCAACAAATGCTGCTACTTTTGAAAAAGCGAATATTCCGTTCTGCATAACAACTGCCGATCTGCGCGACACTAAACAGTTTATGGCCGCATTGCGCAAAGCCATAGAGTATGGATTGTCGGAGAATAAAGCACTTGAGGCTCTCACAAAAACGCCTGCAACCTTATTAGGAATGTATAGTGAAGTAGGAAGTATCGATGCTGGCAAACTTGCTAATTTCATTATCACTTCAGGACCTGTATTTGCTGAGAAGACAACTATTTTCCAGAACTGGATACAGGGCGAAAAATATTCATTGAATGAATCAGGCTGGGATGCTGCTGCCGGACAGTATACCATTACACTGAGTTCAGATAAGGGAAGTTCAAAATATTTACTTGATGTAAAAAATAGCAACAGCGCCCAAATAATTGATAAGGATACAATACCTGCCAGGTTCAGTTTTGATGGCAAGATGGTTCGTATAAGCTTTCCTGAAAGCAAGCAATCAAAAAAGAATATCCGTTTGAGTGGTGCTAAAATTGGTGATGAATGGCATGGCAGCGGAGAAGATGTGAATGGGAATAAAGTGCTTTGGGTGGCAAGCCTGACAAAGGCTGCCTTATCCAAAGAAGATAGCGTCAGGAAAAAGCCAGTGACACAATTGACATCAGTCACTTATCCTTTCAATGGGTATGGCTGGGAAAAAACGCCTGCCCAGGAGGCTATCCTCATCAGGAATGCTACGGTTTGGACAAACGAGAAGGAAGGTCGCCTTGAAGGCGCCGATGTAATGGTAAAGAACGGAAAAATAACAGCCATTGGTAAAGGTCTTGCCGACGGGGGTGCAAAAATTGTAGATGGTACCGGAAAGCATTTAACTGCGGGTATTATTGATGAGCATTCTCATATTGCGGCTGCATCAATTAATGAAGGCGGACAATCAGTTACTTCGGAAGTTCGTATTGCTGATAACCTCAATCCGGATGATATCAATATTTATCGCCAGCTGAGTGGTGGTGTAACATCTTCGCATATACTTCATGGTTCAGCAAATACCATTGGTGGACAAACCCAACTTATTAAACTACGTTGGGGTGCTAATGCGGAAGACCTGAAATTCGCCAACTGGGATCCGTTTATCAAATTTGCCCTGGGGGAAAATGTGAAGCGCTCTGGTGCCTCACAGAATAACCGTTTCCCTGATTCAAGGATGGGTGTGGAAGAAGTATTGATGGATGCATTTACCCGTGCACTCGATTATGACAATGCTGTAAAGGCAGCATCTTCTATAACGAAGGGAAAGAAATCAACAGCTACCGTTCCATGGACGGTTGTGCGTCGTGATCTTGAGTTGGATGCATTGGCCGAGATCATTAATAAGAAACGTTTCATTACCTGTCACTCTTATGTGCAAAGTGAGATCACAGCTGCAATGAGGGTAGGAGAGAAGTTCGGATTTACCTTCAATACATTTACGCATATTCTGGAGGGTTATAAGGTAGCTGATAAGATGAAAGAACATGGCGCCAGCGTTTCGACATTCAGTGACTGGTGGAATTATAAGATGGAAGTAGTTGATGCTATTCCTTACAATGCTACACTTATGCACCAGGTTGGTCTTAATGTAGCTATCAACTCCGATGATGCCGAGATGGCGCGCCGCCTCAACCAGGAAGCCGCTAAAAGTGTGAAATATGGTGGAATGAGCGAGGAAGATGCATTGAAGATGGTAACCCTAAATCCGGCAAAAATGCTCCATGTGGATGACCGTGTGGGAAGTATCAAAGTTGGAAAGGATGCTGACCTTGTTCTATGGTCAGATAACCCACTAAGTATTTATGCAAGGGCCGAAAAAACCATAGTTGATGGTATAGTTTATTTTGACCGTGAAAAAGACAAGGAACTGCGCGCTAAGATTGTAGAAGAGCGCAGCCGGCTTGTCCAGAAAATGATGGGAGAGAAAAAGGCGGGTATGCCTTCAAGACCAGCTGAGGCAAGCATGGAATTGATGCATACCTGCAGCGACCATTATCATAATCATGGTTTGCTTGTAGTAGATGCAGATGAAATCAACGGTAACAATTAAAGGCAAAAAAATGAAGAAATTATTATTCACCATATGTTGTGGTTTACTATTGACCACTGCAAGCCAGGCACAGGAAAACGTTTACCCTGCGAAAGAATATAAGGGGTTGTTATTTATAACTAATGCAACCGTTCACGTTGGAAATGGACAGGTTATGGAGGGTACAACTATTGAGGTCCGCAACGGAAAAATAGATAAGATTGGAAAGGATTTACCCGTTCCACAAGGTGACGTAAAGGTTTTTGATGTGAAGGGAAAGCATGTTTATCCCGGACTTATTCTCACCAATTCACAGCTCGGTCTGGTAGAGGTACCAAGTGTTCGCGCTACTGTAGACAGCAGGGAGATCGGTGATCTGAATCCTTCTGTCAGGGCAATTGTTGCTTACAACACTGATTCCAAGGTTATCAATACTTTAAAGAGTAATGGAATATTACTTGCAAATGTGGTTCCTTTAGGAGGCCTGATCAGCGGATCATCTTCCGTGGTACAACTAGATGCCTGGAATTATGAAGATGCGGCATATCGCATGGAGAATGCCATCCACTTCCGTATGCCCAGCCTGATCAACAGGCCAAATCCATTTGCTGCTTTTATGGGAATTGTTCCCCAAACGGATCCTCTGAAACGGGGGATGGAACAGATTGCTGAAGTCAAAGCTTTTTTCAGGCAGGCGCAAGCCTACGCAAATACCGCGAAGCCCGGTTCAACCAACCTTAAATATGCTTCTGTAAAAGGCCTCTTTAACAAGAGTCAGAAACTATTTGTGCATTGTGATATCGTTAAGGAGATGCTTGTAGCTATTGACTTTGTGAAGGAGTTTGGAATGGATGTAGTAATAGTAGGCGGAAGCGAAAGTTACCAGATAGCACCGCTTCTGAAAGCAAATAATATAGCTGTGATCCTTAATCAACCCCACAGTTTGCCAACCATGCAGGATGATGATGTAGACCAGCCTTACAAAACTGCTGCAGCATTACAGAAAGCAGGTGTCCTTTTTGCGATCAATGACGAAGACGGACAAACAAGAGGTCGTAACCTTCCATTCAATGCAGGAACAGCGGCTGCCTACGGCCTCACGAAGGAACAGGCCCTGCAGGCTATAACCCTGAACGCTGCAACCATACTAGGAGTAGGTGACAGAACGGGTTCCATCGAAGTAGGAAAGGATGCAAATATTGTTGTGAGTGAAGGAGATATTCTGGATATGAGAAGTAGCGTTGTTACCCACGCATTTATCCAGGGCCGTCATGTGGATTTAACTGATAAGCACAAACAGTTATACGAGCGTTATAAACAGAAATACGCTAAATAAGCTACAGTTCATTTATTAAAGCCAGGCAATCTGCCTGGCTTTTTTTTTGTGAATGGGTTACTTTTTCTTAGTTTCGGTATTAATCAATGAGGATTATTCATTTCCTCCATCCGCTTTGCTTCCATAAAAGCAGATTGCTTTCCCTCAACATTTGCCCACATAGTGTAACGAATTTTTGTTTTGGCTTAAATGCTACTAACGTGCTGCTGTACAAAAAGCATTCTTAACAAAAAATGTTATTGTATGAAAAGGCAAATTCTTTCAATTGTATCGTTGCGTTTTTTGATCGCAGCAACCGTATTGACGGCCACGTCGGTTGCAGGTGCTGCACCTTCGTTACCTTCGGGAAACCCAGTGTTGGCGCTTGATTCCATCGCGGATGAACAACCCCAGGTAAGTTATCTTGGTAGTGATGAGGAGTATTATTATTTCCGGATACAGTTCATCAACAGTGATGGCTCGCGGAATGAAATTACACTACGCGATAAATCAAATGGCACCGTCCTATACAGTGATAATTTCACTTCACCAATTTTTCTGAAAAGGATCGCTGTTCCCAAGGATATTACTTTTTTGCAGTGGGAGCTTGAGAAAAAGAGTGGAAAGGGAAAACCTTACAAAACTTACCAGAGTTTTACTACAGAAGTAAAAAAGCGCGAAGAAGTTTACGTTACCAGGCTCTGAGTGATATTTATCACCTTTTTCCTTTTTCCCTCGTTGTAACTTAAGGTAACAAAATCCTTAGTTATGAAGCGAATGAAATTGTTGATTAGTCTGGCTCTCCTGATGGTTATTGGTTTTTGGGCATGTTCTTCTGACGATGATCCTGTGCCTACTGATAATTCCATCATCACAAGTGGTGGCTGGGTGGTTCATCTATATACAGATGATAATATTGATGAAACAGCTCATTATACCGGATATACTTTTGTATTTGCAAATGGTGGTAACCTAACTGTATCAAAAACAGGAGTTTCTGTTACTGGTACATGGGGGATCCGAATGGATGATGGGAAAAAGAAACTCGATATTACGTTGGTAACATCAGATGCTGACCTCCTCGAACTCAACAATGACTGGGTTGTAAAAACATTAACAAGCAGTCTTATTGAATTAGAAGATGATAATGTAGCATCTGGTGAGGTGCTTCATTTCCAAAAGAAGTAAACGACAAAGGAGAAATTGAATTCTTAATCAATATGGTCCCGCATAAAATGGGACCATATTGGTTAACCTAGGAATGTTTTTGAAGTGCATGAATTGCTTTGCGTAGTTTCTTCGGGTTGTTTTTGTATTTCCCGAGGTCTAACAATTCTACTTTCCTGAATTCTACAGGATGGCTTTCGGCCTGGAGTGAAATGTACCCTTCCTTTATTGTTTGTCCGCCAGAAAGTTTTGCTTTCTGTACCCATGGATCTTTGCCATCATATTGAGGTTGCATAAATCGTAAAACAGTATCCCCCTCAATGATATGCTGAACAATTGAGTCGCCCAGCACCAACATTTCAGCCCTTACCCATTGGTCACCATGATATGTTTTTGAAACTGAATTCACACAGTGCGGGGTAAAAACTTTGCCATCCATGACAACATTGGTTCCCGGAGTACACAGGTTTCCTGTTGTCCGTTCATCTTTTCCATTACCGCCAAGGAACTGTGCTTCCAGTGAGATGGGAAAGTCCTGCTCTAAAGCCATGCTTTCGGGCGATTGACCATGTAACATGGCCCCACTGTTTCTTATTGCCCACCCGGGACCATCTTTACATTGCTGCCCAGTGAAACGATATTCCACTACCAGGAGGTAATAGGAGAAGGGGCGATCATAAAAAATATGGCCATATTTCTCCTTGAAACTATCATACTGGTCGTAGTTAACCGTCAGCTTCCCGTCCACAACCCTGAATGTATTGGCATAATTTTCATTCAGCGGATGATCCTTGATTTTTATTTTCCAGTTAGTAAGGTCTTTACCATTGAAGAGTTGAATCCATTTGCCGTGCTTTGTTTTTTTCTGTGCCATTGATGCTATCGAAAGCATAATGAGCAGAAGGGTTGTTAACAGTTTCATGGCAGGAAGTTAAGTATAAAAAAAAGGTGCCCCGGGGGACACCTTATAAAAAATTATTGAGTGGTTATCAGAGATTGCTTCCGTGGCAGTTTTTGAACTTTTTACCACTTCCACATGGGCATGGATCATTACGCCCAACTTTGGGTCCAACCCGAATTGGCTCCCGAACCGCTGGTCCACCAGATGGATCGAAATAATCATTCTGGTTGGCGGCATAATCATCTCCTTTGGCTTCTATCTCCTCTTTATTAGCCTGCAACTTGCTCATGTCGGTTTTCTCTTCATGGCCTTCGCGGATGATATCGGCTGGTCTTTGTTGTTCCATTGGTATACCGCTATGGCTGAGGAAGGAAACGATCTCCCTATTAACCTCACCATCCATTTTACGGAAAAGTTCAAAGGCCTCAACCTTATAAATTACAAGGGGATCTTTCTGTTCGAGATAAGCCGTTTGAACACTTTGTTTGAGGTCATCCATTGCACGCAGGTGTTCTTTCCATGCATCATCGATCAATGCAAGGGTTATTGAGCGTTCAACAGCGTTCACCAATTCACGGCCATCAGTGTCAAGGGTTTTCTGCATATTACTTAACACACTAACGGCTTTTCTGCCATCGGTGAATGGTACCACAACATTTTCAATATGTCCTCCCTGCGTTGTCCTGATATTCTGGAAAACGGGGACAGCCTGAACGCGCAGGGCATCCATCTTCCTTTGATAACTTTCGGTAGCCTCATTATAAAGTCTGTCTGACAATTGCTGCGCATTTACAGACTTGAATTCTTCTGATGTGATTGCAGTGTCGATACCAAAGTTTACGATGGCTGCCAGTTTGAACCCTTCGAAGTCTTCCTGCTCCTTGAAAGAACTGATAAGACCCTCTGCCACACCATAGAATGCATTATCGAGGTCAAGCGCCAGTCTTTCGCCAAAGAGCGCATGCTGGCGTTTTTTATACACCACATTCCTTTGCTTGTTCATTACGTCATCGTATTCAAGCAGGCGCTTCCTGATTCCAAAGTTATTCTCCTCTACTTTTTTCTGAGCACGCTCAATACTCTTGGTGATCATGCTATGCTGTATCACTTCCCCTTCCTTGTAACCCATTCTATCCATGAGAGAAGCGATACGGTCTGAACCGAACATTCGCATCAGGTCATCTTCCATCGAAACATAAAACTGCGAAGTACCCGGATCACCCTGGCGACCGGCACGGCCTCTCAACTGGCGATCGACGCGACGGCTTTCATGCCTTTCGGTACCAATAATGGCAAGTCCACCAGCTTCTTTCACACCAGGCCCAAGTTTTATATCGGTACCCCTACCAGCCATGTTGGTAGCAATGGTAACCGCTCCGGCAAATCCTGCTTCTGCTACAACCTGAGCTTCACGGGCGTGTTGCTTTGCGTTCAATACGTTATGCGGAATTTTTTTAACCTGCAACATTCTGCTTAGCAATTCACTCACCTCAACTGAGGTAGTACCTACAAGTACCGGACGGCCAGCTGTGCGAAGGTTTTCAATCTCGTCAATTACTGCTGAATATTTTTCGCGCTTGGTCTTATAAACAAGATCCTGCTGGTCTTTACGGATTACCTGCACATTGGTTGGGATATTCACCACATCCAATTTATAGATATCCCAAAGCTCTGCTGCTTCTGTTTCTGCAGTACCGGTCATGCCCGCGAGCTTGTGGTACATCCTGAAATAATTCTGCAGCGTAATGGTTGCATAGGTTTGAGTAGCAGCCTCGATCTTCACATTCTCCTTTGCTTCAATGGCCTGGTGAAGTCCGTCCGAATAACGCCTTCCCTCCATGATACGGCCAGTTTGTTCATCTACAATCTTCACCTGTCCATCTATCACTACATACTCAACATCTTTGTCGAACAAGGTATATGATTTGAGCAACTGGTGGATGGTATGTATACGATCGGCCTTGAGTGTATATTCATTAAGCAATACTTCCTTACTATGTAGTTTTTCTTCGGCGCTGGCATCACTGCTTTCTATTTCGCCAAGTTTTACACTGATATCAGGCAGTACAAAAAAGTCGGGATCTTCTCCTGATTTGGTGATCATCTGGATACCGCGATCAGTGAGATCAACTGAATTGTTTTTCTCATCAATATAGAAAAACAGCTCAGAGTCAACCCTTGGCATTTCCTTTTGCTGGTCGGCCAGATAATAATTTTCGGCTTTCTGCAATTTGACCCTTATTCCCGGCTCACTGAGGAATTTTATAAGAGCGCTTGTTTTAGGCAAGCCGCGATAGGCACGCATCAGCGCCATACCTCCATCCTTTGGATCATCATTGCCCTCACTTATCTTTTTACGAGCCTCGTTCAGGAATTTATTTACCACTTGTTTCTGCGCTTCAACCAGTTGGAGTACCCTTGGCTTAAGAAGATGATATTGTTGTTCATCGCCTCTAGGCACCGGACCAGAAATGATAAGTGGAGTTCGGGCATCATCAATCAATACGGAGTCAACTTCATCCACCATGGCGAAATGATGTTTTCGCTGCACCATTTCTTCCGGACTATGAACCATGTTATCACGGAGATAATCAAAACCGAATTCATTATTGGTGCCATAGGTGATATCAGCATGGTAGGCTGCTCTTCTTTCTTCACTGTTGGGCTGGTGCTTATCAATGCAATCAACCGTCAATCCCAGCCATTCGAAAATAGGACCATTCCATTCAGAGTCACGTCGAGCCAGGTAATCATTCACGGTAACGATGTGAACGCCTTCACCTGCCAGCGCATTCAGGTAGGCGGGAAGGGTGGAGACGAGGGTCTTACCTTCACCTGTTGCCATTTCTGAGATTTTGCCGGTATGTAAAACATATCCGCCGATTAGCTGAACATCATAATGTACCATGTTCCAGGTAACTGTACCTCCACCTGCTATCCAGGTGTTGCTGAAATTGGACTGGTCGCCTTCAATTGTTATATGTTGTTTATTGACAGCTAGTTTGCGGTCAAGATCAGTTGCGGTGGCTGTGAGAACGGTGTTTTCCTTAAATCGACGGCCGGTTTCTTTTACAACGGCAAACGCTTCAGGAGCAATTTCTTTAAGGATCTCCTCAATATGTTCATTCCGCTTTTTGCGAAGTTTATCAACCTCCTGGTAAATGGTGTCTTTACCTGTGAAATCATTAAAAGGAAGCGCCTCTGCGGCGGCATTTGCTTCTGCGATCTCTGCATCCACAGCTTTCAGGTGATCCTGGATTCGCTGTTTGAATTCTGTGGTTTTGGCCCTAAGCTGGTCATTGGTCAAGGACTGGTAAGTAGTGAAATATTCGTTAACCTTGGCTACAATCGGTTGGATGATCTTTACATCTTTCTCTGATTTACTGCCACCAAATAACTTCTGTATAAAACCTAACATGTTTTGGGTATTGTCTTATATAATAGTTCAAATGAGTTATAAACCTGTCAATTTCAATGCTACAAATCAAAAAAGGTCAAATTGACAGGGCGTCAAAGGTAATAAATCTGTATCAGGAATTGGCAATTTGATAGGGCTGCGTAGGCGCCGGTTGCTTTGATAAAAGGAAAGAATAGTGTAATTTGCCGGTTCCCATAAGTAAAAAAGAACACATGAAGTCTGTTATTCGTACGCTTACCTTATCAACCACCCTGATGTTCGCCGTTTTTGGCCTTAATGCCTGCAGCGACAAAGGTGATGAAGAGAACCCTTATTTGTTCCCGGTTGATGTTCAACCCTCTCAATTCACCTTTTCAAACGCAAACCTTAAATCGGGCGTTTGGAAAATAACCAAGCACCTCGTTGACCCGGCATATGATTATAATAATGACGGGAAGCTGGAAAACAACGCAATCCCCTTTTACCAGCAATGTGACAAGGATGATTATGTAATTTTTACTACTGACACCGAGGGAATCCAGCATGAGGGAACAAATGTTTGTGCCGGTGAACCACAGCAAAAGCCTTTCACCTGGAGTTGGGAAGAAAGCACTAAAAAGCTATACATCTCAACAGGTACTTTCCTGACTATTTATAATCTTACTGCTACAGAGTTTGTTGTAAAGCGGCTTTTCAGCCAGGGAGGTAAGAATTACAGCGAGTATATATATTATACCCATTAAGTAGTTTAAACCAGTAACAAAGAATTTCTTTTTTTACGGTAATAACCTAACTTTGCGCCCCATCAGGGTAGCTGAAAACATAGGCGTTTTGGCTCCTGGTGGGATTTTTATTTAATAATTATTTGAGACATGTCAGGAGCACTAAAAGAGGTACGCAACAGGATCAAATCGGTACAAAGTACCCAGCAGATCACAAAGGCAATGAAAATGGTAAGTGCTGCAAAACTGCGCCGTGCCCAGGATGCCATTATCCAGATGCGTCCCTATGCCAATAAGCTGCAGGAAATGCTCAGCAATATCGTTAGCAATACCGAAGGCGAGCTGGGTGGAACTCTCGCTACTGAAAGACATGTTGATAGGGTATTGCTGATCGTTATAACCAGCGATCGCGGACTGGCCGGTGCCTACAATGCTAATGTCATTAAAGCGGCCAAAGCGGTGATCGCAGAAAAATATGCCAGCCAGGCAGCGGCAGGCAATGTTGCAATCTGGAATATTGGTAAAAAGGGGTATGAATCCATGCTCAAATCCAATTATAAGGTGGATGCAACTTTTAAAGATCTCTTCCTTGACCTCCGTTTCGAGACAGTTCAGGCCTGCGCACAAGCTGCAGTAAAGGCCTTTGAAGAGAAGCAGTTTGATCTGGTGGAGGTTGTTTACAGTGAATTCAAGAATGCCGCTACCCAGCGCTTTGTAGTAGAGCGGTTCCTTCCAATTCCCAAAGTGAAGCCTGGTGCTAAAACAAAAAAAAGCGATTTCATCTTCGAACCAAATAAGGAAGAGCTGATTGCGGAACTAATGCCAAAGATCCTTAATACACAATTATACAAGGCAGTTCTGGATGCGAATGCATCTGAACATGGTGCACGTATGACGGCCATGGATAAGGCCTCTGAGAACGCAAACGAACTCCTGCGCTCACTGAAGATCAGTTATAACCGTGCCCGCCAGGCAGCCATTACAACTGAACTTACTGAGATAGTAAGTGGGGCAGCAGCATTGCAGGGTTAATATTGGGTCAGGATAAGAATTACTGATTAGTATATTCGAAATATTGAAAATAGCGACCAATGGTCGCTATTTTTTTGCCCAATCAGAGGCTTTTCCACATTGTGCAAAACTCCATTTCCCTTTTTATCAAATAAATAGAAGCTTGCGGCATGTTGATTGCTGCAAACCAAGGTGTATTGTGGCAACGGTACCTTAAAAATTACGACTATGGAAATCGGACATATCATACCCCATATTGAAGCATTGATATTCGCCAGTGAAAAGCCCCTCGGCGCTTTGGAACTGACCGACCTGGTCAACCAGGCTTTTGGGTTCATGGAAGATAAGATCAGCCTCGAGCAGGTGGAAGCTGGCATAGAAGGCATAATTGAAAAATATCAATCTGAATTTTATCCTTTTGAACTGCGGTTCAGTGGGGGTGGCTTCCAATTCCTTACAAAGAAGGAATATCATAAGACGGTAGCCCAACTTAATGGAGATAAATTCCTGAAACGATTGAGTCCCGCCGCAATGGAAACACTGGCCATCATTGCCTATAAGCAGCCCATCACCAAATCAGAAATAGAATCAATCAGGGGCGTTAGTGCAGATTACAGCATCCAGAAATTACTCGAGAAAGAACTGATTATAATCAGCGGCAGGAATGAGGAACTGCCCGGCAAGCCGCTCGTATATGTTACTTCAAGATCATTCATGGATTATTTCGGATTGAATGGACCCGAGGATCTGCCTCGTATCAAGGAAGTACTTGCTGAACAGGCCGTGGAGCCCACACTTATGTTTGGTAATAACCTTCACGTTGCGAATGGTGACGATGAGCAGGTGACCGATACAATGGTTGATACCATGGAGGATCCCAATTCAGTTCTCCTTGTAAGTGAAAATGGGGAATTATTGGAAACCCTTTCCCGCCAAGAGAAAGAGGAAGAAGAAAGCAATCAAACCGAAAATAATCCGGATGAGGATAATGAAATCCCCCAAACTGGTGAAGGGGAAGAAGAGGATCCGGAATAAATTGTGTTTTGGATGTATATTCGCCCAATTCGCAAGCAAAATTATTTATGTCTTATTTATCTAATGAGTACCTGGTGCAGATCGCCCAGGAATATGGTACTCCCGTTTATGTTTACAATGTCAACCAGATCAGTGAACAGTATGAAAAACTGAAATCTGCCTTCACCAAATGCAATGCACGCTTTTTCTATGCCTGTAAAGCACTCAGCAATATCAATATTCTTAAATATATTGAGTCCATTGGCGCATCGCTTGATTGTGTGAGTATAAACGAAGTGAAACTTGGCTTGCGTGCCGGTTTTACACCCGACAGAATTCTATTCACCCCCAACTGTGTAGACTTTGCGGAGATCGATGAAGGAAAGCAGCTCGGCGTTAACCTGAACATAGACAATATTTCAATTCTTGAGCAGTTTGGAACAAAATACGGGGGTTCCTATCCCATTTGTATCCGCTTCAACCCTCACATTATGGGAGGGGGTAATTACAAGATTTCAACTGGCCATATAGATAGTAAATTCGGTATCTCCATTCACCAGATCAGGCATATAGAGAGGGTGGTGAAATCAACCGGATTAAATGTTGCGGGCATCCATATGCACACCGGAAGTGATATAAAGGATGTAAATGTTTTCCTGCAGGGCCTTGAAGTAATGTTTGAAATTGCAACACATTTTCCTGCCCTGAAGTTCATTGACCTGGGTAGTGGATTTAAAGTTCCATATCAGGAAGGCGATGTTCAGACAGATATTAACCTGCTCGGTGAAAAAGTAACCGAGGCTTTCAAAAATTACCAGCGGGAAACTGGTCAGGATCTGGAAGTATGGTTCGAACCCGGGAAATATCTTGTTAGTGAATCCGGGTATTTTATAGTTAAGGCAAATGTCATCAAACAAACTACTGCTACTGTTTTTGTGGGTGTGAACAGTGGCTTTAATCATCTTATCAGGCCGATGTTTTATGATGCCTACCACCGTATCAAAAACATAAGCAATGCGAATGGTAGTGAACGCATCTACACTGTAGTTGGAAATATATGTGAAACCGACACCTTCGCATGGGACCGAACACTCAATGAGGTTCGTGAGGGTGATTTGCTGGTATTTTATAATGCTGGAGCATATGGGTTCGAGATGTCATCTAATTTCAATTCCAGACTGAAACCTGCCGAAATAATGGTAATGGATGATAAAACTTACCTTATACGTAAACGTGATAGTTTCGAAGATCTGCTGAAGAACCAGATAGAGGTGCTTTAAGGATATAATTCATTTTATAAAGTCCCGGTCGTTAGCTACGGCCGGGATTTTTTTTGTGCCCTGCAATCCAGAATTCTCCCTGTTGCGTAGATCTGTTAATACCATTCATTAAAAAACTAAATATTATGATTCAACAAACTTCAAAAGCGCTTTCCAGGCGAGGATTCCTGGGCCAGGCCAGTGCCGCCGCCGGAATCATGGTGCTTGCTGCTGCCTGCGATAAAGATGATGACATGATGCCGTCAGATGGCATTGATCTGGGTAGTGGTGATGTGGGCATATTAAATTATGCCTATGCACTTGAACAATTGGAAGCAGCCTTCTATACAATGGTTATTGCAACCCCATATAGTGGTATATCTGCTTCAGAAAGGGCATTGCTAACAGATATCAGGGATCATGAGATAGCTCACCGCGAATTTTTTAAAGCGGCATTAGGAACTGCGGCCATACCTGAACTTGAGTTCAATTTCAGTTCAGTGAATTTCAGCAACAGGGATAGTGTTCTGGCTACCTCTAAAGCTTTTGAAGACCTTGGTGTTTCGGCTTACAATGGAGCAGGAAAACTTATATCAAATCCTGATTACCTCACACTGGCAGGTAAGATAGTATCTGTTGAAGCACGCCATGCTGCCTATATACGTGACCTGATAAGCAATGGAAGTTTTGCGGATACCATGGTTGTAGATATGAATGGACTGGATACCAGCAGGATGCCATCAGAAGTACTTATGGCAGCATCCTCTTTTCTGAAATCCAAAATAAACGGTTCGAATCTTCCGAAATGATCATAAAACTTTAAATCATCAACTATGCAATTCAATAATATTATCCGCGGCATTCAGCAGGTGGATCCTGAAATGACGGAGAGAGTGAGTACCCGGAGGAAAGTAATGAAAGAATTCGCCGGAATAGGCGCAAAGCTTTCCCTGGCTGCCATGCCGATATTTCTCGGAAGCCTTCTTAAGAAGGCCTATGGACAATCTGGTCCGGCGCAAGGCGCGGTAATGGAAATTCTAAATTATGCACTTACCCTTGAATACCTGGAAGCCGGCTTCTATGAAGCAGCAATTGCAAAAGGAACAGCACTGGTACCAGCGGGTGCTCCTGCAATGGCTATCAAAACAATTGGGGATCATGAAACAGCCCATGTGGCCTTCTTAAGAACTGCTATTATGGGTTCAGGTGGAACACCCGTTAATAAGCCAAATTTTGACTTCACTGCCGGCGGAACTTTTCCGGATGTGTTCACGAATTACGGAACATTCCTGGCAGTAGCACAAACATTTGAAGATACAGGTGTTCGTGCCTATAAAGGTCGTGCAGCAGAATTGGTGAATGGTGGCGACCTCCTTACTGCCGCACTTAATATTCATTCAGTTGAAGCCCGCCATGCGGCACATATACGCCAGATGCGCAAAGCAAATGGTTTCGGTGATGTGAAACCATGGATCACTGGAAAAGAATCTGGTATAGGTGCGGTTGTACAGGCCAGTTATGATGGTGAAGAACTTACTACCCAGGCGGGCGTAAATATCGTAAACATTGGTGGACAAAATATTTCTGCAGCAGCTGCCTCTGAAGCTTTTGATGAGGGACTAACCAAAGACCAGGTCCTTGCAATTGTTTCTCCTTTTATTGCTCAGTAATACGGTCCGGTTGTGTTGTACAAACCGTGCTGAAAGGCACGGTTTTTTTGTGCTTATTCACTATCTTGGAGAGATGTCAAACGAAGGTGCATTTTTTGCGATGCTGAAGAATCCCATAAAATTCAGGTTATTCCTGCTAATGAATTTGCCAAGCGCTTTTTTTTCAGGTGTACGTGTATTGGCGGCAGATAATAACAGGTGTAGTGTAACGGTGCCGTATAAGTGGTTTTCTAAGAACCCGTTTAAATCAACTTATTTTGCCTGCCTGGCAATGGCAGGAGAAATGAGCACCGGAGTATTATGTATGGCTCATATCCATCAACGTAAGCCTGCAGTTTCCATGCTGGTTTCATCTTTACAGGCAAATTATTATAAAAAAGCCCGCTCAATCACTACATTCACCTGTACGGATGGAGAATCAATAAGGGAAACCATTGAAATGGCGATAGCAGATGGGGAGAGTAAATCAATAATCACAAAATCAACAGGTAAAAATGAAGCGGGTGAGTTGGTGGCGGAGTTTTTGATTACCTGGTCTTTTAAAAGCAAATAACTATATGAAGATTGCATTCCATGGTGCTGCAAGAACTGTTACCGGTTCAAAGCACCTTCTCACACTGAAGAACGGTAGAAAGATATTGCTCGACTGTGGTATGTTCCAGGGGATGGGAAAAGAAACTGATGCGCTGAACCGCCATTTTGGATTCGATCCTGCAGAAGTAGATATATTGGTATTATCCCATGCTCATATCGATCATAGTGGCCTTATACCCAGGCTTGTAAAGGAAGGATTCAATGGCACTATTTACTGTACGCCTGCAACCCGGGCATTAAGTATAATACTCCTGGAAGACTCAGCAGAAATCCAGGAAGATGATGTAAAGTATATTAACAAAAAGCGTAAGGCTGAGGGCCAGCCCTACCTTCATCCACTTTATACTCTGGATGATGCAAAAAAATGTTTTGGCATGTTCCGCGAAGTTGAATACGGCAGTTGGTTTAGGATAGAGGAGGGAGTGGAACTCCTATTCACCGATGTAGGTCATATAATAGGAAGCGCAGCAGTTCATCTGCGTATAACAGAACAGGGGAAAACCCAACAGGTTAGTTTCAGTGGTGATGTGGGTAGGTACCGTGATATCATACTGCGATCACCAGATGTATTTCCACAAGCCGATTTTATCATTCTTGAGTCAACATATGGTAATAGCCTTCACGATCTTCAGACCACTACTCCCGATCATTTATTGGAATGGATTGAAAAAGTTTGCGTTCAACGTGGAGGAAAATTAATCATACCCGCTTTCAGTGTAGGTCGCACACAGGAAATATTATATTCTCTTAACCAGTTAGAAGTTGAAAGAAGGCTTCCAGATCTAGATTATTTTGTAGATAGTCCCCTAAGTATTGAAGCAACGGAGCTTGTAAAAAGTTATCCGCAATATTTCAACAAAACCATCCAACGTTTATTGCAAACCGATAATGATCCTTTTCATTTCAATGGTTTGAAATATGTAAAAACGGTAGAAGAATCCAAGCTGCTTAATTTCAGGAATGGCCCCTGCGTTATTATTTCAGCCAGTGGAATGGCAGATGCCGGAAGGGTTAAACACCATATCAGTAATAATATAGAGAATAGTCACAATGGCATACTGATGGTTGGATACTGTGAGCCGAATTCGCTTGGTGGAAGGTTGCTTGCCGGTAAAAAAGAGGTTTCCATTTTTGGTGTTTCACATGAAGTGCACGCAGAAATAGGATCAGTTAGAAGTATGAGTGCACATGGCGACTATGAAGATCTGAGCCAGTTTCTAGCCTGCCAGGATCCCAAATTGGTAAAAAAGCTTTTCCTGGTTCATGGAGAATTTGACGTGCAGATTCAATTCAAACAAAGGCTGATAAACAAAGGATTCTTTGATGTTGATATCCCCGAGAGGCATTACGAAATAGGTCTTACCTGATTTTCATCAGGCCTTCTCCAGGCCATTCAGAATATCTGCCAGAATATCATCACGGTTTTCAAGTCCGGCAGATATTCTAATTAGTCCGGCACTGATGCCCACCGCTATTCTTTCAGCTTCTGAAAGCTTGGCATGTGTAGTACTGGCCGGATGGGATGCAATGCTTCGGGTATCACCCAGATTAGCTGAGAGGGAAAGCATCTGGAGTGCATTAAGAAAATTCCTTCCGCTCTCAATTCCGCCTTTGAGTTCAAAGCATACGATGCCACCGCCATTCTTCATTTGTTTTTTAGCGATAGCATGATGCGGATGTGATGCGAGCTCCGGATATTTCACCCAACTAAGCTTTGGATGACCCTCAAGCTTTTCAGCGATATATAATGCATTGGATGCATGCCTTTCCATTCTCACTTCCAGGGTTTCGAGACTCTTACTTAATATCCATGCATTAAATGGAGAAAGGGAAGGGCCTGTGCTTCTGCAGAACATATAAACTTCCTTAATAAGTTCTTTATTGCCAAGTACTATCCCACCAAGCACTCTGCCTTGTCCGTCGAGCCATTTTGTTGCAGAATGGATAACAAGATCAGCACCAAAATCACCAGGGCGTTGTGCGATGGGCGTAGCAAAACAGTTGTCAACATTTAACAGTAATCCATGTTTTTTTGCCAGTCGGCTTACAGCCTCAAGGTCGATCACTTCCAGTGCCGGATTGGTGGGTGTTTCAATATAGATCATCCGGGTTGCCGGGGTAATTTCTTTTTCCCAGGAATCTATATCACTGGCATCAACATAACTATAACTGATGCCATATTTCGGGAGGTATTTGGTTATGACAGTATGTGTGCTACCAAATATACTTCTGCAACTCAGCAAATGATCTCCCTGTTTGAGGAAGGTCATGAAAGATGCAAATATGGCGCTCATGCCGGAAGAAGTGGCGAAGCCAGCTTCCATGCCTTCAAGCACGCACATCCTGTCTACGAATTCCTTGACATTAGGATTGCTGAATCTGCTGTAAATATTATCCTCGGTTTCATCCGCGAATGCAGCCCTCATTTCTTCCGCGTTATCAAAACAAAAGCTGCTGGTCAGGAACATGGGTTGAGAATGTTCCATTTCACCCGTTCTTTCTATTTGAGTGCGAATCGCTTTTGATATTGGATGCATCTTATGTTTTATTATAATGGTTCTTACTTTCCGCTTTAGTTACCTGCTTCAAGCCTTACTTCCCAGCTAATTTCACAACCACCACGGCGCAGGGTTTCCGCCACGGAACAATATTTTTCCATGGATAACTGGGCAGCGCGCTTAGCCTTGTCCTCATCAATATTTCCTGCCATTGTAAACACGATACGAGCCGATTTCCACAAAGAAGGCTCCACACCTGATTCCCTTTCAGCTTCTATATGCATAGAAAACTGAGTTAGTTCCTGTCTTTGTTTCTTCAGGATACTCACTACATCAATACCACTGCAGCCTCCCAGGCCCATCAGCAATAACTGCATAGGCCTAACACCATAATTGGTTCCTCCGGTTTCTGGACTGGTATCTATCCTGACAACATGTCCGTTTGCATCTGATGCTTCAAAACCAAAATCTCCATTTTGCCTGATAATGTCTATGATAACCATTTTAAAAAGGTATTTTTTTCAATTAAGACACAAAGGTAACGGTGGGAGCGTTTATTTTGCAGTCATGCTTCATCGTTTTATTTCACAGGAGCCGTTTGAACTTGAAAACGGAATTGTTTTACCCTCATTGGAGATCGCATATCACACCTATGGTGAGAAAAATGTAGACGGTACCAATGTTGTTTGGGTATGCCATGCTCTAACAGCCAATGCAGAAGTAATGGCCTGGTGGCCTGGTGTTGTAGATGATGCAGCTGCAATTGATCCGGCGAAACATTTCATAGTGTGTGCTAATATTCTTGGTTCCTGCTATGGAAGTAGTGGTCCTCTTTCTAATGATCCACATACTGGCGAGCCTTACTATGCGGATTTCCCCCAGGTTACCATCAGGGATATGGTGAAAGCGCATATTCTATTGAGAAAGCATCTGGAAATAGATTCAATTGCCTTATGTATGGGGGGAAGTATGGGCGGCTACCAGGCAATTGAATGGGCCTTAATGGAGCCTGAAATAATTGGAAGGATTTTTTTGATAGCAACTTCAGCAACAGAAAGTGCATGGGGGATAGCCATCCATGAGGCCCAGCGATTGGCAATTGAAGCAGACGGTAGCTGGAAAGAAAAGCACCCATCTGCAGGTGCAAAAGGATTAAAAGCGGCGCGTGCAATAGGTATGCTCACTTACCGGAATTATACTGCTATGGTAAGGCAGCAGCAGGATATGGATTCAGAAAAGATAGATAATTACCGGGCTGCTTCCTATATAAGTTACCAGGGCGATAAACTGGTAAAACGATTTAATGCCCAATCTTACTGGTTACTTACAAAAAGTATGGATAGTCATCATATTGCAAGAAGGAGAGGAGGTGATGTGGTAAAAGTGCTCCAGGCAATCACGCAGCCAACCCTGATCATTGGCATAACCAGTGATCTGCTATGTCCCCTTGAGGAACAGCAGCGAATGGCTGCATCCATTCCCGGAGCAACATTTATTGGAATAGATTCAATGTATGGCCATGATGGTTTCCTTGTTGAATGGAAGCAGGTGAGCCAGCATCTGGCAGAATGGATGGTAAGGTCTTAATTATAGATTTACTGTAAAACCTTGATATGTTTTTTCACTTTAGCCTTGTTTGCTTTGCTAACAGGTATAAGGTGCCCTTCAATACTTGCATTGTTATCACGGAAATCATTGAGCTTGCACATATTCACAATATAAGAACGGTGAACCTGGCAGAAAATATCCGGATCAATCTGGGAGAGAAGTTTTTTCATACTATTATGGGTAATATACTTTTTGTCTTTAGTTACAAAGCGTACATAATCACCCATACTTTCCATATAAAGTATCTCCGAAGTTTTTAGTCTTATTACCTGTCCGTTACATTTGATGAAAATATCTTCTTCTCCTTTCTTTTTCTCTTTAACGTTGGCGGTAATGGTTATTACTTTCTCCACTGCATCCAGGAAACGTTGGTACGTATAAGGTTTTTTAAGGTAATCGCATACATTATATTCAAATGCCGTGAAGGCATGGCTGGTATGAGCCGTGGTCATAATCACCTGTGGTTGCATGTTGATCTGGTCAAGCAAGTCAAAGCCACTGGGTCCGGGCATTTCCACATCCAGGAAAACAAGGTCAACAACATTTTGCTGAAGAAATTCAGCAGCTAATACTGCATCAGGAAAATGATGCAATACATTGACGATTCCCGAGCGAACGCAGAATTTTTTTAGTATCTCAGCCGACATTGGCTGGTCTTCAACTATTATCGCTTTTATATTCATGGCTTTCTAATGCAGGTGGTTCTTTAATCGGTTTGCTTCCATCTCAAGGAGGTCGAGGCCAATCTCCATCTGTTTAATGAGGCGATGATAGCTTTCCTTCAGGTTCTCCCGGTCAGGTTTCCTGCAGCAGAAATCTTCAAACACCTGTACATGCTGTTGCCAGTAGTGGAGCCCCGAAAAGCCCCACAAAGGTTTTATACGGTGAAACCGCTGCCTTAAACTTTCTGCATCACCACGTTCCGCAAAGGGCTTGCTTAGATGTATCTCATTGATGATCTGCTCGTGGGCAGTCATAAAAATTTCAGCAATGGCATTAAGGTCGTTGTCATGAACCTCCAAAAGGTAGGCGCTGTCAAAGACCGCGCTGAAATCGAAGGTTTCGGTTTTCATCACAGGCATAGGATACAATTTTGGACATTGGTCAGCGTTATACTTTCGTCCTGAAAAATCAAAAAGAAAATGGCGCTGTCCAGATGAAAACGAAAAACCTTTACGCAATAGTATTTCCAGCCATAAGAATTTGGGACCAGTTGGCCGCAGATCTTTACGAAAGACAGCGTAAGGCAGGTGTTACACCACTTAAATCGCTCACGGAGATCGGGATAGGTGTTACCGCATTGAACGTAATCCTGAGTCAATGGGTGAACCAGTTTGGCAGCGCTTTCATATTCCTGCTTTCCTGCACAGCTCTTGTTATTGCATATGTCCTGCGCTTGTATAACCGTGAGAATCAGGCCAAATGGCTCGTGATCGGAACGTTTAATGCTACTTTATGTTTTGCCTGTTACTTCGCCGGACTTAAGACCGGCACTTACTTGTATTATTTCCCGGTAATTTTTGCGATGGTCTTTTTGATAGATAGTAAGATCAACCAGGAACTACTTATCATTGAAGCTATCACGATGACATTTCTCGGTGTTACATTCCTGTTTTCACCCTATGAAATACAAAGTGCAGATGCGGGTTCTGATAGCTTCCATTATTTCTTCAGAACAAACCTCTCGCTCTCATTAATTTTTACGGGCATTGTTGGCTATTCAATTTTAAAAACGCTTGGTGTAAAAGAGGAAGAAATGCGCAGTGAGAAAGCCTTTTCAGATACCATTTTCAATACTTCCCTCGATGCCAGTTTTATTATCGGACTGGATGATGAGTTGGTTGTTGATTGTAATGAGCGTGTGCTTGAATTGTTCGGTTATGGGAAGAAGGACGCGGTACTTGATCGATCCGTTGAATCCCTCCTTGGAAGGCCCGCTCTGGAAATTGTAAGAACCTTCAGACAGGGGAATACTTCACAGATAATGCCCTGGGTTGGCAATATGGAATTTGAACAGTTGAATGGCGTTCCGGTATATGCCCATACCAATATCGTTGGGTTTAATCACCAGGGCAAGCGATTTGTAAAGATGAGCATACTTGATATTACACAGATCAGGATAGCTGAAGTGGAGACCCTTAAAGCCAAGGAGAAAGCAGAACGCGCGGCCATGGTCAAATCAAGGTTCCTGTCTAATATGAGCCATGAATTGAGGACACCGTTAAATGCAATAATAGGAACAACAAATCTTCTGCTAGATGAAGATATCAGTGAAGATAAAAGACCAATGCTGGATGTTTTAAAGCATTCATCTGAACACATGCTTGAACTGGTAAATGATGTGCTCGACTATAGTAAACTAGAAGCGGATAAAATGGAACTTGAAAAGCTCCCTTTTATTTTACAGGCAGCACTAAAAAAATTGCACGGAATATTCCTGCCCGCTTACCAGGCAAAACAGCTTCAGTTCAGGCTTGAAGAAGATATACCACCCGGAATAATGGTTGTAGGAGATGAATTGCGTTTAACACAGATACTCAATAATCTTTTATCTAATGCTTTGAAATTTACAGAGAAGGGGCATGTGGTATTATCAGTGAAGGCTATGAACCAAACAAGGGATGCGATGAGCATTCAGTTTTCATTGTCAGATACAGGAATTGGGATCCAGAAGGAAAAATTGCATAGGATCTTTGACAAATTCTACCAGACAGATGCTATGACCACAAGGAAATATGGGGGTTCCGGCCTTGGCCTGGCGATCAGCAAATATCTTGTATCGCTGATGGGAGGAACCTTGCAGGTAGAAAGTACACCTAAGAAAGGAAGTTGTTTTTCTTTTATTATACAGCTACCCATTATTGCCAGTAAACAAGCTACAGAGGCCGTCATAAAAGATGGTATTAATAATCATCTGGAGGGGGTTAAAATCCTGATTGCGGAAGATAATTCTGTGAATATGATGGTAGTGAAGAAATTCCTGCAGAAATGGGGTGTGGAGGTAACAGAAGCAATTAACGGATTGGAAGCGCTGGATGCACTCAGAAGACAACCCTTTGATCTTTTGTTGGTTGACCTTGAAATGCCTTTGGTTGATGGCGCAGGAGTAGTAGCGGTATCCAGAAAAGAGTATCCGGGAACACCTGTAATTGCATTTACCGCCGCGGTATATGATAACATGATTGAAGACCTGCACCAAAAAGGCTTTTCTGATTTCCTCCCCAAACCTTTTAGACCCGATGATCTTAAAGATAAGATCGTTAAGCTATTAGCACGGTCCGGAAAAGGGAAAGCAAGATCATAAAATGACGAAAGCCTCACTCAGTGAGGCTTTTTAGTAGCGCGTACGGGAATCGAACCCGTCATTCTTCCGTGAAAGGGAAGCGTCTTAACCGATTGACCAACGCGCCATTTCCCGTTTGGGAGTGCAAAGATAGGGAGCGGGACATATTCACCAAAAATATTTTCTTAAATTTTTATTGGCTTTACACAAACTGTAACTTAGCGCCTCATTAATTAAAATCAAATCTCAAACTTGAAATTATGAGCACTGTAAAAGTTGCCATTAACGGTTTCGGTAGGATCGGAAGACTGGTATATCGCCAGATCTATAATATGGAAGGTATTGACGTTGTTGCAATAAATGATCTGACTTCTCCAAAAGTACTTGCACACCTGTTGAAGTATGATAGCGCTCAGGGTCGCTTTGATGCTGAAGTAAATGCCACTGATGATGCCATTGTTGTAAATGGTGACCAGGTTAAAATATATGCTCAGAAGGATCCCTCACAGATACCCTGGGGCAGTCACGGCGTAGATGTTGTAATTGAAAGTACTGGTTTCTTTGCCGACAAAGATAAGGCTGCTGCTCACCTGAAGGCAGGTGCCAAGCGTGTGGTGATTTCTGCACCAGCAACCGGAGATCTTAAAACAGTTGTTTTCAATGTAAACCATAATATCCTCGATGGTTCTGAAGAAATAATTTCCTGTGCATCCTGTACAACCAATTGCCTTGCGCCAATGGCAAAGGTTCTTCAGGATAGCTATGGCATTGTTGTAGGCAGCATGACAACTGTGCATGCGTATACAAATGACCAGAACACACTGGATGCTCCACATGCAAAGGGAGACCTTCGCCGTGCACGTGCTGCTGCTGCCAATATAGTTCCTAACAGTACGGGTGCAGCAAAAGCCATTGGACTTGTTCTTCCGGAACTTAAAGGAAAGCTTGATGGTGGAGCACAACGCATTCCCGTAATCACCGGTTCCCTCACTGAGCTTACTTCAGTATTGGCAAAGAAGGTAACCGTTGAAGAAGTAAATGCAGCAATGAAAGCCGCAAGCAATGAAAGCTTCGGTTATACTGAAGATGAGATCGTAAGCAGTGATATCATCGGTATATCTTACGGTTCATTATTTGATGCAACACAAACCAAAGTTGTAACAGTAGGTGATCAGCAACTGGTGAAAACCGTGAGCTGGTATGATAATGAGATGAGCTATGTTAGCCAGCTTGTTCGCACTGTGAAATTCTTTGCAGGACTTATATCCAAATAGATACGGAAAGCGGGTTATGCCCGCTTTTATTTTTTCCCCGCTTAACCAACTACTATGAGCAAATTCAGTCAATATGATTTTGCGGGTCAGAAAGCATTGATCCGTGTTGATTTTAATGTACCCCTTAATGATAAATATGAGATCACGGATGATACACGCATGCGTGCTGCCATCCCCACTATTGAGAAGATCCTGAAGGATGGTGGTAAAGTCATTTTGATGAGTCATCTGGGAAGACCTAAAGATGGGCCAACCGAAAAATATTCACTAAAACATATTGTTCCGCACCTCACGGAATTGTTGGGTGGTGCTAAAGTGCATTTTGCTTCTGATTGTATTGGCGCAACAGCACATGATGCAGTGAATACATTGCAGAATGGAGAAGTGCTGTTACTTGAAAATCTTCGATTTTATAAGGAGGAGGAAAAAGGGAATGAAGAATTTGCCGGAAAGCTCGCTGAACTCGGAGATGTATATATAAATGATGCATTTGGAACAGCCCATCGCGCGCACGCCTCAACTGCTATCATTGCAAAATTCTTTGATGCTGATAAAAAAATGTTCGGGTTGGTGATGGAAGGAGAGGTGAGCAGTGCTGAAAAAGTGTTGCACGGGGCGGAAAATCCTTTCACAGCAATCATTGGTGGAGCAAAAGTGTCTGACAAGATTCTCATTATAGAAAATCTGCTTGAGAGAGCTACTGATATTATCATTGGTGGTGGTATGGCGTATACATTTATGAAGGCTCAGGGTGGAAAAATCGGAAATTCCCTCTGCGAAGAAGACAGGTTGGAGATGGCTAATGAGTTACTAGCAAAAGCAGCAGCCAAAGGGGTTAATATACATCTGCCATCCGACTCCATTATTGCCGATGCCTTTAGTGAATCAGCGAATGTCTCCGTTTCCCCAAGTAATGCGATCCCGGATGGCTGGTTAGGACTCGATATTGGTCCCGCTGCCAGTAATCAATTCGCTAACGTAATAAGGCATTCGAGGACCATTCTTTGGAATGGACCTATGGGCGTATTTGAGATGGCCAAATTCCAGGCAGGAACAAAAGCAATTGCCGATGCTGTTGCCGATGCTACACAAAATGGCGCTTTCTCACTTGTAGGGGGAGGAGATTCGGTAGCAGCGGTTAACCAGTTCGGTTATACTGATAAGGTAAGTTATGTATCTACGGGTGGCGGTGCAATGCTTGAATACTTTGAAGGGAAGGAACTTCCAGGTATAGCTGCGGTCAAAGCCTGATAATTCCTGAATATTTATTTTGCGGGCCATCCAACCAGGTGGCCCGCTTTTTTTGTCTACTATGTTGTACATTTAAAATCTCAACTAAATCTTTCTGCAATGAATTCTAAAAATCTTATCATCATCATTATTGTAGGTGCCATCCTTTTGCTGGGTGGATGCGGCTGCTCCAGGTACAACTCTATGGTTCAGCAGGATGAAAATGTAAAAAATAAGTGGAACAATGTTCAGAGTGATTACCAACGGAGGTCAGACCTTATTCCAAACCTGGTGAAAACGGTACAAGGTGCTGCAAACTTTGAGCAGGAAACATTGACCAAGGTGATAGAAGCACGTTCTAAAGCTACATCCGTTCAGATCGATCCAACAAATATAACTCCGGAAAAACTCGCAGAATATCAACAAGCGCAAGCAGGTGTAAGTTCTGCATTGGGCAGGTTGCTGGCAGTGGTAGAAAATTATCCCGATTTAAAGGCCAACCAGAATTTCCGTGACCTCCAGGCACAGTTGGAAGGAACCGAGAACCGTATAAAAGTTTCGCGTAATGATTTTAATGCTGCGGTACAACAGTATAACGGTACGGTAAGAACTTTCCCTAATAATTTGTTTGCGGGTATGTTTGGCTTTAAGGTAAGGGAAGGCTTCCAGGCTGATCCCGGCGCTGAAAGAGCTCCACAAGTACAATTCTAAAAACGAATAATGGCATTTTTCTCCTTCAGGAAAGGATCCCGGTTCTTCACACATGATGAGGCTTCAAAGATCGTTCAGGCCATCCGTGAGGCAGAAGTCAAAACAAGTGGGGAGATCCGGGTCTTTATTGAGAGTCGCTGCAAGTATGTAAATCCAGTAGACAGGGCTGCAGAATTATTCTGGAGTTTGCAAATGGATCATACACAAGACCGCAATGGTGTGCTTGTATATGTGGCGTCAAAAGATCACCAGGTTGCTCTTTGGGGTGATGATGGAATACATAAGATTGCCGGGCCTGACTTCTGGACGAACGAAGTGGTTCAGCTTACAGATCATTTTCACCACAATGCATATGCCGAGGGCATTCTACTTGTCATAAATGACATAGGTGAATTATTACAGAAACATTTCCCTTACAAAGCAACTACTGATAAAAATGAATTGCCGGACGATATTATTTTCGGGCACTAAGGGCAAGCAGCTGAATATTATGAAGAGATCACTCCTTTTACTCTTACTGCTTATTGTGCTACTGCCATTGGCAGCGCAGCGCACTCTGCCAAAACCGGTACCGGCAAAATTGGTAAATGATGCTGCGGGATTGCTGACACCCGACCAGGTGGCTTCTCTGGAAGCCAAGCTTGTGGCATACGACGATTCAACCTCCAACCAGATAGCAGTTGTAACAGTTCCAACACTCAATGGACTGGAGCCTGTGGATTATGCTACAGAGCTTGGCCGCGATTGGGGTGTAGGGGGTAAGGAATTCAATAATGGAATCATTATTCTCATCTCTACAGGTCAGGGAGAAGGAGAAAGCCGGAAAGTTTTTATTGCGACAGGATATGGTCTGGAAGGTGCAGTTCCGGATATCACCGCTAAACAGATTGTAGAAACAGATATGGTGCCTAATCTACAGGCTGGTAATTATTACCGGGCCATAGATGAGGCAACTTCCTCTTTGATCAGGGCTGCAGCGGGAGAATATAAGGCGCCTGAAGGCTACGGAAAAAGGGGAAAGAAAGATGGATTTCCAGTTGGTCTTATAATAATGATCGTCATTCTTGTAATATTCCTATCCAGTAGAGGCGGGGGTGGAAGAGGGGGTGGAGGAATGATGAGCAGAAGAGGTTACAGAGGATGGAATAGCGGACCTCCAATCATATTTCTTCCTGGTGGCGGGGGTGGCGGCGGCTGGGGAGGCGGCGGTGGCGGAGGCGGTGGCTTTGGCGGGTTTGGTGGCGGCGGGTTTGGTGGCGGCGGCGCCGGAGGTAGTTGGTAATAAGAAACATATATTAAATAGGAATGCCACCAATTTGGTGGCATTCTATCTTTCATCAGTTTAAATACGGTTCATCTAATACTTAAGGCAGGCTTTAGAAGGCTCATACAAATAGATTGGTCGCCTCCTGGTCGCCTCTTTATCGCCTCTTTATCCCCACCCGGTCGCCATAAGCTGCAATTTCTTAAAATGCTTTTTTCTCACTCACACGCCTGGCTTTAATATATTCTACCAGTTCTGTATTATTCTCTTTTTGCTTTGCAACCTGGATGCTTTGAAGGATCATATCATTTATGTAGGGATCCAACTGGTTCCGGTATGCTTGTGGAATAGCTTCTCTGAACTCCACAAGGTTATCGACACCCTTTTTTACTTTCTCGGAAGATTTAATGGAAGCGATTAACTGAGCATAGGGCTGAAGTAATTCAAATTTGGTTTGAGTAAGTGACATCGAAGAAAAAGCTTTGCTGATAGATTCAAACGATTCTTCAATACCATTCTTGGCCGAAACAAGTGTTACCGCTGTAACTAGCGCGCCTTTAATGGGTTTGCCTGCCAATTTGCGGGCCGCTTCAATTGACGCCGCATTATCTACCACCATCAGGCTCTCAAGTGATGCTCCTGCTACACTATATGAAGAATCCTGGATACCTTTAAGAAAAACTGGCGTATAAGCGGCATTGTTGTAACTGCCCAGCAATTCAATCGCTTTTGCTTTTACGATTTTCTTAGTATCATTCTCTGCAATGCCTGCGATTATTCTTTCTGCGGCTGTTCTTACTGCAGGCTTTTTCATGTCTAATTTGGTAAGGGTCAAAGTTCTTAGTCCATGGTAAGGGTCCTTTGCTGCTTGCAGTAGCAGAGACAATGCTTTGGGGTCATCCTGTTTGGTGGCGGCAAACTCGATTGCCTCTCGTCGATCCATATAATTGCCAGCATGTGTATACTGGTAAATAAATTGCTCAAGAGTTTTAGCATCTTGTTTTTCAGCAAGTAATATTTTATCTCCATCAACATTTACCAGGTCGGGTCTTTGTTGAAATGAAAATCGGAAACTGTCTATCTTATTGGAGGCTACTACATGATGCCTTGTTTTTTTCCCGCCCTCGTAAATGTCAATTGCAAAAGGAAGTCGAAACGATTTATCTCCACCCTGTGTTTGCTCTACAATAACATCAACCGTTTTTGTAGCATCATCATAAACATAATTGATCTTCAATTTCGGATGTCCGGCATTGAAATACCACTGATTGAAAAACCAGTTAAGGTCGCGACCGCTCACCTCTTCAAATGCCAATCGAAGGTGATGCGCTTCTGCAGCTTTGAATTTGTTTGCAGTCAGGTATCTGTTCATACCCTTAAAAAATGCACTATCACCCAGGTGATTCCTAAGCATATTCAGGATTCTTCCGCCTTTCTGGTAGCTGACAGCGTCAAACATATCTTCCTTATCATGATAATGAAACCTGGCCAGGTGTTTTTCTGCATTTGCGGTATTGGCCAGATAGCCTTGCATACCGGAATAATTTGTGGCAGCACCAGCGTCTTTGCCATATTTGTATTCATTCCAAAGTGTTTCACTATAATCAGCAAATGATTCATTAAGGGTGAGATTGCTCCAGCTTTCTGCGGTAACATAATCTCCAAACCAGTGATGGAAAAGCTCATGGGCAATTACGTCTTCCCACCTGTTTTCGTCAAGTAATTCACGCGCGTCCTGTTGGGCACTTTCCTGGTGAAGGGTAGCTGTGGTATTTTCCATGGCTCCACTTACATAATCTCTACCCACGATCTGTGCATATTTGACCCATGGATAATCAATGCCCGTAATTTTACTGAAATAGGCCATCATTTCCGGTGTATTACCGAAAATTTTGCGTGCCACGGGAGCATATTCTTTCTCAACATAATAACTAACTTCCTTGCCTTTGTAGTTATCCTTAACCACGGCATAATCACCTACACCCATAAAGAACAGGTAAGGTGCATGTGGGAGTTCCATTTTCCAATGGTCGGTTCGGGTCCCATCACTATTAGGTTTGGAACTAATCATTTTACCATTACTCAATGTCACATACTTCGCCGGAACGGTCATCAGAATCTCTTGTGTGGTTTTCTGTCCGGGGCGGTCGATAGTGGGGCACCAAACAGATGTTGCTTCGGTTTCGCCCTGGGTCCAGATTTGTGTGGGTTTGGTTTTATCTTCTCCTTTAGGATTAATAAAATACAAACCTTTTGCATCGGTTATCGCAGCGCTTCCTTTGACTTTAAGTTCATCTGGTTTTGCGATATAATCTATATGAACAGTGTATGATTCACCTCCCTTATAGGTTTTATTCAACTTAATACGAAGCTCTGTTCCATCATATTCATATTTAAGGGGTGAGTTAGCTGAGCCTTTAACAAGTGCAACCTTTTTTATTTCCATCCCCTTTGCATCTAGTGTCAGGGAATCTGTTGAGTAGAAATGTGGTTTCAGCGTTATAAACGCCTTTCCATACATCCAGGATTTTGAATAGTCGAACCGCGCTTCCAATTTTGTGTGAACAAGGTCATTGATCTGGGTAGGGGTTTCACGATAGGGTGATTGCTCAGTTGGATGTTCTTCGGGAACCTGGGCAAATCCGGCTAAAATTGATAACAAACAAACTAAGCTGAGGATTCCTTTTTTCATATGTGTATTTTGACCGGGTAAATTTATCGGATACAAGTCATCATTATTCATAAAAAAGTATGAAAGGTTCGGAAAGGCTGGTTTCTGTAGATTTGTTGACTAAACATCAGGGGTTGAAAAGCGTTCTTCTAACAGGATTTATATTGTTTGGTAGTATGGCCGGGGTTTTGGCCCAGGGTTCTTCGGGTTATATCCTTATCCAGACAGAGCCTTCTCAGCCCTTTTATGTACGAACTGCTGACAGCTTATATCATTCGGCGGAAGGTAATTACCTGGTGCTGGCACCTTTAAGGGGGATTAAAGATGTAAGTATTGGGATGCATGGTGAACAAGCTCCACTTGCAGTTTTCACCGTCGCGGACAGCTCCATGGAAGCAGGATTAGTATTAAGAAATATGGGAGAAGAGGGGTGGAGATTATTGAACTGGCAAACCAATGAGATGATAAAAATCAGGCGGCCTGGGAGGGAAGAATCTGAAATGGGTCAAATGCAGCGACGATCTGATGCTTTTGCTATTCGTTTAGCCCAGGCTGTGAATGACGAGGCCATCTTATATTACCGTAGGGCAATGGTATTAAAGCCAATTGTAAAGAATATTCCCATTTATGAATCAGACCAAAGAAAGGAAGAGAAAATTGAGGTTGAACAACAAAAGACTACAGAAACCTTCAGGCAAGAAAAGGGCACTGTGGCTGGTATTAAAATAACACCGGTGCGCAGGCTGGAAATGATCCGTACATCTGCTGGCCTTAAAATAACCTATGAGGTACAGGAACCGGGAGGCAAGGATATCGTTATAATTGAGATACCGAAGGAATCCTGATTATACATTCGCATTATGAACAGGTATTTCATAGAAGTCAGTTACAGGGGCACCAGATATTCAGGATTTCAGGTCCAGGAAAATGCACATACAGTACAGGCTGAGTTACAAAAGGCCATGGAGCTTGTGTTCAGAAAGGCATTTGTATTAACAGGATCTTCCCGAACAGATGCAGGTGTTCATGCCCTGCAGAACTATTTTCATTTTGATGAAGAATCTGATTTACAGCAGAAGCAGGTATATAATCTGAATGCGGTGTTACCCAATGATCTGGCTGTGAAGCGATTAATCACAATGAATACGGATGCGCATAGCCGTTTTGATGCTATTAGCAGGGAGTATCGTTATCACTTATATACTAGAAAGGATCCCTTCCTTTATGACCGGGCATATTTTTTTCCATATAAAATAGATGTTGAGGCAATGCAGACTGCAGCCGGTATACTGCAGGAATACAGTGATTTCACCAGTTTCAGCAAACGTAACACACAGGTAAAGACGTTTATTTGTGCGCTCTATGAGAGCCGATGGGAGCAGACAACTGAGGGATACTGTTATTATGTAAAAGGCAATCGTTTTCTAAGGGGGATGGTGAGAGGACTAACCGCCACTATGCTTAAAGTGGGTCGGGGGCGTCTTGATTTAAAAGGGTTCCGCAGCATTATAGAAGGTCGGGATTGTACACTAGCGCAATTTGCAGTGCCCGCCCATGGGCTATTTCTGGAAAAGGTGAATTACCCGGAAGGGTATTTTGCGGAAATCTAGGCTGTGGTGAATATTATCAACAAAAATATATCTTGGCTATAACCCTTGGTGGGTATGGGTTAGGGTTTTTTAACAATCACCGTTAGTATAAATTATTTGGAGATAATTCATTCCTGATTATCTTTGCGCCCCGCATTTGAAGTAAACAGGTGCGACAGTTCTTCGAAAAGTTGGCAGAAAAAATCTTCAAAAAAAGATTTGGTGGTTTACAAAAAACACTGCTACCTTTGCACCCCGCTACGGAATAAAAGCGGTTAGTTCTTCGAAATAAAGCAGGTTAATTTTTCAGTAATCAGAGGGTGATTTCGGGCACATAATATGCTGGAAATTACAGGTAGATTAAGGGCCTGAAGTTTAGACAAACAGGTGGTGAAAAGACTGAAAAAAAACTTGCAAAAAAGTTTGGTTCGAAATGATGAAATCACTTACCTTTGCAACCCGAACGACGGGAAAGAAATTGTGAGATAAGTTATTGAGGGTTAAGGATTTGAAGAGATTGAACCGGGCGAAAAAATAGAGAGAAAGTTAGTAATAATATTCTTTAAGATCTTTGAAAGTTTGGAAGCAACAGTACCGAGAGACATCGCGAGATGTTTGATAGGTAAGGTTAGTTTAGCGTAAGAAAAAAACGACAATTTTAGTTAATTCACTTTTTTTAAGAGTAGAATTTAGCTAGAGGTCAAACAACATTTACAATGGAGAGTTTGATCCTGGCTCAGGATGAACGCTAGCGGCAGGCTTAATACATGCAAGTCGAGGGGCAGCACAGGGTAGCAATACCTGGGTGGCGACCGGCAAACGGGTGCGGAACACGTACAGAACCTTCCTTCGAGCGGGGAATAGCCCAGAGAAATTTGGATTAATACCCCATAGTATAATGGTGTGGCATCACATTATTATTAAAGATTTATCACTTGAAGATGGCTGTGCGTATGATTAGGTAGTTGGCGGGGTAACGGCCCACCAAGCCTACGATCATTAACTGGTGTGAGAGCACGACCAGTCACACGGGCACTGAGACACGGGCCCGACTCCTACGGGAGGCAGCAGTAAGGAATATTGGTCAATGGACGCAAGTCTGAACCAGCCATGCCGCGTGGAG
>NZ_JAKFDQ010000006.1:0-656770 GCF_036676075.1 Flavihumibacter sp. | reverse complement strand
TGGTCCTTCACAACCATCAGCAGATGTACAAGACACCCAGAAACTGGTGGTCTCTGTCAGTTCTACTACATAGTTTGATCCGGTGAATACAATGTTTCCACCTTCAGCTGCATCATACCAGTTAAGTGTTCCACCTTCACAGCCACTGGCTGAAAGGCTGACCTCACCGGCACCACAATTGTCATCGCCATCAACACCTGGCGCTGCAGGAATATCATAGATCGTTCCGGTTACCATTGTTCTTGGTCCTTCACAACCGTCAGCAGATGTACAAGACACCCAGAAGCTGGTAGTCTCTGTCAACTCTACTAAATAGTTTGATCCGGTGTATACAATGTTTCCACCTTCAGCTGCATCATACCAGTTAAGTGTTCCACCTTCACAACCACTGGCTGAAAGGCTAACCTCACCGGCACCACAATTGTCATCACCCTCAACACCAGGTGCATCAGGAGTTGGATTGATAGTGGTTAAAATCGTACATGGAGGAGGTCCGATTTTGATGATACCTTTGCTTAATATTGTTAACTGAACTGTGTATGTTCCGTTTCCGGTTACACTTACTTCAATGCTTGAAACATTTGTAGCATCTCCAACAATAGTTGCATCAGCACCAACCTCATTAATGATTGACCAGGTGAAATCGAAGTCATCATCCCAATCATCATATGTTCCGTCAAAACTATAAATAAGATTAGCTGTACCCTCACATGCATCTGCAGGACCTGTAATTGCACACAATGGCAATACACTATTCACCACCAGGCATACCTGGTCAGAGGAACTACAACCATTTTCATAGGTCGCAGTTGCAGTGAATGTATAAATATTAGCAGGTGCTGGAACAATTCCATTAATAGTGAATGATGCAGTACCATCTCCATTATCCACAAAAGTTACATCACCCTGGGCTGGATCAAATGACCATGTAACAGTTGCACCTTCACTTGCAGTGGAAGTTAATGTAACTGAATTACCCTGGATAATATTGAGTGTATAGCAGGTGTTGCCTTCTGTTGGACCAGAAACACCTGTTCCTGCACTGATAGAAGCATCCACTGTTGGTTTAACAGGAGATGGAGACTGTAATGTTAATCCATCAGCACACTGCACATAATCATTACCGGTAGAATAAGTACCATCCGGAACAAGTGCCAGGTTAGAGGCTGTGCCATATGGATATGTTGCACATATCTTGGCTTTTACAGCACCATCAGGAATGATTCCTAAAATGAGGTTAAGAGGTGTTGTTCCAAGATCAGTGCTTGTTATTGGAACGCCGATCTGAACATCATTCTGATCATATAAAGTAATTGAATAGAAAGATGCTTCCTGACCAGCAGCTGCATTGTCAACCAATGCCCACTTACCAGCACTACCTACTACGTTATGGCAAACAGTATAGGTTTCTCCATTCTCTGCACATTCTGTTGTGTATCCATCATTTTCTATAGTACAGGTAGATCCACCACAACCATAACGTGATTTATACACAAGGTTCATACTTGCAGGGAAGGTAGACTTACCTTCGCCAACACCGGGGTCTGCCATCCACATGGCCAGGTAATAGTTGGTTGGCTTCTTAAATGACGGAACGGTAATGGTTGACCAACCGTTACCGCTTAAACCACAATCCGCATAAATAAGCGTATTGCAATTTCCTGAAAGATTAAGTGCCGGATTAGCATTTCCATAATCGGGGTAACCCGTATAAGTTGGAAAAGAAGTACCTGCAGTAACCTGTGTAGGCGCTGCATTTACCGGATCAACATAATAAAGTGCCCAGCCAACCGATTCATTGGTCACGATCTGGAACTGGTAAGTTCCGGCAAGTGGCCTGATGTCAAAGTTGAACCAAACAATTTCTTCACCCTGCGTTGGTCCTGCAACAATTGCATCCCTTAACTCTGATTCCTGGTTGAAACATGGCAAGCCTCCCAAATTAGGAAGCGACCCAATGGCAAAATCTGCAGAATTATAAATTCCTGCAAATGCCTCAAGTTGGGATTCTGTTTCAGCAGAGGAAGCACATCTTACAATGCCCTTAGGCTGAAGATTTGGAGACGCCGCAACTTCTGCAACCCACTCCCCTCCTACTTTCCGCCAACCATCACCGGCAAACCATCGGTGTGCCGTACATGGCGATGACGCCGGCTGTGCAAACAGCGGCGACGCGGCAAATAGCAGTAGAAAACTAAAAATGAAAGCCCGCATGACCCGCAAAGCGGCGCCGGGACTCCCTGATAGGGTTTTTGAACAACATCGCGTGGATGTACGCTCATACGGATGCACGCCTTTTAGGCCTGCACCATTTTGGGTAAAAATGGGGACCATACAATAAGTTTTATGTATGAAAAAAATACTACTGCGCAGAGCAGGCGCATGGCTTACCCAGGATAATTGAAAAAGGCGTTAAGAGGAGATCAACAGAATAGATTCAAGACGGTACGTGGACAAGGTTTATCAGGAGATAATAGAATAGGACCCAAATATAGTGATAAGCTTACCGCATTGTCAATAGTATGTTAAACATATATTTATGCAACGTTGATGCAATTCGATGATATAAGCCCAAATATCCCTTTTCAACAGATTGTGGAAAAAAATGAAAATAAAATTCTTGACGATTATCAATTTTCGACGAATGACTACTAACGTACAGTTATACCCGAAAAGCATTCATATTATTTTTATTTCACATTTATTAACAGTACATTAAGAAATCAATACCCGCGCTAATACATTTCACCCAGGAACAGACCCCGGTTCAGGGTTTAAGAAAATGGTCAAAACTCAATAGTAACGGCCATTTTCACGCAATTCATTGGCATATTTATTGGTTATAGAGTGAGACTGATTCAAGTGCCTGTGAAAACCAAAAACAGTCCCCCTGTCAAGACTTCTTTTGACCTTTTCCAAGCACATTATTGAACCAAACAAAACATTGTTCCATTTAAAGGGATTAGTGCGCTTTTCCCATAAACCCTATAATTAAAATCGATACGTATGCGAAAAATCCAATTGAAAAGCCTTGCAGGCATCTCACTGATCATTGTGGGAAGCCTGAGTTCCTGCCAGAAAGAAATTAGTGATCAACAGGAAGCAATATCCGAAGGCCCAAGTACTGAAAGATCACTGGGAGCAATTTTCGATGATGCTGCCGAAATCATGAAAGTGAAGGCAGTTGTATCGGCTGATTATGCCGCTGGAAAGTTTAATTCCTTTACTACCGGAGATGCAGTATTGGGTGCAAAAGGTGGTGGCACTGGCGCCAAGGGTGGCAAACCCAGACCTGCTGCCGATGCAGATGCCGATGGCATTGCTGATGCAAATGATGCCTGCCCTACCCAGAAAGAAACCTTTAACGGCTACCAGGATACAGATGGCTGTCCGGATACAGCGCCGGTACCAACAGACCCTGAAGTTCTGCCTCCACCTCCAACAACTATTCCGGCAAGTTTTATAATGCCCGCTCCGCCAGTTGCCAACCAGGGAAGTGAATCAACCTGTGTTACTTTCGCGGCCGTTTATAACGCACGATCTATTGAACAGTATTATAAGACTGGTGCTACCAGTTTCAGTTTGTCTTCCAATATTTTCAGTCCGGAGTTTGTTTATAACCAAACCAAGGTGAGCAGTAGTTGTGCCAGCGGATCTGCATTGATCACAACTCTGAACTTCCTGGTAAACAAAGGAAGCTGCACCTGGAATACCATGCCTTATTCAACAAGCAATGGTTGTACTACTTTGCCAACCAGTACGCAAACTGCTGAAGCGGCCAATTACCGCATCAGCTCCTATGTTCGTGTACTTGCAAGTGATCGTACTGCGATGAAACAAATGCTGGCAGCTAAGCATCCGCTCATCATGACCTTTACTGCAGATGCAAACTTCTACAATTATAAGCCTGGAACAATCTGGAATACCTACTCTACTACTTTCTATGGTCCGCATGCCATGACGATAGTAGGTTATGATGATGCTAAGCAAGCTTATAAAGCAGTTAACCAATGGGGTACTACCTGGGGAGATGCCGGTTATATCTGGATCGCTTATGATTTTCTTCCTTCTATAAGTTATGACCTTTATTCGATCAAGCTCTAATCAAACATTAGATAGTTAATTTAAAAAGGCCGCCTCATTTACTGAGGCGGTCTTTTTATATGGCAATGTTCAGGTAGCGGTTGCAGAGAGTTGTAAAAATTAGGGCATAAAAAAAGCCATCCTTTCGGATGGCTTTGCTATAATCTGAATAATTATCAGGCATTCACTTTCCCTTTCACCTTAGCGATCACTTCTTCAGCGATGTTATTAGGTGCCGGAGCATAATGAGAAAACTCCATGGTAGAAGAAGCACGACCTGAAGAAAGGGAACGTAACTGTGTTACATAACCGAACATTTCACTCAGCGGTACTTTTGCTTTAATAACCTGTGCACCAGCACGGCTATCCATTCCTTCCATCATTCCCCTGCGACGGTTAAGGTCACCTGTTACATCTCCCATGTACTGGTCTGGTGTAACAACCTCAACTTTCATGATAGGCTCCAGGAGAACTGGTTTAGCCTTACGTGCTGCTTCACGGAAACCTTGCTTTGCACAAAGTTCAAATGACATCGCATCGGAGTCAACCGCGTGGAAGCTACCATCAAATACACGGATCTTCATGTTCACAACCGGATAACTGGCGAGTACACCATTTACCATCGCGAGCTGGAATCCTTTCTGTATAGCAGGAACGAATTCACGTGGGATAGAACCTCCGAAAAGATCGTTTACAAACTGGTATCCCTGACCTGGATTAGCTGCCAGCCATTCTTCATCGGCGGCACTAAGTTCGAAAACGATATCAGCGAATTTACCACGACCACCTGTTTGCTTCTTAAGGGTTTCGCGGTGTTCAACACGACCGGAGAAAGCCTCTTTATAAGCAACCATCGGAGCACCCTGGTTTACTTCAACTTTAAATTCACGACGCATCCTGTCAATGATGATCTCCAGGTGCAGCTCACCCATACCACGAAGAATGGTCTGTCCTGTTTCCTCATCTGTATTAACCCTGAGCGTTGGATCTTCTTCAACGAGTTTGGCAATGGCCATACCCATCTTATCAACGTCAACCTGCGTTTTCGGTTCTACTGCAACAGCAATTACCGGTTCAGGGATAAACATATTTTCAAGGGTGATAGGATGATTTTCATCACAAAGCGTATCACCTGTTTTGATCTCTTTGAAACCAACAGCTGCTCCGATATCACCAGCTTCGATGAAATCGATAGGGTTCTGCTTATTGGCGAACATTTTCATGATCCGGCTGATCCTTTCTTTCTTACCACTTCTTACATTAAGTACATAAGAACCGGCATCAAGGTGACCAGAATAAACCCGGAAGAATGCAAGTCGACCTACGAATGGATCGGTCATGATCTTAAAGGCGAGGGCAGCAAAAGGTGCCTTGGGATCAGCTTTACGGAAAACAGGCTCACCTGAATCAGGATCTGTACCCTGTGTATCAGGAATATCAACAGGTGAAGGCAGGTAACGGCAAACAGCATCAAGCGCTGTCTGAACACCTTTATTCTTAAATGAAGATCCGCACATCATCGGCACAATACTAAGGTCGATGGTGGCTTTACGGATTGCTTCATGCATTTCATCTTCAGTGATGGAATTTGGATCATCGAAAAATTTCTCCATCAATTTGTCATCATACTCAGCTACTGCTTCAACGAGGCTGGCTCTCCACTCCTGTGCTTCTTCTAACATATCAGCAGGAACCTCGATTTCATCAAAGGTCATTCCTTCTGTTTCCATATGCCAGATGATCCCTTTCATCTTGATGAGATCCACAACTCCTCGAAAATCATCTTCAGCACCAATAGGTAATTGGAGAGGAACAGCTTTTGAACCAAGCATTTCCTTCACCTGCTTTACTACGTTGAGGAAGTCGGCACCCGAACGGTCCATCTTATTCACGAATCCGATACGGGGAACGCCATAGCGGTTTGCCTGGCGCCAAACAGTTTCAGACTGAGGCTCCACACCATCAACGGCAGAAAAGAGAGCGATAAGTCCATCGAGTACACGCATGGAACGTTCTACTTCTACAGTAAAATCAACGTGGCCCGGAGTATCAATAATGTTGAAAGAATATTTCTTTGTATTGGCATCCGCAGTACCCTTATTGGTAGGGAAATTCCACTGACAGCTAACGGCTGCAGAGGTAATTGTGATACCCCTTTCTTTTTCCTGCTCCATCCAGTCGGTAGTAGCGGCACCGTCATGCACTTCACCAATTCGGTGAATCATACCGGTGTAACGGAGGATACGCTCCGTGGTAGTGGTCTTGCCGGCATCAATGTGGGCCGCAATACCAAAGTTTCTTTGAAATCTTAAGTCTGCCATTGTTGTATGTTAAAATGTTAAGCCTTTTTCATCACCGGCAAGGAGCCGGTCAAACAGGAAAAACTGACGAAAATCGTCACCAATCCCAATTTGGAGCGCAAAGGTAGGTATTAGTAATGAAATTATAAGCGTTGTTAATAAGTTAAAGAAATTAGTATCTGGCTTTAGAACTGAAGTATTTTACGAAACCAACATGTTATCCACCTTTTAAAAAAACTATACATAAAAGTGACTGACATATTGGTAGATAGGTGCAAGCGATGTAAATTTAGAAATCAAAGTTTATTAACCCATTTCTCACTCAAAATCACGCATTAATATGCCCACAAAAAAGAAGGCCGCCAAAAAAGCTCCGGCCAAAAAGGCAGTAAAGAAAGCAGTAGCAAAAAAAGCTGTAGCTAAAAAACCAGCAAAAAAGGCTGTTGCTAAAAAAGCGCCAGCTAAAAAAGTGGCTAAAAAAGCAGTAAAAAAAGCAGCTCCCAAGAAATCTCCGATGAAAAAAGCGGCTAAAAAGGCAGCTCCAAAAAAAGCAGCTCCAAAAAAGGCAGCAGCAAAAAAGGCGGCTCCCAAGAAGGCGGCTCCGAAAAAAGCAGCTCCAAAGAAAGCAGCTCCCAAGAAAGCAGCCGCTAAAAAGGCAGCTCCAAAAAAAGCGGCCGCTCCAAAAGCAGCTAAATCGGCTCCGGCTAAAAAAGCACCAGCTAAAAAAGCCACTTCAAAGTCAAGGAGTTCTAAAAAGCCCGCAGCACCGGTTGAGCAACCTGCACTTCCAATGGTGGAGTCTCCAATGGTTGAAACACCATCGTCAGAATCGGAAAACGCAAGTTGATATTGTATTCAACCCCGAAATAAAAAAAGCCACCGCATATGCAGTGGCTTTTCTATTTCAATACATGCTCTTTAAGTTGCCCAGGCTTTATCTCCTTTATTATAAGGAATGCAGCCTTCGTATTTACCGGGTACTGCAACATAGCGCAGTGCCTGAGTAGCACCGATCTCTGAACTAAAATATCCCAATAGCGTCAGTTCCTTCATCATGCGGAAATAATGCGCAGGATCTTCTGCTTTCTTGGAAGAATGATATTCCTTCTGCTCTTTATCAAGAGCTGTCAACAGTTCTTTTTTCTGTGCTGGATCAAGCTTCATGAAGCCCTTGCTGAATTGCTTTTCACTGGCTGTTTCAAGTGCAGCCATTCCATCCACAAAAACTTTCTGATCGGCCTCGGTATAACAATCTGTTACCATCACCTTCATGAATGCACCTACCTTTGCAGCTTTTGCTCCAGGCGTATCAGTGGTTGGGATTATGGTTTCTGCCACCTCATCCAGATAGGCGATTTGATCAGTACTAAAGTCGGTCAGACCAGCTTTCTTATCAGCAGTTTTACAACCGGTAAGGAACATATTTGAACCAACAATAGTTCCACCCAGTAATACCGCTACCGCAGATACGGCTTCTCTTCTATTCATAATAATTCAGTTTTTCGGTTATTGATTGCAGTTACAAGTTTTGTTTTTTTAATTCAGACACAGCATGATCAGCCGCCCTTGCTGTAAGAGCCATGTAAGTTAATGATGGATTCTGGCAGGCTGATGATGTCATAGCTGCCCCATCTGTTACATATACATTCTTTGCATCCCAAACCTGGTTAAATGCATTGAGTACAGAAGTTTTAGGATCACGACCCATTCTTGCTGTTCCCATTTCATGAATACCATGCCCCATAGCATGTCCGGTATCATAAGTGCGAACATCTTTCACGCCCGCTGATTCCAGCATGGCCACCAATTCATTTTTTATATCTTCCCGCATATCCATTTCATTCTGCTTAAGTCCTGCATCCATGGCCAATACCGGGAGCCCCCACTTATCGTGACGTTCCTTATCCAATAATATCCTGTTTTCATGATAAGGCAATATTTCTCCAAATCCTGTTGCTCCAATTGTCCAGTTTCCGGGTTCCGTGAGGGCATCTTTAAATTCCTTTCCAACTGACATTTCCGCTATCTCCCTACTCCAGCCCGTTCTGCTTGCACCACCCTGGTAGCCGAATCCTCGCAAATATTTTCTTTTGTCGCCATTAATATTTACGAACCTCGGAATATAAAAACCATTTGCCCTCCGTCCATAATAGTATTTGTCTTCAAACCCTTCAACCCTGCCACTCGCACCCAGATTATAATGATGGTCCATAACATTATGCCCCAACTCTCCTGAGCTACTGCCTAATCCTCCCGGCCAGATATCGGTAGCAGAATTAAAGAGGACCCATGTTGAGTTCAATGCCGAAGCACACAGAAATACAATTTTAGAATTGTAGGTGTATGTCTTATTATTCTCTGCGTCCAGTACTTCCACGCCCGTAGCCTTTTTACTATTCTTGTCATAAACAAGTTTCGTTACAATAGAAAAGGGTCTTACAGTGAGATTACCTGTTTTCTGTGCTGCGGGTAAAGTAGAAGATTGTGTGCTAAAATAACCACCAAAAGGACAACCTTCCCAACACCGGTTTCGAAACTGGCATTTGCTTCGTCCCTCAATGGGAGCAGTCAGGTTGGCAACTCTGCCAATGATCAGCCGGCGCTGGTCACGAAAGCGATCTTTTATCCTGGCTGCAACATCTTTTTCTACACAATTCAATTCCATTGCGGGCAGAAACTGTCCATCCGGTAAATGTGGAATGCCTTCCATCGATCCGCTGATACCTGCAAAACGTTCCACATGATCATACCAGGGGGCGATGTCTTTATACCGGATTGGCCAGTCGATTCCATGTCCATCCTTAGCATTGGCCATGAAATCAAGATCGCTCAATCTATAGCTTTGTCTTCCCCACAATAAGGATCGCCCGCCCATCTGGTAGCTACGCCACCAGGTAAAGGGTTGAATTTCCGTATATGGATTTTCTTCTTCATTTGCCCAGTATTCCATCACAGGCTCATTCAGCGCCCAGCCACGTGCAATCACTGGATAATCTCTTCGTTGCAGGTCACTGACCTTTCCACGATGTGCCATTTCCCAGGGGTGATTATTGGCCGTTGTATAATCCTTTATATGTTCAAGGGGGCGACCTCTCTCCAGCATCAGCACTTTGAGTCCTTTTTCGCAGAGTTCTTTGGCTGCCCATCCCCCGCTGATTCCACTGCCTACAACAATAGCGTCATAGGTATTGGCCTCTTTTGCAGAACCATTGATATTCACATGTGTTGAATCGCCGGGCATATTATTAAAGGTTACCTTTTTTCAATTCAGACACGGCATGATCTGCAGCTCTTGCTGTTAACGCCATATATGTTAATGAAGGATTCACACAAGCGCCGGAGGTCATAGCCGCACCATCTGTTACAAAAACGTTTGGTGCATCCCAAACCTGGTTCCATTTATTCAAAACCGAAGTCTTTGGATCCCTTCCCATACGAGCAGTTCCCATTTCATGGATACCTCTTCCGGGGGTGCCATCACCATCCCATTTACGAACATTCTTAACACCGGCAGCAATCAGAATTGCTTCTCCCTCATCCATCATGTCCTTGCGCATTTTCTTTTCATTCTCCTTCAGCTCACAATCAATGGCAAGTACATTCAGTCCCCACTTGTCTTTAACTGTTTTATCAAGCGTTACTTTATTTTCATGATAAGGTAATATCTCACCGAAACCTCCCATACCCATTGTCCAGCCGCCTGGTTCAGAGAGCGCTTCTTTAAGTTCCGCTCCTATATTAAGTTCAGCGATCTCCCTTCTCCAGCCACTTCTGCTGGCAGAGCCCTGGTAACCAAATCCACGCACATAATCACGTTTGTCATTTCCAACATTCTGGAAGCGTGGAATATAAAATCCATTCGGCCTGCGACCTGAATAATATTTATCATCATAACCTTCAACGATTCCACTCGCACCTACACCCAGGTGGTGGTCCATGAGGTTATGTCCAAGTGCATTGCTGCTGCTACCCAAACCATCAGGCCAGATATCAGTTGCACTGTTCATGAGTATCCATGTTGAATTCAATGCAGATGCATTCAGGAAAATGATCTTAGCGAAATATTCATAAGTCTGGTTTGTTTCTGCATCAAGCACTTCAACACCTTTAGCCTTTTTTGTATCCTTATCGTAAATGATCTTAGTTACGATTGACCATGGCCGTAAGGTCAGGTTACCAGTTGCCATTGCAGCAGGTAATGTTGCCGACTGTGTACTGAAGTATGCGCCGAATGGACAACCCAGCCAGCATTTATTCCGATACTGGCAATTGGAGCGACCATTTATGGGTGCCGTTAGGTTAGCACTACGCCCAATGATAAGTGCACGCTCTCCTTTAAAATGTGCCTTGATCCTTGCGGCTGCATCTTTCTCCACACAGTTCAATTCCATGGCTGGCAAAAATTCGCCATCGGGAAGAATAGCAAGGTTTTCTTTGGATCCATTTACCCCCGCAAACTTTTCGGCATAACTGTACCACGGCGCAATATCATTATATCGGATGGGCCAATCAACACCGTGGCCGTCTTTAAGGTTTGCCTCAAAATCAGTATCACTAAAGCGGTAACTCTGCCTGCCCCATGTGAGAGAGCGTCCACCAACATGGTATCCGCGGAACCAATCGAATCGTTTTATCTCTGTATATGGACAATCCTTATCACTAACCCAAAAATCAAGATTGGTTTCATTGAGTGGATAATCACGTTTAAGAACGGGATAATTTGCAATCATTTCCTGGGTGCGGCCGCCACGGTGCGGGAAGTCCCAGGGATGCTTGTTGGCATTCACATAATCCTTCACATGCTCAACATTTCTGCCTCTTTCAAGCATCAATGTTTTAAGCCCTTTTTCCGTTAATTCCTTAGCGGCCCAACCTCCGCTAATTCCGGAGCCAATAACGATGGCATCATAAGTATTGTCGGCCATATTTCTTATTTGTGGTTTGTTTGATTGTTGTAGTTGATAATGGAATTATACATCACATAATTGCACAGCTTTACGCAATGATGCAATTTTATCGGCTGCAGCCGGAATGAATTCCTGTGCCACATAACCTTTAAAGCCTGTAGCAGCAATTGCTTTCATGATGGCGGGATAATATAATTCCTGGCTCTCATCAATCTCATGGCGGCCTGGATTGCCACCTGTATGATAATGGCCGAAATACTGGTGATTGTTCTGGATGGATCGCATTATATCCCCTTCATCTATCTGCATATGATATATATCATAGAGCAATTTGAAATGCGGTGTCTGAAGTCGTTTGCAAAGTTCAATACCCCATGCAGAACGGTCACACATATAGTCTTTATGATCTACCCTGCTGTTCAGCAATTCCATTTGTATGGTAACGCCATGCTTTTCTGCCAGGGGAAGAATTTTCTTCAGTCCTTCCACCGAATTTTTAAGACCGGTTTCATCATCCATGCCATCGCGGTTACCACTGAAACAGATCAGGTTTTTATACCCGGCCTTAGCTACCATAGGAATCATCTCCGTATAATTCTTCACTAAAGTATCATGATATTCTGTATGGTTGAATCCATGCACAAGGTTGATCTCTGCACCATTGCACATGGAAGAATCAAGACCATATTTTTTCAGCACATCCCATTCTTTTGGACCTACAAGATCAATTCCTTTTATGCCGATATCTTTTGCCTGCCGGCATAATTCATCCAGAGAAAGAAATGAATAGGTCCATCTGCAAACAGCATGATTAATATTCCCTTTCATTAAATTATCAGGTTTATCACTGCAACCGGATGCAAGAGATGAAATAGGTGATAGCGCCACGCCTGCACCTGCTGCCAGGATTTTTTTCATGGCATCCCTTCTTGTATTTTCAGGTTTCATAGTTATACTTTAGGCACCGGCTATGGTTACCTTTTTTCTGTTACGCATATAAATTACCAGTCCTGTAAAGGCTACTACCAAAATGATTGGGATCGCGGCTGTTGCTTTCAAAACATCTGGTCCTGCCGAGAGTTGGGCCGTTGCATATTGAGCAGCTTCACTGGAACCCGCCGCCGCAGACCTGTAGGTATCAAGTGCTGCACCTTCGGGCAATTGCTTCATCAGGAGCCTGTCATAAAACCCTCCCATGAATAAGGTATAAACCGAAACGGCGAACATACCGGCTCCACCCATAAGATTAAGACCCAGCGCCCCCGATTTAGGAATATTCTCCGCTACAAAACCAAGCATGGTTGGCCAGAAATAACATACGCCGATACCAAATACAAGGGCAGCAAAATAGAGTGAATTGCCACTCATTGTACTAAGCATATAAATCCCGATTGCAGCCATGATTGCGGACATCAATAATACGCCCTGTGGAGAAAAGCGATGTACAACTGGCTTTGCGAGTCCCCTTCCCACCACCATCACACCTGTAGTAATTGTCAGGATCAGGATCGGGTTGTCGGTAACATTATTCAGAAGAACCCCAACCCATTGTCCGGTGAAAAGTTCGGTAATAGCTGTACCAAACATACAGATGAACATGAAGAGGAATAAAGGTGTTGCTACTGCCTTGTACATATCAGCCGTTGAAACCCCTGCGGCCACACGCTCGGTAACGGGAAAGTCTAACCGCGAAAACAGGTATCCGTATATTAGTGTTGGCAATATCATCATTGCCACCTGTATCTGCCATCCTATTCCCAGTTTATCGAAAAGGAATACTATAAGGGTACCAATGAAAATTCCTCCCGGGAACCATAAATGGAAATGGTTGAGCTTAGTAGTCTTATTTTCCGGATAAAGTGTTGCCACCAGTGGATTACAGGCTGCTTCTACAGTACCGTTTGCTATACCAATGAGTAAGGTGGAAATAAATAATGACCAGAAACCACCGGCAAAAATGGTTAGCACAATTCCTGCGAGATGGAATACAAATGCTACGATCAAAAGCTTCTTCATTCCTATGGCATCCACTACCATACCTCCTATAACAACTGCAAGGGGAAAGCCCCAGAAAGCGGTTGCTGCAATGGATGCGAGTTGAGGAGGATCTAAATGAAATTCCTGGCCCAGTCGATTAAGTATCCCTGCCCGGATACCAAAAGACAAAGAAGTTACTAACAAAGAAAGGCAGCTGGCTACAAATAATTGATTACGTTGAATGTTGGCTTGCATATCGTTGGTTTGCTCTATAGACGATTATAAATTTATGGGATTCGTGTGTATTTGTGACACTAATATTTGTACTCGCAAAAAAAAGATCAGATTCCCCCCCATTGTTGCACTATTTTAACCGATTGTTCATTTTTTTTATCAAATCGGGAGGCTGGTGAATTTTCTGATTTTGAATAGGTTTAATACCTAATTTTAATTCTTTTACTTCATTTCCAATTCATATCTAACGATGGGTGATTTGCAGATCAAAAAACAGCCAAAAAAATACGATGTTATTATTGTGGGGTCGGGTGCCGGTGGTGGAATGGCCGCTTATATTATGGCCAATGCAGGTTTAAAGGTCTGCCTCCTGGAAGCCGGTCCCATGTACGATCCGGCCAAAAATGTAACCCAGTTGAAAAATCCCTGGGAATCACCGCGTCGTGGAGCAAGTACACGGTTCAGACCATTCGGTGATTTCGATGCCTGTTACTGGGGCTGGGAAATTGATGGTGAACCATATACAAAAGCTGCCGGTACTGAATGGGACTGGTGGCGTGCGCGTATGCTCGGCGGTCGTACAAATCACTGGGGAAGGATCTCCCTTCGGTTTGGACCCAAAGATTTTAAGCGACGCAGTATTGATGGATTGGGTGAAGACTGGCCGATTGGGTATGACGATATAAAACCTTATTATGACCGGGTTGACCAACTGATCGGAATCTTCGGAACCAATGAGGGATTGGAAAATGAACCCGATGGCATCTTCCTTCCTCCGCCCAAGCCAAGGCTTCATGAACTCTTTATCAAAAACGGTGCAACAAGAGCAGGTGTTAAAGTAATTCCATCAAGACTTTCCATTCTCACCAAAAAGATCAATGATAGCAGGGGTGCCTGTTTCTATTGCAGTCAGTGCAACAGGGGTTGCCAGGTATATGCCGATTTCTCTTCATCATCAGTACTGATCAAGCCAGCAATTGCAACAGGTAATATAGATGTTATCCCGAATGCAATGGCAAGGGAGGTACTCACTAATAAAGAAGGTCTTGCTACAGGTGTTTCCTATGTCAATAAGGATGACATGCTTGAATACCAGGTGGAGGCTAAGGTTGTGGTTCTTGCAGCGAGTGCCTGTGAATCATCCAGACTCATGCTTAATTCGAAATCACAGCGTCATCCGAATGGAATTGCTAATTCAAGCGATGTTGTTGGGAGATATCTGCATGATTCTACAGGAGCAGAAATGGGTGGATTCTTACCACAATTACTGGGGCGTAAGAGATATAATGAAGATGGTGTTGGCGGGATGCATGTTTATTCACCCTGGTGGCTCGACAATAAAAAAATGGATTTCCCACGTGGATATCATATTGAATATTGGGGCGGAATGGGCCAGCCCGCCTATGGGTTTGGCGGTGGGATCCAGTTCCAGAATGGTAAATATGCAGTTAATGGACAAAAAAAGGAGGCCGGTGGTTATGGTGCTTCACTAAAAGAGGACTACCGCTACTTCTATGGCGCGAGCGTGGGCATGGCAGGTCGCGGCGAAGCAATAGCCTTCCGCGAAAACAATTGCGAGATTGATCCGAATGTTGTTGATAAATATGGAATCCCGGTACTACGTTTCAATGTTAAATGGAGTGATCATGAGATCAACCAAGCAAAGCATATGAAAGAAACGTTCCGGGAGATCATGCACGAGATGGGTGCAATTATTACCTGGGGTGATGATGCAAGTGCAGCCAATAATTATGGCCTCAACGCACCTGGTAAAATTATCCATGAAGCCGGAACTGCGAGAATGGGTAATGATCCGAAATCATCGGCGCTTAATAAATGGAACCAGGCGCATGATTGCAAAAACCTCTTTGTTGTGGATGGCGCGCCATTTGTTTCACAAGCAGATAAAAATATTACCTGGACAATCCTGGCCTTGTCAATGAGAGCAAGTGAATACATCATTGACCAGTTGAAAAAACAAAATATCTAACCCATATCAATATTTAATATGGACAGAAGGAAATCGATAAAAGCAATTGCACTGGGCTCACTTTCTGCCGGCATGCTGCTTGATGCTTGTAAGGATACAGATAAAAAGGACGCAGTAAAAACAGCTGATGCTTCAGCAGGTCCTAAGATTGACCGCATGAAGGAGGAAGAGGAGCATTATAAAAAGATCACTGCGGAGAAGTTTTTCACTGATCATGAAATGGCTACCATAACTATTTTAGCTGATATCATTATTCCGAAAGATGAAGTAAGCGGAAGTGCTTCAGAAGCAGGTGTTCCCGATTTTATTGAATTCATCGTGAAGGATATGCCTTACCACCAAACGCCGATGCGGGGAGGATTACGCTGGCTCGACATGCAGTGTTTCCGCCAGTTTGATAAATCGTTTAAGGATTGTAGTGAGGAACAAAGAATTGCTATGGTTGACCAGATCGCCTATCCACAAAAAGCTGCACCCGGCATGCAGCAGGGAGTAGCATTTTTCAACCTGATGCGCGATCTTACAGCTTCAGGATTCTATACATCCCCTATTGGCGTGAAGGATATCGGATATGTAGGCAATGCTCCCAATCAGTGGAATGGAGTTCCTGATGATGTTCTCAAGCAATATGGACTTGCATATACAGAAAAGGAATTGAAAGAATGTATCAGCTTCACGAAATAAACCTGAAAGGATGAGCCGAAAACTTAGGATGGGGATGATCGGTGGTGGCAAGGATGCCTTTATTGGTGCAGTCCACCGCATGTCTGCCATAATGGATGGCGAAATAGAATTGGTTTGCGGAGCATTCAGCAGTGATGCAGAAAAATCACGTATAAGCGGCTCTTCTCTCTATTTACCGAACGACAGGGTATATGGGAGCTTTGAAGAAATGATACTGGCTGAAAAAAAATTACCGGAAGATATCCGGATGGATTTTGTAAGCATAGTAACACCCAATCATATGCATTTCGCGCCTGCACGTATGGCCATGGAAAATGGCTTTCATGTGGTGCTCGATAAGCCTGTCACCTTTACGCTTGCTGAAGCAATTCAATTGCGGGAGGTGATTGAAAAAACAGGCATGCTATTCTGTCTCACGCATACCTATACCGGCTATCCGATGATAAAAGAAGCGAGGCAAATCATTGCTGCGGGCAAGCTGGGAAAGATCAGAAAGATCCAGGTAGAATACCCCCAGGGATGGTTAACCGAATTCAGGGAAGGATCCAATTACAAACAGGCGGCATGGCGCACTGATCCAAAACGCAGTGGTATCTCTGGTTGTATGGGTGATATAGGTACCCATGCCTTTAATATGGCGGAATACGTGAGTGGATTAAAGGTAACCGCCCTTTGTGCAGAATTAAATATAGTAGTGCCTGGAAGGCAGTTGGATGATGATGGTGCCGTTTTGCTTCGATTTGAGCAGGGAGCAACTGGTTTTCTTTATGCAACCCAGGTTGCTGCCGGCGAAGAGAATAATCTCAAGATCAGGATTTATGGTGAGTTGGGGGGATTGGAATGGTACCAGGAAGAAGCTAATTCATTACGCCTGAAATGGCTTCATGAACCTACCCAGGTATTGCGAGCAGGCAATCCTTACCTGAGCAGTTATGCGAGGTTTGGAACACGAACACCAGCCGGCCACCCCGAAGGATATCTTGAAGCATTTGCTAACCTCTACCGCAATTTCGCATTAACTCTCAGGACAAAACTAGAGGGCGGCAATCCTGAAAAGGAATGGCTTGATTTCCCTGGAATAACAGAAGGGATCAGGGGAATGGCATTTATTGAGAACGTTGTTCGGAGTTCACGATCGGATCAGAAATGGACTCCTTTTGAAGTCTAAAAATCAACATAAAAGAATTATATGACAACACTAAAAGGTCCCGGAATATTCCTGGCTCAATTCCTGGGCGACAAGGCACCATTCAATAACCTCAGGTCTATTTGCCTTTGGGCGGAAGCCCTGGGATTTAAAGGCGTACAGATACCAAGTTGGGACAGTCGTTGTATTGATCTTAAACTGGCTGCAGAAAGTAAGACCTATGCCGATGAAGTAAAGGGTATTGTAGAGGAATGTGGAATGAGTATTACTGAATTATCCACGCATCTCCAGGGTCAGTTGGTTGCAGTGCATCCGGCCTATAATGAACTCTTTGATGGTTTCGCACCCGAGGCCCTCCGTGGAAATCCAGCAGCCCGCACTGAATGGGCAGTGCAACAACTAGTGTATGCAGCACAGGCATCAAGAAACCTGGGACTCAATGCCCATGCCACTTTCAGCGGAGCGCTGTTATGGCATACTGTTTATCCATGGCCACAAAGGCCGGCGGGATTAGTTGAGACTGGTTTTCGTGAATTGGGAAAAAGGTGGCGCCCCATCCTTGACGTATTTGATGAAAATGGTGTAGACCTATGCTATGAGATCCACCCGGGAGAAGACCTTCATGATGGAATATCATATGAGTTGTTCCTCAAAGAAGTCGACAATCATCCGCGGGCATGCCTTTTGTATGATCCTTCACATTTCGTATTGCAGTGTCTTGATTACCTGGAATACATTGATATCTATCACGAGCGGATACGCATGTTCCATGTAAAAGATGCAGAATTTAATCCAACAGGAAGGCAGGGCGTTTATGGTGGCTACCAGGGTTGGATAAACAGGGCAGGAAGATTCCGTTCACTAGGTGATGGACAGGTTGATTTCGGATCGGTATTCAGCAAACTTGCTGCATATGATTATAAAGGCTGGGCGGTTATGGAATGGGAATGTTGCATTAAACATCCGGAGGATGGAGCAGCAGAAGGTGCTATCTTTATCCAGGACCATATTATCAGGGTTACTGATAAGGCATTTGATGATTTTGCAGGAACTGGTTCAGATGAAGCATTTAACAAGAGAATCCTTGGAATTCAATAAACAAAAAACAACATGAAAAAGATTTTTATCATCGCAGGCATCAGCGCACTCAGCTTTGCATGTGGAGGCACTGACTCAGAAAAGAAGACGGAAACAACCGCTACAGAAGAACAGGCTGCACCTGAAACACCTGCTGTAAATGCAGATGAGGAAAAAGGAATTGAACTTATAGCAGGCAGCGACTGCCTTACCTGTCATAAGGTCAATGAAAAATCTATTGGTCCTTCTTACCAGGATGTGGCAAACAAATACACAGCAAATGATGCAACTATAGCTGATCTTTCCGGTAAGATCATCAAGGGAGGCAGCGGTGTTTGGGGTGAAGTTCCTATGACTGCGCATCCACAGTTGTCAGAGGATGATGCCAAAACAATGGTCAGATACATCCTCTCATTAAAAAACAACTAAGATGACGCGATACTCAGTTGTAACTGCCATCGCCTGGTTGCTAATAAGCGCATGCGCATCTTCAAAAAAAATGACTGCAGATAATACACTAAGCACGAAGGAGAAACAGGAGGGCTGGCAGCTTCTTTTTGATGGCAATACTACCAATGGCTGGCATACCTATGGAAAGAAAAACGTGGGAGCTGCATGGAAAGTTACAGATGGCACACTTCATCTCGACGCATCCAATAAAAGCGGATGGCAAACCGGAGATGGAGGCGATATAGTTACAGACCAGGAGTTTGGCGACTACCACCTCAAACTGGAATGGAAAATATCACCTAACGGTAATAGTGGTATCATATTTAATATACAGGATGACCCCGCAAAATACCAGTATGTATGGAATACCGGCCCTGAAATGCAGGTGCTTGACAATAACGGCCACCCTGATGCCAAGATCCACAAACATCGAGCTGGTGACCTATATGACCTGATCGCCTCTTCAAAAGAAACAGTAAGGCCTGTTGGCGAATGGAATCTGGCAGAAATCATTCAGCAGAATAATAAACTTGAACTCAGGCTGAATGGCGAAACAATCGTTACTACCAGTTTATGGGATGATTCCTGGAAATCATTACTTGCCGGAAGTAAGTTTAGAGATATGCCTGATTTTGGGCGATTCCGTTCCGGAAGAATTGCTTTGCAGGACCATGGAGACAATGTATGGTTTAGAAATATTAAAATAAGGAAATTATAATATTCCTTCCCTGAATGAAAAAGCCCCCGGAGATCTGATCGCGGGGGCTTTTTTTATAAGTAACTATTTCCTTAGATCAACTTAGCCTTGATATATTTAATACTGGCTTCTACACTGCTTATTGGATCAGGAACATAATTAGTTTCCTGCTCAACAAAGAAATGCTTCATACCGGATATTTTTGCCGCCTTAAATATGGCAGAATAATCAATCGTACCATTTCCAATCTCCGTATTATTACTGCGATTCACCTTATCCATATCTTTCACATGCCATAGAGGTACTCGTCCTTTAAGCTGGTTGAATAATGACACGGTATCAATACCAGAAAATGCTACCCAGTATATGTCCAATTCGAATTTCACCAGGTCTTTATCGGTTTCGCGGGTTAAAATGTCGAACCCGGTTGTGCCATCATACGATTTAAATTCAAAATCATGGTTATGATAGGCGAACTTGAGGCCGGCTTTTTTCGCAAGTTCAGCACCTTTATTTAGTTTGGCTGCAATCTTTTTGTAATCATCAAGGCTTGACCTCTTTTCTGCAGGAAGCCATGGAATAGTAAAATAGGTATTGCCCATAGTAGCAGCATGACCAATCATAGCATTGATTTCACTGGTACCTTCCTCTGTATCGCCAAACAGGAATTTCGCAGGCATATAATGACCACTGATAGCTTTGAGTCCATGAGATTTCAGCAAGGCGGCAAATTCAGCCACGGGTATTCCAAAGAAACTGCCATTGTTAAGTCCGAAAAGTTCAACTTCCTTGTAACCAGCGGCAGCAACTTTTTCAATTACACCCCGCGGATCTTTACTGATCAACTCGCGAAGGGTGTATAACTGAAGGCCTACATTCTTAGGCTTGGCTGCGGCAAGGAGTGCATCGGGAAGCAAAAGCATAGCCGGTGTAATCAGTCCGGCCTGCTTTAAAAAGGTTCTGCGGGTAGTCATTTTGCTTGAGATAAATTAGTTATGAATATACGTAATCGCTGGAAATTGATGCATACAAAAAAGCCGGTCCTGAAAAGGACCGGCCATATGAAAAAGTAGATATTTCCCTTAAATACGGAAGTGTGAGAATGCTTTGTTGGCTTCGGCCATACGATGCGTATCTTCTTTCTTCTTGTACGCACCACCTTCACCTTTTGCTGCAGCAACGATTTCATTGGCAAGCTTATCTGCCATGCTGCGACCGTTTCTTTCACGGCTAAAGCGGATCAGCCACTTTATGCTCAGAGACACCTTCCTGTCAGGACGAACCTCAGATGGTATCTGGAAGGTTGCACCACCAATACGGCGGCTACGAACCTCAACAGCCGGGGTTACATTGGCAATTGCTCTTTTCCAGATCTCATAACCGTCTTCATTGGTGATCTTGCTCACCTTGTCGACCGCGTCATAAAATATTTCAAAGGCTACGCTTTTCTTGCCCTGCCACATGATATTATTGACAAAACGGGTAACCAGTTTATCGTTATACCGGGCATCGGGTGCCAGCGGCAATTTTTTGGCTTGTGCTTTCCTCATCGAAGAACTATTTTATAATTATTTTTTACCAGCTTGTTTATCTCTCTTAGTACCGTATTTAGAACGGCTCTGCTTCCTGTCTTTTACACCGGCAGTATCAAGGCTACCACGTACAATATGGTAACGTACACCTGGAAGATCTTTAACACGACCACCGCGGATCAGTACAATTGAGTGCTCCTGCAGGTTGTGACCTTCACCCGGGATATAGGCAATAACCTCAATCTTGTTCGTCAAACGAACTTTTGCCACCTTACGGAGGGCTGAGTTCGGCTTCTTTGGAGTAGTTGTGTAAACACGTGTGCACACACCACGACGCTGAGGGCATGCATCCAGAGCCCTGGATTTGCTTTTGGCCTTGATTATTTCTCTACCTTTTCTTACTAATTGCTGAATTGTAGGCATTCTAAACCTTATTTATTTGGGACGGCAAAGGTAAATCCCATTGCCGATAAAACAAAATAAAAATTCTAAACTTTATACATCCATTGATGTAGGTCGGGAGCCGTGCCCCCCCTGATGGCAGAAAGTCGACTTTTTACTTCGTTGGCAATGCCGGCTTCCTCCGTATTAAATTGCATAGAAAACTCCTTGTACCTCAGTTCTTTTATAAGGGCTATCACTGCAGCCGTTCCTGTTCCAAAGGCTTCCTGAAGCTTTCCCTTACCATATGCCTCAAGTAATTCATCAATATTGATCCGCCTTTCAGCAACTTCCAGCCCCATATCCTTTAATACGGTGATAACACTGTCACGGGTAACCCCCGCCAATATCGTTCCCTCTTCCAGCGAAGGAGTAACCACCTTACCATCAATTACAAAGAAAACATTCATCATCCCTACCTCCTGCAGCCATTTATGCTCGAACGCGTCGGTCCAGAGCACCTGGTCATATCCCTGCTTCTGCGCTTCTGTTACTGCCAGCATACTACCTCCATAATTGCCTGCATTCTTGGAAAAACCCACCCCACCAGGAGCAGCACGGGTATAGGCCTCTTCCACGAGGATCTTCATCGGGGCAGCAAAATATGGTCCGGTTGGACTAAGGATGATCAAAAACTTATAGGTAGAAGAAGGTCTTACCCCCAGCATGGTATCAGTTGAAAACATCACCGGCCGTATATAAAGGGAATGGTCGGCCATCTGAGGAATCCAATTCTTATCCAATTCTATAAGCTTGCGCATACCATCCATAAAAATCTCTTCCGGAACTGCAGGCATATTCATGCGCTCAGCCGACTTATTAAATCTCTTAAAGTTGTCGTAGGGCCTGAAAATAAAGGCATTACCTTCTGAATCCTTATAAGCCTTAATACCTTCAAAAATAGCCTGGCCATAATGTAATGCCGCCAGGGAAGGATCCATCTGCAGGGGCTGGTAGGGTTTGATGGAAACCGATTTCCATTCGCCATCAGCATACTCGGCCTCAAGCATATGATCAGTAAAATACTTTCCGAAAGGGATATTCTTCAGAGGGATATCATTGAGCCGGGTCCGTTCAACTTTAGTAACCGGAATATCGGTAGCTGCAATCATAATTGGTACATTTGCTGCAAAGTAACAACGAAAAATACGGGCGGCCAAACCATTGGAAGAATTTTACTAACACTTGTTAGTAGCTTGTTAACCTGGGTAATTTGCCTGCAACAGACAATCATATCCACCAATGTCAATCAATGATATAGACCTTTCCGGTGAATTATTACAGGCACTTTATAAGGATTCGCTGGTTATAACCATCCCCGAAAAGAGCATCGCTGAAGAGGTGAAGGCGCCTGGCCCCCCGCTTCAATATCTGGGGAACAACAGTAAGCGTTTCGTTATACTTGTAAATTATCCGGAACAGCTCCATCTTCCGGATGAGGCTTTTACCTTTTTAGCTAACCTGCTGAAAGCCTGCCAGTTGAATGCGGCTGATGTAGCAATTGTGAACCTGGCAAAGCAGGCAATCAGTTTGCCCGAGCTCCGCTTTCAGCTGGAACCATCTGTGATTCTGAGTTTTGGGGACAATTCACTGAATGCCGAACTTCCTGCCACAACCCAGCTTGTAGCTGAAAAAACAAATGATTTCGGGTACATGCTGGCCCCTCCTATCGAAACCCTGAACCAGGTTAGTGATACGGTGAAGCCCTTTAAGAAAAAACTCTGGGATGGTATCCTCCAATTAATTCAATCTTAGCGTATGGATCTGATCTTTGCAACCAATAATATTAATAAGATAAATGAGATCCGGCAGATCATTCCCGCCGGATTCAACCTGATAACGCTGCATGAGGCAGGCATAAAGATTGATATTCCTGAACCACATTATACATTTCAGGAAAATGCCTCTGAGAAAAGCCAAACCATTTATAAGCTGACCGGCAAAAGCTGCTTTAGTGAAGATACCGGTCTGGAAGTGGATGCCTTAGATGGCGCCCCGGGGGTAATATCTGCCCGTTTTGCCAAAGAGGATGAAGGCTATTCGGGAAACAACGATAAACTCCTGAAACTGTTGGGACACAACCCCAACCGACATGCCCGATTCAGAACGGTCATTTCCTTAATTTTAGAGGGTGAGGAGTATTTTTTTGAGGGAAAATGCGAGGGGACGATCCTGATGCGGCCAAAAGGTTCTAACGGATTCGGATATGATCCGGTTTTTGTTCCCGATGGCAGTGAAAAAAGCTTTGGGGAGATGAGCATGGAAGAGAAAAAAACATTCAGTCACAGGCGCAAGGCCATGGATCTGTTGATCGCTTTCCTGCAGAAAAGGTCATAAGCGATCGAAAACCTAAGAAATAAAAAAAAGTGGAGCAATCAGGCAACCAAAATATTACGGATTACGACTTAATCAAAGGAAGTATTGCCGGAGACCCCAGGATACAGGAGATTCTGTACCAGCGGTTTGCTCCGAAAATGTATGCTATCTGCCTGCGTTATGCGGGAAATAATGATGACGCCCAGGACCTGCTCCAGGAGGGATTTATCAAAGTTTTCAGAAACCTGGAGAAATTCAGGAATGAAGGCTCATTTGAAGGTTGGCTCAGAAGGGTTTTTGTCAATACATCCATTGAACATTATCGTAGGAAAGTTCACCTTAACAGTATTTCTGAAAAGGAGGAAATAGGCATCGAGGATGTTTCGGTTTCGGTGTTGGACCAGTTAGCGGAAAGAGATATAGTGCAACTGGTTCAGGAATTATCGCCAGGCTACAGGGCGGTATTCAACCTGTATGTGATTGAAGGGTATTCTCATAAGGAGATAGGTGAGATACTCGGCATCAGTGAAGGCACCAGTAAATCGCAACTAGCACGAGCCAAATCCATACTACAGAAAAAAGTGGCAGAACATTTAGGCGTAACAAGAAAATAACCACCAGCTGATGAATGATCCTTTACGAGATAAAATGCATGATTGGCAGGCCGGTCCACCACCTGGTGCGTGGACAAAGATTGCCGCTGAGCTTGAAGAAGTGAATGCGGAGAAGGCAATCAGCAAAAGACTGACAGCCTTCGAATCCACACCTCCCGTTCAAATCTGGAACAGGCTGATGCAGGAGCTTCATGAAGCCAAACCTGAACCAGAACAATCTATCCCCCTCAATCCTGTTGTTCCTGTAAGACCATTATACCCTTACCTGATAAGATATGGTGCAGCAGCCGTTTTAATTGGTCTGCTCATCTGGGCTTTCAATAGCAATCCATTTGATAATACTGCACAAACAGCCACCGCTTCACTGGTTCCGATTGAAAATAATTCAGGAATGGCCGTTACTTCACCAGGTGCAACCCCACAGGCAGATCCTGTTATAAAAGCAGCCCCCCAACAGATACATATAAACGAAGCGCCAACAGAAATAAGGCAAACAAGGCGGCAGCCCCGGTATTCTTCACTCCGCAACAAGCCGGCGGAATACAGTGATAATGGCGATCCGGAAATCTCCGTGAATTATCCGCACCCACCAAGAATTTCACAGGCAATACTTCCCGTACAGAGCAACGAAGAAGGTTATATCATATTGAGGCAGGGAGATGGGCAAAAGGTCAGGATGTCGACCAAGTTTGCCCCTTTATACTATTCACTGATGAATCAGCCAGAGCTCTCTGCAAACGCCAGTATGCTTAATACTTTACAACAGCGCATAAACCGCTCTCCTTATATTCCTGATCCCAATAATTTATTCGATCTGCTGCGCTTAAGTGATCTTATTCAGCAGGATTAAAAATCTTTCTTTTATAAATTTCACCCATGGCCCGCATAAGGTTAAACATGCCCGAGAAGTATATCTTCACAACCGAGCTACCGGTCAGGATCACTGATCTGAATTATGGCGGACATGTTGGTAATGATACCATACTCACCCTGATCCACGAAGCCCGGATGCTATTCCTCAGGAATGCAGGATACACTGAGATGAATGCTGCCGGTGCATCACTTATCATGGCAGATGTTGGTATCGAATTCAAAAATGAATTATTCTATGGCGACCGGCTCCAGGTGAAAATTATTGCTGCAGAATTTACAAGGGTAGGATTTGATATCTTTTACCAGCTGGAAAAAATAAGTGGTGAACGATCAACCATTATTGCCCTTGCTAAAACAGGGATGGTTTGTTATAACTATGAGCAGAAAAAAGTAATATCACTGCCGCAGGAATTGATACAAACGCTGGGAACACCTTAATGCATTATTCGATGCTATTCCAGATCCGCCAACTTTCTTCTGCCTGGATAATCAGCATGTCATAACCATTTTCAATGGCTGCACCTCTTTGTTTACCTTCTTTAAGAAATCTTGTTTCAGCCGGATTATAAACAAGATCATATAAGTAATGGCGGGCTCCTATTGCATCATAGTTAAGTGGAAGGATCGCGTCTTCATTGGGATGCATTCCAACAGGTGTTGTATTAATCCAAAGTGTTGAACTCCTTAGCAAATCTTCTGAAAGAGATTCATAATTGATGGTGGCACCATTACCCTCCACTTTTCTGCTTGCTATAATAAATTCTATTCCAAGTTTTGAGAGCACATATTGAACAGCTTTGGAAGCGCCCCCTGTTCCAAATACAAGGGCTTTATCATGTTCTTTCTTCAGGTACTTTTTCAATGACAATTCAAAACCGATAACATCGGTATTAAATCCCTGCAATTTGCCATCCCGGATTCTAATGCAGTTGCAGGCACCAATAGTTTTCACCACTTCATTTGCTGAATGGAGAAAAGGAATTATAGTTTCTTTATGTGGAATGGTGATATTGAACCCTTCCAAAAGAGGATTGGTAAGCAGCAATGCAGGAACTTCCTGCACTGATGCCATCGGGTAATTATTGTATACGGCATCAATACCTTCCCTATCAAATTTTTCCGTGAAATATCCTTTGGAAAAAGAATGACCAAGTGGGTATCCTATTAAGCCGAACTGGCGCATCAGGCCATTTCTTTATCAAGGAACATATGAAAAGTATCGCCTCTTAATCCAACCCGCATTGCTTCAAGGGAAAGCATTTCAGTAGGAGCGATATTACCCAGATTAACATTGGCGCCGATCAGTTCAATGAAGTAAAGTTGCTGGGCTTTCTGGGGCGCTTCCCAGATGATTTTTTCTTCGGGTATCTGTGTCAGGATCTCCTGCACCAGACCTTCCCTCACTTCCCCGCTTCCGCGATAGATACCAACATTACCCGCTTCCCGGGCCTCTGCAATAACATAGGTAGAACCCGCATCCAACTCTGCCCGCATAAGTTCAATCCATTTATAGGGAGGGATGATATGGGCTGCATCCTTACTTCCTACTTCACTTAATACAGTACCATGCTTGGTGAGTTTTTCAATATATCCACATTTCTCAGCATGCGGGATGGTTATAGAACCATCACTCACTTCCATGTAGCTGATGCCATAATCTTTACAAACACTTATATAATCATCAAACTGGTTTCTGATCAGGAATGCCTCAAACAAAGTTCCGCCAAAATAAACAGGCATATCATAAGAACGGTAAATTTCCAGCTTTTCGCGGAGGTTGGGAGTTACATAAGAAGTTCCAAAACCAAGCTTCACTATATCAACATGAGGATATGCAATACTCATGAAATTCTTACTCTCTTCAATACTCAGGCCCTTATCCATTACCATTGTAATCCCTTTCATTCGCGGCTTGGCAACACGTTCAGGGATCTGCGTTAAATTGAAATTCATTTGCTTTTGTTTAAGGAATTGCCGCGCAAAAATAGGAAACGGAAGGCATATTACGGACGGCTACCTTTCCTGTTCCTGGCAATTACATCAACAACAAGCTGATTTTGCAGTACAGAGGGATGAAGTGCAACAAATTCTTTCAGCTGTTTAGGTGCTTTCTGAATGGCTCTTTCCAGGTATATCAGCGCTTCCCTTGATTTGCCGAGGGCAAACAATATTGCACTTTTATAGTATATAAAAAGGGGCTTGCCTTCAGTATGCTGAAGGGCTGCATCTGCCTGTTCAAGCGCTTCCTCCATAAAAGAGCCTTTGTATAAACAACGTATAAGCGCTTCCCAGCCTGTGGTGCTTTTTGGTCTCGCCCTCACAACATTGGAAAAATAAAATATGGCATCGCGGGTTTCACCCAGCTGGATCTTGCACTCACCCATGGCGAGGTTGAATTCGGGTACCGATTTTTGGATCTGCATGGCCGTTTCAAGCTGTTTAACTGCCTGTGCCCAGAGCTCTTCATTAATATAGGTGCAACCGATCTTATAATAGAGCCTGGCATCATCCGGATTGAGGTGTACTGCTTTCCTGTAATAGAACCTGGCCTGGCCATAATTCTTTATTCTGTCATAGCAGTGACCGATAGCTTCATAGATAACATCTTCAGGGCGACTTAGCTCTAGCACTTTTTCCAGCACTTCGATTGCTTCCCGGAATTTACGCATGCGGATGAATGCATCTCCCATGTTCCGGTAAGCATAATCAAATTTTTCGTCAATGGTGATGGCGAATTTATAAGCATCGATCGCCTTCTCATAAAGCTTAAGTCCCTGGTAAGCCGCGGCGAGGTTGAACCAGGCTAGTTCATTATAAGGGAGCTCTTCGAGGATCTGCTGGTGCAGGCGAATGCTCTCCTCATTCCGGCCGGTGAAATCGGTCCAGAAGCATATCTTATAGAGTGCTTCTTCGTTTGCGGGTTCCTGTTCCAGGATCAGCTTAAGGCAGTCAAATATCTTATCGAACTGCTCGTAATCATCATAAACATCTGCCAGCTCGAAGAGTAGTTCGATCCTCTCCTCCCCTTCAAAATAATTCAGGGCATTCTCCAGTAATTCAACGGCCTTGTCCTGCTGGTCGAGCGCAAGGTAGGCATCGGTGCGCAGAATGAAGAGATTGATATCTGTACTATCGAGGAGTTCAGCGAGGTCTAAAATGGAAAGAGCATCCTGGTATTTGCGGGACGCTATCAGTATATCTGCTTTTCGGATCAATAAGGTGGAAGAATAAGGAAACTGCTCTACTGCCATTTCACTGGCTTCAAGCGCCTGTGCGAGATCTTCGGCCTGGTCGAAGTGATTAATTATCTTTTCATAGGCTTCCTCATCCAGAAAGGAGTAAGAACGGCCGGATTTCCTGTCGTTATACTGCCTGAGCAACTCCTCAATATCCTCTTTATCCTGGCGAAAGGGGTATTCTTTCATTTACTATAGGTTATCCTAATATAGGCTATTCAAAAAAAACATCCAATTAATTGTAACTTTTTTTATCACCATCCGTTAAATACATATTAAAGTTTGTGATAAACGGTTTCGGAATTAGCAAATATTTTTATTATTTTTGTCTCGATGTTAAGAAATCTCCATACAAGAATTGCCCGGCATAGTTTAAAGCTGTTTGTTGCAACAGCTTTCCTGGGGTTCGCCTGCTTTGCATTCGCAAGTATGGGTGGGGAGAAAAAGAACCGCAAAGGCTCAAAGCTCACTGCAGATTTCGTTCCTATCAAAACCAGCTCCGGATTTACACTTAAAGCTGGTCCATCTTACAAAGGCAGCATGATCTTCAAACAGGAGAAATCAGCCAGTCACCTTACTTTCAACACCCTCATCACTTACCAGAAGGGTAACACCACTTATATCATGCCCTATAATCACAGGGTGACTATCAGTAAGTCAGGAGCAGCGCAGGACAACCTGCAATTACTTCGCCTGAAGGTGAAACTCAATAAGTGATCAATTAATTTTTTCTTCCCCTTTTACTTTCTTCGTAGGTCATTTCTCGATAACCAGCTTTTGGTATGTCGAATTTTGATACGGGAACGGGATTCAGTGATACCTGTGATACAACATACCTGATGTTCAGTTTTCCCTGGGTTAGTTCATATTCAAGGGGCAATCCCTTTAAATTGGTGAACTGGCTGTTGTAATCATTGTTCTCCGGAATGATATCTTCTGTATAATAAACTACAAAAGAGCTGCCATCCTTCATCTCAGCAACTGCCTTTTTACAAAGGTAGCCTGCCAGCATCTTGGTTTCAGTGCTGGGTATGAAACGTATTCCCTCATATTTCCGGTTCTTATCTTTCCAGTTATCGGCTGTCATCCGGATCAGCACTTTTTGCCCACCTACTTCCTGCAAAACAACCCCTGCGCCTGTACGTGAGTCATGTATGGTGGTGAACTTTGCAAGGGCGCTTACCATTTCCGACCTACTGTGATGGCCTTTGAGGTAAACCGTGGTAGTTGCACCGTCAAATGCATCTGCCAGCCGGGGCTCAACACTGCCGGTAGTTATGACGGCATCGTAGATGATAGTTAAGTCAGCTGTTTTTTTCTGGGCTTCGGAAGCCAGCGCTGTAAAAAACAGGGAGCCGGCGAGTAATAATTTTTTCATGGTCGATCTTACGGTATCAGACGATTTTTAAACCTTTCAGGTTGTCTAAAATAAGAAAGCCCATCGAAAATGACCTACTTTCCTTTTTTCTGCATGTTCTGCACCCGTTTCTGGGAATTCTGCACTTCCTCCATTTTCTCCTGCCATTTCGATTTGGTCTTCGGTTTAAGGCGGTTTTGTGCGAGCTGGGCAACTATCTGGTCATGATTGATGATATACTTCTGAATAATGAACTGTAGCACCAGCGTAATTACGTTTGATACTGTATAGTACCAGGTTAGTGCTGAAGGCAGCCTGTTAAAAAAGAATAACATTACAACCGGAAAGATATACGGCATGTATTTGAGCATCGGATTGTTCTGGTCCGGCGTCATATTCATGTTGTATAATGATATCAGGAAGCTGGTTATAACAGCCAGTAAAGTAAACAAGCTGATATGATCTCCAAATCCAAGGGGGATGGAGAATGGTAACCGGGCTATTACATCATAAGTAGAAAGATCTTCGGCCCAGAGAAAACGTTCACCCCTAAGCGCCACATTAGCATTAAAGAAACTATAGAGTGCAAAGAAGATCGGGATCTGTAATAATGCAGGAATACATCCGCCCAATGGATTCACGCCGGCTTCCCTGAAGAGCTTCATCTGCTCCATTCCGAATGTTTGCTGGTCGTCACCATGTTTGGCTTTCAATGCATCTATCTCCGGCCTGAGCGCTTTCATTTTTGCACCGCTGAGATAACTGGAGTAAACAAGTGGTGAAGTGATCAGACGAATAAACAATGTCAGCAACGCGATCACTATTCCAAAGCTGCCGATGAATTTCTTAATGAAATCAAATACCGGCATTACCACAAACTGGTTGATGGGTCGCACAAATGCATAGAAGCCCTGGCCCAGGTTAACGATCTTATCCATATCGTCAACGCCAACATTCCGAAGGATCTTATAATCATTAGGACCAAAATAAAACTGTAATGGGATCACGGCAGTATTATCACCAGTCAGTTTTTTCTGGAAACTGGCTTTGGCTGCAACAATAAGGCTGGTGGTGTCTTCACCCGGACTGGTCCAATCAACCTGTGCCGCATCAAACTTGTCTTTAGCAATTAGTGTGGTGTTAAAAAACTGCTGCTTTATACTTGCCCAATGTACAGGCTTTTCGAATTTCTCCTGGTCGCTTGAAAACAGATTGAAGTAATCATATTCACCATCTTCCAATATCACCAACTGAGATTGCTGCCTTTCGTACTTCACGTCTTTTTCCTGCTGGTGTGCATCAACAACCCAGTTGAGGTTCAGTTGCTGCTGTGTGAGAAGGCTATTAACGCCATTCAGGCGAATGGTATAATCAACGAGATAACTTCCCTGTTTCAACGCATATTCATGAACGATAGTTTCACCATTATTACCAGTTACTTCATAACTGATGGTCTGGTTTCCGGAAGGATCTTTCTTAATATCTTTTAGCTGGAAAAACAGTTCTCCTGCCTGGGCAGTCTGGTTAGGACCAATATTAACTGCATAACTTATATTATCGCTGCCATCATGAATCAGGGTAACCTGGCTGCTGTCGGATCTTTTGTAATTTTTCAGCTTCACCTGAACAGGCTGGGCACCTTTGTTGGTAAAGCGAATGGCTAATACATCATTCTCAAGGTCCTGGAATGATTCTGCCGCGGATGCCGCACGTGCCCATCCGGTTGCTGTTGAATCAATTGCAGTAACAGCATTTACGCTGTCAGTTATTACCGGGGCAGTTTTCTTTCTGGCTGATTCTATCTTTGCTACCGAATCTTCGTACTGCTGCTTCTTGACCTGCAGCTCCTGGCTGTTTTTGGAAGAAATGAAGAGATAAACAAAAAGTAGGACTCCCATCAACACAAAACCAATGATCGTATTTCTATCCATGCTCTGCATGTAGTATGTTTTTTGACGTGCAAAGATAGGGTAATAAAGGCCCTCACGGGCCTTTTATTTATATCATTTCACTCTGTAAAAGTGGGTTCCGGATGCCTTCTTTTTTTTCTGCATTTTCCTTTGCTGCCTTAATAAAGTGTACAAAAACCGGCTGAGGATTCTCAACTGTACTCTTTAATTCAGGATGGTATTGCACACCAATAAAGAATGGATGGCCTGGTAATTCCACGATCTCCACCAATCCGCTCTCCGGATTTCTTCCACTCGCAATCATACCTGCCTGCTCAAAATCAGCGAGGTACTGGTTATTGAATTCCCAGCGATGGCGATGCCGCTCACTAATTAATGTGCTGCCATATACAGTATGCGCCAGACTTCCCTCCCTGATTTCGCAGGGATATGACCCAAGCCTCATGGTGCCGCCCTTGGCAGTAACTGCCTTCTGGCCTTCCATCAGGTCAATAACCGCATGGGTTGTATTCGGGTCCATCTCGGTACTGTGGGCATTTTTCCATCCCAATACATTTCGCGCGTATTCAATTACACTCATCTGCATACCCAAACAAATTCCAAAGAATGGTAATTTATTTTCGCGCGCATATTTTACCGCAGTGATCTTTCCTTCAATACCCCTGTGTCCAAACCCTGGTGCAACCAGCAAACCATCAAGGTGACCAAGCTTTTCTTCCACATTCTCTTCCGTGATAAATTCACTGTGAACATTCACCACATTCACCTTGCATTCATTCATCGCACCTGCATGTACAAATGCTTCGAGGATCGACTTATAAGCATCCTGCAATTCAATATACTTACCGATCAACCCGATGGTTACCTTACTCTTGGGATACTTAAGCTTATCAAGGAACTCTTTCCATTTACCCAGTTCAGGCTCTGAATAATTAGTGATATTCATTTTCTTCAGGCAGATCAGGTCAAGTTTCTCACGCATCATTGCTAAAGGAACCTCATAAATGGTAGGTGCATCCGCTGCTTCAATTACTGCTTCCTTTTTCACATTACAGAAGAGCGCAATTTTCTTTCTTATTTCGGGGGATAGTGATTCTTCGGTGCGGCATACAAGTACATCGGGATGTACACCCTCCTGGCTAAGCATCCTGACGCTGTGCTGTGTGGGCTTGGTCTTTAGCTCCTTTGCAGCACGGAGGTAAGGAATCAATGTAAGGTGAACCACCACACAATCTTCTTCGGGTAACTCCCACTGCAACTGACGAACCGCTTCTATAAAAGGTAAGCTTTCAATATCACCAACTGTTCCACCAATTTCAGTTATTACAATATCATAGCCCTGCTGACCAAGTAATAACATTCTGCGTTTGATCTCGTCAGTGATATGTGGTACAACCTGAACTGTTTTACCAAGGTATGCTCCTTCCCTTTCCTTGTTAATAACGGTCTGGTATATGCGACCAGTTGTAACGTTGTTAGCCTGCGAGGTAAATATGCTCAGGAATCTTTCATAATGACCAAGATCAAGGTCGGTTTCAGCACCATCTTCTGTTACATAACATTCGCCATGTTCATAAGGATTAAGCGTACCGGGATCAACATTGATATAAGGATCAAATTTCTGGATCGTTACATTCAATCCCCTCGCCTGAAGCAACTTCCCCAGGGATGCTGCAATAATTCCCTTACCTAATGATGAGGTTACCCCTCCTGTTACGAAAATGTACTTGGCCATATTTTGAATTTTTTCAAAAAAATAAACTCCCAAGCCATAATAGCTTAGGTTATTGCTGACATCCTGTCTTTTAATGTTGAACCGCTTCTCCAGTCTGAATACTGACCTTGCGGAAAAATGGAATATGTATATCCGGGAGGTCATGCAAAGATACAGTATTCCCCATTCCACCCAAGTTGGGAATTGCCTTGTGGAAAAAAACTGTATAGCCGATCAGTCTGTTTACTGGCATTGTTTGAACAAGAGGGCCACTGGATTGTAATCTTAAAAAGTTTACTCATATGAAAAAAATCATTCTTTTTGTTGCCGGTTTGTTATTCATAAAAGCTGCCAGTGCCCAGGAACCAGTTTCCTGCTGTGCGGCAATGGCAACAGAATCATTTGCACAGAATGCCTCCAGCAAATCATTCCGTATGAGCCATGACGAGCCCCTTCCCTTTAAATACCAGTCTGATGCAGGCAAAGACATCAATTATGCTACACCCGATGGTAAAACAGCACATGCCTGGGAGGTAAAATCAGCAACACCAACTAAGAATTACCTTTTCGTGGTTCATGAATGGTGGGGACTTAACGATTACATTAAGCAGGAAGCAGAAAAACTTGGCCGCGACCTTGGAATAAATGTGATAGCGCTTGATCTGTATGACAATGTAGTTGCCACAAACAGGGAGGATGCAGCTAAAACGATGCAGTCGGTAAAGTCAGAAAGGGCCGAGGCCATCATAAGAGGTGCTTATAAATATGCCGGCGACGATGCCCGTGTGTTTACCATCGGTTGGTGCTTTGGCGGCGGCTGGAGCCTCCAGGCCACATTACTGGGTGGCAAACAGGCGGCAGGGGGAATAATGTATTATGGCCAGCCTGAAAAGGATGTTGAAAAACTCAAAACTTTGAATGCAGATATCCTGGGATTCTTCGCCAACCAGGACCAATGGCCGAGCCCGCAAGTAGTGGATGAATTCGCTGAAAACATGAATAAAGCCGGCAAGAAGCTTTTGCTAAACCGCTATGATGCTACCCATGCATTTGCGAATCCGAGTAATCCCAACTTCAATAAGGAAGCAACCGAGGACGCTTACAAGAAAGTACTGGCCTTTATCCGTGAAAGGAGCTGAGGCAGGAACTACCTTAAATACAATAGGCACCCGGTTTCCCGGATGCCTATTTTCCTTTTGGTGATTATTGCTAATTATATAATCCTAATTTACAGATGCCTGGATGATAGGTGTTGCTTTGATCAGACCAGTATGATTTCTTTTTAAAAGGATGTCTTTGATCTTTTCGCTGCCACCTTTATTGGCATGCATAGCCACGATGGCTATAATTTCTAATAGTAAAATCCAACTGCTAATATTCTTTTTCATATCTGTGGTTCAATGGTGGTAAGTCCAACGCGCTGCAAATTACCTCAATTAGGCCTAGCCGCAAAAACCTCCTGTTGTATTTACCATATTAGATTAACGATCTACCCATTAATATATTATTAATAACGTTTTTTCTCATGTATTATGCGGTAGATGCATAAAAATTATCCCTTTTGTATCTTGTCGTAGCTGGCGGCAATCCCTTTTATAAGTGATGAACTGAACCCCTGGTGCTCCATTTCATTAAGTCCCGCTATGGTACAGCCCTTGGGAGTAGTCACCTTGTCGATCTCCTGCTCCGGATGGGTACCTTTTTGTAACAATAGTTCCGCCGCTCCCTTAACAGTTTGAGCAGCAATGAGGCTGGCAGTTGCCGCATCAAAACCTATTTCGATACCTCCCTGTATATTGGCCCTGATATACCGCATCGCATAGGCCGTTCCACATGCACCCAGTACAGTTGCCGCGTCCATAAGCTTTTCATCAATGATGGCAACCCGCCCCAGCTGGTTAAATAATGCCATCACCCACTCCACCTGGGCAGCATCAGCCCGGGTATATCCCACACAGGTCATGCTTTCCCGAATGGCTATAGCCGTATTGGGCATCGCCCTGAATATGGCAGTTTCGCCTTTCAGCTCCTTGGCCAATTCTGCAATGGTCACCCCTGTTACCACCGAGATGAGCATTTTTTCCTTGCCGGTGACCTCTGAAATTTCACGAACAACCTCAGCAGCCTGGAATGGCTTAACGGCAAGAAGAATAACGTCGGCCTGCTGCGCCGCCTCCACATTATTATTCGTTACATGTATCCCTTTCTGCTGTAAAGGCTGTAAAAGAGCAATATTTCTACGCGTTACAGTAATGTTCCCGGCTTCTGTGAATCCACCGGCCAATAAGCCTTCCGCTATTGATATTCCAAGATTTCCGCCACCGATAATGGCTATTTTTTTACTCATCTCACATAGGTTTAAAAAAATGCCATCACTCTTTCGGAGTGATGGCAGCAATCATATTGTAAATATAATGATTTAAAAGTACTTACCCGGTACAAGGTAATTTCTTACATAATCCTCAACCCCTTCTTCCAGTGTATAAAAGCTTTCGGGATAGCCCTGGTCACGGAGTTTCTGCATGTTTGCTTCGGTGAAATACTGATACTTATCACGGATGTCCTCCGGCATATCAATAAATTCTATTACCGGCTCACGGTCCATTCCCCTGAAACTTGCCTTAACGAGGTCCTCAAATGCGCGCGCCTTGCCCGTACCCAGGTTGTACAGGCCTGAAGCAGGCTGGTTTTCCATCAGCCACACACAAACCTTCAACACATCCATCACATATACAAAATCACGGAGCTGCTGACCATCCTCAAAATCTGGCCGGTGCGAACGAAACAACTTCACCTTCCCCGTTTCCTTAATCTGGTTGAAGGAATGCCAGATCACGCTTGCCATCCTTCCCTTATGGTTTTCATTCGGGCCATAAACATTGAAGAATTTGAGTCCGGCCCAAAACGGGGGATGACATTCTTCATGCATTACCCATTTGTCAAATTCATTCTTTGAAACCCCATATGGGTTCAGTGGCTGCAAATTGAAAACAAGCTCATGACTGTCGTCATATCCAAGTTCACCCCCGCCGTAGGTGGCAGCAGAAGACGCATAAACGAGGGGGATATTATGAATGGTGCAGTAGTTCCAGATCTTCTGGGAATATTCCACATTCAGTTCCTGGTGGATGGAATAATTGAATTCAGTAGTATCGGTTCTGGCGCCAATATGAAATACAAAATCGATCCTGGGTTTGTGCTCGCTAAGCCATTCGAAGAAATGGTTACGTGGAATTTTCTCCAGGAACAACTTGCCTTCAGTATTAGGGGCCTTGTCTTCCCTGCTGAAATCATCCACCAGTAAAAGATTATTGAATCCTTTCTGGTTAAGATAACCCACCAGGCAACTACCTATAAAACCTGCAGCGCCGGTTATTACAATAACTGAATCTGTATTCATATATAAGGCAGTTTACACCATTATTAAATAGGCGTCATGGCAAATTCGGCATCATGACCTGCCAGCAATCTTTCAATGGCAGTATCATACTTCTTTTTCCAGGAATTAATATCGCCCCAGTCTTCTCCATCAATGGTGATATTGCCGGAGCTTACAGTTCCGAGTTTCCTGAATGCTTTTCCCGCGAGACTAGCCTCGAACTGCGACTGACTTTCCGGATTAACGGATACGATCACCCGACTTTGACCCTCCCCGAAAAGGAATGCATCCTTACGAATGGCGGGGTCAGTATCGATGCTGAATCCGAGATCGCGGTTAAATCCACTTTCTGCCAGCGTAATGAAAAGTCCACCTTCACTGATGTCATGGGCCGAGTCAATCAGTTTGTCTTTTATCAATTCACTGATCGTTTGCTGAAGGGCAAATTCTTCTTCAATATCAAAATGCGGAACGGGTGAATGCTCCACACCCACTATTTTATTTAAGTATTCAGAGCTATTGATACAGTCTGTACTGTTTCCAATAATGTAGATGGAATCACCCTCCTGCTTAAAATCAAGCGTCATTTTATTGTCGACAGAATCCAGCAATCCAACCATTCCAATAGTAGGTGTTGGGTACACCGGACCATCGGGGTTCTGGTTATAGAAGCTCACATTACCGCCGGTAACCGGGGTATTGAATCTGCGGCATGCGTCACCCATTCCTTTAATGGCCTGAACAAACTGGTAGTAGACCTGTGGGTCGTAGGGGTTTCCGAAATTCAGGCAGTTGGTAACACCGAGAGGTTCGCCACCACTGCACACGATATTTCTCGCGGCTTCAGCAACTGCTATCATGGCGCCTTTGTAGGGATCGGCATATACATAGCGGCTATTACAATCTGTTGTTACCGCAAGTGCTTTATTGCTTGGTTTTGCCAGTACTACAGCTGCATCGCTTGGAGCATTGGTGGAAGTATTTCCTGTTCCAACCATGCTGTCATACTGAACATAGATCCAGCGCTTGGAAGCGATATTGGGGACTTCAACCAATTGGGATGCCACTGCCTTAAGGTCGGCAGGTACCGGAACTTTCGCAGCATCAAAAGCAGCGATCTTCTCGAGGTATGCCGGCGCTTCATATGCACGGTCATATACAGGTGCACCGCCACCAAGTACCAGTTCATAGGCCGGGATGGAAGCCTCCAGTTCACCATGCATATAGAAATCGAGGAGTCCGTTATCAGTCACTTCCCCTATCACTGAACAGGGCAGATCCCATTTTTCAAAGATCTTCTCCACCAGCGCCTCCTTGCCCTTTTCAACCACCATGAGCATGCGCTCCTGGCTCTCGCTAAGGAGGAGTTCCCATGTTTTCATATTCTGCTGGCGGGTAGGCACTTTATCCAGATCGATCCTCATTCCCACGCCACCTTTTGCACTCATTTCTGCGGTGGAGCAGATGATGCCTGCGGCACCCATATCCTGCATGCCAACTACTGCGCCTGTTGTAATCACCTCAAGGCAGGCCTCGAGTAATTTTTTTTCCTGGAAGGGATCACCAACCTGCACCGCCGGCAGTTCCTCGGTACTTTCTGCGGTGATATCAGCAGAAGCAAAAGATGCTCCGCCAATTCCATCCTTACCGGTAGCAGAACCCACAAACATAACCGGGTTGCCTAGTCCTTCGGCAGTGGCACTTACTGTACCGCCCGCCTTTACAATTCCAACACTCATGGCGTTCACGAGTGGGTTGGTATGATAGCATTGTTCAAAATATATTTCGCCCCCCACGGTAGGTACACCAAAGCAATTGCCATAATGGCCAATGCCATGTACCACCCCACCTAACAGGTGCTGGGTTTTACCTTCAGTGAGTTTACCAAAACGGAGAGAATTCAATGCGGCAATAGGTCTTGCTCCCATGGTGAAAATATCCCGGTGAATACCACCAACACCAGTTGCTGCACCCTGGAATGGTTCAATGGCAGAAGGGTGGTTATGGCTCTCGATCTTGAAAACAACGCCATATCCATCACCCATATCCATGAGTCCGGCGTTCTCTTCTCCTGCTGCTACCAACATTTTGCCACCTTCCCTTGGGAGGGTTTTCAACCATTTAATGGAGTTTTTATAGCTGCAGTGTTCACTCCACATTCCACTGAAGGCGCAGAGTTCATTGAAATTAGGGGTTCGGCCGAGTTTCTCTTTGATCAGTTCAAATTCTTCGGCGGTAAGACGTAATTGTTGCGCGGTTTTAACGGTTACTTCCATGTTGCTTTTGCGGATGGTGTAAGAAAGCGCAAAGGTAAGGTAAGGCAGTGAATGCGAAAATTATTGATGCCCTTCAATGCCGGCCACTGCCTGTTTATAATGGGCGATAATTATACTGATATCAAATTGTGCCTTTACAAGCTCCCTTCCCTTTTTACCCATGCTCATGCGAACGGATGGAGTCATAAGCAGCAGTTCCTCCATCTTTAAGGCAAGGTCAAAAGGATCGCCGGGCTTTGAGAGCAAACCGTTTTCAAGATGCTTCACCACATCATGGCAGCCCCTTGAATCAGAAGTAACAATCGGCAGTTCCATACTGGCCGCTTCCATTAAGGATCGCGGCACACCCTCGTTATAGGTGGAGGGAAACACAAAGCAATCTGTCTCCGAAAGCCATGGCCTTACATCATCCATGAAACCCTCATAACGGAGCAGACCTTCCTTTTCCCAACGCGCCAGCTCTTCCATTGAAATGGAATCGGGATGATGGGCTTCCACTGACCCGATCAATACTGATCTGAACTTATGCCCTTTCTTTCGCAGTAACCTGCAGGCATCAGCATATACGCCGATACCCTTGCTTTTTAAGAGACGGCTTGCCATCAGGAAACAAAAATCACCATCTACTTTATCGATTTTTGGTACAGGCGAAAACCATTCGGTATCGATGCCTTCACCCGGCAGCACCCGCGTTTTTTTTATATCAGTAATGCCATTACGGGTAAAGAAACCCGCGTCCTCATTATTCAGAAACCAAACCTCACGGGCACCCTTAAGTGCTTTGCGGTACAATTGCTTTACTATTTGGTAGAGGATATTCTTTTGCGAAAAGGCATAACCCAGTCCGGTTACCACTGCAATGGATGGAATGCCTGCTGCAGTGGCAGCCATGGTTCCATAAATATTTGGCTTGGCAACAAAATGAAAAACAAGATGGGGACGGTATTGCCTGTAATATTTCTTTGCCTCCAGGTAAAATTGAAAATCGGCCAGGGGACTTATCGAGCGGTTATCAAAGTGAAGGGGCTGGTACTGGCATCCTTCCTTGCGGAGCTTGTCAACAAATGCATCCTGCGGACATAAAACCAGGATACGATGCCCTGCCTGCAGCAGGCTCCGGATCACATCGAGCCTGAAATTATAAACGGACCATCCGTTATTGGAAACAAAAGCGATGAGGAGGGATCTGTTTGTTGCAACTTGCATTCGGCCACATTAAAGCCAAATGTATAGATTTGAAAAGGAAAATCAAGAAACCCGGATGGATATATACCTGCGCTACTTCATTGTTTTGATCATTGTTGTGTTGCTAACGCGATGGCTCACCCGAAAAGCTGAGTGGGGTTTCAGCTGGAGCCAATTGCTGATTGCCATGGCAGCAAAGGTCCTCATGGGTTCTCTTTATGGATTTGTGTTCCTTCGGTTTTATGGCGGCGATGATACCTGGTTCATCAATGGCGACAGCATGAATGAACTCGAAAAGCTCCTAACCCGACCAGCGCATTTTTTTGAGGATGTAGACATATTCCGACTTGTATCAGAGAATGGCTGGGCAGGGGGATTGGCAGTTTTCCAGATGAAAATGGAGCAGGCCCTTATCATTAAGCCCCTTGCCTTTGTAAACCTTATATCGGGCGGCAACTATTATATTAATGTGGTTGCTTTCAGCGGTATTAGCTTCTGGGGACATTTCTGGCTTTACCAGGCCTGCCTGGCTGCCTGGCCCCAACTAAAGCAATGGCTGTTCATGCTGATCTTTCTCTATCCCCCCACCCTGTTCTGGCTTAGTGGCATAAGATCGGATGCCTGGCTATTCTTCTTTTTCGGACTCCTTATATATATATATGGAAAATGGTTGGCCCGCGGCCAAGCCGGATACCTGGTGCTTACTATCCTGGCACTGGCAGGAATCAGTTTTATCCGCGCACCGCTGGTAGCCGTCATCATCCCATCGCTTGTGGCCTGGTGGCTGGTGGTGAAAAAACAAAAGCCCCAGGTAAAAGCATTTCTCGGGGTGCATATGATCGCGATGGTGATGTTTTTCCTGAGCGGATTATTACCCTCCCCTCTCAACCTGCCAGAAATGGTTGCTGAGAAGCAAGCCTCATTTTTTGCGCTGGAAGGAAAAACAAGGGTCAGCCTCCAAAAGATGGAACCCTCTCCCGCATCATTTATAAAGATGCTGCCACAGGCTGCTGACAACGCCTTTCTACAACCCCGGCCATGGAATACGAGCGGCGCCCTTCAATTGCTGATGGTGGTTCAGAACCTGGTTCTGCTCGGATTATTTCTAACGCTTATTGCGCGTCGTTACCCCGGCAGGGCTCTCCTTGCCCCTTACCCAATGTCGGCCCTGCTCGCTTACACTGCCCTCCTCACCTGCCTCTTCATCGGTTATACCATTCCTTTCCCCGGTGCACTGGTTCGCTACAGGGCGATCCCCGAAATATGCCTGCTTATCTGGCTGAGTCTGGCGGCCGCAGGCGATAAAATTTCACATTATAAATTAATTAATGTTTATAAAAACAGAGGTTTCTGATATTTATTCTGCACGAAAAGGATGATTTGCATCATTTTTTTACTCAACTTAGAGGAAATTTTTGAAAACCCTGTTAAGGGTCCTTCAAAAAGCTGAGATTATCATTTTTTTCAATAGCTAAAATTAATTCTTAATGTCATTACGTTTCAGTGCTTTAGAAGGCATCAATGAAGGAAAAGAAGTGGAAGTTTCGGGATCTGCCAAGATTACTGCGATTTTTGGGGAGAATGTTTTCACCATCCAGAAGGCCAGGGCCTTTTTGAGTGATGAAGGCTATAAAAGTCTGCTCGCCTCCATTCGCGGTGGAAAGAAAATTGACCGCAATGTTGCCAACCAGGTTGCAGCAGGTATCCGCCAGTGGGCAGAAACAAAAGGTGTAACGCATTACACGCACTGGTTTCAGCCTTTAACAGGAACTACAGCCGAAAAGCATGATTCGTTTTTCACATTAAAGGGAGATGGAACCGCCATTGAAGAATTTGATGGTGCCGCGCTCATCCAGCAGGAACCTGATGCCTCCTCTTTCCCGAGCGGTGGTATCCGTGCCACTTTTGAAGCCCGTGGTTATACAGCATGGGATCCCTCCTCTCCTGCCTTTATCATGGAGATCGGAAATGGCCGCACACTTTGCATCCCAACCATATTTGTTTCTTATACCGGCGAAACACTTGATTATAAAGCGCCGCTTCTTAAATCACTGGAAGCACTTAATAAGCATGCTGTTGATGTTGCCAACTACTTTGATAAAAATGTAAACCGCGTTTCTGCAACCCTCGGATGGGAGCAGGAATATTTCGTGATTGATGAGGCTATGTTCAATGCCCGTCCAGACCTGGTGCTTAGCGGCAGAACCGTTTTTGGTCATGCGCCTGCAAAGGGACAGCAGCTGGAAGATCATTATTTTGGTTCCATCCCCGAGCGCATCTATGCATTCATGCGCGATTTCGAGAACGAATCATACAAGTTGGGAATTCCCCTGCGTACACGCCATAATGAAGTTGCTCCAGCACAGTTCGAATGTGCTCCCATCTTTGAAGAAGTGAGTGTTGCTGTTGACCATAACACCCTGCTCATGGATGTAATGGATCGTGTTGCACGTCGTCACAGGCTTCGTGTACTGGTTCATGAAAAACCTTTCGCAGGAATCAACGGTAGTGGTAAGCATAACAACTGGAGCATGTCAACCGATACCGGTGTTAACCTTCTTGCTCCCGGCAAAACGCCAAAGACAAATCTTATGTTCCTGACTTTCTTCGTGAATACGATCAAAGCGGTTCATGACTATGCAGATGTTCTCCGGGCATGCATCGCTTCTGCAGGAAACGACCATCGTCTTGGCGCAAACGAAGCACCTCCTGCCATCATCTCAGTATTTGTTGGTGGATACCTCAGCAATGTATTGTCTGAAATCAAGGAAAGAGTGAGTGCTAAATTTGATGAGCAGGATGAGGCCATCCTTAAGCTCGACCTGCATCGCAGCATTCCTGAATTGCTCCTTGACAATACCGATCGTAACCGTACTTCTCCTTTTGCCTTCACAGGTAATAAGTTTGAGTTCCGTGCCGTTGGTTCTTCTGCCAACTGCGCAAACCCGATGACTGTTTTGAATACCATCATCGCTGAAACACTTAAGCAATTCAAGAAAGATGTTGACGCGCTGATCGAGAAAGGTGAGAAGAAAGAGATCGCTATCATGCATGTGATCCGCGAATATATAGTTGCGAGCGATAAGGTTCTTTTTGAAGGTGATGGATACAGTGAAGAGTGGGCAGAAGAAGCAGCCCGCCGTGGACTTCCAAATGTAAAGACCACCCCACTTGCTTTGGATGCAATGGTTACCGACAAAACAAAGAATCTCTATGAGAGCAATGATGTACTAACGCACGTAGAGCTGGAAGCACGTCATGAGATCGAACTCGAGAAATACATCAAGCATGTACAAATTGAAGCGAGGATCATGGGTGAACTTTGTACCAGTCATGTGCTGCCTGCAGCTATCAAATATCAGAATATCCTTATAAGCAATATAAGTGGATTAAAAGAGATCGGGCTGAAGGAAAGCAGTTATGCAAACCAGCTGCAGATCCTTGAAAAGATCAGTGAGCATATCAATATATTGAGTGACTTGGTGGAGAAACTGATCGAGGCTCGTAAAGTCTGCAACAAAATTGAAAATACAAGGGAAAAAGCCATCGCTTACGAAAGCCAGGTTAAAGCACCTTACTTTGATTCTATAAGGTACAGGGTCGACAAACTGGAACTATTGGTGGACGACAGCCATTGGATGCTTCCGAAATACAGGGAGATGCTTTTCCTGAGATAATTCTCTTAACCAAAACTAACATTGCTACCAGCCCGTTTCAACTGAAACGGGTTTTTTTATTGCAGTTTCTCCTTCACCCATTTCTGCGCAATATGAAGCTGTTCCTGCATGGTCAGTTTTGAATTGTCAAGAACCAATGCATCATCTGCCTGGCGTAGCGGACTCACTTCGCGGTTGCTGTCAATATAATCACGCATTTCGAGGTTATTCTTTACTTCCTCAATAGTGATGTTAGGATTCTTTTCAAACAGCTCACGGAACCTTCTCTCCACCCTAACAGCATTGTCGGCAGTCATGAATATTTTCAATTCAGCTTTGGGAAAAACAACCGTGCCTATATCGCGGCCATCCATAACAATTCCTTTCTTTCGTCCCATCTCCTGTTGTTGCTTAACGGCAAATGTCCTTACCTCCCTGATGGCAGCAATCTCACTCACCTTTTCTGCAATTACCAGATCACGGATCACATATTCAACGTTCTCATCGTTGAGGAACATTTCAGACTGCTCACTCACTTCATTAAAACGAAAATCTAGCTGGATGTTCGCTAAGGCTTCTTCTACTTCTGCAGTATCGGTCCAGTCAATATGGTTCCTTAAGAAGTACAAAGTGATTGCACGATACATGGCGCCACTATCAATATATACATAGTTGAGTTCTTTTGCCAGTTGCCGCGCCAGGGTACTTTTGCCACAACTACTCCAGCCATCAATGGTAATGATTATCTTTTTCTTCGCTGCCATTTTACAAAGATAGTAAATAGAGAAAAGGCAATAGTGAATGGAAAAAAGGGAAAGGTTCTGATCATCTTCACTTAGAACGGAATGCCTCAACCAGTGGTAGAATAATAAGCAGGCCACAGATCACGAAAATGATAAAAAAATAAGAAGGCACTATAGCTGTGCGTGCGGATTCTACCATGGTCACCTCCACGATCAAAAACAATAGAGCAGTAAGAAGATTTGTTGTACTTAGTACCCGATACTGTGCCTGCTCACTAAGTTGAATCTGGTATGGACCCGGTTTGCGAAACTTTCTGAAATAAGGATTTTTAGTGTTCATCACAAACCATAATATTCCTGTAGTAAAGGTGGCAATCACCGGAATAAGAAAGACCAGAACCTTGTTTCCATATCCATCCACCTCTCCTCTTAAGTTGAAATGTGAAGGAACTGTTTCAGGAAGTGCGTCATACGCCATTAATGGTACAATCCATGTTGCAGCTAAAAGTGCGAGGCTTATGAAATTAAATACCCTTGTATAAAAAGGAATTTCATCCTCACTGATAAACTTTTTTACCATGCTTCAATTTACAAAAAAAGGCCGTCGAATGACGGCCTCTCATATTCTGATTAATTAGAAATTATGCTTCTGACTTTTCCTTCTTGGGAGGAGATGATTCCTTAAGACTAAACCTGATCTTGTTCTGCTCTTTGTCAAGGTCAGCAATAAGTATATCACCATCCTTGATCGTCATATTCAGGATCTCTTCTGCCAATGGATCTTCCAGGTATTTCTGCAGCGCCCTGTGAAGAGGTCTTGCACCAAACTGCTGGTCATATCCTTTCTCTGCAATGAAGTTCTTGGCTTCTTCTGTAAGCTCAAGAGAGAATCCAAGATTCTTCAGGCGCTTCATTACTCCAGCCAGCAGGATATCTATGATCTGGAAGATATGCTCCTTGGTGAGCGAATTAAACACGATCACATCATCTATCCTGTTCAGGAATTCTGGTGAGAATGTTCGTTTCAATGCCTTCTCAATAACCGCCTTGTTGTTCTCATCACTGCTGGCAGTTCTCGCTGAAGTGGCAAATCCAACTCCTTCTCCGAAATCCTTCAACTGGCGAACACCAATGTTAGATGTCATGATGATAAGACTGTTCTTGAAGTCAACTTTGCGACCAAGGCCGTCAGTCAACTGGCCATCATCAAGCACCTGCAACAGTATGTTATAAATATCCGGATGTGCCTTTTCAATTTCATCGAGCAGGATCACAGAATATGGCTTACGGCGAACCTTCTCGGTAAGCTGACCGCCTTCTTCATATCCTACATAACCGGGAGGCGCACCTATCAGTCTGCTGATCGTGAACTTCTCCATGTATTCACTCATATCAATCCGAACCAATGCATCTTCACTATCAAAAAGATAACGTGCCAATGAACGTGCCAGCTCGGTCTTACCAACACCGGTTGGTCCCAGGAAAATAAATGTACCTACTGGCTTCTTGGGATCTTTCAATCCGACACGGTTACGCTGGATGGCCTTCACCACTTTCTGGATGGCCTCTTCCTGTCCAACAACCATATCAGCCATATCAGTGGCCATCTTCTTCAGCTTCTCGCTTTCTGCCTGAACCATTCGCTTAACAGGGATACCTGTCATCATGCTCACCACTTCAGCGATATCATCTTCACTAATGGGGAAACGCTTGTGTTTGCTTTCTTCTTCCCACTGCGATTTTGCTCTCTCGAGGTCTTCCTGTAAACGCTTTTCCGTATCTCTTAGTGAAGCAGCTTCTTCAAACTTCTGGCTCTTCACAACACGGTTCTTTTCATTCTTCACGTCCTCGATCTTTCTCTCGAGTTCTAGGATCTCCTCAGGCACATTAATATTCTTCAGGTGAACACGCGCACCAACTTCATCCAATACATCAATAGCCTTATCGGGAAGTAACCTGTCCGTCATATAACGGTCGCTCAGCTTCACACAGGCATTGATAGCATCATCAGAATAATTGACGTTATGATATTCCTCGTATTTCGATTTGATATTGTTGAGAATAAGAATGGTTTCATCAACACTCGGCGGATCTACCATCACTTTCTGGAATCGACGATCCAATGCACCATCCTTCTCGATGTACATACGATATTCATCGAGCGTGGAAGCACCAATACACTGCAGCTCACCTCTTGCGAGGGCGGGCTTGAATATATTGGATGCATCTAGTGAACCGCTGGCACCACCAGCTCCTACTATGGTATGTATCTCATCAATGAAGAGGATCACATCACGGTTCTTCTCCAGTTCATTCATGATGGCCTTCATCCTTTCTTCAAACTGTCCGCGGTATTTGGTACCGGCAACAAGCGCTGCCAGGTCAAGTGATATAACTCTTTTATCAAACAAAACCCTCGATACTTTACGCTGTACAATTCGCAGTGCCAAACCCTCCACAATAGCCGTCTTACCAACACCCGGTTCTCCTATGAGGATGGGGTTGTTTTTCTTACGCCTGCTAAGGATCTGTGATACGCGCTCAATTTCATACTCACGTCCTACGATAGGATCGAGTGCATTTGTTTCTGCCAGCCGGGTGATATCTCTTCCGAAATTATCAAGTACCGGTGTCTTGCTCTTTGTTGCTCCCGTTGCCTTTGCCTTTTGCTGACTGTATTTCTTTTCCTCATCAAAGTCGTCTTCATTCTCATCCTGGAATTCACTCCTAACGTCATTGCTTTTTACCACGCCTAATTCATTGCGGAAAAGATCATAGTCTACATCAAACTGGTTGAGGATCTGGGTAGCAATATTTTCTTTGTTTTTCAATATAGATAGCATTAGGTGTTCGGTTTCAACTGTGGGACTTTTAAGTGCCTTTGCTTCAAGTACCGTTACACGAATCACTTTCTCTGCCTGCTTGGTAAGCGGCAGACTATTGATGTTAGCAATATTCTTTCCTGTCTTATCTTTTACCGCGAGTTCAACTTCTTTGCGGAGTTCATAAAGGTCAACATTGAAACTTTTTAGAATACGGACAGCGGTGTTGTCACCTTCTCTTATCAGTCCCAGCAGCAAGTGCTCCGTACCGATAAAATCATTCCCCAATCGCAACGCTTCCTCCCTGCTGAACGAGATGATCTCTTTTACCTGGGCTGAAAAATTGTTGTCCATTTTATAAGTTGTTGTGTGTTATACAATAATAACGAATATTTTTGAGTTTAGGTTTGCCCCCCCAGCACTCAAAGAACGAATAAATCGTCACTTAATTTTACGCGTATGCAGGTCAAAATTGATACCAAGGAAAAATTCCATGCCATAACGTTGCTTGACGAGCATATAACTGCTAATATGACAGCAGACTTGCAGAATCGTTTAGAAAGCTTTCTCCAAAATGGCGTTAAAAACGTTGTGTTAAATATGGGAAGCGTATCATCTCTTGATCTTAAGGCAGCCGAAACGTTGATCAAAGTGCAGCAATCTTATTATGAGAATAATGCATCTTTCGTTATTTGTGAATTGAAGCCCGAGGTAGAAGAATGGCTTGATAAAGAGCAATTGCTGGAGATCATGAGTGCAACACCTACTGAATCAGAAGCCTGGGATATTGTTCAGATGGAAGAAATAGAGCGTGAATTACTGGATGATGAAGATCCCCTGTTTTAAATAGTGCTATGCTTGGTGTAACCATATTAGGAAATAACTCTGCTTTACCTGCATTCGACAGGCATCCTACCGCGCAGGTAGTGACGCTGGATGAATTCCTGTTCCTGGTAGATTGCGGGGAGGGCACCCAGATGCAGATGGCCAAGTACAAGATCAGGCGGAGTCGTATCCAGCATATTTTCATATCACACCTGCATGGTGATCACTACTTCGGATTGATCGGTTTGATCACCAGTATGGGGCTATTGGGTCGCGAGATCGATCTTAACCTTTATGCCCCTGCACCCCTGCTGGAACTTATCGAGATGCAGTTAAGAGTTGCCGATACATCCCTACCTTATAAACTTCATTTCCATGCACTGGAAGGAGAAGGCGTAATTGCGAAGCAGGAAAAGTTCCAGGTGAGTTGCTTTCCGGTAAGCCACCGCATACCTTGCTGGGGATTTCGTTTTGAAGAAGTGAAGGCACCGCGAAAAGTAAATCCTGAATTGGCCCGCCACCACGAAATTCCCGCTATATTCTTCGACAGACTTAAATGGGGTGAAAATTACACAAGAAAAGATGGAAGGGTTGTTTTGAATGAGATGGTTACTGACCCGGCACCGCGACCAAAGAGTTATGCTTATTCTGCCGACACCTGCTATGACGAGCGACTGATTGAAAAAGTTAGAGGAGCTGATATTTTATATCATGAGACCACCTATCTCAAAGACCTGGCTGATCGTGCTAATGCAAGGTTCCATTGCACCACCCACCAGGCGGCAACCATTGCAAGCAAAGCTGGAGTAGGTAAATTACTGATCGGACATTTCAGTTCTAAATATGAAAAGCTCGACCAGTTCCTGGAAGAGGCAAGGGAGTTATTCCCTGATACATATCTTGCATTGGAAGGGGTGAGTTACCGGTTATGATCCTTTATTCAGCCAGTCGATAAATGCCGGGAGCTGGCTTCTCCAGGCGGCTTCATTGTGCTTTCCATTTTCATTAACGATGATCGGGAAACTATTCTTCTTTTGTGGATGGACAAGTTGCTGTAGCATTGCATGCACCCTCTCCATATCGGGAACCATTTCCTTTCCTTCCTGCTTACCACCATAAAAGAAATAATCCTGGCGACTATGTGTATTGCGCTTCACCGCTTCCCGCGTATGCTCTTCAATTTGTGGCGCTATCCAGAAAGAGGGTGAAAACACGCCTACTTTTCCAAACGTTCCGGGATACCAGATGCCTGCATAGTAAGAGATGAGGGCGCCCATGGAACTACCGGCAATGGCTGTATGATTTCTGCTTTTCCGGGTCCTGTATTTTTTGTCAACGGCCGGTTTTAAAGTGTTGACGATAAAATCGAGATAAGCCTTCCCTTCCCCTTTTCCAAAACGCTCATGGTCATTGGGATTATATTCATTCATCCTCAGCACCGTTCCATTATCAATGGCGACTATGATCCACTGGTTGCTGGCGGTATCCATGGCTTCATCCAGTCCCCACTCGCCTGCATAGGAAGTAGCAGCATCAAAAAGATTCTGTCCATCATGCATATAAAGCACAGGAAATCTTTTTTTGGAATGGCTATAATCTTTAGGGAGCCATACCCTCACGGTTCTGCTACGCGATAATTGGGGGATATGAAATGTAGTGTCGAACATTTGGCGTATGGTGCTATCATTCAAAAGCGGTGCCGCATAGGTATTGCCCATGCTGATGCCTGTAGTAGCACATATCAGTAACAGCGTAATGATCAATCCGTTCATTTCATAAGGTAAGCGTTCACCTTTTCCCGGAGTTCTTCACTGAGGGGAACCATTGGCAGGCGGAGATGATTGCTTATCAATCCCAACTCCGACAAGAATGCTTTCACTCCGGCCGGGTTGTTCTCTGCGAACAGCAGGTGATAGGCTTCCAGCATGGAGTCGTTCAGTGATTTTGCTTTATGGAAATCGAAAGCAAGGGAGGCCCTTATCATATCGGTGAATTTCCTTGGCAGGCAGTTAGCTGCCACGCTGATAACACCGTCCATTCCGCAGGCAATTTGTGGCATCACCAGGTCGTCATCACCGCTTACCACAAGGAAGTGGTCGGGACGATCTTTCAGGATATGCATACACTGCACCATATTATTCGCAGCTTCTTTAATACCGGCGATATTGGGCACTTCATGGGCGAGCCTGAGCGTTGTGGAGGCTTCCATATTACGTCCTGTTCTGCCGGGAACATTGTAGAGGATCACCGGGCGTGGTGATGCAGCGGCCAGTACTTCATAGTGTTTGAATATGCCTTCCTGCGAAGGCTTATTATAATATGGACTTGCACTGAGAACGGCAGTTGCTTTATCAAGCGGCAGTATTTCCAGGTCTTTCACCAGTTCATGGGTATTGTTACCGCCAACACCTACCACCACGGGAACACGGGCATCAACCTGTTCGTAGGTGAAGTTGATGATATCGATCTTTTCTTCTTTAGAAAGGGTGGGCGTTTCACCTGTTGTTCCAAGGGTTACAACATATTCAACACCATTTTTGATAACATAATTGATCAGGCTTTCCAGAGCGGGATAATCTATTTTTCCTGAACTGGTAAAAGGAGAAACCAGGGCAACCCCGGTACCGCGCAAAGTTTGTCTGAGAGACATGAAACAGTAGTTTATTTAGCTTAAGTAAATTGTTGGAACCAAACCGGTCATGCCGGTAATTCATCCCAGAAGCCCATTTTTCCGAACTTCGAGATACGCTGGCGAACCCGCTCTTCTGCGGGGATCTGTTTGAGCTCCCTCAATGTTTCAATAAGCACCTGTTTAAGATTTGCAGCGGCGAGGTCATAATCCCAGTGAGCGCCGCCAATAGGCTCAGGAACGATCTTGTCGACCAGTCCGAATTCATGCATATGATCAGGCGTAAGCTTGAGTTCTTCGGCGGCTTTTTCCTTCTGGTCCCAGCTTCTCCAGAGAATGGAAGAGCAGCTTTCAGGCGAGATAACGGTATACCAGGTATTCTGCAGCATGAACACCCTGTCTCCCACGCCAATACCGAGCGCTCCGCCTGAGGCACCTTCTCCAATGATCACACAAATGACAGGGACCTTCAGGCGCATCATTTCATATATATTGCGGGCGATGGCTTCACCCTGCCCTCTTTCTTCTGCTTCGAGACCGGGATAGGCGCCCGGGGTGTCTATGAGGGTAACGATGGGTTTGTTGAATTTTTCTGCCAGTCGCATCAGGCGAAGTGCTTTTCTGTAGCCTTCGGGGTTGGCCATACCAAAATTGCGCAACTGGCGCATTTTTGTATTGATACCTTTCTGCTGGCCGATGAACATAACGGTTTCACCATCCAGCTGGGCGAATCCACCTACCATGGCTTTATCGTCCTTAACGTTTCTATCACCATGAAGCTCCACGAAATTGGTGGTCATCTTGGTGATGTATTTCATTGTATAGGGCCGGTCGGGGTGGCGACTAAGCTGCACCTTTTGCCAGCTGCTGAGGTTTTCTGTGATCTCTTTTCTTTTTTCGATCACCTGCTTTTCCAGATCGGCGATGGGGCCGCTCATATCAACTTTGGCATTCTTCTCGGCAGTTTGCCTCATCTTCTCAATATCATCAAAAAGGTCTTTGATCGGTTTTTCAAATTCCAGGAATTGTCTGTTCTTATTCTCCGGCATAAGCATTGGTTATGGTGTAAAATTAAGGGTTGAAAAATTTTTAGGAAAAGTTTTGTTTGTAAGTAGCAATTCCCTTTATCTTTGCAATCCCAAAACACGGTAGTAATGCTGTAAATTAGGGAAACGGATCGGTAGTTCAGTTGGTTAGAATGCCGCCCTGTCACGGCGGAGGTCGCGGGTTCGAGTCCCGTCCGGTCCGCAAGAGTTGATCCGAAAAAAGTATAGCCTGGAGATGAGTCTTCAGGCTATTTTGTTTCTGCGCTTTATACGAACTGCTTTTTTACAAAGTGCAAGTCCATGGTTCCATACTTCCTTTTGGGCACTGCAGGAAATTCTTACAAATCGAAAGTTGACGTTGGCGTACTTCCTTTTCGGTGCTGTATAAAATTCTTACAAATCGCAAGTCCACGTTTCCGCACTTCATTTTCGGCACTGCAGGAAATTCTTACAAATCGAAAGTTGCCGTTGGCGTACTTCCTTTCCGGTGCTGCATAAAATTCTTACAAATCGAAAGTTGGAAGTGCATTAATTTTTGTAGTGAAGTATATACTCATTGTATACTATTTGCAATACTTGTTTCATACTTGTTATTAGGTTGTTTCATACAAGTTATTACGTTGTTTAATACTCAGGTTATACTTGAGTAATGCATAGGTTAAAGACTGGTTATAGCAGAGGAATGCCAGTGGAATGCTATTGACTACGTGTAGGGATGCTTGTGAGATAATTTTGGATAGAAATAAAAAATCAGGATACTGGGGATGTAAATGAGCATTCTAAGGCCAATATTTGATTTTGTTGTTTTCAAATTGGGTGATTGAGGTAATAAAACCCGGGGTTCAGAATCATTTTCAGTATAGTGAAAGCATTGGAGACGCCTTAGAGACGCCTTGCAGACCTATTGTTGACGCATCAAAACAGCTTCCAACACGCTTCCGCAACCGCTCATTCACCCTTCCGCCACGCTTTGGAGACGCTTCCCACCTGCTTAAAAGTCGCTCAGAGACGGCTCAGAGACGGCTTAGAGTCGGCTTAGAGACGGCTTAGGGGCGGCTTTCAACGCCGCTCAATCCAGCATTCCCGCCCAATATATGTATGATATAAAAACCCGGATATTACTCCGGGTTGATTGTTCTCACAAAGAATTAACTGCAATTCCGGCTGGCGAGATGATCAGAGCAATTCAAACCCTCCTCCTACATGAAGGGTAGTACCATGAACATAGCTGGCGTCGTCTGAACAGAGAAATAGCGAACCCTGTGCCACTTCCCTTGGCTCACCCAGTCTACCAATCAAACTCATGGTAGGAATGATATCTTTTTCTTCGATATTGAGCCCCTTCAAAGCTGCGGTAAGCATGGGCGTGCGGATGGCACCGGGTGCAACGGAGTTGATGCGAATACCTTTAATTCCATATTCAAAAGCTGCCGCCTTTGTTAAGCCTACCACGCCATGCTTGAACGCCTGGTAAGCAGGATTACCGGTTGTTGGCTTGAATGCATTGATCGAGGAAATATTTACGATTGCTCCCCCACCCCCCTGTTCCAGAAATTGCCTGATCTCATATTTCATACACAATGCCGTACCCTTGAGGTCAACAGCCTGCAAGCGGTCCCAATACTCCTCATCCAGATCTTCAAACTTGTTATTGTCTGGTTTCAACGCTGCATTGTTCACTGCACAATCAAGACGACCATAAGTGCTTACAGTAAATTTTACCATCGCTTCAACCTGGGAAGCATTTGAAATATCAACTTTGAAAAATGCCGCAACACCTCCGCTCTCAACAATTTCTTTTACCACAGCATTTCCACCTTCTTCGTTGAAATCTGCCACAACTACTTTTGCGCCTTCTTCAGCAAAGAGTTTTGCTGTTTCTTTTCCCATACCCATGGCAGCACCTGTAATAATGGCGGCTTTGTTTTCTAACCTTTTCATTTGTAAGAATTTTATAGTGAACGATATTATTTAAGGCTATTCGATTATTTGTGCGTCTGAGTTTCTTGCAGCCCATTATTCAAATCCTGCAACAATTGGTAAGTTATTTGATGTGCTAACCTTCCATATTGGGCCCGCATAGGTGATGGTACGGTTTACCTTCTTTTGCATTTCAAGCTCACTTAAAAGGCCTTCGGCTTGTTCCAGATCTACCTCATAAAAAACAGCAAACTCTTTTAATGTAACCGTATTGAATTGACTGAAAATAGCTTCATAGGAAGAAGGGTTCTCTATTTGTACATCGCCAGGCAATAATTTCAGCAAGGCCTGTTCATAGTGCTGGTATGGTTTGCTGCCATACACTTTAAAACGGTTATCGTCTTCATCTATAAAATAAATGGTTGGAAAACCTCTGACGCCCCAAGCTTTAGCCATAGAAAGGTCTTCTTCAAATAACAACTTTGCCTTTTGTTCGTAATCAAACTCAAATTGTTTAACATCTAAACCTGCATCTTTAGCTGCCTGTAAAAGATGTTCCAGTTTGGTGATGTTTTTTTTCTCTGTGAAAACCATTTCTTTTATCCGTCTCAGGAATTGTGCTGCTTTAAGGTTGTCCTGCAGTTGCGCAGCTTTAAACGCAATGGAAGGAGGATAGGATGAATGCAGTGGATCTTCGTTCCATACATCACCAGCAATCGGCATTTGATAATGCGCGCCGGCTTCATCCCAATGCTGCCCTACGCTTGACGGACCGCTTACATCGCTTCCACCATATTCGCTCCAGCTTTTAAGCAAGCCGCCCATCCGGTATTCAATGTCAAAATAGTGACCGTATTCCTGCTTCAGTTTCCGAAGCTGCGGTTCAATTCCCCAACAGGATGAACAAATAGGGTCGGTAAAGTATAAAAGCTTAATCGGTTTTTTAACAGCTCCCTGCTTGCTTTCACCGGAAGCTTGAGGAATTTCACAAATCCCAGTTTCCATATCGCAATTCATTGCATCCTTTAAATCTTTTTCCATGTTTTCTTTTTTAAACGGGATGTGCATTTTTCACATCCACTTATATTATTTAGGTTTTAGTCTCTACATATTTTTTAGCCGCCTGTGCCATGGTAACAACAGCTGCTCCCATCATTATGACGTCTTTAATAACAAGCCTTCCCGCAGCACTCAGATAAGGGAAACCAGATTCGCTGTCGCCCAAAGAGGGCACCCAAGTTTCAGGAGTTGTTATCAGAAAGGATAAAGTAACCAGGCTCATGATAAAGGCCAGGAAACTACCAACTGCACTCAGTGCAGGCAAAACAGGATACAACGCAATCAGTAATCCAATCAAAACGATCACGGCTCCTAATCCATAGGAAAACAAATAGGTATTGTTTTCTTTGTGCCAGGCTATATTTTCCGGTTTGTATTCCCCTTCTTTATTCATGTGCTTTTTGTATTCCGGCGCATCGTATTTTAAAAAGAAGCTCATGGTGGGACTGTTGGCAACAAAGGGTATAATTCCCACTGCTTCATACCGGAAAGCTTTTAAGCCACCAATCCAGAGTAGCACGATCACCAATCCAATGCGGGCAAGATGAATACCCGTGGTTTGCAATGATGCTGCGTATCTAAAAAACTTGTTCATGCTTAAAGCGGTTTTTCTGTTTTTACAATATGCCTTGTTCAATATGCAACCGTGAAACGCTGGCAAATATGTTGCGGCTGTTCGAGTTCATCCACAATTGCCACAGCTGTATCCTCTTATTTCATTAGCATAGTCATTGTAATGATTATACAAAGCTACCGTAACACCCTGCCATCGGCCATTGCGTTTGGGCAAGAAATGGCATTGATATAAATCAATGGAAATAGAGAATACAAATGTGGCTATATGCCCGTTAGTGCTTTCAATGAAGATCTTCCCACTTAGTCAATAAGCCCTTCCACTTGCTCATTGCTGCTTTTAATGGCTTTTATGGGAGGGTATCTTTATCCCGAGCCTGATAATAATCACCTTAAAAAATGAAAAATGAAACAGCTAAGATCCCTTTCAGTAATTATTGTATCATGCATTTTACTGAGTTGCCAGAAAGATGTCATACAGGATGAAGAATTAAGTAATAACCTCTCAATGGCGGCTAACAGTAACCAGGAGAAAGAGCTTCCCTTCAAAGGAACCTACATAACTTCATCAGAGATACTGCAGCCCCCACCCTTTCTTCAAACCAGGATCACAGGTGCAGGAAATGCATCGCACTTAGGCAACAGCAGCTTTGTGGCTGTATCTTCTTTAAACTTTACCACACCGCCACCTTTCCAGTTAGGTGGAACGGCCACTTTCACGGCAGCTAACGGCGACGAAATATATACAAGCTTCACCGGCACCGCTACGCCCAACCAGGACGGTAGCTTGAACGTTTCCATGGTGCATATAATAACAGGAGGAAATGGCAGGTTTCAACATGCCAGCGGAAACTTTTCTGGATTTAGCGTCGCTACTCCAGGCCATTCGGAAGGATCTATCGCTCATGAAGGCATTATCAGCTATTAAATAATGGCAGGTGCACTTAAAACTCTTGCTGGTTGATGGCTCCATCAAAACAGTAACAGTAAAAAAACGTAAATTTAATACAACCTCCACGGCACATGTATCTGCGGCTTCTCATACTGTTTTGCTTTCAGCAAATGGCCGGCAATGCTCAAACTCATGGCATCGACAGTATGAGAAACCGCCTGCCATTATTGAAGGGCAAGGCAAGGGTTGATTGCCTCAACAAAATCAGTGAACAGTTTAGTTACAAATGGATACATGGCGACTCGGCAGTCAGGTATTCCCAGTTGGCTTTTCAGGAGGCGTCATCCATCAACTACCAGAAAGGCGTAGCAGAAGCATTGATCCTTGAAGCTGATATATACGGCAGGTTACTGGGGCAACCGCGGCAAATGGTTTTAACCAGCAGAAGGGCAATCGAAATTGCAAAAGCCACCAGCGATAACCGAACCCTTGGCTATGCCTATAAATGCCTAGCCGGTGGACTCGCATTAGCTGGCGAATACCAACATGCGGTTGATACAGCAGGTCTGGCAAAACAAATAGCACTAGATACAAAAGATAAAAAGCTATTAGGATGGGCTATAGAAACGATCGGTTTTGCACACATAAAAAGCGGTGCCTACTGGAAAGGGTTTGAACACCTGGTAGAAGCACATCAGATTGGCAAAGAATTGAATGATTCGTTGCTGGTGTCAATATCACTGGCTTTTATTGCCCGTTCTTATAACAGGGTTGGCGATGCTGAAAAAGCATTGGAATATTACCATGAATTTCTTCCCTCCGCCAGCGCATTCACTTTACTCTGGCCCCATCTCGAAGACATGGCCTATGCCCATTTGCGGTTGAAAAATCATGATTCAGTAATTTATTACCAGCAAAAGCATCTCCGGAATATAGATTCTTTAACCACCGACCTTAGCCTCAGAAAACATTTCTCTGCAATGGTCTGGGGATTTTCTACTGACATTCAACTGGCGCGAAAGGAATATGATTCTGTATTACGGCAGGTGGTTCCTAATATATCAAAACAACGTGAAAACAAAGATGTCATCCCGTTGATGTATTCCCTGCTCATTGCAGGTAAAGCTTTATTGGGGAAAGGCGACTACCCTGCTTCCCTTCGCTATCACCGCGAGCTATACCAGTTAGCAGCAAGCATTGATAATAAACAGTTTTTAAAAGATGCTACTGAACAACTTTCAGCAACCTTTGATCTTTTAAAGCAAACCGACAGCGCCTATGTTTACTTTCGACAGTATGCTGAATTGAAAGACTCCATGGAAACAGCAAAATTTGCCGGCAGAACAGCTCTATACCTGGCCGCATCGCAGGCAGATAATAAAATCCGGCTTCTGCAAAAGGACAATGAAAGGCAGGTCCAGTTAAAGAATATTCTGATCGCGGGATTTATCCTTGCTGTTTTATTTTCTATAATAATTACCCGAAACCTTATTCTAAAACGCCGGAATGAAAAGCTTCGCAACGAACAGGAACAATCGGCATTGAAACGAAAAGCACTGGAACTGGAAATGCAGGCCTTAAGGGCGCAGATGAATCCGCATTTTATTTTCAACTGCCTTAGTGCTATCGATAGTTTGATCCAGACTAACCAGAGCGACAAAGCAACCACCTGTCTTTCCCGCTTTGCCAAACTGATACGCGGCGTACTGGATTGTTCAAAAAACAACCTCGTGCCCTTTGAAAAAGATTTTGAAACGCTGAAGCTTTACCTGGAGATGGAGCAGTTCCGGTGCAATGATAAATTCAGTTATGACCTGCAGGCAGATGATGAATTGTTGAATGGAGATTATAAAGTACCGCCGCTGATCATCCAGCCTTTTGTTGAAAATGCCATTCATCACGGACTGCTCAACAAGCAAAATGGGAAAAGGCAGGTAAATGTAAAGGTGCAGCTCAATGACAACCATATCATTTATGCCATCACAGACAATGGGATCGGACGCAAAAAAGCTGCCGACCTCCGGCAGATCAACAAACCCGACAGGCAATCCTATGGAATAGCCATTACCAGGGAGCGAATCCAGTTGCATAACAAAAATGATATCGCAACTGATCTGGTGATCACCGACCTTGAGGAAGGAGGAATAGCTTTGGGAACCAAAGCAGTGGTGCGTATCAATTGTTTTGAATAAAATACAGCAGATGCTAAGAGCTATTCTCATAGACGACGATCAAAGCAACCTCAGCGCTTTAAGTGGAAAGCTCTTAAAGCATTGTCCACAGATTGAGATTATTGGCTGTTGCGACAATGCTGAAGATGGTATCAAAGCCATAGAATCCAGCAAACCTGATATAGTATTCCTGGATATCGAGATGCCGGTCATGAATGGATTTGTTCTGTTGCAACAACTGAAGAACAGGAATTTCGAACTGATCTTTGTTACCGCCTATGACCATTATGCCATCAAGGCCATCAAATACAGTGCACTTGATTACCTGGTAAAACCCGTTGAAATAGCTGACCTCATTGCTGCGGTTAAGAAAGCAGAGGAATTCAAAAACAGCCGCAATTCTCAATTACAGATCGAACTGCTGCTGGAGCACCTGAATAACAAACAACCGAAACGCATCACCATTCCCACCAGCGACGGCCTTCGTTTCATAAATATTGAAGACATTATCTATCTGGAGGCAAGTAATAATTACACCAACATCTTTCTATCCACAAATCAGAAACTCCTGGTAAGTAAAACCTTGAAAGACTTTGAGGAAATGCTGCCTGCTGACACTTTCCTGCGCATTCATCATGCTACGGTGATCAATAAGTATTTTGTAGAAAAATACATCCGTGGCGAAGGTGGACAGGTGGTGATGCGACATGGAAATGTGCTGGATGTATCCAAAAGAAAAAAAGCTGAGTTTCTGCAGGCAATAGGAAAGTGAGAAAAGCAAATATCTCAGTCTATTTATTTTTGCTTTAGCTTCTTTAAAGTGAATGGCTCTCCTGGGGCAAGCACATATATACGTCCAGGGTTAACAATGCTCTTCCTGAGTTTTTCGGGATCTGCATTAAATGGACTAAAATCTGGTGAATCAACAGAACCCCAGTGATTTAATAATAATGGCGTGTTTGGATACGCATTTGCAATTTTCACAGCCCCTTCAAAAGTAAAATGCCATTCACTATCGGAAAAATCAAAAAGGATCGCATCGGGTGCAGGGTAGTTTAAGTGTTCCGGCAGTAAACGGGAATCGCCTTGAGCCCAAATATTACCATCAGGTGTTTCAATCCAGAACCCACAGGCATCTTCATTTGCAAACCACCGGGTACTCATGCCAGGATAGTGATTTTGATAAGCATGATCAGCAGTCGTAAGTTTTACCCGGACCGGCCCTACAGTAAAACTATCACCAATATTGTGACCAACTGATGGAAATCCTTCACCTTTCATAAGTGAATCCACATAACGGGTTGAGTGGAATACTTTAGTAACAGGTTTCAGGTCCCGATTAGTTGGAACGCTGTAATGGTCATTATCGGCATGCGTTATAAGTACAGCGTCAAGTTTAGGTACATCTTTCGGTGCAATTGGAAACTTGATCATTATCGGCATATCGAATTCACCGAGTAAGGGATCAACCATCAATGTGGTACCCCTGCTATTGATAAAATATCCCGCCATACCCAACCAACGTAATGTAGTGTGGTCAGAAGGGCCAAATGCATTAGCATCAAAGGGTTGTGTTTCTGGTGCTTTAGCCTGGTACTTTTTAGCCTTACTGGTCTTTGCTGTGTCCGTCTGCGCCTGCAGCGTGTTCATTGCTGCGTAGAAAAAAAAGGAAAATGTCGCAACGAATATGGTTCTTATGTATTTCTTAAGATTACTGGGCATATATTCTAATTAAAGTGAATCGCTAGTTGGATTTGCAACTAAGCTATTACAAAGATCAGTCTTAATGTGGGCTTGTGCTTATACGAACTACTGATTCCCTTACCATTTTTACCGATGGTAATCACCAAAGTCTTCAGATCAAGGCTTCTTGCCGGTCTTATCCAAAGCAGCTTTAATCCCCCTGGCTAATTGTTCTGCATTTCCTACACCCCAGTAATGCAGAAAGAAAATCCGCGGTGTTTCATGTACCATATGATTGTGCACAGCCACTACTTCAATATTATTTTCCACCAATGCTTTTATAACTGGTGCAACTTCACCTTCCAGCATTGTAAAATCACCTGCAACGGCAGCCTTTTCAGGTGTTCCCTGCCATGAAGCCCAGGTATTGAATCCCATAAAACTGCTAACAGGAATGCCATGTTCTGTAAGTGCAACATCGGGTCGGCCAATGGTGTATTTGTAAACCCCTTTATTCATTTCTCCCTTAGCTCCAATTATTGAGTCGAGCATAGCGATATTTAAACTGGTGGGAACACTGTCTGCAGCGCTTGCTTTAGGATCTTTCCCTCTCGACTCTTTTACCTTATCAAAAATTGATCTGACACTGGCTGCCAATCCTTCCACCTTCCCTTTCCCGTCAATATGCATATACATCACATTTGGCCGGTTACGAACAAAATGATTATGTATGGCGGTGATGGAAAAGCCCTGACGGATCACTTCCTGTTGTACAGGTTTCAGATCGGTCTCCGTAACAATAATATCACCCATCACCATGGCACTATCAGCGCATGGAGTAAACGCCGCCCAACTTCCCAGTCCCATGGGGGGAGTAATTTTAAATCCATCCACTATAATATTGAGGTCGTTCTGGGGAACAGTTATTTTATACTCACCATTCTTCTCTGTTCCTTTCATGCCTGTGATTTCCTCTATTTTGGCAATATCTAATTTGCTACTTCCCGGCGCACATATTATGGTATCAACCTTTCGGGTGGTAATTGTATTGTTTGCTTCAGAAGATTGCTGCTGGCAGGAAAAGAAAAAAGCAGAACAAACGAGCACAGAAAGAGAAAATTTCATTTGTATAGTTTTATATGATCATCACCAAAACCCTTTAATTAAAAGACCAAGAATAGCAGCAACAATGATAATAACAGGTTCCTGGATCCTCTTGAATTTTAATAACACTATTACAGTGAATAAAGCTAAGAGTAAAGATACAACATCTGATAGCTGTCGGTTTCCCAATACAATCACTGCACCTATAATTGCGCCTATTGCAGCTGCTGTAACCCCGTCTACAAAAGCTTTTATCGATGGATTTTTACCATATTTTTTGAAATAAGGAGCGGGAATGATCGTAAAAAGATAACAAGGTAAAAATGTTGCCAGTGACGCTACACAGGCGCCAGGAACTCCTGCAACAAGGTAGCCAATAAAACCTACAGTAATAACAACGGGCCCGGGAGTGATCATTGCCACAGCAACCGCATCTAAAAATTGTTGTTCATCGAGCCACTGATACTCTTTCACCACACCACCATATAAAAATGGAACAATAGCCAGGCCACTACCAAATACAAAGGCTCCTGCTTTGAAAAAAAACCATCCGATCTGACCAAGCTTTTCATTTATTGGAAAATTGCCAACCACCTGCAGCAGCACCGGGGAAAAATTAATGGTATTATGGATATCATTGAATTTTGGAGGAAACCTGTAGATCCAAACAATGATACCTGCTAACAGTATCATCCAAAGTATTTCTCTTTCAGTTATAAACGTTGAAATGGCAAGTACAATCGCAATTGCCCATAATAACCAATCCTTTCCCAAACTTTTCCGCGATAATTTATAACTGCTTACTGCAATGATTCCAATAACGGCTGCACCAATTCCATAAAAGACTGCCTGCATCCAGGGCAGCCCTCCTGCTTTTACATATGCATATCCTAAACCCAGTACCATTATAAAAGAAGGCATAACAAAGGCGAGACCAGCCAGTGTGGCCCCTAATATCTTATAGTGCACATATCCCAGGTAAATTGATAGTTGGGCTGCCAGGGGTCCGGGGGCTAGCTGGGCCAATGCCAATCCTTCCCTATAATCCTCCTCTCCGATCCATTTTCTATTGTCTACAAGGTCGCGGTGCATATAACCTACTAACGCCACGGGACCACCGAAACCAATTGTTCCAAGCCAAAGGAAATATAAAACCAACTGTTTTAAACTATAGGGAGGAGTTGTCATTAATCAACTGGATTGATTTGTAAAACATTGATTGAATGTGCAAATTCAGGAAGCCTCTAAACCGGGAATAGAATGCAGATAACTTTTTGTACAGGCATTACTTTTCTTTCAACTTTTTCCGGTAGGCAGAGGGATTTTCTCCTGTATGCTTTTTGAATATCCTTGTAAAATGGCTTTGGTCAGAAAACCCAGTGAGGTAGGCTATCGCTGTAAGTGAATAGGAAGCTGTCCTCATCAGCTCCTTTGCTTTTTCAATCCTCTGCTTGCGGATATATTCACCAAAAGATAAGTCCTCAAAGTATTTAGAGAATTCTCGCGAGAGATAAGAAGGGTTTATCTCTAACCCTTTCGATATTTCTTTAAGGCTTAGATTGGTATCGATCTGATCCTGTATTATACCCTTAAGCTCTTTTGCCCATGCAGGTATTTTTTTACCAGAACCAGGTTTGGTCTTCAAAAATTTATTAAACACATTCAACAACAAACTTTCGAAGGGCTGCTGTGTATGCTTTTCTTTTTGTAAATATTTGGCCCAGCTATATAATGCATCATATATCAACATTCCTTTTTCCAACAATTCATGATCGTTTGTAAAGTTGTAAGCAAGTCCTGATGATATTGCCCATAAGCCAGATGACTGAAAGGCAATTTCATGATGATCAGTATCGGCGCCACGAACAATACCGGCCATCGTGAGGATGGCGGGATCTTTTATTTTGTATGCCTTAATCAACGCATCAAACGTGCAGTTGGCGCCCTGATGAGTAAATTCTACATCGGGCACGTCAAAGGGGATGGCATCAAGTTCAATTGATTTTCTAACTACCTGATCGAAGGGAACATAGATGAATTCGGCATTGCTATCAATAAACCTTTTAATAAGCCAAGGGCAGGCAATTCTGTCAATCTTTGGCCGCTCACGGGTTATCCATTTCATGATTTTTTGAAATTACTAATTCTGATAATTCCAGAATCATATTATTGTCAATATTGAGGCGGCTGCGTGTTACTGAAGATCATTCATGACAATCCACCGGCAGGAACCATGCAATTCATCATTCCGATCCTTCAAAAACAGGTAATTCATGCCATACGGGGGGTGCTGTTCGTGACAGTCCACCTGGGTTTTACCGTACTCGCGAAAGGGTTTTTGCTGGGTTTCGACAGGGTTTTTAAGGACTACCCAGGCACTCCCAAGGCACTCTCAAAGGACTCTGGCTGGGGTCCCTCTTTTTAATAATGCTTAAAAGCACGAGTATTGCATAGCATTGTTGACTATCTTAAATAAAAAGATCAGAGGATGCCACTTACTACCCAGATAACATGGTTGTTTCTATTAGCCATTCCAATTGCCTGTGTGGCCTGGACGGTTACGCATGAAGAAGTGTTTAAAGAACCCAGGGAATATTGTAAAAGAAAAAGTAATGAGTGTAAATCTCTTTTAGAAAGAAAATTCTTTTACCTCTTTACCTGCGAATATTGTTTCAGTCATTATGTGACTATACTGTTTCTGATCATTACAGAATACAAACTATTATTTACCGATTGGAGAGGCTACCTCATTGCCGGTTTTTCACTTGTATGGATCGCGAATATTTATATGAGTATTTTCATCTGGGTGCGGCAGGATGTAAAGAAAGTAAAAACAGAAATTGAAGTGCTGGAAAGCGAATCAAAAATCGGGTAATGAAAAAAGTGTTTTGTTTCGGTGAATTGCTGATGCGCCTGTCTCCCGCGTCCAATGGGAAATGGATCGATACCGCCACCATGCCGGTTTATATTGGCGGGGCTGAACTTAATGTTGCGAATGCACTTGCAAAGTGGAATATACCGGTGAAATATTTTACCGCCCTTCCTGATAATTTCCTGAGCAGGGAAATTGTGGAAGATCTCACCAACAAAAACATCGATTGTTCTGCAATACACTATTCGGGAAACCGCATCGGAACCTATTATTTAACCCAGGGTGCCGATCTGAAAAATGCCGCACTGGTATATGACAGGGCTGGCTCTTCCTTCGCTGATCTAAAACAGGGAATGATCAATTGGGACAGCATACTGGATGACTGCCATTGGTTTCATTTTTCAGCTATTTGTCCGGCCCTGAATAATAATATTGCAGCACTCTGCAAAGAAGCCCTTGAAGTTGCCAGCGCAAAGGGTCTCACCATTTCGGTTGACCTCAACTATCGGTCCAAATTATGGCAGTATGGAAAGCAACCTACTGAAATAATGCCCGCGCTGGTAAACCATGCTGATCTCATCATGGGAAATATCTGGTCGGCTGAATCATTGCTGGGAATTGAAACTGCTCTTCAGGAAACTAAGGGCGCAACCCGTTCTGAACTGATCAACGCTGCTGAACGGAGCATGGCTGCATTGCATCAACGATTCCCCCAGGCAAATACATTGGCCTATACTTTTCGTATGGATTCATCTTATTGGGCCATCATGCAACAAGAGCAGGAACAGTATATATCTAAGGAATTTGCACTTGCGGATGTAATCGATAAAGCCGGTAGTGGCGACTGCTTTATGGCCGGACTGATCTATGGAATGCTCAATAGTAAGGAGCCTGCGCAAATGATCAACTATGCTGCCGCTGCAGCCGTTGGAAAATTATATGAAAGAGGCGACGCTACTCATCAAAGCATCGAAGATGTAAACAAACGGGTTCTGGGAACAATATGAAACAGTTGAAGAAAAAACTGGCCAACCCAAAACGAGCTGGCCAATTTTAATTTATCAATTCTGCTTTGCATCATCATTATAGATATCCCTGATGCATACATATTTTCCATCGCGCTTCTCCCAGATGGCCATATACTTTCCTGAATTTATCACTTTACCGGATGCATCCTTTGTAGTGGATTTTCCAACTTCAGTGATGTAATTGCCCTCTCCAAAAACTTCTACCACATCATAACTTACTGTAGCTCCCTTGGCTCTTTTGGCCAGACTTTCCCCCACATCTTTCCTGATGGCTTCCTTGCCCTGGATCATGGGATTGTTATTCCTCAAACTGACCGCATCATCAGCATAGAAGGCTGCAATTGCATTAGTGTCGCGGGCATTGTCGGCCGCAGCCCAGGCTGTCTCAAGGTTCTGGATCTCTGTTTTAACGGAAGCAAGATCAACCTTTGCCGGCTGTTCTACTTCAACAACAGCCTCTGTTTTGTCGGCAGCCTTTTCATTGTTACAACTCATAACCAAACACGATAAGGCGATGCAAACTGTTAGAAATTTAAATTGTTTCATTTTTTTTGTTTTAAGGTGAGTAAAGCATGAAATATTTATCAGAATGAGATCAGGTTATTGCTGGCATTTGAACTGGGTTATCATTCTCTTCGAGGTCAGCTATTTTTTTCACATGAACGGGTATACGCAGAAACTGCATGATGAACCATGCAAATAATATCATCAGGCCAAAAAATAAGAGCGTATACTCCCAATTGAAATTTTCTTTTATGGGACCAATTACTTTTGCTCCTACGATCCTGCCGATATTGGCGATGGTCATGTATAATGTAAACTGGCTGGCAGATACTTTCTTCCAGCAGCATTGCATGGCAATGGCAAAAATGCCAATGGTTGAAAAAACATATAGCACCTGGTAGATCACCATAAAGGCACTGATGAACCAGCTTTCGAGCCAATATATTTTCAGAAAAACTAGCATCGATATTAATGTTACCAGTAGTAAACAATAAATATTCAACATCCTGATCTTACCATACCTGTCAATCAATGCACCACCGATGATCATGCCACCAATCCCTCCTATCAATGTTGCTGTTGCGTAGAATTGAGAATAGGCCTGGTCGGTCCATCCGAGTGCCTGGATGGTGAAAATGGGAATAAGCGTATCGATATAATTGAAGGAGCCCTGTGTTATAAAAACGATCATCCCGAACAACAAACTATTTCGCAGACTGCAAACACGATACAAGGATCTGAATATAACAGACCAACTGGTTAATTGCATCCGCTTTGTTTCATGGGAGGCTTCTCCTTTTGTAAAGGGAAGTAATCTTTCACCTTCCCGCTCTCTCAGGAAAAGCGGCACCAGCATAATGAGGCATACAAGAATGGACAGCATTAATATAGCTGCCGAAAACCCATACGCATTGAGGAGACTGCTTCCTATTGCAAGTGATACAGAAGTGCCGATTATTTTTGAGCCCCACATGAATCCATTGGCTTTGGCCTGTTGATGAATGGGGATGATATCAATGGCCATCCCATCGGTGGCAACATCCTGGATGGAGCCAAAAAGGCCAACCATAAAACCAGCAGCCATAAACAGGTTCAGGTTGTTCAGGGGATCAGGAACAAATGACATTGCGATAAAACTGAGCATCAATCCAAACTGCCCAAAAAGAACCCATGGTCTCCTGCGGCCCATGGGCAAATAAGTAAACCTGTCCATGAGAGGTGCCACTATCATTTTAAAACTCCAGGGCAGTCCAACTGCTGCAACAAAGCTCCCGATCTCTCCTGGTGTTTTTCCATTCATGGCCATCCATGCCGGAATGCCAAAAAATGCCATCCCCTCAGGAATTCCCTGGGCTACATAGAGAGCAATAAAATTGAAATACCGTAAAAAGGTATTCTGAGACAATGAAGGGATAGGGTTACTCATATAGAAACAGTCCGGGCTTGGTTCACTAATAAAATCTCAGACAGGCCGCCAGGGCAGCACTATCTTTCAAGTAATAATTTTCGCTTCGTCAATATGAGAACGGGTGTCGTTTTGCCGTAGGGTAGAAAGAAGAAGGCTTAAAGAGGGTAAGAAGAACAAAAGAGGCCTTTTAAATATACTTAGGTTTATTCAGTATCTACCATTTTTTATGGTATTCCTGAAAACTGAACCATTTTTCGTCTCCAGGCCTTACTGGGACTGGGTTAGGGGGTATGTTTCGAATATGCTTCGAATATTCTTTGGCGCCCGTGGCGCGTGGGAAAGCCCGGGTAGTGATTGGATGGAAAGCGGGGTTGCTAACCGATCTCTTTACTGGCAACTGTCATATCAATTTCATTCTCCCATTTAGCCACAACAATAGTTGCAACGGCATTACCGATGATATTGGTGATGGCCCTGCCCTCACTCATGAACCGGTCAATCCCGAGGATCAGCGCAATGGAAGCAACAGGAATATGGCCCACCACCGGCAGGGTGGCCGCCAGCGTTATAAAGCCACTGCCGGTTACACCTGCTGCCCCTTTGGAGGTGAGCAGCAATACCAGCAGCAGTGTTACCTGCTGACCAATGTCCATAGGCGTATTGGTTGCCTGCGCTAAAAAAACGGCAGCCATGGTAAGATATATGGATGTGCCATCGAGATTGAATGAATAACCTGTTGGAACTACGAGGCCCACTACCGGTTCTGAACAACCGAGGTTCTCCAGTTTTTTTATTAGTCCGGGTAATGCCGATTCAGAAGAAGAGGTACCGAGTACGATCAGTAATTCTTCTTTGATAAACGCGAGTAAGCGGAAAAGATTAAAGCCCGCATATTTGAGAATGCCCCCCAATATGAAAATGATAAAGAGGATGCAGGTGATATAGAATGCTATCATCAATTGTCCCAGCGATGCCAGTGAACCCACACCATATTTTCCAATAGTAAAACTCATGGCGCCAAGGGCTCCCAATGGTGCCAGTTTCATGATGATCTTCAGCAATGCGAATAGTCCATACTCCAGCGATTGTATTCCCTGTAACAATGGCCTTGCCCTGTCGCCGATCTTTGAAAGCGCCAGACCCAGCAATACTGAAAAGAAAAGCACCTGCAGCAGGTCGCTGTTGGAAAGCGCATTTACAATATTATCGGGGATGATATGCAGAATGAAATCAACCACCGATCGGCTCTTCCCTTCTTTTACATAGTCCTGGATAAGTGAATTGTCGAGCGAAGCGGGATCGATATTCATCCCCTTGCCTGGTTGGAGAATATTTATAACTACCAGTCCGATGATCAATGCGAGGGTTGTAACCACTTCGAAATAAAGGATGGCCTTCACTCCCACCCTTCCCACTTTTTTGGTATCCTGCATGCCCGAGATACCGGTAACGATGGTACAGAATATTACTGGGGCGATCATCATCTTGATCAGCTTGATGAATCCATCACCAAGGGGCTTGAGCGCTGTTGCGAGAGAAGGATAGAAATGTCCAAGCAGTATTCCGATCACTATGGCAATGATCACCTGAACATAGAGAACCTTGAGATACTTCATGCTTTGCAGATAGTTAGCTCTACAAGATAATTGCTCTACTGTAAACGGGTAAATATTTTATGGGGATCAGGTACCGAATGAGAAGCTGAAGGCAACCCAGGAACCATCGGGGGCAATGCCGAGGATTCGCATGCGTGTATTTGGATTGGCGAGCATTGCTTCTTCAATATCGGCTGTGCTGTTCACTTCCCTGCCATTTACCTGGGCAATGATGGTACCGGCTGGAATGCCGAGTTTATCAAAAAATGCATCCTTATCAACGCGGGTAACAACAACGCCGGCATTGAGTCCGAATCGTTCTTTCAGTACCCTTGATATGGGTGTGAAGGAAGCACCGAGTTTGTTATAGATCTCCCTTAGCTTTTCATCATTAACACCCGCAGGCGATTTTCTTTCTCCCTGCAATATCACTTTGATCTTTTGCTTATTACCATTTCTCAGGTAAGCCAGGTCAATGGTATCGCCGGGTCTGTGCCGGGCTATCTGCTCAGAGAATTCTGCTGAAGAAAAAAGTTCATTGCCATTAACCTGCTGGATGATATCCCCCTCTTCCAATCCAGCTCCTGCGGCAGCACTGCCTTCCATGATACCGGTTATCAATACGCCGGACACCGAGCCGGGTTTAATACCCATTTGTTTCATCCACTGGCTTTCGTCGGCAGGGGCAGGAAATGCAACGCCCAGCACACCACGCTTTACCACTCCAAATTCTGTGAGGTCGTCCAGAATCTTTTTTGCCAGGTTAACCGGTATTGCAAATGCATATCCGGCATAACTACCGGTGCGGGTTGCGATGGCTGTATTGATCCCTATTAATTCACCTTCCCTATTTACAAGGGCGCCACCACTGTTACCCGTATTGATGGCCGCGTCGGTCTGTATAAATGATTCCACCGCCGTACTTCCAAGATGATCATTCGGGGATTCTGAAGTATTTTCTATTACACCAATACTCCTTCCTTTGGCACTGATGATTCCGGCAGTAATGGTTGTATTCAGGGAGAAAGGATATCCTATTGCCAGCACCCATTCACCAACTTCAACTTCATCAGAATTGCCTGATTTCACAAAGGGAAGATTTTTTGCATCTACTTTGAGCAGGGCCAGGTCGGTATCAGGATCGGTACCTACAAGTTTTGCTTCAAATTCGCGGCGGTCAGGAAACACCACCAATATGCGCAATGCATTTTCCACCACATGTCCATTGGTAGCAATATAACCATCGGGAGAAACGCAAACGCCTGAGCCCGATCCATTGCCCCAGGCTTTTTCAGCGGAGGGTGATCCGAGGATTGCGTCAACTGAAAAACGCGGTGCTGCCGATGGACCAAGAACAGTTTTGATATGTACCACACCCGGAACAGCATTCCTGGATGCCTGAACAAAAGAGGGGTATGAATCCTGAGCCGCCGGTTGGGCAACCGGGGGCGGATTGTTTTTTTGTCCCAGCTTGTAGGAGAGCCAGGCGATCAATGCCATTGCCACCAGGATGACCGGAATAAAAACTGCATTTCTCTTCATGTTCCCAAAAATACTCAAATTCGGTTCCAAGTTTGGGTTTACCGCTCCGGGTAAGCTAAGCTTTAACTAAGTATATCATTGATCTGCCTGATCTCATCTCCTGAAAACTGGTAGTTTTCAAGGCAGCGGATCGAATCATCGATCTGTTCGGGGCGGCTGGCACCTATCAATACGGAGGTGATCCGCGGATCTTTCGCCACCCAGGAAAGGGCCATCTGGGCCAGACTTTGTCCGCGCCTCACCGCCAGCTCATTCAGTTTTCCCGCCTTTTGGATCAGCTCGTCGGTAATAGCGTTTTCTTCCATGGCGCCATTACCAAGGTGGCGGGCTGCTCTTGAAGTTTCGGGTATGCCCTTAAGGTATTTATTGGTGAGCAGTCCCTGTGCCAGTGGAGAGAAAGGAATACATCCTATCTTTTCTTCTCCCAGCACATCAAGCAGGCCATCTTCTATCCACCTGTCAAACATATTGTATTTGGGCTGGTGGATGAGGCAGGGCGTTCCCAACTGCTTCAGGATCTTTGCTGCCTTTCGGGTTTCCTCGGCGCTGTAACTGGAGATGCCCACATAAAGGGCTTTGCCCTGGCGAACAATGAGGTCGAGTGCGCCCATGGTTTCTTCCATGGGTGTGGCAGGATCGGGACGGTGGTGATAAAATATATCAACATATTCGAGCCCCATTCTTTTCAGACTTTGGTCGAGACTTGCAACCAGGTATTTCTTTGATCCAAGATCGCCATAAGGCCCGGGCCACATAGGCCATCCGGCCTTGGAGGAAATGATGAGTTCGTCGCGGTGATCACGAAAATCCGTTTTCAGTATCCTGCCAAAATTCTCTTCCGCTGATCCGGCAGGCTGACCATAATTATTGGCGAGATCAAAATGCGTGATACCAAGGTCAAATGCCCTTCTCAAAATTGCCCTGCAATTTTCGATAGGGTCAATATCTCCGAAGTTATGCCAGAGCCCAAGGGAGAGGGCAGGAAGCATGAGGCCGCTGTTTCCACACCGGCGGTATTCCATTGAATCATACCGCGATGGAGAGGGAGTATAGGACATAATCAGAAGTTATTTTTTTTGAGAGGGGTTTTTGATTTTCATGTTCACCGGATCCCAATGAATGATCTTTTGCTCAAAATAGCTATCGTTACACGCAAGGCATGGAGCTGCTGCCCTGAAACCAAAAACAGCATCTTCTACAACGGTCTTGCCTGTACGAACAGCGTCAAAGAAATTGGTAAAATGATCAACATGCTCATTATAACCGGGAGGAGCTTTATATTCTATATCGGGCTTGGTTGGTGTCTTCTGGTCTTCTGCGCTGTAGCGGTTATTATAATTCTGCCTTAAGCGTTCCTGCATGGCTTTAGGATAAGTTTCCAGTGCATCCCATCCACCAATGCCCGGTGCTTTTGGCATGAGGCTGTGTTTGATGATAAGGCTATTGCCCCTTATTTCCATCGCCCCTTCCTCTCCTATCATTTTTACAGACCCTGTATCACCGCTTCCACTTATGAAATTGACGCGGAGACTCATCTGGAAAGGATCATGCGCCTCGCTTTTAGGATAATCCATGATAGCCGCCATCACATCAGGAACATCGCGCCCATCTTTCCAATGACTTAGCTGTCCGGAGGAAAAAATCTTTTCCGGTCCAAGTGATCCGGTGATCACATGGAGTTTAGATAAGAGGTGAACATAGAGATCGCCGGCAACGCCTGTACCATAATCGCGGTAATTGCGCCACCAGAAAAACTTCTTCGCATCATAGGGGATCTTCTTTGTGCCGGCAATATATTTATCCCAGCTAACGGTTTCAGGAGATGCATCATCGGGCATAGTATATTGCCAGGCACCGAGGGCGCTCTGCCGGTCGAAAGACGCTTCCACCATATTCAGTTTTCCTATGGCCCCGGCCTTATATAATTCAGCGGCCTTGGCAGCAACAATACTACTTACACCCTGGCTGCCGATCTGTAACACTTTACCACTTGCCTTTTGTGCAGCTATCATAGGAAGTCCTTCACTGATGCGATGCACCATTGGCTTCTCGCAGTATACGGCTTTACCGGCTTTAAGGGCATCCGTTGTTATTCTTGCATGCCAGTTATCGCTGGTAGCAACTATAACGGCATCAATATCTTTCCTGCTTATGATTTCGCGGTAGTCGGAACTAACAATAAGTTTATCGCCATAGAGTTCTTTGGCGCGTGCAAGCCGACCTGTGTAGAGATCACAAACAGCAACCAGTTCAACACCCGGAACTTTGAGTGCAGAGGCCAGGTTTCTGAATCCCATGATGCCCATCCCGATCACACCGATCCGAACAGTATCATTGGGAGAGAAAGGGCGGGTAAATGGAAGGATTTTTTCTTGTATGGGCTCATTAGCGAGAGAGCTAAATCCACTTGCGGCAAGCAATAAAGCGGAGCCGCTCATCGATTGTAAAAATTTCCGGCGGGAGGATTGCTTTTTATTTTCAGCCATAATTTTCCTATTGTGCTTTATCTCTAAAGATAAGCACGGAGGGGAAAGCAGACCAAGAAAAAATCATAGTCCTTTATCCGGTGCCGGCACTTCAGCAGGAGGCTCAGTATAAGGCTCCTCGTCAGGTATCATATCGGGCTCCTCTTCCGGAATCATGGGTTCTTCTTCAGGCTCCTCCGGTGGTGCAACTTCCGGGAACTTTTCAGGCTTTGGTAACTGGTCAGGTTCATCGGGCTGTATTCTCTTTGGCATAAACGGATTTTATATTGAAATTAAACTCTATTTTCCGATCATGAATCAGGAGAATCTCAGAACCGTTGCCGTAACGCGTTATGTCATGCCTTTGCGCGAAGGCGGTTCATTGCCGGCCATTGCAGAAGCGGATGATGATTTTCTGTATGTACTTAAGTTCCGCGGGGCGGGCCAGGGCGTGAAGGCACTTATTGCCGAACTCATAGGTGGTGAAATTGCAAGGGCATTGGGATTTAAAGTCCCGGAGATCGTGTATGCAACACTCGATGAAGCATTTGGTCGCACAGAGCCCGATGAAGAGATACAGGACCTGCTGAAAGCAAGCGTGGGACTAAACCTCGGCCTCCATTATCTTTCCGGTGCCATATCATTTGACCCTGCCGTTAATAATGTTGATCCACTGCTGGCATCACGGATAGTATGGCTCGATTGCCTGCTCACCAATGTTGACCGAACAGCAAGAAATACCAATATGCTGATGTGGAATAAAGAGCTGTGGTTGATAGATCATGGCGCTGCACTTTACTTTCACCACTCCTGGCAAAACTGGGAACAACAATCGGTTCGTCCCTTCCAGCATATAAAAGATCATGTGCTGATATCTTATGCAACAGAACTGGAAAAAGTGAATACTGAATTTCGTTCTGTTTTAAATCCGATTCTCATTGAATCGATCATATCATTGCTACCGGAGGAATGGCTATCAGGTTGGTCAGATGATGAAAGCCCGGCAGAGATACGGCGGGTGTATTCGGAATTCTTAAACAGAAGGATAGCTAACTCAGAAATTTTTGTAAAAGAAGCGCAGCATGCAAGAGAATCATTTGTTTGAATATGCCATTGTTCGGGTAGTGCCAAAAGTTGAGCGGGAAGAATTCATCAACGTGGGTGTGATACTCTATTGCCCTTCCAAAAAATTTCTTGGATGCCTGTTTACGCTGAATGAATCAAAGCTGAACATGATGAATTGCCAGCTTGATATGGAGGAGCTGAAACAACACCTGAATGCTTTTGAAAAAATATGTGCGGGAGATAAGGCTGGCGGACCAATTGCCAGGCTTGATCTGCCATCGAGATTTCGGTGGTTAACGGCAACAAGAAGTACAGTGTTGCAATCTTCCAAAGTGCATCCGGGGCTTGCACCCGATCCTGCCAGGATACTGGATCATTTGCATAAGCAATTGGTATTGTGAAATGCTAAAGATATTTGGTGAACCATCGTGCTGCGAGAGCAGAAACCTTTTCCATGGCACCTTCTTCTTCAAAGAGATGGGTAGCCTTATGAACGATCTCCAACTTGCAGGGACAGTGCAAGTGTTGCAGTGCTAATTCATTCAGATCGATCACCACTTCATCATTGCCACCCACTATCAGCAGTACCGGTACATTCACTTTGTCGAGAATATTTATTGCGAGGTCGGGCCTTCCGCCCCGGCACACAACCGTTTTGATGAGCGGGTTATTCGCTGCTGCATATAATGCAGAAGCAGCACCTGTACTGGCACCAAAAAATCCAAAATTCAATCCCCTTGCATAAGGCTGTTGAGAGAGCCATTGGGTAACTGCATCAAGCCGGCTGCTGAGCAATGGGATGTTGAACCGGTTATTACGATCCATGTCTTCTTCCGGTGTGAGCAGATCGAATAATAAAGTTCCAAAATGAAAACTGTTTAAGAAAGAGGCAACCATTGTATTCCGCGGACTGCGCCGGCTGCTTCCACTTCCATGGGAGAATATGACAATGCCTTTTGCATCGTCAGGAATAAAAATATTACCCATCAGATGAAGATCACCAACGGGGATGATAATTTCTTCAGCTACCACTTCTGTCGTTTTAGATTTCAATGGAAGTTGTAAGTTCATCGGGAAGTTCATTTTTCAGCAATGCCTGGTTTACTACTTTTGAATGCAGGTCGCCGATCACTTCCCTTGCCGCTTCTTCGAAAGAAGATGACACACGTCTTGAGAATAAATTATCAGAATATATCGTGAGCCTGATCTCGCAGATCTTGTTTTCAGGAGATGCAGGATCGTCTATGCGGAAATTGATCTCTGCCCGCGATATATCTTTATTAAGATTGGATAAATGCATTATCTCTCTCTCGAGTTCCAGCAGGAACTTCTCGTCCACTTTCTGGTAGGGACTATGAATTTCAATGGTCATATGGTTGATATTACTTGCATATAAAAGTAATCCCTGCTACCATATCGCACTATGACGATACTCATTATTACAGCTGATTGTATTCATGCAGCAAAATTCTTCAAACATAAACGCATTAAGCTTTGTTGTTCAATTACTGCAATTCAATCTTATTGCAGGTTTTCAACCAATCTGTTTGAAAATTTTAACATAGTTAAAACGATTTATCATGAAAGTTTTATTTGTACTTACTTCCCACAGTGAGCTGGGTAATACCGGGAAAAAAACCGGGTTCTGGATCGAAGAATTCGCTGCACCATATTACAAGTTAAAGGATGCCGGAGTTGAAGTAGTGCTGGCCTCACCAAAGGGCGGACAACCGCCCATAGATCCTAAGAGTGATGAACCCGAAAGCCAGACACCGGCAACCATCCGTTTCAAGGAAGATAAACCATTGCAGCAGCTGCTGGCGAATACAAAAAAAATAACGGAGGTATCGGCTGATGATTTTGATGCGGTCTTCTATCCCGGTGGACATGGACCTTTATGGGATCTCACTACTGACGTAAATAATATCAAACTGATCGAATCATTCTGGCGTGCAGGCAAGCCCATTTCTGCGGTTTGCCATGCGCCCGCTGTTCTTTTGCATGTTAAAGAGAAAAATGGTGAACCCCTTGTAAAAGGAAAGCATGTTACCGGCTTTACCAATTCAGAAGAAGCCGCGGTACAACTTACAGATATTGTTCCCTTCCTGCTGGAAGATGCATTAAAGGAGAAGGGGGGACTGTATTCGAGCAAGGCCGATTGGGCTTCTCATATAGTAACAGATGGCTTATTGATCACGGGACAGAACCCTGGTTCATCAGAAGCAGTTGCGGAACAGTTAATGGTACTGTTAAATAAATAAAAAAAATCTAAACAGAAATTACGGGATATGCAGTGTGAATGCTGATTTCACGCTGTATGTCCCGTAAATGTATACTTGAATCAGGTATTTTTTACCCCATTATGGGAAGGCTCAAAAAGAATACAAAATCCATGCACGATTTTTGTTCTTATGGCAACCATCTGCTATACCTCATCGTCTAATAGCAGAATAAAAGCAAAAGAATTTGAATAGAAATCCAATGAACTTCCGTTATTCAGGCATCTTCTTCGCCTTATTTGCCACAGCGATCTTAAGCTTCGCGGGCATACGCAGTGCAGCAGGTGCAAGAGAAAGCAATCCGGGTTATGTGATCAGTAAGAATAGCATACCCGCAACAGATAGTAATATAACCGAATCGGCTATCGCAGAAAAGTCATCTTCCATGATGATGTATGAGAGCCTGGGACTTGGTGAGATCGGCCTCGGTATAGAAGCTTTTGAACTTGCACTTAAGGGTTATGAGAAACTGAAAATGGCAGGTAAGCTGGATCGTGATCAATTGTTGACGATCGCAGATTTCAGTCAGCCCAGCACACAGAAAAGACTCTATATAATTGATTTCAACAAGCAGCAACTGCTTTTCAATACTTATGTTGCTCATGGCAGGAATTCGGGCAAAGAGCAGGCTGTTCATTATTCCAATACGATGTCTTCCTATAAGAGCAGTCCCGGTTTTTATCTCACTGAAGGAACCTATTACGGAAGCAATGGATATTCTTTAAGATTAGAGGGACTTGAGAAAGGGATCAATGATAATGCCGACAAAAGAGCTATTGTTATGCATGGGGCAGATTATGTAAGTGAGCATCTTATAAAGCGCCAGGGATTTCTTGGCAGAAGCCAGGGTTGTCCGGCAGTGCCAGTTAAACTTGCAAGGCCCATCATAAATACAATAAAAGATGGCAGTTTACTCTTCATTTATGCGCCGGTGAATTTTTATGCGCAGCGTTCTACACTAATAAAGTAATTATCAATTATTGTTTTTCAGTATGATGAGGGAAGAAGCATTTCCTTTATCATTCTTCAAAGCTTTTTGCTGCCTGATACCCGCGCCAAAATCAGCATTTCCAATCACAATATCCGGCTTAGCATCACCATTAAAATCGCCGGTATCCATTGAGATCCAGTTGCCTTCTGCCACTTCGCTGAATGATGAGGGCTTGAAATCATTGTTGCCTTCGTTTTTCCACAAAATGAATCCTTCTGCGGGCATGGATTCATGATCGGGGAAAAATGATATGGATGCAATATCAAGGTCTCCATCTTTATCGAAATCAACAGCCATTGCTTTTCCGGCGCCGTTCATGGGAAGAAAAAAAGCCTCTTCGAATTTATTCTGTTTATTGCTGAGGTAAACCCTGATACCATGATAGGCTTTGAGAATTGGCGGATAGTCGCCGTTATCACCATTGGTAGCGAGAATATCCGCATAACCATCACCGTTCATATCAACCATTTCGAAATAATTGGATCCATAGGTGGGTGGAAAATGCAATAATCGTTCTTCGAGAAACTTTCCTCCACCCTGGTTCTTGTATAAAAATATCCCTTCATCACCCTGAGCCATCATCGCGATAATATCTGTGAGGCCATCATTATTAATGTCGCGGAGTTCTGTTCTTATAGCACCGGGAAGTGGTCGTAGGATATGTTTCCTGAAATTGCCTTCAGAAAGTTTTTCAAACCAACCCAACTGACCAGTGATGTTACCAAATTCACAGATTACAATATCTTCCCTTCCATCATTATTAAGATCAGCATAGGTGGCGTGAACAGGCCGCTGCAGGCTGTCGAGGAGAATGGTTGATGTGCCGGAATTTTTATCAATTGAGAGTAACTGCCCGATCTTCAGGTCGGAGGGTTGCAATACACCCATCGTGAGCACCATCAGGCTATTCTCTCTTATTACGAGGTTTGATATACCAACACCTACCCTAAAGGAATCAACTTTATTAAAAGCCGGATCAGCAACATAGAGTTGTTGAGAGAGACCATCTCCAAAGAAGATACGCTTGCTTAAACTATCAATCTTTACCATGGTGGTAACCGGCTGGCTATTACGGAAGGCAGGGATTATTGTGTTGAAATCCGACAATCCAATTTGTATGGAAGGCGATTTATTTTCTCTGGGCAAAGGTTCAGCGGGTGATTGAGCAAGGTAGTAATGAGTGATCTTATTCCACTCTTCCAGGGTCATCAGATCGGGGATACCGGTGCGCACATAATGATTCATGCCAAGGTCACGAAAGCCAACCAGCTCTCCCATTTTTGGTAAAACATAATTGGCCCAGGTGGTCTTGTTCAACCACTCAGCTTCGGGCAGGAGGTGACAGGAAACGCAATGTTTTTTGGCAAGTGCATGACCTTCCTCCGCCTGTTCGTCAACATATTTTTTTTGATCGGTACCGGTACAAAAGCTTATCCAGGCGAAACAAATAAAAATAAGGGTGGATATAATTAAAAGTTTCCGGGTGATCATTTGGCATCGTTGGTTTTCTGCAAAATATAACTACCAACCCATAGTCCCTGTTTTGTGCCTTCTTCAACACCCGAGCGGTAATGTATGCCTCCATAAACCCGGCTGATAGAAGCTTCTGTTGCTGCCTCCAGGAAGGAGTTAAAATCTCTTTCCATACCTATATACTCTTTATCACTATCATCATGAAATGAAAAATTATCTCCTAACAATCCTGTGAGGATGGTTGCTGCGGATGCTGATATTACACTATGTCCACTGGGGTATTCGGGGAAGGGAGGAGTTTGAAGAAATGGCACCCATTTCTCATCAATAAGTTCATTGATCACGGTTACCGGCCTTACCACCTCAGAGTTAAATTTCTCTTCCCAGCAGGAGATGAATCCTTCCATTAATCCAACTGCCGTTAATGCGAGTATCCTTGCGGTGAACACTTCATCTGCCTTTGCTTTCCTGGCTGCTATAGAAGCGATGCCCATCCAATGCCCGCCCGGGGTGATTTTTTTATTGGCGAACATCATATGCCCTGTATGCTCAACAACAATGGGGTTATCATCCCAGTAGGTAGCAATATCTTTTAATTCTGGGGTCAGGTTAGTGCTGATCGTATACACTTCTTTAACGCTCTTAAAGAATGCGCTGGAGGTATCTGTGCTGTAGGCAGGTGGTGGGGGTAATTTATACTGCGATGATGAGTCGAGGGCAAAGGTCTTCATATCACCCCAGCAGGGTTCTATGGCATCAGAATAATCCGGTGGTGTGGGTCGCCATTTACCCGGGGCATGACTGCCGATATACCGGGCTTTACCCCTCGACTGTGGATAGTGATCTTTTGCCGCACGCGCGAGTATGCGCTTCGCCACTTCCTCTCCAAAGGCTACAGATCTGTCAAAGGTCTCCTGGTCTAATTTATCATTGAAATTTTCCAGCAGATCATTCTCATAGATCTTCAGGGTATCTGTGGAGAAGGTTACTTTGTAAGCCACTGAAAAAAAAGCCTTCGAAGCAGCCAGTAAGAAATCATATTCTTTTCCTTCCTCTGGTTCCGGCATTTTTTCAAATCCATTCAGCTTTGCAGTCAGGGATGAATAGCCTGGTTTTGCAAACCTGATGGCCTCATAGGACGCCAGTGATGTATAGGAATAAATACGAGCTGCTACCGGTGGCGAAAACACATCATAAATGATCAGGTCGGTCAATCTTTTCTGGTTCTGGTGAAGAACCTCCGCACCTTCCAGGTTCATGGAAGCTATCTTGCTTTTTTCCTTGCATGCGGAGAAGAAAATTAAACTGATCGCTAATAGCAATCCACCTGTTCTCAACAAATATTTCATTAGCTCTGATTATTAAAAAGATACTATCCTGTTATTTCCTTTTGCATTCACCATTTTGATCTCCTTCAGATTCTTACCTGCATTGATGAACCTCCCCGATTGGGAGAGGAATGATGATCCATAATGTAATTCCATTTTCTGTTTCCTGCCGTTCTGGTAAGTGAGTTCAGCATAGTTGTCACCGGGTTCCACTGGTATCCACTTAGGTGCATTCTTCCATTCAAAAATCTTTACGGGTCCCCTGTTCTGCGCTGCGGCCAATAGCGTGGCTCCTCCCTGCTTCCTGAGCTTCACGAGGCTCTTACCATTTCCGGGAATATAAAATCCTGATTGATTGATCTGCATGGGTGAAAATCCGCCTTTTCCATCTCCTTTCATGTAAAGGCCATTGAAGGCATCATATCTTCCCACCGAAACTTCCGTTCCATAATCATTTCCATTCATTACTATGTCGAGGGCACCATCACCATCAAAGTCTTCCGCAACCATGCCTTTGATGGGTGCTACCTGTGCCGCCGTGGGAAGTGCAACTATTTCAAATACTCCCTTGCCGTTGTTGCGGATAAAAGCTGACTCAAGGTAGTTGGCATTAAGAACTAATGCCGTCTTCAGATCTTCCGGTGTAAATAATTTATCGATGGTTGCATCAGCAAAGAGATTATAGTTCTGGAATTTTCCTCTGAGGCTTATGATCTGTTTGATAAGATCATCCCTGGTTTGGGCAGGGTATTCTTTTAATTTTCCGTCTTTACCGGGAAGGTATACAGTGGGGATGGCATCAAAACTTTCATTATTGTCAAAATCTTTTGCATAGATGCGCACGGGGTGTTTCTCGTTTGCACGGTAGAAAGAATTCAATCCCATGTTTCCCGCTATATAATCGATATCACCATCACCATCAAAATCGCCGCCAGTAATACTGTTCCAGAATCCTGTTTTATCATTGATGCCTGATTTTGAGGAAACATCATTGAATTTCCCCTGCTCATTTCTGAAAAATTTCAGCGGCATCCATTCGCCTGCAAGAATGAGGTCGGTCCAACCATCATTATCAAAATCAGTAAAGAGTGCATCGCATACAAGACCAACATCTTTTAACCCTGCAGCGATCTGAGCGGTCACATCAGTAAAGGAAGCTTTACCATTCTTGGTATCGTTGCGCCATATAAAACTTGATACGGGTTTTGGATAATTCCATGGTGCTACTCTACCTGCCACGAAAAGGTCGAGGTCGCCATCCTTATCATAATCAATAGCCCGCACGCATGACTTGCTGGTAAAGTTTTGGGGGATAGCCGTTGAATCTATAGTGAATCCTCCCGTACCATCATTCAGATAAAACTTATCCTGGTAAAATCTGGAATTGGGTTCATTCTCATAGCTGCCGCTGGTGGTGTAGAGATCAGGGTCGCCATCGCCATCTGCATCAAAAAGAAGAAGTCCCATATCTTCCCAGGCTTTTGTGGTACCATCGGCGCCGGGTAACAAGGGTGATGATACAAATTTACCATCAATGCCCTGCACTAATTTCATAGCGCTGTAGGAATAAGATCCGCCGGCGATTATATCATCCGTTCCATTACCATCTATATCGCCAACAGCCAATGCTGGTCCATATTCCGAGAGTTTATGTGGCAATAGTTTCTGGATATTGAAATCAGTGAAGTCGTGTTCCTGGTGTATATAAGAGAGGCCGGTTTCAGCAGTAATATCTTTAAACAGTGATTGCGCTATTGGTTGCTCTATGGGAAACGATGATTGCTTTGCATCGGATTGTTTCAGTTTGAGTAAGTGTTTGGTTGCCACGTTCTGCAATAATTGCGAGCTGCCGTCCCACCACTTCACCCGCAAAGAATCAATCTGAGAAAATTCTCCCAACCCAAAATGGGCTATGTTTTGCATACTGGAAAGATAGCCCCGGTAAGGTGTATGTTCGTACACCTGCATTTTCCCTTTGCCGTAATAGAGTTCCACCCATGCACCAATGCCGTCACGGTTCTGTGCAGATCCTTCAAATTTTAGCTGGAGATAGTTATTGGATTTTTCATTGTCATGATCCGTTCTGTTTTCATAGACCATGGAAACCTGGTTGGTATTATTGATCACAAGGTCCATATCACCGTCATTATCGAGGTCACCATAGGCAGCTCCACTGGAGAAGGTTGGATCACCTAATCCCCATTCTTCGCTAACTTCTGAAAAGGTACTGTTACCATTATTGCGGAAAGCATAGTTATGCAGTTTCACTTCCGGTATCTGTTCCAGTAACATATTTTTTGGGGCGATCTTACTGGCTGATACACGGTAGGTCATAAAATCGCGGTCGGTAATATCTTTCGGGTAACCATTGGTGATGATCATATCCCTGAAACCATCATTATCGAAATCCGTTACAAGAGGTGCCCAGCTCCAATCTGTTTCAGCTACTCCGGCCATGAAAGCGATATCGCTGAATACAGGGTGAGTCAATTTATTATTGCTGTCAATGGCCATACCCTGGTTAAGTTGCAGGGTATTCCTGACATATTGATATTGGTAATTGAATTCTTCGTTATTAATATTACTCTGGTAGTTATTTGCGGCCATCATCATTTTCTTGCGATAGTTGGATGCGGGTAGCATATCTACTGCAATCACATCAACAAGACCGTCATTATTGATGTCTACCACATCATTACCCATGGCCGAATAGGAAGTGTGTTTGAAATATTCAGCGGCCAGGTTGGTAAAAGTTCCATTCTGGTTATTGATCCACAGGATATCATTTGAAAGGAAATCATTGGTTACATAGATATCTTTCCATCCGTCTTTATTTATGTCGGTGATATTGAGTCCGAGTCCATAACCTTCAATAAGAATTCCTGCTTCGCGGGAAACATTGGTGAACACGGGATGACCTTTAAGGGAATCCCAATCGTTGCGGTAGAGCCTGTCGGTATTTTCAGCCGAACCATCTATTCTTTTCTTTTTATACTGGTTAGGATATCTGTCCTCCCCTACTTTATTGGTAAGAATATAAAGGTCAAGATCACCATCATTATCGTAGTCAAAGAAGGCCGCGTTGGTTGTATGCCCTGTATCAGCTACATTATAAGCAACTGCCTCATCAGCAAAAACAGGCTTACCCTCAGCATCGGCTCCTTTATTGATGAAGAGCATATTAGCCCTGAGGGAGGCATCATTTTTAATGGATGCTCCAACATAGAGATCCATCAATCCGTCATTGTTGATATCAACAGCAGCCACGCCTGTTGACCATCTTCCCGCGGCCTGCAGTTTTGCCGATTCCGTAACATCTGTAAAGTGCATCTTACCATCATTTAGGTAGAGCTTATTGCCGGTCATGTTTCCGGTAAAAAAGATATCCTGTAAACCATCGTTGTTATAATCTGCAATGGCCACGCCGCCCCCATTATAAACATATTCGAGGTCGAGGATATTGATCGAATCAGATTCTGTTATGGTATTAGTGAAGCTGATGCCTGAGTCTTCGGGATCAAGTAAATGAAAGACCTGGTCTTTCCGGTTATTGCAGGATGCAAGGATCAGGATAGGGAGGAATAAAGAGATATAAAACTTCATTTTGTGGCAAGTTTTCGCATCGAATTTAACCATTAATAGCATGCCGCTCTAATAGAAAAGGGCAGATGCTATCTGCCCTTTTCTTTGTCAATAAAGAACACGGATCATATGATCTGTTCTATTAATTATATCCAGGATTCTGCTCCAGGGTGGATGTGCCACCTGAAGTATGCAGATCTATCTGTGCTTGTGGTATTGGGAAATACTCGTTTTTTCCGGCAACAAAGGTTGCAGAACCATAACCGGCACTAAGCTTAGGCTTCTCATAGTTCAGGAATGCATTGAGTGTTTCTGCTGCAACACCCCAGCGTACCAGGTCAAAGAAACGATGGCCTTCCATGCCGAGTTCAAGCTTGCGCTCGAAACGAACAGCAGTGCGGGCAACAGCTTGATCAGTCCATGGTGTGGGATAAGTTGAGATAACATATTTAGCAGCAGTTGTTGGAACAAATGTTGCTGGCTTAGCTGCTCTCGCACGAACCAGGTTCACATATTCACGGGCTTTTTCCAAAGAACCACCACCATCAATTTCAGCTTCAGCGGCCATCAGGAGTACATCAGCAAAACGAATGATCTTGTAGTTAATGGCAGTAAGACCACTAGCCCAGTTGGTACCATCTGTAAGTTTACCGGCCTGGTCTCTATAGTATGCATTCTTCTTTGGTGCATAAGGTCCGCCATTACCCTGGTCACGGATCCAGATCTTACCGGGATGCGGACCCCAGTCGAGATATGGAATACCCCTGCGACCAACGGTCCAGTCGAGTCTTGGATCTAGGTTTCCGGCATCGGTAGTGAAAGGATCATCTGATTCAATACCCTGGTCATTTACTACCTGGTTGGCACCAGTGTTATAAGAACCGTCAAGCAGAGGAAGACCCGTTGCATTGGTACGGAATGAATTCACGAATTCAAATGAAGGCTGGAAGAAGCCGCAGCAACCGCCGGGACCGCCATTATAAGGGAAGTTCAATACCTGGTCGTAGTTGGCATTGATACCACCAGAACCATCATTGATAGATGCCTCATAAGCAAAAACAGTCTCAGCTCTTACAGCAGGGTCGTTTTCCCTGTCGGCATTGAAAAGATCATGGAAAGCCGGTGCCAGTGCATAAGCAGTTCCTGCAGAGTTCTTTCCATTGGTAATAACATCTGTGAGGATCGGACGGGCAGCGGTATAATCACCCTGGAACAACAAGGCTTTTGCATACATAACGTGTGCAGCCCAATTGTTCACCCTTCCAATTGCATTAGGTTTCTCCATCAGATTCTGACGAGCATAATCAAGATCTTCCATAATGCGTGGCCATGCATCTTCTGCATTTGAAACCCTGGCATTTGCTACTGTTATAGTTTCATCAACATAAGGAATTTTGTTCCACATTTTCTTTGCCTCAAAGTGATAATATCCACGAAGGAATCTCGCCTCAGCTGTTAACTGTGTTTTTTCAGCTGGCTGGATATCCGCATCGGTAAGGTTATTCAGGATCCTGATAGTAGCGTTGGCCCTGGATATTCCTTCATATAAGGCACCCCATTTTATACCAAAATAGTTATTGGTAGGGAGAGCTGCATACTGCTGGATAGGCACGATATTGGCCTGATCACCGGCATCAGATCCTTTGTTGGCTTCACCACCAACAATGCTGCCATATACCCAGTTGGATCCGCCGCCTTCCCATCCACTTCCCTTCAGGGCAGCATAAGTTCCGATCAGGAATTGCTGCGCACCTTTATAGCTTTGTGCTTCCTGCTCGGTGAGCAGTCCCGTGGTAGATTGGTTGAGGAAATCCTTATTACAGCCTACCAGGCTGAGGACGGATGCCAGTGAAAAAATTGATATGTATTTGATTCGCTTATTGAACATTGTAGTATTTTTTTGAGGTTAACTGTATTCTTTTATAATCCAACACTTAAGCCGAATACAACCTGCTTGTTTACCGGGTAGTTACCAATATCCACTCCGAAGTTGGTATCAACACCACTTACTGCGGGGTCAGTACCTGTATATTTCGTAATAGTGAAAAGGTTAGTACCCTGAAGGAAGAAACGCAGTTTATCCAATCCTATCCTGTTCAGCATGGTTTTAGGCAAAGTGTATCCTACTTTGACACTCCTCATCCTGAAATAGCTGCCGTCCTCTACATAATAAGAATTCAATATACCATTTGTACTAAAGTTTGATACGTTTTCAAACCTTGGTACACTTGTATTCCTGTTATCAGGCGTCCAGGCATCAAGTACACGTGTAGATTTAGCGATACCGGCAAATGATGGATAGAAATCAGTGAACCATTTAGTAAAGTTCAATACCTCACCACCAGATACACCATAGAACAATGCTTCGAAATCAAAATTGCCATACATGAGGCGGGCATTGAAACCATAAGTGAAATCGGGGTTAGGGTTTCCGATATAAGTTCTGTCAAGGTCATTGATCCTGCCATCAGCATTGATATCTTCATAAATGAAGCGGCCGGGTGCAGCACCATCCTGGTCAGGTAATTTATCTACTTCAGCCTGGTCAGCAAACAGTCCGATAACATTATAACCAAAGAAGGCTGAAACCGGTTGTCCTACTGCGTTACGGATATCACCACCACCAATACGGTTGGTGAAGTTCACAGAGAAGAAATCAGTTCCTTCAGAAACCTTGGTGATCTCATTCTTATACTTGGTGATAATGGCATCCATTTCATAACGGAATTTGCTGGCGCGTCCCTTATAGGTCAGCATCAGGTCAACTCCGCTGTTTTCCATGGAGGCGATGTTAACGAAAGGACGTGTTGCCTGTCCAACTGTTGCTGGAAGGTTATCACGATAAAGCAGATCCTTTGTTTTACGCTTGTACCAGTCGAATATGATATCAAGTTTGTTCTCAAACAGGGTACCATCAAATCCGATGTTGATCGTTGTATTCTCTTCCCATTTTGCATTCGGGTTACCGATTCCAGAAAGAGCAAGACCAGACAATGTGCTGGAATTGGCGCCACTGATATCATAACCAACTGTTGGACTGGAAGAGGCAGTATTGAAGAGGTTGTTAGGGCTGATACGGGAGTTACCCATTTTACCCCATCCACCACGGATCTTCAATTCATTAAGCCAGTCTGTACCATCCATAAATGCTTCTTCAGTAATTCTCCAACCAGCTGAAACGGCCGGGAAAATACCATAACGATTGTCTTCGCCAAATACAGAAGCACCATCACGTCTTAAGGTACCACTGAAAAGATAGCGGTCATCATAACTATAATCTACTTTACCAAACTGGCTGAATAGTTTAGTGAGTGGGTTACCACCACTTCCTACGAAACGGCCGCTTGCATCAGTATTAGTAATTGTGAGATAAGTTGGGTTGATAGTGAATGGGTTCAGACCACTACCATTGAGACCACGGAAATAACCATCAGCAATGGCTTCGATACCGCCGATGAAGTTAATGTTGTGCTTTCCTATCTCCTGACCATAACGGATGGTGTTGGTCCAGGTCCAGCCACCGCCGTTACCTGCTCCTTCACCAAAAGTATAGCTACCAACATTTTCAGAATTCTCATAGGTCCTGTAGTTCAGGAACCTGTTCTGGAAATTGAAGAATGCTCCACCGAAACTGGACCTGGCGGTGAAATGCTCGAGGAAATCCACTTCTGCATAGAGGTTACCAAAGGCAGCAGAGCTATAACCCTTGTTATCTCTTGAGCGGATACGACGTGCAACCGGGTTAGTGGAGTTATTGAAACCTGGAGCTGTTGTTCCTGCAAAACCACCAGCTTCATCATAAAGAGGAATAAGCGGGTTGATGGTTAGGGCGAACATGATATCATTTTCACCGGCCGGACCACCAATATTGGGGTTTTCGCGGAAGGTGAACTGGAAGTTCTCCCCGAAACGAATGTTTGGCTTCACTTTAAATTCTGAGTTAAGGCGGAGAGAATACCTTTTCACATAGGTGTTCAATACCGTTCCTTTCTCATCATAGTAAGAGATACCAGCATAATACTTTGCATTTTCATTACCGCCCTGGAAGCCGAGGGTATGGTTCTGAAGACGTGCTGTTTCAGTTAATGCATCATACCAGTCAGTTCCTGCTTTATTAGCTCGGATGGCCTGGTAAACCGGTCCCTTGTCAAAATCCGTATTGAATCTGGATGGGTCAAGACGGGGATCATTAGCTGACAATCCGGAAAGACCGAATTCACTACCAACTTTCAGCCAGTCGGGAAGTACGGGTGTAGCGCCCGAACCATACTGTGGGTGGGTAAGAGGCTGGCCTGCCGCAGCAAGTGCTGCCCAGGTAAGATCAGCCTGCTGCTGTGGATTAAGGAGATCAATTCCGTTCCCGGGAATTGAATATCCATAGCTGAGGTCATACGTTACTCTCAGGCCCTGGTTGGCCTTTCCTTTTTTAGTAGTAACAAGGATAACCCCTGCAGATGCACGTGCACCATAAATAGATGCGGAAGCCGCATCTTTCAATACGGTTGTGGACTCAATATCATTTCCGTTCAGGAAATCGATATTGGTTGTAGGGATACCATCCACTACATAGAGAGGGTCGTTACCGGTGAATGATCCGAATCCACGGATCCTCACCTGGCTCACCGTTCCAGGCTGGCCAGAAGTGATAACAGTCAATCCGGGTACCCTACCCTGGAACTGCTGCTCCACGTTACCGGTCTGCACGGCCGCGAGTTGCTCTCCCTTCACTGTGGAAACCGCTCCCACAATGTTTTTTCTTTGCTGGCTACTATAACCTGTAACAACCACTTCACTTAATCCTGATATATCCTGGTCAAGTGAAATAGATAGAGAGGTCTGGTCACCAACAGTAATTTCCTTGGATGCATAACCGATGTTTGAAACCACCAGTACATTGCTTCCTGCAGGCAGCGTAAGCGAAAAATTTCCCTGCTCATCAGTCACAACAGCCTGCCTTGTGCCCTTAACCATAACGGTGGCACCTACGATAGGCTGGTTCAAACTGTTAAGTAATTTTCCGGTGATTTGCTTTTGGGCGCTTGCATCAAATGCAAGGAAAAGTAACATAAACGCGAGTAGTCTAGCCATTAATGGCATAGTGATTCTCTTTGGCATTGGCAATCAGTTGTTGGTTTGTAAAAATGCTTCTTGTTAAAAATGACAGACCCAATTTAACAATAATTTTTAATAACAATTTCTTTTTAATAAAAATTCCACCAAAATGTAAAGAATTGTGTATTAACACAATAACGAATGTTAGTTTGCATTAATGAGGCAATTAACGCTTTATAATGATGCTATAGCGCGCTTGTTTATCTTTGAAGGAATAATAATGCAGTATGCTTAAAATCGGAGTATTTGGGGTTGGTCACCTGGGGAAATTTCACCTGAACAACTGGCAGGAGATCAAGGATGTGGCCCTGGTAGGTTTTTATGACCCCAATAATGAGAATGCCGAGGCGGTAATTGAAAAATACAAGCTCAGGCGTTTCACCGACCCCGTAGAGCTGCTTCAGCATTGCGATGCCGCAGATATTGTTGCCCCCACCAACTATCATTTTGAAATGTGCCAGCTGGCCATCAGGAATGGGAAGCATGTTTTTGTGGAAAAGCCCCTTGCCGATACCATGGAAGAGGCGCGGGAGCTGGTAAAGCTGGTCAAGGAATCTAATGTAAAGATGCAGGTGGGGCATGTTGAGCGATTCAATCCCGCCTACCTCGCCACTAAAAATCTCAGGCTCGACCCTATGTTTATAGAGGTTCACCGGCTTGCCCAGTTCAATCCCCGCGGCACGGAAGTAAGCGTGATACTTGACCTGATGATACATGATATCGATATCATACTGAATATGGTGAAGAGTGAAGTGAAACATATCTCGGCCAGCGGAGTTGCGGTTATGACGGATACGCCGGATATTGCCAATGTGCGCATAGAATTCAATAATGGATGCGTGGCTAACCTTACCAGCAGCAGGATCTCCATGAAGAAAATGCGTAAAATGCGGGTATTCCAGAAGGATGCTTATGTTGGAATAGATTTCCTGAATAAGAAGACGGAGGTCATACGATTGAAATCAGACGCTGATGAAAATGTGTTTGAATTTGATATTGATACACCAAAAGGAAAGAAGACCATCGCCGTCGCCAATCCGCAGATACCGGAGGTAAATGCCATTAAACTTGAACTGGAACATTTCAGGGATGCCATCCTGAATAATACACCCACCATTGTTTCTGAAGTAGATGGTTTCAGGGCAATGGAAGTGGCGCACCAGATCATTCATAAGATCAGGCATAATACCATTAACACCTGATCAATATGAATAGATCCAAACCCATTTCTCCGGCAGCGTACGCTATAAGCGACTACCTGGCTGCCGCAGTGGTTTGGTTTGTATTCTTCCTGATACGAAATAACCTGCTGGGCTTTCCGACCTTTAACAATGGCATGCCCCAATTCAATTCGGGTTTTCTTTTAGGATGGGCAATTCTTCCTGTGTGCTGGGTCATCTTTTATTTTCTTATCGGAAGTTATCGTTCGCTTTACAAGAAATCAAGACTGGGTGAATTCACCCTAACGCTGATCGCCAGCCTCATTGGATGTACTGTAATATTCTTTGCCATCCTGCTCAATGATGATGATAAATCTCTCTCCTATTATTATACAGTATTCTTTTCTTTCGTGGCCTTACAAACCATGGCAACTTTTGGTGGGAGGTGGATCCTGCTGCAGAAAGCTAAGAATCAGTTGCTGCGTGGTGATATCCGTTTCAATTCAATATTGGTGGGAGATAACCAGACCGCAGGTAATATTTATAAAGCAACCGGCAAGCAACTTCAGAATGCAGGCTATTATTATTCCGGTTACCTCGCTGAACAGCCAAATGGATTAAGCAAAAAACTAACCTGGTTTGGGACACCCGACCAGATGGAAAAAATTATTGACGAGCAAAGAATTGACCTGGTAGTGCTGGCATTAGAAAGCAATAAACAGGCTGAGACGGAGCAGTTTCTCCGGCGTTTAAGTGAAAAGGATGTTGAGATAAAATTAATACCGAGTACCATCAGTATCCTTTCAGGTTCAATAAGAACAGATGATGTATTCAGTCCGCTGTTAACGGACATCCATAATGGATTGATGCCCGCCTGGCAGCAGAATATTAAAAGACTGCTTGATATTATTGTAGCAGTAATTGGCGGAATAATTTTATTGCCATTATTATTATATGTAGCAATCAGGGTGCGGCTCTCCTCTCCTGGCCCGGTGATATACAGCCAGGAAAGGATAGGATTCAAGGGTAAACCATTTCATATTCTTAAGTTCAGGTCGATGGTGCAGGATGCTGAAAAAAATGGTCCGGCACTTTCCTCTGATACCGATATACGAATTACGCCCTGGGGTAAAACAATGCGGAAATGGAGGCTTGATGAATTACCACAGCTCATCAATATTCTCAAAGGAGAAATGAGTCTTGTTGGCCCAAGGCCGGAGCGGAAATTTTATATTGACCAGATAGTTGAACTCGATCCTTATTTTCGTTATCTCCTGAAAGTGAAACCGGGACTAACCTCATGGGGCATGGTGCAGTTTGGTTATGCAGGCAACCTCGAAGAAATGTTGCAGCGCATGAAGTATGATCTTGTTTATATTGAGAACATATCACTGGCACTTGATTTCAAGATCATGTTCCATACTATACGAATAATATTCTCCGGTAAGGGAAAATAAAAGACCATTATTAACTGGATTTAATCATGATGGAAAAAACCTTCTGCTGTATTCTACTAACTATTTTATTTCATACACCGCTCCTGTCTCAAACAGATCAATGGCAGCAAAGGGTTGATCAGAAAATAAAGGTTACGCTTAATGATAAAGATCACTCATTGGATGGGTTCCAGGAGATGAATTACCAGAATAACAGTCCCGATACCATTCACTTTATCTGGATGCATCTCTGGCCCAATGCTTACAAAAATGACCGCACAGCATTCAGTGAGCAATTGCTCATCAATAACCGGACTGATTTTTATTTTAGTGATGAAGCAGCCAAGGGTTATATAAACAGGCTTCAATTTAAAGTTGATGGGATAACTGCGGCTATGGAAGATCATCCGCAACACCAGGATATCGCTAAAATAATACTTCCCTTTCCGCTGGCGCCAGGACATCGTGTTCTTATCACAACACCTTTTCATGTAAAGCTTCCACGCATTTTTTCGAGGAGCGGAAGGAAGAAAGGTTTCTATGCAATCACGCAGTGGTATCCTAAACCGGCAGTGTATGATGCATCGGGCTGGCATCCTATGCCCTATCTGGACCAGGGTGAATTTTACAGTGAATTCGGCCATCACGACATCACCATTACAACTCCTGAAGGATATATCATTGCAGCAACCGGAAATGCAGAACCATCAGAGCAAAAGAATGAACAAAGATTTCAGCAGGACAATATCCATGATTTCGCATGGTTCGCTTCACGTGATTTTAAGATACTTGAAGACACCATGGTTACCGGTAGCGGCAAAGAAATAAAATTGTGGAGCTACTATTTACCCGGGCAGGAAAAGCAATGGAAAAACAGCATCTCCTATATGAAAGATGCTATCCGGACAAGGTCAGAATGGATCGGTGATTACCCTTACGATGTAGTAAAAGTTGTTGGTGGATACCAGGGAGAAGGCAGCGGTGGAATGGAGTATCCCACCATCACGGTTATTAATGAAAGCGATGACAGTATGATGCTTGATATGGTCATCGCCCATGAGATCGGACATAACTGGTTCTATGGAGCCATAGCCAATAATGAGAGAACAGCGCCATGGCTTGATGAAGGATTGAATACCTATTACGATTACCGTTACAGGAAAATAAAATATGGTAAATCATTAAGGCAGGGAAAAGATATGGCGGATCGCTTCGGGGAATTGCCGGAACGCTCATTGATCAGGGCAGTTGAAAGCATTAAGAGAAGCCAGCCGATACAAACCAGCTCCGATAGTTTCAATAGTGCCAATTATGGATTGATGGCTTATTATAAAGCAGCCTGGTGGTTTGAGGAACTGGAAAAGAAAACTGGTACTCCCCTTTTTGACAGTATTTTCCGGACATGGTATCAGAAATATAAATTCAGGCATGCCGGCCCTGCGGAATTTCAACAGCATATCATGAATATGGCGGGCAATAGCAGTAAACATTTGTCGGCACTCAGCAGCAATGAAACTTTAGAAGAAAGCAGCAAAAAGACTACCAGGCTGGCATTGATCTTCAATAATAAAGACACGGATAAGTTCAGGTATATAAATTTTGGCCCTCTTGCCGGTTACAATCATTATGATGGAATAATGCCTGGCATTACCATTCATAATTATCAATTCCCATTACCACGATTGAGATTTCTGGCAGCCCCAATGTATGGCACAGGTAGTAAAACCATAACGGGATTAGCACATCTCTCCTACAACTGGTATCCTTCAGGCTCTTTGCATTCCATAAGTGTTGGATTGAATGCAGCAAGGTTCACGGCAAATAGTTATGAGGGGGAAGGTGAAAAAATAAATCTCCATTATAACAAGTTGTCACCCTTTGTTAAACTGACCCTTAAAGAAAGATCAGCATTATCAAAGAAAGAAACCTGGATACGAATGCGATCTTTTTTCTTCAGAGAAGATGGTCTTAGTTTCAATACCATAATTGACGGAGCAGATACAACTTATACAACCGGTAAATTATCTGCAGGAAGAAGTCTGCAGCAACTAACACTCTATACTGCCGATCACCGGGCATTGTATCCATATGAAATGGATCTGAATATTGATGTAAACAACCAGTTCACCCGCATCGCATTTACCGGCCAATATTTCTTCAATTACGGTACTAAAAAGAAAGGCTTAAGTACAAGATTCTTTGCTGGAAAATTTATTTACCATGGTGCGGCTACCACAGCCAAACAACTGGAGACAGAGAGATATCATCTTAATTTAACAGGGGCGAATGGATACGAGGATTATACTTATTCCAATTATTTTGTGGGTCGAAATGAATACAGTGGGTGGAAAAGCCAGCAGATAATGATGCGTGATGGTGGATTTAAAGCGCGCACCGATTTATTAAGCAGTAAGATCGGAAAAACGGATGACTGGCTTGCTGCCATTAATCTGAATGCGGATATTCCTGACAGTTATAATCCCCTGTCGCTCCTGCCAGTGAAGATACCATTGAAATTATTTGCTGATATAGGCAGTTATGCGGAAGCCTGGGATGAAGAGAATGAATATGGGAGGATATTATTTGATGCAGGATTACAGGTGAGCCTGTTTTCCGACATAGTAAATATCTATTTACCTTTTATCATGAGTAAACCATTCCGGAATTATAACCAATCGATACTGGGGGATAAGAAGTTCGGCAAATCAATATCATTCAGTATTGATATCCAGAAGGTCAGTAGTAGAAAAATGCTTGCAAAACTGGGATTATAATATGGCTGAAGCCGGGAAAATAAAACTTGTTAAGCGAAACCAGCTGGATACAGTTAAATGGGAGCGATGCATATCGCTTGCACCGAATGGACTTCTCTATGCAGAACATTATTACCTGGATATGGTGTGTGACCGATGGGATGCTTTGGTGATGGGCGATTATGAAGCCGTAATGCCCTTGCCCTGGAAATCAAAGATGGGGATACGATATCTTTATCAACCACCCTTCGTTCAGCAGGGCGGTGTGTTTTATGTGGCAGCGGATAATAATCTCGTGAATGCATTTTTACTCAAGGCCAGGCAACTTTTTCCGTTTGGTGAGATCAACCTGAATTTTCAGAACAATATTAAAAATGCAAGTGCGCGAAACAATTTCATTATCCATCTACACCAATCGTATGAGGATATACGGGTACGTTATAAAAATGATCTTTTAAGAAACCTGAACCGCCCGGATATTAAAGATTTGAAGTACTCAGTTACTAATGATCACCGGGCTATCGCAAAACTGTACCAACAGTTATATGCGGGTAGAATGTCTTATGGAAAGCAGGCCTTTGATGATCTGATAAGATTGTGTGAGCGGCTATCAGAAAGCGGACAATTGATTGCGAGGGTTGCCAGATCGGAGGGCAAACTGGCGGCGGGTTGCATTTGTTTCCGGGATGAAAAACGCATTTATCTTATAGCATCGGCAACTCCGGAAGAAGGCAGAAAAATGTCGGCCAACCATTTCCTGCTTGACGCGATAATAAGGGAATTTTCAGGTACTGATCTTATACTTGATTTTGAAGGTTCGGATCTGCCGGGAGTAGCGCATTTCTACCAGAATTTCGGGGCAGTGAATCAACCCTATTATTTCACCGGATGGAACCGGCTTTCCTGGCCATTGAGGATGCTCAAACCATCTTATGAGCAATTTGCGCTTACTTATCTATAACCCCATCTCCCTTTCTTCCAGTACTTTTTCAGCGATCAGCAGATCGAGGGGCCGGGTGATCTTTATATTTGAACTTTCGCCTTCAATGAGGTTTATTTTCACGCCCAACCGCTCTACCACGCTAGCTTCGTCGGTAAAGGATTCATGAAAATCCTGCTCAAAAGCATTGATGATAATGTCTGAGAAGAAAGTTTGCGGGGTCTGAATGATCCTCACTTTATTCCGGTCGATCTGTTCGTTACCGTTAACGGTTTCAATCCTGATAGTATCAACTGCGGTTGTTGCCGGTATTGCATTGCCCTTATCAACTGCCGCATCGTAACAGCGTCTTATCAATTGGGGGGTGAGTAAACATCTGACACCATCGTGAACAAAAACGATGGAATGTTTCTTGATATGCTGAAGACCGTTTCGCACAGAATGAAAGCGTGTTTCTCCTCCTACTGTCATCCATATCCTGTCAGGATCATATGTTGATCTTAATATATCCTGCCCTGTTTGAATGTGCTGTTCGGGCAATACCAATATGATCTGCATATCCGGAAACGAATCCAGGAAAGCATTGAGGGTATACCAGAGAAGAGGTTTATCCCGAACAAGGAGGAATTGTTTGGGTATTGTTGTACCCATGCGCAATCCAGATCCACCAGCAACAACAACTGCATATTTTTCCATACACTCAAAATACGAAATCCGTAATTTGCAAATATGGGTAAAATTAGGCACTATGTGCTTCCCGTTTTCCTTTTGCTGATGCTTGCATGTTCTCCGAAACAGGACCCGCTTGAAAAAGTTTTATCGATCAGGGAAATGGGGGAACTTGCCACCACAGAATATACTGTTACACGTATTGTTAAAGCCAGTGATGATAAAACCTGGTATAAGATCGGCGAAAGAAAAATACTCATGAGTGTTGAAGCCACTGTAAAAGCGGGTATTGATCTCCGGTCTGTTGATGCTGATAATATCACCATCAGTGGAAAATCCATTCGTATATTATTGCCACCACCAAAGCTGATATCATTAAAACTGCCACCGGAAAAAATTAAGGTGGAATACCAGGAAGTAGGTGTGCTGCGACAGGATTTCACCAATGCGGAACGCGATGCATTACTGGCCCAGGCTGAAGCGCAGATAAACCGCGATATTGAGGCAACAGGAATTTTCCAGACAACGGAGAAGAATACCCGTTTTGTGCTTACCAGGTTTTTGCAGCAATTGGGTTATGAAAATATTGATATCAGTTTCAATCACTCCTTCTTAAATCAGGAAAACCGATGAACAGGCTGCTCTTTAAAATAATTATCTACGCAGCTATTCTCACCGGTGTGTATTTTATTGCTGTTAGGGCGCAATGGATCCCTTCCATAAAAGAGCTTTTCCGGCCTTCCCCTATTCTTATTGATGAATCACCCCTGCTATTAAAAGAAATCAAACAGATCAATGAACTGGTAAGCATAACCGCTTTAGATGAAGTTGTTGTAAGTACTGTGAAACCGGCGCCATTAGGAAGTTTGAGGCAATTAATCCGTATCAGTTCGCCCCTGGGAGGATTGTCTATGCAAAGAATAGTATTGATCGTAAAGGGGAAAATTATTGCGGGAACTGATCTGTCTAAATTAAATGAGGGCAAGATGTTTATACAGGAAGATTCTGTGTCCATTACCTTACCAAAATCCATTTACCTTGATATAATTGTAAATCCATCAACCACTGAAACTTTCCTTGAAGAGGGTGAATGGACGCAAGCAGAAGTAAACGCCCTGAAACAAAAAGCGATTGATAAATTAAGGGAACGTGCCAACCAGCAGGGATTATTACAAAAGGCCGATGCGCAATCGCTAAGGGTGATGCATGATTTTCTTTGGGCGCTCGGATATCGCCGCATCAGGGTGGTAACAGAATGAGGGTTTATTTATTAATAAGAAGTTTACATTCAGCCAGGAGCTTTTCCTTGTTTATGGCGGCGGTTCCTACTTCTTCACAAACAAGTCCGCCTGCAATATTGGCCATTTCTGAGAACAGTCCGATATCTCCGGTAAGCGCATAAACAAGGGATGCAACAGCAATAACGGTATCACCTGCACCAGACACATCCGCGATATTCCTGCGGTGTGAAGGTATGATGGCCGCATTGCCGTTATTCTGGTAGAAAACACCTTCTTCAGACAGGGTGATAAAGGATATCCTATGTTCAAGCACTTCCTGCAATCTTGTATGTACCTGTTTCATGGACTCCAGACTGAGTTTCTCGAGCGAAAGGTTCAATCCCTCTTTTACTTCTTTGAGGTTAGGCTTGAAAATATCCACTCCCTTGTAAGCGAAGAAATTCTTTTTCTTGGGGTCAACCGTTGTTATAACGCCATGTTGACGGCATAAATGAATGATCCTGGTAATAAGGCCCTCCGTTAAAACACCTTTGTTATAATCTTCAAAGATCATCACGGCAGGTTTTTCACTGGTGATGTAATCGCTAACGCGGTCATATATCGCGGATTCAACTTCGAGGTCAATGTCGGCGATGGTCTCACTATCGAGCCGCATCATTTGCTGGTTTCGGCTAATGATCCGGATCTTATTGGTTGTTTTGCGGGCATGGCTGAAAATAATATAGGAGGTATCAATGCCCTGGTCGGTAAGAAGTTTATCAAGCACCTGGCCATCTTCATCTTCACCCAAAACGGAGAAGATATTCACTTTAGCGCCCAGTGATACAAGGTTCAATGCTACGTTGCCTGCACCGCCAATTCTTAGTTCGCGCTCATCAAGGGCAACTATCGGAACCGGGGCTTCCGGGGAGATGCGTTCCACCTTTCCCCACCAGTAGGTATCGAGCATCACATCTCCAATGACACCTACCTTTATATCTGAAAAACTCTCAAATAATTTATTGAAATCCATTAAATCGATTTGTCAATATGTTTTTTTCCCGCCACTGCCATATAATAAACTGGTATTCCTACCAGGACAATCACCAGTCCAAAAGAGGCAAATTTAGGCTTAAAGAATAATAATGCGATACACATGGCGGTTGCCAGAAATATATAGATCGCTGGCAGTACCGGGTAACCGAATGCTTTATAAGGACGGGGGATTTCTGGTCTCATTTTTCGAAGTCGAAAAATGCCTGCTATGGTGAGGATATAAAATATCAAAACAACAAATACAACATAATCAAGCAGGTCGCCATATTTACCACTGAGGCAGAGAATACAGGCCCACAAACATTGAATCCAGAGTCCACGCTCGGGAACACCATTTCTATTGAGGTTTGCAGCCTTACGGAAGAACAGACCATCTTTGGCCATTGTGTAATAAACTCTTGCACCTGAAAGAATGAGTCCGTTATTACATCCAAAAGTTGATACCATGATCATGATGGCGATCACGATGGTGCCGGCTTCACCAAATATATTCTGCGAAGCAGCTACTGCCACCCGATCGTTCTCTGCAAATGCTATCTCATTCAAAGGCAATACGGCAGTGTACATGAGATTAGCGCTCACATAAATAATGGTTACTATCAAAGTACCCAGGAATAAGCTTAAGCCAATATTTCTTTCAGGTCTTTTGATTTCACCCGCAATGAAGGTCACATTGTTCCATGCATCGCTGCTGAATATAGAACCAACCATTGCGGCTGCCAGGGCACCTATTATGGCAAATAAAGTGGGGTATGATGTTTTTTGAATGGTCTCCCCTACAAACACGAGATCATCACCACCCTGGGTTCTTTCAAGTTTACCAAAGCTCCATGCGTCAGCCCAATTCGCATCCCAAATACCTGCCTTTGCCCCCAGGAGAAAACCAAAAACGATTAGTCCGAAGAGCGCCAGTAATTTGGCCAATGTAAAAGTTGTCTGAATCAGTTTCCCTTCCTTGACTCCACGGGTATTGATATAGGTTAGTAACACAACCAGGATGATGGAGACCAGCTGGGCCGCCGATATCTGGATATAATTCAGGTCGAGTACAATATTCTTTTCACTTAAGCTGGGAAATATATAGGCAGCAAATTTCGAAAAAGCCACTCCTACTGCAGCAATTGTACCGGTTTGAATAACGGCAAAAAAACTCCAGCCATAAAGAAATCCGATGAGGGGATTATATGCTTCTTTGAGATACACGTACTGGCCTCCAGCCTTGGGGTACATGGCGCTTAGTTCGCCATAGCTGAGGGCCGCAGTGAGGGTCATAAATCCCGTGAGTAACCATACAAAGATCAGCCAACCTGCGCTGCCTACATTGCGGGTAATATCGGAGGCAACAATGAAGATTCCGGACCCGATCATGGAACCAGCCACCACCATGGTGGCATCCAATAATCCCAATGTCGGTTTAAAATTAGAAGCCGATTGACTCATATACAGCGGTTAGGGCCGGAAGATAGTTAAAAGAGGGGAAAATGGGAAGATGGTGCTCTCCATCTCTCCATCCCTCCATCTCTCCAAATCATTTCTTCTTATACGCTTCATTCAGCCCCTGGATAAGCTGGTCGGTAATATTGTAAATAGTATCCTTGTAGAACATGAGTTCCGGCTCATAAGAGATGATATAAGAATATCCCTTCGTTTTATTGAACTCTCTCAGGTAATCCTCGATCTTATTTTTGATGTTCTTTTTATAGTCCATCTTCAACGTTTCCAGTTGTTGCTCAAGCGTAAGGCGACGTTGCTGGTAGTTCTGCTGCATCTGCGCATACTCCCGTTGAACGGCATCTGCTTCTGACTGGCTCATGCTGGAACCTTTCTGCTGCCATTCACTGATTTTTTTCTGGTAGCTGCGTTCAAGTGAAGCAAGTTCCTTATTCATAGATTCTTCTTTCACCTTTAACTGGGCAAGGGCATCTTTGAAGAATTCATATTTTCCTTGTAAAGAATCAATATCGAAATAGGCAATACTAAACTCCGGTTTTTCTTCAGGCTTTACGCCTTCCTTACCTGTAACCACAGCGGGTTTACTGTTTCCGGAGAAATGTTTAACAAGAAGAAATCCACTAATCAGGGTCGCGATCACACTCAGAACTAAAGAAAGTTGCTTCATGAAATTTAGTTTGATAGGGGCAAATTAAGTGGTTTAATCAGAATGAAGTAAAAGCCATCTTAATTCTTGAGAAATTTAACTAAAAGAAAGGTGTCTGACACTTGCCAGACACCTGAAAATATTGGTGCCTGGCATTTGCCAGGCACCTGTTAAAAATTATTCTTCCTCGTCGAAATTCATGGCTTCGCGGGTAGTTTGCAACAGCTCATATTCTTCCTTGCTACCAACGATCATGTTTTCAAAATCACGCAGACCAGTACCTGCCGGAATCTGGTGACCAGTGATCACGTTCTCCTTCAATCCCATCATATCATCGGTCTTACCGTTGATAGCCGCGGTACTAAGCACCTTGGTTGTTTCCTGGAATGAGGCGGCAGATATCCAGCTTTGTACACCCAGTGATGCCTTGGTGATACCAAGCAACAGCGGATGAGAAGTAGCTGATTGTGCATCGCGGTACTCTACGAGTTTCTTATCGGCCCTGCGGAGGATAGAATTCTCTTCACGCAGATCACGAAGGTTCACGATCTGCCCTGCGCGCATCCTGCTGCTATCGCCGGGTTCTGTAACAACTTTCTTGTCATAGATCCAGTCGTTCTCTTCAATGAAATCAAATTTATCAACGGTATCATCTTCCAGGAATTTGGTATCTCCCGGATCAACGATAGAAACCTTCTTCATCATCTGGCGTACAATAACCTCGATGTGTTTATCATTGATACGCACACCCTGCAAACGGTATACTTCCTGGATCTCATTCACTACGTACTCCTGTACAGCAAACGGACCTTTGATATTAAGGATATCACTTGGGGCGATCTGGCCATCAGATAATGCAACACCAGCTTTTACGAAGTCACCATCCTGGGCGAGGATCTGGCGTGTTAGTGGAACAAGGTATTTCTTGGTAACGCCATCACGTGCTTCCACAATGATTTCGCGGTTACCACGCTTAATTGCTCCAAATGCAACAACACCGTCAATTTCAGAAACAATGGCAGGGTTACCCGGGTTACGGGCTTCAAAGAGTTCTGTTACCCTTGGAAGACCACCGGTGATATCACGGAGCTTTCCGAGTACACGTGGGATCTTCACAACAACCTGTCCGGCCTTCACCATTTCACCTTCTTCCATGATCACATGTGATCCAACCGGGAGGTTATATTGTTTTACCTCTTTTCCTTCAACAAGGATAGAAGGGATTTTGGTTTTGTCTTTTGATTCAATTACCACTTTCTCGCGGTGACCTGTTTGCTCATCAGCTTCTTCACGGTAAGTGAAACCTTCAAGTACATGTTCAAATTTGATGGTACCAGGAATTTCAGCGATGATAACGTTGTTATATGGATCCCATGTGCAGATAACATCACCCTTCTTCACTTTCTGACCATCTTTAACGGTTAGTGTTGCACCATATGGAATGTTAACTACGTTAAGCAGTCGGTCATTCTCTACATCCATGTTCCTGATTTCACCGGTACGGCCGATAACAACCTGAACTTTTTCACCTTCCTGGTTTTCGGTGGTTACAGTACGCAATCCGTCGAACTGCATTGTACCATCGAATTTGGCGAGGAGTGAAGATTCTACTGAAGCAGATCCTGCCACACCACCCACGTGGAATGTACGAAGGGTAAGCTGTGTACCAGGTTCACCAATCGACTGTGCGGCAATGATACCAACGGCATCACCATTCTGCGCAGTATAACCGGTTGCGAGGTTCTTACCATAACATTTCACACAAACACCACGCTTGCTTTCACAGGTAAGTACGGAGCGTATCTCAACTGTTTCAATTCCTGATTCTTCAATACGCAAAGCTGTACTTGCACTGATCTCCTCTCCTGCTGTAACGATCAATTCATCATTAAGAGGATCATATATATTATGCAGAGAATTTCTTCCTTCAATCCTGTCTTTCAGTGGCTCAATGATATCTTCATTGTCCTTAAGGGCAGTTGTTGCAATACCACGAAGTGTACCGCAATCTTCTTCTGTGATCACTACGTCCTGCGCCACATCCACCAGACGACGGGTAAGATAACCGGCATCCGCTGTTTTAAGGGCGGTATCGGCAAGACCTTTACGGGCACCGTGGGTAGAGATGAAGTAGTCAAGTACGTTCAGGCCTCCCTTAAAGTTGGAGAGGATCGGGTTCTCAATGATCTCTGATCCGGTAGAACCACTTTTACGTGGTTTGGCCATGAGTCCGCGGATACCAGCCAGCTGTTTTACCTGCTGCTTGCTACCACGTGCTCCTGAATCAAGCATCATGAATACAGAGTTGAAGCCCTGCTTATCATTCTGCATTTCACGTATAAGGGTTTCCGTGATACGGGTATCTACCCGGCTCCAGATATCAACTATCTGGTTATATCGTTCATTATTGGTGATAAGACCCATGTTGTAGTTATCCCAAACTTCATCAACTTCCGTTTTGGCCATATCCAGCAACTTGCCCTTGATCTCCGGAATGATAAGATCCTGTGGATTAAATGACAATCCACCACGGAAGGCCATCCTGAATCCGAGTGTTTTGATATCATCCAGGAACTTCGCAGTCTTGGGAACGTTTGTGATATTGATGATATCACCGATGATATCTCTCAGGCTCTTCTTAGTAAGAAGGGCGTTAATGAATCCAACCTCTGCAGGTACGTGCTGGTTGAAGAGTACGCGGCCAACAGTTGTTTCAATACGCTTCATTTCCAGCTTACCATTTGTGCGAACATTGGTCCTCACATTGATGGGAGCATGAAGGTCTATCCTGTCTTCATTATAAGCAATGATAACTTCCTCAGGTGAATAGAAGGTCATACCCTCTCCACGCACTTTCTCTGTTTCGGTAGATTTCTTGCCCTTGGTAATATAATATAGTCCAAGTACCATGTCCTGAGAAGGAAGTGTAATCGGGGTACCGTTCTGCGGGTTAAGGATGTTGTGAGCTGAAAGCATCAGAAGCTGTGCTTCCAGAACAGCAGCATTACTCAATGGTACGTGAACGGCCATCTGGTCACCATCAAAGTCGGCGTTGAAGGCTGTGGTTACCAGTGGGTGTAATTGAATGGCTTTACCTTCAATCAGTTTAGGCTGGAAGGCCTGGATAGACAGTCGGTGAAGTGTTGGGGCTCGGTTAAGCATAACCGGGTGACCTTTCAGGATATTTTCAAGAATATCCCAGATAACGGGTTCCTTTTTATCAACGAGTTTGCGCGCGCTCTTAACTGTTTTTACAATTCCTCTTTCAATAAGCTTCCGGATAACAAATGGCTTGAACAACTCGGCTGCCATGTCTTTCGGCAGACCACACTCATGCATTTTCAGTTCAGGTCCAACTACAATTACAGAACGACCTGAATAGTCAACACGCTTACCAAGAAGGTTCTGACGGAAACGACCCTGCTTACCTTTCAGTACATCAGACAATGATTTCAGTGCGCGGCCGCCTTCTGCTTTAACAGCATTTGATTTACGGCTATTATCGAACAATGAATCAATGGCTTCCTGCAGCATCCGCTTTTCGTTACGCAGGATAACTTCAGGGGCTTTGATCTCCAAAAGTCGCTTCAGACGGTTATTACGGATGATCACCCTGCGGTAGAGGTCATTCAGGTCAGAAGACGCGAAACGGCCACCATCAAGGGGAACAAGCGGACGAAGTTCAGGAGGTATTACAGGAATATATTGCATAACCATCCATTCCGGACGGTTAGTGATTCTGCTATTGGCATCGCGGAATGCTTCAACCACACTGAGACGTTTCAAGGCATCAGCTTTACGCTGTTGTGAAGTTTCAGTTGCAGCGGCATTACGGAGGTCATAACTTAACTGGTCAAGATCAATACGGGAAAGCAGGTCATGAACCGCTTCCGCACCCATCTTTGCTATGAATTTGTTTGGATCCTCATCTGGCAGGTACTGATTATCTTTTGGAAGCGTTTCCAGCATATCGAGGTATTCTTCTTCAGTAAGAAGATCACCAACATTCTGACCTTTATCAGTGCGGATACCCGGCTGGATCACCACAAATCTTTCATAATAAACAATGCTCTCGAGTTTCTTTGAACTCATTCCGAGCAGGTAGCCGATCTTGTTAGGAAGACTTTTGAAATACCAGATGTGCACTACAGGAACCACAAGTTTGATGTGGCCCATGCGTTCGCGGCGAACCTTCTTCTCTGTTACTTCAACACCACAACGATCACATACTATACCCTTATAACGGATGCGCTTGTATTTACCACAGGCACATTCGTAATCTTTCACCGGTCCGAAGATCCTTTCACAGAAAAGACCATCGCGCTCGGGCTTGTAGGTACGGTAGTTAATGGTTTCAGGCTTCAACACTTCACCGTAACTCTTCTCCAGGATCGAATCGGGTGATGCCAGTCCAATCGTGATTTTCGAGAAATTAGACTTGGGACGATTTTCTTTTTTGATAGCCATAGATATACTGCAGATTGTGTTTTATGGATCCTACCTCGCGGGCTTAACCGGTACTACATACAAATTCCTGCTCGTTTTCACCTCTTGAGATGCCAACGAAACAGGTTGATTACCAATACTTTATATAGAATATACCTAGCTTTCCCAACTTAAATAGTTGGCAAAGATAATAAAATACACCGATTGAAAAAAAATAGACTCAAACAATGCGCTTTTGGCGGGCAAGCAGGGCCTTTTGGCGGATCACTTCCTGTACGGGCATCCCGTTAACCTTACTTTCAAGCCAGCTGATCACATCCAGGTATGAAAAAGTGCGGGTTTCACGGGGATCATTTTCATAAGGTTTAATAATCTCCAGCAGTTTACTAAAAGCTGCCTTCTCGGAGCCGGCAGAAAGGCCGAATGATTTCCGCAGAAAGCGGAACATTTCCTCCTCAACAACACTCAGACTACCCATTTTAGCCATGAAGCGGTAAACCGATTTGATCTGGTACTCCAGCAGATCAGTATTATTCAACTCATAATGCGCTATCAAATGTAGGAGCCTGGCGTAGCACTGGAGGTCGGTGCGGAGGTCAACTTTCCAGTTAATGATCTTTTGCAGATAGTCAATGGCCCTGCCATTATTTCCACTACCGAAATAGAGACATGCTATCTTATAATAGAAGACGAGCACGCGGTGACGGTCAAGCTGAAGTGCATATTCTTCCAGTTTTTCCTCCAGGTATGGCACGAGGGTGAGGCCCTCGGTAAAGGTGCCGCGAAGAAAATGCTGATTGAGCCGTCCCAGCTGCAGGTAGACAAAGGCCTGTATCCGGTTATTATCATTTTGCTGAACCACTTCCTCCTTTTCAAGCGCTTCAAAAAGTTCAAGCGTTTTAGCAAATCCCGGTTCATTTTTCAGGTCGAAGTGTGCATTCAGCAGATTATGGAGTCCTTTTATATACTGTAATGTTTCCACCTTTACCATTTCAGGGAATTTTTGAAATAGCTCCGTCCACTTGGTGGTATACCGGTAATACATCAGGAAATCCTGCCTGATAAAGGCATACCAGCAATAGCTCTGCGCCATATAAAGCTGCTCATAGAATCCCCTCGATTGGGGGGCACCTGCAGGCATATGACGCTCAAAGAAGGCATCAAGTTCAGATTCATCCTTTTTATTGCGGGCATGTCCATGCCTTATATACCAGTCGTACAGCAGAAGCGACAAATTAGAACTGGCACTAATACCTTCAAGCCTTTTGGTGACGGCTTCAGATTCGTGTACCAAAGTAGAGGCACGGTGCTCGCTGCTCCTGGTGATATGAAGCGCCTCGATCTTTTTCTCAAAGAAAATTGCCTGCATCAGGAAAGTGGCCTGGTTGTGCTGGCGGGCAAATTCCTTAAGTTTATCGAGCATTTTCAAACTCTGCAGGTAGAGTCCTTTATTATACAGGATCCTGGCATAGCCCATCTGTTCATGGAGAAGGATATCAATATTCTTGTCATCTCTTATCAGGAGTAGACTTTGCAAGATGAGACGGGTAAGATGGGCCTTAAGGTTGGAAAGTTGTTGCTTTTTTATTCCCGGCGTTTTCTTAAGTAATACCGCATCATCATATTCACCCATTTTATCAAGGGCATCAAACAGCTCGATAACCTTGAGGTTCTCCGCTGCGGAATTACGGGTGACATATAGCTTAAAATTCCGCTTTTCCGATTTCTCGAGCGATTTCACGAGTTGAAACAAAGCATCCACTGTTCGGTTGGGCATCGTAATTGTTCTTGATAAAAATCCTTGCCTGTAGGGCATTTGGGGGCATTATATGCCCTTTACCGACTGTAATTTACGGGGGATTTTGATTTCTTTCCGCCTCCAGTCCTCACTACTTTCGGTATGCGGGTTCCTGTAATTGACCAACATAGCAAGCAAAACCATGATTACAGGACCCGCATTTCTTTACTTATACCTGATTAAAATGGACAACAAGATCTTCATTTTTGATACAACACTTCGTGATGGCGAGCAGGTTCCCGGCTGTAAGCTCAATAAGAAAGAAAAGATCGAACTGGCGCTTGAACTGGAATCACTGGGTGTAGATATACTGGAAGCAGGTTTCCCCATTTCGTCTCCGGGTGATTTTGAAGCAGTGCATGAGATCGCAAAACTTTTAAAGAAAACAACCGTGTGCGGGCTAAGTCGTGCAGTGCAAAAAGATATTGAGGTGGCTGCCGAGGCCCTTCGTCCAGCGGAACGCAAACGCATCCATACTGGTATAGGCACTTCTGATTATCATATCCGGTCAAAGTTCAACTCTACCCGTGAGGATATCCTTCAACGCGCCGTACAGTGTGTAAAATGGGCTCGCAATTATACTGATGATGTTGAGTTTTATGCCGAAGATGCAGGGAGGACCGACAATGAGTACCTGGCCCGTGTTGTTGAATCGGTAATTGCAGCAGGTGCAACCACTGTAAACATTCCTGATACAACAGGTTACTGCCTCCCCCACCAATATGGAGAAAAGATTGCTTACCTTATAAACAATGTACCCAATATCCACAAAGCTGTTTTGAGCTGCCATTGTCACAATGACCTGGGATTGGCAACTGCCAATTCGATCGCGGGAATCATTGCCGGTGCCCGCCAGATAGAATGTACCATCAATGGATTGGGAGAACGCGCCGGCAATACTTCGCTTGAAGAAGTGGTGATGATCATAAAGCAGCACGGCCATTTGGGATTCTATACCGATATCAATGCCATGCAGCTCAATCCAATGAGCAGGAAAGTAAGTGAAACCATGCGTATGCCCGTTCAACCAAATAAGGCCATCGTTGGTGCCAATGCATTTTCACATTCATCAGGTATCCACCAGGATGGATTTCTTAAGGACACTCAAACCTATGAAATAATTGCCCCTGAAGAGGTAGGTGCCGAGAGCAGTAAGATCGTATTAACGGCAAGGAGTGGACGAAGTGCACTGGCCTACCGTTTCCAGAAACTCGGACACCAGTTTAACCGGAATGATATTGATATCCTCTACCCTCTTTTTCTTGAAGTGGCCGATACCAAAAAAGAAGTATATGACGAAGATCTGCAACTATTGGCTGAATCACATAAAATGGTAAGTATCTGACATGCATAAAAAAATTGTTGTCATACCAGGAGATGGAATTGGTCCGGAAGTAACCCAGCAGAGTATTCGGGTGCTGGATGCCATTGCCTTACAGTATGGACACAAATTCACTTATAGCTTTGGCCTTATGGGTGCAGATGCCATTGACAGAACCGGCAATGCGCTACCCGACGAAACAATTGAACTTTGCCTGAACAGTGATGCCATCTTATTTGGAGCTGTTGGCCATCCAAAATATGACAATGATCCTACTGCTAAAGTGAGGCCTGAACAAGGATTGCTTAAACTTCGTAAATCATTACAACTCTTTGCCAATATCCGTCCTGTTGTACCATTTACTGCATTACATCATTTAAGTCCGCTGAAATCGAAAAATCTCGAAGGCGTAGACTTTCTGATCTATCGGGAACTTACCGGTGGAATTTATTTCGGAAATAAATCCTTGTCAGAAGATGGCAATACAGCCTCTGACGATTGCATATATACAAGTTCGGAAATTGAAAGGATCGCGCATCTCGCCTTTCAGGCAGCGCAACAAAGAAGAAAGAAACTCACATTGGTTGACAAGGCCAATGTTCTGGAAACATCAAGACTCTGGCGGAGGGTGGTGAAATCACTTGAAGCCGGTTATCCTGATGTTACGGTTGATTATCTTTTTGTTGACAATGCAGCCATGCAGCTCATTATAAATCCATCACAGTTTGATGTTATCCTCACAGAAAACATGTTTGGTGATATACTGAGTGATGAAGCGAGCGTCATTACCGGATCATTGGGGCTTCTGCCATCGGCCTCCATCGGTAATGGCGGTGCTTTATTTGAACCTATCCATGGCTCCTATCCACAGGCCGCCGGAAAAGATATTGCCAACCCGCTTGGTTCAATACTTTCAACAGCCATGATGCTTGATCATTTCGGGTTGAATGCTGAGGCCGCGCGTGTAAGAGCCGCCGTACAATGGACACTTGAAAATGGTTTTGTAACCAAAGATATTGACCCGGTCAACTTTTATTTCACCTCAACAATAGGCGAATTGATCAGTGATCTGGTTCAGGATAAGATACCATCCGGATTGAACCCGGAGAATATCCAATTGAGGAAATCCACGATTATTTAGAAAATAATCGAATAGTTCTTTTTTAAACAGACAGGCAGGATTATATTTGTATATCAGTAACCGCGTAATGCAGTCAAAAAATATACATACCATCATCAACCAAATCACAGTCATTATTGTGGTGGTGATTATTCCTGTCATATCAGGAGGTGGTAATTGTATGTAGCAATCTTAAACTTGAATATACAAACGGTCCGCCTCCAAAAGGCGGACCGTTTTTTTTTACCCGGAACCGCAACAATTAAAACAAAAAGATATGGCAACATATTACGACAACAACACAGTTATTTACCTCAATGGAAGCTTTGTAAAAGCAGCCGATGCCAAAATTGATCTCTACAGTCAGACATTACATTATGGCTATGGAGTTTTTGAAGGGATACGCTCTTATCGCACTGCAGGTGGTGAAACCAGGATATTCAAGCCCAAAGAACATTTCATCCGGTTAGAACAATCAGCTGCTGCGTATAACCTGCCTTATAACTGGACAGTTGAAGAGTTGACCATTGCCACCTATAAAGTGCTGGAGGAAAATAATCTTCAGGACGCATATATCAGGCCGTTAGTGTATGCACCTGCCAATATGAGTTTCAACCTGAATACCGAATCATTTATTACAATACAGGCATGGGAGATGCAGCCATTCTTAGGGGATAAATTATTGCGTGTAATGAGTTCTTCTTTCCAGCGACCTAATCCGCGTGGATTCAAAATTGAAGCGAAAGCATGTGGTCATTATGTCAACTCCATTATGGCGAGCCAGGAAGCGAAGGCAAAGGGTTATGATGAGGCACTTCTTACAGACATGAATGGCTATATAGCAGAGGGTCCGGGTGCCAATATTTTCTTCGAAAAAGAGGGAAAGCTTTATACACCTCCTTCAGGTAACATACTTCCAGGAATCACAAGGGCTACGGTAAAGGAAATTGCTGCAGAGCTTGACATAGAAGTAATTGAAAAACTATTTACCGCCGATGAACTAAAGGCAGCCGATGCAGCTTTCTTTTGTGGCACCGCAGCTGAAGTAATCGGATGGGAAAGCCTTGATGGCAGCAGGTTTCCTGGCGATTGGAACAATTCATTATCCAGGAAGATCCAGCAGGCATATAAAGAACGTGTAACAGAAACAATACCAGCAGAAGCAAGTATCTAAAGAATAAACAAAAATCAACAGAAGATATGTCACTGAACAAGTATTCCAAAACCATTACACTAGATCCCACGCAACCAGCAGCACAGGCTATGTTTTATGGCATTGGCCTTACCGATGAAGACCTGCAGAAAGCACAGGTAGGTGTGGTAAGTATGGGGTATGATGGAAATACCTGTAACATGCATCTTAATGATCTTGCAAAAATCATCAAGAAGAGCGTGTGGGAAAATGATCTGGTAGGCCTGATCTTCAATACAATTGGTGTTAGTGATGGCATGAGCAATGGAACGGATGGAATGCGTTATTCATTGGTTAGCCGTGATATTATTGCAGATTCCATTGAAGCAGTTTGTGGAGCACAATATTATGATGCAGTAATAGCAGTACCTGGATGTGACAAAAACATGCCCGGTTCCATTATTGCCATGGGAAGGCTGGATCGCCCATCAATCATGGTGTATGGAGGTACTATTGCGCCGGGCCATTACAAGGGTCAGGACCTCAATATCGTTTCTGCATTTGAAGCATTGGGACAAAAGATCGCAGGTCAACTAAACGAGGCTGATTTCAAAGGTATTGTTATGCATTCATGCCCAGGCGCAGGCGCTTGTGGTGGTATGTATACCGCAAATACAATGGCTTCAGCTATTGAAGCACTGGGAATGAGCTTACCCTATTCATCGTCTAACCCCGCACTGAGTGAAGAGAAAAAGAAAGAATGCGAGGAAGCAGGTAAGGCAATCAGGCTGCTGATGGAAAAAGATATCAAGCCATCTGATATAATGACTAAGGAAGCATTTGAAAATGCCATTACAGTAATTATGGTTCTTGGCGGATCAACAAATGCAGTGCTACATTTAATTGCAATGGCAAAAAGTGTTGGACTACAATTAACGCAGGATGATATACAGGCCATTAGCGATAAGGTTCCGGTGCTTGCAGATTTTAAACCAAGTGGTAAATACCTGATGCAGGATCTGCATGAACATGGTGGTGTACCTGCAGTGATGAAATACCTGTTGAGTAAGGGAATGCTTCATGGAAATTGTATGACGGTGACGGGTAAAACCATTGCAGAAAACATGGAATCCATTCCTGATCTGGATTTTGATTCACAGAAAATCATTTACCCGGTAGAAAGTCCACTCAAAGCAACAGGTCATCTGCAAATACTTTATGGTAATCTGGCCGAAGGCGGCAGTGTAGCCAAGATAAGTGGTAAAGAAGGTGAAAAATTTGTTGGTCCTGCGAGAGTATTCAATGGTGAGCATGAACTTATTGCAGGCATTTCCAGTGGAAGAGTTGTGCCGGGTGATGTTGTGGTGATCAGGTATGTGGGTCCGAAGGGAGGGCCGGGAATGCCGGAAATGCTTAAACCAACCTCTGCGATCATTGGAGCGGGACTTGGCAAATCAGTGGCATTGATTACAGACGGAAGATTTAGTGGTGGAACACATGGCTTTGTGGTTGGCCACATCACACCAGAAGCATATGAAGGGGGATTGATTTCCCTTGTTGAGGATGATGACATCATTGAACTGGATGCAACAAATAATACCATTAACCTGAAGGTATCTGAGGATATAATAAGTAGCCGAAAGCAACAATGGAAGAAACCGGCATTAAATGTTAACAAAGGAATTCTATACAAATATGCAAAGCACGTTAAGTCAGCCGCAGACGGCTGCGTTACCGACGAAGACTGAGAATATCAGCGGATCACAGGCTGTACTGGAGGCCATGATTGCAGAAGGAATTAAAACAATATTCGGGTATCCCGGCGGTGCTATCATGCCTATTTATGATGCACTGTATGATTACCGCGATAAGTTGGATCATATTCTTGTTCGTCATGAGCAAGGGGGCATTCATGCAGCACAGGGATATGCAAGAACATCGGGTGATGTGGGTGTGGTTTTCGCCACAAGCGGACCGGGTGCTACCAACCTGGTGACAGGACTTGCTGACGCAATGATTGATTCCACCCCAATAGTTGCTATTACAGGACAAGTATTTGCCCACCTTCTAGGGACCGATGCCTTTCAGGAAACCGATGTCATCAATATTACCACCCCTGTAACCAAATGGAACTACCAGGTAACGGATGCCACTGAAATTCCATCAGTGCTTGCAAAGGCATTTTATATTGCCAGAAGCGGCAGACCAGGACCTGTTCTGATCGATATCACTAAGAATGCACAAATTCAGAAGTTCGATTATGAAGGTTATTTGCCCTGCACACATATCAGAAGTTATCGCCCAAAACCCTTGGTAAGAAAGGAATATGTAGAGCAGGCAGCTCAACTTATCAATGAGGCGAAAAAACCATTTGTAATATTTGGTCAGGGTGTTATTCTGGGAAAAGCTGAAAAGGAATTTTTGAAATTTATTGAGAAGGCAGGTATCCCAACCGCATGGACCATCCTTGGCATGAGTGCTATCCCTACAGATCATCCGCTTGCCGTGGGAATGTTAGGAATGCATGGCAATTATGGTCCCAATGTATTAACGAATGAGTGCGATGTTCTGATAGCAATTGGAATGCGTTTCGATGATCGGGTAACCGGCCGCCTTGATAAATATGCAAAACAGGCAAAAGTCATTCACCTTGATATTGATCCTTCCGAGATAGACAAAAATGTAAAGACCACGGTTCCGGTATGGGGTGATTGTAAAGAAACTCTCCCACTCCTCACATCACTTATTGAGCAAAAAGTATATCCACAGTGGTTACAACGCTTCAGGGAATTTGAAGATGAGGAAAAAGCCACCTGTATCATACCTGAAATGAATCCTGATACAGCAATACTTTCTATGGGAGAGGTAATCAATGTTTTAAATACCCTCACTAATGGTAAAGCTATCATTGTGACAGATGTGGGACAGCATCAGATGGTGGCCTGCCGTTACGCTCATTACAACCAATCAAAAAGCAATGTAACATCGGGGGGGCTCGGTACAATGGGATTTGCATTACCTGCTGCCATCGGTGCAAAATATGGAGATCAGGGCAGGACAGTTGTAGCCGTGATTGGCGATGGAGGATTTCAGATGACAATACAGGAACTTGGAACAATCATGCAATGCGGTGTAGATATTAAGATCCTGATACTCAACAACCAGTTCCTTGGAATGGTGAGGCAATGGCAGCAACTTTTCAATGACAAAAGGTATTCATTTGTTGATATACAAAGTCCGGATTTTGTAATGGTTGCAAAAGGTTATGGCATTGCCGGACAAAAAGTGAGTGAGCGTGAAAATCTAAAGCAGGCACTTCAGACAATGCTTGATCATAATGGCACTTACCTTCTTGAAGTAATGGTAGGTAAAGAAAACAATGTATTTCCAATGGTTCCTCAAGGTTGCAGTGTATCAGAAATAAGACTGAAATAAAAGTTACCTGGAACAGAACAGCCATCAATTAATAATAACATCATGAGCAAACAGGAATTTACCATAACAGTTTATACGGAAAACCAGATCGGATTGCTTAACCGCATTGCCATCATGTTTTCACGTAGAAAGATAAATGTGGAGAGTTTGAATACTTCTCCCAGTGAGGTAGAAGGAATACATCGCTTCACCATCGTTATTCATGAAATTGAAGAGGTGGTAAAAAAGCTGGTCCGACAGATCGAAAAGCAGGTAGAAGTTTTGAAAGCCTATTACAACAACAATGAGGAACTGATATGGCAGGAAATGGCGCTTTACAAAGTACCTACAGATGAAATCGCAGAAAAAGTTAAGGTAGAAAGATTGTTACGTGAATTCGGTGCAAGGGCGGTTGTGATCAGGAAGGATTATACTGTTTTTGAAACAACCGGTCATCGTGAAGAAACCGATAAGCTGATAAAGGTGCTTGAACCATTTGGCCTGATAGAGTTTGTAAGAAGCGCAAGAGTGGCCATCATCAAAGCAAGCAGTGGATTTCATGAGAAGCTTCGGGAATTTGAACAGCATGAACCAAGCGAACAGGTAATAGAAAATGAATTTCTAGATAAGCAGGAGGAAGTATTTACCATGTAATCAAAAGAAAAATATATCCAAGCAATCAACATAAACAAAACAAAAAATCACCGGGTTTAACATCCCCTTTAATTAATTACAAAACAACAATCATGGCAAAATTAAATTTCGGCGGTACGGAAGAAAATGTAGTAACTCGTGAAGAGTTCCCGCTGGCAAAAGCGCAGGAAGTGCTTAAAAATGAAACTGTAGCTGTAATAGGATATGGTGTGCAAGGACCGGGGCAGGCATTGAACCAACGTGATAATGGCATCAACGTAATAGTTGGGCAAAGAAAAAATTCTAAAACCTGGGATAAGGCCATTGCTGATGGATTTGTTCCGGGCGAAACATTATTTGAAATAGAAGAAGCGCTTGAGCGTGGCACTATTATTTGTTATCTTCTGAGCGATGCAGCACAGATAGCACTTTGGCCAACTGTTAAACAACACCTTACACCAGGTAAGGCATTATATTTTTCGCATGGTTTCGGCATTACATTCAATGAGCAAACCGGCATCATACCACCTGCTGATGTGGATGTATTTTTAGTTGCACCCAAAGGTAGTGGTACTTCGCTTCGCCGCATGTTCCTCCAGGGTCGCGGGTTGAACAGTTCCTATGCAATTTTCCAGGATGCAACAGGCCGCGCAAAGGAAAGGGTGATCGCCCTTGGTATTGCAGTTGGCAGTGGTTATCTTTTTGAAACAGATTTTCGTAAAGAAGTGTATTCAGATCTCACAGGTGAGAGAGGAACATTGATGGGCGCAATACAGGGTATTTTCGCTGCCCAGTACCAGGTACTTCGTGATAAGGGTCACAGTCCTTCTGAAGCATTTAATGAAACGGTGGAAGAGCTTACCCAGAGCCTGATGCCACTGGTAGCCGAAAACGGAATGGACTGGATGTATGCCAACTGTTCAACTACAGCACAGAGAGGGGCGCTTGACTGGTGGAAGAAATTCAGGGACGCTACCGCCCCTGTATTTAAGGAACTGTATGAAAGTGTTGAAAGTGGTAAAGAAAGCCAGCGATCTATTGACTCAAATAGCCAGCCCGATTATCGCGAAAAGTTAGAAGAAGAATTGAAGGAACTTCGTGAAAGTGAAATGTGGCAGGCAGGTAAAACTGTTCGTAGCCTGCGACCAGAAAATCAGCCAGCGGCAACTGAAGTTAAGACACAAAAAACAGCGGTACCAGCATGATAAAATAGCAATAGGGAATATTGAATCAGGCAGCATCTGAATCTTTATTCCCTATTGCCAATTCTCTTTAGAATAGAGGTAAACAGACTTTATATGTCCACCCTACAAGCACCTACTCTCGATTTTTTCAAGGCAGCCCAGCGTCTCCGGAAGGTTGTGACCCGAACTCCGTTGATGTTCAGCGCGAACCTAAGCCGCAAGTTCGGTTGCAATCTTTTTCTAAAAAGGGAAGACCTACAGGTAGTTCGCAGTTATAAGTTAAGAGGTGCTTATAATATGATGAGCAGCCTTCCTGAAAATCTCCTTGAAAATGGTGTGGTTTGTGCAAGTGCAGGAAATCATGCGCAGGGATTTGCTTTTAGCTGTAAGAAGCTTAAGGTTAAAGGCGTAATTTTTATGCCCATCATTACTCCTAAACAAAAGGTTACACAAACGAAAATGTTTGGGGAAGAATGGATAGATATAAAACTGGCAGGTGATACGTTTGACGATTGTGCAATTGCAGCGAAAGCGTTTACCGTTGCTAACCGGATGACCTTTATTCCCCCTTTTGATGATGATAAAATTATTGAAGGTCAGGGTACTGTAGGAATTGAAATTCTTGAAGACCAACCCGAAATCGATTATGTTTTTATTCCTGTGGGTGGTGGTGGACTGGCTGCCGGTGTTGGAAGATACCTGAAAACATATAGTCCGGAAACCCAGGTGATTGGTGTTGAACCAGAAGGAGCACCTTCCATGACAGCAGCACTTCTGAATGGAAGTCCGGTTACGCTGGATGAAATTGAAAGATTTGTAGATGGCGCAGCCGTCAAGCGAGTGGGCGACAAGTCATTCCGGATCTGTAAGGATGTACTTAATGATATGGTATTGGTTCCTGAAGGAAAAGTGTGCTCAGTGATTCTTCAGCTCTACAATGAAGATGCTATTGTAGTGGAACCTGCCGGCGCATTATCTATCGCTGCATTGGAGCAATACTCAGATAAGATAAAGGGTAAAAACGTGGTCTGTATAGTTAGCGGCAGCAACAATGACATTGACAGGATGCAGGAGATCAAAGAAAGATCTTTACAGTATGAAGGGCTAAAACATTATTTCCTGGTGCGCTTTGCGCAACGGCCGGGAGCTTTGAAGGAATTTGTGAACCATGTACTCGGACCGGATGATGATATCACCCGCTTTGAGTATATGCAAAAGCACAATAAAGAATCAGGTCCTGCCCTGGTAGGGGTGGAACTTAAGAATTCACAGGATTACAATATCCTTTTGGAAAATATGCGGCAGTACAATATCAATTACACCGAACTAAATAAAGACGATAATCTTTTTGGATATTTAGTCTAATTAATCCCGGATTGTTGTATATTCAGGGTCTGCTTGCTGCATATATTAAATTCCATATAGGAAACGGCATATTTTTTTGAATAATTTCTAAACTGCATTTTCAACGATGGCAAGCAACCAGGGTTTATACCATCCCTCTTTTGAGCATGATGCCTGTGGCATTGGATTCGTGGCAAACATCAAGAGCAATAAAAGTCACCAGATAATTTCTGACGCACTTACTGTTCTTGAAAATATGGAACATCGCGGCGCTTGTGGCTGTGAAGTGAATACGGGTGATGGAGCCGGTATTCTTATTCAGACTCCCCATGAATTTTATTTTGATGAGTGTGTGAAGTTAGGCATACACCTCCCCTCTTATGGCAAATACGGCGTGGGGGTAATTTTCTTTCCTCGTGAAATCCGTCTCCGCGAAGAATGCAGGGATATATTCAATCGTGCTGCTGAAAAACTTGGCCTCGAAATTCTTGGGTACAGGAAGGTTCCGGTGAATACCGAAGGGATTGGTCCAACTGCATTAAGTGTTGAACCTGAAATGGAACATGTATTCATTGCGAGTCCGGATCACCTGACCAACCCCGATGATTTTGAGAGAAAACTATTCATTCTCCGAAATTATTCGAGCCATACAATCAACAATACAGTCAGGAAAGATGCTATTGGTTTTTACATTGCATCATTATCATATAAAACTGTTGTTTACAAAGGTCAGCTTACAAGCCACCAGGTTCGCGGATACTTTCCCGACCTGAGCGATAAGAGAATAGTGAGTGCATTCGGCCTGGTTCATTCCAGGTTTGCAACAAATACATTTCCATCGTGGAAGCTTGCCCAGCCTTTCCGTTATATCGCACATAATGGCGAGATCAATACTCTACAGGGGAATCTCAACTGGCTACGAACAAGTGAAAAAGGATTCACCTCTCCATATTTTTCCAAGGAGGAAATGGATATGTTACTTCCTATAGTAACAGAGGGGCAATCAGATTCAGCATGTCTTGATAATATGATCGAGCTGTTGACGATGACAGGCCGATCACTTCCACATGTAATGATGATGCTTATTCCGGAAGCATGGGACGGAAACGATCAGATGGATCCGGTCAAAAAAGCATTCTATGAATTTCATGCGGCTTTCATGGAGCCATGGGATGGTCCGGCCTCAATATCTTTTACTGATGGAAAAATCATTGGTGCCACACTTGACCGGAACGGACTTCGACCATCCCGTTACTGTGTAACCAATGATGACAGGGTAATTATGGCATCAGAAACAGGTGCTTTACCGGTTGATCCCTCAATAGTTATTGAGAAGGGGCGTCTTCAGCCAGGAAAAATGTTTGTGGTTGACCTGGAACAGGGCCGAATTATCAGCGATGACGAACTGAAGTCGCAGATATGCTCACAGAAGCCTTATTCCGAATGGTTGAATAAATACAAAATCCGTCTTGAAGAACTTCCTGAACCAAGAGTTCTCTTCACACACCTTGAACATGAGCAGGTTTTCAAATACCAGAAAGCATTTGGGTATTCAACGGAAGATCTTGATACTATTATCGCGCCCATGGCAACAGATGGCAAAGAGCCAATTGGATCAATGGGGACCGATACACCGCTTGCTGTACTGAGTGACCAACCGCAGCATTTAAGTAATTATTTCAAACAATTGTTTGCCCAGGTTACAAATCCACCCATTGATCCCATCCGGGAAAGACTGGTAATGTCACTGGCTACTTTTGCGGGAAATAATGGCAACCTTCTGATAGAGGATCCATTGGCAGCGCATTGTGTGGCACTAAAACATCCTGTGTTAAATAACCATGAACTGGAGAAGATACGTAGTATTGATACGGGTATTTTCCAGGCAAAGACATTGCAATGTTATTTCCGTTCAGATGGTAAGCCAGGATCATTACAAAAAGCACTTGACAGGATCTGCCGGTATGCAGTTGATTCTGTGCAGGATGGGTTTGAGGTACTCATACTTTCTGATCGTGCCATTGACTCAGATCATGCTCCTATTCCATCACTTTTGGCTACAGCTGCTGTTCATCATCACCTGATACGAAAAGGTTTTCGTGGACAGGTTGGTCTTGTAGTTGAAGCGGGAGATGTTTGGGAGGTACATCATTTTGCATGCCTTCTGGGATTTGGAGCAACTGCGATCAATCCATACCTGGCTTTGAGCACTATCCGTGATATGAAACTCAGTGGCAAAATGGAAACTGATCTCGATCCGGATTACCTCAAGAAAAATTATATCAAAGCTGTAAATGATGGTTTGTTGAAGGTGTTTTCCAAAATGGGAATTTCCACGCTTCAATCATACCAGGGAGCCCAGATATTTGAGATCATCGGTATCAACAAGGCTGTTGTTGATAAATATTTTACTGGTGCCACTTCAAGGATCGAAGGAATGGGACTGGATGAAATTGCGAAAGAATCTTTGGCAAAGCATTTCCTTGCATTCAGCAAGAAAGATATTCCTGTTGACAGGCTACCTGTAGGCGGCGTTTACCAGTGGAAACGTAAAGGAGAGTTCCACCTGTTTAATCCACAGACCATTCATTTGTTGCAGTATTCAACACGGATGAATGATTATGCAACGTTCAAAAAATATACAAAACTGGTAAACGACCAGTCTGTGAAAGCTTCAACTCTGAGAAGCCAGTTGCAGTTTAAGAATAACCGACCCTCTATACCAATTGAAGAAGTAGAGTCTGCCGAAACTATCATGCACCGTTTTGCGACGGGGGCTATGAGTTTCGGATCCATATCCCACGAAGCACATTCCACTTTGGCCATTGCCATGAACCGTATTGGTGCAAAAAGCAATACAGGAGAGGGTGGTGAAGATTCAATGCGATATGAAAAGTTACCCAATGGTGATTCTATGCGTAGTGCCATTAAACAGGTTGCTTCCGGAAGGTTTGGCGTAACAAGCTATTACCTTACTATGGCTGATGAATTACAAATAAAAATGGCACAGGGTGCAAAACCCGGAGAAGGTGGTCAATTACCGGGGCATAAAGTAGATGAATGGATAGGAAAGGTACGTCACTCAACACCTGGGGTTGGATTGATTTCTCCCCCACCCCATCATGATATTTATTCAATAGAAGATCTCGCTCAGTTGATATATGATCTCAAGAATTCAAATCGGGCTGCACGAATAAGTGTTAAGCTTGTAAGTAAGGCGGGTGTCGGCACTATTGCAGCGGGAGTTGCCAAAGCAAAATCGGATGTGATCCTTATTGCAGGTTTTGATGGGGGTACCGGTGCATCACCAATAAGTTCAATAAAACATGCGGGTCTACCCTGGGAACTTGGATTAGCAGAATCACACCAGACTCTCTTAAAAAACAAACTACGTAGCCGGGTTGTATTGCAGGCTGATGGCCAGATGCGTACAGGACGGGATATCGCCATCGCTACTTTACTAGGGGCTGAAGAATGGGGTATCGCAACCGCTGCCCTTGTTGTTGAGGGCTGCATAATGATGCGTAAATGTCATTTGAATACCTGTCCGGTTGGTGTAGCAACGCAGGATCCTGAATTGCGCAAAAGATTTACAGGAGATGCTGACCATGTGGTAAATTTCTTCCGTTTCATTACAGAAGATTTTAGAGAGATAATGGCTGAGTTGGGTTTTCGAACAGTAAATGAAATGGTTGGACAGGTAGATTTTCTGGAGCCAAGAACTGACATTACCCATTGGAAATACAAAAATCTTGATCTATCACCGGTATTGTACAAAGAACCTGCTTCCATGTATACAGGACTTTACAATATGGAACAACAGGACCATGGATTAGAGGATGTTTTAGACTGGAAATTACTGGAGGTAGCAAAGCCTGCAATAGAAAACCAGCAAAAAGTTTTTGCTTCTTTTAATGTCAAGAATACAAACAGGACCATAGGCACTATCCTTTCAAATGAAATCTCCAAGAAATATGGAGAAAAGGGCCTGCCTGAAGACACGATACATTTTAAACTTACAGGTACTGCAGGACAAAGTTTTGGCGCTTTCAATACTTCGGGTGTTACGATGGAACTGGAAGGTGATGCTAATGATTATTTCGGTAAAGGATTGAGTGGCGCAAAGCTGGTTGTGTATCCCTCACTTCAGGCAGCCTTTGTTCCGGAAGATAATATCATCATCGGCAATGTTGCATTTTATGGAGCAACATCGGGCCTTTCCTTTATCCGCGGTAAGGCGGGCGAACGTTTTGCGGTACGTAACTCAGGAGCAACAGCTGTTGTTGAAGGTGTAGGTGATCATGGTTGTGAATACATGACAGGTGGTAAAGTTGTGATTCTTGGAGATACCGGTAGAAATTTTGCGGCTGGAATGAGTGGGGGCATCGCATACATATATGATGTTAATGGATCATTCAATATAAACTGCAATACTGAAATGGTGGATCTTGATCCACTTGGAGAAGAGGATAGTGCAGAGTTGAAGGAACTGATAAACCAGCACTATACTTATACCGGCAGCACTGTTGCCCAGTTCATTCTCAAAGATTTTGATAACCAGCTACGCAATTTTGTAAAAGTGTTCCCACGCGATTACAAGAAAGTATTGCTTGAAAGGAAATCAAAGGAACAGGTAAAACATTGAGGATGGGCAGGTAAGCAAATAGCAGTTATTTAAACTTTCAACAAAACAAATCACGATTAAATCATGGGAAAGCCAACCGGATTTTTGGAATATAACAGGGAGCTGCCAGGCAAGCGGCCGGTAGAAAAAAGGGTTAAAGATTATGAAGAATTTATTCAGCGATATTCTGATGAACAACTGAATAAACAATCAGCGAGATGCATGAATTGTGGCATTCCATTTTGCCATAATGGTTGTCCTTTAGGCAATGTGATCCCTGAGTTTAATGATGCTGTGTACCGCAGAAATTGGGAAGAAGCGTATAGCATTCTTAGTTCTACAAACAACTTTCCGGAATTTACCGGCCGGATTTGTCCGGCTCCGTGTGAAACTGCCTGTGTTCTGGGAATCAATCAGCCAGCTGTTACGATTGAAGAAATTGAGAAACATATTATTGAGATCGCTTTTGAGAAGGGACTGGTTAAACCCCGAAAGGCAAATGTTCGAACTGGTAAAAAGGTTGCAGTAATAGGATCGGGTCCAGCGGGACTTGCTGCAGCCGCCCAGTTGAACTATGCGGGTCATCAGGTGACGGTATTTGAGCGCGATGAAAAACCCGGTGGACTTTTACGATACGGCATTCCGGATTTTAAATTGGAGAAATGGGTGGTTGAAAGAAGGATTACCCTTTTGGAAGAGGAAGGAGTAGTTTTCAGGTGTCATGCAAATGTTGGGGTAAATATCAGAGTAAATGACCTTCTCAGGGAATACCAGGCTATAGTTTTGGCGGGGGGCTCTACTGTACCACGCGATCTTAGTATACCCGGAAGGGAATTAAATGGAGTCCATTTTGCAATGGATTTCCTGAAGCAACAAAACAAGCGAAACTACAAATCAGATCCACTGGCTTTCAGAGATATAGAAAGCAATATTCATATTGAGGAACTTTTGGCAACCGGCAAAAATGTAGTAGTAATTGGCGGTGGTGATACAGGTAGTGACTGTGTAGGAACCTCAAATCGTCAGGGTGCCATAACAGTAACACAATTTGAATTGTTACCCAAACCACCGGAGAAAAGGACCCCTTTTATGCCATGGCCCAGCTATCCTATGGTTCTGAAAACCTCCACTTCACATGAAGAAGGTTGTGAACGTGAGTGGGCTGTTGCTACAAAGGCTTTCCTTGGTGATGAGAATGGGAAACTGAAAGGATTGCGAATAGTAAATCTCGAATGGGTAAGTTCAGCAGATGGCAGGCCGGCACAGTTCAAGGAAGTTGAAGGTTCCGAGAGGGAGATCCCTTGTGAACTTGCTTTACTAGCCATGGGTTTCGTTCATCCCCAACAGCAGGGTATGTTAAATGAACTTGGAGTTGAATTTGATGAGAGAGGAAATGTAAGGGCAAGTGAAAAGGGGTTCCAAACCAATATAGCTAAGGTTTTTGCAGCCGGTGATATTCGCCGCGGACAGAGTCTGGTAGTTTGGGCCATCAGTGAAGGGCGGGAATGTGCCAGGAAGGTGGATGAGTATCTAATGGGAAGTTCGGTTCTCGAAACTAAAGATGCAATGCTATCTGTAGCTATATAATACATCTATTTTATTGTTATATATTAAAAAGGCGGCCAATTGGCCGCCTTTTTAAATTTAGAGCGCTTATTTATAATATTATATATATTTACATGTGTATATTTACGAATAGGATTTAATTATTTTCTAATTAATTTAGTGGAATAATTTAAAGTATTATTTTATTTAATACAATAACCAAAACCAACTGAATTATGCGGAAATTAACCACAAAACAGATTGCCCCTTTTGTGATCCTTGCGGTGGTAGCCATTGCCACCCTTTTCATTCCAGCACTGCCAAATTTTGATGATGGCGGTAAATTATACAGCGCTGCTGATACTGGTTGGATCATTGTAGCAACCGCATTGGTGTTTCTTATGACACCAGGCCTAGCTTTCTTTTATGGGGGCATGGTACATCGCAAGAATGTGATCTCTACCATGATTAAGAGTGTTGTTGCATCAGGAGTAGTTAGTATACTCTGGGTAACAGTAGGTTTCAGTCTTTGCTTTGGAGAGTCCATTGGAGGCTTTATTGGCAATCCGGGCACATTCGCCTTTTTCCAGGGTGTGGGATCAGGAGCTCCATGGAGCCTGGCCCCGACTATCCCATTAACTTTATTTGCCCTTTTCCAGCTGATGTTTGCTATCATAACACCCGGACTGGTTGTAGGTGCCGTAGCTGAAAGGATCCGATTCACATCTTACATCCTGTTCATCGCCTTGTTCAGCCTTCTGGTATATGCGCCAATTGCGCATTGGACATGGCATCCGGAGGGTTTCCTGTTTCAAATGGGAGTACTCGATTTCGCAGGTGGTACAGTTGTACACATCTCAGCCGGATGTGCAGCCTTAGCAGGAGCCTTAGTACTGAAACGCAGACAATCTCATCTGGAGCAGAAAGAAATTCCACCCGCTAATATTCCTTATGTATTGATCGGCACGGGCCTTCTGTGGTTTGGTTGGTTCGGATTTAATGCAGGTTCTGCCCTTGGTGCAAATTCTCTTGCGGTATCTGCCTTTGCAACAACCAATACTGCTGCAGCAGGAGCAGGTTTAAGCTGGATGTTTTTCGATGTACTCCGTGGCAAAAAACCTTCCGTACTTGGATTTTGTATAGGTGCAGTTGTTGGACTGGTAGCCATTACGCCTGCTGCCGGTTTCGTAACCATCCCTCAAAGTATTTTTGTTGGTGTGTTGGCTGCAATTATTTCAAATCTTGCTATTTACTATAAGCAAAAATCAACACTTGATGATACCCTTGATGTTTTCCCCTGCCACGGCATCGGCGGTATGGTAGGTATGCTCATGACCGGAATATTTGCCACTAAAGCGGTTAATGCTGCCGGGAATGATGGACTATTCTATGGTAATCCGGAGTTCTTTTTTACTCAATTAAAAGCACTTGGAATTGTAGTTGCCTACAGTTTCGCAGTTTCATATGGCATTTTCAAGTTCATCAATTTCATTCTCCCACTTCGCGTTACTTCTGAAGAAGAGGAATTGGGCCTTGATGAATCTCAGCACAATGAAAAATATATGCAGGGAACTCTTCTGGTTCGCAATAATGGAATCATAGAAGAGGAGCAGCTTTCTGAAATCTAATAGTCCTGGTAATTACCAGGCTTCAAAAACCAGAAAAAGGTACAGCGTAATGATAAACTTCTGACACAAGTTCATCGCCGTACCCTTTCCCTTAACACTTAAAATGTTACACAATGTTACAAAAAATATTTGCAACAGGCCTCGTTATGGCCTGTACGTTACCGGCCTTTGCGCAAACCACTGAAACCACCGCTACAACTGCATCCACCACCTCAACAGAATCTGTGGCTGCCCCCCCGGAGGAGAAAAAACCCCTGATAACTCTTTCCGGATCAGCTGATGTTTATTATAGATATGACTTTAACAAACAATCAGGAAATAACAGAACCAGTTTTACCAATACACATAACAGCTTTGCCTTGGGAATGGCAAGTATTAAAGCAGAACATAAGGGCGATAAAGTTGGGGTTGTAATTGACCTGGGGTTTGGTCCGAGGGCTAAAGAATTCTCCTATGCTGATGAAGGTATAATGCAATCAGTTAAGCAGCTTTATGTAAGCTATGCCCCCGCCGACTGGATCAAATTTACTGCAGGAACCTGGGCTACACATGTTGGTTATGAGCTGGTTGATCCCCAACTTAATCGTAACTACAGCATGTCTTATATGTTCACAAACGGACCATTCCATCATACCGGATTGAAAGCCGAATTATCAAGGGGGAAAAGTGGATTTATGATTGGAATAGCGAATGCTACCGACTACCGGGTTCCACCATCTGATATGATCAATCGTAAATTTTTGCTGGCGCAATACAGCCTTGCTGCAAGCGACAATGTAAAATTCTACCTTAACTATGCAGGCGGAAAAAATCCCGATACTTCAAAAACCAGCCAGTTTGACCTTGTAGCTACGGCAAAGATCAATGATGTTTTCAGTCTGGGCTATAATGGAACAGTTAATACAACACAGGTTTGGGATGGCAGCAAAAATGCTGATGGCAAATCGTGGTGGGGTTCTGCCCTTTACATCAATGTTGACCCTAAAGCCTGGTTCGGTCTTACATTACGTACAGAATATTTCAGTGATAAGAACCAATTCAAAATACCAACAGGTATTGATGATGGTGCCTCAGTTTTCGCGACTACCCTTTCTGCTAATTTCAAAGCGGGGGGACTAACCATCATACCTGAATTCAGGCTTGACAATGCGAGTGAAGAAGTGTTTATTGACGCTAATTTCAACCCTAAAAAATCAACGGGAAGCTTTCTGCTCGCAGCAGTTTACAGCTTCTGACCTTCGTTTCACATATGGCAAGCAATCGTTGAAAGCCCCCTGTGTCTACAGGGGGCTTTATTATGTTTACATTAAGCCGAATTTCTGCCAGCATTAATGATACCAAAGGAACACCGCATTACAAGCTTTTCATATGCAGCTTTCATATTCTCTGCCGTAGGAGGCATAACTGCACCATCCATTTCCCTCACCTTAGTGATTGCAAATTGCTGAATGGTGGTGAGCGGTAAAACGATCCTTTCCCGCATCTGAACACTCAATTGTTCAACAGGGTAATCGGCCATCAGTTCATTCTTCCCCGATAAATGAAAAACATATTTCCGTGTAAGTTCATATTCTGCATATATCATATGCCATATCTCACCATAGGAAGGATGATCTGCAAGATGGCTTGTTAGTGGAAAATAGCATTTCAACATAGCCATCTCACAGTTATCAATAAGTGTTTTGAAAAAAAGTGAATGCTGGTACATTTCTTTGACCTGTTTCCATTCTCCTCTTTGCTCAGCTTTTTGAAGCGCGGTACCTACACCATAATAACCAGTCACATTCTGCTTTAGCTGGCTCCATGCTCCAACAAAAGGAATTGCGCGAAGATCTTTTAAATTCAATCTGCTTGCTGTTCCTCTTTTTGCCGGCCTTGAGCCAATATTGGTTTCCGCATAAAATCTAAGGGCACTGGCATGCGAAAGATATTCTACAAAGGATGGGTGTTCTTTGAGTTGGATGTATGCCTCAAATCCATCTTTAGCGAGTTGCTGAAACTGATTTTGTTGTTGCGGTTCTAAGGTCGGGCGCTTCTGCGAACGAAGAAAACTACTGAGGCCTGCATTCAGCATCTGTTCCATGTTATACTGCGCTGCCTCAATTGTACCAAAGTTTGAACTAATGGTTTGTCCCTGCACAGTCAGTTGTATTTCTTTAACTGAAACATCATTTCCCATAGATGCATAAAACTTATGCGTTTTGCCACCCCCCCGGGCAGGAGGCCCACCCCTTCCATCAAAAAACAATACATCAATATTATATTTTGCAGAGATGCTTGTAAGTGATTGTTTTGCGTGCAGGATACTGTAATTGGCCATCAGGTATCCCCCATCCTTCGTTCCATCAGAAAAACCCAGCATAATTGTCTGGCGGTTACCTCTTGCAGAAAGATGATTCCGGTATATGGAGTTTTGGTAAAGTGTCTCCATTATTTTTCCTGCCCTGTTAAGGTCATCAATTGTTTCAAAAAGCGGTACGATATCTATTGTAAGATTTTTTTCATTCCAGCCTGCAAGAAGAAACAAGCCATACACCTCCATTATACTTTGAGCACTATTGCATTGGCTGATTATATAACGATACGCGCCTGATTCTCCATTCTGTTCCTGAATTTTAGAGATGGCGCGAATAGAATCTATTGTATCCTGATGAATTTTATCTTCGAAAATATATTCAGGTGATAAGGGCTTCATCCCTGCAAGAACATCTAGTTTCTGATCCATTGCCATTTCCTCATAACCTTCCGGGAGATGTTCGGATTGTTGTTGAAGATACTTGTAAACTGCAGTGTGCACGGAACTATCCTGCCGCACATCAAGTGATGCGTAATAAAGTCCGAAAGCATTTACTTTCTGGATCAGGTTATCAACCAGACCCGCAAACAATCCATTGTGCTGATATACCAGCGTATCCCTTATCTGCTTCAACTGCCGTATCATATCTTCTGCATCCAGTAATTCCTTCGGCCCTTCACTGAATACTTCATTGTACAGTTGTTTTTCCAGATTTATCAACAACTGATCCGTCTCTTTAAATGTGAGTCTGCGTTTTAGTCTCCTTACGTCCAGGTAATAACATTTAACAATACTGCTTCTCAGGGTAGCAGCTACCTGCAAGGTTGTTTCTGCCGTCACGAAAGGATTTCCATCCCTGTCACCACCCGGCCAAAATCCCATTTGCAACAAGGGCTTGCCCGATTTAAGCCATGGAGAAAGCTCATTGGAAGTATAGGTTAATATTCTACCAACTGCGGCATAAAATACATTATCAAGGTACCATATCAAACTCATCGCCTCATCAAAGGGAGTGGGCTTCTGCTTTTTAAAGAAAGGAGTTTTACCAAGCTGTTGCAGATAAGTATTTACCTGAGTGGTGTTGTTTTGTTGTAATGCTTTAGAGAGATCATTTATGATTCCAAGAACCGAACCTGGATAAAACTGGGTAGGATGGGCAGTCAAAACCATTCTTACACAGAAATCATCTTCCGTGTTATCTACTGCATCAGGACCTGCCTGTTCGAGAAATCCCTTTAGCTGCTTAAGGGAACCTTGCCCCCCTACATCATTTACCTTGCTGAATGCAGCATCTTCAAGAGCATCAAATAACACTACCTGTCTTTCAACATATTGAACAAAACGAAATAATAGATCGGTTCTCTCCTGATCGTTCCGATAGGTGGTATGCATTGAAAAAAACTCATCCATGATCTGGACAGGATTCTTCTTCATTTTGTATCCTTCCTCACAAACATGCAATAGCATGGATAATAAAATTCCGGTTTTTTCGATACGATGAAATGGAAGAGAAGTGAACAGGCTATTATATAGCTGAAATTTAAGCGCCACCTCGCTTTTGAATTGTTGCAGGGCTGCCGGGTCCGTAGTTGGCATGTTTTCGTTGATTTGGTTGATACAATTGGGGCAGCAATCGGGGAATGAATATAAGAAATTAAAAAACTAACGCTTGTTATATATAGTGCTGTTTGTATTTTCGACAGAGAAAAAAACAGTGGTACTTTCAAATACATATATTACTACCTCGTTACTGGTTACCCCGTCAACCAGCACCACTACTATTACAACTATCACAACCCGTTAAGGGTTGTATTTTCCATATCACCTTTTGGGCCATTGGCTGTATCTCGGGAAGATTTCATTCCCTTCAATTTATCAAGAACTATTATCCCACAATTAGTATATGCAGGTTTTAAAATTTGGCGGCACCTCGGTAGGAAGTCCGGAAGCCATTCAAAAAGTAATTGAAATCGTAAAAGAAAAGATTAGCAAAGAACCAGTAATAGTGGTTGTTTCCGCATTCGGAGGCATAACTGATGCGCTTCTTGACTGTGGTTTACAGGCCGCACGTGGTCAAGAGCAATACAAAGAGCAGGTAAATCTTATTACAACACGTCATCTTAATGCGGTTAAGGAACTGATCCCTATTCAACAACAAAGCAGCATGCTCAGTGCCGTAAAAAAGTTATGTAATGAAGTGGAGGATCTCTGCAATGGCATTTTTTTACTGGGTGAGATGACCGCACGTACCAGGGATAAGCTTGTTAGTTATGGTGAACTGATCTCATCACAGGTTATAAATAACGCATTTCTGGCAAAAGGCATATTAACAACATGGTGGGATAGCCGTAAACTGATCAGGACCAATTCTGATTTTGGAAGAGCTACACTGGATACTGAAGCTACGGTAGAAAATTTTTCAGAGGTAATGAAGGAGTTGGCCACAGACCTGGTCATAATGCCAGGTTTTATTGCTTCCGATTCTAACGGTATCACTACAACGCTCGGCCGCGGTGGATCGGATTATACTGCTGCAATTGCTGCTGCAGCTATCGGAGCAACTTCCCTTGAGATCTGGACGGATGTTAGCGGCATGATGACAGCTGATCCCAGATGGGTTCCCAATGCCAAAGTTATTCCAACAATTTCTTACCAGGAAGCGATGGAACTCTCCCATTTTGGAGCAAAGGTGATATATCCTCCAACCATACAACCTGTGATGAATAAAAGTATTCCGGTCTGGATCAAGAATACTTTTGCCCCATCAGATGCAGGAACCCTTATTCAACAGGATAGCCATCGCAATGGTACACCAGTAAGAGGGATATCAAGTATAAGTAATCTGGCACTTCTCAGCCTGGAAGGCAGTGGAATGGTGGGTGTACCGGGCTTTTCGCGGAGGTTGTTTGAAGCACTTTCATCGCAGCAAATCAATGTTATATTAATAACCCAGGGCTCATCGGAGCATTCTATATGCGTGGGTGTTGACACATTAACAGCTGATAAAGCAAAACTGGCTGTTGACAAGGCTTTCGCACCAGAAATCAACCTGCAGCAGGTGGATCCTCTTGTTGTTGAAAAAGAATTATCTATAGTAGCCTTAGTGGGCGAGCAAATGAAAAGCCATCCAGGTATCAGTGGAAAAATGTTTGGTGCCCTGGGCAGGAACGGGGTTAATGTAAGAGCCATAGCACAAGGTTCTTCCGAACGTAATATCTCTGCAGTAATAGCAACCCGTGATGTACGAAAAGCAATCAATCTTCTTCATGAAGAATTTTTTGAAACCGTCAATAAGCAGGTTAATTTATTTATAAGCGGTGTGGGAAATGTTGGAAGTAAATTGCTTGCCCAACTTGCCCAGCAGCAGCAATATCTTTTACAGCACATGCGATTACAGCTCAGGGTAGTTGGATTGGCAAACTCAAAACGTACCCTGATTAATGAAGAAGGGATCGATCTGAATAAATGGAAAGAACTTTTGGCTGCGGCCCCAGAATCTACAATTGAAACATTTACTGATGGGATCATTCAACGTAATCTGAGAAATTCTGTTTTCGTTGATATCACTGCAAGCGAGGTTGTTGCGTCGGTATATGGGAAGCTGCTAGATAAAAGCATTGCTGTAGTTGCATGTAATAAGATAGCCTGCTCTTCTCCATTTAAATATTACCGGGAATTAAAGGATAAGGCGCACGATTTCAACACCCAGTTTCTTTTCGAAACCAATGTGGGTGCCGGCCTCCCTATTATTGGCACGCTGAATGACCTGCTCAGGAGCGGTGATAGAATAAACAGGATGGAAGCGGTACTCAGTGGAACCCTCAATTTTGTATTCAATCATTACGATGGTAGCAGGCCCTTTGCCGATGTTGTAAGGCAGGCCCAGGAAGAAGGTTATACTGAACCAGATCCAAGACTTGATCTTAGTGGAACAGATGTAATGCGTAAAATTATGATACTTGCCCGCGAAGCCGGCGAAACTCTTGAAATGGATGCGATCCACAACAACAGCTTTCTTCCTGCCTCTTGCATGGAAGGAACAGTTGAAGATTTTTATAAAGAAATGCTTCGCCTTGAAGATCATTTCCGATCAATATATGATGCCGCTGCAGCGAAAGGGTGCAAACTGAAATTTGTTGCAAGCTTTAAAGAAGGAAAAGCCGCTGTTGGCCTTCAGGAGATTCCCGCCGGACATGATCTTTCAAATCTTTTTGGTAAGGATAATATCGTATTGTTTTATACAGATCGTTACCCTCAGCAACCTCTTGTTATTAAGGGCGCGGGAGCAGGTGCAGATGTAACTGCCTCTGGTGTTTTTGCGGATATTCTCCGGGCCACACTCAACTGAGCACTTATGATTACCATAGAATTTGACAAAATAGATTTTGACAGGAGGCTGAAAGTTGAATGCCCGGCAACAGTAGCAAACCTTGTTTGCGGTTTCGACATATTGGGTATGGCGCTTAATGATCCCTGTGATATAGTGGAAATGAATCTTTCTAAGGAACCAGGTATACGAATCCTACATGCAGATGAATATGATCTGCCAACAGATCCGGTAAAAAATGTTGCTGGTGCTGCACTACTTGATCTTTTGCATGCATGCGATAAACAGGTTGGTATTGATATTACCATTACCAAACAGATTAAACCAGGAAGCGGATTGGGCTCAAGTGCGGCAAGTTCGGCAGGTGCAGTTGTTGCAGCCAATATTTTACTGGGGAAGCCTTTTTCTAATCTCGATCTCGTTCGTTTTGCGATGGCTGGTGAGAAGGTGGCAAGTGGTGTTAAGCATGCAGACAATATCGCTCCCTGCATAATGGGAGGCGTTACATTGATACGCTCAATATTTCCACTTGATATTATTCAACTTTCAGCACCAATGCTGTATGTGGCTGTTGTACACCCACAGATAGAAGTAAGGACTTCAGACGCCAGGCAGATTTTGAGAAAAGAGGTGTTACTGAAAGATGCGATCCGTCAGTGGGGAAATATCGCTGGCCTTGTTACAGGGCTGCTTCAGGGCGATTATGATCTTATTGGCAGGTCACTTGAAGATGTAATCATAGAACCCGTTCGTAGCATACTCATACCGGGTTTTGATGATGTTAAAAGGCTTAGTAACGAAGCAGGAGCATTGGGTGGGGGGATCAGTGGATCAGGTCCATCCATCTTTATGTTATGCCGTAACCAGGCTACTGCAGAAAGCATTGCATTGATTATGCAGGAAATTTATGACAAGCTGGGAATTGATTGTAAAACGTATGTGACCACGCTGAATGAGCGTGGAGTAAGGGTTGCTTAAATTTTAAATTTTATCGCGGCAATTAAAATAAACATGAACTATTATAGTCTTAATAAACAGTCGCCCATTGCCGATTTCCGGCAGGCAACTATTGATGGACAGGCACCAGATGGAGGCCTTTATTTCCCGGATACTATTCCTCAACATTCAGCCGAATGGATAAAGGATCTTAATAAATATTCGCGGGCAGAAATTGCTTTTAAAGTAATAGCACCTTTTACCGGAAAAACAATACCTGAAGATATTCTCTGGTCAATAGTTAACGAGACTATTGACTTCCCCATCCCCCTTATTAAAGTGGATAAAGGAATTTATTTATTGGAATTATTTCATGGCCCTACGCTGGCTTTTAAAGACGTGGGTGCCCGATTCATGAGCAGATGTCTAGGTTATTTTGCGAAAGAAAAAAGCGAAAAGATCACAGTATTGGTGGCTACTTCTGGCGATACGGGGGGGGCGGTTGCCAGCGGTTTTCATAATGTGGATGGTGTTAATGTTGTCATCCTCTACCCTTCCGGGAAAGTTAGTGCTGTTCAGGAAAAGCAATTAACAACCTTCGGTGGAAATATACAGGCCCTTGAAGTAGAAGGAAATTTCGATGATTGCCAGAAAATGGTAAAAGAAGCATTTCGTGATAAAGAATTAAAGGAGAAGATTTTTCTTACTTCCGCAAATTCAATCAATGTTGCAAGGTGGTTGCCACAACAATTTTATTACTTCTTTGCACTCCGGCAATGGAAGCAAAAGGAAGCACCTGTTTTTAGTGTGCCCAGTGGAAATTTCGGCAATATTTGTGCAGGTATAATGGCATGGAAAACAGGACTGCCAGTTAAACATTTTATTGCAGCCTGTAACAGCAATGATGTAGTCAGCGATTATCTTCATACCGGTATCTATCAACCGAAAACTGCCGTTCCTACTATTTCAAATGCGATGGACGTAGGAAACCCCAGTAATTTCTCGCGAATCCTTGAACTTTTTCATAATAATGCAGACCATCTCAAGGATATATTCTCTTCGTATACTACAAGTGATGACAGAACCCGTGAAGTAATGCTGGATGTTTACAGAAACGATGATTATTTACTTGACCCGCATGGCGCTGTTGGATATGACGCACTCCTGAACTGGCTTTCAATGCATCCCAACGATAATGGAATTGTATTGGAAACAGCACACCCGATCAAATTTCTTGATATAGTAGAGCCTCTGATACAGGAACAAATAGAGATTCCAGAAAACATCAGGTATACTATGAGTAAACAAAAAGATTCTATCCTTATTGGCAATAATTATGAAGCATTAAGATCATTCCTTTTAAGAAACTAATCAAAATGGTTTCTGCGGTGTTTTGATATCCGTTTTAAGATACTGATTGAACCAGTTTATATGTCTTTCATGTCTGTCTTTCAGATAACTGGGAACAGAAATCCCATGAAATTGTTTGGGATATATGATCAGGCCGGTTGGAACACCAAGCGATTTAAGAGCCTGGTACATTTGTTCTGCACCCGCAACAGGAACATTAAAATCACTTTCACTTGCCATGAATAATGTGGGTGTTTTTATCTTGTCGGCTTTAAGGAAAGGATAAGACAGGGCGAGCCATTTTTCAATATTTTTCCAGGGCGCGCCTAACTCCTTTTCGTATTGAGTAATGTATTGGTCGCTTCCGTAAAGGCTAAGTTGCAACGCACTACCTGCACCACTAACAGCGGCTTTGAACCTTGTATCCGTTGCTATAGTGTAATTGGTTGTGATACCCCCATAACTCCATCCTGCAAGCCCCATACGATTTTCATCAACAATGCCCTGGGAAACCAGGTGATCGGCCACACCAATCACATCCATTACTTCTTTATTTCCCCAATCACCATATATAGATCTGGTATAATCCAGCCCCCTACCACTACTTCCCCGATAATTAACTGCAGCAACTGCATATCCGGCAGAAGCATAAATCATCCTGGTCATATCAAAATCGAAATCATCCTGAGATACAGGCCCACCATGAATGTATATTATCAGTGGTAATTTTTGCGAAGCCTGATGTTGGGCAGGCGTATACAGAATTCCTGAAACAATTGTTCCATCTTTGCTCTTTGAACGGAACCCTTCTGCTTTAGGTAGAAGAATAGGTGCCAGGAAAGAATCCTGCAGATATGTTAACCGCCTTGTTTTACCAGCTTCGATTGCATAGAGTTCAGGTGGCATCTGCGATGAACTCATAATGGTAACAATACTATTGTCAACCGGGTTAGTTTCCATCTCATAATAACTCTTCTCACCCGTCAACAACCTGTTTACTTTACCGGAAGCGATGTCAAAACTTACTACCTGAACTTCCCTGTCATCTTCCATCAAGCCAAGAAGTTGTTTACTATCTCTGCTCCAGCGGAGATTACGAACGGGGCGGTCAAGGCTGCCCGATAATACTTTTTTTTGTCCACCTGTAGCAGACACGATAGCAACCAATGGTTGTCCATACATAGTAAAAGTTTCGTCGCTACTACTTTGTTGATATGCGATCCATTTGCCATCGGGGCTCCATACCGGACGGTTATCCTCGCCTTCCCAGGTTGTAATCTTCTGAGGAATAGAGTTAAGTGCGGCATCCATGATGAAGATGTCGCTATTCTCGTTCTTATCCGGCGTTTCTGACCTGTTACTTGTAAATGCAATCCTTTTACCATCCGGTGAAAAAACGGGCTGAGTTTCGCTATAAATACCTTTTGTAAGGGTGTCTAGTTTTTTTGAAGTGACGTCAAGCAAGTAAAGGTGGGTGGAGGTACTATCAAGATATCCGGATCGATCCTGTTTGAAATGATATCGATCTATAACATATGGTTTCCTGATTTTGGTACTGGATGTATCTGCATAACTGAGATCTTTAATAGAGAACAGCAGCTTTTTTCCATCGGGTGCCCAGCTATACTCTTCGATATCACCTTTTATAGTTGTAAGCTTTTTCGCTTCACCTCCCCGCCTGTCCAAAAGATAAAGCTGGCTATTCTTGTCTTCCCCACGTGTTGCAAGAAAAGATATATACCTGCTGTCGGGGCTCCATTTGGCTGCAGATTCTCCCCCTGGGTCAAAGGTGAGTTGAATATGATCTTTACCATCCCAGCCAGACATCCATAAATCAGAATTGAATTTATCCTTTACACTATCAGCCTTACTTATACGATATAGAATCCATTTACCATCAGGCGACACCTGCAGGGATGATGGTGTTTGTAACCGGTATAAGTCAGAAGGCTGCAGCGCGCGCTTGCTTTGAGCATTAACGGAGGATGTTAAAATAACCGTCAATAAAACAGATAAAAGGAAGCTTTTCATTTTGGGATGCAATTGATGATGTGCAATTTAAAGATAAATCTGACCCTTTGATGGTGAATCAAAAGACATGCTTTTAATATTCAGATTAAGGTATTATGGTTGTGAATAAGTACACGAAGAAAAGGACTAATAATACGATGCCTTGCAATACAGTGGTTCTTCCGGTACTAAGTGAAAGTATGATTACCATAAGAGATAAAATAAATAATACGGTAGATTTTATATCTATGCCTAATGTGAGGTCAAATCCATAGTAAAGTGAAACTATTGCCACCGCTGGAATGGTAAGTCCAATACTGGCAAGTGCTGATCCGAGAGAAAGGTTAAGACTTGTTTGTAACCTGTTATTTCGGGCAGCGCGAAGAGCTGCCAGACCTTCCGGCATAAGCACTACCATTGCTATTATTATACCAACCAGTGATTGAGGTGCCCCCATGGCGAAAACAGCCTGCTCAATGGCCGGAGCAAGCGCTTTACCCAGTAATACTACAGCTCCCAGACAGACCAGAAGTAATCCTGCAGACAAAAGTGCTACTTTAACAGATGGGGGATCAGCATGCAGGTCTTCATCACGATCTGCATCACTTGGTAGGAAATAATCACGATGTCTGATGGTTTGCACCATAACAAAGCTGAGGTATAAAATCAGGGTTATAATCCCGACAAAAATCAATTGTGAATCTGTGTAGACCGGGCCTGGTGAACTGACTGTATAATTTGGCAATACAAGGGTTAGGATTGCAATAGCTGTTAGTGTGGTTAATGAAGCGCTAACTCCCTGCAAACCGAATGTTTGTTCGCCAAATTTTGCACCACCTACCAAAAGGCAAAGTCCAACCATTGCATTCAGAATGATCATAACTGCTGCAAAAACAGTATCACGTGCGAGAATGGCAGCTTCGGGTCCTCCGGAAATCATTAACGATACTATTAGTGCCACTTCTATTATTGTGATGGCCACAGCCAGTACTAGTGTTCCAAAGGGCTCCCCTACACGATGGGCCACAACTTCTGCATGATGTACAGCGGCCAAAACACTACCAATAAGGACTGCGGCCAGAAAAAACTGGAACCATACATTCTGGGATGAATCTTTGAAAGCATATAATACCCACGCGACTATAGGGAATATGATGGTCCAGAGCGGAAGGGGCATTTTAAATTTCATACTCGCATATGGTTGGTAGTTGTAAATATAAAAAAAGCCACCGGTTAAGGTGGCTTTGAATATATATGCTTTTCCGGGTGGTAAACCCTATCAATCAAACTTCAGGTCAAGACCCAGACCTCTTAATTCATGGATCAAAACATTGAATGATTCAGGAACGCCTGGTCTTGGAATATTATCCCCTTTCACGATTGCTTCATAAGTCTTGGCACGACCAATGATATCATCAGATTTAAGTGTAAGCAATTCCTGCAGAATGTTGGATGCACCATAAGCTTCAAGTGCCCAAACTTCCATTTCACCAAAACGCTGACCTCCAAACTGAGCCTTACCACCAAGCGGCTGCTGGGTAATGAGACTGTATGGTCCGATTGAACGAGCATGCATTTTATCGTCAACCATGTGGTGCAGCTTGATCATATAAATGATACCAACTGTAGCTTTCTGGTGGAAGCGATCACCGGTTTCACCATCATAAAGGTGGGTGTGACCCATCATTGGGATACCTGCCTGTGTGCAGTATTGTTCAACCTCGTCTGTAGTAGCACCATCAAATATTGGTGTTGCAAATTTCACTCCCAGTTGCTCACCGCACCATCCTAACACAGTTTCATAAATCTGACCAAGGTTCATACGACTTGGTACACCAAGTGGGTTAAGAACAATATCTACCGGCTCACCGTTCTCAAGGAATGGCATATCCTCTGCGCGTACAATCTTTGCAACGATTCCTTTGTTACCATGGCGACCTGCCATCTTATCACCAACCTTTAACTTACGTTTTACAGCAAGGTAAACCTTGGCAAGTTTCAGCACACCAGCAGGTAATTCATCTCCGATTGAGATATTGAATTTCTCACGCTTGTATCGTCCAAGTTCTTCGTTGTATTTAATGCTGAAGTTGTGAAGCAGAATATTGATCTGACTATCAATTTTTTCATCTCCAGTCCAGCCAAGGGGATTAATGTTCAGGAAGTCAAGTCCCGCGAGGTTCTTGGCAGTGAACTTAGCACCCTTACCTATCTGCATTTCACCGAAGTTGTTGCTTACACCTGCGGATGGTTTTTCTTTAAGCAATGTTTGGAGTTTGCTCAATAAAACTTCCTGGAGGTCGGCTTCATTCTTCTCGTGAACTTTTTCAACTTTTTCAAGAGCTGCCTTCTCACGAACTTTTGTGTTCTTATCTTTCTTAGCACGCTGGAAAAGTTTCTTATCGATAACCACACCTTCAACACCATTCGGAGCTTTCAGTGAAGCATCTTTTGCATCACCGGCTTTGTCGCCGAAGATTGCACGCAATAACTTCTCTTCAGGTGTAGGATCACTTTCTCCTTTGGGAGTGATCTTACCAATAAGAATATCTCCTTCTTTTACATGGGCTCCGATGCGAATGATACCATTCTCATCCAGATCCTTGGTTGCTTCTTCTGAAACGTTTGGAATATCAGGAGTAAGTTCTTCTTCACCTAATTTGGTATCGCGCACCTCAAGCTCATATTCTGATATATGAATAGATGTGAACAGGTCTTCACGAACAACTTTCTCGTTGATTACTATGGCATCTTCGAAGTTGTAACCTTTCCATGGCATAAAGGCCACTTTGAGGTTTCTTCCAAGGGCTATTTCACCCCCCTGAACCGCATAACCTTCAGTCAGGAAATCTCCTTCTTTCACATGCTGGCCCTTTTTAACGGCTGGCTTGAGTGTAATGGATGTTTCCTGGTTTGTTTTCTGGTATTTGGTGAGTTTATAAATGATCAGATCTTCTTCAAAACTAACCAGACGCTGTTCTTCATTACGATCGTAACGAATATGGATCTCATTACCGTCAACAAATTCAACCACACCATTGCCTTCTGAGATGATCTGAACCCTAGAGTCGCGGGCAGCTTTCGCTTCCAGACCTGTTCCAACAAAAGGAACCTGGGGTTTGATCAATGGAACGGCCTGGCGTTGCATGTTTGATCCCATCAGGGCACGGTTTGCATCATCATGTTCCAGGAAAGGAATAAGTGATGCAGAAAGTCCCACAATCTGGTTTGGAGCAACGTCCATATATTCTACTTCCGTGCGATCCAGAATCGGGAAGTCACCGGTTTCACGACTTACTACCTTTTCTTCAGCGAATTCTCCCTTTTCAGAAAGTGGAGTATTAGCCTGGGCGATCTTGGCAGTATCTTCTTCTTCCGCACTCAGGAAGGTAAGTTCTTTCATGTTTACCTTGCCATTCTCCACTTTACGATACGGTGTTTCGATAAAGCCCATTTCGTTGATCTTTGCATGGACACAAAGCGTGGAGATAAGTCCGATGTTTGGACCTTCCGGTGTTTCAATTGTACACAGGCGTCCATAATGCGAATAGTGAACGTCACGAACTTCGAAACCTGCCCGCTCCCGGCTAAGACCACCTGGTCCAAGCGCTGAAATACGTCGCTTATGGGTGATCTCCGAAAGAGGATTGGTCTGGTCTAAGAACTGTGATAATTGTGATGTTCCGAAGAATGAATTAATAACAGATGAAAGCGTTCTGGCATTAATGAGGTCTACAGGTGTAAATACTTCATTATCCCGAACATTCATACGCTCACGGATGGTACGTGCCATACGGGCAAGTCCCACACCAAATTGTGCATACAACTGCTCTCCAACTGTACGTACACGACGGTTGCTAAGGTGATCGATATCATCGATCTCAGCTTTGGCGTTCGTAAGACGTACCAGGTATTTAATGATCTCAATGATATCTTCTTTGGTCAGTACTTTATGATCAAGTGGATAATTGAGATTTAGTTTACGGTTGATTTTATAACGTCCAACTTCCCCGAGGTCATAACGCTTATCTGAGAAGAACAACTTATCAATGATACCGCGGGCTGTTTCATCATCAGGCGCATCGGCACCACGTAACTGACGGTAGATATGCTGAACCGCTTCCAGCTCGCTATTGGAAGTATCTTTATTTAAAGTATTGTAGATGATCGCATAATCACCCCCTACATCTTCACGTTGCAGGAACACACTCTTAACATCCATATCCACAATCATTTCGATTGCTTCATCATCAAGAATAGTATCACGCTCCAATACCACCTCATTACGTTCAATAGATACTACTTCACCGGTGTCCTCATCAACAAAATCCTCTACCCAGGTCCTGAGAACACGGGCAGCAAGTTTTTTGCCCAGATATTTATCAAGCGCTTTTTTCTCACCCTTTACTTCATCCGCCATTCCGAATAGTTCCAGAATGTCCTTATCTGTTTCAAATCCTATTGAACGTAGTAAGGTTGTTACGGGGAACTTCTTCTTCCGATCAATATAGGCATACATCACATTGTTGATGTCGGTAGCAAATTCCATCCAGGCACCTTTGAAAGGGATAACCCGGGCAGAATAAATTTTAGTACCGTTGGGATGTATCGACTGACCGAAGAATACACCTGGTGAGCGATGCAATTGAGAAACCACTACACGCTCAGCGCCATTGATAACGAAGGTGCCACGCGGAGTCATGTATGGGATGTTTCCAAGGAATACATCCTGTACGATGGTTTGAAAGTCAACATGCTCTTCGTCATTACAACTCAGGCGAAGTTTTGCTTTCAGTGGTACTGCGTAAGTAAGTCCGCGCTCCATACATTCTTCAATGGTATAGCGTGGCGGATCAATGAAATAATCGAGAAACTCCAGCACGAAAATGTTCCTGGTGTCAGTGATAGGGAAATTTTCCTTAAACACCTTGAACAGGCCTTCATTGTTACGTTTGTCAGGAGTGGTCTCTAATTGGAAGAAGTCTTTAAACGATTGAATCTGCACTTCCAGCAGGTCAGGAGCTTCAGCGAGGTGTTTGATCTTACCGAAGTTGATCCTGGTGTTCAGTTTAGTAGAAGACATATGTATTTTAAACCGGTTTTAAAGCTTTTAAAAATCGTCGACAGAATACTCTCGATTGAGCAAATTTAATACTCAGTGCACTGATATATAGGAAGTTACAATAAAATGGCCATTTTGCAGGCTTCCATAATATATAGCTATTCAATTTAAAACGGAGGGCAAAGCTACGGATTTTAGGGGAATGAACAAATTTTTGGGTTAGGAAAGGGTAAAATGCCATCCCCCCCTTTCCTTAAATAAAAAAGCCGGGAAAAGATCCCGGCCTTTCTGTTATGTGAATACTGATTAGTTGATCTCAACATCAGCACCAGCTTCTTTAAGCTTATTGGCGATTTCTTCAGCTTCAGCTTTAGAAACACCTTCTTTAACTGCTTTAGGAGCACCGTCAACCAGTTCCTTAGCTTCTTTAAGTCCGAGACCAGTAAGATCTTTAACGATCTTAACCACATTCAACTTAGAAGCACCACCGCTCTTCAGAATTACATTGAAAGCAGTTTTCTCTTCTACAGCGGCTGCGCCACCACCACCATCAGCGGCTACTACAACTGCAGCAGCAGCGGGTTCGATACCATACTCAGATTTAAGAAAATCAGCCAGTTCCTGTACTTCTTTTACAGTGAGGCTTACCAGTTGTTCAGCTAATACTTTTACGTCTGCCATTGTTTAAAATTTTTACCGTCTTCACAGCCTGTATGCTCCGACGGCAGTTTTTAAAAAAATTCTAATGATATCCCCTCAGGCAGGGGAATTATTTAAATAATATTATTCAGCCGGAGTTGTAGGTGCTTCTGGTGCCGATGGTGCCTCAGGTGCAGTGTCAGCACTTGCCGCAGCCTCAGCACTTGCCTCTGGTGCAACATCACCAGCAGGTTCTGCAACAATTTCAGCCTTTTTACCTTTTTCAAGCAATGCGGCGATAACACGCTGAGCAGGTGCTTGTAAGAGTCCGATAACTTCACCAATAAGTTCATTCTTGGTCTTAATACGGGTAAGAGCTTTCAACTGCTCGTCACCAACATAGATATCACCATTTATGAAAGCTGCCTTAAGCACCGGGCGATCACTCTTGCTTTCAGTACGGAAAGAAGAAATTATCAGAGCCGGCTCTTTCGGATTTTCAGAAAATAGTAAAGCTGTAACATTATTGAGTGCTTCATATACTCCTGCATATTTTTCACTATCAATAGATTCCAGCGCTTTCTTAATGAGGGTGTTCTTAGCAACCTTCATTTCAACCTGCTTGTCGTAACATACACGGCGAAGTTTTGTCACCTGTGCAACTGTCAGACTTTCAGTGTCGGTGATATAGAAGTTATTGTATTGAGAGAACTTACCTTTCAGCAGTTCAATCACTTCTGTTTTTTGTTCTTTAGTCATACCGCAAAAATTTATTTCTGCCCCCTTAAAGGGAGAAAGTTCTTGAATTAGTGAATGAATGTTTTGGTGTCGATAGTGATACCAGGACTCATGGTGCTTGCCATGCTTACACCCCTCAGGTAGGTACCTTTAGCAGTTGCCGGCTTCAGTTTCAGGATTGCATTGATAAGCTCCTGGCTGTTCTCTGCAATCTTATCAGGACCAAAGCTCACACGACCGATGGAAGCATGAACGATACCCGCCTTATCAACTTTAAAGGCGATCTTACCACCTTTAACTTCGTTCACTGCAGATGCCACATCATTTGTAACAGTACCTGTTTTGGGGTTTGGCATCAGGTTGCGTGGACCGAGGATCTTACCAAGCTTACCGATCTTTGGCATTACTGAAGGAGTAGCGATGATAACATCGATATCCGTCCATCCACCTTCAATCTTCTGGATAAATTCATCTAGTCCTACATGATCCGCACCAGCTGCTTTTGCATCATTCTCCTTATCTGGGGTACAAAGAACCAATACACGCTTTGTTCTACCTGTTCCGTGTGGGAGAGTAACTGTACCACGAACAGCCTGATCGGCTTTCTTTGGATCAACACCCAAACGGATATGCAGGTCAACGGAAGCATCGAATTTTGCGATATTCACTTCCTTCACAAGTGAAGAAGCTTCTTTGAGTGAATAAATCTTATTTGAATCAACCTTAGGGTTAACTTCTTTTCTTTTTTTTGTGATAGCCATTGCTCAAAAGTTTTTGTTAGTCAACAATTAATTTTCCCATGGAGCAACACCATCAACAGTGATACCCATGCTACGTGCTGTACCGGCTACCATTTTCATGGCACTTTCCACGGTGAAGCAATTAAGATCAGGCATTTTATCCTTAGCAATTGCTTCTACCTGGGCCCAGGTTACTTTACCAACTTTTGAACGGTTTGGCTCTTTTGAACCACTTTGCAACTTAGCAGCTTCTAACAACTGGACTGATGCAGGGGGAGTTTTGATAACAAAGTCGAATGACTTGTCAGAGTACACTGTGATCAACACAGGTAGTACTTTTCCCATTTTATCCTGGGTCCTGGCATTAAATTGCTTACAGAACTCCATGATGTTCAGACCTTTAGAACCAAGGGCCGGACCAATGGGGGGTGCAGGGTTGGCTTGACCGCCTTTACACTGCAGCTTTACGAAACCAGTGATTTCTTTTGCCATTTTTTAAATGTTTTTTTGGTGATAGCGTCTGCTTTCGCATTTGCTGAGGCAGACTCCCAAATCCAATTCGAAATAAGAACTAATGATTGGGGGTGCAAAACTAAGACATTAATTTAATTTATCAAAGAAATTCCCTCCTTCCTATCGCTGCAAAATTTAGATAATCCGGGAAATTAAAAAAACCACTCCTTTTGGAGTGGTTTAGCTAATGATATTAATACTGCTGTAAAAAATCAGGAGAGCTTTTCTACCTGCATATAATTAAGTTCCACAGGAGTAGATCGTCCAAATATCTTAACGGTAACTTTTAATTTCTTCTTCTCATCATTCACCTCTTCGATAATACCGTTGAAATCATTAAATGGACCTTCAATTATCTTTATCGTCTCTCCTACTATGAATGGTTCGCTCATGCTCATTCCACCAGCTTCACTCATTTCATCCATTTTACCGAGCATTTTATTCACTTCAGCTTTTCTAAGAGCAATTGGATGCTCTTTACCTAGGAAATGAATGACATTGCTGGTATTCTTTATAGTTTCCCGAAGATCATCTCCAAGCTTGCCTTCAACCACTTCAATCATAACGTACCCGGGGTAATAGTTGCGTTCGCGCATTACTTTTTTACCGTTTTGTACCTTATAAACTTTTTCCACCGGAAGGAAAACCTGTTTCACCACCTCGCTCCAACCGCCACGGCTGATCTCCTTATCAAGGTATTCCTTGACTTTTCGTTCTTTACCGCTCACCACGCGCAGCACGTACCATTTGGTTTCTTGTTGATTAACGATTTCTTCCATTATGCAAAGAATGAATAGATGAATTTCAGTAATGAATTTGAAGCAAAGTCCATGAGCCAGATTACCAGCGTGATAATGATGGTAGCAACCAGCACGATCATTGTGGATTGTTGCAGCTGGGCCCATGTTGGCCAGGTTACTTTTTCAACCAGCTCTTTATAAGACTCGCTGAAGTATGTTGTTACTTTATTCATGATACAAGATTACTTGTTATTGGTTTCGATGACAGAAACAAAAGAACTCAACGGGCAGTTGACCCATTGAGCTTTTGCAAAATAATGAATTACTGTCAACTGGCACGGGCAACAGGATTCGAACCCGTATCAAAGGTTTTGGAGACCTCTATTCTACCATTGAACTATGCCCGTAAAAAAGCCACTGGAATTTGCTGTAGCCGTTAGCAAATTTACAACTAAAGGCTGGTCGCTAACACCAGTGGCTGCTATTGAGAAATTTATCAATTACTTCAGGATCTCAGTTACCTGTCCGGCTCCTACTGTACGGCCACCTTCGCGGATAGCGAATTTCAGACCTTTTTCCATTGCGATGGGCTGGATCAGGGTAACCCTTAAGTTGGTATTATCACCAGGCATCACCATTTCAGTTCCCTCAGCAAGTGTACATTCTCCGGTTACATCCGTTGTACGGAAGTAGAACTGAGGACGATACTTATTGAAGAATGGAGTGTGACGGCCACCTTCTTCCTTGCTCAGTACGTATACTTCACCACGGAATTCAGTGTGCGGAGTGATGGAACCTGGCTTACAGATTACCATACCACGACGGATATCTTTCTTTTCAATACCACGGAGAAGAAGACCAGCATTATCACCAGCTTCACCCTCATCGAGGAGTTTCTTGAACATTTCAACACCTGTAACAGTGGAAGTCATAGCGGTTGGCATAAGACCTACGATCTCAACACCTTCACCAACTTTGATACGGCCACGCTCGATACGACCTGTTGCAACGGTACCACGACCAGTAATTGAGAATACATCTTCCACAGACATCAGGAATGGCATATCAACCGGGCGCGGAGGCAGCGGAATGTAGCTGTCAACGGCATCCATCAGTTCTTCGATCTTCTTAACCCACTTCTCTTCACCAGCCAGCGCTCCGGTTGCAGAACCCTGAATGATCGGAGTGTTGTCACCGTCAAAGCCATATGAGCTAAGGAGGTCACGAATTTCCATTTCAACCAGTTCCAGCAATTCAGCATCGTCAACCAGATCAACTTTATTCATAAAAACAACGATCTGAGGTACACCAACCTGGCGAGCCAGAAGGATGTGCTCTTTCGTTTGGGGCATAGGACCATCTGTAGCAGCCACAACCAGGATAGCACCGTCCATCTGAGCAGCACCTGTAATCATGTTTTTCACATAGTCAGCGTGACCGGGACAGTCAACGTGAGCATAGTGACGGTTTGCTGTCTGATATTCAACGTGTGCAGTATTGATGGTGATACCACGCTCTTTTTCTTCAGGAGCTCCATCAATTTCATCATACTTCTTCGCTGTCGCTAATCCTTTACTTGCCAGAATGGAAGTAATAGCGGCAGTCAAAGTGGTTTTACCGTGGTCAACGTGGCCAATAGTACCTACGTTAACGTGGGGCTTTTCCCTCTTAAAGGTCTCTTTTGCCATTTTATTTGTTTTTAAGTTGTGGTTTAAAATTGTAAGTCCAAATGACTTATTATAATTTATGTGTCTGCAAAGATACCGATATCCTTACCCATGCCTGACACAATTCAACACATTTTTACCATTATATCCTGTGATTAACAATACTCCCCGGGAGCGGTCAATCAGCCGATTTTCGATCCAAAGAGCCGTTAGTGAGAATCGAACTCACGACCTCTTCCCTACCAAGGAAGTGCTCTACCACTGAGCTACAACGGCACAAACCTGTTTGTAGTTAGTGGTTCGTGGTTTAACTACAAACCAATCTGGAGCGGAAGACGAGTCTCGAACTCGCAACCTATAGCTTGGAAGGCTATCGCTCTACCAATTGAGCTACTTCCGCTTATTCCCAACAATGAGAAAAGAACCATTTCCCAGTATGTTGATAAGAACTTAACCCGCATTAGTTTTACCAATTGCGGGTGTTAAGTGGGCAGGAGAGGATTCGAACCTCTGAAGTCGAAAGACAGCGGATTTACAGTCCGCCCCATTTGGCCGCTCTGGAACCTGCCCGATTATTACAAGAGCCACTTGTCGGAATCGAACCAACGACCTACTGATTACAAATCAGTTGCTCTACCAGCTGAGCTAAAGTGGCGATTGATCCCCTTAAAGAACTACCCGTTTTTGTTTCGGGATGGCAAAGGTAACAGAATTATAGAAATACAAAAATTTTGAAATCATTTTTTTTAAAAAAACCACGCATCGCTGGATTGACGGGAATTTGGGACAAAAAAAAAGACCTCCTGAGAGGTCTTTTTCGAGTTTTTATTAAGCGATCAGCTTGTCTTTTTTTCTTTTTATTTGATTAACAATTGAATCCAGTGCGCTGTCAAATGATTCCTCAAATGATTTAGAACTGGCCTTTACAAAGAAATCATGGCGGGGTACGTGTACTCTGATCTCCGCTACCTTGTCTTTAATCTGGTGCACTACATTGTCTAATTTCAAAAAAACATCCACTTTGATGATCCGGTCATGAAAAGTACTGAGTTTCGCCAGTCGGTTAGTTACATAATCAACAAGCTTTGAATCTGCATCAAAGTGAACAGTCTGAATGTTAACGTTCATAGCAATCACGTTTTATCTGTGAACAATAAATAAAGAGCTTACTTGTAAGACCATCCTTTTCAGGCTGAATAATGTCTTGCTATGAAGTTAATATAAGAAGGTTCATTTTCCAAGAAAGGCAGTCATTATATTTTGACTTTCACAACACCTTAATAGAGTTTAAAATTTTAGCATATCAACCCTTTGGGTGAGCCTTTTTATGTATTTCCCTGAGCTTTCCGATAGTAGTATGTGTATATACCTGTGTGGCGGCCAGGCTCGAATGCCCAAGCAATTCCTTGACAGCATTCAGATCAGCACCATTATTTAATAGATGAGTTGCAAAACTATGCCTCAGTATGTGGGGACTCCTTTTACTAAGTGTTGTAAAATCTTTAAGGTATTCACGCACGATCCTGTAAACATATTGGGCATAAAGTGGGTTTCCCTTCTCTGTAAGAAGGAGGTGTTGTTTGTCAAATTGTTCCCAACGCCCCGCCTTTCCGGCTTCATAAGCAGATATCGATTCCAGTATATCTTTATTCACAGGAATAATGCGCTCTTTATTACCCTTCCCCACCACACGCAATTGGTAGTTATAATTATCAATCTGACTACTCTTCAGATTGACCAGCTCACTCCTACGCATACCCGTTTGATAGAGAAGCTTCAATATTAACTCAGTGGTGAGCGCACGCCATCCATCACCAAAGGAATTGCGGGCAAATAATTCCTCTGCCTTATCACTTTCTACATATACAGGAAGTTTTTTTCCAACCTTGGGGGCCGATAAATTAGCTACAGGAGAAATGCGTATAAATCCTTTCTTAAGCAGGTACTTATAAAATGAGCGCAGGGAAGAAAGTTTACGACCTATGGACCGGGCACCCAGGGAATTTTTCCCTTCTTTCAAAGTGGAAAGCCAGGTGCGAACAAAAGAAACACTGGCATCCTTTAAATCATCAGTTTCAAATTCAACCCTGATAAAATCCTTGAACGAACTTATATCATCCTGGTAGGCCCTGATGGTATGATCTGAATAACGCTTTTCAAAGCGCAGATACTGTATAAAATCTAATAAAAGGACATCTTCAGGTATATGCATACAAAAGCGATAGCAGCAAAGCTAATACTTTGCTGCTATCGCATCACACTATAGATGTAGTTAATCAGATTTCGATCTTACCGCTGGAGATCTGCTGCTTGTAAACAGCCTTCAACACCTGGGCACGACGCTTAATAGACGGCTTTGTGAATGACTGACGTTCTCTTAGTTGCAACAGAACTTTAGCCTTTTCAAACTTTTTCTTGTACTTCTTGAGCGCCTTGTCAATGTTTTCGCAATCTTTTGAATCGATGATCAGCATGGTAATATACCTCCTTTGGTAATTTTTTGGAGGGCAAAGATAGGAAACAATATAAAAATACCAAATCATTTGTATCTAAATTTCCCTTCTTTTTATACTCTTTTGATTATCCAGAGCGTCCTTTTAATCAATTAACTACTAATTTGCGAATATGTTTACCGGCATTATTGAAACCATGGGAATGGTGGAAAGTATTGAAAAAGAGGGCAGTAATTCTATATTCTGGCTGAATTCACCCCTTTCCAACACCTTCAAAATTGATCAGAGTGTAGCACATAATGGTGTTTGTCTTACTATTGACCAACTTTCAGAGGATAAGCACCGGGTTACTGCGATTTCAGAGACACTGGAGAAAACGGAACTGGGTTCGTGGAAAGTGGGAGCATTGGTTAATCTCGAACGTTGTATGGTGATGAATGGTCGGATTGATGGCCATATTGTTCAGGGCCATGTGGATTGCACTGCAACCTGTTTAGAAAAGATTGATAAGGATGGAAGCTGGGAGTTCCGGTTTCTCATCCCTCCGCAATTTTCCGCATTAATCATTGAAAAAGGATCGATTTGCCTGAATGGGATCAGCCTTACCATCTTCAATGTCAGTATAGATGAGTTTTCGGTGGCAATTATTCCATATACATTTACTCACACCAATATTGGAACTATCGAAGTGGGCATGAGGGTGAATATTGAATTTGATATCATAGGAAAATATGCCAATCGGATTGCAGAGTTAAAAACCACCATTAAATAACCTAATACGGCACATGCTTCTTGTTCTTCTGGCCCAACTTATTATTTCGCTTTATAGCGTCTTAACAGGTTTTATTTTCTACCGGCTGGCATTAACATATGATTCAAAAGACCATCCTTCTATAAGCAGGCCATTGATAAATCATTTCATTACCGGCCTTGCAATCATTACCTGTTTCGCCCAGTTAGCAAATTTTGGTTTCCCTCTAAATGGTAAAATCTTCATTGCCTATTCATTCTTATTAATTGCAGGGGTACTTATTTTCAGAAGAGACCTGCTTCTTTTTTTCTCCCGGGTTCCAAAACCCAGGTTGAATGTGATTAACACCCTATCCTTCCTTGCATTCGGAACTATGGTAGTGGTTCTTGCCAGTGGCCCAACCATTATGGATGATACCGAATCTTATCACATGCAGCTGATCCGTTGGAGTAAAACATATAATACTGTTCCCGGAATCGCGAACCTGCATGAACGGTATGGGTTTCAATCCTCCTGGTTTGCTCTATCTGCGTTTTTTTTCCAGGCTCCCCTGGGTTATAATTTTTTTGCGGCATTAAATGGTACAGTATGCATATGGTTAAGCTATTACCTGATTTCAAATGTTTCATATTTCTTGGCAAATAATAAGGCAACTCTACTGGCATGGGCAAGTTTTCTTATGCTTCTGGCACTCACATTATCCTGGCCTCTACTGAGAGGATCATCCACTAATTCTAATTATGATCTCATTGCAACAACAGTAATCATTATACTGGTTGCTCAGGAGTTTGAAGCTCGCGCGATGAACTCGCGATCCGGAAACGAAATGGAATGGATCCTATGGCCTGCTTACCTATTCTCTGTTCGCATAATAAATTATCCGCTGCTCATTCTGTTATTGATAAGCATATTCTATATGCTCCGGCGTAAACAATACAGTCAAATTCTCTGGATAATGATTCCATCCCTCCTATTAGCGGGAGCCATGATTGGAAGAACCTATATAAGCTCAGGCTACCCATTTTTCCCATCAATGGCGTTTGCTTTTTTTGAACCAGACTGGAAAGTGCCGCAGGAACTTGTGCAGGAATTACTGAGATTCATCAAATATTATAACAGGGTTTCAACTGAATATCAAGATCTGGCCACCACAGAGTCCATGGGAATATTTGGCTGGATACCTCAATGGTTTGCCTACCTCTCTGGTTTTGATAAAGTCCTGATAATTACAATACCGATTGGATTGATAACAGGCACATACCTCTTATTCGTAAAACATAAGGGCAATGGGGTGTTTACTTTAAAAACATTATTCCTCGTTATTCTATTTCAAATTCTCTCCTGGTTTCTGGTTGCACCTGATCCCCGTTTCAGTTATGGAGCACTACTTCTAATCGCTATTATTCCGATTTTCTTCCTGAAAAAATCCAGGTTATTACAGAATGGAAAAATTTTATCAGCCAGCATATTTCTTTTATCTGCAGCTGTATGCATATATACAGGTAAAAAAATAGTGACGGACAAAAATTATACGCATGTACTGCTCCCCATAAAAAATCCGGTTCCTGAATACAGCACTCTGATTGTTGATGGTATTCATGTGGTAATTCCGAAGATACTTGGAGACAAGTGGAATCCCCGATGCTATTGCCTGCCATTGCCCTGTACATATACCCTTCAACAGCAACTTTCACTGCGAGCCAATACTATTGCAGATGGGTTTAAGATCAAAAAGAATTAATTTCCCTATTTATGAAACAATCTTTGTTACATCTTTAACTGATGCCGGAAAAAATCATATCCGATAAAGACAAGATAGGCTCTTCAACCCTGCAGGCTATAAGCAATGCAAATAAATTCAACCGATGGATGTATGAGAAGATCAGGCCATACATCAAAGGGAATGTACTTGAAATCGGAAGCGGCATCGGTAATATATCTGAGTTTCTGCTTTATGAACATAAGGTGACATTATCGGATATAAATCCTGATTATTGTCACTATCTTCAAAACCGCTTCAAAGGAAATGTTTCATTGGAAGGAATAATGGGGATAGACCTGGTGGATACTGAATTCGATTTAAAATATGCAGGTATTACCAAAAAATATGGAACGGTCGTTCTTTTAAATGTGATTGAACATATCAAAGAACATGATAAGGCCTTATTGAATATCCAAAAATTATTATCACCAGGTGGAAGACTGATTATGCTTGCACCATCTTATGAAGCACTCTACTGCAAAATAGATAAAGGCCTGGGGCATTATAGGCGCTACACCAAAGGTACAATGCAACAATTGCTTGAAAACAATGGATTCAATGTTGTTCACAGCCAGTATTTTAATTTCACGGGAATTTTGGGATGGTATCTGTTTGGGAAATTGTTAGGTAAAGAAAAGATCGGTAACGGGGAAATGAAGGTATATGAAACGCTGGTTCCCATTATTAAAATAATTGACCAATTTACCAATAGAGTTGCAGGACTTTCTATTATTCAGGTTGGAATAAAGCAAGCATAGATGTTACAGGTAATAGCAGCAATAATTTACATTACAGTCCTCTGCTGGTTATGGGGACAAATGCTGCTGAACACGATTAACCTTTACATGAACCATCAAAATTCAACACCAGTTATTGATGTTGAATTTTCCTGCCTCACAGGACTTTCTTTTATAGGCATCGTACTTCAGGTTCTTTGTTTGTTTATGCCCTTAGGGGGATGGGGAATTCATTTACTGTTTGCCTTGCCGCCATTGTTATTCTATTTTAGCAACAGACACTTACCCAATGTATTTATAAATGCTATTCGTCATCGTTTTTCAGCATTGAATATTACAGGCTGGGGCTTTTTTATAGCAGGTAGTTTATTTGTTTTGGCCATACATCCATGGTATGTTATTAATCCGGATACTACAGGTTATCATGCCCCTATCATAGAGTGGACGCTACATTACGGCACAGTGCCGGGGATTGCGAATCTAAATGGAAGACTTGGATTTAACAGCAGCTGGTTCATTTTGTCGGCATTTTTCAAATTTGATTTTACCGGAACAAGCGCACTTACTTTCATAAATGCTGTTGTTCTGATATGGGTCATATCTTATACTGCCAATGTCCTAAATAAACAACTCCGGAAGCAATCCGGAATTATCGTGGTCACTATAATATTGATTGCATTCATCTTTGGAATATACACGATGATTTACCAGGCGGCTAGCTCAGCTAGCCCGGATTTTATGATCTGCATTTTTTTATGGTCGGCCTTTCTCCTTCTGCTCAACACTGATCTAAAAAGGAAATATGCCCTGGAAAGTGAAATGGCTTTAATAATCCTGGCTTTCGCTGTTACTTTAAAAATATCTGCCGCCCCGGCGATACTACTGCTTCCATTAATCTATAAAAAGATTCCCTCTACTTCATCTTTTAAGAAGATCCTCTTTATATCTATTCCCATAATACTTTCCCTTGGCGCATTCCTGGCACGAAATATTATCATTTCGGGGTACCCGCTATTTCCTTCAACCATGTTTAACTGGTTCAATGTGGACTGGAAATTTTCTCCTCAGCTGGCAAAAGAAATCGAAATCTATATAACTGCATTTGCAAAGGCAGGAAGTGTTGAGTGGGAGGGCTATAAAGATATAACGAACCTGAAATTTTCAGAATGGAGCCTATTATGGTGGAGCGCATTAACCTTTATGGAAAAACTTTTCTTTCTTTCTGTTCTGGTTTCAATTTCATTTCTGCTTTTAAATATAAAAAAAATATTCGCGTCGAAAACTCTTGGGTGGATCACAATAGTTTGCCTGATCAGCAGTATCCTATGGATGACAAAAGTTCCTGCTTTGAGATTTTCTCAGGCCTATCTTTTACCGTTAATCCTGATTTCAGCATGGTTGATGTTCGATAGATTTAAATCGCTCATTCCAAAAAGATACCCCAACATTGCAGTAATAATACTAATTCTCTTTATTGGAGGATACAGTATTTACCGATTTTATACATATTTCGATGCAGTGAATATTGTTCGGCCCTATGGCACCATTAACTCACCAGGCAGTTTTATAAACTGTAACGGGATTTATATTTTCATCCCACAGAACCCAAATGGTTGTGGCTCTAATCCATTACCATGTGCTTACAATAGTTGTGAAACATTTGAACCACGGGGACCGGGTATAGCAGATGGATTCCGATCAAAAAAATGATCAGTAATTATCAGAAATATTTTTGCCTCCTATGGCTTTCTGGATGGCTATATCCATCAATCTTTCTGCATAGGGGCGTGAAATTTCATTCAGCTTTTCAATGTGAAGCTGCAGTTGATCTTTTGATTCCTGAGAAGACAGGTGCCGGAGTGCGTTAATAGCCTCATTGGTCTGATCAATTTCTAAGGTGGTCAGGTATTCTTTATTCTTCTCTATAAAATTCAATGTGGTATCTATAAGTTGAGTTGCTTCTGTTTGGGCTTCTCTTAATGCCCTTGCCTCTATATCATCCTTAGCATTAACTATAGAATCCATCAACATTTTCTCGACATCTGAGTCTGTAAGTCCATATTGAGGTTTAACTTCAATGCTCTGCTCCATACCACTTCTTAATTCCTTTGCATTTACAAGTAAAATTCCATCCGCATTTATAAGGAAACTTATCTCCACTTTAGGTAGACCTGCAGGCATTGCGGGTATACCTTCCAAAATAAATGATGCTAATTTGCGATTATCCCTTACAAGGTCACGCTCACCTTGAAAAACGGAAATGACTATGCCAGACTGTCCATCTTTTTGCGTTGTATAACTGCGGGATACACGTGTTGGAATCTTTGTATTCCGTGGAATTAACACATCCATCAATCCACCCATAGTTTCCACACCGAGAGAGAGAGGAGTAATGTCAAGCAACAACATGTCCTTATTGTTTCCTGCAAGGATATCTGCCTGCACAGCTGCGCCCAGGGCTACTACTTCATCGGGATTAAGTGTATCGTGCAGTGAAAGGCCAAAGAAATTGCTAACAGCTCTTTTAATAAGAGGTGTACGTGTGGAACCTCCCACCATTACAACCTCGTTAATATCCTGCTTTTGCAGACCGGCATCTTTCAATGCTCTTTCGCAGGCGTCAAGAGTCTTTGTTATATAGGGTTGAATTAGCTTATTAAACTCAGAAACTGCAACCTGCAATTGAATATCACCAATATGGTCAATGAAAACATCTTTTGCCGATAAATGGATCTTTGCAGTTTCCGCTTTCAGACGAAGGGTTTGCATAAATTCTTTATCATTCAGCAGGCGCTCTTCACTGATGTTATGCTCTTTAACCCATTTTCTGACAATAAGCTGGTCGAAATCATCGCCTCCAAGATATGTATCGCCATGAGTGGAAAGAACCTCAAATATCCCATTATGTATCTTAAGAATACTAATATCGAATGTACCGCCACCCAGGTCATAAACTGCGATGGTCTTTTCTTCTTCTTTATTCAATCCTATGCCATATGCGAGACTTGCTGCTGTGGGCTCATTTATTATACGGAGAACATCAAGGCCGGCGAGTTTACCTGCATCCCTGGTAGCCTGGCGCTGGGAATCATTAAAATATGCAGGTACCGTAATTACTGCTTTTGTAACCGGCGTTTTCAATATATGTTCAGCCCTTGACTTAAGCTCTTTTAGTATATATGATGAGAGCTCAACCGGCGTATAAAATCGGTCTCCAACCTGTACTTTTACAAGGCTTTCTGTGTTATCATCATAAACCTTAAATGCATAAAATGATTCATTTTCACGGATATCATTATACGATTTACCCATAAGCCTTTTGGTGGAATAAATGGTATTTGCAGGATCCCTGATCAGGAGTTTCCTTGCTTCTTCCCCAACAACGATGGAATTATTCTCACCGAAGTGGACAATAGAGGGCACTAATGAGGAACTATCATGCTCCCTTAATGCCACGGGTTGATTACTATCCGGATGAATAATTGCTACCAGGCTATTTGTGGTACCCAGATCAATGCCAACAATCATCTCTTCCTTCTGTAAACTTCCCGTCGCTATATTAATTCCAATCTTCGCCATAGAAACAACATTTGTGTCGCCGCAAAGATAGCGATTAGCGCATCAGGTACATTTTTCCATAACCACGGTTGAAGAATTGGTCGGTCCGGTCACCTTCAGCCTTGTATTTGTCCATTTTCTTCCCGTTGAGGGTAGTTATAACCCTGTATAGATAAACACCATTTGCGAGGCGTTGTCCAAATTGGTCAGTACCATCCCATTTATACTCAGTAATATTCCTGCCTATCCTGATGGGACCCAGTTCTGCACCTGTAATTTCTTTAACGATCTTACCAGTAACCGTGAGAATCTGGATCTTGAAATTTGTAGGCACCTCACTACCGGTAAGGGTAAATACAAATGCAGTAGAAGTTGTAAATGGATTCGGATAATTCAACAGATTGGAGATCATTGGTTTGCTGATCACAAGGAATTCTACCGAGTAATCAATTTTACCGGCTGGATTGTCACTTGCATCTTTACCGGAAACAATCAATTCATAAAAATCTCCTTCCTCATTGAATATTTCTGTAAAGGAAGGCCTGAAATCAATAGTAGCTGTATTATCTTCTGTATTCACAGCTGGTGTAAACCTTACAGTATCATTATCGAATCTGAATTGTTTAACAACACCATTCGGATACTTTACTTTCACAGTCATCAGTGATGTATCATTCAGAAGTCTGAATTTTGACTCGTCCTTCAATTTGATCTGGATATGCGGTCTTGCAGATACTATGTCTCCACTAAGAATATGCGTTCCATCAAAAGTTACATCCATCAATGGATTGATCTCATCCCCTTTTACAAAAAGGTTGCGAAAAATAAAATTATTGAAATGGTATTGTTCTGGTTGGTGACCATCCGGATTGAAATCAATGTAAATAGTATTGGCACCAGGGAAATTCTTTGTATCAATACTGTACTGGAACCGAATAGTATCACCACTTATTATTGGCCTCATCAATGCCAGGGGCAGCTCATGTGGAACATTATCCTTATCCGTGATAATCACTTTGACCTTCAGACTGTCAAAAGAAACCTTACTAACATTCTTAAAAGCAATACCAAAACTTACCTGCTCCCCTAATTCAACAGTATCCTTCGTGTTGAAAAACAAATTGGGCGCAACTGCTCCTTCCGGAACCGGATCATAGATCAATCTCCAGTATTGGAGCTGGTATGGAGTGTTATTTGCAGTATCAGTATTTACCATGCGAAGCTTCAGGAAAGGATATAAGCGGGCATCAATTTCAGATATATCAACATTTTTTTCATTAATGCCTATTTCCTTTAATATCGTCTCGCTATTATCGGGTTTCAGTCCTATAATCGAAATCTTCACCTCATCCTTACCTGGTTCTTCCACCTGGCTGCCATTCCAACGAAGTGATTTCCATTGTTTTGCCGGACCAAAAGCCGGGGAGGTTATAATACCGGATGTTTGTGGTGTAGGTGCAACTATACCAAAAGCCAGTTTGTCATAAATACCAGTGGAAAATTTCATCACCGGAGTAAAACCGTTCCTGTCATTCTTTCGGAAGAAAAACACCCAGGCACGTGAACGATTGAAGCTATCAATTTGTGTGAAGCCCTGATCCAGGAGTTTATGATATAATGAATTCCCTGATCCAAATGCGACGGTATCCGCCCTCCAGACATCTGGATAGGTATTGCCGGTAAATTCAGGGTTATTGTTGTTCCGCACAAGCACATAGGAGCCTTCGGGTATAAGGTCTATGAAATCCATTGCCCTTTTTCTCCAGTCGCGTGTGTGAACCCTATATTCAAAATTATGTGCCCTGCCCACTCCACAATTAGAATTATAACTATTGTAAAGACCAACACCACCTGTTATCTTATTGTCCCACAACTTGAAAGTATTCCGGTCGAAAACATGAAAGATGAGTTCGTCATAAATACATCCTGCTCCGGTTGGTTCTTCATTGTTTACAATGATAGCAAAATCAGCCTGTTCACCTGATGCTGTTGGGAAGGTAGCCTGCCTTATAAAAAGATCATTGTCCCTGTTACCAAATTTCCAGTGACGGGTAACGGTATCAATAAATATCTGCTCAACGCCAGAATTAAGATGTTGAAAGAAATGGCCCTGGGAGAATCCTTCCTGCTGCGTATTTCTGAAAAAGAAGGAGGTTGTATTCCAAAAATATTCCTGTCCACCAGCAGGAACAAGTGCAGTTCGCCAGTAATATACAGTGCTGTCTGAATATGTAAGTTGGGGGTCAAATTCCAGCAAACCTCCCACAGATGAAAGGGTGATTGTTTTCTTAAGAGGGGAACTGAATAATTCCGTAGTATCAATCTCCATCACATATTGTTTCATACCACTAAAAGGATCAGCAGTAGAAGCAAATAACTTTTGCGATGGATTTGAAACAATCGAATATTGGTAAGGGAATACTGGTGTCAGTTCATCTTCAAATATGAAGAAATTCTTAGAAATTGCATTATTCCCTTCGTCCATCTCCGGTATCTGGGCTATGCCATCTAAAACAACGCTAATATTATTCTGCCCCTTATCGGTAAGTGCATTTACCGGGAGAGTAAATTCCAATGAATCAGCATATAGAACAGCTGGTCTTTTTTGATCATACAAGGTAGTACTGGTACCATCAGCATTCGTTCTTTTAATAAGCACATGCAGGGAATCTCCTACCGCCTTACCCAGGTTAAAAAACTTAACCTTAAGTTTAAAGTTTTGATCAGAGATGGAAATGAAATTTGACTCGAGCTGTATGAGGGATTCTTCAATAACATAATCAGGTTTTTCCTGGAAATTTATTACCAGGGCAGGATCACCATGAAGTGATATCTGTTCAGTATGGGTACGGGCAAAATAGTTATCGCCATAATAATCGCTCATATCATCAAGCGCATCAACCATCAACCGGCCCAGTGTGGCTCCATAATCAGATACACCCATACGCTTGTAAAAGGCCTCAAGATATGTGTCAAGAAAGTTCATCAGTCCGAAATGTGTACTGGCAATAAAGGCAATGCCACCTTTCTGCCTGGCAAGGGTAAACTTCTCTGTCAGGGTTTGAGTTTCTATTAATCTTTGCGGACTGTAGCGGAAAAAATCGCCGGCATCACAACCATTAACTGAAAAAACCGGGTATTTGCCGGTATTGTTATAGGCATCGGGATTTTCAATACTGAACTCAAGAGTTGTTGAAGAAGAATGACCGAAATAGGTCACCATGCTAAGCCCTTCTTCAAAAAGCTCCCGAACACGTTGGGAACCCGATTGATCAACTTCACCTGAAACATCCTTACATAGAACTTCCACCCGTGCTCCCGCCAGAGTATCTTCAATAATGTTCTTGTACTTGTTTACAAAGTTACATAGTGGACCAGCTAGCAGTGAACTACTGGCACCCGTAATATGAAGCATGTTCTTCATCCAAAGCCTTCCATCAACGGTGTGGGGCGCGGAACGTTGGAGCTGTTCATACTCTTTTACCTTTTCGAAATAATCAGCCAGTTCGGCTGCACTTATTACCGAAATTCTTCCAATCTCCAACTCCGGTTTTGAACTGGTGATATTACTGGTCGTAAGCATATTATCTGAACCAGGAAAACCAAACGTTGGTACAAGGTTCAGATTGTCCAATTCCGGTTGATCGGTATATACCCCGGTGTTCCAGTCTATATTCCGGTATGCTGTATAGTTGACCCCCTTCCCCAGAAGCAGAACTTTTGAAATACCCTGGCTGAAATTCGCCTTTGCATAGCGAAGAAAATTCCGAATAGAGGAAGGATGTCCTTTAGTACCAAATGCAAACTGATCGGTTAACTCCTGAATGTCATAAACTTTGCCATTATAAGATCCACCAACAGCGCTGCTTCTGTAGGCCCGGTATTCCTCTACGGGGTTGCTGCCAGATGCTCCGTTCGATAATTTGGGATGGCTGATAAAAATATAATTTCCCTGTACGCCGGCATTGGAGTAGTTCACAAATTTTCGTTCTGTCAGTGTATTTATTGGTGCAGCATAAGCAGGCGACTGGTTTACCACAACCATTTTACGGACACGTGAACTTCCATTCAACCGAAAGCGGACAAGACCGGTCTGTTCAATATTTCCGGTATATCGTTCCTGTGTTTCCAAGTCATAAAGAACCGGGGCAATGCCATTACCGTTAAAGTTTCTTATTTCAAAATAATAGCCATCAGTACGAGGCTCCATTTCAAAATAGAACTGCCCTTTGCCATCAAAATCAAACTCCCGGGCATAAGTTAACTCGATGAAAGATAGAACCATCCTATCGAGGTAGGGATCAGCACCAGCCGGTTTGGGGGGCTGTACATCAGTAACAGCAACAGAAGCTGATCCAGACGACAGAAGCGAAGACTGGAAACTCACTGAACGGATCATGTCGGTATAGAAATCCATCTGCCTCTCTTCCAGTTGAGTATTGTTCAAGGCTACGCGAACTCTTCTGGTTTTTCCTGTATTACCAAATGCACCATATCTTAAAGTGGCATCCGGACCATTTGGAATAGCGCGCAGATTCGGGAAAGTGATGGTTCGTGTTTCCCTTTCCCTGAGTTCCCAGCTGCTCCAGAATTCACCTCTGTCATATGCAGAAGAGTATACATTCTCCCCTGCATTGGCAGACAATCCGGGATTGATCTGTTCTTTGAAATATAAAGCGGCCTTGTGGTAAAAATAAGGTTCAGGAGGTATGGAATTTCCACTTAAATCATTGGCTACATCTGTAAACCTTTTATTAATTGAAGAAGTTTCAACTGTAAGGAAATAGGCTGCACTATCAGAATGCAAATTATATTTGGTAGTATGCTGGTAAGCTGGATTTCTGTAGAGTTCCCGATCCGATTCGCCATCATTCGCTAATGCCCAGAATTCAATATATCCATTATCGGGTAATTGACCCATTGGAACGGAAGTATAAATAGCAACCTCTTTCCCATTTCTATATAACCGAAAATGTTCAGCAGAAACAGCACCTAATCCATTTGCAGTGAGTGTAGATTTACTGATACGATAAAGACTGTCTTTTCCAACGGAAAATTTATAATAAGTGTTATTGTAATTGATCCATTCGTTATTGAAGGTTTGCGCGAATAATAAGCCGTCAAATGAAAAGACAAGCAACAGCAGGACGCATATTCTCCGGAAACTAATTCTACAATTTTTTTGCATATGCTAATCGCTTACTTTTTTTTATTCTTTTTAACCATGTCAAGCTTTAAAGAGAAGACATGTGTATATAAAGGATTTGACTGATTTGCAAGATTGGTGAATGCATAATCAATCATCACATTCTGTAACCGGAAACCTGCCCCCATTGCTGGTTGGTAGATCCAAACTTTTTTTGTGTAAGTACTATCCTCATCTTCAAGGGCCTTTTGGAAATTACTTATGCCTGCACGTACGAAAAAAACATTCTTTATGGATGCTTCCAAACCCAGTTTTGGATCTACGCTTATTGCGCTCGAACTGATTACTGTATTTCTCCTCCCATCAAATGTGAAATCAAGATTCGCCTCAGCCAGTAAATTCACCGACTTGTTGATCCTGAAATTATAAGAAGCGCCTCCTATTAACTTAGGAGCGGTTAATTCTGTGGATTTAACGGGAATTTCATTCTGGGTAACATAGAAGACTTCCCGCATTTTATCATTTATACTATAAGACCATGCATTGAATGTGGTTGTAACATCACGTGCAACGAATCCCACCTGTAATCTCTTATTGATATATTGTAACCCTGCATCAAAACCAAACCCCCATGAAGTTGCAAAATCACCTGCTTTACGATGGATTACTTTGGCATTAAAACCCATATTAAGCTTCTTATCCGGGCCAAGGTCCTTCAACTGCTGTGCGTAAGAAAACAGAAAAGCATAATCCGCAGAAGAAAATGTTGTGATATTATCAAAATTGATACGGCCATCGGGATCCACAAGGAATACAGTATTTGGGATATCGTCAACTGCAAAACGGAGCACTGAAATCCCGATAGTTCTTTTTCCATCTTTCAAGGGAATGGCAACATTAGCAAAATCATATTTTCCGATACCAGCAAAATATTCGGCATGCATGATATTCACCTGGGGTTGTACTTTCACATGAACCAGGGCGGCGGGATTCCAATATCCGGAAGTTCCATCTGATACTGAGGCAACCTGGGCAGATCCCATGGCTAGTCCCCTTGCACCAGCGCCGATATTGAGGAATTCATTGGAATATTTCCGGAATTGTGCCAGCAGAACTGAGGGCAGAATTATAAACAGCAGGATCAGGCTTTTGATCTTCAATATCATGACTCAACTTTCTGGATAAGCAATAATAACGCTAATGAACAGTAACGACCGGAGGGGAGGAATATTGCCTCTGGCGGGGTTGCTATTATTGCGTTAGTTTTGCTGCAAATTGCAGCGTTTTTATGAAATTAATAGAAGAATTACGGTGGAGGGGCATGTTGCAGGATATTATGCCCGGAACAGAAGAACAGCTAAACAAAGAGATGACCTCAGCTTATATTGGCTTTGACCCCACCGCGGATAGTTTGCATATCGGCAGCCTTGTGCCGATTTTGTTGCTTCGTCACCTGCAACTGGCTGGCCATAAACCCTACGCCCTTGTGGGCGGTGCCACCGGAATGGTGGGCGATCCTTCTTTTAAGGCGGAAGAGAGAAAGATGTTGGATGAAGCCACCCTGCAAAAAAACCAGGCTGGTATTCAGCGCCAACTCGAAAAATATCTTGACTTTGACGCCAGCCTCCCCAATAATGCAGAAATAGTGAACAATTATGATTGGTTCAGGAACATAAGTTTCCTTGACTTTATTCGGGACGTCGGCAAACATATTACGGTTAATTATATGATGTCAAAAGACAGTGTGCGTAAACGAATTGAAGGTGATAGTGGCATCAGCTTTACAGAATTCACTTATCAACTGATACAGGGATACGATTTCTACTGGCTATACCAGCATAAAAACTGCAAGCTTCAAATGGGTGGCAGTGACCAGTGGGGTAATATTACTACCGGAACTGAATTGATCAGAAGAATGGGTGGTGGTGAGGCATTCGCATTTACCTGCCCATTGCTCACCAAAGCCGATGGCGGAAAGTTCGGCAAAACCGAAAAAGGAAATGTTTGGCTGGATCCTTCAAAAACATCCCCCTATCAATTCTACCAGTTCTGGTTAAATGCATCCGATGAAGATGCCATTAAATGGATACGCATATTTACTTTTCTTACTAAGGAGGAAATTGAGCAAATAATTGCTTCACACCAGGAAGCGCCACACCAAAGAATACTACAGAAAAAGCTATCTGAGGAGATCACCAGATTTGTTCATGGTAATGAAGAATATGAATTTGCTGTGAATGCTTCAGAAATACTCTTTGGCAATGCAACTACCGAAGTGCTTGCAAGGCTTAATGAAGAGCAACTTCTCCAGGTATTGGAAGGTGTTCCTACCCATGATTATGCGAAATCAACTTTTGATCAGGGTATTGATATTGTGAGTTTCCTTGCTGAAACTGGTATATTTCCCAGTAAAGGCGAAGCCAGGAAAATGGTTCAAAGCGGTGGCATAAGTATCAATAAAATAAAAGTTGAAACTGTGGAGACAAAACTGACCCCAACAAATTTTCTTACAGGTAAATATTTATTGGTACAGAAAGGAAAGAAAAATTATTTTTTGGTCAGAGCTGTATGAGGACTATATTTTTTTCTTTGTAAATTTTTCGATGGCTGCCACCAGTATGTCAAGCTGTTTGGTGGTTGTATAAACATTAGGCGTGATCCGCACGCCTTTTATATTCTCCCACTCAATACCAACAGTGTGGATCTTATATTCATTGAATAAGTACTGATCTAATTCAGCAGGCTTACGATCTTTAACACCAACCAACCCTATCGCACAACCGAAGCCCTCCCTGAGTGAAGTACCCAGATGTATGCCTGGTAGATCCTTCACTTTATTCATCCAGTAATTTTTCAGGTAATGCAGTCGTTTCTCTTTTCGCTCTGCGCCAATCATCTCGTGAAATTCAATTGCCTTACCGATTGCCTGTTCAATGAAAAATGGCCTGGTTCCCAAATTCTCAAATTTTCGGATATCAGCACTAACTGCATCCGGTGAACCAAAAAGGGGATATAATTTAGCGATCTTATCCTTCTTAACATAAAGCAGTCCACTCCCAATGCACGCACCCAACCATTTGTGAAGACTGGTACCGAAATAATCAGCTCCGAGATCAGGAATGGAAAATTGAAAATGGGCAAAACTGTGAGCCCCATCAACTACAACTTCAATTCCTTTCTGTTTTGCCATATCGGCGATTCTTCTTACGGGTAAGATCTGTCCATTCCAGTTGATTATATGGGTTAGATGTACAACCCTTGTGCGAGACGTAAATGCCTTCGTGTATTGCTCAGTAAGATATTCATTATCCTCACTTGGCAATTCAAGATTAACCCATACCAACTTTATACCATCCCGAAGTTCGCGTTGCTTCCAGGCATTTATCATATTTGGATAATCCTGTTTGCTAAGTACAACCTCATCACCAGTTTTAAGAGAAAGTCCGAAGATTACTGTTTCAAGCGCTTCGGATGCGTTGCGCTGAATAGCGATCTCATCCTGTTCACATCCCGCCATCAATGCCAGGCTCCGACGCAAAGGCTCACGTCCCTGGTCAAGGATACGCCACATATAATAACTGGGGGCCTCATTACTGAAGTCGTGATAACGCTTCATGGCATCCTGCACAATTTTTGGGCTGGGACTAACACCACCGTTGTTTAGGTTGATAATAGACGGGGAAGCAGTATAGGCTTGTTGGATTGAATACCAGAAGTCCTCCTCTCCAGCGATCTGAGTTGAATTATACTGTCGGAATTGAGAAAGACTTCTCTCAAGTTGCCTGCTCCATGCAGGTTCAGTAAAAGAGGCCATAAGAGTTCCAAGCCCGATTTTTGATATCCCTGCCAGAAACCCCCTTCTTCCTGAATTTTCCATGGTGCTGATTTTCAATAAATCTAATTCTAAACACCGAATGGGCAAAGTTGATAGCTATGGATGCTGATGTGCGTAACAAAAAGAGATTTTTCAGAGAATTTTTTGGCGGAAAGGACGCTGCCTATTATTTTTGCACTCCCATTTGGGACGGATTGGCCTATAGTATAATGGTAGTACGACAGATTTTGGTTCTGTTTGTCTAGGTTCGAATCCTGGTAGGCCAACAAAAGGACAAATTGATTATTCAGTTTGTCCTTTTTTTATTTTCATACAGCCAACCGGGTTACATCATCCATTACCTCACTTCTCCACTCTTCGTAAAGTTTAGCTTCCTGATGGCAGGCATAATCACAAAGATCTTTCCATTTTGGAGAAAGTTTCTGCAGTTGCGCTTCCATTGAAGCCAGATGCTGTTGCTCTTCTGTTATAATATTATGAACACTGATACTACTTTTTCGAGATCTTAATGCCTGCTGGTAAACGGGGTAAAGTTCGTCGGCTCTAACTTCAATGGCATAGGTTACCAACAGGTAAGCTGAATACTTAAGTTCATCGCTCCGGAAACCATGCTCTTTTTTTAGATACCGGCAAACCATTATATCAAGCCGATGGAGGTAACGCATACTGGTTAATGGTGCTAAAAGGTATTGAGGTTCATAAGTGGGACATAAACCTTCGCCAAGTTTACGGAGTTGTTTCTTCAGATACCAGGCATGCCTCGATTCTTCGGCCGCATGCTTCAGGATATCTTCCGGAACAAAAACCGGATGCTCACATTGCTTGATCTTTCTTGCCCCGGCATTTTCCAGCATGGATAATGTATTCAGCCACTTTGCATGCAGATCAACTGAATCTATTATTGTATCTAATTGTTCATTGAAATTGATTGCCATAATGTAATTATTGTTATCCATGATCATGCAAGATACTGTTGCAACTGGAGCATGCAGATCTGAAGGCTTTCTTTCCAGTTCAAAATGGGCAAACCGAAAACACTTCTGATTTTCTCCTTATCAAATACACTGTATGCGGGCCTGGCTGCTGGAGTTGGATATTCTGCAGAGGCAATCGGATTAATTTTGCATTTGCTTCCCGAAAGCTCTTTGATAGCCAATGCAAAATCATACCAACTGATAATGCCATCATTTGAATAATGATAAATTCCCCCAAGGTCTGCCGATTGATCCAAACCGTCAAGTTGCACTATAATTTCCATGATAGCTTTTGCCAGATCAGCGGCATAGGTAGGTGATCCAATCTGATCTGACACAACATTTAATTCCTCACGCTGACTCATGAGTCGCAGCATTGTCTTCACAAAATTATTTCCATAAGCAGAATATACCCATGAGGTGCGAAGTATTATACTGTCTGGAGCATATTGCATTGCGAGCTCCTCGCCTTTTAGTTTAGAGGATCCGTATACACCCAGAGGATGAACTGTATCGGTTTCGTTCAGCGGTTTTGATGCACTGCCATCAAAAACATAATCGGTTGATATGTGAATCATACGACCACTGTTACGATGAAGGTATTTTGCAAGGTATCCTACCGCTGAACCATTTATCTGATTTGCTTTCTCTACCTCTATTTCAGCTTTATCTACTGCGGTGTATGCAGCACAATTGATGCAATAATCAGGCTTCAGGGAACTAATATAGGATTCAACAACAGCCTCTTTGTCAATTGGTAAGGTTTCGCTGTCCGCAAAAATAAATTGATAGCCGGGATAGAAGGCTGATACCTGCCTTATCTCAGTTCCAAGTTGTCCGCCTGAACCTGTTACCAATATCTTTTTCATGAATGCAAAGTAAAGCAATGATCAACATCTGCAAACACAGGGTAGAGTTTATCCTTTTCTGAAAGAATCATTTTATCGGCGGGAACCTTCCAATCGATACTCAAGCCGGGATCATTAAACAACACACCACCTTCTGATTCTTTATTGTAAAATGCATCACATTTATACATCACTTCGGCAAATGGACTGATCACGGAATACCCGTGAGCAAAGCCCCTGGGCACCAATAGCTGTTTTTTATTTTCAGCGGATAATTCGATGGAATAAGTTTTTCCAAACGTTGGTGAATCTTTTCTGCAATCTACCACCACATCAAGTATACTTCCTTCAATTGCGCGGATAAGCTTAGTTTGGGCATATGGAGGTTTTTGAAAATGAAGACCTCTGACCACACCATATACCGATCGTGCCTGGTTGTCCTGCACAAATCGCATTTCCAATCCTTGTTCGGCAAAAACCGACTCATTATATGATTCAAAAAAATAGCCACGGTCATCTCCAAAAACACGGGGCTCATAAACAATTAATCCGGGTAATCCGGTTTCTATGAATGCCATAATTATCGTTGATCGTACTGGGTTTCGTAGTAATGCTTGTAATTGCCGCTGGTAATATGGTTTATCCATTCCTCATTTTGCAGGTACCAGTCTACTGTCTTCTCAAGTCCTTCTTCAAATTGGAGAGAAGGGCTCCAGCCAAGTTCTTTATTTAATTTTGTAGCATCAATTGCGTAACGCAGATCATGGCCCGGACGATCAGTAACATAGCTGATGAGTTTTGCTGACTCACCTTCCTCTCTTCCCAGCTTATTATCCATTATCCTGCATAATAAATGGACGAGGTCAATGTTTTTCCACTCATTAAAACCACCCACATTATACTTTTCTCCTTCATTGCCATTATGAAAAATTACGTCTATGGCCCTGGCATGATCCTCCACATATAGCCAATCACGAACGTTTTCCCCTTTCCCATAAACGGGCAAGGGTTTATTGTTCCGGATATTATTTATCATCAGCGGAATAAGCTTTTCCGGAAAATGATGTGAGCCATAATTATTTGAGCAATTACTCATCACTACCGGTAAGTGATAAGTATGGAAATAGGCCATTACAAAATGGTCGGAAGATGCTTTAGACGCGGAGTAGGGTGATCGGGGATCATAAGCGGTTTCTTCGGTGAAAAAACCTTCTTCACCAAGTGAACCATAAACCTCATCTGTACTAACGTGATAGAAACGCTTTCCTTCGAAATTTCCATTCCAGAATTTCCGGGCCACATTTAAAAGATTCACTGTGCCAAGAACGTTTGTCCTTACGAACTGGAGGGGATCAAGGATACTTCTATCTACATGGCTTTCAGCAGCAAGATGGATTACTCCATCAAACTTGTATTGATCAAATAGTTCCTGCATCCGAGGCTCATCAGTGATATCAGCTTTCTCGAAAATATAATTCTCTTTAGCCTCCACATCCTTGAGGTTCTCAAGATTTCCCGCATAAGTAAGGGCATCAAGATTGACTATCAAATTATCAGGGTATTTGTTTACAAATAACCTGACCACATGTGAACCGATAAATCCGGCCCCACCTGTAACCAATATGGTTTTCTTATAATTATTCATTACAGACTCCAGTATAAACGTGAATTAATTTTACCGCGGTAAATTCCTTTAAGGTCTACAATCACTCCATGCTCCCGCGTGATACCAGCGAAGAAAGCATCATCGTGACTAAGGTACTGTTCATGAGGAACTGTAATGATTACCGCATCATAGTCTTTTCCTCCGGAACGTGCAAGTTGAAGACCATATTCCTCTTTTACCTCCGCATGCTCAGCATAAGGGTCTTCAACATCCACATGAATATTAAACGCTAAAAGTTCTTCAACTGTATCAACGATTTTCGAGTTTCTTATATCACTTACATTTTCTTTGAAAGTAACCCCTTTCACCAATACACGTGGATTGTCAGAATTACGTAAAACATACTTAATGATTTTACGGGCAAGGTATTTCGCCATATCATCATTAATGAACCTGCTGGCAGCAATAACTCTGCTCTGGTAGCCGAGAGAAGCCGCTTTATGCGTAAGGTAATAAGGATCTACACCAATGCAATGCCCACCTACCAAACCGGGCTGGAATTTCAGAAAGTTCCACTTTGTTCCTGCAGCTTCAATTACTTCATATGTATTGATACCCATCCTGTCAAAAATGAGTGACAGCTCATTCATGAGAGCGATATTCATATCACGCTGTGTATTCTCAACGATTTTAGAAGCTTCCGCAACTTTGATGGATTGTGCACGATGAACACCGGCATCTACTACCAGTTCATATGTTTTTGCTATTTCATCCAATGCTTCCTCATCTGATCCGGAAACAACTTTCACTACTGTACGCAGTGTATTTTTTTTATCTCCCGGGTTGATTCTTTCAGGAGAATATCCCAGTTTGAAATCTTCCCCAAACTTAAGGCCCGATAGTTTCTCAAGAATTGGAAGGCAATCTTCTTCTGTACAACCCGGGTAGGTTGTTGATTCATAAACCACATAATCCCCTTTCTTTAAAACTGATCCAACTGTAGTAGAAGCTCCGATCAAAGGTTTAAGATCGGGAACATGAAATTTATCAACGGGAGTTGGTACTGCTACCACAAAGAATTTTGCTGTTCTCAACACTTCAAGGTCATCTGTAAAAATAATATCCCTGTCCTTGAACGCTTCCGGACCAACTTCCTTACTCGGGTCTATTCCGTTACGCATCATTTCAACCCTACGCGGATTGATATCAAACCCTATCACTGAACATTTTTTTGCAAACTCCAGTGCCAGAGGTAATCCTACATATCCCAATCCAATTACAGCCAGCTTTGAATTCTTATCTAGAAGGTCCTGGTAAATTTTCATTTGTGTAAGCTTTTAAACTCCTTCGGTTGTTTGAAGAGCTCTTCATGAGGAAGAGATTTGAAATACTCATATGTTATACGAACACCATCAGCCCTGTTTACTTTTGGCTGCCAACCCAGAAGAGTTTTTGCCCTGGTAATATCTGGCTGTCTTTGTTTAGGATCATCCACCGGAAGATCACGGTAAACAATCTTTTGCCGGGTGCCGGTAAGTTTGATAATCTCCTCTGCAAATTCCTTAAGTGATATTTCATCAGGATTGCCAATGTTCACCGGATATGCATAATCGCTCATCAATAATCTGTAAATGCCTTCCACCAAATCATCTACATAACAAAAGGACCTGGTTTGAGAACCATCACCGAATACAGTCAGGTCTTCTCCTCTCAAGGCCTGCCCTATAAAAGCGGGGAGGGCTCTGCCATCATTCAATCGCATCCTTGGTCCGTAAGTATTGAAAATCCTAATGATTCTGGTTTCCACATTATGAAATGTATGGTACGCCATTGTAATGGATTCCATAAAACGCTTTGCTTCATCATACACACCCCTGGGGCCAACTGGATTTACATTACCCCAGTAATCCTCTGTTTGTGGATGAACAAGTGGATCGCCATACACTTCAGAAGTAGATGCCACTAATATTCGTGCATGTTTGGCTTTTGCAAGACCAAGGCAATTATGGGTTCCCAGTGCACCAACCTTCAATGTCTGGATTGGTATCTTGAGATAATCTATTGGACTTGCGGGTGATGCAAAATGCAATATATAATCAAGCTCACCAGGAACATGGATAAACTTACTTACATCGTGATTATAAAATTCAAATTGTTCAAGCCTGAATAAATGTTCAATATTTTTAAGATCACCTGTAATAAGGTTGTCCATGCCAATAACATGAAAGCCCTCCTTAATAAAACGATCGCAAAGGTGAGAGCCAAGAAAGCCAGCTGCTCCGGTGATCAAAACTCTTTTACGGGACATTGTGGAGTTATTTTTTTTGAGACACCGGTTTACGACCGATGCTTTCATAATGGAATCCTAATTCAGCGATAGCAGAAACGTCAAAAAGATTACGGCCATCGAAGATGATTTTATTCTTTAGGTGTGTAACTATTTTGAGGAAATCGGGTGAGCGGAACTCATTCCATTCAGTTGCAATTATGAGGGCATCCGCGCCTTTTAAGGCATCATACTGATTATCAGCATAATTGATCTTTTCGCCAATAACCTGTTTTACATTCTTCATGGCTTCGGGGTCAAATACGGTTACCGTTGCGCCTTCAGCAAGCAACTCATCAATCATATATAATGCGGGTGCTTCCCGGATATCATCGGTATTTGGTTTGAATGCAAGTCCCCATATAGCGAAATGCTTCCCGGAAAGTTCACCATTGAAATAGTTCCGGATCTTAGGCATCAGATGCAGTTTCTGTTTTTCATTTACATCCATCACCGCATTGAGGATCTGAAAATCATAATCTACTTCGCTGGAAGATCTGACCAGTGCCTGCACATCTTTGGGAAAGCAGGAACCACCATACCCAATCCCAGGAAAAAGAAACCTTTTACCAATTCTGTCATCACTGCCAATACCCAGGCGAACCATATCAACATCTGCACCTAACCTCTCACAAAGCTGCGCAACCTCATTCATAAATGAAATCTTGGTAGCAAGAAATGAGTTGGCCGCGTATTTTGTAAGTTCTGCGGATCTTTCATCCATATATATAACGGGATTACCTGAACGAACAAAAGGGGCATACAATTCTCCCATTAGTTTTCTTCCCCGGTCTGAACTGGTACCTATAACAACCCTGTCAGGTTTCATAAAGTCTTCAACCGCAACTCCTTCGCGAAGGAATTCGGGATTGGACACAACGTCAAACTCGCCAGAATAATTTTTTGCCACGGCAGCACGTACCTTTTCGGCTGTACCTACAGGTACTGTACTTTTATCAACCAACACTTTATAGTCAGTAAGGAGCTTGCCAAGATCTTCAGCTACTCCAAGAACATACTTTAAATCTGCCGACCCATCTTCACCCGGTGGGGTAGGCAGGGCCAGAAAAACTATCTTTGCATCTTTGATCCCTTCAGCCAGGTCAGTGGTAAAGCTGAGCCTTCCCTCCTTCTGGTTACGAAGAAAAAGATTTTCAAGACCTGGTTCATATATGGTTATCTCACCATTGGTCAGCATATCCACTTTACGCTTGTCTATATCCACGCAAATAACTTCATTACCTGTTTCCGCGAAACAAGTTCCGGTAACGAGTCCAACATATCCGGTTCCTACAACTGCAATTTTCATATTATAAAAGGAGTGATTTAGTTATCTGTTAACGAACTCAAGAACTTTGGAGCTGATATATTCCAGCTGATCCTGGTCGAGTTCTGTATGCATTGGGAGAGAAATGACCCTTTCCGTCAGCCAATCGGTCACAGGCAAATTGTATGCCGAGCCCCCAAATGAAGCGAACATCTCCTGCCGGTGAGCCGGTACAGGGTAATAAATCATGGATGGTATCTGGTTATCAGCCAGAAATTGATTCAGGGCATTTCGGTCTACCCCTTCCAGCAACAGCGTATATTGATGAAAAACATGCTTATTGTTAAGAGCCCGGAAAGGAGTAGTGATCTTATCACAGGCAGCAAAAGCCCTGTCATAATGATCTGCTGCCTTGCGTCGGGCATCGATATAAGCATCCAGCCTGGGTAATTTTATATTCAATACCGCTGCCTGAATACTATCGAGGCGACTATTACAACCTACAACATCATGATAATATCGTTTGCTCTGTCCATGATTTGCTATCATCCTCAGTTTAGCGGCAAGCTCATCATCATTCGTACACATTGCTCCGCCATCACCATAACATCCCAGATTCTTGGAAGGAAAAAATGAAGTACAACCAATTGTACCGATTGACCCGGTCTTCTGTTTCCTGCCATCGCTGAAAATATAATCACTTCCAATAGCCTGCGCATTATCCTCTATTACATAGAGATTGTGTTTGCGGGCGATCTCCATAATTGCCTCCATATCAGCTGCCTGTCCATAAAGATGTACGGGTACAATTGCTTTTGTTTTGGGGGTAATGCTTCTTTCCAATGCTACCGGATCAAGGCAGAAAGTTTTAGGATCGACGTCTACAAATACGGGTTTCAGTTTAAGTAAAGCCACCACTTCTGTAGTTGCGATATAAGTAAAAGAAGGTGTAATTACTTCATCTCCGGGTTGCAGATCTAAAGCCATCATGGCAATTTGCAAAGCATCAGTACCGTTAGCACAGGGAATCACATGTTTAACACCAAGGTAGGATGCAAGGGAGCTTCCAAAATCCTGCACTGCCTTCCCGTTAATAAAAGAAACACTATCAAGCACCTCATGAATGGCCGCATCTACTTCTTCTTTAATATGTAGGTATTGCTGCCTTAGGTCAACCATTTGTATCGTCCGCATAATTGCTATCCGCTTTTTAAAATGCGCACAAAAATAGCAAAATATAGGTAGGGTGGAACTTTGAATTTAGATTTGCCTTCATTAATACACTGCTTCTGTGAGCTTATTCCTGTATAATATTTTCCTGTTTCTTTATGGAACAGCACTGAAACTTGCTGCTTTTTGGAATCCTAAAGCAAAAAGCTGGGTTACAGGCCGGCGGGCTTGGGAAGCCTCCCTCATTTCGGCAATGAGTGCCAGATCTTCCCCTGTATTATGGATGCATTGTGCTTCTCTGGGCGAATTTGAACAAGGTCGCCCGGTTTTAGAATTAATTCGTCAGAAATATCCCAGGTATACCATTTTGATAACCTTTTTCAGTCCATCAGGGTATGAAATCCGTAAAAACTACCAGGGTGCCGATTATGTTTGTTACCTCCCACTGGATGGATCCTCAACCGCCAGAAGGTTCCTGGATATTGTGAAGCCTGATATCGTTCTTTGGGTACGTTATGAATTCTGGTACCATTTCCTGAACCAACTTTTTAAACGGGGAACCCCTGTAATATTAATTTCAGGATTGTTCCGTTCGTCCCAACCTTTCTTTCAATGGTTTGGAAGATTACATCGCCATATGCTAAGCTGTTTCAGGTATATTTTTGTCCAGAATGCTGAATCCGCTTCTCTTTTGAGAAACGTTGGTATTGAGAACGTTGCAATTAGTGGTGATACCCGCTATGATAGGGTATCTGCTATTGCGGAGGCATTTGAGCCCTTACCAGAGATCGCAGCTTTTGTGAACGGTTTACCGGTGGTGGTAGGGGGCAGCACCTGGCCGGAAGATGAAGAAGAACTGGATCATTTCGCTAATACAAATAGTGGTTTACGATTCATCATTGCTCCCCACGAAATTGGTGAACACCACCTGAAAGACATTGAGAAGCTTTTTCACAACACCATCCGTTATTCGAAATGGGTTGAAATATGGAAGGAATCCGCATTCAGGGAAAACAGTTCACATGTCTTGATTATTGATAATATAGGAATGTTGTCCCGACTATATCATTATGCAACTATAGCCTATGTTGGTGGGGGGTTTGGAGGTGATGGACTTCATAATATCCTGGAAGCTGCTGTTTATGGGCGGCCGGTTATTCATGGGCCTCACTATGAACGTTTTCCGGAAGCAATTGAACTGATTGAGGCCGGGGGCTCCTTCTGGGTTGAAAATGCGCTCGAGCTTGAAGATACGCTCAAGAAACTACTTGCCAACAGTACCGAGTATGGCATGGCAGCTGTTGCCGCCGAGGAGTTCGTGCGGAAACGAAGAGGGGCAACACGTATAATAATTGACTACCTGGAGGTAAATCGCCTCCTTACTAACTGAAGAAAATGCACAACCGGTTCTTTGGTATCATCCCAGGCCAGTTTCAGTTTAAGTTCACGCTCAATCCAGAATTCAGCTTCCTGAAGAATATGAAATGAATTAATTGTTTTAATACTGCGCTCATACATGGTCTCATCTCCGCGGAATAATTCATTAACGAAAACAAAACGGTCATTTACCCCTATTGCCTTCTTGAGATCCCGAACCGGTTCCCTTGTCAATACCTCGGATAATTCAAGAGAATGTTGTTTTAATTTATCGTTGAGAGATGTGGAATTATGCTGTTGTCCCATTACCTCATTCAATTCCCGGATATCTTTCTGATGCGCGAGGGTTGGAATTTCCTGCATGAGACTATGAAGCCAATCCACTTGTTTTTCTTCCTTTTGCGATTGATCAGGTTCAGAATTTGGTTGGGAGGCTATAGGAAATGATTCTGCTGTCTTTGGCTGATATGAGGAGTTATCCATTTGCCGATTGGAAGAGGGCATTACGACTGCTACTTTACTGCTGCCATTGCGGCTAACGGAGGCAGCAACAGGTGGTTGCAATTCTGCCTGGAGAAGCTGGATTGTTGCAAGCAAAGCCTGGTTGTCGGCCTGCTCATCGAGCTGCTCCTGCAACTTATTTATCAGTGCTCTTACTCTTTCCATACGATATGGTACTTTTGGGTTAGTATTGGATTTCATAAAGTTATATAAAAAAACACCTATAAAACCGTTTGTTGTTTGTTAAACTCAAACTGCAAACGCCTGAATCAATTATGTTTATAGAACCAAATCTCAGCGGCGGCCGCAGGGGATGGATAGAAGTAATCTGCGGATCTATGTTCTCTGGTAAGACCGAAGAACTGATACGGCGTTTAAAAAGGGCGAGGATCGCTAACCTGAAGGTTGAAATCTTTAAACCTTCCATAGATGTACGTTATGATGACCAGAATATTGTGTCACATGACGAAAAAATGATACACTCCACCCCTATTGATAACTCCCAGACCATCCTGCTGATGGCCAGCGATGTTGATGTTGTTGGCATTGACGAAGCCCAATTCTTTGATGACCAGCTACCCGAAGTCTGCGACCAGCTTGCCAGGCAGGGTATCAGGGTAATCGTAGCAGGACTCGACATGGATTTCCTCGGCAAACCATTCGGACAAATGCCCTTCCTGCTTGCCAAGGCAGATTATATCACCAAGTTGCATGCCATTTGCGTAAAATGTGGAAACATTGCAAGTTATAGTTACCGGAAAACGCCCGGTTCCAACCAGGTTATGCTGGGTGAAAAGGAATCTTATGAACCCCGTTGCCGTAGTTGCTTTAATGAAAAGGACTAGTTAAATTTCTGCTTTGAAACATATCATAACATTATTCAGAAAGGACCTGCTGCTGGAAATGCGGCAGCAATACAGCTTTTATGGTATCCTGCTATATGTTGCAAGTACCATTTTTGTTCTTTATCTGGCAATGGGGCAACCAGAAGATGAAGTTTGGAATGGGCTTTTCTGGATGATCCAGCTTTTCGTATGTGTTAACGCCGTGGCTAAAAGTTTTTTACAGGAAAGCAGGGGCCGCCTGCTCTATTTTTATTCTATAGCAGGAGCTCGGGATTTTATACTATCAAAGCTGCTTTTCAATGCATTATTAATGGCGGTCTTGAGTATTACCTCCTGGATCCTGTTTAGCCTGTTGCTGGGAAATCCTGTCCAGAATGGATTAAGATTTATGGGTGTGGCTATGTTTGGTGGTTTAGGATTGAGTCTTGTATTCACTTTCCTGTCAGCTATTGCCGCCAGGGCCCAGCAAAATGCTGCCATGATGGCCATCCTGGGATTTCCCCTGATCATCCCCCAGATTCTGCTAATGATGAAACTCGCTAATACCGCCTTCAGCCAGGTGATCCAGCAAGGATTATTACAAATTGTACTGCTTTTGGCTGGAATGGACATCCTGGTGATTGCACTTGCGGTTATTTTATTTCCCTTCTTATGGAAGGATTGAAACCCCTTAAATTCCCCTAATTTTGCCCCACTTATTCAAATCTATGCGCCTCTCCTGGTGGAAAATACTTTGTATCCTTTTGCTGCTGACAATCTCAATAGCTGGTTTTCTGGGTGGTGTACCTGCCAAACCCATTCTTAACGAGACCATCCGCAACCTCTATTTTCATGTGCCGATGTGGTTCAGTATGATGATATTCTTCATTATTTCATTGGTCAATTCTGTACGATACCTTAGAAACGGGGATCTTCGTTATGATACATATTCAGTTGAATATGCCAATATCGGAATCCTGTTTGGCATATTGGGATTGGTTACCGGTATGATCTGGGCAAATTATACATGGGGTAAACCATGGAGTAACGATCCCAAGCAGATTGGAGCTGCCATAGCCCTGTTGATTTATTTCGCTTATATGGTTTTACGTAACTCCCTTGTTGATCCCGATAAACGGGCTAAGATCAGCGCAGTGTATAATATTTTCGCTTTCGCGATGTTATTTCCCACCTTGTGGATCATTCCCAGGCTTGTTGAAAGTCTACACCCTGGTGGAATGGGTAATCCCGCCCTGAATACGAACGATATAGACAGCCGGATGAGAACATTGTTCTGGCCGGTTGCAGTTCCCGCCTGGACCTTGCTAGGGGTTTGGATCACCACGCTCAGGATTCGTTTTAAATTATTGGAAGAACAAAAATTTGAACATGCCTAATATTATTTCCCGTATTGGAATGCTTGCCATGCTGGTATTGCTTACAAACGTTGGTTTGGGTCAGGATATGATGAGTGACGAACCTGTTCAAATGGCTGATGGGCTCCGCTCAAACGGCAAGATCTATGTTGTTGTAGCGGTAGTAGTTACCATTGTAGCCGGGGTTGTTGTTTACCTGATTAATCTTGACAGAAGAATCTCCCGGCTGGAGAAAGGTGGCAAATGATCGGGTCAACCATTGGGAACTTCATATTGTCGATTGCTTAAACACATATAAAAAACAATTTCTAAAACAAAAATCATGTCTTCACACCAAGAGTACAGCTTTTTTGGAGCAGTAGAGCAGAGTTTTGACAAGGCAGCGGCTTTTACAAACTGGGATCCGGGAATCCTGGAACAGATCAAGCAGTGCAACTCAGTATATCGTATGCACTTCCCCGTTAAGATCGGTGATAAGATCGAAGTGATAAAGGCTTATCGCGTTCAGCATTCTCATCATAAAACACCATGTAAAGGTGGAATTCGTTTCGCAACATCCGTTAACCTCGATGAGGTGATGGCACTGGCGGCATTGATGACTTACAAATGCGCAATTGTGAATGTTCCCTTCGGAGGGGCCAAAGGAGGAATAACCATCGATCCTAAAAAATATACCCCATACGAACTGGAAAAAATTACACGGCGGTACACTCATGAACTGATCAAGAAAAATTTCATTGGTCCGGGTACTGATGTACCTGCACCTGATTATGGTACCGGTGAGAGAGAAATGGCCTGGATCCTTGATACCTACATGAGCCAGAAGCCGGGTGAAGTAGATGCATTGGCCTGTGTAACCGGAAAACCGGTAACGCAGGGAGGAGTACGTGGACGTCGCGAAGCAACTGGTCTCGGTGTTTATTTTGGTATCCGCGAGGTTTGCAATATGGCGGAGGTAATGAAGAAACTGGGTCTTGAGCCGGGAGTGGAAGGAAAAACTGTTGTGGTTCAAGGACTTGGAAACGTAGGCTTCCATGCAGCTAAGTATTTCCGGGAAGGAGGAGCAAAAGTAATTGCTATTGCTGAATACGAAGGTGCCATCATGCATCCCGATGGACTTAATGAAAATGATGTATTCCAGCATAGGAAAAAAACAGGTTCGATCCTTAATTACCCCGGCGCTACAAATATCACTAACTCGTCAGACGCACTGGAACTGGAATGTGATATATTAATACCGGCAGCACTCGAAAACGTTATCAATGGTGATAATGCACCACGCGTAAAAGCAAAGATCATCGGTGAAGCTGCGAATGGTCCGCTTACTCCTGAGGCAGATGAGGTATTCACAAAGAAAGGTTCGCTTGTTGTACCTGATATGTACCTGAATGCAGGCGGTGTAACAGTATCTTACTTTGAGTGGTTAAAAAACCTTAGCCATGTACGTTATGGCCGTCTGGAAAAGCGATTTACTGAGAATCAGAATAAGAATATCATTAAAGAAATTGAAGGCCTTACAGGAAAGAAGGTGAATGATACCCAGAAAAGCCTCATTGAACACGGTCCCGATGAAGTTGACCTGGTATATTCCGGTCTCGAGGAAACCATGATCACTGCTACCCGCGAAATAATGGAGCTCTGGTTAAACAATCCGGCTATACCTGATATGCGTACCGCTGCATATGTTGTGGCCATTAATAAGGTAGCTACAAGCTATGCTGAACTTGGAATTTTCCCATAAATAAATTGAGATATCAAACAATTTAAACTACAATAGCTGCCATGTGCAGCTATTGTAGTTTATTGTAAAAACTGGCTAGCTCCATGCCGGAAGTTGTTCAAGCATTTCCAGTTTTCCGGATCTCTTTTCAAAAAAATAACTGATAGTTCCATTAGTTATTACCAGATAGGGAACCGGAATGGTAATATTATAGCGAAGAACCTGGTGCAGCACTTCTTCGGTTAAGGGAATTTCCATTGATTTACATTCTACCATTAACCATGGTTTATGATTGTTATCATATACCAGTATATCAAAGCGTTTGATAAGTTCGCCTAGCCTTAGCTCTTTTTCAATAGCTATCATTGTAGCAGGATAATTCATTTCCTGCAGAAGGTATTGAAGAAAATTTTGCCTCACCCACTCTTCCGGAGTGAATGCTACCCATCTCTTGCGGGTTTCGTCAAAGATCTGGCGTCTGCCACTATTTTCACGCCAGCGAAAAGGAAAGGATGGATATTGTAGAGATGCCATCCCCCAAAGCTATGATATGAAAATCGTATATTGCCAGACTCTGTAAAATCAGTTTGGACATGAAAACGAAAGAGGAAATAGTTGAGAACTGGCTGCCCCGTTACACAGGCGAGCAACTAGCTAATTTTGGAAAATATATCCTGCTCACCAACTTTAGTAATTATGTGGAATGGTTTGCCAAATGGCATCACGTAGAAGTAGTTGGTGTTGGTAAGCCTATGCAATGTGCTACTGCAGAAGATATCACCATCATCAACTTCGGTATGGGTAGTCCCACCGCCGCTACAGTGATGGACCTATTATCTGCCATTGAGCCCAAAGCAGTTTTGTTTCTTGGCAAATGCGGGGGACTAAAAAAACGTAATAAAGTTGGTGATCTTATACTGCCAATCGCCGCCATCCGGGGAGAAGGAACTTCCAATGATTACTTTCCTCCGGAGGTACCTGCTTTACCCGCCTTCGCGATGCAGAAGGCTGTATCAACTACTATCAGGGACCATGGAGTTGATTACTGGACCGGAACAGTATATACCACCAACCGCCGGGTCTGGGAACATGATGAAGCTTTTAAAGAATACCTTCAACAGGTAAGAGCATATGCCATTGATATGGAAACTGCTACTATTTTCTCCGTTGGATTTTATAATAAGATTCCAACAGGAGCGCTTTTACTTGTTAGTGATTCGCCTATGATTCCGGAAGGCGTAAAAACAGAGGAAAGTGACAAAAATGTTACTGCTGAATTTGTTGAAAGACATATTAGGATAGGAATAGACTCATTAAAGCAACTTATCAATGATGGACTAACGGTAAGGCACCTTCGTTTTTAGGAATTCCATAAAAGTTTCAGATTTATTATAAACATATGAACATAAAAAAAATGATGAAAGCTTGTTTGCTTATAGCCGGATTTTTTTTGTGGGGCATTAGCGGTTGCAAAACCTCAGCTAACAAAACGGCTGCTGGCTATACAGGTAAACTTGTGGTAAGCGAACTTTGCAATCACTATGTTGTAGCATTAGAAACTGGCTCCATTGATAAAATCGACCTGGCAGAATCGTGGACTGATAATAAAAGGAATATGACGTTTAAAAATGTTTTTAGTGTTGCAAGCAAATGCAGCTTTGCCAATGCAGGTTTAGCTGAAGGCGATCTCTTTAGTTTTGAATTAGCCGATAGTACAGCAACAGAGAATTGTGCTACCTGCATGGCATATTATCCCACACCGGAGCAAAAACTAATGCTCAAAAATATCAAGAAGATCAGCAATCATTAAAGCGATTATTTGCACCCTTTATTAGAGATAAAAAATCTTTCTGTCGCCTTCGGCGATGGCGATTCCCGGAAGATGGCAGTCAGTAATATATCCTTCACTGTTAACCGCGGTGAGATCCTGGCGGTGGTTGGAGAATCTGGCTCGGGTAAGTCTGTAACAGCATTATCAATCCTGCAGCTACTATCCCAAAAAACAACCAGATATCCATCGGGACAAATCCTCTTCAATCACAATAACACACAAATAGATCTATTGAAGGCTCCGGTTGACACCCTGCAAAAAATTCGCGGAGCTGATATTTCAATGATTTTTCAGGAGCCCATGACATCTCTTAACCCGGTATTTACTTGCGGTGACCAGGTAATTGAGGCCATTCTGCAGCATCAGGATATAGGTCGTGCTGCTGCCCGCGAAAAAGCAAAGGAGCTTTTCACTAAAGTTCATTTACCGGATCCTGAAGGAATACTTAAACGATTTCCTCACCAGTTAAGTGGAGGTCAGAAACAGAGGGTAATGATAGCTATGGCTATCAGTTGCGATCCCGCACTACTTATTGCAGATGAGCCGACCACTGCACTTGATGTTACCGTTCAGAAAAATGTTCTTGAGTTATTGCGGGATTTACAGGAACAGACAGGCATGGGTATGATCTTTATTACTCATGATCTTGGTGTTGTAAAAGATATTGCTCATAGGGTTGTTGTAATGTTTCGTGGGCAACTGGTGGAAACAGCACTCACAAATAAATTATTCTCCTCCCCCGCTCATCCTTATACGCAGGCACTGCTTGCCTGCCGGCCTATACTACATAATAAAGGTCACAGGCTGCCAGTGGTCAGTGATTTTATGACAAATGAGGCTCCAATCGAAAAACCATCATTAACTTCTGTAATGGTTGCATCCACACAAACCGGTATAGATGAATCAGGAGAAGCTCCTATTCCTCTACTGGAAGTGCGTCAGCTCCGGGTCTGGTTTCCTTCGAGCAAGAATATTTTTGGAAAGCCCCTTTCCTGGGTTAAAGCAGTGAATGATGTAAGCTTTGAAGTATTCCTGGGAGAAACACTTGGCATTGTGGGCGAATCAGGGTCAGGGAAAACAACCCTGGGTCGTGCCTTGCTCCGCCTTGTACCTGCGAATGGCGGGGAGGTTATCTATCGACCTGCCGGTTTAGACCTCTTATCCCTTGGCAAACATAAACTTGAAATACTGCGAAAGAATATTCAGATCGTTTTCCAGGACCCCTATGCTTCTCTCAATCCGCGTATGAGAATAGGCGACGCGCTACTAGAGGCAATGTCAACCCATGGCATTGAAAGTACTGCTGCCCGACGTAAAGAAAGGGTGGTACAGCTACTTGAAAAAGTAAACCTGGAAGCAGACCATTTTAATAGATATCCCCATGCATTCAGCGGGGGGCAGCGTCAAAGGATCGGGATCGCGAGGGCATTAGCGTTGGAGCCTGGTTTTATAGTGTTCGATGAAAGTGTGAGTGCACTGGATGTGAGTGTTCAGGCACAAGTATTGAATCTGATCAATGATCTGAAGTCGGAATTTGGTTTTACAGCCATCTTCATATCACACGATCTGGGTGTGGTCCGCTATATTTCTGACCGGATCATGGTTATGCAGGCGGGCCAAATGGAAGAAATTGGCCCCGCCGAACAGGTTTTCACCAACCCCTCTTCTCCATATACCCGTCGACTTGTGGAAGCTATTCCAGGAGGGAAAAACCATTTCTTGTAGGCAAATCCCTTCGAAAATACCCGATTGAACTTCAAACGCAATTCTTCATTATTTTTAATTACCTTTGCACCCGTTTAACATCATGCCGTAACATGATAACAAACCCGGTGCCGTAAGACCGGGCTGTAGACACCCCCAAGAACCACGTTCTCCCGGTTTGTGTCGTGTGGCTGATGGTTGTAATAAACCATTTTATACATGAAGCTATCACAGTTTAAGTTCGATCTCCCCCTGAATCTTATTGCCCAGCACCCTGCGAAAAAAAGAGAAGACAGCCGTATGATGGTTGTTAACCGCAAGACCGGCAATATCGACAACAAGCATTTTCGCGACATCCTCGAGTATTTTGACGACAAAGATGTATTTGTAGTGAACAACACAAAAGTGTTCCCTGCGCGTATGTATGGCCGTAAGGAAAAAACCGGTGCCAAAATCGAGGTATTTCTTCTACGCGAGTTGAACAAACCCAACCGCCTATGGGATGTTATCGTTGATCCTGCCCGTAAAATCCGTGTTGGTAACAAACTCTATTTTGGTGAAAATGATGAGATGGTTGCAGAAGTGATAGACAATACCACATCACGCGGACGTACAATTCGTTTTCTCTGGGATGGCACCGATGATGAGTTCCGCCAGATGCTGGAATTCCTGGGTGAAACGCCATTACCGAAATATATCAAGCGTAAGCCTGATGAGGATGATAAAGAGCGCTACCAGACTGTATATGCGAAACACGAAGGCGCCGTTGCAGCCCCCACTGCCGGATTGCATTTTAGCCGGGAGTTGATCAAACGACTGGAGATCAAAGGCATCCGTTTTGCCGAGGTAACCCTTCATACCGGTCTTGGAACTTTCCGTCCAATTGAAGTTGAAGATCTCAGCAAGCATAAGATGGATGCAGAATATTATCGCATTGAGGACACTGCCTGCCAGATCGTTAACAAAGCCAAAACCACTAATCACCGCATCTGTTCTATAGGAACAACCACGATGCGTGCTATAGAGTCTTCTTTTACCGCGGAGAAGCTGCTGAAGCCTTCTGAGGGCTGGACAAACCATTTTATTCATCCTCCATATGAATTCAATATTGCCGATGCCCTTGTTACGAATTTTCACCTGCCAAAGACCAGCCTGCTGATCATGACCTGCGCATTCGCAGGATATGATCTTGCAATGGAAGCATACAAAAAAGCCATCAAGGATAAGTACCGTTTCTTCAGCTATGGGGACGCGATGCTGGTCATCTAGGTGTCTGACACATGTTCGAACAAAATACTGCCCATTCAGGCAGTATTTTTTTTACACCTGTCTGACGCCTGTCGCGACATTCGTCAGACGAATGTTAAAGATTTAAGCATCTTTCCATAAACTTGTGCAGGATAGTTAATTTCATCTCTATGAAACAGATATTGCTCGCAGTTATGATACTGACCCTAATGTTGAATACGAATGCGCAGGAAGTGCTTCCACTCTATGATGGGGATTCTATCCCAAATAGTAAGCCCTCATCCAATGAGGAGCGTTCTGAACGTGCAGGTGACGGAATCCTCAGGACTTATAAGGTAAGTCGCCCAACCCTTACAGTTTACCTTCCCGCGGCTGATAAAGCCAACGGAACAGCAGTCATTATTTGTCCGGGTGGTGGCTACAGGATACTTGCGGATGATCATGAAGGAAGCGCGGTTGCAAAGCTTTTTAATGATTGGGGCGTTACCGCATTCGTATTAAAATACCGGATTCCGGATGATGCCACGATGGATGATAAAACCATCGGACCGCTCCAGGATGCGCAACGCGCTATTCAGTTTGTTCGGGAGAAAGCGAAACTGTGGCAATTGAATCCCAGGCAGGTAGGTATAATGGGTTTCAGCGCTGGCGGCCACCTCGCAGCGATGGCTACAGTTCATTATGATGATCCTAAAATAACTAACCCTCTTGGCACTTCATTACGCCCCGATTTTGCTATTCTAGCCTATCCGGTGATCAGCTTTTCTGAAGAATTAGCGCATAAAGGTAGCCGGGAGCAACTTATTGGCAAGGAACCTACTGCTTCTCAACTCCGCTACTATTCTGCAGAAGAGCAGGTTGATAAAAAAACTCCTCCGGTTTTCCTGATGCATGCGCGTGACGATAAGGCTGTTAAAGTTGATAATAGTCTCAGATTCAAGGAGGCCATGGATAAATTCAAGGTCAAAAATGATATTTATCTCTATGATAATGGAGGCCATGGTTTTGGCTTAAAGAATAGCACTTCTGATGTAGAATGGATGAAGTACGTAAAACAATGGATGTTCGGTATGGACCTGATCCTCAAAAAGCGTTAACTATGCGTCTGACATATGTCAGGACATGTGTCAGACGCTTATGAAAAGTATACTACTCTTATTATTATTCCCGGTTTTGGCAATGGCCCAAAACGACTTGCAAAATACAAGTATATATAAACCTGTCAACAAGGAATTATATGATACAATTGCAAAACTCGACAGCCTGTTTTTTGCCGCCTTCAACGCAAAGGATCTGGAATCGGCAATGAGTTTTTTCTCAGAAGATCTCGAATTTTATCACGATAAAGGGGGATTGGATGATTATAAAGTCACCAGGGAGAAATTAACCCTTCTGTTTAATAATAACCGAAATACCGGACTCCATCGCCAAATGGTTCCGGGAAGTCTCGAAGTATATCCCATTAACAACTACGGAGCTGTTCAAACAAACCTCCATCGTTTTTGCCATAAGGAAAACGGGAAGGATGATTGCGGCACATTCAAGAATATAATGATCTGGCAACTGAAAGATGGTAAATGGAAAGTTACGCGGGTAGTTAGTTATGATCACTAGAAGATGTCCGAACATATGTTCGAACATCTATCAGACATGTGTCAGACACCTAACCTACAAACCGAACAAACCTGTATTTAGTAATTGAAGCGTCTGCTGCTTATGGGCTGAGGGAATAAGCAGGGAAACATTATGTTTACTGCCTCCATAACTCACCATTCTAACAGGCACAGGCTTCAGCGATTCAAATAGTTTGCTGAGTATATCCTGCGTTTGTGCTATGTCGTTACCAACTATGGAAACAATGGTTTGGTCAAGATCAACTTCAACCGTTCCAAAAGGCTCGAGTTCTTTCACGATCTCTTTCAGGAAACTGGCATTATCAATGGTAACAGAAACAGCCACTTCTGAGGTAGTGATCATATCGATGGGAGTGCGGTATTTTTCAAACACTTCAAATATCTTCCGCAGAAATCCATAAGCCAGTAACATGCGGCTACTCTTGATCTTAATTGCAATGATACCATCCTTCGCTGCAATCGCTTTCACACCAACTGACCCGGCCTCCTGCATGATTGTTGTTCCTGCCGCCTCAGGCTGCATAGTATTCAGCAGCTTTACCGGAACCTTTTCCTGCTGCGCTGGCCAAATACAGGTGGGATGTAGAATTTTAGCACCGAAGTACGCGAGCTCGGCCGCTTCCTCAAAGCTGAGTTGCTCAATAGGCATTGTCTTATTCACAACACGCGGATCATTATTATGCATGCCATCAATATCTGTCCATATCTCACAAACGCTACAATTGGCTGCAGCTGCAATCAACGAAGCTGTATAATCACTGCCTCCTCTCTTTAAGTTATCTACTTCACCCCTTGCATTGCGGCAAATATAGCCTTGGGTGATAAAGAGTTTGGTATCCTCATGTGAACGAAGAATAGGCATTAGTTTCGCTCTAATGGCATTAACCTGGGGCTCATCGTTAGCATCAATACTCATGAAATCCAGCGCAGGAAGGAGCAGATGCTTTATCCCTTTTTCTTCAAGTGAAACTGAAAATAACTTAGTACTCATTAACTCACCCTGCGCAAGTATATCTTTATTAAGTGCTTCATTAAAAGATATTCTGGTGATTATGTTCAGAAATTCAAAATGTTCGGCGATGATGTTACGAGCCTTCTGCCGATATACATCATTAGTAAGAAGTTCATTGATGAATTGCTGGTAGTGAATGTCCAGCTTTTCGATAATAGCATTAGCGGCATCCTTATCACCTTTGAGCAATGCCTCCCCAATTGAAACAAGCGTATTTGTTGTGCCACTGAGTGCACTTAATACTACGATCTTAGGCTCACTGTCACTAGTAATGAGCTGCGCTACCTGGTGCATGCGTTCCGGCTTGCCCACGGATGTGCCACCGAACTTCATAACTTTCATCTGTTTCATGATTTGTGTGGATTGGTTCAGCCGATTAAACCGACTTCACCGAATCCGGTTAAAGATTCATTTATTCCATCATAGCAAGCGGGGCGAATTTACATCATCAGAATGGAATGGAAAATCTTTGCGCAAGCGTTTGCAGGTCTGCCACCACTACATCCAAAAGGGGGATACCACCCAATTTGCGTTCAGCCTCCAATTTTCTTTCCGGATCACCTGGTACCAAAACAGATTCAGCACCTTCTACCGTTCGGGCAGAACGAAATCTTCGGATCCAGTTATCCATGTCTGCTTTGAAATCTGCTGCAGGACGAAAGGCATCTAGCCGCATGGCTCCAAAAAAATGCCCAATTCCTTTTCCGGGCATACCGGTTGGCATTGGAACATAGGCAGGAAATGGAGGCACCCATGGCCCATAATTAGCGCCACTCAGTACAGCAGAAAATATATCCACGATTGCTCCCAATGCATATCCTTTATGGCTTCCATGCTCGCGGTCACCACCCAAAGGCAGCAATGCGCCGCCCTGCTTTAATGCGTGTGAATCTGTGGTGGATCTGCCTTCTGAATCCTGGATCCAACCCACGGGTGCTGCTTCCCCTTTTCGCTGTAAGATTTCCAGCTTTCCATTTGCCGCTGTAGTGGTTGCCATGTCTGCAACAAAAGCGGGCTCTTCCCCTCCAGGAATCGCCACACAAATAGGGTTGGTCCCTAGTAATCTTTCCGTTGAAAAAGTTGGTGCTACAAGAGCGCTTGCATTGGTCATGCTAATTCCTATCATATCCTCTTTAAGGGCCATCATGGAATGCCATCCCGCAATACCAAAATGATTACTGTTCTGAACACTAACCCATCCAGTTCCAACATTTTTTGCTTTATCAATTGCTACCTGCATAGCATAGGGAGCCACTACCAAACCCAGCCCACTGTCGCCGTCAACTACAGCAGTTGAGGGTGTTTCATGCAAAATCTTCAGAATGGGCCTGGCATTCACCCTGCCCGCTTCCCAAAGGCGAACGTACCCGCTCAATCGGGCGATACCGTGAGAATCGATTCCACGAAGGTCAGCACTTAACAATACCCTGGTTGCTGTTTGGGCATCATCAGGTGAGCATCCAATTGCGAGGAAAATATTTTGTGTAAAGTTTGCAAGTTGATCGTAGGAATAATTTGTTTCGGCCATGGCGCAAAGAAACGAAATAAAAAAAGCTCCCGGAGGGAGCTTATAAAAGTTGTAATAATTAGTTCTTAGAAGGGAAGATCATCACCTGGATCACCCATCGCTACCGGAGCCTGCTGCAAACCAGAAGGTTGTTGAATTGGATTACCCGCTGGTCCGGCCTGTTGGTAACCGCCGGAAGTTTGTGGTTGAAATCCTCCCTGGTTCTCCTGCTTCTGACCTAATAGCTGCACATTTTGAACACGCAGCGAGAGGGAAGCCCCTGTGGATCCATCATTTTTTGCATAGGTCCGAACTTCCGGTGCCCCTTCCACATACACCTGCGTTCCCTTTTTCAGGTAAGGTGCAACTGCAGTGCGATCAGACCAGTATGCGCAATCCACCCAGATGGTGCGTTCCTGCTGGTTTCCCTGTGCGTCGCGATACCTTTCGGTATGTGCCACCGTAAAATTCATCACTGTCTTCCCATTCACATTGTTGGTCACGCAATCCCGACCGAGATTACCGATTACCTGAAGTTTGATCATACACTTAAAATTTAGCTACGTAAATAAAAATTATGCAGGCAATATACACCCCTCGAGGCATCTGCGGTACCGTTTTTTAACCCTTGTTGAAAACTCGCCCAGGGTGGGGATAACCCCTCTAATGAATAATGATTAATCCTCTGCCCGGGCCGATCCCGCATCAATAAGGTTTCCAAAGAAAATACTGTTCATAAACAACCTGGTGCCGCCAAGCCAGTAGGCGCGGAAATTGGGATTTTCGCCCATACTGATGATCCGTCCCGATCCCATTGTCTGCACAATTACCGCCGCCGTATTTTTAATGCCTTCCAGATTTTGCCTGGTCACAAAGCCACTCTGCAAAGGGTTATCGCCATAAATAATGGGCGCTGCAAAGGGATTTTTTGGTTTCTCCATAAACACCTCATTCTGCTTGAATAAGGAGATCTTCGAATCGCTGTAACCATAACCCAAAGGATGTGTCAGATCGAGCTTGCCCTCCAGAATGGCACCACTTAATTGCTGTGCGCGTTCTACATAAGGGCGACTCACATAAGGAAGCACCTTACCTGAATCAACGGCAGGTCTCTGACGCCTTAAACTGAGGTTTACCAATCCAGCCTGTTTGGCCCAACTGATAGCAGTTTCCATCAGGATCAATGTTCCGCCGGCTTGCACCCACGACTGTAATTTTTCCTTATTGAAACTATTATAAGTACCGGCAACAACAACAATCACATTGTACTTATTAAGCTCTGCGCGATCAAAAGTTGCGGCCTCTAGCATCACAGGTGGCATATTGAAACGCTGATCGAGAAGATGCCACACTTCACCCGCATCCAGGGCACTGACCCCGGTACCAACTAACATCGCCACAGAGGGTTTTCTGATGGTTATCATCTTACCACTTCCAAGGTCGGATCCGGAAATTGACAATCCACCATTTATAGCATAAACATCCAAATGATTTTGCATTGATAACTCCTGCATAAGTGCATGCACCTTAGCTGCACCAACTGATTGAGATTGTAATGGAACAAGGATAGTTCCATAATCAAATTTTTTCGGCTGTCCATTAACGGTACTCTCAAATACATTGCCTGCTACTTTTGCCAACACGCCCTGCTGTTGTAATGCATGTAGCATGCGTGGGGCATATAATGCATCCCATGAAAATGCATATGCATACTCTGCCTTCCCACCAATCACCAATCCATGCGGATACTTCAACTCTGTAACCTTATCCCCGGTTTCAACAGGCAGCTTTGCCAATTCCGCATAAGGAATACCCATGGCAAGGGGCATTGTCCATGCGGTGATATCATAAAAAATACTGTCTTTGTATTCAAGCGTTTTTTCGAAAAAAGTTTGCACCAGTTTATACTGAGGTTGCGCCGCTGGCACCACATAGGCCTTTCCTTTCTGAAAGCGTTGTGAACCAGAAACCAAATCTGTTTTCAACTCATGGATCTCGATATTATGCTGCATCATCATTTCCATAAAGAGAGCTGTACGTACACCATCATTGCCGCCAAAAACATATGCCTTTGTGCGGGCCGCAGCAGCCTCTGCAGCCATCTGGCTGTAAAAATCGCGTTGGTATTGAAGTAGTTCAGGCCGCATACTTTTCGCTGCTTCGAGTGTACTTAGAACAGTTGTGAACTGGTTACGGATTGTGAAAGGAAAACTCAGCAGGCCATTAGATGTTTCACGCAGATGCCCACGCGAAGATGCCTGTTCAAACAATATCCCGATACAACCCTGGGCATCCGGATAGGTGCTTCCCTTTCCATAATAAAAATCATCATAGCCTTCACTGGTATAATACAACGAACCGATCTTATCGAGCTGCCTGGCATGGAATTCGGCCACCTTCCGTGTTAGCTGCTGGTTCTTTAACGGCGTTAAAGGATTAACCCTGCTGGGTTCACCGGGCTGGAAGAAAAATGTAGCATCACTTCCCATCTCATGGTGGTCGGTAAGAATATTCGGACGCCAGTCCTGATACCATTTCAGCCGGTTTTTACTTTCCACATGCTGTGCGGGAAGCCAGTCGCGGTTCAGGTCAAACCAGTAATGATTGAACCTGCCGCCGGGCCATACTTCATTGAATTCGCGGGATGCCGGATCGGTAACCGGACTATTACTTTTATGCATATTGGCCCAGGTAGCAAACCGGTTGAGTCCATCAGGATTGAAAGAGGGATCAAGAAGTATAACCACGTCATTTAGCAATGAATCCATTGCCGGCCCTTCTGCGGCAGCCAGATGGTATGCCCCCAGCAGTGCTGCATTGGCACCGCTCGGCTCATTGCCATGAATGGAAAATCCCTGCCATACTACAGCCGGCATCCGGTTGAGGTCAAGGCTGCCTTTAAACCGGGGATCTGATAGTTTCAGGTGTTCAGTACGGATTTCTTCCAAACGCTGGTGGTTAGCCCGCGATGTAATTATAAGCAGTAATTGAGGCCGGGCTTCATAGGTGAGTCCGGTCTGAACAAGCTTCACCCTTTCAGGTGCCGCCGCCGCCACAGCCCGCATATAATTCACTAGCCGGTCATGGGTCACATGCCATTCGCCCACCTTATGTCCAATAATTGATTCGGGAGTAGGCACTTTAGGACTGTAGCTGGTTCCCGCTGGAAGGTAATATGAGAGGTCCTGGGATTGTAGGGACAAAATAATAGCAATAATGCAGAACAGGGTAAAAACGATTCTCATGAGCATGTTTTGTGTGTAGGAATGAATTTAGCAAGGATTTTGCTCATAATCTTTAAATAAGCCCATATGAAAAAGATCCTGCTGCCCTGTTTCTGTTTGATAATAGCATTGTCTACCAATGCGCAATTAAAAGTTAAAGCCGAATGTGACCCTTTTTACGTTGACATCCTGAATGGCACCGTTAATACAGTGAAACCAAACCACACCCCGGGCGAGATCCAACAGAAACTACCCTGCTCCTCAGGTTACGAAGAAGAAGGTGCAGCTGCTAAATGTGGCGGCTCTATCAGCTTTAAAGGCCAGGATATTGTGTTCTATACCCAACGCAACATCATCGAGATAGGCTCAAAATTCAAGGGTAAAATGAGTATTCCCCTCCTTGGTGCCAGCCGAACAAAACTCTTCCCCCTGCTTGGCAGCCCGCAACTCAAAGACGATAATTGGGAGGCCTTCCAGACTGCCTATGGCATTCTTATTCTCTATTATACCGCGGGTAAGGTGAACCGCATCCTTATGAGTTCTGAAAATGCCACAACCATCCAGCTCTGCCAATAGAGTATTATACTTGCATATACAAGTATCCGATTGAAATATTCGTACATTTGCACCTCAATTTCAAGTGTATGAGCCGAAAAGGTAAAGTGCTGGTAGCGATGAGTGGTGGAATTGATTCCACCGTCACAGCCCTGATGCTTCATGAGCAGGGTTACGAAGTGGTGGGCATCACTATGAAAACCTGGGATTATGCCACCGCGGGTAGCAGCAAAAAAGAAACAGGCTGCTGTAATCTCGATTCCTTCAATGACGCCCGTATGGCGGCGGTGCAGCATGGCTTTCCGCATTTCGTACTGGATATCCGCGAAGAATTCGGTGACTTTGTTATTGAGAATTTTGTGGATGAATATCTTGCCGGGCGCACCCCCAACCCCTGCGTGATGTGTAACACCCATATCAAGTGGAGGGCACTCCTGAAAAGGGCTGATGCACTTGATTGTGAGTTCATCGCCACGGGTCATTATGGCATAATCAAACAGCATTCAAATGGCCGTTGGTTCGTTAGCAAAGGTGTTGATGAAACCAAGGACCAGAGTTATGTTTTATGGGGGCTGGAACAAGACCTGCTAAGCAGAACCATGCTGCCACTGGGCGGATACCGAAAGTCGGAGATCCGTCAAATGGCACACGACTATGGTTATCCCGAACTGGCGAAAAAAGCCGAGAGTTATGAGATCTGTTTCGTTCCCGATAATGACTACCGCGGATTCCTGAAGAAGAAAGTGGAGGGGCTGGAGGATCGTGTAATGGGTGGCGCGTTTGTAGACAAACATGGCAAGATGCTGGGTAAGCACAAAGGTTATCCGTTTTATACTATCGGGCAAAGGAAGGGGCTTGACATTGCACTCGGCAAACCGGTATTTGTAACGGAGATAATACCTGAAAGCAATACAGTAGTGCTGGGTGATGAAGAAGATCTCAACCGTTCTGAGGCTATTGTAAGCCGCATAAATTGGATGAAATATGACGGTATTTCAGAAGGAATGGAGGCAACAACTAAGATCAGATATAAGGATAAAGGAACATTATCTACCTTACACGAACATGAAAATGGTGTGCGAGTGCACTTCTACGAAAATGTAAAAGGAGTGGCACCGGGCCAGAGTGCGGTATTCTATGAGGGGGATGACGTTATTGGCGGTGGTATCATCCAACGGCAACAGGTACCCTTCATTTGATCAACAATAAACCTTATTGAAAATCGTTGATTCGCTATGAGAAAACTGGTAGGATCCATCTTAATACTGGCAGCAATTGGAGGAATAGTGTCCTGCGGTAAAGAAACCGATACACCCGATGAAGCACTTCTCACCGATTATTTTAACCTGGCCCCCGGCAGTCAGGTCAATTACCAGCTTGATTCTATCATAAAAGCACCATTCCAGGACACTTCATTCATTGTTCGTTCCTATGAAGCCAGAGATGTGGTTGATGCTGAGATCACTGACAATCTCGGAAGGAAAAGCTGGAGAGTATTCCGTTCACTGCGACCACTCGGAAGTTCCAGTGAGAGCGCATGGCAGGTATCTGATACTTACATGATCACTCCTACTCTTTCAGTTGTTGAAGTAATTGAAAATAACCTTCGTTTTCAAAAACTTATAGCCCCCATAAGGGATGGGAAAGAATGGAAGGGAAATAGTTATATCAATGCCGTTCCCGGCGAAGAACTTGCATATCTCTATAACTGGACTTACAGGTATCAGGACATTGACGCTTCCCATACCAGCTTTGAGCAGGTGATCCCAAATACCATTACCGTTCAGCAACAGGATGATGAATTGAATTCTGCCGGCCTTGGACCGCTAGATCCTTCCCAGAATGGATACCGGGTATTTAGTAAGGAGATCTATGCAAAAGGCATTGGTCTCGTTTATAAGGAATTGATCTATTGGGATTTCCAATCCCCCGCCACAACCGGGAATGAATATCCTAACGGATTAAAGGAAGGAGGCGGTATTCGTATGCAGGTCTTAAGCTGGAAATAATCAAAATTTTAAGAAAATGGGAGCTGTAAAGGGCTGAAAACTGCTTAATCCATGTGTCAAACATGTATAAAACAAGCTGGAACCCCTTATTTTACTGGGGTTCACACATCAATGAGACTAGGATTAGACAAGGATTAGACAACTATTAGACTAGGATTAAGCTTGCAGACCAAATTTTCCACCCAAAATTCTGTCCCACATTATGAAAAGGCGAATGCCGGTTTTGACTGCTGGTCTTTACTGATTATATTGTCTGCCATCTCAAGGTGTGGAATCACAAGGCTATAAAGCAGCTTCCCCGAAAGGGAGGTGGCCTCAATAACAAGCTCATGCCCACGGTGCCATGCCGGCCTGTTAATTTCCAGTACCAGGTGGCGTGATGAATAGGGCTCGAGGTAAAAATCATTTCTTCCATTAAGCACCGGCTCATCCGTCTCCTCCTTATGATCGGGCCAGAGAGACCATCCTGATTTGCGATAGTATGCTTTCACTTCAAAGGGATCAAGCATTTCTGTGCTGTAATTGTACAGATCAAGCTGGTAAAAAACCTTATCCTGAAATATATAGGATCCGGCTAATTCAAGTTTAAGTTGTTGTCCGGCCATCAAACCGGGAACCGGTAAGTAATTCCTCCTGATCCTGGATTGTGTAGCAGCCTTATCTGAATGAAAACCTGAAGTTTGACCGTATAAACTATTCATCACATAAAATGACCTGGAAATTTCGCCTGTATATCGTGTAACCAGATTGTAATGACTTCCATCCTCGGTATGTACCTGTAAAATGGTTTGCCTGAATTGTTCCTTTCCAGCCTTCACTAATAATAACTTGTTTCCGGCTGATGCCGTGCACGATATTAGTTCCTCTGAACTCTGCTGCCATGCCAGAACCGGAGATGGAAAAAACAAGGCGCAGGTATGCGTGGTGTTCAATCCAATAAAAGAAAAACTGGGTAAAGGGGCATTATCAGTTACCATATTACTTTAACGAACAAAATCATGGCGGACAGATATGTACCACCATGATTTTTTTATTGTGAACAGTACCTGATAAAATTATCAACAGGAATAATGCAGTTTTCCACTTTTACCCCTTATCAGGGTTTTTTCCCGTACTGGTGAACCAACGGTTTACAGAATTGTGCCTGCCTTCTACAACAACTTTATAAAATCCCCCCGGTAAATCTTTTACCGGAATAAGCAGACCTTGTTTTTGGGAGGATACTGTACCAACCAGTTTGTAATTATCCTCCCCTCCTTTTTTGAATTCGTTGGTTGCAGTTATATAAACCCTGAGATCTTCCTTTGCTCCCAGAGCTTTCCAACTGATATCAAGCTGATCCTGGAAATAATTAACCCGGAGATCACCAACAGAAATCTCACCAAGCAGTGGTAATCCATCAAGCTCACGCAAACGGAGTGCTGCCGGTTTGACATTCATGTGCCGGGCAATTGTAGGCATAATATCGGTTATGGATGCCTGGTAGTATCGTGCGTGCGCATTGATAGCTGGTTTATTCAACACTATCCATCCACTCTTTTGCCGGGGTGTTTGTCCACCATGATCCTTTCCATTATTCTCGCTTCGGCCATGATCTGTGGTAATAATGATAAGCCAGTCTTCCCTGAACTGCTTTTGCCTGTATTGAATAGCATCCCATATCCTGCCCACCTGTACATCTAATTTCTTTACTGCATTATAAAATGCCTCTCCGTCTCCATGCATATGCCCCATATCATCTGTGTATTCGAGGTAGACCCATGAAAGGTCGGGCGATTTTTCACGGATGGTTTTTGCGGCCTGCAATGAAACCTCTTCATCAATCAGGTGCATAAAATCACGGTTTGCATCTTGAGGAAAGCGCACTGTATCCAGTTCATACCCGTCTGCAACATGATCAAGAACAAGTGCGCCGGCTTCTGGTAGTTTCTCTCCGATAAGTTTAGTGCGATTGTCAGTCCAGCTTGAGAACACAGCTGTTCTGCCTTTTGGAAAAGATTCTTTATAGAACCTGAAAATATTCCAGTAATTATAATTCGGTTCCTTTATAGAGTTGCCCCAAACATTATGTTTATTCACCCAGGTTCCTGTAAGTATGCTATTGTAACTAACTGCAGAAATGGTGGGCGTTTCATTGTAGGTACCTGTTTCGCCACCCACATATGCACGCAGGTAGCTTCCTGCAGCAGCCACTTTGTCGATATTAGGAGTAGGTAGCTTCTCCAGCACATCGGCAGGGATGCCATCAGCGATAATGAAGAGGGCTTTCTTTTTTATTGTTTGTGCATTCAGATGAAAGGACATCAGGACGAAGGCCGGCAACAATAAACAATGGCTGCGAAATACAAATTCTCTATTCATAATTATTGAGTGGAAAATAATGGATTTTATTTAAGCAGCCACATCTCACTATTAACATTGTCACCTCCTGGAAACTGGCGTTCAATAGCCTCACTAACAGAAGTCCTGTTTAATTGTAGTTCTGCCTCGGGGTACATCCAGCGTTTGGGGATTTTTGCATCATTGAGCACGCCTCCTCCACTTACGTCAAATAGCGGATATCCTGTACGACGTTGTTCGAAAAACGGCTGCCATCCGCCCTGCATAAATGATGCAATATATTTCTGAACCATAATGTCGCTGATCTCGTTGCCGGCTTGTAATGCTACATCGGGAGATGAAAGATATGCATCGATGGTGGGCATAGCAATTTCATAGAACATCATATTGGCGCGGATTCCTTCCCTATAATAGGTATCTGCATTACCAGTTATCCAACCACGCACAACAGCTTCAGCAAGGATGAATTGCAGTTCTGCATAACCAAAAGCAACTGATGCTTCATTCACCGGATCAGTATAATACCGTGGATTGATCTTTGATGCTTCGCCAGCAACTACTTTTTCAGTATTCTCGGTGATAGGAGCACTTCCGTTGAGCCCACCATAAGCATTAAAGTCTCCGTCTTCAAGATCGGCATGTATAGGTGCCTTTGCCGCAAAAAGGAATAGTCGTGGGTCTTCCAGATGCCTTAGCGTATCCACAAAACTCTCAGCCATATAATATGCTGTTTGCATGGAGTTATCATTGTAATGAGGGTACCTGTTGCCCTGGATATCATGGAATACTAGTTGCGCATTGTCAGCATTACTCGTAAACAACGGATAAGCCGAAGGGTCATTTACAATTGCAGCAAAACGTTGCTTAAGGTTGAATGCCGTATTCGACTCTTTTGCCGAGAGGTAAGTGAGGACCCGTAGTGTGTAGCTATTGATGAGCTTCCTCCATTTAATAATATTTCCATTATATACAACATCACCCTGCATGGGCTCTTCAATATTTGCCAATTCGCTGTTGGCCTGCTCAAGCAGCTCAAGAGCCTGCAGGAATACAGATTCCTGGCTATCATATTTAGCTGTGTATTGAGCTTCATCGCCTTTCAGCGCTTCACTAAATGGAATATCCCCAAAACTCATGGTAAGCTGGATACCGAAATATGCACGAAAGAATTTTGCGACCGACTGGTATGCAGGTTTACCAACACGTGCTGCTTCTTTTTCCATTCGCAGCACCTGGCGAAGGTTGCTGTAATCACTGAAGCTACCACGCTGCCAGCCATAATATTGCTGATCAGATACACCATCCGTATATGCCAATTGCCTGCTGGCAAGGGCCGCACCTGTATTTACCTCGTTGAATGCTAATCGCTCAATAGTAGTAAGCAGGAGATCGGGAGTTGCCTGGGTAGTTCGGTTGGGGTCAACCTGGAAATCTTCATATTTGCTACAGGAGGCGAAGCCAAAAACGGCTATCGCTGAAATTGCTATATATATCTTTTTCATCTTGATCTTATTTTATAATCAGAAACGAACATTCAGGTTTATCCCGATGTTGCGGGTGGAAGGAGTTTGCAGGTTATCGCTTCCCGGATCCGGATCTACATTCTCAAGTTCTGAAACAAGGAAGAGGTTTCTTCCCACTGCTGATACAGAGGCGGATTGTATTTTATTACCCAGCCATTTTGTTGGGAGTTGCCAGGTTAGTGATACCTCACGTAGTTTGAGAAAGCTCTGTGAATAGTTATGGTAGTTGTTATCGATGGCGTTACTGGTGCTGATCATATAATCGATATAATTGACACCTTTAGTATTCGGGGCAAACTTCCTGGTGTCACTGAGTACATTTCCATCTTCATCATAAGTTATTTCGCCGGCTGTCACCACAACACCCTGCCCAATCCAAGAACTGATCCCTTCATTAGCATCATCCCTGTATTGGTTGACGGTACCAGGATGAGTGCCACCCCACCACATTTTCTGGTTGGTAGTAGAATACATCAAACCACCGATCCTTCCATCTACAAGGAATTTGAAGGAGAAATTCTTATAGTTAAAGCTGTTCTCCAATCCATATACCAGGTCGGGATTTGCATCACCAATATACCTGGTGAAATTATCCCATCTGGGGAAGCCATTACTGTTGTAAACCACATTACCGGCACCATCCGTTTCATATTTCCAGTCGAAGATCCGGTCCACTCTTTCCCCTACCCTTATCTTGTTAAGTTGTTCTGCACCACCGTAAATAGCGGTTAGGTAGCGGCGGTAATTGCTGAGATTGGCATTAATATCCCATCGGAAATTTTTGTTCTTAACTGGGTTTGCATTGATCATCAGCTCAAATCCTTTGCGCTTGTATTCATTTCCATTCTCCAACCTTGATGTGTAACCGCTTGTTTCAGAAACAGGGATGGAAACGATATTATTATAATCACGACTCTGGTAATAAGTGGCATCAATTCCAAGTCGGCCGTTGAATAGTTTTAGCTCCAAGCCCGCTTCCCAACTATCAGATGTTTGCGGTTTAATATCAGGATTGATCTGTGCGCTGCCATAAGACAATGCCGGTGTATTGTTCCAGCTGGTTCCTTTATCATATGCCTGCAGGAATCCATAGGTATATTCATTGTCATTAAGTGTACCACTGCTCACCCGCGACCATGAGCCTCTTGCTTTCAGGTAGCTTATTTGTGAAGGAAGGTCGATCAGGTTGGAAAGTATCACTGACCCCGACAGAGAAGGATAAAAATAACTGTTGTTGCCAACCGGGAGGGTGGAGATCTTATCCTGCCTTCCTGTAAGCGTCAGGTAAAAACTATTTCTATAATCAACGTCAACATATCCATATAGGCTGCTGGTTCTCCTCTCCTCAAGACCGTTAGAGCCCTGGATGGGATTGGCAGAGTTGGCAAGGTTATAAAAGCCGGGTACCGTTAGTCCATCTGTACTTGCAGTTTGGTACCGATGGTTACGATAGTAATTGGATGCGCCTACCTGTGCGTTTATATTGATCTCACCAAGGCTTTTGCGATATGCAAGCATGAGATCAGAAATAATATCGAGATAGTTTACAGTTGAAGTGCTGAAATTGCCGCGCGAAATATTGCTATAACCAACATAACTATTAGGCTCTTTATATGACCTGTTGAGTGCATAACCATTAAGGCCATTTCTGAGTTTCAGGCTAAATGATTCAGAGAGATCATAGTTGAGATCAAGGGCACCAAAGTAGTTATCCTTATGATATCCGCGGAGGTATTCATAAGCCTGGAAGTAAGGGTTATTGTACCAGGAAATATTGTAATGGTTCTGCTGGATGCCTTCCTTGCCGGGTACCCAGTAATTGCGCAGCTTTCTAACATCCACATCGGGGCCGGTCCATAGCACAAGGTTGTATAGATAATTGGTTGGTCCATACCCGGTTTCCGGAAAATTATCGGTGTATTCGCGGTTATAAGTAAAGCGGCTATCGATGCTGAATTTGGAAGTGAGTTTATAATTACCGGCAAGGCTAAAGGATGTGTTGTTGAGGCTTGTATTAGGTACTACGCCATTTTGGTAGATATGTCCTGCAGAAGCCCTGAAACTTCCATTATCTGAGGCTTTGGTAATGCTGATATTGTTGCTGACAATAAGGCCTGTTTCAAAGAAGTTGCGAACATTATCTTGTCCCCTTGAAAGGAATGGCGTAGGGATTCTTTCACCGGTAACGGGATCAACGGGACTATCAAACTGGGTAGTCTCGAAATATCCGCTGGGAGTGGATGCGTCGCGCTGGTTAAGTTTCGGTCCCCATATCCATCCACCACCTTCTGTTCCACCGCCGCTTCCATCTACGAAGGCATATTTCCCTTTATTACCATTACCATAGGTTGTTTGTACATCGGGGATGCGGATGAACCCGGTTTGAGCAAGTATGGATGAATTGACTTCAATGCTAAGCTGATTGCCTTTACCTCTTTTTGTGCTGATCATGATGGCGCCGTTCTGGCCAATGGAGCCATAGAGTGCTGATGCAGCGGGACCTTTAAGTACACTGATATTCTCCACATCATCGGCGTTGATCTTCCACATGTCGGCCGATTGATCAGGAATTCCATCGATAACGATCAGGGGTTTACGCCCACGAAGCGAAAGGCCCGCATCCTGGAAAAGGTCGGTGGAGTTATTAATCTGTAAGCCCGCAACACGTCCTGTGAGTGAGTTCACCACGTTAGGCTCACGCGCCTTCACTAGGTTTTCACCCTTTACATCCTGTACGGCATAGCCCAGTCTTGCTTTTTCTTTCTTGATACCAAGAGCAGTAACAACCACTTCCTGCATATCAGAAGATTCAGCCACCATCACGATTTCAAGATTGCCAGCAGCATTCACTTTAATAGTTTGTCGGGCAAAGCCAACGGAACTGAAGACCAGTTCATCACCCACTGCTGCTAAAATTGAAAAGAGTCCGGATTCATCCGAAACAGTAGTTTGACCTGAGGCAGATCGCTGTACTGTAACTCCTGGAATGGCTTTTCCATTTGTTTTGTCTGTAACGGAACCTTTTACCAGGATATCCTGAGCAAGGATGTTGTGAGATAACATAATAAGGATGCAAAAAGAAAGCACCCGGGTTAAGATGATTCGCATAAGCTATGTGTAGTTTCGAGGCACGAAATTCACATTCCCAGATTATGCAGATGTTAACGCAAGAAGAACTTTACATGAACAAGCAATAAATAAAAACAGGATATGAAAAGAATGAAACCAATAAAATACCCAACTTTATAATACGGATTCATATGGTCAATTTACAAACAGTAAGGAAAATTGCATTGTCACTAGAGGGCACTATAGAAATGCCGCATTTTGAAAAGACCAGTTTCAGGTTGAAAAAAAAGATCTATGCAACCATGGACGAAAAACAGCAGGTGGTAACCATTAAGCTCAATGAAATTGACCAGAGCATTTTTGTTGCAATTGATAAAGGAATGATCTACCGGGTGCCAAATAAATGGGGGCTACAGGGATGGACCATCATTGATCTGAAAAAAGTAAATGCTGAGCTTCTGAAAGACGCTTTGGAAAAAGCCTGGCAAACGCTGAAAGGTGCTTAACTTCTTTCATTAAAGAATTCATGCATAAACAGCAATTGGTATTTAACTGCCTGTTGCCAGTAAGGCCAATTGTGTACACCCGGTCGCACTATATAATCATGCGGAATATTACGGTATAAAAGTTGGCGGTGCAGGTTTTCATTAACCTCATAAAAAAAGTCACCGGTACCACAATCAATTATGAGTTTTAATGATTTTGGCGGAATAAGGTGCAGCATATTTATCACTGTATGCTTCTCCCACTGTTCGGATTGAAGAGAATATTCACCTAATCTTTTCGCCATATCCCAGTTATGAGGAAAAGGTCGGATATCCACTCCGCCACTCATACTTCCTGCAGCACCAAATACAGACTGGTGGCGTATTGCAAGATAAAGAGCACCATGGCCACCCATGCTAAGTCCGGTGATGGCACGCCCTTTACGATCTTTAATGGTTTTGTATTTAGCATCGATCCATTCAACCAATTCATTCGATATATAGGTTTCGTATTTAAAAGTGGTATCAATTTTACTATCCCAATACCAGCTTCCGAAACCACCATCCGGGCAAACGATCATCATGTTAAACTGATCTGCCAGCTTCTCAAATCCGGGTGCCTTGGTTATCCAGCCGGCGTAATTGTCGCTGTAGCCATGAAGAAGGTAAACAACCGGCAATTCCTTGATGCTGTTATAACTATTTGGACGGATAACAACAGCCTTGATCTCCTTTTTCATGGAAGGGCTATAGGTAATAACGGTATCAACAATAGCGCAGTTTCCGGAATTAAATGCAAGGAGAAAGATAATTAACGAGCAAAATAATTTCACGGCTTTGTTTATTTGTTTGTGAACGAATATACTGATGACATTTATAAACGCGACTTTAGCAAGGCGGAAAACATTGTATCAGCCTTTTGGTCATAACCTTTCAATGTACGCGAGCTGATCAGTTCAAGGTTAAATTTATCTTGAAGGAATTGAACATTTTCTTCGTTCTCATTTCGGAAAACAGAGCAGGTAATATAAAGGAAATAACCGCCGGGCAGAAGTTTAGGAATTGCATTAGAGATGATCTTTTTTTGCAGGGCGCTATATTCATTTATGGAGGAAGCATTAAAATAATATAGTTGTTCTGGATTACGGCTCCAGGTGCCACTACCTGTACAGGGTACATCCGCAATGATCAGATCCTGTAAAGGCAGCAGGTTATATTTCTCGCCGATCTGTTTTGCGGAGCTAAGTGAAAGGTCAGCAACAAAGCCATCGTAGGAGTAAATGCCGGCCTGCTTAAAGCGCTGAAAGAGGTTCTGCAAGATTGAGGAGCGTATATCTGTGACAGTAAAAGTCATTCCCGGCATACGATCAAAGGCAAGCATTGTTTTTCCACCACTTGCTGCACAACAATCCCAAACCACGGCATCCTCTTTACTTAAAATGTCTGTTGCCACGAGGTCAATCATTTCACCTATACGCTGAGAATTGAGATCCTGAACTACCACCTCTTTGTTCAATTCAAAATGATCTTCAACCTTAAAACCGTTTGGCAATCGGAGGGTATTTTCAAATTCGATATTAAAGGGAATGGCAAGTTGTTCCAGTTTCCTTATGATCGATTTTTTATAGCCGGGTCTTATGCGTAGAAACAGATCTGGCTGTACGAGATGCGATGCTGAAAAAGCTTCAGCATCAATGCCTTCGCTTAGCATATCAGTCCAAGGAAATATGTTTAACCGAAGGGATGAGAGTTTCTCATTCAGGGGCAGGCTTGCTTTTTCATTATATTCTTCGTGAAGTGCTGCAAGTAAAGGATTTGGTTCATCAGAACAAAGATAGAGTGCCAGAAGTAATCGTTCTTCTGCTACCATATCTCTGCAGGCATGGCCGAGCCGGAACCAGCAATAACAAAGCTGCGCGATCTGTTTACGATCGCGCGAGCCATGTTTTTTATTTGTACTGAAATAGTTCTTAAGGAAATGTACAAAAGGCATCTCGCCTTTGTAGGTGTGCAGCAACTGAATAGCTGTATTTAGATGTGCCCTTGCAAACATTATACTTCGAGCAAGGTCTTAACCGGGTCCTTACCAAAGAGAAGTAGTTCAGGAGTTTCCAGCAACTCTTTCACACGAACAAGGAAACCAACGGATTCGCGACCATCAATGATGCGGTGATCATAACTCAGTGCCAGGTACATCATTTGTTTCACCACTACCTGTCCATTTATAGCCATTGGTCTTTCCTGAATCTTATGCATTCCCAGGATAGCTGATTGTGGTATATTGATTATTGGTGTACTCATAAGTGATCCGAAAACACCACCATTGGTGATTGTGAATGTACCTCCGGTCATCTCCTCCATGGTGAGCTTATTGTCGCGCGCTTTTGTTGCAAGCTCCACCACTTTCTTTTCAATGCCTGCCATACTAAGGCTTTCGGCATTACGGATCACAGGAACTACCAGCCCTTTTGGAGCGGAAACTGCAATAGATATATCACAGAAATCGTGGTAAATGATTGAATCGCCATCGATATATGCATTTACTGCTGGCCATTCCTGCAAGGCATAACAAACTGCCTTTGTAAAGAAACTCATGAATCCAAGATTTACACCGTGGGTTTCTTTGAACTTGTCCTTGTACTTAGAGCGTATTGCCATAACAGGGCCCATATCCACCTCATTAAAAGTGGTGAGCATGGCGGTAGTATTCTTTGCCTCCACCAGCCGGCGTGAAACCGTCTTGCGGAGGTTACTCATCTTCTCGCGCTTTTCATTACGTGTGAACATTTCAGCACCGGGCTTGCGGCCTGGATTATTAAGCGCTTCCATTACATCCTGCTTCATGATCTTACCACCAGAACCACTTGCGCTTACTGATTTGGGATCAACTTTTTTATCAGCGATAATTGCTGCCGCAACAGGACTTGCCTTAATGTCATTCGGAATTGAGGTAACAGGTGCATTGGCTGCAGAAGGCTTTGCACTGGGTTCAGCAGGTTTAGATGCAGGCGCTGTTTCCGCTGATGCAGCCGATGGCACGGCAACATCAGAATTAATTGTAGCAACAACATCTCCTATTTTCAAGGTATCACCTTCTTTGGCAACCGGACTAAGCTGACCAGCTTCTTCTGCATTCAATTCAAAGGTTGCTTTCTCACTTTCCAGTTCACATAATATTTCATCACGCTGTACAAGATCTCCCTCTTTTTTTAACCACTTTACAAGGGTCACTTCAGTGATGGATTCTCCTACTGTAGGAACCTTCATTTCAATAACACCCTTGCCTGCTGCCTTTGCCTGCTCCCCTCCATCTTTAACAGGAACTTTTTCGGCAGTCTCATCCTTTTGAATGCTGGCGGGTTCTGCAGCCTCAGCTTTGGCTGGTTCAGTTGATCCGGCCGGAGCAGCTGCCGATTCATCAATGGAAGCAACGAGATCGCCAATTTTCAAGGTATCACCTTCCTCAGCCTTTGTTACCAATGTTCCGGCACGTTCGGCATTGAGTTCAAATGTTGCTTTTTCACTCTCAAGTTCTGCAATGACCTCGTCACGTTGAACATAAGAGCCATTAGGCTTTAGCCATTTTACGAGGGTCACTTCAGTGATGGATTCGCCTACTGTAGGAACTTTGATATCGATCATACTTTTCAGTTATTGAACTTGAGCTTATTGTTTATTCTTAATTCTTTAGTCTGCACTAAAAATATGCAGCATCATATTCCAAATGCAGTCTCAATGATCTCCGACTGCTCCTGGGTATGAACCTTCATGTATCCGGTTGCAGTAGAAGCACTTGGCTGACGACTGATTACTCCAAAATTAATATTTGCCAGGTTCATTTTCAGGAAGGATGCAGCACCCATATTGAGTGGTTCTTCCTGCACCCAGAACCAGGTGGCTTTATTATATTTCCTGTAAAGATTATCCAGTTGTTTTTGAGGGAGTGGATATAATTGTTCCACTCTTATGATAGCTACATCTTTTACGCCATCTTTATGCTGCTTTGCTGCCAGGTCAAAATAAACCTTACCACTGCAGAATAATACTTTCTTAACGGAAGCTGCATCTCCAACAAATACATCATCAATCACCTCCTGGAACTGACCGCTCGTAAAGGCTGCCTTTTCAGAATAGGAATCAGGCAAGCGAAGGTTTGCTTTTGGAGAGAAATTGATCATTGGTTTGCGGAAGGGCCATTTGATTTGCCGACGCAACGCATGGAAGAAATTGGCTGCTGTAGTGATATTAGTTATCACCATATTCAGCTCTGCACACATTTGCAGGAAACGCTCGAGACGGGCCGAACTATGCTCGGGTCCCTGACCTTCATAACCGTGGGGTAAAAGCATTACCACACCGTTCATTCGATTCCATTTTTGTTCACCTGCAGCAATGAACTGGTCAATCATGGTTTGGGCACCATTACAGAAATCTCCAAACTGTGCCTCCCAGAGTACAAGGGAATTTGGACTGGCAAAAGCATAGCCGTATTCAAAACCAAGTACACCATATTCACTTAGCAATGAATTGAAAATGCGGAACTGTGCCGTTGTGCCTTCAATACGACTGAGCCTGTTATAAGGTTTATCGGTCACTTCATCGCGTAATACTGCATGCCTGTGACTAAAGGTACCTCTGCGAACATCTTGTCCACTCATACGCACATCATGGCCCTCCAGCAACAGGCTGGCATAGGCCATCAATTCACCCGTTGCCCAGTCAAGTTTTCCTTCCTCCCTGAATAAGCGCACCTTATCCTGGATGATCTTTTCAACTTTCTTAAGGGGTTTAAAATCATCAGGCCATTGCATTATGGCATCAAATAATTTATCGAATGCCTCTACAGTAATTGCTGTACTATCAGGGCTCCTGTCAAAATCTGTTTCCACAGCACGACGCAAGCTTTTCCAGGCCAATTCAGGCTGCTGATATTTATATGGAAGAGGATTCTGTTTTACTTCATCGAGCCGCTCCTGAAGATCAGCCCAGAACTTTTTCTCCATTTCCTGTGCTAATCCGCGGGCATTTTCATTTCCATCTTCCATCAGGAAGTGCGTATACACTTCACGTGGGTTTTGGTGCTTATCGATCAATGCATAGAGTCCGGGCTGGGTGAACTTTGGATCATCACCTTCATTATGACCATGGCGACGATAACAAACCATATCAATAAAAATATCGGAATTGAATTGTTGGCGATATCGGGTGGCGATCTCTACGCATTTTACTACTGCTTCAGCGTCATCCCCATTAACGTGGAGTACAGGAGCCTGAACTGTTGCAGCAAGAGAAGTACAGTAATCAGAACTGCGTGCATCATCAAAATCGGTAGTAAATCCAATTTGGTTATTGATAACAAAATGTATGGTGCCACCAGTATAATAACCTTCCAGCTTGCTCATCTGAAGTACCTCATATACGATCCCCTGTCCTGCTATAGAGGCATCTCCATGGATAAGTATCGGTAATATCTGGTCATAATTACTGTTGTAAAGAATGTCTGCCTTCGCACGCGCCAATCCCACAACTACTGGATCAACAGCTTCAAGATGTGAGGGGTTTGGTGCGAGTTTAAGGTGAACTGTTTTGCCTTCATCTGTTTTTACATCAGAGCTATACCCCATGTGGTATTTTACATCGCCGCTTCCCATGGTCTGGTCCATAACGGCCGTTCCCTCAAATTCACTGAAAATATGTTCATAGGTTTTGCCGAGTATGTTGGCAAGGATATTAAGGCGACCGCGATGTGCCATACCGATCACCACTTCCTTAACACCCATTGACCCCGCAGTATTGATGATTGCATCCAGTGCCGCAATAGTTGTTTCACCACCTTCAAGGGAAAACCTTTTTTGCCCGATGTATTTTGTATGGAGAAACTTCTCGAATATCACTCCCTGGTTTAACTTCTCCAGAATCCGGCGTCTTTTCTCCAGAGGCAGGTCCTTGGTGAACTCCTTCTCCATGGCATTGGTAAGGAAATCCACTTTGGTCTGATCACTGATATATTTGAACTCGATACCAACATGGCTGGCATAAGCATTCTGCAGATGATTCAGAATATTCCGGAGTTCAGTGGTACCGAGCCCCACCCTATGGCCGGCATGAAATTTCCGGTCGAGATCTGCTTCGGTGAAGCCAAAAAAGGCCAGGTCGAGGTTTGCACCCCGGTCGCGGCGCTTGCGAATTGGATTGGTTTTGGCAACCAAGTGCCCCTTGTTGCGATATCCTAGTATCAGCCTGTAAGCGCTGATCTCCTTCTGAATATCAAAATCAGGCGGAAGGCCAGCCAATGCGGTGGTTCCATTATCAGAAGATGGTCTGACAGCTGGCAGATCACCGTTTATGGCAAAATCAAATCCTTCAAAAAACTTACGGTACTCCGGGTCTACACTGCCGGGATCTTTTACAAAATCCTGATACAGAGACTCTATATATGCCGGGGATGAACTTGTGATAAACGAAAAATCCTTCATATGAGAAGCCCTTTTGGGTCTTATTTTGGGTATGCAAATATCGGGGAAAAGATGGAGAAGTTTGCCCAAATCGCATAGCATTACTCAGTCCTGGAGTCAATAGAAAAAAATCAAGGTTTTATTTTGTTGTTCCATCTATGCTCGCTACCTTTGCCGTCCTAAATTTTGAAGAATGGCAAATCATAAGGCTACCAAAAAAGATATGCGTCAGGCTGCCAAGCGTCGTGACAGAAACCGTTACCACGGTAAGACTACACGTAACGCAATCCGCGACCTGAAGGCATTGGATGAAAAGAAAGCAGTTGAAGAGGGCATGCCCAATGTAATAGCTATGATTGACAAGCTGGCCAAGCGTGGAATCATCCACAAGAACAAGGCAAGCAACCTGAAGAGCAAGCTTGCTAAGCGCGTCAATAATATGGCTCCAGCCCAGTAATTGGTATTCTGAACATCTTTCCTTAATAATATTAGGGTACTGTCTTTGACAGTACCTTTTTTTGTTGGGTCGTATGCTGTCGTCTGGGTGGTTCATTACCAAGCATTTATACTAAATTGCCAGACCAATAACTAAAGCATGCGAAAAATTTTATTCCGCCGGAATCTCCTCTTCTACTCAGTTTTTCAGATCATTCTGCTGTTCAACTTCCCCATTGTTTCATACGCGCAGGTACCTCTTACAATTTATGAGGAAACCAATGGGAAGCACACCGCTACATACTTCCAGGTAATTGATTTTTACCAAAAGCTTGATGAACTCTCGACCAGGGTCCAGATGCAGAGCATGGGAACAACCGATGCAGGATATCCCTTGCACCTGGTATTATTCAGTAATGACGGGAAATTTGATCCGCGACGCTGGCAATCTGGCAACAAGGTGGTGATCCTGATAAATAACGGCATTCATCCCGGTGAACCCGATGGAATTGATGCCAGTATGATGTGGGTTCGTGATCTGGTTACTGGCCGTAAAAGGATTTCGGATAGTGTGGTTTTAGCTTTTATCCCGGTTTATAATATTGGCGGGGCTCTTAACCGAAGTGCATTTTACCGGGTTGACCAGGATGGACCGGCAGAATTCGGCTCCCGAGGAAATGGCCAGAACCTCGACCTTAACAGGGATTTCATAAAGGCCGACTCTCGTAATGCACGGAGTTTCGCTGTAATCTATCAATACCTCAAGCCGGACATATTCATTGATAACCATGTTAGTAATGGTGCTGACTATCAGCATATTATGACGTTGATCAGTTCGCAGCATAATAAATTGGGAGGCAGGTTGGGTGAGTTCATGAATAAGCAATTTGAACCATCCATATACCTGATGATGAAAGAAAGGGGTTATGACCTTATACCCTATGTAAATGCGTTTGGTGATACCCCTGAAACGGGCTGGCCCGAATTCCTGGAAGGCCCCCGCTATAGTAGCGGATACGCAACCCTGTTCAATAGTTTTGCTTTTGTTCCGGAAACCCATATGCTTAAACCTTATCCCCAGCGCGTAGACGCTACTTATGCCCTTATGGAATGCTTTGAACGCTATGCGGCTGCCAATGCGGATACTATCCGGCAAATAAGGAAAATGGCCCAGGAGGAGCAACTCAATCGCAGCGTGTTCCCGGTACAATGGGTACTCGACCGTTCAAGGTTCACTGAGATAAGTTTTAAAGGATATGAGGCAGGCCGTAAACCAAGTGCAGTATCGGGGCTTCCACGGCTTTATTATGACAGGAACAAGCCATTTGATAAGAAAATTAAATTCTATAACCAATATGTGGCCTCGGTAGAAGTTTTGGCCCCCAAGGCCTATATAATTCCGCAAGGTTGGTGGAAAGTAATTGAACGCTTACAGGATAATGGTGTAAAAATGGAGCGACTTCAGCGGGATACGATATTGGAGGTGGAAGCATTAATGATAAATGAAAACAAAGTTTCAACACGTGCATTTGAGGGGCATTACCTGAATAGTTCGGTTAAGGTTAGCCGAAAGCTGATCAAAAAATCTTTTAGAAGAGGAGACTGGCTGATCCAAACTGCCCAACCCGCAAAAAGGTTTCTCGTGGAAGTGCTTGAACCGGAAGCAATGGATTCTTATTTTACGTGGAACTTCTTTGACCCGATACTATCCCAAAAGGAAGGATTTAGTTCGTATGTTTTTGAAGATACGGCAGAGAAACTGCTGGCAGAAAATCCACAGCTGAAAATGCAATTGGAAGAAAAGAGGACCACCGACACCAGTTTTGCCCGGAATGCCTACCAACAACTGGATTTTATATTCAAAAATTCACCTTATGCGGAGCCTGATCATAATCGTTACCCTGTATTCCGGTTGCTGAACTAACAAGATAATTTTAACAGCCGCCGCCATAGGGAAGGCCTGCAGTTTCGTAATTTTGCGCAATTGCTTCAAGTTATGAAACGAATCCACCACATGATACCATGCCTTTTATTGGGAGTGATGCTTCTTGCAGGGAAAGCTGACCTATACTCACAGATGGCTATTGATGTGGAGCATAATTCCTGGCATCCAATCACTAAAATGCGCGATTCCGGCAAGTTGAAAAAAGGAATTCCAGATGGTGAATGGAAGGGATGGTATGCCAATGGCTCGCAGCGATATCTGAGAACATATAGTCACGATAAATATGAACGCCTTCGTCAGGAAGTGAAAAAGCATCCCCGTTTTATTTTTATCCCCCTTGCGATCGAAGCAAAAAATGATCGCCGCAAACTTGACCTTGCTACTAATGCAAATTATTCCATTGCTTCGGCGCCATTCGAAAAATGTCTTCATGATGGTTTATACATCAACTACTCGGAAGACGGAATGATGCTGGATTCTGGTTATTACAAGTATGGCCTACGGGAAGGCCATTGGGAAGAATGGAATTCCACGGAACAAACACGCCTTTCGGGAGCTTATCGTCATGGCAGGAAAACAGGAAGCTGGACTGCTACTGATAAAACAGGAAAAACCAGGTCCATCCTGCAATACAACAGGAAAGGAGAACTGGTTCACCAGAAATTCTATGAATGATATTATTAGCTGGACTTATTGGTTAATCGACCTTCTTTACATTTCCACTGCCCCTGATATTACTTTTGACAGAAGGGTTTCCTTTGTAACTAACATCACCACTACCCATAACCGAAATATCGAGTGAACGGCTAGCTTCAACACTGGCGTTACCACTTCCTTTTATCTCTATAGATGCCGTCTCTGTTTTAAGATCAATTGCTTCCAGGTTACCACTGCCAGCACTTTCCATTTTAATGCTGCGCGTTTGCCCTGAAACCTTTACGTTTCCACTACCATAGGAATACAATTCGAGATCAGGACATTGTACCTGAACGTTAATATCCCCACTACCTTTTGTTCCCATCTCCATACCAGTGCTATCGGTAATAACAGATTCACTATTGATGTTACCGGAACCAAGGGTGTAGACGGATTCAAAATCAGGCGAGGTAACTATAATATTAACCTCACGGGTAGGCCTCAGGTTAAATCCTTGTTCGCTGCGGATCACAATTGTATTCCCTTCAATATTTGTTTCAATATGCTGAAGGATATTATCTTCCCCTTCCAGAAATACCTCATGGCGGGGACCATTTTTAATTACGATATTAAAAGATCCCTTTTGTTCTAGTTTAGAAAATTCACCGGGTGTTCGTGTAGTTGTTGTTGTGTTGCCGTTGCCTTTTACCTTTTTACCAAAATTGTAAACACAGGAAGAAAGGAACAGTGATAAAGCGATCAGAATAAAGTTTACGGTTCTCATTTATGCAGGTTTTGTATTTGATTAGACTACCGGTCGCAAATTAAGTTACAATAAATAAAAAAAATCTGATCTGCCTATAGGTCTGTAACTGGTTTATACCTGGGAACAAGCCACTTCATTACAGTCCATGCTACCAGGTAAGCTATTGAACAGATGGCAAACATAATAGTATAACCGGTTTCAATTTTTCCGAGAGATTTATAATGATCAAAAATGGCCCCACCCAGTTTAGTAACAAGTACACCACCCAGTCCCCCAGCCATCCCTCCTATTCCAACCACTGAACCAACAGCCTTAGCAGGAAACATATCTGAAACAGTGGTAAAAATATTGGCGCTCCAGGCCTGGTGAGCAGATGCACCAATGCCAATTAGTAATACCGGCATCCAATAGGATACCTGTCCCAGGGGCTGGGCTGCAAGAACCACCAGGGGTATTATGGCAATCAGCAGCATGGCCTTCATTCGCCCATCATAGGGCTCGAAACCTCTTTTAATAAAATACATGGGAAACCACCCACCTCCGATACTACCGAACATGGTCATGCTGTATAGTATGGCCAATGGTAACATGATAGCAGTTCCGGTCATTTGGTATTGATCATTAAGATAAGCGGGGAGCCAGAATAAGAAAAACCACCAAACACCATCTGTCATGAACTTACCGAATGCAAATGCCCAGGTCTGCCTGTAGCCCAGAAGTTTGAACCAGGGGATACTGGAATACTTTAACTCAGTTGTTTGAACAGACTGGCCTTCATTAATATAATTACGTTCAGCCTCTGTAAGCCTTTTCTGTTTTTCGGGTTTCTCATAGGCATAAAGCCAGAAAAACAGCCATATAAAACCGAGGGCGCCAATACCCAAGAAAGCAGCTTCCCAACCCCATTTTACTGCAATCCAGGGAACAGTGAGCGGCGCAAGTATGGCCCCCACTGTAGTTCCGGAGTTGAAAATGCCGGTTGTTAGGGAACGTTCTTTCTTTGGAAAATATTCAGCTGTTGCTTTAATGGCAGCAGGAAAATTACCCGCCTCACCAATTCCGAGCAATGCACGGGAAAACATAAATCCTGCAACAGACACAGATACAGCTCCTATTCCCACCCAGGCAATTAAACTTACGATGCTTTGTCCGATCGGAATAGCCAGGGCATGAACCATTGCAGCAAGTGACCATATGATAATGGCCCATGAATAGCCCGACTTAGTTCCTAACCTGTCAATAATTCTTCCTGCAAAAAGCATGGATACTGCATAGGTGAACTGGAACACTGATGCAATATTTGCATAATCGGTATTGCTCCAACCGAATTCTAGTTCCAGTGCAGGCTTAAGCAGACTGAGCACCTGGCGGTCGAGATAATTTATAGTGGTCGCAAAAAAAAGAAGCATGCAGATGGTCCAGCGATACTTACCTATTAAAGCAGGCTGTTCAAGAGGTGCCGTTGACTGCATGTGATGGTTTTTATTATTTAATTTATACTTAATCCTAGCGCACAATTTTAAGCAGTTCGATCGCTTTATTTGCAAGGCTGCCAATTTCATTAAAGTTGCGATCGGCCAGCAACTCTTTACTGATCATTTTACTACCTATACCCACTGCACATACTCCCGCGGCAAACCACTCACGCAAATTTTTTTCCTGTAACTCAACTCCTCCCGTTGGCATAAAAAGCAAGTCAGGAAATATATCTTTCACTACAGCTATGAATCCTGGTCCCAGAATATTACCGGGAAATATTTTCACCATTTTCGCACCTGCATTTTCTGCCAGCAAAATTTCAGTTGGAGTCATGCAACCCGGGATCCATAATGTTCCTGAATTAAGTGCCATCTCCCCTACTTCAGGTATCATTGCAGGGGAAATTATATAGTCAGCTCCTGCATCCAGAAAATTCAGTGCCTCGCTTTTTGATTTGATAGTACCTATACCAAGGATCATTCCTGGCCATCTGATTGATCGCTCTCTGGAAAGTGCCTTGAAGTTGTTTAGGGCATGTTCACCACGATTTGTATATTCAATTGTGCGGATGCCACATTTATATAGAATATCTACCACTGAAATGCTTACCTCCTGGTCCTTATCATAGAAAAGAGGGAGAAATCCCTGATCGCAAATGAGATTAATAATTGAATTTGACTTCATTTACAAGTGGTTGATTTTTTAAAACTGATTAGGATTTTTGGAACAAATTATTAGCTGTGAGCTTGAAGTTGGCCTGGTTTACCCAATTGCTGACCTTATCAGTGAATCCCGGTAACTTATTCAGATCTGTACCCCACAATGCCAAATTACCGAGTATTGCTTTAACGATTTCATTTTTGTTATCCTTCCAGTGCTTTGCAAAGATGGCTGCATTATCATCATTTATTGGATAATCAACCATTTCCCACTTTCCAGTATACCCATTACCGGTAGATCCGGATCTCATAAACAGAATATGTGCAGCAAATCCACATGCAATCAGGTCAGGTACATTATTAAACCGTATCATGTATTCCTGCAATACTGGTAGAACGCGGGTTTTAAGCTTTGAACTGTATTGGAGTGTTATATTGATCCACTTATGATCAATATAAGGATTCCTGAAACGGTCCAGTACCTGATCAGCAAACTCATTGGCTTCTTCGAGGGAGATATCATCACCAATAATGGAGGGGATAATTTCCTGATTCATTATGTCCTGAATTAGTTTGCGCATGTGCTCATTTTCCATGGCATCTTTTACCGTTTCTATTCCGTTAAGAACGGCAATACCACAAACAAGTGAGTGGGTAGCATTCAATAGTCTAAGTTTTAATTCGCGGAACTTCCGAATATCGGGGGCAATAATAACGCCTTTGTCAACCTGGCTAAAGCTTAGAGTATCTTTCACAATTGCCAAGTCGGCAGCAATTGCCCAGAGACCATACACTTCGGATACAACCAAAAGTTCATCACGGTATCCAAGCAATTGTTCTTCTCCGGCCATGTGTTGACCATCAGGTTTGCCAGGTACAATACGGTCTACCAATGAGTCACAGAAATGATTATGGGCAATCAGCCAATTGAGAAATTCATCCTCCATTTGATTCAATTGTGCCAGTGTGAGAATTATCTCTCTAAGTTTCTTCCCATTCTCAGGAATTAACTCAGTTGGAATGATGACCATGCCTTTATGAGGGTTACCCTGAAAAAAATGATACCGACGGTAAAGAAAAGCAAGGAGTTTTCCTGGGAATGACTTCGGAGGAGAATTAATTATTTTATCTTCTGCATCCAGCACCAGACCTATTTCGGTAGTATTTGATATTAGCAGTTCCATTGCGGGGTTCTCAGCACAGGCAAGAACAGCCTCCCAATCTTTTGATGCCGATAATACGCGGCTGATAGAAGCATTGATAATTGTTTTTTCAACATGCATACCATTTTCTATGCCCATCAATTTATGGGTATACAATGAATCCTGGCGCTGAAATGATTCGGTTGACCCCAAGTCGGTAGTTTTGACAACCACAATCCTCCCATTAAAAATTCCACTCTTATTAGCCTTATCTATATAATAATCCGGGAGCGCACGCAATAACACACCTGTCCCGAACTGGAGAACTTTTTCAGGTAATTCAAATATCTCCTTTCCCGGCATTTCAATCCATTCCGGAATACTTCCCTCCGGCATTGATCTTGAAAGAATATTTTGCATGATGGTAGATTATATGAAAGCAGTTATCTGTTACAATATCGGAAACAAATCCTAGCAGAGTATTCATCTTAGGCAACTCCGGTTCCACAAACCTCAGCCGGAGATATTATCTTTGCGGCACCATGACAGAAAAAATACTCATATTAGATTTTGGCTCTCAATATACACAATTGATAGCCAGGGCTGTGCGTGAAGCGAATGTTTATTGCGAGATCATTCCTTATCATAAACCATTCGAAATAGATCCGTCCCTAAAAGGAATTATTCTCTCGGGTTCACCATTTTCAGTGAATGATGAGAATGCTCCGGATGTTGATATCCGTTTTCTGAGTGAAAAGTTGCCGGTATTAGGCGTTTGTTATGGAGCACAGTTAACGGCAAAAAAATTTGGCGGAAGAGTTGAGAAGAGTGATAAACGTGAATATGGCCGGGCATTTATGAGAACCATTAAAGAAGACGTTATACTTAAAGGAATATCAACGCCATCACAGGTTTGGATGAGTCATGGCGACAGCATCCGCGAACTGCCAGACGGGTTTGAGTTGCTTGCTGATACGGAATCTATTCCCGTTGCTGCATTTAAAAAATCTTCAGGAAGTGAAATTTTATATGCTGTTCAGTTTCACCCTGAAGTATACCATTCCATAGAAGGTAAAAAACTCATTCGCAATTTCCTTGTGGAGATATGCGGATGTTCTCAGGATTGGACGCCTGCACATTTTATAACAGATACAGTGGAGGCTCTTAAGAAACAGATTGGAGACCGCAAAGTGATCATGGCACTGAGTGGCGGGGTTGACAGTACAGTAGCGGCAACCCTTATCCACCGCGCAATTGGAGATAATCTCTATGGTATTTTTGTAGATAATGGTGTATTGAGAAAAGGGGAATATGAGCAGGTACTTAAAACTTACAAAGACAACCTGCATCTTAATGTGAAGGGCATAGATGCAAAGGATACTTTCTATCGGGAACTGGCTGGCAAAACCGATCCTGAAGAAAAAAGGAAAGTGATCGGAAAGCTTTTTATTGATGTGTTCCAGGAAGAAGCCGCTAAAATTGAGGGTATTGGCATGCTTGGACAAGGAACAATTTACCCGGATGTGATTGAAAGTATTTCAGTGCATGGTCCTTCGGTAACCATCAAAAGTCATCATAATGTAGGCGGCCTTCCGGAAAAAATGCATCTGGGATTGGTAGAACCACTGCGTTACCTTTTCAAGGATGAGGTGCGGAGGGTTGGCAGGGAACTGGGTATTCCGGATGAATTACTTGATCGTCACCCTTTTCCCGGTCCGGGGTTGGCAATACGCATTCTTGGTGAGATCACAGAAGAAAAAGTTAAACTCTTGCAGGATGCTGATCATCGATACATCTCAGGGCTCAAAGAACACAACTTATATAAAACAGTATGGCAGGCTGGCGCAATCCTGCTTCCGGTGAAGAGTGTGGGGGTTATGGGAGATGAACGCACCTACGAATATACGGTTGCATTGAGGGCGGTAACTTCTGTAGATGGGATGACTGCCGATTGGGCTCATCTCCCCTATGATTTTCTGGCACACATTTCGAATGATATCATTAACAATGTTCGGGGAATCAACCGGGTAGTATATGATATTAGTAGTAAGCCGCCGGCCACCATCGAATGGGAATAAAAGAACAAACCGTTAGATAATGAGGTTTACCAAATGGATTTTTTTATTGGCAGGAGTTATTTTTACCAGCTTTGCTATCAGTTCAAAAGCTCAGGATTCAGCTATAGTTAATTTACCGGACACACTGAAAGCGGTTAAGACCAAAAAGCCTGTTTTAACCATATTATTGCCTTTGTATCTTGATTCAGCTTTTGATGCAAGTGGCCAATACCGTTATGGAAAACAATTCCCACGCTTTATGCTTCCGGGTTTAGAATTCTATGAAGGTGTTCAACTCGCAATTGATTCACTAAAGAAAGAAGGTGTTGTTTTGGATGTAAATATAGTTGACACCCGATCGAGCCAAAGTTTAGGAAAGATTTTAGCGCAACCTGCCGTTAAGAATGCCGATTTATTACTTGCACATATCAGTTTTAATGAATTGAAACCACTGGCAGAATTTGCAAATGATGAAAAACTTCCTTTTATCAATGTGAATCTGCCCAATGACGGAGGTGTTACCAATAATCCGTATATGGTAATCCTTAATAGCACGTTGCAATCGCATTGTGAGGGTATATATAATTTTCTGCAAAGAAATTACAGCAAGGGCCCAATTGTGGTATTCCGAAAGGCAGGAGCGCAGGAAGATAGGTTAAAGGCCTATTTCAGTGATGTGGAAAAAGCAACTATGGGCACAGCATTGAAGCTCAAATACGTAACCTTACCTGATGGGTTTACCGAGGCCCAGCTAAAAACACACCTGGACAGTAATCGCATAACGATGGCGGTTGCTGGTAGTCTTGATGAAGGATTTGCGCGGCATCTTGCCACACATCTTGCTACGCTTAACAAGACCTATCCCGTACAGGTTATGGGAATGCCTACCTGGGATGGAATAAGAGATCTTGACAAGAAAGAATACAAGGATCTCGAAATATTTTATTCCATTCCGTTCAATCCCGTACGTACAGATGCGTTGAGCGAATCAATTGGCAAGCATTTCAAAGACAATTTATATTCAAGGCCGAGCGACATGGTGTTCAGGGGTTTTGAAACCATGTACCGTTTTGGCAAACTGCTTGAGGAGCAGGGTCCCAATATCAGTTCCAGCCTCGGTGAGAAAAAATTTAAGGTATTTACCGACTTTGATATACAGCCAGTATTGCTTGATAACCAGAAGCAACAACTCGATTATTTCGAAAATAAAAAGCTTTACATTATCAAGAAGCTAAATGGTGCTGTGCAGACTGTGTTTTAACAATCTTACCGCAATCTAGGATCCGTTGCGAACCTAAGCTCGAACATGTATGTGGCGTTGATGTTGTAAATGCCTTAAAGAATTCAATCGCCAGGTAAATGAATCTCATAACTTTCACAGAAGCGGGATTATTTTGCGAAGTAGGTCAATTTTATATTGACCCCTGGAAGCCCGTTGATCGTGCCGTTATCACGCATGCCCATAGTGATCATGCACGATATGGATCCAAGCATTACTTGTGCCATACTTATACAAAGCCTTTACTTGAGTTAAGACTGGGGCCGGGTAATTATCAGGCAATTGATTGGGGGGAAAGAATCAGCATCAATGATGTATATGTTAGTCTGCACCCTGCGGGCCATATTATTGGTTCATCACAGGTAAGAATTGAATATAAGGGGGAAGTTTGGGTATTCAGCGGCGATTACAAGACAGATAATGATGGTATAAGTGGTCAATTTGAGGCCATTCCCTGTCATACTTTTATTACAGAATCCACATTCGGACTTCCAATTTATAAATGGGAAAAGCAGGAAACCATTTATGAAGAAATCCGTAAATGGGTGACACAAAACAGGGAAGATGGATTCAGTTCCGTGTTACTTGCTTATAGCCTGGGAAAAGCACAAAGAGTAATTAATGCACTCGAGCAAAACCAAAATATATATGCACACGGCGCTATTTGCAATTCGCAGCAACTATTGATACAGCAGGGCTGGGAACTCCCTTCGGTACAGCGAATTTCTGTTGATACAGAGAAGTCTGCCTTAAAAAATTCTATTGTGATCGCCCCTCCCAGTGCGGATGGCAGTAGCTGGATGAAAAGATTTTCCCCTTATCGTGTGGGTGTTTGCAGTGGTTGGATGCAAGTGCGGGGTAATGTAAGGAGGAGAAATGTTGATGCGGGATTTGTTTTGAGTGATCATGCCGACTGGGATGGATTAATATCAGCCACAACTGCAACAGGGGCAGAAAAAGTATATGTTACACATGGATTTCAATCAGCTTTTTCAAGGTATCTCAATGAAAAAGGCATTGAAGCTTATGAAGTTAAAACGGCCTATGGTCAGGAAGAAGAAGATGAAGGCAAAGAAAACAAAATTGATACACCATGAATGGTATGTCATTATTTGCGTTGCTTGTACAGGTGTTGGGAACTTCCACTAAAACCAATGATAAACTGGATGCATTGGTTAACTATTTTGGTCAGGCATCACCTCACGATAAAATTTGGGTGATCGCCCTGTTTAGTGGCAGACGACCTAAAAGAGCAGTAACCAGTACTCTGCTTGCGGCATGGTGCCGTGAAAAGGCAGACATGTCACAGTGGCTATTTGAAGAATGTTATCATACTGTGGGGGACCTTGCCGAAACAATTGCCTTATTATTACCTGATATTGAGAGAGGCATTAATCCCCACTCCCTCTCCTATTACCTCGAAAAGCTTATTGATCTTTCACAAAACTCTGAGGCTGATAAGAAATCATTCATAGTGGAGAGTTGGGAGCAACTTAACCGCCAGGAGAAGTTCGTATTCAATAAACTAATTACAGGAGGGTTCCGGATTGGTGTATCGCAGCAGATCATTGTACAGGCTTTAGCCCGAACGGTTTCGCTTGAAACTACTCTTATAACCCACCGTATCAGTGGCAAATGGGATCCAATGGCCACTTCCTTTGAAGAATTGCTTGGCAGTGATCTGGCGTCAACTGACGATTCCAAACCTTATCCATTCTTTCTTTCCTATGCGCTTGAGCAATTACCGGAAGAACTGGGTTCGCATGAGGAGTGGCAAGCAGAATGGAAATGGGATGGCATCAGGGGGCAATTAATTAAAAGGAATGATAAGCTCTTTGTGTGGAGCCGGGGGGAAGAACTTATAACTGATAAATTTCCCGAGTATGATGGACTGCTTAATACCCTGCCAAATGGAATTGTTATTGATGGCGAAATAATGCCTAGCCGGGATGGACAACCTTTACCATTCGCATTATTACAAACAAGAATTGGCCGTAAAAATGTTTCCAGGAAACAACTACTGGAAGCACCGGTTACTTTTTTTGCTTATGATTTACTTGAAGTTGACGGAAATGACATCCGATCTTATTCACTTTCTGACAGGCGAAAACATTTAGAAACAATTGTAAAAACTATTAATAACCCGGCATTATTAATATCACGAATTATTGACTTTGATAACTGGAATGATTTAAAAATTCTACGCGATTCATCACGCGAAAACGGAGCGGAAGGATTGATGTTAAAACGCCTCTCATCCGCCTACCAGGTTGGTCGTAAACGCGGAGATTGGTGGAAATGGAAAATTGATCCACTTACAATAGATGCGGTGCTGGTATATGCGCAGAAAGGACATGGGCGAAGAAGTAACCTTTATACAGATTATACTTTTGCAGTTAAAGACGGAGACAAGCTTGTAACATTCACCAAGGCTTATTCGGGCTTAACAGATAAGGAATTTGCCCAGGTGGATGCTTTTGTGAAAAACAATTCACTGGAGAAATTCGGTCCGGTGCGAACCGTAAAGCCCGCGCTTGTGTTTGAGATTGCGTTTGAAGGTATAGCGGCATCTGCAAGGCATAAAAGTGGAGTGGCACTTCGATTTCCACGTATGTTGCGTTGGCGTCATGATAAAAATGTGGATGATATAAACACTCTCGAAGATCTGAAAAGAATGCTTGAGATTTATGGAAAATAAAAGTGGTAAATTGAGCTATGCAAATGAAGTACAGAATCTGTGTAGTATTGATGCTTGCCATTGTTGGCATGGTGAATCTGCTTGGAACTGGTAACCCCGCAAGGGATCCTGAGAAGCCTGTTCCAATTCCCGCCTCACCGCAGCGACCCGGTAATGCTGCAAAAGGATATGAATATCTTACCACGGGAGATTATGTGAAAGGGGGTATACCATATGATTTTTTTCTTCTTGGCAAGGGGAAGGAAAAATACAATTACCTTAAGCGCTCAGGCCTGAATGCAAACCTTAGCCATGAATTTACTGCCGTTACAGCGGCTAATGGAGAAAACCTGGTGGCCCCTAATTGTATGCAATGCCATGCACAGGTATTTAATGATAGCCTGGTAATGGGCATGGGAAATAGTTTAATGGATTTTTCTTCGGGGGCTGCACAGCAATTAAACCAAAAAAATGTAAACATGCTTGCCATGATGCTCAAAAACGCATCGCCAGCCAAGTATGAAGCAGCAAAACATTTTCTGGAGGTGACCGGAACAATTGGTCCTTATCTACAGACTGCCACAAGAGGGGTTAATGCGGCTGATCGTCTGGCCGCTGTTCTTGTAGCACACCGCGATCCACTAACATTACAATGGCGCGATTCCGCTATTATGGACATTCCATCTGAAGTAATCCCAAGCGACGTGCCAGCATGGTGGCTCTTAAAGAAAAAGAATGCCATGTTCTATAATGGGTTCGGCAGGGGTGATTTTGGAAGGTTCCTGATGGCATCCAACCTCCTAACGGTGAAGGACAGCGCAGAAGCAGCTTCAGTTGATAGAAAAATCAGTGATGTTCTCGCTTATATATATACGCTGGAACCACCTAAATACCCTGGAAGCATTAATAAGGCATTGTCTGAAAAAGGCAGGATTATTTTCAAAGACAATTGTTCAAAATGCCATGGCAGCTACGGGGAGAAAGAAGAGTATCCTAACCTTCTAATACCCCAATCAGTAATAAAAACAGATTCGGCATTATTCAAAGCCAATTATCAGAACCCGCAGTTTGTAAATTGGTTCAATAACAGCTGGTTTGCCATGGGTGATCATCCTGCCCGTTTAGTGCCTTATAATGGTTATATAGCCCCTCCATTGGATGGGGTTTGGGCTACCGCACCGTACCTTCATAATGGATCTGTTCCTACTATAAACACCTTATTGAACAGTTCGACCCGACCTAGATATTGGGAACGAAATTTTTCCAGACCAGAATATGATTATGAAAATCTGGGATGGAAATATGAATCTAGGGATTCTGCAACTGGCACAACAATTTATAATACTACCCTAAAGGGATATGGCAATTACGGCCATGATTTTGGTGATAAGTTGAGCAAAGATGAGCGATTGGCCGTGATCGAATACCTGAAAACATTGTAAGAAAATACTTTGGCGTTCCAAAAAACCATAGGATATAAAGTTGTTGAAAAATGGTTGGAGAAGCAGGGACGAAGACCATTTCTATTCCAGTCTGAAACATGGGAAGCAATTCACCTTGGTGAAAGTGCCTTGGTAAACGCGCCTACAGGTTATGGCAAAACATTCTCTGTATTCCTGGGCGCTGTCATTCAATTCATAAATGACAATCCAAACGACTATCAATCAAAATCTTCAAACGGCCTTCAACTTCTATGGATCACTCCGCTTAGAGCACTTGCCAAAGATATAGGAAGGGCTATGGAAGAAGTAATCGGAGAATTGGGGATCAAGTGGAAAGTGGGCATCCGGAATGGTGATACCCCAATTTCGGAAAGACAAAGACAAAAAAAAAATGTACCTGACGTTCTAATTATTACGCCTGAAAGTTTACACCTGCTGCTTGCCCAAAAAGGCTATGCACTTTTCTTTAAATCCTTACGAATCATTGCCGTTGATGAATGGCATGAGTTATTGGGAAGCAAACGAGGCGTTCAGGTTGAACTCGCCATCTCCCGCATTATCAAGGTCTGCCAATTATATCAGGAAAACCAAAATTCAATATCGAATAATCAATCTAAGCACCTTTCGGTCTTCGGCATCTCTGCTACTGTAGGTAATCTTGAGCAGGCAAAAAATGTTTTATTATCGCCTTTAGAGGTTGAAGGACGAATTATCCAGGCTAGTCTTCCCAAAATCACCAAAGTGGAATCCATCTTTCCTGATGAAATTGAAAAGTATCCCTGGGCGGGTCACCTTGGAATCAAACTGGTTGATAAAATTGTTCCTATAATCCGGAACAGCACTACAACCCTCCTCTTTATTAATACAAGGGGAATGACGGAAATGTGGTACCAGGCATTACTTACTGCAGCTCCGGATCTTGCCGGTGCCATTGCGATCCACCATGGCAGTATTGAACAGGAATTGCGGCAGTGGGTAGAAGAGGCCCTGCATACGGGTACACTTAAATGTGTAGTATGTACAGCAAGTCTTGATCTTGGTGTTGATTTTCGACCAGTCGAAACCGTTATACAAGTGGGTTCACCAAAGGGCGTTGCCCGCTTCCTTCAACGGGCCGGTAGAAGTGGACATCAACCAGGTGCAACAAGCAGGATTTATTTTTTACCAACTCATTCTCTAGAACTTGTGGAAGCAGCTGCCTTGCAGGAGGCGATCGATCTGGGAATAGTAGAATCAAGACAGCCAATGTTACTTTGTTTTGATGTATTGATTCAATATTTATGCACAATTGCAGTATCAGATGGATTCAGGCAGGAATTGATCTTTGATGAGGTAAAAACTACATATTGTTTCAAAGAAATGACCCAAGATGAATGGGCACTCATTCTACAATTCATAACCTCGGGTGGTAAAGCACTTCAGCAGTATGATGACTATAAGAAAGTTGAGATCGTTGATGGTATTTATCGCATAACAAGCAGACGTATGGCAATGCGTCATCGCATGCATATAGGTACAATTGTAAGCGATGCGATGCTGAAAGTAAAATTCATGACCGGAGGATATATTGGAGTAATAGAAGAATGGTTCATCAGCCGACTTGATCCAGGTACAACATTTACTCTTGCCGGGCGAAACCTGGAATTGGTGATGATCAAAGACATGACAGTGCTGGTGAAGAAGTCAAATGCTAAAAAAACTATCGTACCGAGTTGGATGGGAGGCCGGATGCCTTTATCAGCGAATCTTGGAAAACTTCTGAGAGAACAATTCAATGAAGCGGGCAAACAAAAGAACAAACGTAAAGAAATAAGTGCTTTAAAACCACTCTTTGATCTACAGTCATCACTCAGCCATATTCCGAAGGACAATGAATTGCTGATTGAACAGATAGAAACTAAGGATGGCTTTCACTTGTTTGTATTCCCTTTCGAAGGCAGGCTGGTTCATGAAGCTATGGCTGCTATCCTTGCCTGGCGGATAAGCCAGATCAGACCCATCAGCTTTTCTTTCGCAATGAATGATTACGGCTTCGAACTTCTAAGCGACCAACCCATTCCGGTTGATGATACTAATGTTTATGATCTGTTTTCACCAGATAACCTCTTCATTGACATCCAACGAAGTGTAAATTCTACGGAAATGGCTAAACGAAAATTCAGGGATATCGCCGTAATTGGTGGTCTTATATTCCAGGGCTACCCGGGTGAACATAAAAAAGCGAGGCACCTGCAATCAAGTGCTTCGCTTCTATTCAAAGTTTTTCAGGAATATGATAGGGACAACCTCCTCATGAGGCAAGCTTATCAGGAAGTGTTTGACCAGCAAATGGAAGAAGCTCGCTTGCGTGAAATGCTTGACCGTATACAATCTTCCAGCATAGTTCTTCAGTTTCCGGAAAAACTGACTCCTTTCTGTTTCCCTATTAAGGTTGACAGTATGCGAGAGAACCTAAGTTCGGAAAAGTTGGAAGACCGTATCCGAAAAATGCAGCTGCATCTGGGTGATTGATTATTTCAGATATTTCAACTGTGTGGTATACAGGATTATAAATAAAAGAGGCAATAATAACATAAAGGAAGCTCCACCTGCAAAACCAACTCCTATAAAAAGCAGGCTCCCGATAATTGGAAGAATTTCACCGATCAGCCACATAAAATACCCGGTCTTTTGAAGTTTTCTCATCTGCAATGCTCCATAAAAACAAAGCCCAATGCCCACAACCATTATAATAAAAAGTGGTATTCTGTTTTCATAGGCGAGACGTGCATTTTCAAGTGCTTCAGGCCCCATCATAGACTTCATAAATTCTGGCACTTTATCCATGTCACCGCTTGCCTGGGCTTCTTCCAATCGTTCGAGATTTTTCCGTCCATTAATAAGATTGAGTGATCCGAAAAATAACTCAATGGCGCAGCCGATCATTGTTAATATAGTCAACACGTTCAAAAGGGATGGAAGTTTTTTCTCATCCTTATCAAAGGGGTTTTGTGTACTCATAAAAACAGGTTTGGTTTATAATTCCATTAAAAATAAACCATTTAGCTTTGCATGGCATGCAGGCACCAATATCTTTTTCAATATCTGGCCAACAACTTTGGCTTTCCCCACTTAAGGCTATATTTTGGGAAGATCAAAATTCGCTGATCCTATCGGATCTCCATTTCGGAAAAAGCGGACATTTCCGAAAATCTGGTATTGCTATTCCGCAAAATGTGTACCGCAACGACCTCCAAAGGCTTTTCGCCCTTGTACAACATTTCCAGCCCTCATCAATAATTATAGTGGGTGATTTTTTTCACTCCACGCAGAACAAGGAAGCTGAATTATTCTCAAAGTGGCGAATTGATCATTCAGGTATTGTTTTTAACCTGGTAAGGGGTAACCACGATATATTTCCAGACCGCTGGTATGAAAGTAATAATATAAAATTACATTCGAAAACGTATCAGCAAGGTCCATTCTGTTTTGTACATGAATGGTCAAAGTGTGATGATGAGGAAAGGAAGGGATATCATTTTTCAGGCCATATACATCCAGGGGTAAGATTCAGGGGGGTTGGCAAGCAATCCCTGAGGCTTCCCTGCTTCTATTTTGAACATGACTATGCGATCTTGCCTGCATTTGGTGATTTTACGGGTCTCGCGATTATTGAACCAAAGAGGGATGCAAATGTTTTTGTAATTGCCGGTAACCAGGTATTGAACCTCCAATGATAAATCCATATCTGTATATTGCCTATGAGCCGGCTTATAATCATCCCCTACCCGAAGGTCATCGCTTTCCCATGCTTAAATATGACCTGGTACCTGAACAATTACTATATGAAGAAATCATAACAAAGGATAATCTTCACCCACCTGTTCCATGCAAAGATGCGATAATCCTCATGACTCATACAGCTGAATACCTTGACAAATTGAAATTGCAACAATTATCACCCAAAGAGCAACGACATATTGGGTTTCAACAATCTCCTCAGCTTACACAAAGGGAACTGATCATTACACAGGGCACTATTAATTGCTGTCATGCAGCATTGAAGAATGGCATCGCCCTAAATGTTGCAGGAGGAACTCATCATGCGTTTGCAGATCATGGTGAGGGATTTTGCCTGTTAAATGATTTTGCAGTGGCTGCCAACTACCTCCTCCTCCAGAAGCTGGCAGAAAAAATACTTATTCTTGATCTTGATGTTCACCAGGGCAATGGTACTGCAAAAATTTTCGATAAAGAAAACAGAGTTTTCACTTTCAGCATGCATGGCCGACACAATTACCCCTTTCATAAGGAGAAATCGGATCTTGATATTGAACTCGAGGATGGTACTGAAACTATCACCTACCTTCATCTGCTTAATCAAAATTTGAATTCTTTGCTGCAAAACTTTCAACCTGATTTTGTTTTTTATCTTTCAGGTGTTGATATACTTTCGACAGATAAGTTTGGAAAATTAAAGGTTACTATGGAAGGGTGCAAAGAAAGAGACCGATTGGTTTTCAGCCAACTTTGTTCATTTAAGATTCCATGTGTTGTTGCAATGGGCGGAGGCTACTCTCCAAATATCAGGCATATTGTTGATGCGCATTGCAACACATTTCGCGAAGCAGCAAATTTCTTATGGCAATAATTCATGATCTCTTTTTCCGAAGATCCTGATAATCCAGGTAATAAATGAATTTCAGGGTAAATTCATTTCCATGGTCAAGCCCCATTATATGCGAAAGATTTTTTCCATATCCGGGTCTGCTATAAAGATCATTACTATAATCTGGATCTATCCAATTTTTCCACCCTGCGATGATCCTGCTCCCTAGCCTGAAATCCCACACATAAAATATGTCAAGGTTGAAAATATTCACATTCAGATCGCGCCCTTCAATAAAGGGACGATCTGTCCAGTTACCATCTTTGTTAACTGAGTGGAAGGAGTGATTAGTTACCTTATTCCAATAATGACGCCCCCTTACAGTCATGTTCATGCGTGGGGCAAAATTGTAGATGCCACTCAGTATTGTGGTCACATCAAGATTCTGCCTGAAAGCAATGATAGGTCTTCCATCTGCCTCTTTTTCAAATGCAGAACCAAATTGGCCGTTGTCATTCTGGTATGCATTACTAATCTCCATCGATAATTTATCGCTGAACCGATATCTCAGACCCAGGCTGTATTTAAGGAACATATCATTATAAATGTCTTTGCTTTCTGCAAATCCGGCTGACCAATAGCCATACAGACGTTTACGGCTATCGCTACTACCGCTTAACCCAATAAAAGCCCAAGATGGTCGGCGGAGGAGTTTGTAACCAGAACGCAATTCGAAATAATCATTGTACCATGTGGGTGTGGCAGTTATCTCCACAGTAAGGTCCCAGAAATTTTTAAACCACCAGAAAGCAGTTGTTTTTATCCTGGCTTCCTGAAAACCAAAAGGTTTAAACAACGATGTATGATTGGCTGTGAAACGATACCGCTGCTGAATGAATTTTTCTGTGGGAGTGAATATATTATAACTCAGGTTTAAGGCAGTTGTAATTTCATTTGAAGCTGGAAGGAAACCAAGATCATTTGGATCATAGAGATCAGATTCAATGGTGTTACTTAAAGACCATTGCCACCTGCCGCTTACTTTTCCGAATGAAATAATATTGGCCCAGCCTTCACGACCATTTCCTCCGGTGATTTTACTGAAGCGGGGTTTAAAAAGAAAGGAATAGCGATTGTCTGGTGTATAAAGACCAAGATCAATTGCAGAAACATTTGCATCGGGCGATGACCCACTTCGCCATACATTGGTGTTAGTAAAACTTATATAAGATCGGTTTCTTAAAGCTTTATCCAGTACTATAATATTATAATTGGAGAGATGTTCGGTACGGATAATGGAATCATTCCCGGAAATTTCATTACGTATGATTGCGTCAACCGGTTGGGCAACCGCGTTAAATATTCCAATCCCCAGATTATGCTTATTTCTACCAGAAAATTTAATCGCATTAAATAAAGGAGTTACAGCCGGGTTCTGTTTGATTGTGTAATTTTCATCCTCTCCATAAGTCTCAGAGATCATAGCAAAGCGCCCGGGTGTTCTCCCCACCCTTCTGCTGTAAAAGATACCAGCCTTATTAAATAATTCTGTACCCTCTGTGAAGAAGGGTCGGTTTTCCTGAAACTGAATATCAAAAGGAGTCAGATTATTGATTTTGTTATCAGATATCACTTGCCCGAAATCTGGTATCAATGTTGCGTCAAGTGTAAAACTTTCATTAATGCCCCATTTAAGGTCCATGCCGCCACTACGCAACCACTCAACTTGTTTCTCGCCTTTTTCATTCGGGGTATTGGAGCGATAACCACCACTTACATAGGGAGAAAAGCTCAGCCGAAGCGGGGGACTTAGCTCGGTTAATCCATCTAAAATTCCAAACTGGTTTACGAAACCGTTTACTGCAGGATTCACAGGATTCCAAAAGCTTGTTTCATTAGCAATTCTGTCAAATCGCAGGAATTGGATTCCCCATGTTTGCATTTTTTCTTTGGAGAACCTGATTGCACTATAAGGAATTCTTATTTCAACTGACCATCCCTCCTTATTAAAGCTAACCCGACTATCCCAAACTGCATCCCAGCTTTTATCTCCGTAATTACCCCAGTCGCCACTAACCAGCGGGGACAAACGAGCATCCGATTGAACATTACGGGAAGTGACTAGAAACTGGAAACCATTTTGCTGATCTTTATAGGTATCGAGGAATACGGCAAAATGGTCAGCATCAGCCCGGTCGTGTTCGTCACGTGCAGTTAATTGTCTACGAACCCTGGAAGGGTCATCATAGAGCTGTGCTCCAACATATATAGCCGCGTTATCATAAAGAATCTTAACTGATGTTTTTTTTGCAGCAGGGTTTCCAAATGCAGGTTGATTAAGTATAAAATCGCTGGCAATGGGAGCATCGGCCCAAACCTGGTCATCCAGTAAACCATCAAGTTTCGGGCCCTGAACTACCTTTAATGCAATAGTCGTTTTATGTTGCGCCTTTAAAAACAAAGATGAAATCAGTAATAAAAAAAGGGCAATCGGTCGCATTCAAAAGGGATTATTTGTAAAACTACTTTAGAAGCCAATAATATCTATCACCTTTCATCATAAACTTAACCAAATCCACCTACCACTAAAAAAAGAAACCGGCATAGAAATGCCGGTCTTACTAACCCATAGTACTAAAAACAAAGATTTATAGTTAATTCATTTTTTTCTTAAGAGAGCTAACCTGTTCCTGCAGATTAGTAACAATAGTTGCCAGTTGATCTACATCCCAACGTTGCTGCAGATTGGCCCTGGTAATTACCATTTGTGCCTGCCACACTTCAACAATATCACTTGCATCTACCTGGTATGGCTGATAGACAGGGTTGTCACTTACCAATGTCAATTTTTGCTTTGATCTGGGATTTTTCATCACCCGTTTATATACAATACCTTCCTGCCTGGAAACAACTATATAGGTATTGCTGGTTTTTACCGCTTCAAGATCTTCAACTTTTTCTCCTACTATAATAGAACCACTGGGAGTTGGTAACATTGAATCTCCAAGTATCTCAAACGCCCTGTATTGTCCGGGCGCCAGCATTGGTAAAGTGAAAGTATTCAGTTCGTCAATAAACTCGGGGTCAGCAAATCCATTAAGATACCCAGCCGCCGCCTTAACTGGTACAAACTGTATAACGGTAGGTTCCGTTGCCAGTTTCTGAGCCCTTCTTTTTGCAATATAACTGCCCTTGGTTTCACCCAGGTCTTTAAGGAATAATTCATCAAGGCTAACCTTGAAGAGATCACTTACCAATTCCAGCACTTCGAGCCTTGGCTCAGCCCTCTCTTCCTCGTAGGCTCCTAAGAGCGAGCGTTTGATCTTCAGCCTGGTGGCGAAATCTTCCTGTGTCCATCCGCGAAGTTTGCGTAAGTACTTTAAGTTCTTTCCAGCGTAAGACATGCTAACTGATTTAGCACGAAATTACTAAATTTCTTATCATTACAAAATCTTTTTCAGGATTATTTCCTTCTTACATTCGCGTATGGCCAAGGCGAAAAGAATCAAAGAAGAACCCATCATACTGATAACCAACGATGATGGCATCACTGCCCCGGGCATAATAAACCTTGTAGAGGCAGTTAAAGATCTGGGTAAAGTTGTTGTGGTTGCACCAGACAAACCACAATCAGGTATGGGACATGCAATAACCATCGGATCACCTCTTCGGTTACATGCCTTTCACCAGTTTCCCGGCATTGAGGCTTACCAATGCACAGGTACCCCTGTGGATTGTGTGAAGCTTGCTGTTGACAAAGTGCTGCATAGGAAACCTGATCTATGCTTGTCTGGAATAAATCACGGCGCAAATCATTCCATAAATGTTATCTACTCCGGAACAATGTCAGCTGCAATGGAAGCAGGAATAGAAAGCATACCATCAATTGGATTCTCTCTGATGGATTATAGTATTGAGGCCGATTTTACTGCTGCCCGTGTTTATGCGCGTAAGATCACCCAGCAGGTCCTCAGTAAAAAGCAGGACAAGCATATGGTGCTGAATGTGAATATTCCAGCTGTGCCACAAGAGCATATCAAGGGGATTAAAATCTGCAGGCAGGCATACGCTAAATACCAGGAAGATTTCATGGAGCGGCAGGATCCTCATGGAAGAAGGTATTACTGGCTCACTGGTGAATTCATGAATTTTGACAAAGGAAAGGATACAGATGTATGGGCATTAAACAATAATTATGTTAGTGTAGTTCCCGTGCAATTTGATCTTACAAACTACGTTCTTAAGTCCAAACTTGAAAAAAGCTGGAAACACTGATGTTAAAACAAGACAATCTAAGGTTGGGCATATTTTTGGGATTCCTGGCTCCCATAGCAGGCCTAATCCTTTATTATTTTTTTGCTTTCTATACGCGACAGGTTGGCTTTCTTGAATTTCTGGGTTATCTCAAACAATACAAAAACCTTCTTACTGCGGTTAGCAGTATTTCCCTTGTGGCCAATGCTATTTTATTTACGGTTTATATCAATAACCGAAAGGATAAGACCGCGAAGGGAATTTTTGTCGCCACATTGATTTATGGGATAGCAGTACTTCTGATCAAGGTTTTGAAGTAGTCGTCACCCCTATCTTTGCTTACATGAAATACTATATCATCGCAGGCGAAGCAAGCGGCGATCTCCATGGCAGTAACCTTATAAGGGAAATGAAACTGAAAGACCCCGGGTCGATATTCCGTGGTTGGGGTGGTGATCTTATGCAAGCTGCCGGCGTAGAACTTGTAAAGCACTACTCAGAACTGGCTTTTATGGGTTTCGTGGAAGTGATAGCTAACCTCCGCACAATTTTGCGAAACCTTGATACCTGCAAAAAGGATATAGCTGCTTTCAACCCAGATGCTATTATTCTGATAGATTATCCAGGTTTCAATTTGCGCATCGCTGAATGGGCAAAACAACAACAATACCGCACTATCTATTATATATCTCCACAGGTATGGGCATGGAAAGAAAACAGGGTGAAGTTAATTCGTAAGACAGTTGACAAAATGCTGGTCATTCTTCCATTTGAAAAGGAGTTTTATAAAAAATGGAATTATCCCGTGGAGTATGTGGGTCATCCGCTTGCCGAAGTAGTCGATAATCATATAAAGGCCAATCCCCAGCTACAACCAAATAAAGATCTCGTAACATTATTACCTGGAAGCCGTAAACAGGAGATCCTCAAGAAACTGCCTTTGATGCTTGAAGTAACCCGATCATTTCCTGAACATAGGTTTGTAGTAGCTAAAGCGCCAGGACAACCGGATTCATTTTATGCGCCCTTACTGGCTGCTTACCCACAGGTCACCGCTGCCCGTGATGCTACTTACGACCTTTTGATGCAAAGCCGCGCTGCACTCGTAACTTCTGGAACTGCTACCCTGGAAACTGCATTATTCAGTGTACCACAGGTTGTATGTTATAAAGGCAACAGGATATCATACCTGATTGCACGAAGGCTGATCCGTGTGAAATATATTTCTTTGGTGAACCTGATAATGGATAGACCAATTGTGAAGGAGCTTATCCAGGATGAAATGAATGTTGCCAATCTTCGTGATGAACTGGAGAAAGTTCTTTTTGACAATGAATATCGAGACAGGATGGCTGCTGATTACCTGGAGCTGATCAGTAAGTTACAAAAAGGAGGCAGAGCTTCCGAAAAAGCTGCACATAGTATCTTGCAGTTCATGCAGGGTGCGGGCTAAGTTATTTTTTCAGAAACAGAAAACGGATAAGCATATAAATAAGTGCAGCCAGAAACATAAGAAGGGATAGGCGATTGATGCCATGCATATATCCTATCCATTTTGATTTTGGCGCATCGGGATCTTTTTTCTTTAAATATAGATATTCCGCAAGCTGTCTGAGAATGCCCATCCGTTTTTTATTATTAACAAAGCTAGCCGTTTTTTGTTTTCAAACGCGATTTCTGCCCCCAGGTTCATATTAGGTGATAGATATCACAGTACAGGCGTCTTCATTGTTTCAAATTTGCATTCAAAATAACAGCAATGGAAATAATTGGATATCTGGCAGCATTGGTAATTGGTATTTCCTTGGGATTGATTGGAGGTGGGGGTTCAATTCTCACTGTTCCCGTACTGGTATACCTTTTTGGTGTGGATCCTATAACAGCAACAGCTTACTCATTATTTATTGTTGGAGCTACCAGTCTGGTAGGAACCTGGCCAAAGCACAGGCAGGGAGAAGTCAATTTTAAAACTGCTTTAATTTTCGGAATCCCATCCATTCTGGCAGTATTCGCCACCAGAAAATTCATTGTGCCTGCCATCCCCCATGATATTTTCCATATAGGTGATTTTTTGGTTACCAAGCCTATTCTCATGATGATCTTATTTGCAGTCTTAATGGTATTTGCTTCTGTCTCAATGATTCGTGAAAATGGTAAAGCCAAAGAAATTGCAGAAGGTCCTCAGCAATTCAATTATCCGCTCATAATTATTGAAGGTGCAATTGTTGGTACACTTACCGGTTTGGTTGGTGCAGGTGGTGGCTTCCTTATTATCCCGGCTCTTGTTTTATTAAGCAAATTACCTATGAAACAAGCGGTGGGCACATCGCTTCTTATTATAGCAGCCAAGTCACTTATTGGCTTTACGGGTGATCTTGGTCATACTATAATGGATTGGAAGCTGCTGTTGTTAGTTACAGCTCTTGCTATTGCAGGAATTTTTCTGGGAAATACCATGAGCAAAAAAGTATCCCCCGAAAAACTCAAGAAGGGGTTTGGTTGGTTTGTACTGGTAATGGGCATATACATAATTATTAAGGAACTTTTTTTTGGTGGTGGCGGAGGCCATTGAAATTGATGGGAAGAATATAATAGCACGGTGCAAATGATAATTAATCTATCAAAAATGAAAAAAGCACACATAGTCATTTTAATGCTATTAGTGTTAACATTTAAAGAGGCAGCGGCCCAGCAGGCTATTGATCATTCATCTGCAGAATCAGATAGCAGCTCAATTCTACATGCCTTTAAAAACGGCAGGATTCATGGCCATTTCCGGTATTTTTTTATGGCTACACAAAACAGAGGGTCTCTGCAAGACTATTATGCTAATGCCATTGGTGGAGGCATAAAATATGAAACAGCTCTATTCCATGGATTCCAGTTTGGTGTTGGCGGATTCTTTATTTATAATATCGGATCCTCAAACCTTAGTGTTCCAGATCCAACTACAGGCTCAATGAATCGATATGAATTGGGTTTGTTTGATATAGAAAACCCTGGCAATAAGAATGATATCGACCGGCTTGAGGAATTATACCTGAAATATAAGATTGGAGAATCAACGATCGTGTTCGGTAAACAATTGCCAGATATGCCTTTTATAAATATGCAGGATGGAAGGATGCGTCCCACCGAAGTAGAGGGCGCCGTAACAACTATCAATGATATAAAAAATACAACAATCACAGCAGCCTGGCTCTATAAGATCTCTCCGAGAAGCACTGTTGAATGGTATTCAGTGGGAGAATCTATTGGTGTTTATCCGCAAGGAATAAGTCCGGATGGAAAACCTTCTTCCTATCGGGGACAACTCGAAAGCAAGGGGGTAGGAGTTTTGGGAATAAAAAGAAAAATTAGTGAAAGGTTTACTGCTGAGGTATGGAACCAATATGTAGACAACATTTTCAATACATCAATGATACAGTTCGATGTAAATCATCCCATAAAATCTTCCACCAAATTGAATGCTGGTTTGCAGTTGTATCGTCAGGATGCAATAGCCCATGGAGGCAATGAGGATCCTGAGAAGACATATTTCAAAAAGGGATCCAAAAGCTTTGCCTATAGTTTGATGACAGGTTTGAAAAGTAAAAAATGGGATGGCTCTCTCAATTATACCCGTATTACTAAGAGTGGCCGATACCTAATGCCGCGCGAATGGGGGAAGGATCCCTTTTATACATTCCTGCCCAGAGAAAGAAATGAGGGCACAGGCGACCTAGACGCTGTTGTAATTAAGCTGGGATATAATTTCCCAAAGGCGCATCTTCGTTCCACTCTTGGTTATGGGCATTATTATTTACCAGATGTCAGAAATGCAGAGCTTAATAAATATGCTATCCCCTCCTACCGTCAAGTGAACGCTACTGTAAAATATGATTTTCAGAAATTATTTGAGGGGATGGATGTTCAATTCATATACGTGGGAAAAATTCTGGCAGGGGAAGACTATGGAAATGATAAATATGTAATTAATAAGGTAGCCCTGTCACATTTCAACCTTATCATCAACTATAACTTTTAGTGCCATGATCAATAAGATAGACCCTGTATGGTTCTCCCGAATAATTCGCTTTGGGTTGGGCATTGCCTTCATCGCTATTGCCAGGCAATATGAAGACGCATGGCCCTTATATCTATTTGGCGGTATTTTTATTGTAACGGGATTCTTAAGGCCCCGGCGGTGCATTGATGACAAATGTGAACTGTGACCAATATCACAATAATTAACCTGGCAAAAGAGCATTTTTAATTGTATAAGCAGGAAACAGATGAAAACGATTGCATATTCAGGTCTCGAAGCAACTATAATGTTCTTATTTATTGTACTGTTGTTATCCGCCTGCACTCACAAAAAACCTTCAAAAGATATTGAAAAAACGTCGATGAAGGAAATTCCATGGCAGGGATGGAGTAAAGATTTCATCAGTCCCCAGGATAGCCTTGTACGGTATGGATATGAACTGATCTCCAATACATCTCAGTACCTGGGACCGAAAGGATCTGTTGCACAGATATCAAATGGCATGAATTGCCAGAACTGCCATATTTCGGGAGGCACAGTTCCATGGGGTAATAATTACAGTGCTGTTGTTTCCACCTATCCAAAATTTCGCGACCGTAGTGGTGGTATGGAGACAATTCCAAAACGTATAAATGATTGTTTTGAAAGAAGCCTGAATGGCAGGGCCCTTGATAGTAATAGTTTGGAGATGAGATCTATAGTTGCATATATGCATTGGGTAGGTGATGATATTCCACAGGGCGAAAAACCACCAGGTAGCGGAATTAAAGAATTAGCATTCCTTGATAGAGCCGCTGATCCTAATAAAGGTAGGAATGTGTATATTAATAGTTGTCAGAACTGCCATGGAAATAATGGCGAAGGTCAATTAAATATATCTGGTACCGGATATACCTATCCCCCATTGTGGGGAGCAAACAGTTATAATGAGGGTGCAGGTCTTTATCGTATATCGCGGCTTGCCGGGTTCGTTAAGGCTAACATGCCTTTCCTCCTGGCCACTTATAATCATCCTGTTCTTAGTGATGAAGAATCATGGGATGTTGCAGCGTATATAAATTCACAACCAAGGCCAGGGAAAGATATCAGCCAGGATTGGCCTGACATTTCTAAAAAACCAATTGATCATCCTTTTGGTCCCTATTCCGATGGATTTAGTGAAGAACAACATAAATTCGGTCCATTTCAGCCAATAAAGGAAGCGAGAGATAGCAGGAAAAAAACAGCTCTGAAGTAAGCAAAAAACTTTTAAAAAACAGCAATGTCAAGACCCCATCCATCCATTTGTGCATGCACCAATTGCAACGCTGGCAGACTTACCCAGAAAGAAAAAGAATTACACCTGGAAATTTCATCCAATAGCCGACGTGAATTTTTACGAACAGCAGGGATGCTGGGATTGGGAATGGGTGTTGGTGGTGGCCTTGTTACACCAATGGCCGCGGCTGCAAGCAACACTCCGGAAAGCAACTTAGAGGAGGCCGGGATTTATGCAAATAAAGCGGTTAAAAATGGAAAAGCATCAGTAATTACATTACTTCATAGTGCCGACATCCATTCACAGCTTTCAATTCATGATGAATTCTTCATTGAAAATGAAAAGGTTGTTTACAAGAAAAGAGGTGGGTTTGCAACACTTAAGACGATGATCAACAAATTACGTGCAAAGAATCCCTCTGGTACACTTGTAATTGATGGTGGCGATTGCTTCCAGGGAGGAGGAGTTGCGGCACTGACAGAGGGTAAAGCTATTGTTCCACTAATCAATAACATAGGATATGACATCATGCTTCCAGGCAATTGGGAAGTTGTATATGGAAAGGAAATGATGATGAAAGATATGTTTGCTTATAATGCAGTTAAGGTCTGTGCAAACATGTTTCACAAAACAAATGATACTTATAATGGGGATCTTATCTTTCCTCCCTACTTCATTAAATATATCGGCGGCTCGAAGATTGGGTTCATAGGATACAATGACCCTTTAACACCAAAGCGTCAATCACCGGCATATAGCGATGGAATTCAATTTACATCCCCCGAGTTGAACGTATCAAAGTATATCCGTTTACTTAAAGAGTATGAACATTGTGATATGGTTTTCCTGCTTACACATATGGGACTTGCCCAACAGGTTGGATTAGCCAACATGGTTGAAGTAAAAGGGGTCGATTATATTCTAGGTGCAGACACCCATGAACGGGTACGTACCCCAATTGAAGGGAAGTATACAAAGGTTACAGAACCGGGTGCATTTGGTTCGTTCCTCGCCAAACTTGATATTGTTCTTGAAAATGGAGTTGTTAAGGACCAGTCGTATCAGTTACTTGATGTTGATCCTGACCGATATAAACCAGATGCGGAAATGGAAAAGCTTGTAGAAAATGCCCGTGCGCCTTTTAAAGCACAATTGGACAAAGTGATTGGAAAAACAAAAACGCCATTGGTAAGATATTATGTTATTGAAACTCCGATGGACAATTTCATCACAGATGCAATCATGTGGAAATTTAAACCTGATATAGCCATTAGTAACGGTTTCAGATTCTGTCCACCCCTGGTTCCTGATCCGTCAACAGGAGTTGCCGAAATTACAAAGGATTATTTATGGAGTATGTTACCGGTAGATAGCGAGGCAAAAGAAGGTCTGATTACCGGACGCCAGTTATTGGATTGGATGGAAAAGGAACTTCAGAATGCATTCGCAAAAGATCCTGCAAAACGATTTGGAGGCTGGGTAGTTCGTTTTAAAGGTATGGATGTAAAATTCACTATTGGAAATGAGGTAGGAAAAAGAGTCCAACATATAAATGTTGGTGGTGAACCACTTGATATTCAAAAAAAATATCGGATCGTAGCATGTGAACGAGAGGGCGATCCGGATACCACATTATGCCGAATTGAAGGTGTTGCGGGGGCTAAACGTCTGGGCTCAACACTTCATAACATGATAGAAGAATACCTTGCGTTGCATTCGCCCATTTCACCAGAAATTGAGGGAAGGTGCACAGCAACTGATGCACCGGACTCCTTGTTGACCCAGTTGATGGGGGTAGGCTATGAATTCAGGTAAAGGCTTTCAACGCCTCTGCTTGAAATAAAATGTAAACAGAAAAAAGATAAGACGGATAATATCATAGGATGAACGTTGCAGAAAAAGTTCAAATAAATTATACTGTTTTGACCATTCCGTTTCCGTAATAGCTTTGCAATCACTTTCAATGATCTTCTTTAGCTCTTGTTCCACCGTTAATGAAAATAGGCCGTCGTTGATATCGAGATTCAATTCAATGCTGGCATAAGCACTAAGAAAATTGATATTGTATGATCCAATGGTTGTGAATTCAGAATCAAAGCAACTGATTTTTCCATGCAATATATTTGCCTGATATTCATAAAGAGAAATTTTGTTTCTAAGTAGCCATCGGTAAAGATAACGTTCAGCATTCTTGGCCATAACTATATCCGATTTACCTGCCGTTATTACATGAATTTTCACACCTCGGGCAGCTGCTCTTGCCAGACTTTTTCGCATCACGCGACCCGGCAGGAAATAACTTGACATGAGATAAACTTCTTTCTCAGCTGAAGAAAGTAACTCAATATAACTGCGCGATATCTCGGTGCGTCTGCGCACCCAATCTTCTCGCCTGATTCTAACTTTACAACTGCCTTCACTAAAATAATGCTCTGGTTTAAGTTGATATCGAACAGACTTTTTCTTACCCCAACCCGCTTTATTCCATAGGTCCTGGCAAATCAGGAATAACTTTCCACAAATTTCTCCTTCAACAAATACCGCCCAATCCAGCCAGGCTGTTTCCTGCGGCATATCATTGTACCGGTTACTAATATTGATACCCCCAACCATTGCCCTCGCGGCATCCGCAATTATAACCTTATGGTGGAGCCTTCTTCCAAAATAAAAATGCTTTGCCCTGAGAAGTGGTTCGAACCAGCGAAATTTAATTCCAGCTAACTTAATTTCTGCAATACGATTCCTGGACAAACCTTGTGAGGCATAACCATCGAGCAGCATAAATACTGATACGCCTTTTGCAGAAGCCTCATTTAATGCATTAAGCACAGATCTTCCTGTTTCATCATCATCGAAAATATACATCTGAAGATGAATTGAATGTTCTGCGGATCTTATCAGATCAATAAGACTTTCAAAATAATTTTTCCCTCCCCGAATCAATTTGACCCGATTATGAAACGTGAATCCACCAAGTGCATTTTTGGATTTCATGATTAAGTTAATATAGTACTTTTAGGTAGATTCAAACATGGCAATAAGTATTGAAATATGGAAGTTGATTGCAGGCATCGTTATCTTTATTATGGGTATGCGATTTCTGGAAGAGGCCCTGAAACAGATCGCTGGCCGTCCTTTCAAATTATTTCTCAGAAAGCATACTACCAATAAAGTTAAAGGCATCTTAGGCGGTGCAGTTGTTACAGGGATTCTGCAAAGTAGTTCAGTAGTAAATATAATGGTTTTAGCGTTTGTGGGTGCCGGAGTCATAAGTATGCAAAATGCACTGGCTTTAATGCTGGGATCAAATTTGGGTACAACACTCACAAGTTGGTTAATTGCCACCATCGGCTTCAAAATTAATATCGAATCACTTGCCTTTCCTCTTACAGGTATTGCAGGTTTGGCATGGTCCCTTACCTCCAGTAATTCACGATTTTATCAATGGCTACATTTTCTGCTGGGATTTGGTTTACTGCTTATAGGGCTGCAGTTCATGAAAGAAGGGGCAACTGAAACGGTGAAACAAATTGACCTAACCCAGTTTAATCAGTACCCCGCAATAATATTTTTGCTTTGCGGGGTAATAATTACCTCTTTGGTCCAATCAAGTAGTGCCACCGTCGCCCTTGTTCTTTCAGCAATATATACTGGAGGTATTACCCTATATGCGGGGTGTGCAATAGTTCTTGGTGCTGAAATTGGAACTACCATTAAACTACTAATTGCAGCGCAAGGTAAAATGGCTGACAAAAAACGGGTTGCCTTCGGAAATTTTCTTTTTAATACCTTAACCACAATCGTGGTTTTCTTTATGCTCACCCCTTTTTTATGGTTCATAACAGAAACAATCGGTATAAAAGACAACCTGATAGCACTGGTTTTTTTCCAGAGTACCGTCAACATTATAAGCATTATTCTGTTTTTCCCTTTGCTGAATATTTTTGGTAATTTTTTGCAGAAACGGTTTACAGAGAATGAAAAAGAAACCAGGTTTCTACACCTAGTTAAGCCAACAGACCAGGAACTTGCCCTTCAGGCAATGGAGAAAGAAGTAATTCACTTTATTTACCATGTTATTGATTTTTTTATAGATGCCCTTGAACTTAAGGAATTGTCTGTTGAGGGTAATCTTATCAATCATCATTACAATACAAAGGGCACACTGGATAAATATGAGTTTATTAAAGAGTTGCATGGCGACATTCATGGCTTTTATCTGAAAATGCAGGGAAACAATTCAGATTCTGAGAATGTATTGAGAACAGAATCATTGATTTCCGCAGTACGGAATGCAATGTATGGAGCAAAAAGTATGAAGGATGGCTTGCAAGATGCCTTACTGCTCCGGAATTCTTCAAATGAATCCAAATTCAGGTATTATAAGGCCTCTCAGGGGCGTATGAAGGGATTTCTGGAGCCGTTGCTACGAATAATGATAGCTCCAGATGATAAGAGGGCTGAATTGCTCGAGCGTCTCTATTATAGCGTGGCTGAACAGTATACAAACTCTGTAAGGTTATTGTATAAAGAGCATACTTATTCGAATCTTAATGAATCTGAAATAACTACGATTATTAATTATAACAGGGAACTGTACACGGCAAAAAAATCTATCCTTCTGGCAGTAAAAGATTTCCTATTAGGGTCAGAAGCAGCTGCCCGCTTTAATGATCTTCCGGGGTTCATTCGATGAAGATCATTTCCTATCCAACATTTTTTGATTACATTGAAGTGAACTATACCGGTATGAAATTGCCCCTCACTACCCAAAGATTTTTTGATGAAGCGGGAGCTATAAGCCGATTTACGGGTCGATTTTTCCATGAGGCGTTCAGGCCTCGATATGAAATTGCGGAATTTATAAATCAATGCTTCATTATAGGTTATCGATCATTACCATTGGTTGGGTTAACAGGTTTTATTATGGGCCTGGTATTGACCATGCAGCTGAGACCCTCCCTGGTAGATTACGGGGTAGAAAGTGAATTACCTGCGATGGTAGGAATCGCAATCATCCGGGAAATAGGCCCTGTACTTACTGCATTAATATTTGCTGGAAAAATTGGAAGTAGTATTGGAGCAGAATTAGGAAGCATGAAGGTAACTGAACAGATCGATGCCATGGAAGTCAGTGGAACTAATCCCTACAAATATCTTGTAGTGACACGCGTTCTGGCGACTACTCTTATGCTTCCATTGCTAGTTTTATTAGGGGATGCAATATCCCTTTATGGCGCATTTATGGGGGTGAACATTAAAACCAATACATCTTTTACCCTTTATTACACACAGGTGTTTGACGCACTTGCGTTCTCGGATGTGATCCCTGCTTTTGTTAAATCTTTTTTCTTCGGATTTGCAGTAGGAATAATTGGATGCTTCAAAGGTTTTAATTCCAGTAAAGGCACAGAAGGGGTTGGTCGAAGTGCAAATAGTGCTGTTGTTGTGTCGAGCCTGATGGTATTTGTCCTTGACCTGCTGGCCGTTCAGGTAACCGATTTATTGGGTCTAAATTAATTCGATGGAAGAGCGTAGTGTAAATAACACCGAATTGGTGATTAGTATTCGAAAGCTGTATAAGGCATTTGGAACTAACGCAGTTTTAAAAGGCTTCGATCTGGATCTTAACCGAGCGGAAAACCTTGCTGTACTTGGTAAATCCGGGAGTGGCAAATCTGTTTTGATTAAATGCATTATTGGACTGCTCAAACCTGATAGTGGAATAATTAATGTATTCAACGAATCCATTCCCGAAATGGAACAAGATGAACTTGATCACATACGTGCCCGCATTGGGTTTCTATTCCAGAGTAATGCCCTTTATGATTCCATGACAGTTAGAGAAAATCTTGCCTTCCCCCTCAGAAGACATTGGATTGAAAAGAACCAGGCAAAAGAACTTGAACTGATCGAGGAAGCGCTGGAAAATGTTGGTCTCGCCCACACGCTTAACATGATGCCTGTAGAATTATCAGGGGGTATGCGAAAAAGAATTGCCCTTGCCAGAACATTGATTCTGCGCCCGGAGATTATCCTTTATGATGAACCAACAACAGGTTTGGATCCCATTACCGGCAAGGAGATTAGCGAATTGATGGTCAGCATCCAGGAAAAGTATAAGACCTCCTCCATTATCATCTCACACGATATGAATTGCATCAAAATTACTGCTGACCGGATTACCCTACTAACCGAAGGAATCGCATATGCCACAGGAAGCTATGATGATCTGAAAGCTTCGGATGATCCTGTAGTTAAGCAATTCTTTGATTAATTTAGCAATATGGCCGAATCACGAATCAACAATCTTAAACTTGGAATTTTCACAATAGCGGGTATACTATTCCTTGTGATTTCGCTTTACATGATAGGAAAGGACCAGAACCTTTTTGGCTCTAACATTACCATAAGTACAAGGATGAGGAATGCAGGGGGGCTTGTGAGCGGCAATAATGTTCGGTATTCTGGCATCCAGGTAGGGACGGTGAGTGAGGTAAACCTGCTTTCAGATACAAGTATTGAAATTATTATGTTGATCGACGAGGATGCTGCAAATAAAATCCTGAATACATCAATCGCTTCACTTGGAACGGAAGGTTTGATAGGAAATAGGATCGTTAATCTAACTGCAGGTCAGGGTACAGGCAGGCCTATCAGGGAAGGTGACGTGATAACGGCGAAAAAAACAACGGATACAGACCAGATGCTTGAAACACTTTCTACAACTAACAAGAATGCTGCAGAACTCTCTTCTGAACTTCTGACTGCCGTCAGAAGATTAAATGGAAGTAGTGGCCTTTGGAGAATCATTGAAAATGACACATTGGCTACAGACCTAAAAACCACCTTGCAAAATATCCGGAAAGCTTCTGAAAATACAAATAAACTGACCTCTGATTTGAATGGAATGGTTAACTATATCAAATCAGGAAATGGATCAGCAGGAAAAATATTATTTGATACTACATTGGCCACCCAGCTGGGCGAAGCTCTTTCCAAATTAAACCACGCAGCCTCCAGTGCTGCAGCCCTGACTGAAAAAACTGACCAGCTCCTCACAGGTATAAAACATGATATAGAATCAGGTAATGGGCCAGCGAATGCTGTGCTAAAGGATTCCGGAATGGTTGTCAAACTCCACAATACCCTAACCAACGTAGAGAGTAGCACTGCTGCTTTCAATGCCAATATGGAAGCGCTAAAACACAATTTCTTATTAAGAGGCTATTTCCGTAAACAAGAAAAGATTAAAGCCAAAGATTCAGCTTTACGTAACCCAAAATAATGCAGGAGTTAGAGAATGTTAAAATTGACAAGAATCATGGTCCTCCCTGTCAACTATCAATTGTAGGTATTGATGAATTTGGTATCTTAGAAAGGCTAATAAATCCATCATATAAACCTATTTATCATGACAAACACTAATAAGTTACTTGCGGCAGTTGCAGCAGGTGTGGCAATCGGAAGCATACTGGGTGTTTTGTTTGCTCCTGATTCAGGCGAACATACCCGCAAAAAGATTGCAGATGGCACAAAAAAGTTGTCAGATGATCTGTTGGATAAGATAAATGAAGGAAAAGATCGCCTTTCAAGTGTACGTAATAATATGCGTAACAGGGTAGATTCTTTGAAAGAAAAAGTTGAAGAGTACACTTCTTAACTCCCATTTTAAATTTGATGACCATTTAGTGGAACTAACTGCTAAATGGTCATTTTTTTACCTAAGCCATTTCAATTCCCTCTTATTCGCCGAACCAGAGACTTTGCCGTTTCCATATTCCAGCCCGCAAACCTCCCCCGCTGAACAATGATTTCATTGTCCTCAGGATGGGTGAGGTAATAATGAAATACAAATTTTTGCCTGGGATCATGCCAGCCAATAATCTGACCGAACCTGAGATCATTGAAAACAAGACTGTCTCCTCTTTTTTCGATTGTATAGAATTCTTGTGAAAAACGAACCAGGTTTTTAACATCTTCATGGTCCGCAATGGAATCTAGATAGTGTGCATTTCTGGGGAAGTATTGAAAATCGATCTTTTTCTGTCTATCAAACACAGAACGGAATCCTACATGGTAACCACTATCATTACCTGCTACAACGAACCATAACCAATTATTCAATGGCGTGGGTGTTGTAAAGTATCTCTTCGCTGGTATATTCTGAGCTGCAAGAATTTGGCGTGTATCTCTGTCAATATTAAGCTTATTCACAATTGCGTAACTGAGATAGATGGCAGGAATATAAATTCCAAATTTCCACCAGAAACGTCGACGGACACTAAGCATTGGCGTTACCAACATTATAAAAGCGGCTATTCCTGGCCAAACTGAGAAAAACGGATCTGCTACGTAAAGTGTATTGAAAGAAAAACGGTGATGACTACATGGTTCAAACCACGCAGTGCCATAATTATTAAAGCCGTCTAAAAAAACATGGATAAGCATTTCGGCGATGAAAAATAACATCCATTTCTTTAAAGTGCTGACATTAGGTAGATGGATACGGTCTGCAATTAGTGCAAGAATTGGTGTCATCAGCACAACAAATAAGAAGGAATGTGTAAAGCCACGATGGGCAAGTAATTCCTCTGAAAGAGGCATCCAAAAACCTGCTATAAAATCGATGTCAGGTACGCTTTGTGAAACTGCCCCCCAAAACATTGCCTTTTTACCAATAGATTTTCCCCAGAAAGCTTCGCCTATACAGGCGCCTATTGCTATATGCGTAAGTGAATCCATGCTTTACGAGTATGGTAAATTAAAATAAATAAATGGCGATGAGCAAAAAAGAAAAAACTTCCAGCCCATCGCCATTGTATAAAAATCTACTTATCTGCTTATTTAAGCGTTTCCCTGATTTCGCCACAGGTAAGCATCTTATCTCCAAAATAGGGATTGCGAATTTCTTTCTCATTACTAATCCACTGTGCACCTTTGTCATTAAATGCCATAGGACAGTACTCTACATATAATTCTCCACTATTGAAACCACTGGCCTTCACTTTGGGTATCAAAAGATTGCTTATTGTTGAAAAAGCTACTCGCTGCGTTTCTATATCTGATGTTGCTGAAACTTTTGCCGCTTCTGCTGCAATTGCCTTACCATCTGTAAGTTGTAGGGCTCCTTCTTCAATAGCCATTGCAGCTTTCTTAGCTTCTACCACATCACCGTTAACAAGTGCTGTCTTGAGATGAATATAGTGCTGGTATACTGCATTCAGAGAAGCATCTTTAAGACTCACGGAAACAGTTGAATCCGGATTAACTGTTGTTACGGTCGCAGTGTCATGTCCACTATGGTCTTCTGTTTTGGTAGCTGCATCCCCGCAAGCAACCAGTGAAACTGATAAAATGGAAAGGATTCCGATTTTGATTGGCATTCTGATCATTTCATTGATTTTTATATGAATTAATAAATATTAATGCTGCATTACCGGATGCCTGCCTTTTTTGAGAATAAACTCGCTGTATAACAGATACGCTCCGCTTACAACTACCCTATCACCCACCTGAAGTCCCTTTACTATTTCCGTGCCATTCATTCCTTCCTCACCTACCACCACCTCAACTGGCACAAAAGTATTAGCCTCCTCTTCCTTCCATACATGCGTTGAAGCCCCATCCCGCAAAATTGCATTGGAAGGCACGGTAATTAACTCCTTTGATGCTTTACCGGGCAGAATCACCTGGGCGGATAATCCTGGCTGCCACAATTTATTGGGATTAGCTATAGTACCCCGAATCCGGATTACCTGTGTTTTTGGATCGATGGCGGGCTCAATGAACTCTACCCGCATTGGCATTTTAGTTCCTGAATTACCCCCCACTATAACCTGAAATATCATACCTTTTCTAACTTGAATAATTTCTGAAGGATAAATATCTGCTTCTACCCAAAGCCTGTCATAATTCTCGATTTCCATAAGTGTAGTTCCCTCACCTACATATTGTCCCTGTGTTACAGAAAGCTCTGAAACTTTTCCACTGACCGGTGAAAAATACGTAAAATATGGTTCGGGTTTACCCGACTTGATGAGTTGACTGATTTGCGCTTCTGTTTGCTGGTATAACATAAGACGTTGTTCGGCGGCTGCCGCAATATCGTTGAATCGCTTATCATCCTTAAAAGCGACCGACTGGGCACGTGCAAGCAAATACTCTTGTTGTAAACTCATTAGCTGTTCGGAATAAATCCGGTAGAGGGGTTGCCCTTTAGAAACGTTTACACCAAGTTCTTTTATATATAGTGTTTCCAAACGACCTGCTATCCTGCTACTGACAACCGCATTACTTTGTGGATCTTTAACCAGCCTGCCATTAAGCATTGTTTGGCTGCCAATTTTGCCTGATCCAATTACCGCAACATGAACATTTGCCAGTGCCTGTTGATTCTTATCTAAAATAAGTTTTGCCTCCTGGTTATTCCTATCAAATAAAACCAGGTCCATACCACAAATAGGACAGGTACCTGGCTTGGTTTGTATGATTTGTGGATGCATGGGACAGGTAAAATTATCAGGCATAGCTTCTGCCTGATTTGCTTTTTGATCGTTACATGCAGATAATATCATCGTAAATTCTAACAACGCAAAAAGCGAAACTTTCAAAAATGATTTTCGTTTCATTAATTGTTATTTTCTATAGTAGGAATAAAGCTTTCACTATCCACCAGAAACCAGGCATTGGATGATACTCTTAATGAACTGATATCGTCCAGTATTTGAACCCATTCATCATCCTTAACTCCTGTCCTTATCTCTTTTGGCAGAAACACATTTCCTTCTTTGTGAAATATGACTTGCCTATCGCCAAGATCCCAAACGGCTTTTCGTGGCAGCCACCAGCCATCATTAACTGTATATGCTATTAATGCAGTCATTATCTGTCCTGGACGGAAATCTTTTTTATCCATGTAAACACGAACTTCCGAAAAGGACCTCCCATTTAATACAACAGGCTCCACAAATCCAACTTTCACCCTATGTGTATTAAGCGAATCAGACAATGCCCAGATCATCATTTTTCTATTCTTATGGATATACGAAGCCAATTGATTATTAAAACTGAAACGGGCGATTAATCCATGATTCTGGTAAATATTGAAAACCGGTTCGCCGGCAGTCAGGTACTCCCCCTCTTTAGTTAGGATTGGTGTATTGCGAAAAAGATCTGGTGTGATGGAAGAGACTCCACCTATATCTACCACATCATCACCCATTCCGTCCATTCCATTTGTTGCCTGCCCCGCTGTGAGGACTTCTTCTCTTGCGGCTCCAGCGGAATTAGATTCAAGAATATAGCCGGTGGCTGGACTATAAACGCCAATCCGATATTGCGGTTGTCCTTTATTGATTACATCATTAATTTGCGAATAAGTCATACCAAGTAGTGAAAGTTTCTCCTTGGCACTCTTCACCAATCGTTCATCTGACCCAGACTTGACCAGGTATAATAGTTCACGCTGTGTAGCTACCAAATCAGGCGAGTAAATTTCCATAAGGAGTTCACCCTTCGATACAGGTTGATAATTGAAACGAACCCTCATCCTTTCAATTCGCCCGCTTACCCTGCTAGACAGAGTAATAGTGTTACGGGAATCATAATCAATGATACCCGGTACGGTTTGAATTAAAATCTTAGGCCCTTTTACAGCCGATACCACAGGAATATTAGAAACCACCCTTTCATTCACTGGTTTTAAAAGGTGGCCTACTGAAGTATCCAGGTTGAATTGATGGCCTTTATAGGCATCAGTCGCGGCTGGTTTTTGATTACAACCAGCTATCGCTAACAACATTATAATCAATAAACCAATGCTATTTATATAATTCCCTTTCATAGTCTACAATCATTTGATAGAGTTTAGCCTTCTCGTCTGCAATATTTACCTGCATCATTGATAATGCTTCCCAATCACCAATAAGGGTTGTAAGAGGAAGCTTATTTTCCTGATAGGATAAATAATTCACATCAAATGCTTTCTGCAATGCTGGCAAAATCTTTACCTCCATTGCATTGATGCGAGCCTGCATGGATATTATTTCATACTGCATCCCATAAAGCATTCCTTGTGTTTCCTGAAGCATAGCTGATCGCTCATTCTGCATGGCGCCAATAGTTAGCTGCATAGCTTTGACATCATTCCTGTACATTTTCGATGCCCACGGTGCAATGGGTATACTTACCATTGCCATAATACTGAATGCATTGGGCATCATTGAAGCACGCGGAGTCATATGATCATAGCTTATCCTGAAATCAGGCTTACGTTCTAATTTCATGGATTGAATATTCAACTCCATTGATTGAATTGATACATCCATCTTTTTAATGTCTCCACGCAATGAAGATAAAAAAGCAGTATCATTCAGATTGGTTTTAAACTCAGGAAGGCTGGTGGTATCGATAGTGAAAATAAAATCTCCTCTTTCGTTCATGAGGCTATTGAGATATGCCCTGCTTTTATTAATCTCACCCTCCAACATTGTAAGCATATTCCTGTTCTGTTCAATCTGAGCCTCAGCGCGAAAGATATTTCCCAATAAGCTTTGATTATATGGATATCGCACCTCTTCAATTTTTTTCATTGTTTCCAGTATCCTTTCATTCTTTTCCAAAATGCCACGTTTCTTTTCTGCCACTACCCAGTTATAATAAAGTTTCTTGCCCATTGCTTTGAGGTCATTCAATGTAATAACCCTTTCAGCCAGATCAATCTCTCCTTTACTTTGTATAAATGCTTTTTTGGCCCTCCGCTTAACGGGATTGGGAATTTCCTGCTCCAGTTTAATCATAAATGAACCCTTATCCCTATCATCCATTGGTTTTGAATACGGATACATAAAGGTTCCCGCACCAACCATGGGAGCCATCCATGCAGTAGATGCCTCTGCACTAAACTGATAACTACGGGCCTTCAGATCATATGATTTCAATAATATATTATTGCTATCAATTCTTTCCAATATCGCCCGCAAGCTCAATTTTAGTGAATCCTGAGCAGCACCAATATTTTGAATGCCCATGATTAAAATAGCCACATTAATGATTCGTTTCATGGATCTCAATTTTTTTATATTTCCTTAATTCATATTCTTTGGTGATCAGAAAAATAAGGGGGGTAACCAATAGTATATGGGTTGAAGAAGTAAGTACACCTCCTATCATGGGAAGAACAATAGGCTTCATAATATCGGTACCTACTCCGGTGGCCCACAAAATGGGAACCAATCCAAAAAGGGATACACATACAGTCATGAGTTTAGGTCTTAATCGTTTGGCCGCACCCATTACCACATATTCTCGCAGATCGTCCTTTGTAATAGAAGCTGCACTGTTTCCTTTCTTTGCCACTAACTGCTGCATTGCATCATTAAGGTAAATTACCATTACAATGCCCGTTTCAACTGCGATACCAAAAAGTGCTATAAATCCTACCGCAACACCAACAGAAAGATTCACTCCCCACAAATAAATCATATAAGCACCTCCTATAAGAGCAAATGGTACTGTGATAAGACTTAAAAAAGCTTCCCTAAGGGAATGAAAAGCGAAATAAAGCGAGAAGAAAATTATGAGAAGAACAATGGGGGCAATCCATAATAAGGTCTGTTGTCCTCTTATTAGATTTTCATATTGCCCACTCCATTCAAGGTAATATCCTTCCGGAAGAATTCCCTTTTCATTATTGAGTTTAGCTATCGCATCTTTTACTGTTCCTCCGAGATCACGGTCACGCACATTAAACATTACGGCCCCACGTAATAAAGCATTTTCAGAATTAATCATGGGTGGACCATCCTGAAGAGATACATTCGCCACAGACCCAAGTGCCACTTCACCGAAAGCCTTGCTTTGCAGTGGTATTCGCTTGATTCTTTCAATACTGTTTCTGTAGTCCTGTGCAAGTCTTACATTAATACTGAATCGTTGGCGTCCTTCTATTGTCTGACCAATTGCACTGCCTCCCAGTGCAGCTTCAACGGTGGAGTTCACATCATCAATCGTTAAACCAAATCTTGCCAATGATGTCCTGTCAGGTTCAATATGCATATATTTCCCCCCGGTAATAGGTTCAACATACAGATCAGTTATGCCAGGAGTTCCTTCAAGCGAGTGTTTAACTTTTTCCGAAACCGATGCGATAGTATCCAGATGCTGCCCAAAAACTTTAATGCCGACATCAGTACGGATTCCGGTTGATAGCATATTTATGCGATTGATGATAGGTTGGGTCCATCCATTTACAACACCTGGAATCTGAAGCTTCCGATCCAGCTCATTAATAATATCTTTTTTAGTAACCCCTTCCCGCCATTGATCTTTTGGCTTAAGCATAATAATGGTCTCAATCATACTTATAGGTGAATTGTCGGTTGCAGTACTGGCACGACCAGCCTTTCCTAAAACCTTTTCTACTTCAGGTACTGATTTAATTATTTTATCCTGTACTTGCAGAATACGCTTTGCTTCACCATTACTGATATCTGGTAACGTGACTGGCATGAAGAGAATGCTTTGTTCATCAAGCGGAGGGATAAATTCAGTTCCCACCCTCATCATCAGAGGCACAGTTATTAAAAGAGCTACTATGTTGATTGCTATGGTCGTCTTTCTCCATTTTAATACCCATCGGATTATGGGTTCATAAATCCGTTCTAGTAACCGATTCACCGGATTTGCATTATCGGGGCGGAATTTTCCTTTCATAAAAAAGGATATTAGTACCGGTGCAAGTGTAATAACCAGCAATGCATCCACAACCATTATAAAAGTCTTGGTGTATGCCAGGGGGTGAAACATTTTGCCTTCCTGCCCGGTGAGCATGAAAACCGGAAGAAAGGATGTAATGATGATAACAGTTGCAAAGAATACACCTCTGCTCACCTGTTTACTCGACTTTTCTATGGTCTGTAAACGTTCCTCTTCAGTGATCCAATTTTTAGATGGCTTGTTGGTCTTTAACCAGTTTGCATATTTTTCTCCAAGGTGTTTATAGGCATTTTCACTCATTATAATCCCATTATCCACAATTACACCAATTGCAAGTGCTATTCCCGTCAGAGACATAATGTTGGAGGAGATGCCAAAACCATTCAGAAGAAGAAAACTGGCTGCTATGGTGACGGGTATCTGTATGATAATACTCAGGGCGCTACGCCAATGGAAAAGAAATATAATTACAACAAGAGACACGACTATCATTTCTTCAACGAGTGTTGTCTTAATGGAGGAAATCGACTCTTTGATAAGTTCTCCCCGGTCATAAACAATGTCGAATTTCACACCTTTAGGGAGGCCAAGTGAAATCTCCTCCATTTTTACTTTTACACGGTCAATTACCTCCGAAGCGTTTTCTCCATAACGCATCACAACAATTCCACCAACCTTTTCCCCTTCCCCATCCTGATCAAAAATTCCAAGCCTTGATTCTCCCGTCATTTGTACGGTTCCAATATCAGCCACACGAACAGGTATTCCCCCATTATTTGAGATTGGTATATTTTCAATCTCCTCAACCGATTTGAGGTAGCCACTCGTTTTGATGATATATCCGATATCACTCATTTCAAATTTCCTACCACCACTTTCATTATTGTTTGAACGAATTGCCGCGATTACATCTGAAATGGATAATTTGAAATAAAGCAGTTTATTTGGTTGAATTGTAACCTGGTATTGCTTTTGAAATCCACCGAAGGAAGCAATCTCACTAACCCCAGGTACATTTTGCAATGCAAACCGGACATACCAATCCTGAATAGCTCGCTGTTCTCCAAGGTCCATACTCTCAGCATCAAGTGTATACCAAAGAATGTGACCAACGCCGGTACCATCCGGCCCGAGCTGCGGACTTATGCCAGGTGGAAGACTCCTGCTGACGGTACTAAGCCTTTCCAAAACTCTTTCACGTGCCCAGTAGATGTCAACATCATCTTCGAAGATCACATAGATAAAACTCATTCCAAACATTGATGATCCCCGTACATACTTAATTCGTGGCAGACCTTGTAGGTTTGTAACCAGTGGATAGGTGATCTGGTCTTCTACCAGCTGGGGCGCACGACCCATCCATTCAGTGAACACTATTACCTGATTCTCTGATAGATCCGGAATAGCATCGATCGGATTTTTCTTTATAGCAAATATTCCGGCAATGAAAAGGCCAAGCGACAATAACAAGACTATATATCTGTTACGCAGGCTCCATTCGATGAGACCATGTACCATAATTGGAAATTAGGGAGATAAAATAGATGGCAGGATTATGCACTACGGCAATATTTATATTACCGTAAGAAGATTTTATCAAATTCGAATGGACCCAATAAAAAGAAAAATTGGATGACTAACCGTTCGGGGTGGCGCATTGGAGTTGGGTATGCGCTTTTCTACAAAAAATACTTTTTCACCAATAAAATAAGAGAAATGAACCTCATTAATAATAGGTTCATAAGTGGCAAACAGATTTTCAGCTGCTTTTTTCTGATCCTGTTCCAACTTTACAAAACTTGCTTCATTATCACAACAACCTTTGCTCTCTGAAGAATGAATATCCATACCACATTCAGAGCAGTTATTATTACTCGGTTCAAACAAGCTCCAATCGGCCAATTTGCCCATACAGTAATGGAGGTTTAATGCGATTCCTGTACTTAGGGAAAGGTAAACAAATGCTAGTATGGTAAATAATATACGCAAGGACCAATAATATCTCAAAAATAAGTATAAATAGAAGAGTGATATTATATAATTAGGAAATCGGTTTCCAAAATTGTGGCAGCGAAAGCAAACAATGCCATTAGTAAGCATAAAAAAGGGAATGCAATCGCATTCCCTGAATATAGTGGAGAATACCGGAGTCGAACCGGTGACCTCTTGCATGCCATGCAAGCGCTCTAGCCAGCTGAGCTAATTCCCCAATATTAAGAACATATCCCCTTAAACAGGGATTGCAAATATAGAACCCTGTTCGATACCAGCAAAAATTTCCCGCCAATAGGCGGGAATAAAAATCGGATAAAATATATAAGGAATGCGACCTCTTAAGACTGCTTTATAACCTCAACGTTGATGAGAAGTTTAACTTCATCAGCTACTACAATGCCTCCTGCTTCTGTAACCGCACTCCATGCCAACCCATAATCCTGACGGTTGATTTTGCCTGATAATTCAAAACCAGCCACAGTATTCCCATAAAAATCATTCTGAATACCGCCAAACTCTACCGCAAGTGTTACAGGCTTTGTTGTACCTCGAAGGGTTAAATCACCTGTTAGTTGGTAATCATTCCCCGATTTATGTGTAAAAGAAGTTGAATGAAATTCTAATTTGGGATGACTTCCTGCATCAAAGAAATCTGCAGATTTAAGGTGTCCATCTCTTTGTTCGTTTCCGGTTGCGATACTATCGATATCAGCTGTAAAGTCAATTTTAGCATCTTTAAAATCATCATTTTCAGATTCTATTGTTCCATCAAAACTGGTGAATTTTCCAGTTACCGTAGAAATTACCAGATGCTTTACTTTAAATGCAATTTCAGAGTGATTGTTATCAATTTTCCAGGTTGCCATAATGTTTGAGTTTTAATGATAAGGCAAAATTAATGTTTGAACATCGTTTAGCCAAATCTTATGCTGTTAAATTTTTTCAAAGTGGTCTTTATAGAAAAAAATCCGGTCAAAGCCGGATTTACTATTTGTTAGGGGAAATGCTGTCTTATTCACCCCAAACTTCTTCCTCACCTTTAAGCCATTTTTTTACAAGCTCGGTGGTCACAGATTTTGGTCTTTCCAGTGGGAAAGAAAGTGCACGGCTCCATATCAGGCTGGCCATAACCCCCAATGCACGGCTAACACCGAACATGACGGTATAAAACTCATATTCTTTGAGTCCAAAATGAATCAGCAGTGCGCCACTATGTGCATCCACATTAGGCCATGGATTTTTAATTTTACCGAGGCTCTGTAAAATTGGAGGCACAGTATCATATATATTCCATACTGTCTGGCAGAGGGGATCATCCGGCATATGCTTTTTACCAAATTCCATCTGGGCTGTAAATCGTGGGTCTGTTTTTCGCAAGACAGCATGTCCGTAACCTGGAACTACTTTACCGGAAGAAATGGTTTCCTGCACATATGTAGCAATCTGCTCTTTAGATGGATTATCTGTGCCTAATTGCTCCTGCATTTCAAATATCCATTTAATTACTTCCTGGTTTGCAAGTCCATGTAATGGACCCGCAAGACCATTCATTCCCGCTGCAAAACTAAGATAAGGATCACTTAGTGCTGAACCCACAAGGTGAGTAGTATGTGCTGATACATTACCCCCTTCATGATCGGCATGAATTGTCATATAAAGACGCATGAGTTCATGAAAGCCTTCATTCTCATAACCCAGCATATGCGCAAAATTACCTGCCCAGTCAAGCAGACCATTAGGTTGAATATGCTCGTTATTTTTATACTTCCGCCTGTATACATAAGCGGCAATCCTTGGCAACCTTGCAATAAGATCCATAGCATCATCGAAGGCATAATCCCAATAATCCTTCTTGTTCATACCCTTGGAGTATTCCTTTGCGAAGTTGCTTTCGGTCTGAAGAGCCATTATCCCAACAACAAACATTGTCATAGGGTGAGTACTGAGGGGTAGAGCATCGATGGTATTGAATACATGGGTGGGTACATGCGAGCGTCGCTGCCATTTTGCTGTCATCTCATTTACATCAGCTTCAGTTGGCAATTCACCATACAGCATCAAATGAAAAAGTCCCTCTGGTAATGGCTCACTTCCATTTTTAGCTTTGGGTAACTTCACCTGCAATTCGGGAATTGAGTAACCGCGAAAACGAATTCCTTCCTGGGAGTCAAGAAGAGAAGTTTCAGAAACCAATCCAGTCATTCCACGCATACCCTGGTAGATCTGGGATAAATGCACATCCCCAATCTTTTTGTTACCATGCTCTTTCAGTAGGTCTTTGATTTCGGCTCCTGCCGCATCCGCTTTTGATTTGAATTTCTCTTTGTATGTGTCCATGAAGAACAATTTATATATGTACTATCGTTAGAATTTCCGACTGGCTATAACCAATAAAATTAGCTATTGTCAGTGGTACAACAAAGATTATTTGCTATCAGTTCTGTATGTAAGCCATTAAAATCCAATGATATTTATTTTGGAGCATTCCGGTACAGCCACCAGGCAACCACAGCGAATATTATATTTGGAAGCCAGGCAGCCAGTGCGGGGGGGAAACTGCCTTTTGTAGAAAAAACGGTTGAAAACCTATCCATCACTACGAATAATGCCGCGGTAACAATTCCAAATGCCATATGAAGCCCACTACCGCCCCGAGTTTTTCTTGCTGCAACGGCCACTCCCATAATCGCAAGTATGAAAACAGAAACCGGTGTTGCAAAGCGGCGGTATAATTCTACTTTATAGGTATTAAGTCCCTCTGTTCCCCGCTGTTCTTCCCGCTGGATGAATGTATACAACTCAGGTGTTGTAAACTTATCTTTCATGTATTCATCCCGACGTAATTCATCAGGTTTCATATTCAGGTCAACGATGATAAACTGGTGTCGAACTACTGTTTCTTTCAGCCCGTCAATCCTTCTTTCAAATGCATTTTCCGCACGCCATTTGCGGGTTGCTGTATCCCACCTTATGTAATCTGAACGCAGATTATAGAATACCTGGTTATCCTTTACCTTTTCCAGAAAGAAACTACTGGCTGATTTATTGAGCGTGTCATAATATTTCATACCAACAAAAGTGTTGGTATCGGCCCTGAAATAAAAATCCCGGCTCCCTCCCTGCCCCGCATAATAAGTGCTATGCTTATCAATATATGTCTGCTTAAATGAACTATGGATCTCATTAGCTCTCGGAATCACATATGCATTTGCCCAAAGCATTAATAGCGAAAGCAGGGTCGCTCCCATCAGGTAAGGACGTAACATCCTGTTATAAGGAATTCCAGCGGCGAGAATGGCAACCGTTTCAGATCTGCCTGCCAGTTTAGAGGTGAAGAATATAACTGATATAAATACTATCAGTGGGAAGATCATTGAAATTATGAAGGGGATAAATCCAAAATAATACTTGGTGATAATCCCGGTAAATGGTAGCCCCGATTTAACAAAATCATCTGTTTTTTCACTGGCATCTATAACCATTGCAATAATGGTAATCGTCAGTATGGTGAACACGAAGGTCACCATGAATTTTTTAAATATATACCAGTCGAGGATCTTCATTATTTCTCTGTTACCACAATCAAAAGTAGGCGAAATATATGTTGAATTAAGGTTAAGAAGATCAGCATCTGGTTTTAAGCACAGGGATCATCTCATTTTTCCAGCGTTGGAAATCTCCGGCTATAATATGTTCACGCGCCTGTTTTACAAGCCAGAGATAGAAACCCAGATTATGTACACTCGCAATCGTTAATCCAAGTATCTCCTTTGCTTTTACCAGGTGACGTAAATAAGCCTTACTATAATAATTACTGAAATTGCAATCAATGCCATCATCAATAGGTGAAAAATCCTGTTCCCATTTTTTATTATCTATGTTTATTACCCCTTTGCTGGTAAACAACATAGCATTCCGACCATTACGTGTTGGCATAACACAATCAAACATATCCACCCCTAAGGAAATATTCTCCAGAATATTCCAGGGAGTACCTACACCCATAAGATAGCGGGGCTTATCTTCCGGCAGGTTTTCGCAGCAGAGTGCAGTAAGTTCATACATCATCTCTTCTGGTTCGCCCACACTAAGACCGCCAATAGCATTACCCACTGCCCCTTTCGATGAAATGTATTCGCAGGATGCTTTCCGGAGATCAGCAAAAGTACTACCCTGTACAATCGGGAAGAGGTTTTGCGAATATCCATATAGGTCAGGAGTTTCAGCCAAACGGTTAACACATCTGCTTAACCATCGATGGGTTAGTTCCATAGATTTCCTGGCATATTCATAATTGCTGGGGTAAGGCGGACATTCATCAAAGGCCATAATGATATCTGCACCAATCACCCGTTGTATATCCATTACACTTTCGGGGGTGAACATATGTTTTGACCCATCTATATGCGACTGAAACAATGCTCCCTCTTCTGTCAGCTTTCGGTTACCAGCCAGCGAAAACACCTGGTAGCCACCACTATCTGTAAGTATAGGGTGATCCCAGCCATTGAAACGGTGTAATCCGCCTGCTGCCTGTAATACCTCCGTTCCAGGCCTGAGATAAAGATGATAGGTATTACCCAGTATGATTGTAGCCTTAACCTCATCCTGCAATTGCTGCTGTGATACTGCTTTTACGCTACCTACTGTACCCACGGGCATGAATATGGGCGTTTGAATACTGCCATGGTCAGTTGTAATGATACCCGCCCGTGCTTTAGACGATGTATCCTGATGCTGGAGACAGAAAGAAAGTGCTGACATGGCCGCAAAGGTAGGGGCTGCGATGGAGTTATCCCCAGTTGTTGATGATTCACATGCCAATAATCTTAACCTAAACGTATTTTTGTAGTCAGCAGACAAAACACCCCAAGCCCAGATGTTTATGGATTTATCGCAGCTTCAGTTCGACTGGCGGCTCACCGCCTTCGTTATTTTTTGTGTCATCAGTTTTATCCAGCTCCTATATTATTGGGGATTTTTCAGCAGATTGGCGTTTTTCAGGGAAAAGCCAAAAGTTATAAACCAGCAACATCCGGTTTCAGTTGTCATCTGCGCCCGGGATGAGGCTGGAAACCTGGCCAGAAACCTTCCCGGAGTCTTGTTCCAAAAATATCCCAGCACGCACGAAATACTTGTCGTTAATCATAATAGTCAGGATGATACCCGCTACCTCCTGGAAGAATTCAGGAAAACATTCAAAGGACTGGAAATAGTTAATCTGGAGCAAGAGGCGAAAGGAATACCAGGAAAAAAATACCCTCTCTCGATGGGAATCAGAGAAGCAAATCATGAGGTGCTTCTATTAACTGACGCAGACTGTGTACCCGCTTCTGAACACTGGCTTTTCAAAATGCAGGACGCCTATGAACCTGGTGTTGATATTGTATTAGGGTATGGGGCCTACCACAAACGCCCAGGCTTATTGAACAGGCTTATACGTTTTGAAACATTTCATACTGCACAACAATACCTTTCATATGCGCTCGCTGGAATGCCTTATATGGGAGTTGGACGAAACTTATCCTATAAAAGAGAACTATTCCTGAAAAATAAAGGTTTTAGTTCCATCAACCACCTACCCGGCGGAGATGATGATCTGTTCATTAACAAAGTTGCAACAGCAAGTAATGTAAAGGTGGTACTTGACCCTGAAGCTTTCACTTTGTCTGAAGCAGAAAAGACTTTCGGAAATTGGTACCGTCAGAAGACCAGACATTATACTACGGGTAAATACTATCGTCCCATTTTCAGGTTTTTACTTGGATTGTATACCCTCTCCCAGTTTCTTTATTATCCACTATTCCTTTTAAGCCTATTGGTATACAACTGGCAACTTACACTCGCAGTTTTTGGATTGCGATTTATCAGCCAGGCACTGATAAATTACCACTCCATGAACAAACTGGGGGAAAAGGATCTATGGGCATGGTGGTGGCTCTATGATATATGGATGTTCTTTTATTATTGCATCTTTGCAACTGCATTATGGAAAAAACCCCGTCAAAACTGGACCTGATCGAGAAATATTTTACTGATTTCACTCCCGGGCAAAAAGAGCAACTTAATGCTTTGGGAGATTTGTATCTCGAATGGAATAGTAAGATCAATGTAATCTCCAGAAAGGATATAGACCATCTTTATGAAAACCATGTATTGCATTCGCTAAGTATTGCTGCAGCATTTTCATTTCCTCCTGGTTCAAAAATAATTGATATTGGCACTGGCGGTGGGTTTCCCGGAATTCCCCTGGCCATTTTTTTTCCCGAATCCGAATTCCTGCTGGCAGACAGTATCAATAAGAAATTAACGGTAGTAAAGGAGGTAGCAAATGCCATTGGTTTAACTAATATATCCACCCGGCATGGCAGGGTGGAAGAAATCCGCGACCGGAAGTTTGATTATGCTGTGAGCAGGGCGGTTGCACCATTAAAAACACTCTGGCAGTGGAGCCGGCCCCTACTCCTGAAACGCCCTTCAGAAGGAGAGTATCCTGCATCGGGACTAATCTGCCTTAAAGGTGGTGATCTCTCCCAGGAAATCTCAGAAAGCGGTGTTAGACCTCGTTTAATTGAAGTGTACAGTCTTTTCCCGGAAGAATTTTTCCGCGAAAAATATGTGATTTATGTGCACCGGTAACTTTCCACAATTACCACTTTGTGGTATTGCAGAAATCATATATAACCGCACCTTTGCAATATGGCTATTACTGTATGTATTGTAGATGACACTCATGATATAAGGCTCGCCCTTGAAGAGATTGTTCAGCTTTCGGAAGAATTTCAATTGTTGGGAAGTTTTGCTAGTGCTGAAGAAGCGATAAGCAAGATGCCACTGTTGCAGCCCAAAGTAGTATTGATGGATATCAATCTTGGTGGAATGAGTGGTATTGAGTGCGTGAGAAGACTGAAGCCCGAAAACCCTGATATTCTTTTCATGATGTGTACCGTATATGAAGAGGATGAAAAGATCTTCGAAGCTCTAAGCGCCGGAGCAAGCGGATATATTCTCAAGAAAACCTCGCCCGCCAAATTACTGGAGGCCATTAGAGAACTCAATGAAGGAGGGGCTCCCATGAGTACCCAGATTGCCCGCAAAGTAGTAGCTGCTTTTCAGCATAAACCAGTTACGCCGGAAATTGCAGGAATCTCAAATACAGCATTGGGAACAATTGGCATTCTCTCAAACAGGGAAAGGGAAATTCTCGAACTTCTTGCTAAAGGATTACAATACAAGGAAATATCTGCCCAGCTTTTCATAACCGGTGAAACAGTTCGCAAACATGTTTACCATATTTATGAAAAACTCCATGTTAGCAACCGGGTAGAAGCTGTAAACAAGTATTTCGGTCGATAAAATACCCACTTTGTGGTATATACAGGAAAAAAATGCGCTGTATTTTTGGGTCGCAACAAGAGAGGGATGCCTCAAATATTGTTAATCATTAACCTTACCTACTGATTCGCCGCCCGTTTTTGGCTTTTCATAAATGATAATGCCGCTGCATAAGCAACGGCATTATCATAATTATGAATCAGGTGATCACCAGTTCAGTTCTAGTGTATTATCTTTTGCATTCACATCAGCCATACGGCCAGATGGATCAATTTCCACCTTTACGATATCCTGTAGCTTTCTTGATGTACTTACCTCATATGTGGGGTGCGTCCACTTCCATGCTTCATATGTCTTTTTGTTCATTTTCGGATCTTCCAGCCCTTTAGCACCAAACATAAGGTACATAGGTACATAATGCAATTCTTTAGAACCATCACGGAATGTAATCATAAGATCTACTGGCATTGGCATTTTACCGCTTCGTTTCAACCTGATACGGGTTTCATTACCCGTCTCGAACAAACTATCAATTCCATAATCAATTGTTTTGGTGGTATTAACCCAATATTCACGGTACCAGTCCAGTTTCATACCACTCCTTTTTTCTGCAATCCTAATAAAATCATTGACATTGGGATGTTTGAATTTCCAGGTATTGTAATAGTCAAGCAGAATTCGATCGCGCGTTGCTGCACCAACAATATATCCCAGCTGTTCAAGAAAGATCTCCCCTTTTGAATAAGCAGCGATACTGTAAGCGAAATTTGTTTCATAATGGTCTGAATGGGTGGTCATTGGTTCTTCTTTACCACTGCGTACCAATGCAAAATAATTCTGGTATGCTCCGGCATGCGGATTCTGCATTGAATTCTCATCAGCAATTCTCCGGGGACCTGTGCCATCGGCTGACCTTGTTACCTTCTCTTCGAAACTGACATCCCGGTAATACCGATCCACCAGGCTTTCTGCATAAGAAGTGAACCCCTCATCCATCCATGCATAGAGGCTTTCGTTTGTGGCAAGAACCATCTGGTACCAGTTATGCATCCATTCATGGAAAGCTGTTCCCAAACTTGGACCGCTAAGCAAAGTTGACATCGGGTATTCCATACCCCCATCGCCCCCGTGTATAAATGAATATTGCTTATAAGGATATTTCCCAAAGTTTTTCTCAATGAACGGAAGTACCTGAACCGCTGCATCAGCAATCTTCGTCCATGCCTCATCATTTTTGGTGTCGTTCTCCTTATAATTATAGAGCACATGAATCGTAGGGCCCTGAGGAACGTTTCTTACTATGTGCCTGAACTCGGGATCAGCGGCCCACATGAAATCGTGTACTTCAGGCGCAATGAAATGCCAGGTGAGTTTCGAACCCTCAGGTCGGGTTACCCTGGAACCAGGGGCTTCATAACCATACCCTATCTGCTGGGCATTCTGTAAATACCCGGTACCACCAAGAATGTAGTTTCTATCAATTGAAATCTTTACATCAAAATCACCCCAAACGCCATGGAATTCACGTGCTACATAAGGTGTAGGATGCCATCCCTCAAAATCATACTCGCAAATTTTGGGATACCATTGGCTCATACTATAACGTACACCAGTACTTGCGTTATCCCTGCCGGAGCGACGGATCTGCAAAGGCACCTGGGCTTCAAATTCCATATTAAAAACCACCTTGGTTTTAGGTAAAATTGGTTTTGAGAGCGTAACCTCCAATATAGTTTCATGCACCTTGAATGATTGAACCACACCATTCATTTTTAATGAAAGGATCTTCTGGTATCCTATTTCTTCAGGTTTCAGATTCTGTATACGGTCACGAACCCGTCCATCCCAATCCTGGCGGTTATTTGAATGTACGATCTTGCCGAGTTCACGACTGCGGGCATCCATCATACTGTTGGGCTGGAAAGCATTCCAATACAAATGATAGAATACACGGTGAAGGGTATCCGGAGAATTGTTAGTGTACTCCAGTTGTTGCTTGCCCGTAAACCGGTTTGTATTTACATCCATATTGATGTCCATCTTATAACGGACACGCTGTTGCCAACCGCTGGTTTGCGCATGTGATAAACTAAGGCTGCCAACAACAAATAGTAATAACAAAAAATACTTCATTGTCTTGTATGTGTTAGATTGATGCGATGATCGGTAAATTTCAGTAAAAATGCATAATGGAATAAATAAAAACAGGGTTCAGATTAATCTGAACCCCGTAGCATTAATAATATTTATTATATCAGAGCGTGAGCTTGTCTTTTAATAATCTTCCGTTTGATGCAAAGATAAGGTCTCGTTTATTCAGGTCTGATTTGCGAACAAGCAAACGGTACTCAAGGTGATCGTCGGGATAAATTAGCTGGTAATAACTGTCAATCTCCCAGTCTGCATATTTACTTTTTGAAAGCCCCTCTTCCACTGCATCGGGAACATCATCTTCGCTTATATCTTTCTGTGAACTTATCCACGTACCATCATTTTTAAATCCAGCCTCATAACGATCATTATTCATCTGGAAGTATACAACATAATGTGTGAGCTTATCCTTCCATTCAACACTTTCCGCATTGCGATACTTGTACTTGAAGGCATCGGTGACCACTGCCGGAATCTTCCTGATCTGTGCCCATCCTTCTTTGGGAAGGCCTACAAATGAAAGAAATAAAATTGCGATGATCGCTGATCTCATGATTGTTATGGTTTATTCGATGCAAATATCCTATGCATCCTGATAATGAAATCATAAAAATTAAGAATTGACACCTGCAACAACAAGTACTATCTCCCCTTTAACAGTTTTGCCACTGAAATAGCCCGCAACTTCCAAAAGCGTCCCCCTTTTATTCTCTTCAAACATTTTGGTTAATTCCCTGCTTACACAGCATTGCCTTTCACCACCAAAATATAAGGCGAGTTCTTCTAATGTTTTTACCAATCTCATGGGGGATTCGTAAAAGACCATGGTCCTCTCTTCTAAGGCCAGCTTCCTTAACATTGTCTGCCTTCCTTTTTTTGGTGGAAGAAACCCTTCAAAGCAAAACCTGTTGATCGGGAGTCCGCTATTTACCAATGCAGGAACAAAAGCGGTTGCCCCAGGCAAACACTCAACCCGGATATCATGACGAATGCATTCACGGACCAACAGGAAAGCAGGATCAGATATGCCGGGAGTACCCGCATCAGTTAATACAGCCATTTTTTTTCCACCCACCAGTTGATCAACAAGATGCTGCAGAACTTTATGTTCGTTATGCTGATGATACGGACTTAATGGTTTCTGAATATTATAGTGTGTTAATAACCTCGCTGAATTCCGTGTATCCTCAGCCAGGATCAGATCTACCGTACCCAGCACTTCCAAAGCCCTTAGTGTTATATCCTGCAGGTTTCCTATGGGCGACGGAACTAAGTAGAGCATCGGGAAATTTTGTTAGAGCAAGGACAAGGTTCTTACGATCAATTGATGGTGATCTCAAATTGTTCCATTACAGGATTTGCGAGAAGTTTTTTTGCAGCCTGCTCAGCAATAGATCTTGCTTCATCCCCGTTGGCCGCTTCAACCTGGAGTGTAATGTTTTTTCCTATGCGAACATCAGTTATTGCATTGAGTCCAAGATTTCCCAATCCACCCATAACAGCCTTGCCCTGCGGATCAAGGAGTTCTTTAAGGGGCATTACTTTAACCTGTACAGAGAAAGTCATTCTTTTCGGTTTTTGAGGGCCAAAGATACAATAATGTATGCAAGGAAAATAACGGGCATGGCCGCCCATTTCAATACAATAGCTGAAATTATTGCAATGGCGAGAATAATGAGTTTAGGAATATTGTTTTGTACACTATAGTCTTTAAACTTCAATGCCATGATGGGCAATGTACTTACCATGAGATAACTTAATACCAGTATTATGGCATAAAGCACCCATCTGTTCGACAGGATATTAATCACTGTTTCACTATTTGTACTCCAATAGATGAGTGGCATTGAGGCAACTACTAATCCGACAGCAGGAACCGGAACGCCTTTAAATCCATATGACTGACTTTCATCAATATTGAATCGGGCGAGACGGTATGCTGCAGCACATGGAATTAGGACTGATGGCAGTAACCAAATAAAACTGGTATCAAGACCATTCTCATCTGCAGCGAAACTTAACCTCAGAAACTGGTATAGGATCAGTCCCGGTGCCACGCCAAAACTCACAACGTCAGCCAATGAATCCAGTTGTTTGCCCATTGCACTGCTTGCTTTCAGCAGGCGTGCAATGAAACCATCAAAGAAATCAATAACTGCGGCTATAGCTATGAAAAGGGATGCAAGCCAGATCTTTTCAGGCATATCAACCATATACTGCCCTGCTGATCCGTTCACCATGGTTATGCCATTCTGAAGAATGACAATTATTGCCATGAAGCCAAAAACAAGGTTTAAAAGGGTAAAGAGATTCGGAATTTGTTTCATGCTTTGTTCAGGGTTTACTTAAGCAGTTATTTTTTCATCAGTTTTTCTATCTCTTCAGCAGTAATTGGAATATTTTCGAATAGATCCTTATTGCCTGTTCTGGTGATCCAGACATTATTTTCAATACGGACTCCCATTTGTTCTTCTTCAATATAAATTCCCGGCTCGATCGTAAAGACCATTCCTGCTTTTATAGGTTCGGTTCGTGTACCAAGGTCGTGAACATCTATTCCAAGATGATGGGATATTCCATGGTACAGATATTTCCGATATGCCCTGTTTTCAGGATCCTCATTCTTTACAGCATCCTTCGTTAAAAGACCAATTTTCAGGAATTGTTTCGTAGCCTCATCTCCAACCATCTCTGTATAGTTGAGAATTGTTATGCCTGGCTTTAATATTGATTTCGCATAATTGTGTAAGGCAAGGCATGCATTGTATACTTCCTTCTGACGTTTTGTAAATTTCCCGTTTACCGGAATTGTGCGGGTCAGATCAGCGCAATATCCGCCATACTCTGCCCCAAAATCCATAAGTATAAGTTCACCATCCCTGCATTCCTCATTATTACTTACATAATGAAGTGTCCTTGCCCTGTCACCACTGGCGATAATACTACCGTAGGCCGGACCTGTGGCTCGGTTTCTGAGGAACTCATGGTAGATCTCCGCTTCGATCTCATATTCCATTACACCAGGCCGGATGAATTTCAATAATCGACGGAAAGCCTTCTCCGTTATATCAACAGCTTGCTGCATTACCACAATTTCCTGGGGCGTCTTTATGGCACGAAGTGCCTTAAGTATACGCGCGCTTCTACGATATTGGTGAAGCGGATATCGCATTCGCATTTCCTCCGCATAACGATAATCCCTCACAGGCACCAGGTTTGCTTTCCTGTCATTCTCATTCGTATTTAGATAGATAGTCTCCGCTAGATGGATCATTGGTTGCAACAGGGCATCTAAGCTATCAAGCCAAACAATTGTTTTAATGCCCGATATGGCAGTGGCCTCTTCCCGGCGGTGGCGTCGCCCATCCCATTTCTCCTTGATCTCGTTTGGCCTCACAAGTACTAAAATCTCCCTGTATTTTGGATCAGGGTTGGCGGGGAATAAAATCAACATTGTATCCTCCTGTTCAATGCCGGTTAGCCAGTATAAATCAGAATTCTGCTTGAACTTGAAGAGTGCATCGCCATTTGTGGGCAGCTCGTCATTACTATTGAAAATAGCTATGGAATTTGCTTCCATTTCCTTTATAAACCTCTTCCTGTTTTCAATAAATATCTTAGAATCCAGCGGCAAATATTTCATATTCAGACATTTCGGGTGGCTAAAATAACCATGATTTTCGCTATTGCTGAAAAAAAGTGGATATGGACAGATATTGTTAAAAAAACTGACTCATAGAACAAATAAAAAAATAGCCATCATTCAAGCTAACAGTTGTTAGTATGTGGTTTTAAGTCAAAATACAAGCATTTTGCTGAACATTATTTAAAGATTGGCCTGTTTTTTTAAACAAATTCTATAGTGTTAGATTGACGCATTGTTAGTACACTTAATTTTCAACCCCTAGATTTGCGCTAACAAACGATTGTTCGAATATGTCAGTACCTACCATTATGTTTCCTGTTGACCAGCTCGTAAACATTGGTCTCCATGCAGCAGATAATGTGCATTATCAGTTAACCCCGGAAGAATTAGTCCAGGATACACTGCGTTTAGGTGAAGGTGTATTAAATGATACGGGAGCACTGGTGATCAGGACGGGTGAGTTTACCGGCCGCAGTCCAAAAGACAAGTTCATCGTTAAGGATGATCTTACCACTAATACAGTGCACTGGAATGAGTTTAATATCGGGATTGACGAAAAGTATTTCTTCATAATAAAGAAGAAAATCACCGACTACCTGGCAAAATGTCCAGAAATCTGGGTACGCGACGCTTATGCATGTGCGGATAGCCGTTACAGGTTGAATATCCGGATAGTTAATGAAAAACCCTGGATCAACCTCTTTTCATACAATATGTTTCTTCGCCCTACTGAAGAGGAATTGGAGAACTTCAAACCAGAATGGACGATTTTTTCAGCACCCGACCTTTTGCTTGATCCGGCAGAATGCGGCACTCGTCAGCATAATGCTGCTGTGATCTCTTTCCGGCATAAAACAATACTCATTGCAGGAACCGGGTATACTGGTGAAACCAAGAAGGGGATCTTCAGTGTGCTGAATTATATATTACCCCTGGAGCGGAATGTACTTAGTATGCACTGTTCGGCAAATATGGGAAGGGATGGTGAAACCGCACTTTTCTTTGGACTGAGCGGAACTGGCAAAACAACTCTAAGTGCTGATCCGAAAAGAAAGCTCATTGGTGATGATGAACACGGCTGGACAGATGACAATATTTTTAATTTTGAAGGTGGATGTTATGCAAAATGCATTGGGCTAACCGAAGATAAAGAGCCTGAAATATATAACGCCATACGACAGGGCGCCCTGCTGGAGAATACCATGTTTTTTGATGGAACAAACCGAATCAATTTTGACGACGGATCTATAACGGAGAACACCCGGGTATCCTATCCTTTGGATTTTATCAGCAATGCACAGGAACCTTCGCTGGGAAATATTCCAACGAATGTTTTCTTCCTTACATGCGACGCGTATGGGGTTTTACCACCTCTTAGCAAACTCACAACAGAGCAGGCCATGTACCAGTTCATATCTGGTTATACTGCAAAAGTTGCAGGAACTGAAGCAGGGGTTACAGAACCAAAATCAACCTTTAGCGCTTGTTTCGGCGCTCCTTTCCTCCCACTTCATCCAGGAAAATATGCTGAAATGCTGGGAGAAAAATTGCGTAAGCATAATGTAAAGGTTTGGCTGGTTAATACCGGATGGACGGGTGGCCCCTATGGTATAGGTCACAGAATGAAACTGTCTTACACCCGTGCAATGATAACAGCAGTGCTGGAAGGTAAAATGGAAACATCTAAATATGAAACACATCCTGTATTTGGAATGGAAATGCCGTTGGAATGCCCCGGTGTTCCTTCAGATGTTCTGAATCCACGCAATACCTGGCCAGACAGTTCTGCATATGATTCAAAGTGCAAGGCCCTTGCAAATCAATTCCTGGCAAATTTCGAAAAGTATGCTTCAGGGGTTTCTGCTGAAATTTTAGCAGCTGCTCCTAAAGTTTAGTTTTATAGTTTTCGGTCTCAAACGTTGCTTGCAGTCCGCCCCGTTCACGGGGCGGAATTTTTTTACCATATTTTAGCATTCACGCACACCACCCGAAAGAGGTGTTTTGCATCTTTGCTCTGGATAAAATTGTTTATTCATGATACTACCCTTCTTAATGATAATATTTGGAAGCATCGGAATTATAAATACTCCGGTGAAGCAGGCTAAATTTACTATTCCCAATAAATCCAGAATTACCCTTTCACATACCCCACCCAGATCCGAGAAGGAGGCGATCAACTGGCGCAATCGTCGTATCCTTAACTGGTCTGATTTCAAAGGCGCACCTATTGAAAGCTCAGATAATGCAGCATTAACAAGTACCTCTATTCTAATTAACTACGGCTATGATGAAAATGAACTTAGCTACCAGTTGAAATGCATCTTTTATCCTCATAAATCATGGACCAAAGTAGAGAAGGTATACATCCTGGCCCATGAACAAGGGCATTTCGACATATCACAGTTATATACACGAAAATTGCATAAAGCTCTCAGCGAGTACAAATTCAGGCACGCAACGGTGGAAAAAGATATTCAACTTATCTATCAGCGAATCACCCAGGAGCAGGCCGGTTACCAGCAGTTGTATGATAAGGAAACAAACCATTCAAGACACAGGGACAAACAAGTACTTTGGCAGCAGATCATAGAAGATCAGCTCGACTCACTTAAGCAATATGCCAATTACCCTCAATAGTTTCCTTAGCATATCAGTTCATTCTGAATTGTTTGACCAATAACTGTAATAAGCGCCTCCCATTTCTATTAATTCCTGATGACTTCCAGATTCCCTGACCATACCATTTTCTATAAGATGGATTGTATCTGCATTAATTATATTTCTAAGGCGGTGAGTGATCAATATTATCGTTGTACCCGAATTCTTTAATCCCTGGAGCAATTGATTGATCCGGCTTTCGCTTAATGAATCAAGATTAGCTGTTGACTCGTCAAGAATCAATATCTCAGGTTTTCTGTACAATGCTCTTGTAATACCGATCCGCTGCTTTTGTCCTCCCGATAAGTTAGTCCCCTTCTCTCCTATTTTGGAATAATAACTATCAGCCATTTTTTCAATAAACTGGTCTGCACCTGTGCTCCTACAAAGTTGAATTATTCGTTCCAGATCAGGTGCCGGATCACCAATGGCAATGTTTTCTATGATCGTTCCATTAAACAGATCAATCTGTTGAGGAACAACTCCTACATAATTCCGCAAACTGTTGTGACTATAATATGTAATGTCAAAATCACCTATGAATATTTTTCCTTCCTTTAAAGGATAAAGATTCAATAGCAATGATATAATGGTGGATTTCCCACATCCACTTTCCCCTACCACAGCAGTGATGCTGGATTTCCTGATCCGGAATCCAAGATTATTAAAAATCATATTCCGGGGGCCATAACTAAAACAAACATTACTGAATACAATGTCACCACCCATTGGGCTACTTAGTTCTAATAATGGTACTCCTGCAATTTGTTCTGCATCCAGATCGATCACTTCAAATAATCTTTCTGCAGCAATTGTCGCATCCTGGATCATTCTACCCGAACCTATTAGTGAAGCGACCGGACCAGTAAAATATCCGATCAGTGAATAAAAACTCAAAAGCTCTCCGGCCGATAATTCCTGCTTCATTACAAACCAGGCGCCAATCCATAGTACAACGATGATCAATAGCCGATTGATAAATTCGGAACTTGTTCCTATGAAAAGATTATAAAGTCCGGACTTATATCCAGTGTTAATTAATCTGAAAAAACTATCCTCTGTTCGTTCTACCACATATTCACCCAGGTTAAGCCGCTTTACAGTGGAAGCATTATGAAGCCCTTCAACGAAGCATGATTCAAGTTCAGCTGACCTTTCCATTATGCTACGCTGCCATTTTCGATTAGTTTTTGCGGCAATATGATATAATAAAAGATAAACCGGAAGTACTGCCATAACAACTAAAGCAAGCTTCCAATAGTATAGAAACATCAAAACTATAGTGAACGATACAATCAGGACACTTACCATAAGGCTAAGAGCCAATTCATTTATGAAGACCCGGATCTTTATTGCGTCACCCACACGGCTTAAAATTTCGCCCACCCGCATTGTGTCAAAAAATCGTACAGGAAGACGAAAGAGGTGTTTATAATATCCTGTTACCAATCTTGCATCCAAAGCCTGTCCTATTTTTAATCCAATAAGCGATCTGCATAAACCGATCACTACCTGGATAATAATGAGAATGATCATTACAGAACTCATCATATGTAATAACTCCAAACTGGAATTACCAATAACATCGTCGATGAGTTTCTGTATATAAATGGATGTGGCGAATCCCAGGACTGTATAAACGATGGCTCCCAGCAAAGCCTGTAACATATCTGGATAATGTGGCCTTACCAGTTCCATGAATCTTGAAGAAACAGATAGTTTTCTGTTCTTTGGTGTAAAGCCTGGCTGTGGAGCAAACATCATTATCACCCCCGACCATTTTGAAAGAAACAGATCCAGGCATTCCGATACAGTTTTCCCGGTTGCGGGATCCATATATTCAACGCCTGATCTCCTTAGCCTGTATATCACTACATAGTGCTGCAAGCCTGAATTGAGCACCAGGTGTGCGATTGCGGGTAATTGAACCAGGGGAAGATTATCTTTATTTGCCCTAACAGACCTTGCACTCAATCCAAATGTTTCTGCAGCCTCCTTCAATCCCAGTAAACTTGTGCCTTGCTGATCTGTTCCCGCATATTGCCGAATCTGACTAACCGTAATGAAGGTGCCGTAGTAATCCAGTATTGAGGCAATACATGCAGCACCGCAATCTGTGATATCACGTTGCCTTATAGCTTTTACCTTTTTCATTTCAGAACTAAATAGCAGTTACAGGATCAAGCCAGTTATCCAGTTTATCAAAGAGCAATTGCCACAAAGTTCTGCGTGCGATAATAAAGCGAGCCTCCAGACCCAGTCCCTTTTTCAGCCTTGCCTTAAACCCATTACTAGAACTGAGTTCAAGCTGGGTAATGGAACAACGAATCCTGAATACCGCAAGGTTATCCATGATTGTGTGGTCTTCATCAATTTTCAGGATTCTGCCGGAAACAGTTCCGAATGTTTTGTGGTCATAAGCATCAACACGAAAATTTACAGGTTGGAGATCATATAGAAAGCCCACATCTGCAGTATTAACATAACACTCAGCTATAAGTGTATCTTCTGGGGAAACTGAACAAAAGGTTTCCCCCGCCTGTATTGTATTGCCTTCATACCTTGAATTAATACCCATGATTATTCCACCTATTGGTGCAGTTATCAGCAGTTTTTTCTTCTCTGCCATAATTTGCCTTGAACGTGAATCAAGCTCTTGCATCTCCTGGTTTAACTTCTGTTTTTCCTCACTCCATCTCGAAAGCTGTTGGTGCCAGTAACTCCTTGCATTGAATTCGGCCTGTCTTAGATCTTTTAATTTCAGTTCATACTCTGACCTGGCAATGATCTTATCCGCCAATAAAGCAGATGCCGTAGCTTCTTCACTTTTCGCATATTGGAGCAATAGATTTTTTTCCTGGTAAGATTGTTGAAAACCTTTTAGCTGCTGCCTGTAGGCGTCACTATTAATTACCACTGAATTGGATAAATACGGCTGGCTGATCAATGTCAATTGTTCCAGGTCTTCCAGTAGTTTCCGCTTTCTTTTCAGCTCTTCGCTGAACTGAGATTCAATAATTGATTCATTCTCCCCGTTTAAGAGCGCAAGCACTTCTCCCTTTTGTACGCGTTGCCCCTCCTTTACATATAGGCTGTCAATAAGCCCTGAGATACCCGATCTTACAATTGTCCTTTCAAGAGCAGGTCGAATTTGTCCTGGTGATTTAACTACCACATCCATTTTTAAGAACCTTCCGGATCCTATTAAAATTAGTACAAGGAAAATGGAGACTAAATAAAGGATCCTGACGGAATTGGGTAGTCGTCCAGCCAATATCTGCTGCTGCTCAAATACTTTATTTGCCATGACTGTAAACTGTGATTCTGGTGTAAAAGGCCGGACGATATTACCCGCCGGCCTTATTGTTACTTTTTGTCGGAAGTTGAAAGAGTTGACTGGTAATCCATAGCTGTTTCTGCCAGTGTTACTATAGATTTTACAATTGTTCCCCCAATCTGACCTATGGTGTACCAAAAACCTTCACCTGATTCAGCACCACCACTTATTGTCACCAGCTCATCGGCGGTGAGTTCATTTAAGATTTTATTTTCCATTTTAATTTGTTTTATTATTTCTTATCAAAATTCCATCCGGCTATAAAGCCCTGAACCATCTCTTCTGCGGCCACAAATAAATTTGTAGTCACATTTATCAAACTAAGTGATGCTGAAGGGAGCAGAAGGTCTCCCCCATTTATATCCATCATTTCAGAGCACTTCAACTCCTCAAATTCCATTTCACTTAAACTTACCTGTTCCATACTACTTGAATTTTTAATTATGTATTCTTCTTTTGTCACTGGCCGGCAACGGGCATTACAATACAAATCTTCCCTTTACACGTGTTATAATTAATTACATCACTAAACTAATACATGCTTTAACCTCAGGTAAGCGTGTTATAACGGTAAAATTTCAGGTATAAAAAAATCCGCTCAATGAGCGGATCTCCAACAATAATTTGTATTCTAAAAAAAATTAAAACAGACCATATAATTGCGCATCCACTTTCCGGATGATATCGCCAAGGTCTTCCTCGTTCTCCGCAAATTTATTTTTGTCAACATCAATTACCAGCAATGGCCCTTCTTTATATGTATCTATCCATTTGTTATAAAAATCATTGAGCCGCTTGAGGTAATCAAGCCTGATATTTTCTTCATATTCACGGCCTCTCTTCTGAATTTGTCCAACCAGAGTGGGTACAGATGCCTGGAGGTAAATCATCAGGTCAGGTGGCTGAACCATGGTTTTGAGTGTCTGGAAGAATAGAAAATAATTATCAAAATCACGCTTGCTCATTAACTGCATCTCGTGAAGGTTGGGTGCGAAGATGTGCGCATCCTCATAAATTGTCCGGTCTTGTATAACAGTTTCGGTTCCACGATGAATATCAAGGATCTGATTGATTCTGCTGTTAAGGAAATATATCTGAAGGTTGAAGCTCCACCTGGGCATGTCTTCATAGAAGTCATTGAGGTAGGGATTATGATCTACATCTTCAAACTGGGGAATCCATTTATAATGTTTGCTCAATAACTCGGTAAGAGTGGTCTTACCCGCACCGATGTTTCCGGCAACGGCAATATGCTTAGGTTTTTTTCCTTTGGCCATAATAATTAAGCCTGGCTTAACAGGTTTTTGAATATAGGAAATTAATAGTATTTCAGTCCAATTGCTTCGCGAACCTTCTCCATGGTAGCACCCGCGCTTTTGCGTGCCTTCTCCGCGCCAAGTTCCATGATCTGGCGTAGATATTTTTCATCATTGCGAATGCTTTCTGTTCTCTCACGGATAGGGCTGATAAATTGAACCATATCTTCTGCAAGCTGCTTTTTCATATCACCATACCTGATAGATGCCTGGTTGTAATCAGCGGTAAATTTCTCCACCACATCATTAGCGCTCACCAGTTTCATTAGCAGGAAAATATTCTCGATATAGTCAGGCATAGGAGTACCGGGAGCCTCCGGACCCGCATCCGTCTTAGCTTTCATAACCTTTTTGCGGATGAGCTCATCATCATCGGAAAGGAAAATGGTTGCATACTGATTCTCACTCTTACTCATTTTCCCAAGCCCATCAAGACTGGGAACCTTTACCAGTTCTTCGCCGTAATTGAATGCAAATGCTTCTGGAAAAACTTCACCATATCTATGATTAAACCGGTTTCCATAATTACGGGTCATTTCCAGATGTTGTTCCTGGTCTTTTCCAACGGGTACCAGCGAAGCCCTGTGTAAGAGAATATCGGCAGCCATTAATACGGGATATGTCAGAAGCCCGGCATTTACATTTTCGGGATGTTGACGCACCTTATCCTTAAACGTAGTTGTTTTTTCCAATTCGCCTTTATAGGCAAGCATGTTCAGGTACAGATAAAGCTCAGCAGTTTCATGAACATGGCTCTGGCAGTAGAGGGCTACTTTTTCGGGATCCAGTCCGCAGGCAATATTTTCGGCAAGCACCCTGTGAACATTCGCCTTAAGTTCTTTTGTATCCGGATGGGTGGTCAGGGTATGAAGATCTGCCACCATGAAATAGCATTCATATTCATCCTGCATCCGCACATAATTGCGTATTGCTCCAAAATAATTTCCGAGGTGCAGGAAACCGGTACTCCGTATCCCGCTCATCACAACTGCTTTTTTTCCATTTTCCATAGAGCGGCGAAGATAAGAAGCTCCTTCAAAACCCATTCATTTCCATTATTTTTGTTGATAGCTTATGGAACTTACCAAAGAAATGATAGCCCAGCTTGCCAGTTTGGCCAGGCTGGAGTTTAATGAAGAGGAAACACTAAGGATCCAGGATGATCTGGCCCGGATGATATCTTTCGTTGAAAAGCTCGGTGAACTAGATACTACAGGTGTAGAGCCCTTGCTTCACATGACAGAGATCCGAAACAATCTCCGCGACGACCTGCCCCGGGGTTCTATGGACCGCCAGGCAGCCCTTTCCATTGCCCCTGATGCAGATCAGCAATATTTTTATGTTCCTAAAGTGATCAAAAAGTAATATGACCCAACCGATAATCCACCTTGAGTCCATTGTAAAGAATTACTATATGGGAAAACAGGCTATCACTGTTTTAAAAGGCCTGTCGCTAGATATCTTCAAAAACGAATATGTAGCCCTGATGGGGCCCTCTGGTTCGGGTAAGAGCACATTGATGAACATACTCGGATGCCTCGACTCACCTACCGATGGCACTTATATCCTTAACGGAAAGGATGTTAGCACCATGGCTGATGATGATCTTGCAGCCGTCAGAAACCAGGAGATCGGATTCGTATTCCAGCAATTCAATTTACTACCCCGACTATCAGCTGCTGAAAATGTTGCCCTTCCACTTGTATATGCGGGCATTGCCAAAAAGCAAAGAAATGAGATCGCTCTGGAGGTTCTCAATAAGGTTGGACTGGCAGACAGGAGCCATCACCGCCCTAATGAGCTAAGCGGGGGGCAGTGCCAGCGTGTTGCCATTGCCAGGGCACTGGTAAATAACCCCAGTATTATCCTTGCCGATGAGCCAACCGGAAATCTCGACACGAAAACATCCGTGGAGATAATGGATATTTTTGGAAAGATCCAGAGTAGTGGAAACACGGTTGTGCTTGTAACGCATGAAGAAGATATCGCCAATCACGCACACCGGATCGTGAGACTGCGCGATGGCATTATCGAATCTGATAAGCGTAAACACCTTGATGAACACACGCTTGTTCTCTGAGAATTTAAAACTGGCTCAACTTTCCTTCTTTTATTTTGTTGGAATCCCAATCCTAACTCATGGCTTTAAAGATTTATACAAAAACCGGCGATGCCGGTAACACTTCATTGATCGGGGGTACTAAAGTGCCCAAGAGTCATATCAGGATTGAAACCTATGGTACTGTTGATGAACTGAATTCCTATATCGGCTTCTGTAACGACCAGCTTAAGGATGAGGCATCAAGGGCAATGTTGAGGGAAATACAGGATCGTCTATTCACTATTGGTTCCTCCCTTGCCTGTGATCCGGATAAGGAACCCAAGATGAAGATGCCAGATCTGCTGGAGACTGATGTAACTCTTTTGGAGAAAGAAATCGATCGGATGAATGATACCCTCACGCCCATGAAATTTTTTATTCTACCCGGGGGGCATATGGCCGTATCATCTCTGCATATTGCGCGATGCATCTGCCGCAGGGCAGAACGGTTATGTGTTCACCTGCAGCAGGAAAAACTGTTTGTGGATCCATTGGTCATCAAATACCTCAACCGGCTAAGCGATTACCTTTTTGTATTATCCAGGTATATAGGTCACCTCCTTTCTGTTGAGGAGGTTCCGTGGAAGCCAAGACTTCATTAATCTCCGTTGACCATCCTGCCATCTTTCATGTGCAGCAGGCGGTCACTCATTTTGGCGAGTTCTTCATTATGGGTAACGATAAGGAATGTCTGGTTGAATTCTGCCCGAAGCCGGAAGAATAATTCATGAAGATCGCGGGCATTTATTGAATCGAGGTTACCGGTGGGCTCATCGGCAAATACTATCCGGGGCTCATTGATCAGCGCACGGGCAACTGCTACTCTTTGCTGCTCGCCGCCCGACATAGCCTGTGGTTTATTATCTATCCGGTGTGAAAGTCCCAGAGTATTAAGCAGCCGCACAGCCCTTTCCTCCACCTTGTCCTTGGGTCGGTTAGCGATCCAACCTGGAACGCATACATTTTCAAGGGCGGTGAATTCAGGCAGGAGATGGTGAAACTGGAAAACAAAACCTATATACTGATTCCGGAATGCTGCCAATTGCCGGCCGTTTAAGGAAGTGACAGCAGTATTGTTCATATTGATTGAACCCTGGTCGGGCTTATCCAGCGTACCCAGGATATGCAGCAAGGTGCTCTTCCCTGCTCCGGAAGAACCCACTATACTAACGATTTCCCCGGTACTGATATCGATATCCACCCCTTTCAGTACTTCTACGTCGCCGTACCGCTTATGAATATTTCTGGCCTGAAGCATGTGCGATTATATTCTTTTTTTGTCTAAAATGAAAAGGAAGCCGCAATATTAAGCGTTGTTGACCGAAAGGATTTGGAAATTTCATATTAACCCCTACATTTGCCGGAAAATTAAAATAAGTACAGATGTTCTGGACCCTCGAATTAGCATCCTATCTGGAAGACGCTCCATGGCCCGCTACCAAAGACGAGCTGATCGATTACGCCATCCGTAGCGGTGCCCCTATTGAAGTAGTGGAAAACCTGCAGGAACTGGAAGATGAAGGCGAGATCTACGAAGGGATCGACGATATCTGGCCGGATTACCCCTCTCAGGAAGATTTCTTCTTCAATGAAGATGAGTACTAGTTGCAGCGGTAAATGGTGATCAGGATCGGGCGCTTTTTATAGCAAATTTCATTAAAACATAAAATGAGGCTGTCTCAAATATGAGGCAGCCTTTTGCTTTTTCCCAGTTTTTTCCTTGCCACAACCAAAATCTATCCTAGGGTTATCCTAGGGTTATCCTAGGGTTATCCTAGGGTTATCCTAGGGTTTATAGCCTGGCAATACCTTAGAATAACCCTGAAATAACCCTAGAATAATAAATCTTTATAACTCAGCTCACAGTTATTTTAAGAAACAAAAAAGCCGCTTCAAAAATTTGAAGCGGCCAATTTATATGATTAATTGTGAGGTTAGTTATTATCCTTCAACCCCCAATTTCTGCATCACCTCTGTACTAACACCAGTAGTTGAATATCCACCATCATGGAAAAGATTCTGCATGGTAACCATCCTGGTAAGGTCTGAGAATAATGTGATACAATAGTTGGCACAATCCTCAGCAGTGGCATTTCCCAGTGGCGCAATAGCATTGGCATAATCATAGAAATCGCCAAAACCTTTAATACCCGTGCCAGCAGTAGTTTTGGTGGGTGATTGTGAAACGGTATTGATCCGAACCTTCTTTTCAACACCATAATGGTAACCAAAACTCCGGGCTATAGATTCCAGCATGGCCTTAATATCAGCCATATCGGTATAAAAAGGATAAACACGCTGTGCCGCCATATAAGTGAGGGCTACAACACTTCCCCATTCATTTATAGCATCAAGCTTACGCGCAACACTTAACATCTTATGAAACGACATGGCAGATACATCGATCCCTTTCATGAAATAATCATAATTGGATTCAGTATAAGGGATATTTTTCCGAATATTTACGCTCATTCCAATTGAGTGCAATACAAAATCGATTTTACCGCCTAAAACTTCCTGTGATTGGGTAAAGAGATTGGTCAGTTCTTCCACATTGGTTGCATCAGCCGGGATGATCTGGGAGCCTGTTTTTTCAGCAAGCTTATTTATCTCACCCATCCTCATGGCAATAGGTGCATTGGTGAGAACAAACGTTGCGCCTTCTTCGTGTGCTTTTTCAGCCACTTTCCATGCGATAGAATTTTCATCCAATGCTCCGGTAATGATACCACGCTTTCCTTTCAGTAAGTTATAGGCCATATGCAGTTATTTAAGATTGAGGGCCAAAGCTACTATTTCTGGGTTATCCATAGCGATCAGGCCAAAGTAAAATTTCAGTTCACCATCATCTCGCGGGCATTGTCCATGGCAGCCGTAGAAGGCTTATCACCTCCCAGCATTATGGCAATGGCCCTGATCCTCTCTTCCTCTGCCAGTACCCTGATCCTTGTTCTGACTGCCTTTGCAGCAGTATCTTTATACACCAGTAAATGCTGGTCGGCCTTGCCTGCAATCTGCGGCTGGTGGGTGATACATAGTATCTGACGGGCAGCGGAAAGTTCTTTCATAATGAGCGCAACCTGCCGGCTTGCCTCACCTGAAATGCCGGAATCAATCTCATCAAAGATCAGCGTGGGAAGATCCATTTTGCCTGCAACTAATGATTTTATACAAAGCATAAGCCTGCTTAATTCACCACCACTGGCCACTTTTCGTATGGGCGAAAACTGGTTGCTTTTGTTGGCATCGAATAGAAAATCTATTGTATCCGTTCCATGAATACCAGCATCGGCAGTTTCCAGTTGCACCTTTATCCTTGCATTCGGCATTCCAACCCTTGTAAGCAGATCATTAACCTGTTTTTCAAAGGGCTGGGTAAGTTTTTTCCGGGCTAGGCTTAATACCTGGGCATGCTGAAACATTTCATCAGCAGCTTGTTGCCTCTCCTTCTCAAGTTGGCTGATTGAATCTCCAAGTTGTTCAACAGCGGAGAGTTTTGCTGAAAGCTCATCCATGATTTCCAGCAGGGATGCGGTGGACTTTACACTATGTTTTTTCAGAAGCCGATAGCCGGTATTCAATCGCTCGTTGATCTGTTCAATCCTGGCAGCATCATAACCCATTTTATCTTGCAGGCGACCAGCCTCGGAGGCAACATCATCAAGTTCAACGTATACTGCCTGTATTCTTGTTGCCAGTTCACCCAGCTGAGGATGTTGTGAAGTATATGGTTGGAGCTGCTGGAGCAATTGCTTCATTATCTGAACTGTGGGCCTGTCCTGCCCCAGCAGTTGTTCATATACGTTAGAAAGTGCTGCTTTGATACCCTCCGCACTATTCAATAACTGTAACTCTGATTCCAGATTTTCTAACTCATTCTCTTTCAGGGCAGCCTCCTCCAGCTCATTGAAAAGAAACTGATGATAATCCATCTCCTTTGTTTCCCTGGAGCGGCGATCTGTAAGTATTGCAAGCTTATTATTTATTTCCAGCCATCCCTTGTAAGCCTTACGATATTTCTGAAGAACTGCTTCATTACCTGCCATTGCATCGATAACAGCCATCTGGAAACCGGATTCACCCAGTGAAACGGTGTCGAATTGCCGGTGCAGGTCAACAAGCTTACCACTCAACTCCTGCAACTGGTTAAGGGTAACAGGTGTATCATTTACAAAAGCCCTTGATTTTCCACTCACGGCTATCTCCCGCCGAATGACCAATTCAGCATTTACATCGAGGTCATTTTCCTGCAGAAACTTTGTTACTGCGTGTTTTCCAGAAGCGTAGAAAACGCCCTCCACGAAACATTTTTTTTCTTTATTTAATACAACATTACTATCCGCTCTCTCACCAAGAATAAGAGACAGGGCTCCCATCAGGATAGATTTACCAGCACCGGTTTCACCAGTGATTATATTCAACCCACCATGAAAAGAAATCACCAGCTCATCGATGATGGCGTAATTCTGTATATGCAACTCTTGTAACATCTGTTATAATGACCGGCAATTTAGGGAATAAATCAGGCAATCTTTTAAGGTGTATTCACGGAGAATACAGCTGCATAAAAAAAGCTACCCAAAAGGTAGCTTTTATAATATTTGAACACTAACGTATTACTTCACTTCAACACCGTCATTAAGCTCATTGTCAACCAGGATACGTCCGCAGTTTTCACAAACAATGATCTTCTTACGTTGCTTGATCTCGCTCTGGCGTTGGGGAGGAATAGCATTGAAGCAACCACCACAGGCATCGCGAAGAACCGGAACAACCGAAAGACCATTCCGGTAGTTATCCCTGATACGATCATATGAATGAAGAAGCCTCGCATCAACTTTCTCCCTTGCTTCTGCAGCAAGTTTGTTGAAATGCTTTTCCTCAGCTTCAGTAGTAGCGATGATCTTCTCGAGTTCATCTTTCTTATGCTTAAGAACACCTTCCTTTGAAGAAAGCGCTTTCTTTGCCTTATCCAGACCAACTACTTTCTCAGAGATCTCTTCATTAGCATCCTTAATATGTTTCTCTGCCAGCTTAACTTCAAGCTGCTGCATTTCGATTTCCTTATTGATGGCCTCAAACTCACGGCTGTTCTTCACGTTCGTGCTCTGCTTCTCGTACTTCTTGATCAAAGCTTCCGCTTCCTGGATAATTTCTTTCTTCTGATTGATAAATTCATTGATGCCATTGATCTCTTCCTCGATACGTGTCTGACGGGCATTCAGTCCCTGGATCTCATCTTCCAGGTCACTCACTTCCATGGGCAATTCTCCTTTCAGGATCTGGAATTCGTCGATCTTAGATTCGATCTTCTGTAACGCTACAAGTGAAACCAGTTTTTCTTCAACCGAAAAGTCTTTAACAGTTGCCATATTTGTTTTTGAGATTATATATAATAATTCACCGGGTTCGTCAACACCCCCGTTTTGAAGACGGCAAAGGTAGGAAATTTTTCCGCCAAAATATCATATAGGAGGTCTACTGTGAATTGCTCCGTTTCAAAATGGCCTACATCTGCGATCACCATCTGCCCATTAGCATCAAAAAATTCATGATACTTCATGTCACCTGTGATATATATATCCGCTTTCAATTGTAATGCCCTATTAACCAGGAAACTACCTGCCCCTCCGCAAACGGCGATCCGTCTGATCTTTTTGTTCCGCAATTCTGTATGCCGCACTACCGGTACGCGGAATAACTCCTTAAGCCTCCCAAGGAATTGCCGCTCTTCCATTTCTTCTCCAAGCTCTCCCATTATTCCTGAACCTACCCTATCCCATTGATTCTGAAGTTCTACCACGTCAAAAGCCACTTCTTCATAAGGATGGGAAGCTTTCAGCGCCGAAATTACCCCCCGCTCGAGGTAGGAAGGGAAGATCAGCTCCAGCCGACTCTCTTTTTCATAATGCCTGCTACCCTTCTGACCTGTATAAGGATCGGAACCTTCCCCTGCCAGGAAACTACCCTCTCCCTCGGCCTGGAAACTACATTCACCATAATTGCCGATGTGGCCGGCACCTGCAGCAAAAAGAGCATTCCTCACTATATCAACTTTATCGACTGGTACAAAACTGATCAGCTTCCTGAGTAAACCTGTTTTAGGAAGAATGATCTGCCTGTTCCTGAGTTCAAGCAGATCCGCGATCCGGCCATTTACCCCTTCCTTTACATTGTCAAGGTTAGTATGAATGGCATACAGGGCTATATCATTTTTTATGGAAGCTATAACTGCCTTTTCAACATAATTAGTTCCCGTTATCTTTTTTAATCCGCCGAAAATAATTGGATGGTGTGAAATCACCAGGTTGCAACCCCTCGCTTTTGCTTCCAACACCACCTCTTCAGTACCATCAAGCGAAATCAGGATACCTGTGCAATGCCAGGTTGCATCACCTGTAAGCAAGCCGATGTTGTCATAAGACTCCTTTAAAGAAGGAGGCGCAAATTGTTCCAATGCCTGGATGATCTCATGTATCTGCATAGTCCAAAGATAATTGGAGCTGGCTCAATATTTGTTAACTTTAATACCCTGCCCTACCGGATTTTTAAGGCATATTCAAAATGGCTAACCTACCAATATTGGCCAGATTCCTTAGATTGTGACCAGAATCACTAACCTATGAATGTTTCGGCGGTAACCGCATCTTTATATGAGCAGTATGTAAGTGAAATGCAGCAGATTGCGGATATCCGTTATTCAGCGGCTGTTTTACAGTGGGACCAGGAGACTTATATGCCTGCTGGTGGTGCTGATGCGCGCTCGAGGCAGATTGCCACTTTGAGTGAAATCGCTCATAACCGGTTCATTACAGATTCAATGGGCACCCTATTAAAATCTCTCTCTGAGCGGACCGACTTAAATGAAGAGCAGCAAAAAAATATCAGCCTTAGTCTTTACGATTATCAGCAACAGGTAAGACTTCCCGCTTCACATATCCGCGATCTGAGCGAAGCCTCATCTAGAGCCTTTCACAGCTGGATGGATGCACGCCGGTCAAATGATTTTTCTCTGTTTCAAGGATCACTCGAAACCCTGGTAGCGCTAAAAAAAGTGGAGGCTGATCTTCTTGGTTATGAAAACCATCCTTATAACGCCCTTTTAAATGAATATGAAAGGGGCGCAACCACCAGCTTATTGGATTCCGTTTTCTCTGAACTCCAGATACCATTAAAAAAATTACTTGAAAAGATCCGCCAATGCGAACAGGTGGATGACCGGTTCCTCAAGCAATATTATGCCGAGTCTGACCAATGGCAGTTCAGTCTTGCGTTGCTCGAAAGAATGGAATTTGATATGCAATCAGGCAGACAGGACAAGGCGGCCCATCCCTTCACCATAAATTTCAGCAGTAAGGATGTTCGGATCACCACCCGGATAGATGAACAGGATATTTCAAATATGACCTGGAGTACGATCCATGAATTGGGGCATGCTCATTATGAACAGGGATTGCCTGCCGGGCAATATGGGTTGCCGCTGGGTGAGTATGCATCACTGGGCATACATGAATCGCAATCAAGGTTATGGGAGAACAATATTGGTAGAAGCATGGCATGGTGCGAGCATTTCATGCCCCTGTTCCAGCAGCATTTCCCTTCACAACTGGGCGAAATCAGCGCTTCGAAATTTTACCGGGCACTAAATAAAGTAACACCTTCTCTGATTCGTACAGAAGCCGATGAACTGACCTATCATTTTCATGTGATCATCAGATATGAACTGGAGAAGGAACTTATTGGAGGCCAGCTTAATACAAAGGATATCCCTGATTTCTGGAACCAGAAATATTGGGAGTACCTGGGCATCAGGGTGCCGGATAATCGCCAGGGTTGTCTCCAGGATGTTCACTGGAGCCATGGAAGTTTTGGTTATTTTCCCACATATAGCCTTGGCAGCCTTTATGCGGCACAATTCTTTCATGCTGCTAAGGGGGCTGTTCCTGACCTGGAAGAGCAGATCAGATCTGGCAATTTCAGGGATTTGCTGACCTGGTTAAACCAAAGCATTCATCGCCATGGCCGTAGATTCAACAGTGAAGAACTCTGCAAGCAACTCTGTGGAGAGGGAATAAACATCAATTATTTCATGCAATATTCAACTGATAAATACCGTTTTATATACGGTTTTCAAACTGAGGAGGGTGTATTATGAGAAAACTATACTGGGTGATAATGGCCTGTGTGCTGGTAATTTCCTGCAAAAAGGCAATAGAAGAGAAGAAGGAAGACATTGTGCTAGACGCCATGACTAATGGTCAATGGTATGTTTTCTCCTTCAAAAATGGTGATACTGATATAACAACTGATTTTGCACCCTACACATTCCAGTTTTACCGCGATGGCAAAGTCAGTGGCTTTACAAGCTCCACTGAAGAAAAGGGAACATGGGCTGGTGATCCAAATGCAATGACGATCACTTCCAATTTCCCCACTGCTGCCGATCCGGTTAAGATGCTGAATGCAGTTTGGAAGATCACTAATAACTCCTGGGATTATGTAATAGCAGAAAATTCCGCCTCCGGCGTTACCAGGCTATTACATCTAAAAAAGAAATGATCCCGGAAGGCAGATGAAACCCGATTTAATCCGACTACCTTTTGAAAACAAGTTGCTTACTGATTTAACACAAAACAGCTTGTTGAGAAAGATCCATACTACCTTTTTTCTGATCCTGCTCATGGCGGGGTTCAATGTGGCGTACAGCCAGAAACCTGTGCCCAATTTCACGGCCTCAACAACAAGTGGCTGTGCTACACTTACCGTTAGTTTCAGAGATCAGTCTACCAATAATCCAACCAAATGGTACTGGCAGTTCAGTCACGACCAGGGATTAGTGGCCGACCAGATCTCACAGGCACAGAATCCAACCATCAGTTTTGGCACTCCCGGAAAATATACCGTTACACTGGTTGCAGAAAATGCATCGGGTCCTGAAAGGATCATTAAGGCTGGCTTAATAGATGTATTCCCCTCAGCGCGAATTGGCTTCAATGCCGACAGGAGAATTGCCTGTTCTCCAGCCACTATTCGATTTACGGATGGTAGTACCATACCAAACGGTGCGTCCATTACGAGCTGGCTATGGAATTTTGGGGATGGTGGCACAAGCACTCAAAGAAACCCAACTTATACCTATACTAATCTTGGATATTATAATGTTACCCTCACTGTTACCACCTCAAGTGGTTGTACAGTAACTGCATCGGCAGACCGGTTCATCCGGGTGATTGGAGGGGTGAAACCAAACTTTGATTTCAGCCGCTCACAAGACTGTAGTTCTCCTGTGAGTGTGAATTTTATTAACCAGACTGTTGCGCCGGGAGTTTTGCAGCATCAATGGACACTGGGCAACAACACCACTTCAACGGATAAAAATCCTGTTACAAGCTATAATTCACCAGGAACTTATAATGTTAAACTGGTTACCAGCAGTAGCTATGGTTGCAGGGATAGCATTACCAAACCCATCGTTTTCAATACAACAACAACTGATTTTAATACAGTTGGTTCAGTTTGCGTAGGAAGGGATATCAGCTTTACCAATGCAAGTACTCCCAGTCCCGTGTCTTCCCTTTGGGATTTTGGTGATGGCACCAGTTCCAGAGAAATTAATCCATTGAAAACATTTACGACTCCTGGAGTATATACAGTGACGCTTACAAATAATTATGCTGAATGTACAGGAACAGTAACGAAAAATATTACGGTAACAACTTCCCCAACAATTGATTTCACTGCTGATAAAACGGGTGGTTGCCAGGTACCGGTAACCATCAGGTTCACTGATCCGGAAACAAATTCTACCGGTTGGTTATGGGATTTCGGAGACGGGGGAATATCCAATGAAAAAAATCCAACCCATACATATACAACAGCAGGAAATTATACTGTCACCTTATCATTGATTACAGCAGCCGGATGCCCGGCAACTGTTGTTAAAACAAATTTCATTCGCATTGCCGAACCCGGTCCACTCGTAATTAGCGGGATACCAGCAGGTGGTTGTGTGCCCTTTACCATTAATCCAACTGCGGCATTTGCTGGCGGGAATGATCCAATTACAAGTTATCAATGGAATCTTGGTTCAGGTGGAACCAGTACCAGTGCCACACCTTCCTTCACCTTCTCCACACCTGGAACTTATAATCTTACGCTACGTGTAACCACAGCAAATGGCTGCACCAAAGACACAACTATTAATGCCGCCGTTAAGGCAGGTACAAAACCAACAGTGGATTTCAGTATTGATAAAACCACCGGATGTGCCGGTGATGAATATAATTTCACCTCTCTTGCAACGCCAGCCGATGAATGGATCTGGAATTTCGGCGACGGTGCATCATCCTCAGATGAAAATCCTTCGCATAAATATTTAGATACAGGATTATTAACTGTTCAATTGATCGCTTTCAATAATGGCTGTAGTGATACACTTACAAAAGCAGACTTTGTAACCATAGAAGCTCCAGTGGCACTTTTTGAGCCAATCATTGATTGTAACAACAGGCTTCGGGTACAATTTGACAATACATCCATTACAGACGCATCACATGGTGTAACTACCTATTTCTGGGATTTCGGAAACGGACAAACTTCAACTGCTGAAGATCCGGTTATGACCTATTCCGGGTATAGAAAATATACCGTGAAACTTGTTGCAACAGATCCCATATGTAGCTATGAACGTGAAGTGGAACTAAATCTTTTTGAACTGGCAAATGACTTTACCGTTAACAAAACATCTATATGCAGGGGAGAAAGGTTCCGCCTGAGTTTTACTGGTCTTGATCCTTCCCTGGTGGAATCCTACAGTTGGAGGATTGGATCAGGTGTTGCAGCTGCAGGTTCAAATAATTATGATACCAGTATCAATGTAAATGGCAGCTATGATGTTACGCTCACTATCGTTGATATTTATGGATGTACTCTTACACGAACAAAGACCGGACTGATAAACATTGTTGGTGCAGATGCAGACTTTACTGTAGTAAATGATGGTGGATGCGTCAACAGCCAGATCACAATTACGGATGCGTCAACTCCACCGGCAAGCATCACACAGTGGACATACATATTCGGAGATGGTACAGCGGAAACGTATACCAGCTCACCTATCACACATGTATATGCGAACCCGGGCATCTATAATATAAAGCTTACCACCCGCGATAATTTTGGTTGTATTGATACCCTTACAAAAATAGCAGCTGCTACAGTAAGCCAGCCACGCACAAACTTTAGCGCTGCCGATACAGTTTATTGTCCGGAGACACCGCTACAATTCAGTGACTCCACCCTGGGATCAAACCTGACCTACCTGTGGGATTTTGGTGATGGCGGAAGCTCCACACAAAAAGACCCACTGCACAGTTATGCAAAAAAGGATACTGTTTATACCGTTAAACTTTTGACAGTTGATCGTTTTGGATGCCGTGATTCTGTCACTAAAACAAATTATATCCGGATCGTTTCACCCAAAGCTGCCTTCAGTGCGTTTGATACCGCATCCATTTGTCCTCTGCTTGAAGCCAAGTTTATAAGCGAGTCAATAAATTATGACTCACTATACTGGAATTTCGGTGACGGAAATACTTCAACACTGCCTTCAACCAGTAATTTCTATGAGACCTTCGGACGCTACACGGTAACGCATTATGCACGGGGAGTAGGAGGATGTGTTGATTCTGCCACCGCAATCGTGAATGTTTATAATCCCTCTTCCACACTTGGCTTTACCTATGGCCCACTGGAAGCATGTAACCAGCTTGAAGTTACATTCAATATTAACCCTCCACCCGGAACGAGGTTTCACATAAACTTTGGAGATGGTACAAGAGACACATCAGGTGCAACTACCCTAACACATACCTATACCCGCCCTAATACATATACTCCAACTGTAACATTGTTTGATAACCTCGATTGTATTGCCAATGTTGGTGGAAGGCAACGCATACTTGTAAAAGGTGTTTTGCCTGTATTTGGAATGAACCAGGATCGCTTCTGTGACACCGGCATGGTAAGATTTACTGACTTCAGTATTGGAAACGATTCCATCACCAGCAGAAACTGGAATTTCAATGATGGCAATACCAGCACGGATACTGATCCTACTCACTTTTTCGCGGCAGCAGGCACCTATTATGTTACCCAAACAGTAACTACTATAACAGGTTGTTCAGCAACCTATATGGATACTGTACGAGTATATACAACACCGGTACCATTGATTGTAGGTCCCACAGAAGTATGTGTCAATGATGCAGTTCCATTCAATGCAACAACGGTAGTACCCGACTCACTTACTTTCTGGCAATGGAATTATGGCAATGGCCAATCGTCGCAGCAGCAAACAATTCTTGGCAAATTCAGCAGTCCGGGTACGGTGAATTTCCAACTGAAAGCTACCAATGAGATAGGATGTACAAACGATACAGCAATGGATGTTATCGTATGGCCATTACCGGTAATCACCCTTGACCCCGAAGCAACAATAGTGGTGGGAACCGGTCTTAACATGCCAGTAAGTTATAGTCCCAATGTAAATACATGGACCTGGACCCCTGATTATAATTTAAGTTGTACCAATTGTCCCGTGCCTTTTGCAAATCCACAATTCACAACCACTTATAATGTTGCGGTTATTGATTCAAATAATTGTAAAGCAACGGCAGGCATAATTGTAAAGGTAATTTGCGTGGACAAGAATTATTTTATTCCCAACACTTTCAGTCCGAATAATGACGGCGTCAATGACAGATTTTATCCCCGTGGTACCGCTATTGATAAGATACAATCCATGCGCATCTTCAATCGCTGGGGAGAACTTGTATTTGAGAGAAGAAACTTTCCTGCCAATTCGCAGTCAGATGGCTGGGATGGAAGAATCAGGGGCAATGTGGCGGCCATGGATGCCTATGTTTATATTATCGAAGTTATCTGTGATAATGGAGAGATTATACCAATTAAAGGAAATGTAACGTTGATCCGATAAGACCATGAAAAATCTTGTAATCAATATTGTTCAATTCCTGCTGATGGCATGCATAACACTTGCAGGCGGAAGTGCATATGCGCAGGATATTCATTTCTCACAGTTTTATGAAGCCCCCCTCCTTAGAAATCCTTCCCTGGCAGGAATCTTCACTGGCGATATAAGGGCGCAACTGGTATATCGCGATCAATGGAACAGCTTTACCAATGCATACAGGAGCGGATCATTCAATGCTGAGTATAAAATGCCAGTGGGCATTGGTGATGATTTCATTACTGCGGGAGTTCAATTATTATTTGACAGGGCCGGAACAGCTGCATTAACATCCAGCCATTTTTTACCTGCTGTCAATTATCACAAAAGCCTGAGCACAGAAAAAAATATGTACCTGTCGGTTGGGTTCATGGGGGGATTAGTACAACGGCGGATAGACCGTTCGAAGATCACAACTGATAACCAGTTTGTGGGAGGAGCCTATAATCCGGCAGTGGCTGATGGAGAGTCTTTTGCCAATGCAAACTTCAGTTATATTGATGGAAGTGTTGGAGCCAGTTTCAATACCAGCTTTGGCCCTGAAATGAAGAATAATCTATTTGTGGGGCTGGCATATCATCATCTGAACAAACCTCGTAACTCTTTCTACAGGAATGCAACAGAAGCATTGTATCCCAAATGGGTGGCATCTGGCGGTGTAAGATTCGATGTAAATGAGCAGGCATTCTTTAACCTCCAGGCAGATTATTCAAAGCAGGGCCCCGCAAGCGAAACAATTGGTGGGGCAATGTATGGTTATAGAATTGGCGACCCTGCAAACCCTGATTATACTATTTATTTTGGTGGTTTCCTTCGCCTGAAGGATGCACTCATACCGGCAGTTAAGATCGACTATGATCCATTCTCCATTGGCGTCAGTTATGATGTGAATGTGTCACAATTGAAAACCGCCAGCCAGGGAAGGGGTGGTTTTGAACTATCGGTTACCTATATCGGATTTGTGAACCGCTATAATTCTTCAAAATTCAAGATCTTCTGTCCCCGATTCTGATCAGGTAAATTTTCTTAACTATTTTTTGCCCGGCTTGTTATGATGCAAAGAAATAGTTTCCATGAAAATAAGTAAAGGACAAAAAGCGCCCGAATTCAGTTTGTTTGATTCAGCAAAAAACAAGGTAAGCCTGGCTGACCAGAAGGGTAAGAATATAGTATTGTTATTTTTCCCGCTCGCTTTTACAAGCGTGTGCACCACGGAACTTTGTAATGTTCGTGATAATATTGCCTTCTACAATAATACCAACGCCCAGGTATATGGCATAAGTGTGGATTCCGTTTATTCACTAGCAAAATATAAAGAAGAACAAAAACTGAATTTCCCGTTGCTGAGTGATTTCAACAAGGAAGTATCTGCAGCATATGACTCCCTGATGGAAACTTTTGCCTTTGAAATGAAAGGGGTTTCAAAAAGATCGGCTTTTGTAATTGATAAGGAGGGCGTCATCCAATATGCTGAGATCCTTGATAATGTAGGTGAACTGCCAGATTTTAACGCAATCCGTCAGACACTTGATAATTTAAACTAATATTCTGTTAGAATTTTCATAAGGGTCGGGATATTTACCGGCCTTTCTTTAATTTCAGGTGTGGATTGTAACTTTGAAGAAAATAGAATATCTTGTTTAAGCGTTATAACCATACAAATACGCCAATGAGGATAATATTTACACTATCCATTTTATTGTTTTTGTACACAGGAGGGGTTGCACAATCCCGCCTGCCGGTTAATAATACACCGGCAATACGCTTTTACCCTAACCCTGCAATCAGCCAGATAACATTTGATTTCCCCCGCCAATTCGAACGCAATTACACTTTCCAGATATATAATTTTCTTGGCAAGAAAGTATTTGAACAAAAGAATATAACCCCTAAAACTACGGTTGAATTAACCCAGTATTATCGAGGGGTCTATATATTCCAGCTACGTGATAAAACCGGGAAGGTTGTAGAATCCGGTCGCTTCCAGGTTGCCCGCTAACACAAAATCTTCCCTCCTGCTAAGCTATTATTAAAGCACCTGAACGATCAGGAATTTGAGGTAATGCGTGTTTTCTAATCCCCATACAATAGGATGGTCGCTGGCCTGGGTCTGGTATACAACCTGCCTTAATGTTCTTTTAGCATCATAAGCAGCCATCTGAATGATTTCCAGAAACAGTTCGGGCTGGATCAGGTTGGTACAGGAGGTGGTTACTAAAAATCCCCCTGGTTTAACCAGTTTCATTCCCCTCAGATTGATCTCTTTATACCCGGTAATGGCCTTTTGAATGTTTTCCCTGCTCTTGGTGAATGCGGGGGGATCAAGCATCACCACATCATACTGACGCCCATCCTTGCTCCATTGTTTTAATACATCAAAGGCATTGACCACCTGAAAGCTACACCTGTCAGAATAGCCATTAAGAGAGGCATTGGCATTGGCCTGCTCTACTGCCGAAGGAGAAATATCCAGTCCCACCACTGATTTTGCCCCATAATGCGCCGCGTGGATCTCAAATGTGCCGGTATAGGTAAAAGCTCCCAATACATCCGCATCCTTAACAATATGGCGGATGGCACGACGGTTATCCTGCTGGTCGAGGAAGTAGCCTGTTTTCTGGCCATTTTCAATATCTACCCTGAACTTAAGTCCATTTTCGTTGATGATGATGGTGGTATCAAAAGGTTCAGATAAAAACCCTTTTAGCTGAGGAAGTCCTTCTAATTCCCGAACCGGCACATCGTTTCTTTCATATATTCCCTTAGGTGAAAAGATGGTATTCAGCGCCTTCACTATGGCTGGCTTCCAGATATCCATTCCCAATGCCAGTGTCTGTAAAACAAAATAATCATTGAATTTATCGATGATAAGTGCCGGGAGGAAATCAGCTTCCCCAAAAATGAGACGACAGTTTTCTGTATAACCAATTTGCTGACGATAATTCCATGCTGACCGAATCCTTTCCAGGAAAAAGTTTTCGTCAATCTGTTCATTTTTATTTCGGGTTAACAGTCTTACAATTATCTGGGATTTAGGGTTTGCATAACCCCTGCCGATGAATCTCCCATCATGTGTGAGCAGCTCCACGATATCACCCCCATCCAATGGTCCCTCTACCTTACCTACTTCATTGCCGAATACCCAGGGGTGGCCATTCTCAACACGCCTGCTAACTTTCTTTTTAAGAAAAACTTTTGTCATGCCGGCAAAGGTAAGGTGTAGACCGGCTGGGAGAGAAGACAAAATGTCCCTAAATAAAGCTCTGGCAAAAAAATTGCCCCTTATACAATCATCTTAAATGAAAGCTGAACCAGTACTAAAAAAGCCAACTTTCCGTCAAAAATGGCAAAATGTACTAGGTTTGCTGCCAATTTGTTCAATTATGGAAGAGAAAGATTTAAAAGAAACAACCGACTTTGATATCAACGCGGATAGTGATGTACCCGGCACCAGCCATTTGAATGAACCGGTTAAGGAATCAGGTGAATTGGAGAAGCTGGAGATGGAATTGTCTGATATGAAAGATAAGTATCTCAGGCAGGTGGCTGAATTTGACAACTTCAGAAAACGCACCGCCAAAGAAAGGCTGGAGCTTATCCAGACTGCCGGAAAGGAAGTGATCGGCCAGTTGCTGGAAGTGCTGGATGATGCTGACCGTGCTCAGAAGCAATTGGAATCCAATGCTGATATAGCCTCTTTCAAAGATGGCAGCATATTAATATTCAATAAGTTAAGAAATATCCTGCACTCCCGGGGATTGAAACAAATGGAAAGTATCGGGACCGATTTTGATGCAGATAAGCATGAAGCCATAACCGAGATTCCGGCTCCCCAGGAAGGTCTTAAGGGAAAAGTTCTGGACGAGGTGGAAAAAGGCTATCTGTTGAATGAAAAGATCATCCGTTTTGCCAAAGTGGTGGTAGGTAAGTAACAAGCACAAGTATAACAATCTGATGTCAACGAAAAGAGATTATTACGAAATACTGGGGGTAGAGAAAACAGCATCGGCAGATGAAATAAAGAAAGCCTACCGTAAAGTAGCCATGCAGTTTCACCCAGATAGAAATCCGGGTGATAAAGCTGCGGAAGAGAAATTCAAGGAGGCTGCTGAAGCCTATGAAATATTGAGTGATGCAGATAAGAGATCACAATATGATCGCTATGGTCACGCGGGAGTAGGGAACGGCGCCAGGGGTTTTGGAGGCCAGGGCAATATGAACATGGATGATATTTTCAGCCAGTTCGGTGATATTTTCGGCGATGATATTTTCGGCTCCTTCTTTGGAGGTGCCGCTGGTGGCGGAAGAGCAAGGGGCGGTGGAAGGGCCCGTGGTGTTCGCGGAAGCAACCTTCGGGTAAAACTGAAGTTGAACTTTGAAGAAATAGCCAAGGGCGTTTCTAAAAGCATCAAGGTAAAAAAATATGTGGTCTGCAATACCTGTTCAGGATCAGGTGCAAAAGATAAGGGCAGCGTTCAGACCTGTTCAACCTGTTCCGGAAGCGGCCAGGTCAAGAAGGTTACCAATACATTCCTGGGTCAGATGCAAACTGTTACTACCTGCCCTACCTGTAATGGTGAGGGCACCACTATTACCGCCAAATGCGGAAGCTGTAAAGGTGAAGGCAGAACCTATGGCGAAGAAACAGTAACCATCGATATTCCTGCCGGCGTGCAGGAAGGCATGCAACTTAATGTAAGCGGAAGAGGTAACGCCGGAGAAAGAGGTGGGATGGCGGGCGACTTAATCGTCCTTATTGAGGAAGAACAGCATAAAGAGCTTCAGCGCGATGGGTTGAATGTGGCTTATGACCTTCATATATCCATTCCTGATGCCGTTTTTGGTATCCAGATAGAAGTACCAACCATTGATGGAAGGGCTAAGATCAAAGTGCCGGCGGGTACACAAAGTGGTAAGATCTTCAGATTGAAGGGAAAGGGATTCCCAGCTGTAAACAGTTACGAGAAGGGCGATCAGCTTATACATATTAATGTATGGACTCCTCAGCACCTAAGCGCCGAAGAGAAGGCTATCATGGAAAAATTGCAGCATTCGGGCAACTTTAAACCTAACCCCGATAAGAATGAAAGAAGTTTCTTCGAAAAAGTAAGGGAAATATTCTCCTGATAAAATAGAGCCGCTTTTGAAAATAGCGGCTTTTTTTATTATATTTCGTTCAGGTTAGCAATTCATAAAAATATGTAATCCTGGCTTCCATGACTGAAACCGGCTTTTTGGCCCTAAAAGAAAAGATCATTGCCCGACTATCGGAAGGGCTTGATAAGAGGCTTACCTATCACAACCTGGCTCATACATTAGATGTATTGGAGCAGGCTGAAAGAATCGCTATTGAAGAAAAAATATCCGACCCGAAAGCATTGTTGCTTGTAAAGCTTGCCGCTTTGTATCATGACACGGGCTTTCTTGATACCTATAAAGGGCATGAAGAAAGATCCTGTGAAATTATGCTGCATGACCTTGGAGGTAATTCATTAACAACAGGAGATCTTGACAGAATTAGTGGGATGATAATGGCAACAAAGATCCCTCAAAATCCTGCCAACCTGATGGAAGAGGTTATCTGCGATGCAGACCTGGATTACCTTGGACGAGACGATTTTCCGCCTATCAGCAATAATCTGAAAAAAGAATTTCTTGTATTTGGTGTTATTAAAGAAGAAAAAGATTGGGATCCATTGCAAATAGGCTTTTTTGAAAAGCACCATTATTTCACAGCCAGTTCACGAATGATCCGACAACCCCGGAAAATGGATTTTCTGAAAAGTCTGAAGGCTTCAGGAAAATAACAGAAACCACTAAATCCCTACCGGCTTATGCGTACCAACCGATTTTGGTTGAATGTCCTTAATGTGCACACCAGTGAATGGTGGATCGTCAAAAAATTATTCTGGCTCCAGTTCTTCCAGGGTGCTGGCATCTCCTTTTTCTTTACGGCCGAATTCGCGCGCTTCCTTGAAAGATTTCCGGTTTATGAATTGCCCTGGGTGATGGTACTCTCTTCTGTACTTCTCTGGTTAACCGGATTGATCTACAGCTACTATGAGCATAAGCTGAATTTTGCACGCTTCAATGAAGGGATCATCATCTTTATGGCCGCCAGTATGTTGCTCGTAAGGGTGGGATCAAATGTTTTTACCGGCGACTGGTTTTATTATTTCAGTCTGGCCTGGTTCTATGTACTATATCTATTAAACAATCTTGAATTCTGGGGAATAGCCTCCCGCCTATTTGATATCAGGCAGAGCAAGCGATTGTTCGGTGTGATCAGTTCAGGCGATATCCCTGCAAAGTTCATAGGATATACCCTTGCCCTGATCTTTGTTCCTTATACCGGAACCCTCAACCTCCTGTTACTGGGTGTGGTCAGTATGCTTGTATCAATCCCTTTCTTCAGGAGCATCTCAAAATCAGAGCATCGCCATTTTGCCCATGCACATCCAAAGCAAAGGGTGCATCATTCCTCCAACACTATACAAACCTTAATGCAGAGTTTTGTAAGCTCTGTCATGATCAGGCGTATTGCCATGATATCCATGCTGGCATCAGCCTGTATCATCCTGGTAAACTATGGACTCTATGCCAACGTTAAAGATGCCTACAGTGATGATGTTGAGCTGGCTAAGTTCATAGCTATGTTCATGGCGGGACTAAGAATCATTGCCCTGATCACGAAAACGATCTTCACCAGCAGGTTAACAGAAGCGATAGGTGTGAGATCATCTCTTTTTATTACTCCTGTAATTCTGATACTGCTCACACTCATGAACCTCTTTGCCAATTGGATGAGCTCAGATGAAAAACAGATCTTTTATCTTTTCGGTGCAACTTCTATTGCCATTGATGTATTACGAACATCCATAAATTCTCCAGTTCTGTTAACTATCATGCAACCCCTCCCAACGCATGAAAGATTAAGGGCGCACAATATCATTAAAGGCATCATGGATCCCTTCGCCACCTTGTTTTGCGGCATTATATTACTTGTGTTTTTCAAAATGCAGCAGGAGGTAAACCTGATCACCATCTGCTATACGCTGATCGTGCTTGCAGTTCTCTGGATCATCGGAATAAAATGGGTTAACAAGGAATATCTGAATATGCTGATCAGCACTATTTCAAGCAGGTTTTTCAGCCAGGAAGAATTTTCGCTGAATGATCCGGAAATGCTCCAAAAGATCAAGGATAAAATTACCAATGGTTCTGACCAGGAAGTACTTAGCATATTGAATATGGTAGCCAGCAAACAGAATCCCATTTCAGAAGAATTGCTAGGCTATTTTCTCTCCCACCCATCAGAAGCGGTTAAGCTTGAAACTGTAAAGCTTATCGGATTGAAGCAGATAGTGCCCTTACAGCACCAGTTAGAAACATTATTGCAAGAAACAAAAAATGAAACGGTAAAGCTGGAAGTAGTGAATGCCATCTGCAGTATAGCGGAAGACCACCAGACCATTTCACCATATCTACATAACCAGGATGGTGCAGTCAGGAAGGCAGCCCTAACAGGCATGCTCACCAACAAGAATAAGACTATCCATTCAGAAGCTGAGCAGGAGCTGGAAAGGTTACTTACAAGTAATGAAAGAATGGAGATCGATTCGGGCCTCCAGATCTTATACACTACAAGAAATGTATATGATCACCCCGCGCATGCAGCATTGATCAGGGGAAAAGAAGTCCCAGAACTGGCAGCAGTTGCGATACGTGCCATTGGAACAGCAGCAACTGATGAATCGCTGCAAGCCTTGCTCTCACATTTACCAAAACATGAGAAACCGGTTATCGCCGCTTTGCTCAGAGCAGGTCCGAAGGCAGTAGGGCATATTGAAAATTATATAGATAAACACCGTCCCGGTTTTTCCCTTAGCGAGCAGTTGGTAACTGTACTCGGCAAGATCGGTACTTCGGAATCCAAGCTCCTGTTAAGTAAATACCTGGGGCAGGAATCACTTTTACTTCCAGTTATTATCAAGGCGCTATACCGAAGTAAATTCAAAGCCACCAATGAATCCAGGCAAACAATGGAAGATCTTGCCCGTGCCTATACCCGCTATGGAGCAGAACTGCTTCATATGCAACTTGCCCTCAACCGGAAACATATTCCATCTGAATTGTTATCCAATGCCATAAAAATTGAACTGCATGAAATCAGGGAGTTACTCCTTTGCTTATTCGGATGTATGTATGACCGGGAAAAGATCAATAAGGTCAGGAACAGCTTTCTTTCCAATCAAAAAGAATCAATAGCCAATGCAATGGAATTGATTGAAGTGACCGTAAGGAAAGATATCGCCAGATATTTCAATATCCTGTTTGAAAACACCGGAATACAGGAAAGATGCAATGCCCTTCGCCAACTGTTTACAGAAAAAGAATACACGAATATTGACCAGATAATGGGCAGGATACTCACGGAGAGGCCTATCCGTTACCAGGATTGGACCAAGGCCTGTTCATTATATATATCGCGTAAATATGGAATCCGCGTTGATCACCTGCTATTCAGGAAGTACATTGATTCTGAGAGCCAGCTATTACAGGAAACAGCGCGGTATGCACTCGCTTAAACAAATGCAATTATGATTACATCCACTGATAGATTATTATTAATAGAAAAAGTCCTTATCCTTAAGGCGCTTTCTATTTTCAGTGAAACGCCGGAAAACATCCTGGCCGACCTCGCGCCACTCATGCAGGAGGAGGAATTTGAAAAAGATACCGTCATATTTGAGGAAGGAGAGATTGGTGATTGCATGTTCATTATCCACCGTGGACAGGTGAAGATTCATAAGGGGATCACAACACTTGCGATCCTTGATGAAAAAGAGGTATTCGGAGAGCTATCCCTCCTTGATGCAGAAACCCGCTCAGCAAGTGCTACGGCCTATGCGGACTGCACTTTATTCCGGATAGACCAGGAGCCCTTTTATGAGCTACTGGATACCCGTCCTGAAGTGGCCAGGGGCTTCATTAAAATCCTCTGTCAGCGCCTCCGGGCCCAGAATGAAAAGTCCATTTTATCGAATAGTTGAAATATTACTTATGTCAACCATTGATTATAAACATTAAAATACTTAACTTTCGAGATCGAACCCCCACCCTAATCCATTCCTATCAATACGTAGAATCTATTTACCCGCTTTTTATTGACGGATCGAACCTGGTATTAAAAATTTGCTCACGATTGTTGCAAGACGCCTAACTGCAATGGCACCCTGATTTCCGGAACCGACGCCGACTATCATCTGGTGCCCATTAAGGTTGTGTGCCTTGACAATCTTAATGAACCTAACAATGAAAAAGCCTTTCCTAAGGGTATGTAATTTTGCCTTCCTTTTATTATTCTTATCAGTTTCTTCAGTTGTGGTGGCACAAACACAAACACTGAACCGGAATCAATTTGTTATGTTCGGAGTGGAAAGTGTGCAGATCAGCACTTCCAATACCATTTCCGGAGGCGCTGTCGGTAGTACAAAAATGGTGAAGTCCACGGGTAATGTACTATTTACGGGTAGCCTTCACAGTGATGGAAGAATAGAACTGGCAAATGGTAACATTGTGAATGGTGTTGTTACTGCCGCAAACAAAGCTGGTGCGTCGGGCAATATTCTGCAGACAGGCTCCGGCGCCGCTTTTGGAGGAAATCTTGTAGTAAATGGTGACATTTTTATCAGTGCAGGAACCGTTAGCGGAACCGTGTACCAGCCTGCTGGCGCACAATACAGCGGTCCAAGTAAAGTACCGGAATTGCTTATTGACCAGTTACCGGTTCTGCCAGCACTCCCTCCCTTTATTCAATTTACTGGGGGTGCAGGAAATATAACCAATAACAGGACGCTTGAGCCTAATGATGTCAATGGCTATGGTAACATTAACCTGTCTGGTAACAAAACCATAAGGTTCAATGGCCCTGGAGTATATAAGATCAAGTCAATAAATCTTACCAATACCAACCGATTCATTTTTGACTTCAACGGATCAACTACCGGCAAGTTCATTATCCAGGTAGAAGGAAATATGCTATTAAGCAAGGTGGCTACAAGTTTTGAAGAAGGTCCGGCAGGTTCTACCAACGCTAGTGTTGCCACAAGAATATATACAGAGGTGCATGGTTCGGGTGATGCAAGCGGAAACAGCTTTCTGATAGCAAACGGATCAAGTTCAACACAATCGCGCTGGCTCGGTACTGTTTGGGCGCCGAATGGTTCAATCACTATAGGATCAGGCACCGGCAATACTGATCTGACAGGAGCACTCTGGAGTGGTAAAAATGTGATGATCAACAGTGGTGTTAATGTGGTTCACTCACCGTTGGTTAGTAATTGTGAAAATGCAACAATAGATGCCGGGTCAGATGCCAATATTGCATGTGATCAGCTTTCCATTCAATTAAATGGAAGCTCTACTAATATTCCTAATCCATCCTATACTTGGAGTACACCCACTGGTAATATCATAACCGATCCAAACCAGGCTACTATTACCGTTACTACAGCGGGAACATATACATTGACTGTAAGCAATGACGAGTGTAGTTTCACAGATGTGGTAAAAGTAACATCTTGTGTTAATGATGCAGTTGATGAGAACCCTTTCAAAGTGTTTACGATCGTTAATGCCAATCTCACACAACTGGTTGCGGATCCTACTTACGGTGAGGGACAGGGTATTTTCCAGTTCGATCCCAATAATAGCGGGCGTGTATTAATTGATGCTATTCTTCAGTCTGACAATATAAGTGCTGCAACAAATCACCTTGCAATAAATGGCTTTGACCAAACGGAGATCTCGAATAATCCATCCTTCTACAGGATCACCGGATTCTATGAGATCAGCAAATTGCTTGAACTGAACGGACACCCTGAATTTTTCAAAGAGGTTCGTCAAACTGTTGCACCATTTGGTCTTGCTGTTGGTGATGGCGGACTGTATAAAACAGGTGGTGATAGTAGTATGGGTGCCAGGTCGGCCCGCGCAGGATATACCATCACAGGTGCAAAATTCAAAAACCAGGCAGGTGCCGAACAGGATATTAAGATCGGGGTATTATCGGATAGTTACAACATGCTCGATCGGGTAATAAATAAGACCAGTTACCTGGGAACGCCTGTTGCAGCTGATATAGCGGAGGGTGATCTTCCTGCAGGTAATATGCCAGGTGGTGGAGTAGAGCTACCTGATGGTGATTTCCCATTCCCCTTCCAAACATCAGATGAAGGCAGGGCGATGTTGCAAATCATTCATGAAGTTGCGCCTGGTGCAAAGCTCGCATTCAGGACAGGATTTGTTTCTGAAAGCGATATGGCAGAAGGAATACGCCGGTTGAAAGAAATCAACTGTAATATTATTGTTGATGACATCACCCATGCAACGGCACCTTTTTACAGGGAAGGACTTATAAGCAAGGCCATTAAAGAAGTTACATCCCAGGGTGTGTTGTATTTCACATCCGCTGGAAACTTTGGCAGCAAATCCTATGAGGGAAAATTCTCTCCATCGGCTATTCCGGATGGAGGAGTGATACCATTAACAGGAGGTCAGCCGCTACAAAAACTCTTCCTTAAAGGAAGAGGAGTAAGTGATTATATGCTCATACTTCAGTGGGATGATGATTTCTATTCTGCTGGTGAAGTAGATGGAGCAGACTACGACCTTGACGTTTATCTGACCGATTATACAGGTAAGAATATCCTCGGCTATAACAGGGTCAACACTGGTTCCGATCCATTGGAAATTTTTCCTTTCAGGGTATCGGATGCAACTACTGCATATCTTAAGATCGTGAAGGCGAGTGGTCCGGATGCAGGTGCGGATGTAAGTTTTAAATATATCCTCTTCAGGGGCAATGTAGAAATAGAAGGCAACCCGAATGCTACTACTATTATTGGTCATGCCAATATACCGGAAGCATTTTCAGTGGGTGCGGTTCAATATAATCTTACACCGGCCTATGGTGTTACCAATGTTCAGGTTGAACCGTTCTCCTCATGGGGAGGTCCTATCAATGGCATCTCCACTAACAAGCCTGATTTTGTTGCGCCTGATGGTGTTAATACCAGTGTAAGCCTGGGCAACCGTCCATTGCTGGATAAAGACGGCCAGCCATTTGTAGATCCTGAAGCGCCATTGAATGCTGATGGCACTCCACGATACAACAGTTTCTTTGGAACCTCCGCGGCAGCACCGCATGCTGCTGCACTTTCAGCACTGTTGCTGGAAACAAGACATAAGTTCAATCCCAGCCGTGAGGCCTTTAATTACAATGAGGTAAGGGAAGTGTTTCAATCCACAGCACTTGACTTTACCAATGATGGAAGTGATTATGATGTCAAGAGTGGAAATGGTATGTTAGATGCATACCAGGCTTTGTTAACCGAAGCCAATCCAAAACCTGTCATAACGGAAGTTATTTCCTTAACATCATCTACTACCCCTGACCAGAAAGTTGAGATAACTGTTTTGGTGGAAGGCAACTACCTGGTGGAAGGTTCACAACTGGAGATTGATGGCGTGAAGTATCCAACAACAGTTGATCTTGTCAACAAGACCTTAACTGCAATTGTAGATCCTTTTGAGGGTAACCCCGAAGTGCGGGTTTGCAATCCATCAATAAGTGAGACGGGAACTGATGGACAATGTTCCAATGTTATCAACCTGCTTGATGCAGCCAGAACGCCGATCACCGTCAGGGCCAAATCATATACCAAAAAGTTTGGTGCACCAATACCCACCTCTTTTGAATATGAATTGCTAATTGGGGATGATGAAAATCCGGTGGATCTCAGTCAGCCACTTCCTGATGGACTTACATTACGTGATCTTGGGCTGACTAAACCTGGGCCTAACGCTGGTGATCCTGATGTAAGTACCGTATTATTGACCACAGCTGCAACCGCCTTAAGTCCATCCGGTACACCTGTTTCTATACAGGTTAATATTGAAGGATTTGAAAATGGTGTTCCATTAGACCTGGTTAAAAAATATGACTATAAAATTATAAATGGCATTATCGCCATAGAAAAACTGAAGGTTAAAATTCAGCCGGAAGACCAGGTGATAACTTATGGTGAAGACCTTAAGCCCGTCCAGTTTAAATACAGTACAGAGGTAGATGTTGATCAATCTATAATTGAGAATATCAGGGCTGAACATAATCTCTATATGGCCAATGGCTATGCGCTTGCAAAAGAACTTGACCTTACAAATCTCAGCAACCTGGCCACCCTTTCAACCGTCACATTCGAAAATGGCGTGGTAAGGGCAAATGGCGTAGTGAGGGCAAATGGCGTGGTCAGAGCGAATATTGTTGCGGAGTCATTTTATGAATATCTGAACCGTATTGCAAATGGAGTGGTGAGAGCCAACGGCATACCATATGAGAATGGTGTGGTAAGGGCAAATACCACTAATGGTGTGGTTAGAGCAAATGCTATTGTAAATGCTGATGCAATTATTAATGGTTTTGTGATCGTTGATAATATTCCGGTATCGGGCAGCGGCATCACACCAAATGGTGTAACAAGGGCCAATGGTGTTGTAAGGGCCAATTATATCAACTTCACTACCGACGCAAACGGGGTGGTAAGAGCTAATGTAGTTATAGACAATGCAGCTTATCCTTTCGCCAATATAAGCCTGGCGCCTGATCTGAACGGTGTTGTCAGAGCTAACGTTGTGCCTGACCTTAACTCACAAATAGAAAATGGTGTGGTAAGGGCAAATGGTGAACCTGTTGTAAACAGTGCACTATTTGATGGAATATCCAATTCAGGTGTTGTTGTGATTCTTGATGAATCAGATATTGCACGTGGCTATGTTGAAGGGTATATCTCCATCAACACAATTACCGGTCTTACTGTTACCAACAATGACAACCCGCACAGTATCATTCCAGGTGCTTACCTGCCGGTTGCCAGCGGAAACTATATCATTGAATATGAGCCGGGTGATCTTACAGTCAACAAAGCACCATTAACAGTTACAGCGGAGAACAAGGGCATACAGTATGGTAATGAGGTCACACTTACTTCAACAGTGTCTGGTTATGTGAAAAACCAGGAAACAGATGTTGATGATGATATCTCCATTTTTGGTGAAGCAGGAATAACCCATGAAGTGCGGAAAGCGGATAATACTATTGTTACAGGCCCCATTTATCCTGTTGGCAGTTACAGTATCAGGTCAATATTTACAGACCCTGCCAACTATGAAGTAACAAGGATCAATGGAACCCTCAATGTGGGTAAAAAGGATCTGATAGTAACCATGGGATCACCGGTTTACTACTTTACAGTAGGCCAGCCAGTTCCTGTTTTCAGTTCAACTACAGATCCGGCAGGTGTAGTATCAAATGACCTTTATACCATACGGAACAGCAATAATGCAATTGTATCTGCCAATAATTTAACGGCGGGTGTTTATTCTGTATTCCGCAATATCAACAGTACAAACCTGGTGGACTTTAATAGTTATAACATAATAGGAACGCCATCTGCATTGTATGTGAATCCAAGTGGAGGAAATACCAAAGCAATCAGGCCTGTTCTGGTTTGTATCGAGCCACTTGAGAATCCGGTTGATGGTTTAACTTTCAGGGCCAGATATGCCTACGAGAACCTCAACAAAACAATCATCTATGTGCCGTTGGGTGAAGAAAACCAGATCATTCTTTCTCCAGGTGCAGAAAAAAGTGGTAATCCACCTGAACTCTTCCTGCCTGGAACGCATGAATTCTATATCCTGTTCAATGGTACCAAGATAACCTGGCTTATCAGTTCTGTTGAGAAGAATAAGAAATCATCTTCATCCAGTGAGGCTAGTTCCACTTCCAACAAGTGTAACAGTAATGGTCCGATCACACTTGCTGCCAGTTCAAGGGCTGTGCCAGTGGAAGTAACCGGAGGGGCATCAATATTCCCCAACCCTGCAAGTTCACAATTGATGATAGTGGGCGATTTCAGCAAGGTTACCGAAAGGGATGTAATAGTAGTTGATGTGCTGGGTCGCCAGGTCAGACCTGCATCAATACGGAAACAGTCATCTCAGCGAATGATATTTGATATAGGTAATCTATCCAATAGTCAATATTTCATTCGGATAAATGGATCCTCAGGCGGTCAGGTGTTCAAATTCATTAAACAATAAGCACCAAACTATCCTGATATAAGAAAGAATGGAGGATTACCTCCATTCTTTCTTTGTTTTATTTCCATTTATAAGTAATTTAAGCATTATATAAAATGGAAAGAATGGGTAGGTTCAGAACTGTATTTGTGGTGTGTGGGCTGATGGTAATGCTAAATGCCCATTTTGTGGCCAATGCACAGGATAGCAGGACTGACAGCCTCATCCAACTCCTCAGCAGATCAAAGGAAGATTCCAATAAAGTCAATCTCCTGAACCAGATTTCCGCAGCTGACATTCAATCACCTTCCGCCCTCGATTATGCTCAACAAGCTGTTACTCTTTCTGATAAGATTAAATACAATAAGGGAAAGGCACTTGCATACAAAAACATAGGTCTCCATCACTTCATTAAGAGTGATTTTATTCGTGCTGATGAAAACTGGAGGCAGGCACAAAAACTTTATGCGCAGATAAGGGATGAAGCAGGGCTTGCCAATATCCTGAATAACCTCGGCTCAATTCAGTATAACCTGGGTAATCTTTCCAGTGCGATTGAGTTTTTCTTTAAATCGCTGGAAGCCTCACAAAAAGCCAGCGATACATTAAGAACAGTAACCGCACTTAATAATGTTGGTCTCATTTATATGACCAAACCCAATACACACGACCTCGCCATTGACTACCTGAATAAAGCATTGAAATTAGGGGAACTCATAAAGGACAGTGCCAATATGGGGCTTTCATATGTTAATCTTGGAGAAGTATATTATGAGCAGAAAAATGATTCTGCTGCTCTCTACAACTGTTTTAAAGCCAAAGAACTATTGCATCCCAATGACGAGATACTTCCTTATTTGCTGAATAATATCGGGAAGATTTATTCCAGAAAAGGACAGAACGATCTGGCATTAAAATACCATGAAGAAGCTTTTGCAAAGGCCACTGAAATCGGATCTAAATTATTTATGGCACAGGCTTCACTTTCTATGGCAAACCTTTACAAGAAGCAAGACCTGCTGGGCAAATCCATGCTTTATTTTTCAAAGGCAAGTGATCTTGCGCTGGAAATAAAAGCCGGACCGGAATTACAAAGGGCATACCGTGGACTTTCAGAAGCTTATTATGCAACTGATGATTATCAAAATGCATATCGTTACAGCAACCTGTCAGCAAAACTCGCAGATTCACTTTATAAATATGCAGCAGATAGCATGCAGCTAAAATATGAGGTGGGTATTAAGGAAAAACAAATCGATCTGTTGACAAAGGATAAAGATCTAAAAGATTTGGAATTAAAAAGACAGAAAATTGCAAAGAACGGGCTCATAGCCGGACTGGGATTGGTATTCCTTATCATTGGAATACTATATCGTGATTACCGCACCAAAGTAAAAACAAACAAACTTCTTGACCACCAGAAGGCTGAGATCGAGGGCCTTTTGCTGAATATTCTTCCCGCTGAAGTAGCCACTGAACTACAACAGGAAGGCAATGCCACTCCAAAATATTTTGAGCAGGCCTCCGTTCTTTTTACAGACTTTAAGGGGTTCACACGAATGGCAGATGCCCTTTCACCCCAGGAAGTTGTTGCTGCCCTCAATGAATGTTTCATGGCATTTGATGATATCATAGAGCGCAACAATCTGGAAAAGATAAAAACCATCGGAGACTCCTATATGTGTGCCGGCGGTATTCCACGCGCTGATCCTAACCATGTAATGAATATTGTGAGGGCAAGCTTTGAGATCCTGGAATTTATGCGTGGATGGAATAAGGTGAGAGCCGAAAAAGGCCTCAGTTCATGGGAACTTCGCATAGGTATACATGTTGGTCCCGTTGTTGCCGGTGTGGTGGGTAAAAAGAAATATGCCTACGATATCTGGGGCAGTACCGTGAACATTGCCAGCAGGATGGAAAGTGCCGGGGAAATAGGACAGGTTAATATTTCAGAGACATTATATGAACTGATCAAGGATCAATACGACTGCAGTTACCGTGGTAAGATATCAGCGAAAAATATTGGTGATATCGACATGTATTTTGTTAACCACCTGAAAACAGAAGTAGAGGAAGTGGAACTAACGAAATATGCTTCTTAACCTGGTTGGAGGTTTCCCTTTATAATAGATTTTTTTTGCCTTCTCCAGTAACAACAGAAACTCCTGCTGAAGGAAGTCGCCCTGGGTTGCCACCGGCACCACAATATTCTGCACATCATTCCAACTCGCCTGTTTGGTGAATTTGGATTCTTTAAGCAACGATCCGAATAATGCCACACCTGTTGCCAGCCTGTATTCTGCCGGCAACTGATCAAATGCTGTTTCCGTTGAATAAACCTTGCTCCTTATTTCATTGTGAACACTGTCTTTTGGCTTTTTATAGGTCAGCGATATGTCTGCAAGTTCCAATGCCTCTGCTTTGGCTGTGGCAGCAGGCACTAATTCAAAAATGGCCATTAAAGTATGCCCTGAGCCTAACTCCCCTCCTTCCAGCACACTGGTTGTATCAGACACAGCTGAATATTTGTTATCAAACCCAAGTAAGCGATATTCAGCCACCTGTGATGGATTAAATCGTACGTGTAATAAGGCATCATCGGCTACAGCATACATGGTTTGCGTAAGCTCCCTCACCAATACTTTCTCTGCTTCCTTCTCATCATCGAGGTAAGAAAAATTACCGTTCCCTTTCTTTGCAAGCACTTCCAGTTTCGAGTCTTTATAATTACCCATCCCCACGCCAAGACAGGTAAGGTAAATGCCTAGCTGACGCTGTTGTGTTATCAGTCGCTCAAGGTCTTCTTCACTTGTTTGTCCAACATTGAAATCACCATCAGTGGCTAGTATCACCCGGTTATTACCCTTGGGAATATACTGGCTTTGAGCTACCCGGTAAGCAGCACGAATTCCTGACTCACCGGCAGTTGCACCACCGGGTTCTAATCCCTCAATTGCTTTATGGATCTTTTCTTTTTCAGCACCGGAGGTAGGATTCAACCACACGCCAACACTTCCGCCATATACAACAATTGATACGGTATCAATAGCGCGCAGATTGTCAACCATTAGCTTGAAGGCAGATTTCAATAATGGAAGCCTGTTGGGCATATCCATGGAACCGGAAATATCGATAAGGAATACAAGGTTGCTGGGGGCAACATTTTCCAGATCAAGTTTTTTTGCAGAAGCTTTTATCAACAGTAATTTATTGGTGACTTGCCAGGGGCAGGCAGTGAGTTTGGCATCGAGATGAAAAACATCCTCACCACTGGGTGCAACATGATTAAGGTTGAAGTAATTGAGCATCTCCTCAATCCTTACAGCATCGTGCGGAACAGTACTTCCCATATTCAGGAAGCGACGGATATTGCTATAGGATGCCTTATCGGTATTGATGGCAAAGTCTGTATGGGGGAATCGGTTTGCATCGGTGAAATTATTTTCCACCAGGCTACTGTATGTTTCACCTCCTACATTGAAGCGCGTTCCATCCTTTGAATGAAGGTCGCGGGTTACAGACATCAATCTCTTCTCCTGCTTTTTTGCCTGTTTGGAAATCAGCTTCATCACGAAGTTATTTTCCTTCCTGCTGTCAAGCATAACCGTCATTGGTTGATAGCCTTCGAGACTAAGTGTAGCAGAATCTTTGAGAATGGTGGAGGTGATACCAAAGCCGCCGTAAGTGCCTGAATAGTAAAGATATCCAGTGGCATGAAGCATCATCTTTACGTTGGCTAATGCTTTGCCTGCATCATCCTTTATTTCACCCCGGTAATAGAATTGGGCGCTGGTGGAAATAGAGGTAAATACCAGTAATATGGCAAGTACAGTTTTCAGGGTCTTTATTTCTGGGGGAAAGGTACATCATTCCAAACGCATTGTCAAGGGGGCAGGCTTCCACCTAGTGCTCCTTCAACTGGTAGATCTCAGGAATATTGCGACCGAGGCCATCGTAATCAAGCCCATATCCCAATACAAATTTATTAGGGATGCTGAAGCCGAGATACTTTATATGTGTAGGATACTCAGTAGCATCGGGCTTATGAAGTAAGACGGCTAACTCAAGTGAAGCTGGTTGCTGGTGATTAAGCTGGGGAAGAAATTCACTCAACGTTTTACCCGTATCAACTATATCTTCAACAATAATCACATGCCGGTTATGTATATCAATATCAAGACCTATTGCTGTAACTACCTGACCGGTTGATTTAGTACCCTTGTAAGAAGCCAGTTTGATAAAACAGATCTCTGCATCAATACTTATTGCCTTGAAAAGATCAGAGGCGAACATAAAAGAACCATTCAAAATCGGTATGAACAATGGCCTCTTGCCTTTATAATCACGATTGATCTCCGACGCCAGTCTTTGTACCTGGCCATTGATCTCCTCCGCAGTCAGGTATGGCTCAAACGTCTTATCATTAACCCGGATATCTGTCATTTCAATTTGTGTAAATGATTAATTCCTGTCCTGTTCTCAGACTCACACCCACGAGTTTATTCCATTCGCGGATCTGTTCCTGGCTCACACCATATCTCTTGCTGATGCCATATAAAGTTTCCTTACTTCTAACAACATGGGTTGTTCGCTTTGCAGTTGTAATAGTAGCTGCTGCTGAAGTTTCTGTCTCATTTGAAACCTGCGCTGCTATTGCCGGCTGCTCCTGCAAGGTCCTGGTTTCTCCTGCAAGTAGAGGCCGGGCGGGGGCTTTCTCGCGCAGATAAATCTTTTCTCCCTCCGCCGGCTCAGAACCTGCCAGCAGATGGTTGAGCTCCAGAATATTTTCATAGCGGATTCCTTCCTGCTGTGATATGTCGTAGATTGTTTCTCCCGGTTTCAGTACCCTGAAAATATTAGCCCCGGTTTTACGCTTGCGCTGGAGATACACCAGTTGATCCATCGCCAGAATATTTCCCTCACCGGGTGTCATGTCATTGAAATCAAGCAGGCGCGAAAGCGTAAGATCATGCTCATTTGCAACTGCCAGTAATGATGTGCCTGCTTTCACAAATACAACTCTGGTATCGTTGATCTCAAAAACGCCGGAAGGATAAGTTATAGAAGGTGCGTCGGCAATAGTTGTTGTTTCAGCCGGTGGTCTTATGCCTGTTAACACGCCCGAAGGAGCCGGTATCTTCCCCATGGCTATCAGGCTGTACTGCTGCAGGTCATAGGTTTCAATCAGCTTTATCAGCAATTGCGAATATTTGATATTGGTGGCATACCCAGCTTGTTTCAGTCCATAGGCCCAGCCTTTATAATCGGCAGGATCAAGGCGGAAAAGAAAAGAATATCGCTGGTTGCTTTTTAGAAAATTTGAATGGTCGCGATATGATTCAATCGCGGCAGCATAACTTCGGAAGCACTCGCCACTGGCATCATCATCATGGTAAACTTTTTCGCCCTGCCAGGAAGTCTTACACTTGATACCGAAATGGTTATTGGATTTCTGCACCAGTTCACTCCTCCCCGCTTCGGTCTCATGTATTCCCTGTGCAAGTTTAATTGCCGCTGGAACACCGGTTCTTTGCATCTCATCAATGGCAACCTGCCGGTAGGTGTTGATATAATCAAGTACAGCCGGATTGGTTTGCGCCAATCCAATTGTAAAGGTGAAAAAAACCAACCCTGTTAACAATACTGTGCGGATCATGTAATATTTTTTTTCTGCAACAATAATAGTCCATCCCTGATTGTAACCATCACCCGCTCAACTCGTGCATCGGCCGCTACATGCTCATTAAAAGCCTGCACTGCTTTAGCATTTTTTCCACTGGGTGGGTTTTCAAGTACCTGTCCATGAAACAGGACATTATCGGCGATGATCAATCCGCCATTGCGTAATTGCGGAACAACCAATTCATAATAATCAATATAGCCCGTCTTATCGGCATCTATGAAAACCAGGTCCCAGGGGCGGTCTAAAACCGGAATGATTTCCGTGCCCAACCCTTCATGTAAAATTATCTGACCGGCATAGGGCGACAAGTTAAAATTTCTCCTCGCAACAGTTGCCTCTTCATTTCTTAATTCAATGGTATGTAACTCACCTCCCGGCACAAGTCCCTCTGCAAGGCAGAGCGCACTATATCCTGTGAAACTGCCAACCTCCAGAATATATTTCGGTTGTACCAACCTGCTAAGCATTGCCAGCAACCTTCCCTGCAGGTGGCCACTCAGCATATGCGCCTGCGGATGGGTACTATTTGTTTCCTCCGCAATATTTTTCAATAACTCCGGCTCGGGTGAACTGAACTTCTCAGCATACACATTCGCCAGAGGGTTGACCAGGTCTAATGAATCCATTATGGCAAAAATAAGGCTTCCTGCCTATTTATACTCCCTTAGAAGTTCGGCTGTAGCGGATGTTTACTATAGAAATGCAAAACATGCTCGGCAACTTCCTCCGCGGTATCCGCAACTTTCAGGAGCTCCAGGTCATCTCCTGAAATATAAGCCTCCTTCAGCATCGTATGCTGCAACCATTCCATGAGTCCGGCCCAATAATCCCTTCCCACTAAAATCAGGGGTACTTGCAACATCTTACCGGTCTGGATCAGCGTGGCAACTTCAAAGAATTCATCCATGGTCCCAAATCCGCCGGGCATCATCACAAATCCCTGCGAATACTTGGTAAACATAGTTTTGCGCACAAAGAAATATTCAAAATTGAGATTGGCGTCGCGGTCAATATAGGGATTGGCATGCTGCTCAAAGGGCAACTCAATATTCAATCCCACCGATTTACCACCGCCCAGCTGGGCGCCTTTGTTGGCGGCTTCCATGATACCCGGTCCGCCACCCGAAATGATACCAAATCCCTCCCCGGCAAGCTTCTGGGAGATGTCTACCGTTAATTCATAAGATGCATGGCCCGGTTGGGTGCGGGCAGACCCAAAGATGGATATACAGGGACCTAATTTGGCCAACGCTTCAAATCCATCTACAAACTCCGCCATTATTTTAAAGATCTGCCAGCTAGAATGTGCTTTTGATTCACTCCACCGCCTTTGCTTGTTCATCCTTATCGTGTCATTCATTTTCTTCTTTTTAAGGTTTGGAGACAACAATGCCACCCATTCAGAACATGGATGGCATCGTAGTTATACAATATTAAGAACGTATATTTTCTTTAGATAGTTTGTAACCCGGTTGATTTTTTTGAAATCATTAACAGCCCCAGGAAGGTGATCAAACCATTGATCAGCAAGAGCTCTATACCAATCTGGTAGCCACCCAGGTAATCCGCAGCAAACTTACTTATCAGGTAACTGATAAAGGGGGATAGCAGGCAGATAATGGTAACAATAAAATTGTCAGGGAAGGTCCTTTTGGTGAGCAACCCAAAAGCAAATAAACCGAGTAATGGCCCATAGGTATAGCCTGCAAGATCGAGGATGATTCCGATGATCGATTTGTTATCGATCCACTTAAAGATGAAGATGCAGATCATGAAGATCACGGAAAATGTGAGGTGAACGGTCATGCGTATACGCTTCTGTTGTTTCTCGGTGAGATTCGGGTTTCTCCTGATGCCAAGTATATCAATACAGAAACTGGATGTTAATGCAGTGAGTGCTCCATCTGCACTTGGGAACAAGGCTGATATCAGTGCAATGATGAAGATGATTCCTATGGCCGGTGGAAGATAGCTGAGTGCGATGGTTGGAAAAAGATCATCCCCCTTTACATCCATTCCCTTATTGGCAGCATAGATATAAAGTAAGCCTCCCAACAGCAGGAATAAGAAATTTACAAATACGATCACCACGCTAAACGTCATTATGTTTTTCTGGGAGTCTTTTAGTGTCTTTACACTGATATTCTTTTGCATCATTTCCTGGTCGAGCCCGGTCATGGCAATAGTGATGAATGCTCCACCGATCACCTGTTTCAGGAAGAATCCTTTACTGTTAACATCAGTGTTCATCATATCGGTATATCCTTTTGCGGAGAGCGCCTGCATTGCTTCTCCCAGTCCATATCCAAGGCTGTTCATTATATAAATGACACATACAACAAGTCCAAGTAACATGAAGCTTGTTTGTAATGTATCAGTATACACGATGGTCTTTACGCCTCCTTCAAATGTATAGAGCAGTATCATCAGCAAAATGACGAAAGCAGTAACTACAAAGGGTACACCCAGATTATCTAGGATGAAAAGCTGCATCACGTTGATCACCAGGTATAGTCTTGCTGTTGCGCCGATAGTTCTTGATATGATGAAAAATAAAGCCCCGGTTTTATAGGCTGTGAAGCCGAATCGTTGTTGCAGGTAATGATAGATGGATGTGAGGTTCAGCCTGTAATAAAGGGGTAGCAACACATAGGCGATAACGATATATCCAAGGAAATATCCCGCCACTACCTGCATGTACATGAATGCATTGGTTGAAACTGTACCGGGAACAGAAACAAAAGTTACACCACTCAGCGAGGTGCCGATCATGCCAAATGCAACCAGCATCCAGTTGGAACTTTTGTTGCCGATAAAAAAGCTTTCGTTATTGGCATTCCGGGATGTATACCAGGCCACCACAAGCAATAAAACAAAATACGCGATTACAAAAGAGAACAACAAGGTTGGCGACATGCAGTAAGATTTTTCTGAAATAAGCTACAAATTAACCGTTAATACAATTACTTTAGTACAATTAATCTATGAATATAAAAGCCATAGCAGTTTTTTGCGGGTCGCAGGCAGGATCCAACCCTTTGTTCAAACAGCATACAGCAGAACTCGGTAAACTGCTGGCCATGCTTAATATCAGGCTGGTATATGGTGGTGGTAAAAAAGGATTGATGGGCGCCATAGCTGATTCTGTTCTTAAGCATGGCGGTGAAGTGATGGGTGTTATTCCGAAAGTTCTGACCGAATGGGAACAACAACATGAATCGCTTACCGATCTCGCCATTGTACCGGATATGCACAGTCGAAAAAAGATGATGTATGAAATGAGTGACGCCGCCATCATCCTCCCCGGAGGATTTGGTACCATGGACGAACTATTCGAAATGCTTACCTGGAACCAGCTAAAGATCCACGACAAAAAGATATATATACTCAACAGCGCAGGATACTATAATTCACTGATCCAGTTCCTTCGCCATGCAGAAAAGGAGAACTTCCTCTACGAGCCGGTGGAAGAAAGGATCATCATCTGCAATAACCCGGTTGAACTTTTCAATAAGATTCAATAGCCAGCGTGATAGGTGTCTGACACATTAAAGGCCGGCGGGTAACCTCAGCGGCCGATATTAAAACCTATGCTGTAGAATACCCGGTTGCCGTAGGGGGTACCGGGATTGGAATTGCTGGACGCCTTGTATAGCAGATCGTATTGCGCGGAGATGATCATGTTCACAGCCCCGCCAACAGGAAGTACAGCACCTGCCCCTGCAAGTAAAGAAGGAAGGATCTTACCATTGAGTGAATATTCAACATCTGTTGGATAGTATTTGTATTTACCCCAGATATAATTCATTTCGGGCTGTAGCTGAACGAAGCCCTGGCGGATGGGATAAAACCGGCCGAAAATATTCATACCGGCCACGCCATAACTTTCACGCGAAATAGTTTCACCATTATAGCGATCACGAAATTGTGAATACTGTGCATTGATGCCAATGCCGGCTGCGAAATAATTATTGAAGCGATAACCCACCTGCGGAGAGATATTGATAAGTGTATAATTACCGAAACTCAATCCGAAATTTCCACCAAAGAACAACCTGCTCTTATCAAAACCTTTCTTCTCCGTTTCAGCTTCTTTTTCTACAGCAGTACTATCCTGGGCATTGACGCCAGTACAAAATGCAGCAAACAGCAGTAAGCAAATAATTTTCTTCATAGTTTCTGAATTAAAACCGGTTCACCCTGTAAAACTCGGATAATTCAGGCAATCAATGAAAAAAGGCATGTGAAATGGTGCCGGACCTAAAATACCGGGCAGAGACTCTGGCGCTGGTTTCCCTGGAACTCATCGAAAAAGCCATGCTTGATGAGAGAGAACTCGATGGCACCCCGGGAACCGTTATAGGCCGATAGTGCTGAAGTGGTAACATCATAGCTGAAGCTCATCCTGAAATTATTCCACTGAAATCCTACCAGCGGAATAATGGATTCACCCGCGCGATAGTAAAGTCCACCGATCAACTGCGTGGTACCATCACCACTGAGATTATAGTTGGCAGAAGCACCTCCAACCAGCTCGGATGCAGATGCCTGTGTGGTGTAATAGGCCATAGGGTTAACAATAACGAGATCATTCACCTTATAACTGGCATTTACAAATCCGATATAACGAGGCGAGAGCCTGTTATCGAATCCATCTTCTGCAAAAAATGTTTCTTTCGGACGGTTGAGGTGATGTACCGAGAAACCGGCATTCACATATAATTTATCGCTGGGAAAATAGGCATAGTTCATTCCCACCTGCAGGTCAACATAACTGGTGCTTGTAGAGTTAAATACCACATTGGTGGGGATGCCCGCATCAAAAAATCCTGTCGACTGGTTAAACTGATCAGGGAATTTTAGCCGGGTGGGATCAATGCGCTTATTGGCATAGCCCACGTTAAAGCCGGCAGAAAGCAGGCTCGAATAACCAAGCATCTGGTGATAGGCCACCGAGCCATAAAATTTGGTAGAGGTAAGATTACCACTGCCAGCAACATCACGAAGTAAAACGCCGCCAAGACCCAGCCACCCTGTTTCAATACGATTTCTGAATACCTGCGCATCCCCGAAAACACTGATGGTCTTGTAAGGCACCGACATTATATTCACCCACTGGCTGCGATAGTTTGCGCCTATACGGTAGTCCGCATCAGGAATAAATCCTGTATTGGCCGGGTTGGTGGTCAATGGCGAATTGAACCACTGAGAAAATCTCAGGTCCTGCGCATCCGCAACAACTGTGAAACCTGTCATTACCAGGCAGATCATCCATAACCTTTTCATTGGCATCCTCTTGCTAATCATCGTCATTTCATTAATGGTTACCGGATCAGGGTGATATCCCCTTTTTTGGTTGCCTTAGTGCCATCGGTAAATTCAACATCCAGCACATAGGCATATACATCCATTGGTTGCAGCACGCCATTGAAGCGGCCGTCCCATCCAATCTTCAAACTATTTGATTCAAATACCTTCTGCCCGAAACGGTTGAATATGATGAATTTCATCCGACCGATCGCATAACCCCTCACCACGATCTGGTTATTAGGGGCGGGACCTAATGGCGTAAATGCATTAGGAATATCAATTCTCGGGATCACCAGAGCCTCTACCGGTAGGCAGATGGTGTCAGCACATCCTGTTTGGTTAAATGCTACCAGACAGGCATCAAATATTCCTGTTCTGTTATACTGGTGGTCAATAGGCGCCCTGCTGGCGGTCCTTAAGCTATCACCATCTCCAAACTGCCAGAGGAAATCAATAGCATCGGCCGATGATGTATTGGTGAAGGTGGTAGGCGTATTCTCTATGGGCGTAACTGGCGAATGAGTAAAACCAGCCACCGGAGCCGATTGTACGATCACATTCCTGAAAGCCGAATCAGAAATATTACAGGTGTTGGGATCGGTCACTACCAGCTTCACGCGGAAGGTACCCGGGTTAAGAAATTCCTTCACCGGCTCTTTATCCGTTGATGTTGTACCATCCCCGAAATCCCAGAAATATGTTTGCCCAGCTATTGAAGTATTGACAATTGGTGCCGTGTAAGGTGCACAACCATCGGGCATTTCAAAGCTTGCAACAACCAGTGGGGCCAGATTAAATTCTTTCATCAATGAGTCGCCGCCATTACAGAATATAGTATCCCGCAACAGCAGCCTTACCTGGTAAGTGCCGGCAGAAATATAATTATGATTAACAGGTGCGGTACCTGCAATTACTCTTGTTCCATCACCAAAATCCCAGAGGAAACTGGTATCCGTAAACGCTTTTCCAGGAGAAGGCACAGAGAGGTTATCAAACCGGAAAGAAAGCGATTCACAGGGTTGCAATTTCGTTGCTGTGAAATCAAGTAGCGCCTCATCGGCACGAACCCTTATTGTAAGGAAAGATGTATCACGAATATTACAACTGGTTGAATCAATGGCGATCAATCTTACCCTGAAATCACCCACCGAAGTATAGGTATGCTCCACTTCAACCGAGGTAGTGGAAGTATCGGCAGAACCATCCCCGAAATTCCAGATATAACTCTGTGCATTCTGGACGGTATCAATAAGTTTAACGGTGAGGGGAACACATCCCGAGGTATCATAAACGCCATTGATATAGGATGACACACCCGATCCAACGCCTGCAAAATTGAAGGCGATCTTAAGGGCAGCAAGGTTACACTCAGCACCATTGCCGGTTCCATTAGCTCCTGAAAATCCATTGGAGCAACACCAGGCACCTCCTGAAACGGGGAAGCGCGGACGCGGACTTCCTATAGCGCTGCTATAACAGTTGGCACACATGGCCTGGTAGATAATTCCATTCTGGTCGAAGCGACTTGTTCCGCCATCCACATGCTCTGAGAAATTACCATCCTGTCCAAAGAAGGTGGCATACATCAGTTCCGTGGCATCGCGCTTTATTACTATAAAATAGAAATCGTTATTGTCGGTGGTCCGTTTAAGTGCATCGGGTGTTACTTCCATCCCGATGGTACCTGCCATGGGGAAATCAGCGAGGTTGGTTCCGCCCCAGCCACTCACATAAATATTTTCACATCGGTCAACCAGGAATGCCACCGGCGAAATATTGGGTAGCGCTGAAGTGGTACCATAGGTAGTGGTATAGACCCATTCAGAGAGATCGATCTTCAATTTGCCTATGAACTGTTTGGCTCCTGCCCTGCCATAAGGTGCATTTATAATATTCCAGTTACCATAGGTAACCCCCATCACATAGGGATCGCCATCGCGGTCAAATTCAAATCCCAAAACAGCATCTGTTGCAGCTGTTCCAATAAAGGTTGACTTCTTCAATACAGACCCGTCGGAAGAAAATATGGCTATGAAACCATCGGAGCGATAACCCCCGAATGTTTGTCCAAGCGTTCCTGATTTATCTCCCGGAAAGTTATTACTCATGGTTGCCCCTGCGATCCAGATATCACCGCCATTGGGATTGATACCAACCACATAAGCGGCATCCAGACTATCACCACCAAAATAGGTACACATGGTGAGGTCAGAAAGGTCGCCCCTTGCTTTGATAAGAACTGCATCCTGCTTTCCTCTCAGTGAGCGGAAAGGTGCATTGGCAGTTGTATAGAAATTGTCGGATTGCGTGCAGGAAGCGAGATAAATATTACCACTGTTATCGAGCATCACTTCACTGCGGGCATCATCACCATAAAAATTCAACAGGCCTCTTGGATTCTCGCGGTGACTGTCGGCAGTATTAAAACCATCGTCACCACTACCACCAATGCGCAGTGAACCAACCAGTGCTGTACCTGCTGCATTCAGTTTTGTAAGAACGATATCATATCCTGACAGTGTACCACCACCCGTTGGTCCAAGGGAACGAAAGGCGGGGTAGTCAGAAGAACTTGTTCTGCCACCGATGATCAGGTTTCCCTGTCCATCTACAATAAGACTATGGGGCTGGTCGCTGGATGTACCCCCTAAATAAGTTGCATATACCCTTTGTGTTCCGGTAGCATCAAATTTCATGATGCCCATATTGAAAGGATTGGTATCAGTAGTAGCGGTAAAGCTTTGCTGGAATGCACCGGGTGAAACAGGGAAGCCGGTTCCGAAAACGATACCACCGCTATAAAGTGAACCATCGCCACCATAGGTAGCGGTATAACCCCAGTTGTCTGCGCGACTACCGGTGAAGGTGGCGAAGATCAGGGTGGGATCAATAATAAGCGTATTCTTTTTATCATAATCGCCGAGGGCGAACTTCACGGTGTTGTTGCGGAGCTGGTATCTCGCTTCAATGGTAGTCCGGCCCTTTGCCGTATTCTGGTAAGTGAAAGGAGGCATCTCCCTTACTTCACCTACACTTGTCTTAATAACGAGCTCGCCCTTGCTTGTGCTGAGGCCGGTGGCGCCGTCGTAACGCATAACAATAGCCGAAGGATCACCACCCGGATGAACGATGAATTCATATTTCGTCATACCCTCATCAGTAAAATAGCGCATGTCAATATTCGGGTATACATTCCGGTAAGTAACGGTATTGAATATGCGGCAATTGCCTGCCCAGGCAGAAGGATCATTACCGATAAAATAGTTGTTGTAGGAAGGCAATGGCTTTGAGCCTTCAACTATCATTGAGGGATTCATCCCTTCCAATACCATGCGATATGCATGGGAGCGGATCCTGATGGTGCCTTTGGGTAATTCGGAAGGTGCTGCTGTCTTATTTTTTGCGCTTGCCTTGTTATCTCCACCGCCACCTCCTGCGCCACCACCCGGGCCTTTAGCACCATCATGGGCATGGCCATGGGTAAGCGCGGCGAGGTTGGCAAGATCTTCAGGGTGGTGCTGAACAACAGTGAAGCCGGTACGTTGCAAAAAGAACGCACCGTTGCCAAGGTCACCCATGAATGTTACAGATTTATCCCATTGCCCTTTGTTTTCAACGAACTCAATATTGTTCGTATTCTTTTGGGCGAGGGCCGAGGTGGTACATAGGGCGGCCAGAAAAAATATGTGGAAATACTTTACCAAGGTCTATTGAATTTACATCAAATAATCGAATTAAACCAGCGCTTCTAATCTACGAGATCTTGCTCCATGCCAGTTTTCCTTTCTGCATCTGAAGGTAGCCTTTCAGCCTTTGATGTAAGGGCAGGTCAAGGGTCGGATCCGTTTCTATCAGCAACTGTGCACGCTGTTTGGCCGCGTCGAGCCAGCTTTTATCCTGCAAAATATCAGCCAGTTTAAAATTCAGTAATCCGCTCTGCCGGGTTCCTTCAATATCACCCGGGCCGCGAAGTTCAAGGTCCTTTTCAGCAATCAGAAAACCATCATTCGTTGAACACATTGTCTTCAACCGTTCACGGGCATCGTTGGTTATTTTAGGGCCTGTTAATAATATGCAAAAACTTTTATCGGCACCCCTTCCTACCCTTCCCCGAAGCTGGTGAAGCTGTGATAATCCAAACTTCTCCGCGCTCTCAATCACCATCACCGTTGCATTCGGAACATTCACTCCCACTTCAATCACTGTTGTTGACACCATTATGTGAGTATCATTTTGAACAAAGCGTTGCATGTTGGTTTCCTTCACATCGGGAGCCTGCCGGCCATGCACCATACTGATCCAGAATTTGGGTTCAGGAAAAAATGCTTTCACATTTTCATAACCACGCATCAGGTTTTCCAGGTCCAGCTTTTCTGATTCTTCAATTAATGGAAATATTATATATGCCTGCCGGCCCTTGTCAATTTCCGCCCTGATGAAATCCATCACGCTAGCCCTTGCATGCTCATAACGATGAACCGTGGTAATAGGTTGCCTGCCGGGCGGTAATTCATCTATTACGCTATAATCAAGATCGCCATAGGCTGTCATGGCCAGCGTTCTTGGGATAGGCGTTGCCGTCATCACCAGTATATGTGGGGGGATGGCTGCCTTCTTCCAGAGTTTTGCCCGCTGTGCTACGCCAAAGCGGTGCTGCTCATCAATAATGGCAAGGCCAAGGGAATGAAATTTAACCTTGTCCTCCAGTATGGCGTGGGTGCCAATGATAAAATGTATTTCTCCTTCTTCAAGTCCTTTTAATATACGTCGTCTTTCTGCAGCTTTTGTTGATCCCGTAAGCAAGGCCACCTGCACCGGCATATCCTTCAGCAGTTCGCTGATGCCATGATAATGCTGTGTGGCGAGGATCTCGGTGGGTGCCATCAGGCTGCTCTGAAATCCATTATCGGCTGACAGCAGCATACTCAATAATGCCACCATGGTTTTACCACTGCCTACATCTCCCTGCAGAAGGCGGTTCATCTGTTTGCCCTGGGCCATATCTTGCCTGATCTCCTTAAGCACTCTTTTTTGTGCACCCGTTAATTCAAAGGGCAGATAGTTATGATAAAAGTTATTGAAAAGCTTCCCCACCTGTGCAAACACTACGCCTTTTGAATAGCGATGTCTTTGCAGCCTGATCAGCGCCAGCCTGAGCTGTGCAATAAATAGTTCTTCAAAAACGAGTCGCTCACGGGCCTGCTTATACGCCAATTCGGAAGAAGGGAAATGTATCTGGCTATAAGCTTCGAACCGCGATGGAAAATTAAATTCCTTTATGAAAGAATCCGGCAGGTTCTCAGGAAGGTCAGCCTCTTTCAATGATGCCAGCAGAGAGTAGGTCAGTTTACCGAGTTGCCTTCCCCCCAGGTTTTTTGCTTTTAATTTTTCTGTACTTGGATATACCGGCTCAAGAAAGGCCTTTCCTCCTGCGCGCGAAGGATCCCAGGGCTCCATCTCCGGATGGGTGATCTGCGGAACACCATTGAAGAAGCCTGCCCTTCCAAAAACAAGATATGCCTGCCCCACCTGCAATCCCTTCTGGATCCAGTGTATACCCTGGAACCATACCAGGTCCATCTCACCACTGGCATCGCGGATCTTTGCCACCAGGCGCTTGGCGCGGTTCTCACCTATTACTGAAGTGCTGATAATAGTACCGGCAACCTGTACATATTCTGATGTAGGATGCACCGAGCTGATCGGGTTCACAATCGTTTTATCAATATGCCGAAGGGGAAAATGATCAAGCAGGTCCTTGAAGGTGAAAATATTGAGTTCCTTTTTGAGGATGTCGGCACGCAGGGGACCAACACCTTTCAGGTATTCAATGGAGCTCGATAATATGGTGGCATCAAAACTGATACGGAATGGTTGGTTTGATGCAAAAATAAGTGGCTGGAAACTATTCTTCGTGATTTGCTGTACTGGTATATGATTTGGGGGTATGCAGGAATTCTTTCCGGGAGCGCTGCATGCTGAACACGGCGCGCAGCATCGAGATAATCAACAGCGGTAATGCCAGCAGTGCACGGATAGTGGCAGATGAAAAGAACCGGGATGGCATTGCCATGCACAGGGTCAGAACAAAGAATAGTAGCAGGCTGAGCCACCACCCTGCAATAGGAAACATAAAATGTTTGCCGGTAGCATAGCGTAATATCAGCAATACTATTATGCCGCTGAATACGACCATATAGAGTGAGCGGGGGAGCAAAAGATTTTGCACCAGCTTATTTACATATTGCCGGTTAATTTTAATTCCCTTCATATCAGGTTCAAGGAAACGCCGGAGGTGATACCATTGCGCTTCCAGCCATCTTACCCTTTGCTTCTGGAAAACATCATGGCTGGCAACTTTCTCATCAAGCACCCAGGCATCCGGAATATAATGCATGCGTATGCCACGCTTTAAAAGCTGCATATCAATTTCACGGTCCTCCCCCGGATTATCCAGTATACCCGGATAATCAAATATTGATCGGATAAGTCCTATCTCAAATGCCATCCCTGAGCCGCAGGGAGCAGCGGAAAATCCAAGTGCCTGCGGACCCAGCCTGAACAGATGGTTATTGATCTCCTCGCTGATGGCATCGAGCCTGGCAACAGGATTCTGTTCATTTTTTGCAGTGCGATGACATTGTATGGCGAGATGACCCGCCTGGTAATAATCATTCACCAGGTTAAGGCATTCGGGTTTCATGATATTGTCGGCATCCAATATCATCACCAGTGAATACTTATCATCAGGAAGAACAGACAAGGCTGCGTGGATTGATCTTGCCTTCATACCTGCCGCAACTTCCAGCACCGTTGCTCCCATCTGCCTGAGTTTAGCGATGGTGGAATGCTTCAGCGAATCTGCTATTACTATAACGTCAAAAAGCCCTTCATGATAATCATGATTAAGGGCTTCTGACACAGTATGTTCAATAACATGGTCGTCTTTAAAAACCGGTATAAGGATGGCTATCCTCGCAAATCGCGATGCCGGTGGCGGGAGGTTTTCCCGGTATAGCATTCCTGCAATAGCAATCACCAGCAGGTAGGATATACTGCAAAACAGGTAAATGAACAGGATAAGTCCCGCGATGTGAAGAAAGGTTAGCAATTTGCTCAGACATTGGCTTTCTGGATAAGCGCTGGTGGTGTGTTAGCAATGATCCAGAGATCAAAAAAGAAATTTTGCTTTTTAGAATACGTTATATCCAGGTTGATTCTTTCCTGAACACACATGAAATGTCGGTCTTTTTTACGGATCTGCCAAAGTCCGGTCATTCCGGCCGGTGCCAAAAAGCGTTCACTCCATTCATCCGTTGTGAGCATGGCTGCTTCATAAAGTGGCAGGGGACGGTTACCAACTATCGACATATCACCCAGCAATACATTAAATAATTGTGGAAGTTCATCAAGGCTTGAGTTCCTCAGGAACTTACCAATGCGGGTAACCCTCGGATCATCCGTAACCTTGAAAAACACCTTTCCCTTTTCTTCATTGAATACATTGAGGTGCCTGAGCTGGTCGAGCTGTGATTCAGCACCACACTTCATTGTACGGAATTTGAAGAAATTGAAGATCCGGTATCCTTTGCCTGCTCTTTTGGAGATATACAATACGGGGCCTTTGCTTTCCAGCTTGATGGCAATTGCTATCAGAAGCATAACGGGAAAGGTTATCGCTATTGCGAGTAAGGCAATGCTGATATCAAAGATCCTTCTTCCTGTAGGGCCCATTCCGGTGAAGGAATCAGCATAATTGTAAACCGGCTTTTTAGCCTGTTGGGCAATACGGCGGGCTTTTACTTTCTGCAGGAAGCTGATGCGATGAAGCAATTTTGCATCGGCCTTACGGGTATCGGTGATATCATCAAAAAGATGCATCAGCAGGGATGGGTCACCGTAATCGCGACTTGTATCACTGCTATCCATGATAACAGGTATAGCCCGGAACCTTTCCATGGAGGCGAGGTATTTAGATAATACTTCAACTTCACTGAGCGCAGTGCTGCTGTCGATAATAAAAGCTGCAGGAACAATTTTCTGCCCGCTTTCAAGCCTTTGCAGGATGGTAATGCCTTTGTTGATAGTTTCGGCAGCATAGCCACCATCGAAAAGATTCACCAGGTAATCGATACGGCGGGTATTTCTGCCGATGTAAAAGAATTCACGGGAGTGAATCTTCACAACAGGGGCCGTTTCCGGTTCGCGGAAAACAGAATACCTTTTGTAGGTAGCAGTTTGTGGTGATGGATGTGTTAAGTGTAAAGTTTGTTCCATTCAGGTACTAGTTTTCTGTTAGGTAATAGTCAGACTACTTTGAGGCTTACTGGCCCCCTGGCTGACGGTACGTGTAACAGGCTTTCCAACTTTTGGAGGAGATCGATCGGATTAAAGGGCTTTTTGAACCATGCATCAATACCATATTCATCGCATGCGGAAATGATCTCTTCTTCCGGTAATGCTGATATGACTATAATAGGTATGTGCTTGTAAAGCCCGCTGGTCTTGAAGTATTCAACAAGCTCCCAATTTTCAAGGTCGGGGAGACTGGAGTCCATTATGATAGCATCAGGAAAGGTTGACCTTGACATCCACTGCATGGCATCGCCAGCACCGGAGGCGGTCAGGGTAGAATACCTATCCTGTAAAACTGTCTGCAATAAAAACCTGATAGCATTACTACCGGTGATCACGAGTATCTTTCTTCTCATCATTGAATAATTAAGCGGTTAAACTCAATCTTTCAATAGGAATGCAATTGGAACGGCTATGATTTCATAAGGTATTCGACGCCATTGAAACTTTCATTTCAATTTGTAATGAGCCAGCAATACTTGTAATCAGATACCGTTTTCAGGCGAGTTCTTAGGATTCGTGGAATAGCAAGCGAGATTATAGCGGATTTGAATAGGACTATTGTGAGGTAAAATTAGCACTCTTTTCGGTTAATCAAAATCTTTTGCCACAATTATTTATGCACCATTGTGAATCTCTCACAATAGCTTTACCCAGCCTGGTTTTCCTTAACGGGCAGGTTCAAACGTTTTGACTTTTCCCAGGTGGCAGAATGTTTTCCTGAGAGGTACATGATCCCACCCAAAATGGCTGACCAATTCATGAAAACAAAATAGTATATGGCGCTGACGATGGGCCATTTTCTATTAATAAGTGCCCCCAGCCAGCCAGCCGTGGCCGCTAAATAAAATAGGAATTGCATCCAGCAGCTGAAGGAATAAAAACCACCCATGTCCTGTATAACCAGCACCAGGTTGGAAACCAGTAAAAGTATCAGGCAGAGAGGCGTGACGGTCCACCGTAGTACGCGGTGACTGATATACTGAAATAATAGCATGGGTTTGTGCCGGGCAGCCTGCAGCATTTTAAGCCGCACCATCGACTGGTACCCTCCTGCAGCTATACGTACTTTTCTTTTCTGCTCCTCTGCCAGCGATACCGATCCTGTTTCGGTAGCAGTTGCCCCGGCCTCATAGGCAATGCGATAGCCTTTGAGGCAGATCCTGAGCGATAACATGAAATCATCGAGGATAGTATCAGGTTCAAAGGGCTGAAACAGCGCTGTGCGGAAAGCAAAAAGCTCCCCTGCCGCCCCTACGAGGGTCTGCACCGCGGCATCCTGCTCTTTTAACCATGATTCATAGATCCAGTAAAGTCCCTCCCCGCCTGCACTCACCCCATCGGCAGCAGGAGAAGCGATGCGCTTTTCACCGGAAGCCCCTCCCACCCTGCTATCAGCAAAATGGGCCACCAGTAAACGAAGACTGGCAGGGTCAACCATTGCATTAGCATCGGTGAGAACGGTAATGCTTCCCTCCACCCTTTGCATCGCCCGGTTTATGGCCATGGCCTTTCCTTCCCTGGCTGCCTGGTGCATGCCCATCACCTGCGGGAATGCATGAACAATTATGTCGCTGCCATCATCCGATCCATCCGTGATCACGATCACCTGTAAGAGTTCCTTGGGATAATTCAGCTGGAGGGTATTCCTGATCTTGGGCCCCAGTATATCCGCTTCATTATAAGCCGGGATGAGAATGGTAACGGCAGGGAGATCTTCCTCTTTCAGGGGCATGGGAGCAGGCCTGTTTCGAATACGCGCCAGCATCGCCATCACCATGCCATACCCAATATAGGTGTAGAGCACAACCAGCAGGCTGAACCAGTATACGATAAGCATCACCGTTGCCATCCTGCAATAATACCCAATTAAAGTACAATCCGGATATTTGCAGCTTTCAACACATGCATTATCCCGTCTACCTCCACACAATAGAATATGGACTCTATTCCACGGAAATATTTATGCCCGATGAAGATGAGGTAAAGAAAATATATGAGCGGGAGAAATCACTTCGTCCGGATATTGATTTTCCTTTCTGGACAAGACTATGGCCCTCTGCAATTGCACTCTCAATATTTCTCCGCGAAAATGAGGACTTGATTGAGGGGAAGAAGCTTTTGGAATTGGGGGCTGGACTGGGATTGCCATCTGTTGTTGCTGCAACAATAGCCCAGTCTGTTACCAGCAGTGATCATATTGACGCGGCCGTGGAAACAATGGTCAAAAGCTTTTCATATCATGGGTTTAAAAATGCAAATAGTGTACGGATAGACGTTAGGGATATACCGGTAGAGCTTCAAACGGATATTCTACTATTAAGTGATATCAATTATGATCCCCACTTATTTCCGGATTTAATAAAACTGGTGACCCGGTTCCTTGAAAATGGAACCACCATCATCCTCAGTACTCCGCAGAGAATTATGGGAAGCGCTTTCATTGAATTATTAATGCTTTACATGAAAACGCATCAGTTGTTTGAGATAAAAGAAAAGAAGGATATCGCCAGCATCTCAGTTTTTGTATTTGGGATTCAGTCCTGATTAGGATCTTTGCAAATGCTTTAGTAATCCGAATATGGGGCAGCGTGCATCAGGATGATATCGGCCTTTGATACATTTTTTTGGTATTCTGCCATGGTAGAGATCCTTTTCCACTCGGGTGATGCGCCAAACGCTTTCCAGTGCTCATTACGCTGTTCCATATTATTGAAACTCGTCATGTAGATCAGGTTAGGCATTCTGCTTCCAGCAATTACATCACCATAAAATATTGCATTGAAATCAAGTCTTTTGAAAAGATCGATCTCCCCTCCTTCATTGAACATATGTACCTTATTGCGATACCTTTCTTCCGTGCTGGATTCATAGCTTCTCAATTCATAAACCTTATCGGCAATGCTGCCACTAAGCACAGGAAGAGTAAGCGATGGGGCGAGTGCAAAGGATTGCATATAGATATTTTCCATTCGAGTGTAAGGCGCCTTATCGTATTGTGCAGCATGGAAGGCAGCAGCATCCTTACTGTAATCTTTATCCTTCAGAATTGCCAGCCTCCACTCTGTTGCATCCTTCCAGTTTTTGAATGGAAGCAACACATATAGTTGTTTGGTTTTTGCCGTATCATTAGCAATGGGTTTGAAGGCCCCGATCTTCTGCACACCTCTTTTATGTAATACTGGCAGCAAGGCTTTCTCCATATACGAATCAAGTGCGGCCTCCTGCTCCTTATCCTGGAAATGATAAATGATCAGTTGGTAAATTGTACCGGAGGTGCGCTGGCTGTAAAGATTTAATCCACAGAGCAGGATGGCGAAAATCAGCAATGGCAATCGTAACATGTTCGTTTGTTTGTGAGCGTTATCAGAGTGGTTTTTGTTCTACAACCCAGTCGTCGGTCCTGAATGGAATAAGCGGCAATCCTGCTTCATTAAATACATTACCAATAAGCGTATTGCCGAATCCATACCTGGCATGAACGGGCTTCGGCACTTCTTTAGCCGTGAGTATCAACTTCCCTTTCTCCCATTTTGCTTTAGCAGGATACCAGGCTTCGTTTTCTCCGGAAATATAAAATCCGGATGCTTCTTTATCGTTGAACTTTAACTCCTTTGCATCTGTGAAGGTAAGCTCCAATCGGTTCTTAACCGTACTGTGATTTTGGTAAGCCGGACTTTTAAAACTGATCCCCGTCTTTCCATAATTTTCTGCAAGTGCCCAGTTGGCGAGCCTGTCTCCCACGGGTTTCTTCCTTGAAGGATGAATATCTTTTACATCATCTACCAGGTCGGTAACCACCACCATTCCAGTACGGGGATGGCTCATGAGTTTTGTTTGCTGCTCCTGGAGTAGCGCACCAATATTCGTTTGTCCATAGTTGAAAGGTGCGATCTGCACATAATAGAAAGGCAGTTCTTTTTTCCACGCGTTACGCCAGGAATCTATCAGTGAAACCATCAACTGTTTGTAGGATGCATTGGTTTCTGTATTGCTTTCACCCTGGTACCAGATAGCACCGGTAATATTGAAATGTGTAACCGGGTAGATCATTCCGTTAAAAGCTTTGGCGGCGGCTGATGGCCACCAGGCAAAGGTCTTCAGTTTGGAGGCAGCTTCGCGAAGTGTTGCATCATTTAAAATATTCGCTTCAGGCATCCATGTTTCAGCAGGCGTTCCGCCCCAGCTTGCATTGATGAGTCCGATGGGAACATTCAGCTCTTCCTGGAGTTTGCGGCCGAAAAAATAACCGACTGAACTGAATGATTTTATGGTGGTGGAATCAGCGCTAACCCAGTTCGCCCTCACATCCTCCTGTGGATGATCGGCACCCGTTCTTGGAATATGGAAGAGCCTGATATTTGTATTTTTTGCTGTAGGAAAAACAGCGGCCAGGTCGGATGTGCCATTAAAATAATTCCACTCCATATTTGATTGTCCCGAGCATATCCAAACCTCCCCGATCATAACATCAGTGAGGTTTATAGTATTCCTGCTTTTTATTTCGATACTGTAGGGGCCACCGGCGGCGGGCGTCTTTACCCTCAGTTTCCAGGTAGCGAGGTTGGTGGCGAGGGTTGAATCAGTGGAGGATGACCAACTGGTTTTTACATAAACTTTCTCTCCGGGGCCGGCCCATCCCCAAAGGGCAACCGAATCATTCTGTTGCAATACCATGCCGGAGGATATCAGGGCTGGTAAACGGAGTTGCGCCACGAGGGGCAGACCTGCCAGCAATAGCAGGAGGGCGAATAAAAGGGAAGCAGGAGATTTCATACTCCTAAAGTAAAAAATTCCTGCCTCCCTTACTGGTACTAAATTACCCGAAACTGATTATAACTTATTAATTACAACCGCTTCTACCATCTGGCTTTTACGGGTTACCTCGAAAGTTTCTGTCGTGCTTCCTTTTTTAGAAGCAACGGTAACCTTGATCTGGATGGGTTCGATACTGTAATTATCGAACTGGAATTTCTTCGCATACTTACTGTCAGAGGAGGTCTCTGTATACAGTGTGTTACCATCGAGGTCGCGGATGATAATGGTCAGGTCTTCTTCGCTGGCATTTTCGAAACTAAGTTCGAGTACGGGCGACTGGTAGTTGCTACCAACATACTTGATCTCAACGGGTACTGACTTCTTAGTTCTCTTCTCCGTGTTGGCCATTGCGCTGGATGAACCAACTGCCAGTGTTGCAAAAACTGCGATTGCTGAAAGAATGTTTCTCAGGTGTGTGTTTGTGTTCTTCATAATAAAAGTTTATCTGTTAGTGTGTTTAAAAAAATCTTGCATGGAGGCAATCGATATGAAGAAGCAATCGTGATGGAGAAGCAATCGTGAAGGGGAAGCAATGTTGAGGAAAGATACCAGGCAAGTGGCCCTTTTAGCGTGATGCTGATACAAACTTAGACTATGATTTTCCGGCCTGCAACCCATCTTTTTGCAGATTCACTGATGACAAAACCCTTAATGAATTTTAAAAATCCTGTACCAGCGGGCGTTTCACAGGAAAACTCAAATGATGTTCAACCAACATTTTTAGGTGTCTGACACATGTTCGCGCAACGTTCGAACATATGTTCTAACATCCTCCGAACATGTGTCAGACACCTAAACATTTCTTAACTTGACCGCATGATCCGATCGGAAATAAATAAGAAAATAAAAAAAGCCGGAGCGGCGGCGGCCCTTCTTTCTGTTGAAATGGTTATCATCATAACCCTTTTTTTTGTTTCGTTGTATGCGTTCATCTATATGGTTCGACGGGTATTTTATTTGCAGAATAACAGTTTCGATCAGTACATATTCGACCACCTCGGTAATCATGTAAGTGATTTTAATAACCAGGTAATGTTGTTTTTCAGTTATATCGGCGGACACTATTTTCTTATTCCCGCTAACCTATCGCTCATTGTATATTTTCTGTTTGTAAGGAAGCATAAATGGTTTTCCATAAAAGTGCCGGCCATTGCCTTAAGCAGTCTGGCACTGATGTTTCTGCTCAAACATTTCTTCGGTCGCGCCAGGCCCCTGATCCCACTGCTTGCAGAAGCAAGGGGATTGAGTTTCCCCAGCGGCCATGCCCTTAATGCCGTTACATTCTACGGATTGCTGATCTACCTGATCTGGAAAACAGTTCCCAACCCCTATCTGAAATGGACACTAGCTATCTTTCTGATCACCATCATCCTGATGATAGGCTTCAGCCGGATCTACCTGCGCGTGCATTATACCAGTGATGTATTAGCGGGATTCAGTATGGGACTAATATGGCTGGTTTTATCCCTCATTTTACTCAAGCGGATCGAAGTATATAGCAGCAGGGAACTTGATCCCACGGTAGAGGGAAGGAAGTAGATGCGGGGTTGGCATCCGGATTGCAATAGCGGGGCATGAAGAAGATCATTACCCTATCTCTTGCCTTAATAATGCTGGCCATAAAATCTTTCAGCCAGGAGGACAGTTCTGTTGTGAATGCGCCTGTTGAGCATGCGAGAAACAAGGTGGAAGACACCCCGGTTTACATCATCAAACCAGCCATCGATTATCCCCTTACTGCCGTTGGAACAGGCTGGACCCTCTATGCCTTCACCCAGATCTATAGTAAGGATAAATCAACCGAAGCACAGATAAATGCATTAAGGAAAGATGATATAGGTAAGATCAATCGCTGGGCCATCAGGCCTTACTCTGAAAAAGCCGACAAGGATAGTTATATCCCTTTTTATGCGTCGATGCCGATGCCCATCTTATTCCTGCTTGATAAAAAAATGCGCCGAGATTTCTGGAAGCTGAATCTACTTTTCCTCGAGACCATGTCAATGACCGGGATAATGTATACAGGAAGTGTTTACCTGAATGACCAATACCGGCCTTATGCCTACCATGAAGACACGCCCATGGATTTTCGCCGCCGCGGTGGAGCAAAAAATTCTTTCTATGCCGGACATGTTGCCTTAGTAGCAACTTCCACTTTTTTCATGGCCAAGACCTATGCCGATTATCACCCTGAATCAAAATTGAAATATGTTTTCTATGGTGTGGCGGGTGCGGCCACTGGTCTCACGGCTTATGGCCGCTACAGAGGGGGATTACATTTTCCTACCGAGATACTTTTAGGAATGGCACAGGGTACAATAACCGGCATACTCGTACCTCATTTTCACAAGAATAAACTGCTGAAAAAAGGAGACCTGAAAGTGGTTCCTTTCTCTGGTGAAAGCCATGGACTCGCCGCCATCTACAAGTTCTGATAGATTCGACGCAATTCGCTGAAGCCCGACACGCGGTGATCGACAACCGCATCGGGAAACTGTGACGTTTTATCAACCAGCACTGTTTCAATACCGAGTTGCTGCGCGGCACTGATCTCCGATTTAGGATCATCGCCAATTACAACCACTTCGGCAATAGGATAACCGTGTCGCTCAATAATATCAGCAAATACATCACGCTTGGTGCGGGATGAGTTGGAAGGATCAACAATATGGATCTCAAGAAAATCCTCTTCAATCTGCATCCCTCTTATCTTGCTCCACTGCAGTTTGCTGAATCCTGTTGTAACAAGAAACCTATCCCCCTCCAATAAAAGTATCTCACCATAATCGGGAAAGGGATGAATTGCATCATCATAGCTCATGTTATTAAGCAGATCAAATCCAGCCTGGGTGAGACTTTCACTGAAACCAAATTCCTTTGCCACCAACTGGTAAGGTCTTCTTTGCAGCTCATGTTTTATTCCCTCAATATTACCGTCATGCTCCGTGCTGTTCTCTATCAACGCAAAGAGATCAGCAAACAATATTTTACTGATAGACGATACCGCGTAAATGGTATTATCAAGGTCATAGATGAATGCTTTCTTCATAATCTTTATTGCAGGTGGTCATAAACGATTCGCGAAACGGTGGAGAGTATCTCTGTGGCAACCGACTGATCGGGAATGCCTTTGGACAATAGCACGATAACATATTTTCTTCCATCGGGCAGGAATACAATTCCTGAATCATGACATACAGCAGTGATATTTCCGCTCTTGGTGGCGGCTTTCACATCGGCAGGAAGCTTAGCGAGAATGATGTCACGAAAATACTGGTCCATCAATACCTTAATCATTCCTTCACTTGATTTTTTATCAACAGCCGTTCCGTTCGCAATAGCTTCCATGATCAGCATCAGGTCATAGGCAGTTGTTGTATTGTTGAGTCCTTTTGCAAAGGCCTTTCCATCTTCCACACCACGCAATACCTGGATCTTAGAGGCGCCAAGTTTTCGCATGCTTGCATTTACATTAGGCGCTTTTACCAGGTCGATGATAAGATTGGTGGCGAGATTAGAACTTTTGGTGATCATCCTGTAAAGCAGGTCTGATATTGGAAGTCTAGATCCGATCTTTGAATAGAGGTCTTTCTCACTATCATCGGTTGAATCAAGTGAATAAAGGCTTCCGTCAACAATGCTTTCAAAACTATTCTTCACCAGCATAGAATCGGCCAGAGAAAATTTTCCTTCTTTCGCCTGTTTGTAGGCTTCTACCAACACCGGCGTTTTCATTGTACTTGCAGCATGAAATTCAAGTTGATCATTATAGAGAAATGTATCACCACTTGAAAGATCTTTCACCGCCACGGCAAATAAAGCCTGTGGTTGTTTATTAAATTCGGCAACTATTCTTTGTTTAAGGACGGTTGTATCAATTGGATTAAGCGCCATGCATGCAAATGTTAATAAAGTCATCATGATGGTCAATTTACCCTGTGGAAAGGAATTTACCAAGAAATAGACTATCTTCACGCAAATGACATTTGAGTATTCAGCCTCTCGTAATTGAAGTCCGCTAATCAACCGCATTTCTTTACCTCTCGCTTTTGTCCTCAGACTATTTTTATTTAAAAGTTAAGTAATGAACATCTATGTTTCCAATTTGGGCTTCGGCGTACAGTCGGAAGACCTGAAAAAAATTTTCACTCCTTACGGAGAAGTTTCTTCTATTAACATTATCATGGACAAAGTAACCAATCGCAGTCGCGGTTTCGGTTTCGTTGACATGCCTGACCAACAATCAGCAGAAAATGCCATGCGTGAGCTAGAAGGCAAAATGCTTGATGGCAGGGCTATTAAAATGAACGAAGCAAGACCAAGAGAGCAGCGCTAATAAATAACGCTTCCACCACTCCGCAGTGTGGGAAAAACATCGTCCCGTCTCGTTATCTTCCTTAAGGAAGTTGTAACGACACGGGACTTTTTTTGTGCTAACTTAGAAATACAAAATCTTTAGTCATGGGTTCACGTCGTGATTTTCTGCAAAACCTCACCATCTCTGCAATAGGAATTCCTTTTCTTAATCTCAAAGACGGTTCCAGCGGTTTAACCCCTGGTGAAAATCCGCTTGCTAATAATCCTGAAGAAAATGAGGCTGCCGCTAAATCAGATGATTATGATCCACATGCACCTGTTTTAAGAGTTGCACTCATGGGCCTCGGCAGTTACGCCTCCCGTGTAGCTGATGCCATGCAGCAATGCAAAAAGGCGAAGATAACCGGACTCATCAGCGGAACCCCTTCCAAGATCCAGGAATGGAAGAAGAAATATTCGGTGCCCGACAAGAATTGCTATAACTATGAAAATTTCGACCAGCTAAAGAATAATCCTGATATAGACGCGGTATATGTGATCACCCCCAATGCATTGCATAAGGAGCAGGTAATAAGAGTAGCCGCCGCGGGCAAGCATGCGATCTGTGAAAAGCCAATGGCAATCAATGCCAAAGAGGGCGAAGAAATGATCGCTGCCTGCAAAAAAGCGAATGTGAAATTACTGGTAGGCTACCGCATGCATTTTGAGGCCAATACCCTTGAGATCATCCGCCTCCGGAATGCAGGCGAATTTGGTAAGCCGCTGTTCTTCCAGGGACTCAGTGGTTTCAAAATCGGCAATCCCAACCAGTGGCGTATGAAGAAAGAATTATCGGGTGGTGGTGCCATGATGGATATCGGGATCTACTCCATCAATGGAGCCAGGTACATGATCGGTGAAGAACCCATCTGGGTTACGGCACAGGAAACCAAGACCGATCCGGCTATGTTTACAGAAGGTTTAGATGAAACGATAATATTCCAACTCGGCTTCCCGGGTGGAGCCGTTGCATCCTGCCTCTCCACCTATAGCATGAATTATCTGGATCGCTTTTTCCTGAATGGAGATAAAGGTTTTGCGGAGATGAATCCTTCCACGGGATATGGCCCCATCAAGGCAAGAACAAATAAAGGCGAACTTAATTTCACGCATATCACTCACCAGACAACACAGATGGATGAGATGGCTGCTATCATCCTCGAAGGCAAGAAGCCTATCGTTCCGGTTGATGGAGAAGAGGGATTAAAAGACCTTAAAATTATCGATGCCATTTATGCGGCAGTGAAGAGTGGAAATAAAATTCCACTTGCTTTATGAACTGATGAATAATCAGCTTTCTTTAACTGCCAACATCCTTTCCATCAGGGTGCCATAGCATTTGCGCCAGGCATTGCCAACTTCTTCCGACCAATCCTGTCCGAGCCCCTGCTGCAAGGTCCAGAGTAAGGCATTGCCCACCATCCTGTAATGCCCGGGACGAACTTTATAACGGATATGCCTGTTCGCTAATTCTTCTATCTCCGTATCTATTGCATCCAGTTTATCTAATCGTTCGATCAGGAAATTAAGCATCATCACCAGCTTCTTATATTGCTCATCCAATTGCGCAGGAAAGAGCTGCCGCAAGGATGGGTTCTCATAAAACAGCTTTGAATAAAATGTATCCCCTACTACCGAAGCATCGATCTGACGGATCATTTTCCAGGTGCTTTTCACCAGGTTAATTTCTTCCTTCGTCATAGAATAATAATTGTTATAGCTACAAAGCTGCAATGGTTGCAATGCTTAAACAAGAAAATCTGAATGAAGTGTATGGATTAGCGATCTAACCATTTTTTAAAGGTGGGCGCCTTCTCCCTGCTCATATCAATTTCGAACTTATTGTTGGGTGCTTTAAGTTTAAGAACCAGTTTTGAATTTTCCACCGGCTTCACGGCATGAACCGCATCCACATTGATGATAAACTGCCTGTTGGCGCGATAAAATCTTGCGGGGTCCAGCAGGTCCTCCACTTCATCGAGGGTGGTGATATCAAGGAGATAACGCTCTCCTGTGTGCAAATAAATATAGTTCAATGACTCACGGGTAAAGCAGGCGATATCATTTGTATTCACCGGGATCCACTGGCTGCCAAGGCTGGCAATGAACTTTTCCTTGAACCGCTTTTCACCATTGCCGTTGATCAGGTTTACCAGTTGGGAAAGATCACCCGGCAGCGGATGTTGTGCAGCGATGATCTGCTTGCATTTCTGTATCGCTTTCAACAGCTCATCATCATCAACCGGCTTCAGCAGGTAATCGACGCCATTCACTTTAAAGGCCCTGATCGCGAATTCATCATAGGCTGTGGTAAATACAATAGGGCAGTCGAGTTTGAACTGTTCGAGCAACTCGAAGCTTACACCATCAGATAATTGTATATCCATGAATATCATATCCGGCGTAGCATTGTTCAGGAACCATCGCTTTGCCACTTTAAGGCTTGGCAGTGTTGCCACAACATCAATGGAATCATCCAGGTTTTTGATCTTATTCTGGAGAACCTTTGCAATGATCTCTTCATCTTCAATGATAATGGCTGTCATACTAATAAAGTTTAGGTGATCAGTGGGATGGATACCTTATAATCTGTTGTTGATTCTTCTGTAATGATTGGTCGCTCGCTCAGGAACTGGTATAGCGAACCCAGACTTTTCATTCCGTGCTGGTTGGATGTTTCCACTACATTCTTCTTCTGCAGGTTATTCTTCACCACGAGGTATTCATTCTCTACATAAAGTTCAATGACCAGTGGCGATCCCTCATCAATGATATTATGCTTGATGGCATTCTCCACCAGGTTCTGCAATGTTACCGGTGCAATTTTACGGTCCATCATTTCATCTGGCACATCAATTTTTATTACCAGTCCATTCCGGAAGCGGGTATTCTGCAGATCGGCATACACTTTTACAAAATCAAGTTCCTCCCGAAGGGCCACCAGTTCCTTGTCATCATTCTTCAGGATATAGCGATAGAGTTTCGACATCCGCGAAAGAAAACTGCCGGCAAGTTTCTGGTCTGTTTCAATTAGTCCGGATAAGGAGGTGAGCGAGTTAAATAAGAAATGCGGATTCAGTTGTTGCTTCAGGCTTTCGAACATCACCTTAGTTTTCTCCTTTTCCAGCAACTGTGCTTTTTTCTCCAGCTCAAATACCAATGCCTGTTGCCTTATGCGGTAGCGGTATATCAGGTATAAGCCAAGGAAACCCAGACTGATCAGTATTATCCAGAAGATGGGTGTATTATAAAATACCCTCCCAATTTTTATGGTGAAGGAACGTGGTTGTTGCTGCCAGTGATCGGCACTGTTAGAAGCCATATAACTGAACTTATAACTGCCACCCGGGATCTTGGTATAGCTGGCGATATTTTGTTGGGTATAATTCCATTCGTCGTCTACCCCTTCCAGTTTATACGCGTACCAGGTGCGGGATGGATCACGGAAGTTGATGGCATTCATCTCGATGGAGAAGAAGTTTTCATCGGGAGCAAGTTCTATCACTGCATCATCACGGTTCAGGTCAACCGAAAGTTCCTTACCAAACAAGCTGAAGGAGGCTGCATAAAAAGCCATCTCGCGGTTCTGTTCACAATACTGAAGCGGATCAAAATAAATATAGCCATTCTGGGTGGGCATGATAAAATGCCCCGAGCGGGTGGTGTAAGAAAAATGTTCAGGAAACTCAATGGAGGGCAGTCCATCCTGCTGCGTGAAGAGGGTGAAATATTTCCGGCTGCTGTCGAGCAACTGCAATCCTTTCCTGGTACCGATCCAGAGCCTGTTCAAAGAATCCACTGCCAGCGGACCGGTGGTATTACTTGCCAGTCCATTGGTGCTGTTGAAATTGGTGATTGTCCAGTTCGCCGGGTTTATTCCCGACACACCGCTATAGCTGCTGACCCAGATGATGCCGTTTTTATCTTCCCTTATATCCACGATAATATTCCCTGCAATGGAGCCCGCTTTATTACCGGCTGTGAAAATACGGGTGGTATTATTGGAAGGATCGTAAACACCCAATCCCTCGCCATTGAATCCCAGCCAGTACCTGCCTTTTGAATCATGGAATACCTTCCGGCCCCCCTTTCCGGCGAAGGCTTTCAGGGGGGATGGATGTTCACTTATGCTGGAGAATTTTCGGGAGGTTGTGTCATAATAATAAAAGCCATCCCCATCACGCGAGGAGAACCATATCCTTCCCTCACGGTCAGTATCAACCGAAAAATAAAAATGCTCGGGAATGCCATCTTTATTGCGCAGGAATTCCATTATGCCTGTACGGTTATTGTACCTGTTTATTCCACGGCCGGTGGCGATCCAGATATTATTCTGGTGATCGGTAAAGAGTCCGCGGATCGAATTATAATGAATAACCTGTGCACGCTGGTCGCGGTTATTCCACTCCGTATATTTTTTTGTGCGCGGGTCAAATCTTACTACGCCATCGATGGTGCCGAACCAGAGATTGCCCTGGTGGTCTTCGGTGGTAACCCTTGCCACACGGCGGTTCAGGATATCAATATCAGAGAGAAAAGGAGGAATGATGGTAAAGAAATTTTCCTGTGGATCAAAATAATTCACGCCCCTGTTTCCCCCTACCCATACCATGCCATCGCGATCGCAGAAAATGCTGCTATGCAGGTTGGTGGAGATGGAAAATGGCTGGAGGGGATCATGTTTATAAGCCGACCATTTTTCTGTGCGGGTATCAAAACGAAGCAGTCCATCCAACTGGGTGCTGATCCAGATATTACCGGCACGATCTTTCTGCAGACCGGTAACGTTGATTATGGTATTACCACCGGCGGAGAAAACCGAATCAAAAGACTGGCTGGAGAGGAAGTCGGGCGATATACGCCATACCTTTCTCTGCCTTCCGGTAACCACCCAGAACCATCCCTTTTCATCAACGGCAACACTGAATAGTCCCTGCCCCTGCAGCGAAGGAAGGTTCACGATATCAACAGATCGCTGCGCCGGGTCAAAGCATAGCAACCCCTTTCTGGTAGCTAGATAGAGCTTGTTCTGCTGTTTTACCATATCCATTACCGGTAGTCGTAATAAACTATCGGCATTATCGCGGAAAAAATGAACGGAATTGGTATTGGGCTTAAGGTTTACCAATCCCTTTCTGCTTGCCAGGTATACTTCATTTTTATTGAAGGGGATGATCCTTGACACGATAACGCCTTCAAGTGATTTCACGGGGTGGAAGCGGCCTGTTGAACGATCAAAGGAAACCAGTCCCGTTTCAAAACCAATAAAGAAATGCCCACTACTGTCGGCGCCCATGCTTTCAACGATACTTGCTGGGATGGAATAAGGATCGCCGGTTTTATGGCTATAGGTTTTCACCGTGGTACCATCATAACGGTTAAGGGCACCCTGTGATGCGATCCAGATATATCCCTCACTATCCTGGCTCACGATGGGAACGCTTCCATCATTGAGTCCCTCTGCCACGGTAAGCTTGCGGAAATAAGGATCCTGTGCCCTAACGGTAATAGCCAGGGAAAGGAGTAATACGGTGATGGTCAGCTGATAATGGGGCATCAGTCTCTAAAGATAAATCTCCTGCGCTGGAAGAGAAATAAAAGGAACCGATCGGGTGATTTTTCGACTGAGGTGTAGTCGAATCCCATTGAGCCGTAAGACTCTGGAGCTGACTATCCCCCGGTACTAGTCCAATGCCTTTGAATTACTCACAAAAGAAACCTGCTTACTATCGGGGCTCCAGCTGGGTGTATTGATAGTTCCCTGTCCGCCGAAGAGATAAGCGATCACTCTTGGCGCTCCCCCTGATACTGGCATCAGCCTCAACAGTACGCGTTTGTAAAAAGGGTGGTCGGTAGCAGAAACGGTATTGGGAAAAGACAGGAACACGATCCACTTATTATCGGGAGAAGGATGCGCGAACCAGTTATTGTATTCGTCGAAGGTGAGCTGCTCGCTTCCGCTGCCATCGGGCTTCATGCGCCATAGTTGCATATTACCGGAAACGGTGCTGTTATAATAGATCCATTTACCATCGGGTGCATATTCCGGTCCATCTGCCAGCCCTTTTTTGAGATTTGTGAGCTGCACTTCCTTACCCCCCTTCAATGGAATCCGGTAGATATTATACGCCTCCGATGATTGAAGTCGCTGGGCGGTATATACCAGCTGCTTTCCATCGGGGCTCCAGCCATGCAGGTAAGAGGGTGTGCTGTCGGTAACCAGTGTGGGCTCGCCGCCGGTGATGGGCAGGTAATAGATTGTACTTCCACCACCCGTCATGCCATCCCGGTGCGAAGAGATGGCCAGCCATTTGCCATCGGGAGAGATCACATGGTCATTATTGTTGCGGGTAGCGCTGCCTGTGTTGAGCTTTTCCGGACTACCGCCTGCCACTGGGATAGTATAAATTGCCCCGCCCTGGTTATACAGTAATCGTTTGCCATCCTTCATCCAGTTGGGCGCTTCAAACCGGCCCTTGTCCTCATGGATGATCCTGCGGATGCCGCTGGCAATATCGATGGTTTCGAGGCGGCTGCCGAGGATGCCATCGCGGTAGCCATTATAATTATCGGGAACAGTTTTCTCTATGCGAACATTCCAGGCGATGGCTTCTTCTTTTACTTCCGGGTTATGGCTGGAGAGAAAAATTCCTGCCAGTGCTGAGTCCGGCATATCAATCTCATCAGTTCTGCCAACTTCCTGCAAAGGCTCACCGGGATTGGCTACGCGCATGATAAATGTTTTTCCGACCCGTTCCAGCTGAATGATCTCCGTAGCCGTTTTTTTGGTGAAGATCTCATCCTGCGGATCGCGCATATGGGCACCGCGCATCCTTCGCCATTGAAGGGCCACCATTCCATCGCCATGAACCGTGGCGGTCATATGCGCAGCATCTTCGCCCTCCCCTGCCCTTACCATCCAGCCGGTTTTGCGGTGGGGGTCAACGCCTTGAGCCACCAGCTTGAAATTGGCCGTGAGGATGAAATCGCCGCTGATCTTCCGGAAAGCATAATGAAACTCATCCCTCCCAAACCATATATTATAGCCACCTGCAGTGAGCTGGTATGACTGGTCGGCCTCACGGTACTGCATGCTGCCTTTAATGGCAGGATTACCGATATCCTTATGCGCGGTGAAGACGGGCGCGGGGGGTTGGGCGGATAGGGAAAGGCAGAAGAGGTAAGATGTAAGATGTAAGAGGTAAGATTTGAGGTAAGAGGTAAGATGTAAGATGTAAGATTTCATGTGGGAGCGATTTCTCTGATTGAAATTGATGTACTGAATATAAGGAAAATAAGGGGAGGTATAAAGTTAGGAAGGGCAATGGGCAATAGGGAATAGAACGGTTCAATTTGGAAATGGCACACCTGGTTATGGTTAAACTGCAGAATGGCGGGATAAATTTTTAGTGGCGATTAAGCGCAGAGATATTTGCCCTACCATTTACCATTAAACTTTTTTTAATCATGAAGCAGTTATTACTTTTCGTTTTCTTCTCATTTTCATTCACACTGGCAAATGCCCAGGTGCCATTAACGATGAACTACCAGGCAGTAGTGAGAACAGCAGATGGCAACCCGGTTGCCAGTAAGTCGATCAAAGTAAAGATCATTCTCAACACAAAGGAGAACGGCGTGGAAACCCCGTTCTATTCAGAAGTAAGGGCCGTTACCACCAATACCCTTGGATTGTTCCAGGTAACCATTGCATCACCGGGATATGAATCTGTAACCGGAAATATTGTACCCCTTATAACCGACAATAAACCAAAGACAATCCGGTTGGAAGTGGATCTTGACAACAGCGGTGCTTTCATAAACATGGGCAGCCAGGACGTGGCCACGGTTCCCTATGCGTTTCAAAGTTACACATCGTTTTCAGCCAAATACCTGATAGGCGCCGTGCAGGCTTTCGCCATTGAAACCACCACCCCCAAAGCATATGCATTTAACGAAAACGTCACCATCACCTTTACCCATGATTTCATGGATGATGAAGACCTGGCTGATCCTGCTACCGGCGAATTCACAGTTAAGGAATCTGGACTCTATTACCTGAGTTTCACGGGTAATGCCACTTCTACCGCAGCGGGACAAAATTCAGCAGCACTCGGGTTTATAACTGCACAATATTATGTTGCTCCCTTCACCAATCCGATGTCATTTATGGCGGATGATAAAAAAAGAATAATCACCTATAGCAGGGTTGTGAAGTTGAATGAAGGCGACGTAGTACGGGTTTACATGCGCAGGGAAACCGGTGCTGATCCCATTACCATAGAAGATGCCGTATTTAACGGATACAGGATCAGGTAAACCATGGTCTCCAATAAAATCATCATCATGAAAAAGAGATCATCATCATTTATATTATTGCTCCAATTATTGAGCATAACAATTATGGCGCAGAGCGTGAGTATACGCACATTGAATTCAGGAGGAGGAACTTTAGCATCCGGTAACCTGCTGGTGGAAACTACGCTGGGAGAGTTAGTTGGCAGCAGTTTTAGCAATAGCACTCATCTGGTTACGCAGGGATTTTTACAGCCATACCGGATTGCGATTCCACCTACCAGCACCTATATTTCGAAGATCCAGTTCGCGGCGAAAAGAGTGAATGCGAGCCAGGTGAAACTCGATTGGAAAACAGATAAGGAACTGAACAGTGTTGGCTTTCACATCGAACGCAAACTGGCAGATGGTGTATTCACCAAGGTGGGATATATGGCTTCTGCAGCACCCGGCGGCAATAGCAACCTGCCACTCAGTTATACCAGTCTGGATGCCAATGCCTACCCCGGAAAATCATATTACCAGTTGAAACAGGAATACAAAGATGGAAGCTTCAGCTATTCGGTTGTGCGTGCTATCAATGGATCCAAGATCAAGCAAACTATTTTAAGCGCATGGCCGGTTCCTTCTAACGGCGACCTAAGGATAATGGCAGAAGGCATTACGCAGGATATGCTGGAGGTGTACAGCTTTAGCGGCGCGTTGGTAAAGAAATATAGTATAACGGAGTTCCAGGTGGTTAAGATAACGGGACTTGCGCCGGGAGCCTATGTGGTGCGTTTAATGAAAGAGCCTGACGTAATGCAGAAAATCATTGTCCAGTAGGTAAGATATCAGGTAAGAGGTAAGAGGTAAGATATCAGGTAAGATTTAAGAGGTAAGAAGTAAGATTTGGAAGAAAGGGAAGATTTGGAAGGTTTGGTTGTTGAAAAAAGAAGCCGGGAAGATTTATTCTCCCGGCTTTATGTTTTGGTAAGTGAATTATACAACTGCTTTTAACCCTTTTTGCCTGCACTATGCTGGCGCATATAGTCTTTAATAGCAGTATGGTAAACTGTTTTACCCTTCTTCACTTTATAGGCGGCTTTCTTTGCCGGATTCCGGATGATGCCCTGGGCATAGCGGACGGCTTTGGAGAATAGCGATTTATACCTGAGTTGTTCTTTAGAGGGAACAACATTTGACATATCAGGGTATTTCGACATGAAGGTTTTATCGCCCCTGGTACGATATACAATTTGCTTGCCCACCTGGCCTTTCATGCCGAGCGTTAATGTGCCATGTGCTCTTCCCATAATTTTTTTCTTTAAGATAAGTAATTAAAGGCATTTTCAAGGCATTCTCTCCATATTATCTTACGTTTATCCTACGTTTATCTTACGTCTCCTACCTGACTCCAAAGGGATTATCCCGGCATTAAAAAAGCATCAAGGATTTATTGTGCTGTGACTACCAGATTTCTGCTTTTTTAGAAATAAAGTACCTTGATGTGTACCAAAAAATATATCTATGGGAAAGTTTGCCACCAAGACCGGAAATGACGGTCAGTTTTACTTCAATTTGAAAGCCGATAACGGCCAGGTTATTCTCACCAGCGAAGGGTATACTACAAGCACTGCCCGTGATAACGGAATTGACTCAGTGAAGAAAAATGCAACGGATGAGAGCCGATACGAGAAGCTGACATCGGGCAATGGAAAGTTTTATTTCAACCTGAAAGCGGGCAATGGACAGGTGATCGGGAAAAGCCAGATGTACGAAACAGCGGCAAGTCGCGATAATGGCATTGATTCAGTAAAAACGAATGCACCCGGTGCAGGGGTTTCGGAAGAATAAAATTTATATACAATAAATGAAAACTGCACGGAGAGTCCGGGCAGTTTTCATTTAAATAATGATCACTAAAATCCTGTTTCCATGGAGCTGTTGATGATCGCATCAAATTCAGTCTGGCTTATATATTGCGGTGTATAACTGCCCCCAACCTTCAGGATATTACTGTAGAAGGCCCTCAGGTGATTTCTGCTACCTTTCGTAAGCATTGAATACACCAGTTCGATATCCTGGTTATCAACTATAGCCATTGCATTCTGCAGATCGAAGATGTCGAGGTCTTCAATAGTTGCACCTACTTTATAGGCATCAAGGACACTCCATTTTCCATTTGCCACCAACTCGTTGTAGAGCGTCTGTAAGGCTGCATTATTAAATACCCCGATAGGATTAGAGCCAATGGGATCGGGTATCTCATACTTGTTGAGAAGGATCAGCACAGCCTCCATATGGGTTTGCTCACTGGAGGAGATATTATTGAAAATCCTTGATCCCCATTTGTTGTAAAGGGTGATATACACATCGCGGGCAAGTTTTTCTTCTTCACGCATAAAGACCAGGCTGGTTCGCTCTTCCGGGCTTATTGGCTGATTGGGAAGGTTGTTGACCTGCAACTGGAGATTGGCCACATTGATGACGGCGTTATCGTCATTTGAAGGGCTATCGTCATCGTCCTTATTACAGAAAGAAAAGGAAAAAACAAGTGCGACGAGCAGCATAGAGATGGCTGTATGTTTCAATATATTTTTCATGATGAAGTATTTTATCGTAGTTGCTATAAAGCTACTCCACCAAAAACCCGTGTTGTGTAAGAACTGTTACACAACAATAAGAGGACTGTTAATTTACATGATAAAGTTGAACAGATAACCGGAGATGATGATACAAACAGTAACTACTGCTAAAAATATCATCAGCATTTTAGTTGTCATCACTTTCTTAAGCAAAAGAGCTTCAGGTATGGAGAGTGTAACCACTGCCATGGAGAAAGCAATGACAGTTCCAAGCGGGATTCCCTTTTCGACCAATACCTGCATGATGGGCAAAATACCCGCTGTATTACTATACATGGGAACACCAACTAATACAGCAATCGGAACGGCAAATGGATTTTCCTTACTTATGTATTCCTCAAAAAAACCGGTTGGAATATAGCCATGCATTAATCCCCCAACGGCAATACCAATCAAAATATATACTGCAACTCCTTTCACAATACCTGCAGCTTCTTTAATAACTGCCGGTAATCGTTGAGCAAATGTCAAGGGTTTTTCGCCATCACCATCTATGGCAATCTCTTTCTGTTTGAGTAATGCTTTCACCCAATCGGTAAGTAATCCCTCCAATTTCATTTTACTCAGAACGAATCCGGCAATCATTGATAATATGATTCCGCTAATCACATAGATGAGGGTAATCCTTAGCCCGAAGATGCCAAAGAAAATGGCCACTGTAACCGCGTCAACCAATGGAGAGGAGATCAAAAATGCCAGTGTAACTCCCAGTGGAATGCCACCTTTAACAAAGCCTACAAATAAGGGAACTGAAGAGCAGGAGCAAAACGGCGTAATGGTACCGAAGAAGGAGGCCACAAAATAATCGAGGCCAAACCATTTTCGTTTGGTCAAAAAATTTCGCACCTTATCAATAGGAAAATAGGAGTTGATTATACCCATTAAAAAAGTAACGCCGGCCAGCAGTATGAAGATCTTGATGGTATCGAAAACAAAAAAATTAAGCGCATCGCCTAACTTTGTTTGCTCTGCAATACCAAAAACAGTATAGATAAGCCAGTCGGCGAATGATTGAGCCCAGGTGAACATGATTATTGGGATAATAATTCCTTTATCTCCTTAACCTCTGCAACACGGCCCCGAACCTTTGAGACTTCGTCGATCATCAATACAGGAGTAGCTAAAACATTGTACTGCATCATTGTTTCAAGGTCTTCAATTTTGGTAACGTCGGCTTCGATGCCCAATTGCTTTACAGCTTCCAATGCATTATTATAGGTTGTCTTGCATTTAGGGCAACCGGGACCAAGTACTTTTATACTCTTTTTCATAACTGCCATTTCGTTCACTATAAAAGTACGATTGGCCAATCCCTTGTTATGTGACTTGCATTACCTAAAACGATGAGAGAGATCATACATGCCGCGGTCGCCACTTGTATAAAAAGACAATCGTGATGATAACTGAGATGAGGCCGGGCACACTTGCTTCCAGGCCGAAGTTGCCGCCTGTTAACCAAACCGGGGCGTCATTGAGGACCGGCTTTAACAGGCCTGGCTGCTGGTTTCCGCTAACGCCAAAACCCAGCAGGATACCCTGCACCCAATTGGCCATAAAGTGAATACCGATAGGCAGGGCCAGGCTTCTGGTTTTAATAAAGGCAAGTCCCAATAATATGGAAGCGAAGAAAATATTTATACTGGCCAGCACCTTTATACTTCCTGTCATACCCGGGTTATTCAGATGAGCCAACATGAAAAATCCGGAGATAATTAATTGCGCCGGCCATTCCCCTAAAGCCGCAATAAGTCTTTGAAAAATAAAGCCTCTGAAAAGCAGTTCTTCTGAAACCGCATAGGCAATGAACAATACGGTGATTGGAAGGAGGGATGACAGCTCAAGTGGATTGGCAATCCATCTTACACCTGCCAGCAATAAAACCAAAGCAGGAACCAGCATGAGGGCGGCACCGATCAGCAAACCTTTTGAAAGGGATCGGATCCAATTGATATCAAGCGTTCCAAAAAGATCCTCTAGTGGTTGCCGGATAATAGCCTGGCAAACAATGGAAACAACAGTAATGATGATAACCTGGTAGAAAATACTAAGCTCAAAGGCATAGTGCTGAGAAAGTAGTACGAGGGGGATGGTGATAGCAGCTAAGATCAGAAAGAAAAGGGCGACCCACCAAAGGTTTCTGAGTTTCCCGTCATTATTCGGTATAACAAACTGTGCCATTTCCTAAACAGTTGATTTTATAAATTACGGTATTCTACACCGTTATAACAACATTTCCTTTTTTATGTCCGCCATCAACATAGCGATGGGCTTCAGCAAGCTCTACAAGGGGATAGGTTCTATCGATAACAGGTTTTAGTTGTCCGGCTTCAATAAGGCCAGTGAGATAGTTCAGGTTCTCAACTGTATCTATTGCAACTCCACCAATAACTTTTTTACTGCTCGTTAATGAAACCCCCAGGCCTTTAAGAATGGGAGGCAGTGACATATGAACCACCCTGATATAGTTTCCATTTTTATTCAGCGAATGTACAGAACCCGAAAAGGGGCTCATGCCAACCGCGTCAAAAACAATATCATAGTGCTTGCCATTCTTACTAAAATCTTCTTTGGTGTAATCGATAACTATATCTGCTCCCAGTGATTTTACCAGCGATGCATTGGCCGAACTGCAAACTGCTGTCACTTCTGCACCCATAATTTTGGCAAGCTGAACAGCAGCAGTTCCCACCGATCCGGAAGCACCGTAGATCAATATTTTCTGTCCGGCTTGTAACTTTGCCTTTCTTAAAAAATGAAGTGCAGTATTGGCGCCGAAGGGAATGGCGGCGGCTTCTGGGTAGGAGAGGTTTGCGGGCTTTAAGGCGATCACACCATCTTCCGGTAAACATTTATACTCGGCATAGGCACCAAATGTTTTGATGGATATTCCATAGACCTGGTCACCCTGCTTAAACCTTGTAACATCTTTTCCGGTGGCTTCCACTTCACCCGCCAGGATAATTCCCATCAGTTTGATCCGGGGTTTGAATAATCCCAGCATGAACCTGACGAGAAAGGGATCGGCCTTCCGCATACGAACATCCCCCGAATTAACAGCCGTGGCATAGATCCTGATCAAAACCTCATTATCTTTTGGAACAGGCTTTTCGATTTCTGTGAGCCGGAGTACATCGGGAGGACCGTATACATCATTAACGACTGCTTTCATGATATGTTCATTTAAAGATTGAAGCAATCTATTGAATATTCAAACGCCGATGCGTCCTTCCTACAGCAACGGTAATCAGTTAACAGGGAAATAATAATCAAAAAGCCTTAAGGCTCTCGTTTAGTTGTTTATTGAAAGGCTGTTTATAAAAACGTTTGCCGGTGGCCTTGTACAGCGCGTTGGCAAGTGCGCCGAAAGTAGGTGGAAAAGCAGGCTCGCCCATACCGGTTGGATCGATATCATTCTTTACAAAATGAACATCAATAGCTTTAGGTGCTTCATTATGCCGGATCATCCTGTAACGATTGAAATTATTCCTGTCGGGCACACCATCCTTAAAAGTAAGCTCTCCATACAGCGCATTTCCAATTGCATCCACCACTGCACCCTCGGTGAGATTGATGGCGGCATCAGGATTAATAACAGTACCGCAATCAACAGCACAGCACACTCTTTTAACCACGGGCTTTCCATTTTCCATGGTAAGGTCCAGCACCTGGGCCACATATGAATTGTGACAGAAATAAGCGGATACACCTCTATGCAGATTGCCGGGGGAAGCATTCCAGCCACTCTTTTCACGCACCAGTTTCAGCACGCCTGCATAACGATTGGGATCGTAGTCATGCTTCTCTCCTACTGGTTTCTTTATGACGCGATCTAATAACTCCAACCGAAATTCAATTGGATCTTTGCCAGCAGCCTCTGCCACTTCATCGAGGAAGGATTGCTCTGCGGCCGCAATGAAATTTGATCTTGGCGCGCGGAAAGAACCGGTAGTGATATTTGAATTGATAGTGAACTCTTCGGCCAGATAATTCTCAACGGCGCCTGCAGGAAAACGATTCTCCTCAAGGGGACTTTCAGGAACGCCGCCGGCTTTCACATGAAATGCTACCAGGTTATTATCTGCGTCTAATGCAGCACGATACATCGCTGTATAGGTGGGACGATAAATTCCCGAGCTCATATCATCTTCGCGGGAGTAAATAAGTTTAACCGGTGCTTTGAGTTTTTGTGAGATAAGCGCTGCCTCTACCAGCCAATGCGCATAGGATCTTCTTCCATAGCCGCCGCCAAGGCGCGTCATCTGAATATCGATCTTTTCAACAGGCATGCCTAAACGAGCAGACAGAGCCTTCTCCGTCATCTCCGGCTTCTGGAGCGGACCGATCAGTTCCGCTTTATCGTCAGTTACATCAGCAAAGAAATTCATAGGCTCCATACAATTATGGGCCAGGAAAGGCGCGTTGTATGTGCGTTCAATAATTTTTGCAGCATGTTTAAATGCTTCTTCCGGATTGCCGTCTTTGCGTGCAATATGGGCTGGCTTTTTCAGCAATTCAGCCATGGTGGATGCATGCCTGCTGGTACCCTCAAGCCCGGCAGGGATGGTGACTGTTTCTTTTCTATCAAAAGCATTCCTGCTGAACTTGTGATCAGCAATAGGCTGCCATTGGATCTTCAATGCTTTCTTAGCCTTCATTACTTCCCATGTGCTGTTACCAACAATGGCAACCACTTCGTTGAAAGAGCAGGTATCGAAGAAAGATCTTTCATAATCGTCGTTGAATATTTTGATGGGAAAAATATCCTTTATACCGGGCATTGATCTTGCGGCATTGTCTGTAATGGATTTGAATGTCATTCCAAATGCAGGGGGATGAACAATCATGGCGATGAGCATTCCATCGCGGATAATATCAGAACCAAAGAGCGGTTTACCGGTAACGATCTTTTCGCCATCAACATTTTTCTGTGAGCTGCCGATGATCTTAAAATCTTTAAAGTCTTTGAGTTTAACTTCTTTCGGAATGGGAATCTTTGCTGCAGCAGATGCCATTGATCCATAGGAAGCAGTTTTCCCCGATGCTTTATGATGGAGGTTTCCGTTTTCGGTAGTGATCTCCTCAGCGGAAACATTCCATGCCTGTGCAGCAGCTTGGCGCAACATCTGTCGCGCAGAGGCGCCGGCAGTTCTCAACGTTTTCCATCCCTGCCTGATAGCCTGGCTACCACCAATCGTCTGGCGGGAATAGAGTTTGGTATTGAGGCGTGCCTGTTCAACCACAACTGATTTCCAATCTACGTCGAGTTCCTCTGCGATGATCATTGGCATGGAGGTCTTCACATTCTGTCCGCCTTCCGGATTGGGAGAAAAGATCGTGACAATACCTTCCGGTGAGATCTTCAGGAAGCCGTTGAGCTCAGCAAAATTGCTAGCAACAGCATTGGCTTGGGTGGCAGGCGCGGCAAGGGATGAGAGCCAGCTAAAGCTGATCATCAATCCCCCGCCTGCCAGGGCAGAAGACTTCAGGAAGTTCCTTCTGCTTATGGAAGATTTATTCACTGTCATCCTTTAATTTACCACTAATTCTATAATTCCGGATCGATTTAATATTCACTCTGGAATTTACAATAGCTCTTCTAACTGCTTTATAAACGAATCAGTATTGTAGTTAGCTAACCCCTCTTTTTTTAGAACTACATTACCCTCTTTGTTTAATATTACTGTTGTAGGTAAAGTGCCACTATAGATTTCTTTGGGTACAACACCTGTAGATTTGGAAATTGGCATTGTATAACTATTCTTTTGAAGATATTTTATGGCTTTCGCTTTGTCATCATCTTCGTTCATAAACAAAAAAACAATCCGCTCATCGTCTTTGAACCTGGAATAGAGTGCTTCCAATGAAGGCATTTCCGCCACACAGGGTGGGCACCAGGTGGCCCAGAAATTAATGAACACCACTTTCCCCTTCAGGTCTTCTAAAGAAGCAGGATTACCAGCAGCATCAGTAAAAGAAAATGATGTTTTTTCCGGATTACTATTAATACCCTCCTTCTTTATTTCTGCTTTGAACAATCCTATTGAAACAAGTTGTTTCAGCATCCAGGATTTTGCTCCGGGATTAAAGATTATAAGGAGTAAAAAACCTACCAGTAAAATATCTACGAGATGCTTTCTGACTCCAGCATAAATATTTTGAATAGTCATATGATGATTAATTCAACCTCGTCTTCAAAAAACTTATAACCTTTTTCCGTAGCTCATCTGTATCAAACATCTCACCATAATGTGGTGCATCTTTTACAATTACCAGTTCGTTTTGAACACCTGCCACCGTTAGCCATGAACTCAATAACTGTGATTGCTTTGGTAAAACCATATCATCTTTTTCGCCATGGATGATCAGGAAGGGAGGATCGCTTTTATCTACATAGGTTACAGGACTTGCAGCTTTTGCTAAATCGGGACGGGATAAAGGCGTGGCGCCGATCAGGATACTTTCGGGAGACTTAGGATCGTCGCTTCCCGGAAACAATATCAATTCAGCCGGACCATAAAAATCTACAACTGCTTTGAAGCTGAATGATCTGTTTGTTCCCGGCATGAAGAAGCCTTCAATATTATTGTTCTTCGATAAGCCCATCAATGATGCAAGGTGTCCTCCTGCTGAAAAGCCCATAACAGCAAGCTTGTTTTTATCGAATCCATACTTGTCGGCATTGTCCACCAGGAATGAAACGGCCCGATTGCAGTCCTGTATCTGCGCCGGGAAAATGGCATCAGAAGCAAATCTATAATCGATTGATGCCAGTGCAAATCCGCTACTTACAATTTCAGCAATGGTCTTTCTCATATAGCCCATGTCGGCATATTTATCATTTACTAACCATGCACCGCCGTGAACGAAAATCACCAGGGGTAATTTCCCCTTTGCGTTGGGAGGTAAATAAATATCTAAAAGTTGTTTTGGTAAGTGGTTGGTGTTGTAAGGAATATTGCCATGCAATACCGTGCCTTTGGGGAAGAACTCAATTACTTTATTTGTTTGTGTAAATCCATTTACTCCCAAGAATAAAAGGGAAATCAAGAAGAGGCCTTTTGCACTGTTCATTGTGATAATCATTTCAATGTTTACAAAAAAAATCCGTAAGCGAACTGCTTACGGATTGTATGGTTTTATGAATTTAATTAGCCTCTCTTAACACCTTCCATAATGAAAGGTTGCTGGTAATGACGTTTACCACTGGCCTTATAAAGCGCATTAGCCAATGCACCCATTACCGGCGGAAAAGGTGGTTCACCCAAACCTGTTGGATCAACATCGCTCTGCACAAAGTGAACATCAATTTCTCTTGGTGCTTCGCGATGGCGAATCAGTCGGTATTGATGGTAGTTATTCTGATCGGGCGTACCATTGGTAAATGTTAGTCCGCTGTACATGGCATGACCAATTCCATCAACCGATCCACCTTCAACGAGGTTGATAGCCGCAACTGGATTCACGACGATACCGCAATCCACTGCGCAATGTACTTTTTGTACCCGCGGCTTATCATTCTCCATCACAAGATCAATTACATGGGCTACATAACTATCGTGGCAGAAATAGGCAGACACACCACGGAATACATTTGGCGTATCAACACCCCAGTTTGATTTGGTTTTAACCAACTCCAGCACACCGGCATATCGCTTAGGCTCGTAGTCATTCTTTTCTCCAACCGGATTCTTAATGGCCCTGTCTAACAGATCTAGCCTGAACTGGATCGGATCTTTTCCTGCAGCTTCTGCTACCTCGTCTATAAAGGACTGTTCAGCACCTGCAATGAAATTAGAACGTGGAGCACGGAATGCACCAACACTAATGTTGGAAGGGGCTGACCACTCTTCCGCAATATAGTTTTCAACTGCACCTGCAGGAAAACGGTCAGCAAACAATGGGCTTTCAGGAATACCACCTGCCTTCACGTGAAAGGCGATCAGGTTATTATCGGCATCCAGTGCTGCACGATACAAAGCATGGTATGCCGGACGGTATACACCATTAGACATATCATCTTCGCGCGTATAAATTAATTTGACAGGAGCATTTACTTTTTGTGAGATAACAGCGGCTTCAACGAGGAAGTGACCATACAGGCGACGACCAAATCCACCACCCTGCCTTGTCATCTGGATATCAACTTTCTCGAGTGGCAATCCAAGCCTGGCGGCAACGCTCTTCTCCATGAATTCTGGTGTCTGGATAGGACCAACCAGTTCTGCTTTGTCGGCAGTTACATGGGCAAAGAAGTTCATTGGCTCCATGGTATTGTGAGCAAGGAAAGGCGCCGAATAAGAACGTTCGATAACCTTGGCAGCTTTACTGAAAGCGGCATCCGGATTGCCATCTTTGCGGACAACTTTTCCCGGCTTTGCTGCATATTCATTCATGAGCAGCGCATGGCGGGTGGAGTTTTCGAGTCCGCCGGGAACTTTGATACTAACCTTATCACCCGAAAAAGAAGAGGAGCTAATATCATGGTCCTTGAATTGCTCCCACTCAAGCTTCAAGGCCTTGCGGGCATTCATTACTTCCCATGTAGTATTTCCAACAACAACAACGAGGTCATTAAAGGCATCCACATCACACCACTGTCTTGCATAGTCATCTTTATAGGTATTGATGGTGAAGATGTCTTTAATACCCGGCATGGACCGCGCCTGTGAGTCATCAACACTTTTCAATTTCATGCCAAAGCCGGGAGGCTGAACCATCATAGCGATCAGCATACCTTCTTTCTTATAGTCCAACCCGTATAGAGGCTTACCGGTAACAATGCTCTTACCATCCACATTATTTTTGGAGGTACCGATAATCTTAAAGTCTTTGTTGTTTTTCAGTTCCACTTCTTTAGGAACTGTAATGCTGGCTGCAGCCGATGCCATTTCACCATAGCTCGCAGATTTGCCACTGCCTTTATGATAGAGCATGCTTGCCTCGGTGGTCACTTCATCCAGCGGAACGTTCCACGACTTGGCTGCTGCCTCGCGCAACATTCTCCTCGCGGTAGCGCCTGCCATACGAAGGCTTTTCCATCCCTGGCGGATACTCTGGCTTCCCCCTGCCAACTGGCGGGTGAATACATTTGTATTGAGCGGTGCCTGTTCTACGATCACATTTTTCCAATCCACATCCAGCTCTTCTGCAACGAGCATTGGCATAGATGTTTTTACATTCTGTCCAATCTCGGGATTGGGGCTCATAATGGTCACCAGTCCGTTCTCCCCGATCTTGAGGTAACCATTCAGCTCGAACCATTCTTTAGGAAGGGAGAGGGCTTCTTTAGGAGAGGGATTGCATCCCCCCAACCAACTGAAGCTTAATAATAAGCCTCCACCTGCAAGTGCAGATGACTTAAGGAAAGACCTTCTGCCGATTCCAGTTTTTATTGTTGTCATGATCTTAAGCGTTAATGGTTTTAGAAGCTGTTTTGATTGCTGCCTTAATGCGGGTGTAGGTACCACAGCGGCAGATATTTCCACTCATCGTGTTTTCGATCTGCTCATCGGTTGGCGATGGATTTTCTTTCAGCAGGGCAGCCGCGCTCATGATTTGTCCCGCCTGGCAATACCCGCACTGGGGCACGTCATGTTCGAGCCATGCAGTCTGTACGGGATGGTCACCGTTTTCTGATAGTCCCTCAATGGTGGTCACTTTCTGGTCGCCCACCGCTGAGATCGGCAGTATGCAGGAGCGGACGGCCTTGCCATCAAGGTGAATGGTGCATGCACCGCATTGAGCCATGCCGCAGCCAAACTTGGTGCCTACAAGATCGAGGTGATCGCGGAGTACCCACAATAGAGGTGTACTCGGATCAACATTTAATTCTTGCTTTTTTCCGTTAACAGTCAGGTTGAATGTTGCCATGAGTTTGAAAAATTTATCAGCGTAATTATTGACTAATGAAGTTAAATATAATCTTTAGATAGAGCCGTTAAGATTCTTGTGTAATACAATCGTTTAAAGATGTGGCTAATCGAGGGAAAATGACCTATACAAATTACTGAAATCCTTACCAAATTTACTGATTTTGGTAAAAAATTGCTCCTCATACCGGTTCCGCTGTACTAATTTCCACTTAGCCTGATCTTAATGCCGCCGTTCACTACAAACCCTTCCAGGGGTGCATAGATATCGCGGAAGACGGGATTGGTGATTGCACCCGTGTAGATCGTATCAAACCTGGTTTGGCGGGTATTGGTGAAATTCTCGAAGTTTATAAAGAGGGAAAACTTCTCCCAAACCTTTTCCCCCATCAGTCCCATTATCCAGTATGATTTACCAAGGGCACCGTCGCTGAGGCGCTGGGGACTGAAATAATAAGCTTCCAACCCGATCTTCAGTCTCTCATCCTTCTCAAACATCAGCACATTATTTAGTCTATGCCTTGCCGTGAGCGGAAACCATTCTTTACTGCCATCAAAATGTGTATTCACATCTGCATATGTATAGCCCACGAATAGTTTAAAATCGCCGTAGGTAAGTCGAAGGTTGGTTTCCATTCCCTTTGTATCTATATAACCATCGGCATTCACGAACTCCGAATCAGCACCATTGTTGCTGAGGACAAGGGGCTTGTTGAGACGGGTATAAAAAAAGAGCTGGTTGATGGTAAATCCGATTTCGCCGATGGTGGTGCGATAGTTCAGATCAATGTTGCTTCCAACAGAGCGTTCATTGTTGGTGGTGGAGGTATTGATGGGAAGAATATTCTGAAACTGGATACGTTCTGATTCTTCATTGAACACGGTTGGTGTCTTATAGCCGAACCCTCCACCAATACGCGCTGTGAGCTGGGGCGTGAAGCGCAGCATGGCAGAGATCCTTGGAAGGAGTTCAAATCCATACTCGTTCACATAATCGCCGCGCAGACCAGTTTCCAGGGTCAGGAAATTATTGGGTGCCCACTGGTTCTGGACAAAGATGCCGTAGGTGTTGTAGTGATAATTGCGAAGCGGATCAGCTGACTGCTGCTCCTCCTCAAAATCATCCGTGAGGAAATTAGCGCCAATAATCCAATCTGCTTTCTCGCGTTCATGGGTAAACGTAAATTCAGAAAAGCTTGATTTTTGCAGTCCCTTGAACTGGTAGGAAGGAACTTGTAGCTGCCGGTCAAAGTAGCTATAGCTGTTTTTAAAGTTCAGGGTAGATTTATCGGTGAGCCGGTGGTTGATAGCCAGTTGTGTGGTGAATCGGTCTGTATTATTCTCTTCAAAATAGCCATCGGTTCCACGCTTGATATAATCCACTGAGCCTCCGAGCCTGTCTTCTGTGATATAACTAAAGCCGGCATTGGCAGTGGTTTTATTGCCATAAAAAAACAGCCTTGGATTAATGGTATATCGTTCAAACTTAGGGATAGCCGTGAGGCCGATGTCAGCCGGATCAAAAGGGCTGCCGCTGTTCCTCGATCCGAAAACGGTTAATCCCAGGCTGCCGTATTTCTCACTGTAGAATCCACTGAAATCAAGGCCCCCGGCAGAAGTAGCATTGGCGAGGAAGCTGATCTCCCTTTCATCGGTTGGCACTTTTGAAACAAGATTTACCAGTCCGGCGATGGCACCCGCACCAAAAAGTGTGGAGGCAGATCCTTTAATAACTTCCACCTGTCGAAGATCAAGTGGTGCAATCTGCATGATGCTCAATCCCCCGGAGAAGCCGGCATAGAGTGGGAATCCATCTTTCAGGATCTGGGTATAGCGACCGTCCAATCCCTGAATACGAATGCTGGCGTTAGCAGAGGCAGGAGAAGTTACCTGTGTCTGGATGCCTGTTGTTTCATTCAAAAGCATCTGCAGGTTTCCCGGCCGCATGTTTCCTTTCTCTGCGAGTTCTTCTCCACTGAGTACTTCAATACGGGTAGGGATATTCGCTATTGTTCTGCTAAGCCTGGTAGCTGTTACAAATACTTCTTCTTCATGATGCTCCTCTCCTTCTTCAAGGAATATTTCATAAGGTTTAGTTGATAATGGCGGAACAGTCAGCATTAGCTTCTGTTCTTCAAAACCTATAAAGGTCACCGTTATAGAATAGTTGCCCTTTGGAACATTTGTAAAGATGGCCAGTCCGCTGCTGTCAGCAACCACTGTTCGGTTTAGAGAATCAATGGTAACAGTTGCTCCTGCCAGTGCATTTTTCTCATCTGCATTTTTAACGAGTATTGATACTGTATGCAGATTGTCTTGGGCAAATAAGCATGAGCAACCAGAAAGTAAAATAATGAACAGAGGAAGTAATCTTTTCATCAGGAGCAATATATTAATCTTGCGAAGATAAAGATGCTAAAGCGCGCTTATTCAAGAACAATTTCTTGCTTGCCTGTTTTCAGTTTTGATAGCAATAAGCCTCCGATAACCAGGATTACACCTGTAATAGTATAGGTGCTTATTTCATCATTCATCCACCATGCGGCAAATACATAACCAAACAATGGGCACAAAAACAACCATAGTCCGGCTCTTACAGCATTTGTTTGCAAAAGCCACAACCAAAGCTGAACAGCTATGATAGAAACAGGAATAGCCAACCAGGCGACCGACCACCAGAAGGTGCTGGTGAAATGATTGGAGCTATCCTCATAATAAAATAAAGTTGCTGGCAGTAAAAACAAGCCACCTAAAAATGTTTGCCAGCCATTGATGGTAAATAAGGAAAGATCATTCCACTTCAGGGAGGAAAAATAAATGGCCCCTAGAGAGTAACAGAGCATACTAAAAAGTAAAAGCAGTAAACCACCTGTTGTTATTTCAGCCCCGGCAAATAAAGGCCATGCAGCAGTAAGAACGCCGGCTGTACATACAATAAGGGCAGCAATAACGGCCCATGTCAATCTTTTCCTTAAAAGTATCACGGAAAAAAAGCTGATGAACACGGGGTTGGTAGCAATGGCCAGTGAACCAATACCTGCAGTGAGAGTTTTCATTGCAATAACATAACAACCCAAATAAATGGTGATATTAAGCAGCCCATAGATTGCGATCTGTTTCCATTCTTTGCCTGCTGGTAGTCTATGAGCTTTGATAACGTGCGCTATAATGAGCATGATAAGAGCGGCCAATCCAAAGCGCATTTCTGCGATCACCAGGGGTTGTGCAACCCTAAGACCAATTTTAGTTGCTGTTGCCGCAGATGCCCAAAATGCCGCGAACAATATGCCTGCAACCAGCCATTTTATTCTCACATTAGTATTTAGGGGCATCTACTTTCTTTATATATCAATATTTTTATCTTCCTGGCCAGGCAGGTAATGTTCATGTGTTTTAACCGGCGCTGATTTTCGCTTGTTCATCTTCATTTGAAAAACATCTACAAGCAGAGCAAATGCCATTGAGAAATAAATGTATCCTTTGGGAATATGAACTTCTAATCCTTCCGCGATCAGTGAAACGCCTATCAACAATAAGAAACTCAAAGCGAGCATTTTAAAAGCAGGGTGATTGTTCACGAACTTGCTTATCGGTTCTGACGCAAAAAGCATAACGCCAACACTTACCACCACGGCTGTATACATTATCCACAGCTCATCTACCATACCTACAGCAGTTATAATACTATCAACTGAAAACACGAGGTCAAGAATCAGGATTTGTCCAATTGCACTGCCAAATGTAGTCACCTTGATGTTTTTAGAGGTATCGCCATCCTCCCCTTCCATCTTATGATAAATTTCGGAGGCGCTTTTGTACAACAGGAAAATACCCCCTGCTATCAGGATCAGGTCTTTACCGGAAATATTGTTTGAAAGGATGGTGAAAAGATTTCCCTCCAATTTTAGAATGAAAGAAATAATCGTTAACAGCAAAAGACGCATAAGCATTGCCAGTAAGAGTCCAAGCCGTCTTCCCTTCTTTTGCTGATGTGCAGGTAGCCTGTCGGTTACAATGGAAATAAAAATGATGTTATCTATCCCTAAAACTACTTCCAGGAGTATTAATGTTACCAGGGCAATTATTAATTCCATTGCAAATTATTTCGTCAGTTATAAATTATTCGGAGGCAAATCTATGTCTAAATTAGTTAAGCATATAATGACAACTATTTGAACACAGTATCAAAAAAAGCCTGCATCTCTGCTGCGTACCTAATTCCATACTTCGCAAATGTCGTCCTGGTTGCTGCATCGGGCTTCCAATCAAAGAATGCATGTGCTGCATCATCAACCTGGATGTATTCAACTCTTTGTCCTGCAGCCTTCAATACATCCACATATGACTGAACAACTGCATGGGTTACAAGATCATCCTTTTTGCCACGAACAATGAAGTGGGGAATTGCTCTCTGGGTAGCGTTTGGTACATGCTTAACGGGTGATACGGCATCATAGTATTCATCGCTGGTCTGTTCAATGAACATTTTGAAATGACGCGCATCAGAAGGTCCATAGCTTGGCGCTACTGCTTTGATGGCATCTGTAATTTCTTTACGCACCTGGTCAACAGATTTCCCTTTTGGCATATAGCTGGGCAGATACTGATAAACCCCGGCACGGGTACCAAAACCACCATCACCAATCAATGGAGAGAGCATTGCTGCTGATTCAGATAAATGACCTCCTGCGCTGTCGCCGGTAACAGCTATTCGCTTAGGATCACCGCCATAGGTGGCTGCATGTTCCTGTATATGCGCAATGGCTCCGAAAACATCTTCAATAAGGTTGTGCATGTAGTTGGGTTTTTCATCACCATCCAGTTTGTTGACCCAACGATAGTCGATACTGAATACCACATACTTCCCTCCATTAGCTAATTCGCGGGCCAATCCCCGCATGATATCTTCATTGTTTGACGACCAGCCGCCGCCATGAACTATTACAATGCAGGGAAGATTGCGTGCACCCTTTTGTGAAAACACATCGTACTTCAGGGCTTTATTTCCCGGCTTAGCATAAACCAGATCCTGCGTTACATTCAAATTCTCTACAAGTTCCTTTTCAACAAATGTGGCCCCTATTGACATATCCTTATCAACCCTGATTGTCATGGGAGAAGAAAAACTTTCAAAACTGGTTGTTCCCCACATCCCGCCTTTCACTGTATAGTAAATAGCATCAAGGCTGAATTTAGGTGAGGGCTTAGCGATTACAGTCAATACAGTTCCGGCTTTAACCCTGGTACCATCTGCAATTGGAGGTTGAATTGTATAAGAACCGTTCTCTGCAGGCACCTGGGTTACTGTAAATGTTTCAGTGCCGGTTGCCTGAGCGTTAAGATCCGTGTTCAGAAAAATCATGGACAGGGTTATGTGTAATAACGGTGCCAACAGTTTAAGACGGGAATACATAGTTGTTAATAATTTTTCGGATTATAAAAATAAGCCTTCTTATATACACTCAGGAAACCACCATCGAAGGAAATATCATTAAAAGCTGTATTTTAATTGTTTCACTGAAAGAAATAGAAACCATGAGGACCTTAGTTTGCCTCGAACCCAGGAAGTTCGAATATCAGCAAAAACAGAAACCTGAAAGCGAAGCGAACAAAGCTATCATTAAAATAAAACGGATAGGTGTATGTGGCACTGATTTGCATGCATACGAGGGCACACAACCTTTTCTAAGCTACCCTATAATACTTGGACACGAGTTGGCAGGAGAATTTGTTTCGGCCGATAATGCTCCGGGGTTTCGTACAGGGGAAATAGTATCGCTGATCCCTTACTTCAGCTGTGGCAACTGCGTGGCTTGCAGGGCTGGCAAACAAAATTGTTGTGAAAGCATCAAGGTATGTGGGGTGCACATAGATGGTGGTATGGCGGAATTTATATCCGTTCCATCGGCATCGTTGTTACACAGTGATGGACTTTCACTGGATGCGATGGCGCTGGTTGAACCATTGGCTATTGGTGCCCATGGTGTACGCCGGGCTGAAATAAAGCCCGGTGAATTTGTTTTGGTAATTGGTGCTGGTCCAATTGGCATTGGCACAATGGAGTTCGCGCGGATAGCGGGAGCAAAAGTTATTGCGTTAGACACCAATGATCACCGTCTGCAATTCTGTCGGGATCAACTTAAGGTTGATCATACCATTAATGCGAGGGATTCGAACGTGCTCAAAATTCTGCAGGAAATTACCAGAATGGATATGCCTTCGGTAGTGATAGATGCTACAGGTAATTTACAGGCTATAAACAAAGGTTTTCAATACATGTCACATGGAGGGCGTTACGTTCTGATCGGTTTGCAACGTGAACATATTTCCTTTAGCCATCCTGAGTTCCATAAGCGCGAAGGTACTCTTATGAGTAGTCGCAATGCAACGAGAGAAGATTTTGAACATGTTATTGACTCAATGAAAAAGCAGCTCGTGGATCCTGAGACATACATTACTCATCGGGTAAGTTTTGAGGATGCAGGGAAACATTTTGAAACCTGGCTGAATCCGGCCTCTGACATTATCAAAGCGATGATAGAGGTTACATCATAATATTTAAAAAGGGATAAATGAAATTACTTTCTTTATGTGTTCTGTTATCCATCGCCGTCACGGCTACAGCACAAGAAAAGATACCGCTCAGACTCTGGTATAAAACTCCCGCCGGAAATACCTGGGAAAATGCATTGCCCATTGGTAACGGCAGACTTGGGGCAATGGTCTATGGAAATCCGGAAGAAGAGATCATCCAGCTAAATGAACACACATTATGGAGTGGAGGTCCAAACCGGAATGATAATCCGGAAGCTTTAGCCATGCTCCCGAAGATAAGGCAACTCATATTTGATGGACGTTATAAGGAAGCGGAGGATCTGATTGGCAAAGCGATCATTACAAAAAACTCTCACGGTCAGATGTTTCTGCCGGTTGGAAATCTTAAGCTGGCTTTCAAAGGTCATGAAAGATGCACAAATTACTATCGTGATCTTGACATCGAAAGAGCGGTAGCGAAAGTTTCCTACACAGTAGGTGATGTTAATTACAAACGTGAAATGATCGCGTCTCTTTCAGACAGCGTTATTGCAGTGCGATTAACCGCAAGCAAACCAGGAATGATTTCGTTTATTGGGAATTTTTCTACACCTCAACCAAATGCCAGTGTTATCACCAGCTCATCGCACGAAATAATTGTTGCAGGATCTACCATTGATCATGAAGGGGTTGAGGGAAAAATTCATTTTACAGCAATTTTGCGAATCAAATCAGAAGGAGGGAGCATTACGGTGAATGATAGCGCCCTGATTGTGAACAAAGCAAATGCGGTTACGATTTATATTTCAGTTGCAACAAATTTCAAATCTTACCAGGATCTAAGCGGTAACGATGAAATGCTTGCAAAGAATAGGCTGGATCATGCCTATTCCCAATCCTTTGATGTGCTGGTGAAAAAACATGTTGCTGAATATCAAAAATATTTTAACCGTGTAACACTCGATCTTGGCACAACCGATATGGCGAAACTGCCCACCGATGAGCGATTGAAAAACTTCCGCCATTCCAACGACCCTCAGCTGGCAGCTCTTTATATTCAATTCGGTCGCTACCTGCTGATCTCATCTTCTCAACCGGGGGGGCAGCCAGCAAATCTTCAGGGAATCTGGAATGCCTCGATGCGTCCACCATGGGATAGCAAGTATACCATCAACATTAATGCACAAATGAATTACTGGCCAGCGGAGAAAACCAATCTTGCAGAACTTCATGAACCATTTTTAAAGATGGTTGAAGAATTGTCGGGAACAGGCCAGGAAACTGCGCGTGGCATGTATGGTGCGCGTGGATGGGTAGCGCATCACAACACTGATATCTGGCGTACAACAGGGGCAGTAGACGGCCCTCTGTGGGGCTGCTGGAACGGGAGCGCAGGATGGATGAGTCAGCATTTGTGGGAGCATTTTCTCTACAGCGGAAGCAAACAGTATTTGCAATCAATATATCCCATCCTGAAAGGTGCAGCTTTATTTTATGTTGACTTTTTAGTGAAGCATCCGAATCATGACTGGCTGGTTGTAAACCCCGGCATGTCACCAGAAAATGCACCAAAAGCACACGAAGAAACATCTATTGCTGCAGGCGCAACGATGGATAATCAGATCGTGTTTGACATCTTCAGCACTACTATAAGGGCAGCAGAGATGTTAAACAGTGACAGGTCATTTGCGGACACACTATTAGCGCTGAGAAGAAAACTCCCGCCCATGCATATCGGGCAACACGGGCAATTACAGGAATGGCTGGAAGATATCGATGATCCAAAGGATCAGCACCGTCACATCTCGCATTTATACGGCTTGTTTCCTTCCAACCAGATATCGGCTTATCGAACACCTCAACTGCATTCAGCAGCGTCAACAACACTTATACAACGTGGTGATGTATCTACAGGTTGGAGCATGGGCTGGAAAGTAAATTGGTGGGCGCGTATGCTTGATGGAAACCATGCCTACAAATTGATTCAGGATCAGCTTACACCAGTAGGCACCAATCCCGGCGGGGGAGGCACTTACAACAATCTTTTTGATGCGCATCCGCCTTTTCAGATCGATGGCAATTTCGGATGCACATCCGGTATCGCAGAAATGCTTATGCAAAGTTCAGATGGCAGTTTGCATTTGCTTCCTGCCCTTCCTGATAAATGGCCGGCCGGAACTATTACTGGTTTGCGCGCAAGAGGAGGATTTGAAATAGTGAGCATGGAATGGGAAGCTGGTAAAATTGCTAAAGTAATAATTAAGTCAAGGCTCGGTGGCAATCTACGATTACGCGTTCCTAACGAAATGAAGTATGGCAATGGAGATCTTCTTAAGCGTTCCTCCGGCAATAATACCAACCCGTTCTTTTATGTTGACGAAACACCTGAACCAATTATTTCATCAAAAGTGAATATTCAGCTTCTGAAGATTAAAGAAACCTTTGAATATGACATCTCAACTACAGCGGGAAAAGTATATACGTTCCTGGCGAAGTAAATGCACCCGGGTATAAGGAAAAAAAGAAAAAGCATTGACATAAGTCAATGCTTTTAACCGGATTTCAACATTTCCGGTTATTGGTTTACCATATAGGATTCTGTACAAGATTTGAATTTGCATTAAGCTCCACCAGCGGAATAGGAAATATCTCCGATTTCCCTGGTTGGTACACTGCCGCATAACCGGGAATTTTATCTGCCACTACACGCTCGAAGGCCTGCTCAAGTGTACCCCAACGTTTAAGGTCAAAATAGCGCAGTCCCTCAAAAGCCAATTCTACCCTTCTTTCATGCCGAACAATATTCCTTAAATCATCCTGGCTCAGGCCTTCGCCTTCCACAGCTTCAATGGCTGGCATATTAGAACGGCCTCTTACCTCGTTAATTAATTCATAGGAAGCATCCAATTGATTGAGTTCTATAAACGCTTCTGCACGCATTAATAAAACATCAGCAAAGCGAAGAACTATAAAATCCTGTCCACCCGGATTAAACACTGAAATACCTGTTGCCGAAGCGCTGTTCCTGATATACTTCTTAAGTCCATATTTAGTAGCAGTATTTCCGGTGAATACCCTGTTAAGATCTACCAGGAAAATGTCGTTGCGGAAATAAACAGAAGCTATCAACCTTGGATCTCTATTTTCTTTTGGCGTAGTTGCCTTATACAATGGTGATGATGTAATTGGAAGTCCATCTGTACAATAATAATCGTTAACCATATTCGGCATAGGCTGGTTATCGATTTTAGGAGCCGGTAAAAAGGTGGATGAAAAGGTTTCGCCGTTGGCAGATACATCCTGGAAAAATCTTACCGAGAATAGTATTTCATTTGAAAACTCTCCCGCCTCCGTAAATAATTGTGCATAGTTCGGGTGAAGTGAATAGCCTAAGGCTATTATTGCTTCTGTAGCATCTAATACATCCTGGTATTCTTTATTGTATAATTGAAACCTTGCGAGCAAACCCAATGCAGCGCCTTTGGTTGCATATCCATATTGTGCCGCTGTGTAAGATTCAGGGAGCATGTCAATTGACTTCTTCAGATCTATCACAATCTGTTGTGAAACTTCATCGTATGAATTCTTAGCAACATAGGCCTCTTCTATTTTCTGGCTTTTCAAAATAAGGGGAACATCCTGGTAGTAAACTGCAAGGTTCATGTAAAATAATGATCGTAAGAAAAGTGCCTGCCCCATTAATGCCTGCTTACTGGAATCTGAAATACTTTCTGCCGGTAGCTTCTCAATATTTTCCAGGGCAACGTTTGCTCTCGCGATACCTTTATAACAAGATGTCCATAATGCCGAAAACAATGCGTTTGAAGGATCAATGTTAGCAATCATGAAATTACCCGGCCCTTCAAACTTAAAGCTGTTATAGGCGTTGTCACCAAAGGTATCATACATGGGAAGTCCAGCTGTACCATTCAGGTTACCGCTATACATCACCCTATCCTGCAATACATCATAGATACCATTAATACCCAGGATGGCATCCTGCTCGCTTTTCCAGAAACTGGCGTCACCTATTTGCGTCAGGGAGTTCTTGTCAAGAAATTCTTTTGAGCACCCGCTTAAAGCCAGTACCAATATTATTATTACTAGATTTTTCATTCTGCTTAAAATTTGAGGTTTAGACCAAACGTGTACACTTTATATAAGGGAGTCAACTGATCGGTGTTTCCACTTCTTGCCCTTTCAGGATCGAAATTTTCCATTTTTGTGAAAGTCAGAAGGTTTTGCGCACCTGCATATACCCTGAACTTTGATATGCCGAATTTTTGGGTGAAAGAAACAGGAAGGGAATATCCTATCTCAATGTTTCTCATTCGCAGGTAAGAAGCATCCTGTATATAGAAGGTTGATATAACACTATTATTTACGCCACCAATTCGTGGCAATGTAGTGGATGGATTCTCAGGCGTCCAGCGGTTAACCCAATAGGATAGCGCATTGTTCCTGTCGCCATCAAAAGGCAATTGTCCATTGTCATTAAGAATGCGATCCAGGCCACTCAGTCCTTCAAAAAGCACATTAAAATCGAATCCCTCATAACTCAGATTGGCATTAAAATTATAGATCATCTCCGGGTAGGGATTTCCTATCACCGTTCTGTCGAAGGCATTGATTATACCATCCGGTTTTCCAGCGGGGCCCGACAAGTCCTCATACTGAAAATCACCTGGGGAGGTTAAATTGCTACCAAACTGTTTTGGTGCATTTGCCACCTCTTCCGCTGTTTGAAAAATACCAACCACCTTATAACCATAATAGGCATTGAATGGAACACCGATCCTGATAATGGTTTCACCGTCGATCGTTTCCAGTCCTCTGTCACCAAGGCCAGTAACTTCATTGTCATCAAATTTGCTTAAGCTACCACCAAAGCTATAGTTGAGTTTCCCAACCCTGTCGCGGTAATTCAACGCCAATTCAATTCCGCTGTTGATCATGCTTGCTGCGTTCTGGGCTGCAAGATTCGTTACACCTATCGTGTTTGGAATTGGGAAATTACCATAGAGCACATCAGAGCTAAGCCTTTTAAAATAGTCTGCAGTAATCGATAATTTGTTGCGAAATAAACCGGCATCCAAACCTATATCATACTGTTCAACCGTTTCCCAGGTAATGGTTGGGTTGGCGAGCCTTGTAATGGCAACTGCACCCACAACTGTACTTGTTCCCAAAAAATAATCCAGGTTAGTATTATAGGTTTGATCATAGATGTAGTTACCGATATTATCATTACCGGTAATTCCCCAGCTAGCTCTCAACTTCAGATCTGAGATCCAGCTTATATTCCGCATGAATGACTCTTCGCTTACCCTCCATCCTGCTGATGCTGAAGGGAAGTTTGCATAGCGTTTCGTTGGTCCGAATTTAGAGGAGCCGTCCCTTCTTACATTCAGTTCAAAGAGGTATTTGCTATTGTAGATATAATTCAATCTTGCAAAGAAGGATTGAAGGGATTCTTCTGATGCTGCACCGGTTACTTTTGGATTCAGAACACCCCCTCCATCAAATTCCTGTATGGCATTGGAAGGAAATCCTTCTAATGATCCTGTAAATCCATCGTTTCGGTTATAGATCACCGAATGACCCAACAGAACGGTAAGGTCATGCTTATCATTAAAGTTTTTGTTATACCGTAAGATATTCTCATTCAGAAGCCGGTAATCAAAGCTCGTACCATTGGACAGTGTATTCACCAGGTTTTGTGCAACCAGGTTTCCTTCTGAATCATATAGATTGGCAAATGGATTAAAACTTGAAACATTCCCATAGCTAAGGTTTATACTTCCGCTTGTTTCAAAAGACAGGTCTTTATAAAAATCAACCTTCACACCAAAACGATCGGCAATATTTATATCATTACTCTTGTAGTCGCCAAGGAAGCCTCTCCTGATAGCATGTGTTATGGGGAAACTGGCGTTTACATTCTGATACGATCCATCCACAACAGCATATTCTCCATTAGAATAATATACAGGAACAGTTGGAGCGGATCGTTGAAACTGGTTGATGATCCCTGTTTCGCCGGTTATAGCTCCCGGTCCACCAAAAGGGCCTTTGAACTTTGTCCAGAAAGTATTTGTGACATTAGAAATCGTTAACCAATCTTTTACTTTGGAATTAATATTTAAGCTCAGATTAAATCTTTCAGATTTAAACTTGCCTTTTACTACCGCTTCCTGGTTAAGATAACCAAGTGAAACCCTGTAAGTGGTTTTCTCATTTCCACCGGAAAATGCCAGGTAATGATTCTGAACAGGAGCCTTTCTTAAAATTTCATTGGCCCAGTTGGTATTTGAATATTTATCTGGATCAGATCCGTCAATGATGGCCTGAATGTCGTCTTCAGAATAGCGTAAAGGTGCGTTTGCTCCATTTGCATTAATGTCGCGTTCATTTTTCAACCTTGCATAATTAACGGCATCCAGGTACTTCGGCACAACTGTTACTTGCTGGGAACCAACATATGCATTATACACAACGCTCATTGCGCCACTTTTCCCTTTTTTAGTTGTTACAACTATTACCCCGTTTGCACCTCTGGCACCATAGATGGCACTTGCAGATGCATCTTTCAATACGGAGATACTTTCGATATCAGATGGTGCCAGGTTATTAAATGCATCAAGGCCACTATACTGAATATTATCTATTACAACCAAAGGTGTTGTTGCCCCAAAAGTTCCCACACCCCTGATGATTACATTTGATCCATCTGCCCCGGGTAATCCGCTGCCTTGTGTAAGTTGAACACCGGAAAATTTTCCATACATGAGTTGTCCTGAATTGGTAACAGGCTGGTTAACGGCATCATCAAATTTGATGGTTTGGGTTGATCCCGTCTGATTGATTTTTTTCTGCACACCATAACCAACCACAACTACATCCTGCATGGATGCAGCTTCAGGTTCAAGTTTGATGGTAATGGCAGAAGAGCCATCCCATATGAGGGTATAGGTTTTAAATCCCACATTACTAAAGACCAGTACTGGCTTAGTGCCGGATGCACTTAAGCTGAAAACACCATCCTGGTCGGTTGAAGTTCCTCGTTCTGAACCCTGCTCTACCACTGATACTCCGGCAACAGGATTATTATCCCCTGCATTTACAACAGTACCTTTTACAGTAACGGTTTGTGAAAATGCCGGTAAGCCTGTCAGGAATAGAAAGAAGCATAAGGCAAACAGAGAGAACAGTTTTCTTTGTAGCACAAGCATCGTTTCGGTTTTAGTTTTAGTTGATGTAGAAATACAATAACTAAGTAACCAACATTATTTTATTTGGATGGAGGGCTGGCGCTTCAAAAAAGCGGTGTATTCAGATCAAACAAATGCAGTTGAAAAATGGTCAGGGGAGGGAATTAGCTGAAAGATCAAACGCCGGATTTTTATTGGGCATTTTTGCACCCGTTTTCCTGATCCAGTTAAGCAGGTTTCGCTTTAAACGATTTGCGGTTTTCTTGTTTGTTTCAGCAATATTTTTTGTTTCGGCGATATCGTTCAACAGATCATAAAGTTCCACACTATCGTCTTCAAAATTTAAAATGAGCTTATAATTTCCCGCCATAATTGCAGCGCCCGGTTTGCCTCCCTGGTTGCTGTAATGCGGATAAAACCAGTATAAGGTTCTGCTATTTGATAATGGCTCATTTGAAAGCAATTGAAAAATATCATCCCCGTCAATTTGCTTTTCTTTTGAATATTTTTCATTCATCGCCCATGCAATAGTCGGAAAAATATCTGCGGTGGTTACCGGGATATCTGAGACTGTACCTGATACTATTCTCCCTTTCCAATACATAATAAGTGGAACCCTTATACCACCTTCATACAACCATCCCTTGCCCGCACGAAAAGGGCCATTAACGGTTGGACTTCCTTCGGCGGTACTTAATCCCCCATTATCGGAAGTAAAGATCAACATAGTATTGTCATCTATACCAACCTCTATGAGCTTCTCTAAGAGTTTCCCTATATTGGTATCCATATTTTCAATCATGGCGGCATAAACAGGATTATCCTGCACAAGTCTTCTTCTCCAGCCGTTTTCATATTTCATCCATTCTTCGTCTTTGGCAAAACGCTCATTGTTCTGAACATTCAATTTATTTTTCTTCGCCTCATATTTTTCAATCAATGCCTTCGGAGCCTGCAGTGGGTTATGCACTGCGTATAAGGAATACAGTAAGAAGAAAGGGGATTGCTTATTGTTATCAATAAAATCAAGACATTCTTTCGTCAGCCTGTCTGTGAGGTATTCACCTTTGGGTCCATCACTTAATTTTGGATTTGCATAGGGTGTAAAAAAACCACCTGTACTGTCATTGACTCTACCCGTGGGTGAGCCCTTGCTCCAGCCTCCTTTGTTAGTCTGAAACCCATGGTAATCGGGCCAGTATTTCTCTTCTTCACCAAGATGCCATTTACCGGCAAAGAAAGTTTTATAGCCATTCAATAGGGCGAGCTCACTGATGGTTGTTTCTTCCAGTGCTAACTGGTAAGCGGTAGGCTGTGCAATCAATTTCTCGAAAAGTTTCGCTTTACCATCTTCCTGCCGGCCACGGATCCAGTCGGTAACACCAGTATTTACAGGGTATTTTCCGGTCAAAATGCTTGCACGTGTTGGACTGCAAACCGGGGAGGTGGAATAACCTTTTGTGAAGCGGATTCCCTTTGTGGCCAGCTTATCGAGATTAGGTGTTTCGTAAAAACTACTTCCATAAGAACCCAGGTCGGCCCAACCCAGATCATCTGCTAATATGACAATAATATTTGGAGGCTGGTTTTTGCTTTGTGCATTTAGCGTAAAACAAATGAGCAGCAAACAAAAGGAGGCAACAAGATATTTTGACATTAATGGAGCTTGTAAATATTATTTCTTACCAACAACATCTTTCACACATCTGAATCCGGTATGTTCAAGTCCGGTATCGGGACTGCTTTTCATCCGCCTGGCAACCCTGTAACCACTGCAGTAACTGTCATTGCAGAGAAAGCTGCCGCCACGTAATACTTTTTTGGGGGTATAGGGATCCTGGGGATCAAAACTCTTTTGAGGTCCGGCAGGATTTATACTTGCCTTGCCTTTAAGTGAACTGTAGTAATTATAATCATACCAATCGCTGCACCACTCCCATACATTTCCAGCCATATCAAAGAGGCCATAGCGGTTGCAGTTAAATGTTTTTACGGGAGCATGTTTAATGAACCCATCACGCTTCTCATTTAAATAAGGGAAACTACCTTCCCAGCTATTGGCTTTAGGCGTAGCTATGTTTACATGTTCATTGCCCCATGGATAGATATTGTTGATGAGTGCACCCCTTGCAGCATACTCCCACTCCGATTCTGTTGGCAATCGTTTGCCAGCCCATTTACAATAAGCCATGGCATCATACCAGCTAACATGAACAACGGGGTAATTCATCTTATCATTGATGGTACTGTTAGGGCCTTCAGGATGCTTCCAATCGGCTCCTGCCATCCAATTCCACCATTGTGTATAATCATTCAGATCAACGGGTGCTGATGTTTGCTTAAATACCAGCGAAGCGGCGATCATCAAACTATCTGGTGGCCTGGGAGTACCGGGTGGTAAGGTCTTTTCCAATTCTTCCCAGGTAGGTTTACGTTCTGCTGTGGTAATGTAACCTGTTGCCTCCACAAACTTTTCAAACTCAGCATTAGTTACCTCGGTAATGTCCATATAAAATGAATCAACAATCACTTTATGTTTTGGATATTCATCTGCCGATGCCTGCTCATTATCACCCCCCATATCAAAACTGCCGCCTGGAATTAAAACCATACCGGCATAAGAAGCATCCGGATTTGTTGCTGAAACAGAATCAACAGATATATTGCCAAACCGGGAAGGCACTTGCATACAGGAATGAATGGAATCAGGCTTCGTTTCAATATTAGTCCCAGTACTGGCACTACTGCAACTGAGCATAGAACTAAAGAAAGCCAGGATTAGTAAAAGTGCAGCTATGGACTTAATTAATTTCATGTGTATGGATTACCCTTGTCTGTAAAGGTCTGCACTTTTCTTAGTTTATTGTTGCTTAATGAGATCCAATTTTTGTTTCATTTCCTTTACCCGATCAGGGTAAACAGTTGCAAGATTTTTGATTTCACCAGGATCGTCGGCCAGATTATACAATTGTGGCTCAGGCAGGTTGCCTAATTCTGTATTGGTATCCTTATTGATTTGGGGCCCTTTTGAGGGCTCAATGTATTTCCATTTGCCTATTAGCAGTGAGAGCGTGGAATTAATAGATTGTTCAACCAGGAACTCACGTGACTGATTGCTTTGATTAAGCAATACCGGCAAATGATTTTTGCTGTCAGGTGCCTGGGAGGCTTCCACAGGAACATCGGCCAACGCAGCCAGGGATGCATATAAATCTACCTGGCTGAATAATGCATCATTGCTTACGCCACCTTTTATCTTACCATTCCATTTTACAATAAATGGCACTCTTGTGCCTGCCTCAAAGGCGCTGTACTTTCCTCCACGATAAATTCCTCCCGGTTTGTGGTTCCCTAATTTTTCAACAGCTTCATCTTTGTAGCCATCATCAATTACCTGTCCGTTATCACTTGTAAAAATGATCAGGGTATTATCTGATAGTCCATACTTTGCCAGGATTTCCTCAATCTGTCCTACTGTCCAGTCTAATTGAAGCAACACATCCCCTCTTGGTCCCATCCCGCTCTTTCCCACAAAACGCTCATGTGCAACCCGCGGCACATGTATGTCATGCGTGGAGAAATATAAAAAGAAAGGATTTGATTTGTTCTTGGTTATATATGCTTTAGCTTTTTTTACCAGAACGTCGGCAAAGTCTTCATCTTTCCATAGTGCACTCTTACCACCTGTCATATAACCAATACGGCTGATTCCATTTACGATTGTCATATCATGACCGTGCGAAGGATGCATTTTAAGCAGCTCAGGATTTTTTTTACCTGTTGGGGCATTGGGATCTAAAGGGCCTGTATAGCTGACTTTAATCGGATCATTTTTATCGAGATTAACTACATGATGGTTCTCTACAAAAACACAGGGAACACGATCACCGGTGGCGGGAATTAAAAAAGAATAATTGAACCCAATCTCAATAGGACCCGGTGTGATTTTCCCATTCCAGTCGGCGCCCTTTTCATCCCCAAGTCCAAGATGCCACTTGCCAATAACGGCAGTATTATACCCGGCTTTTTGAAGCATACCAGGTAGTGTTGTTGTATTAACAGGAATAATCAATGATGCATCGCCGGGGGCTATTCCTGTTCCTGCCTTACGCCAGGCATACTTACCTGTAAGCAAAGAAAACCGTGAAGGGGTACAGGTTGCAGAAGTTGCATGAGCATTTGTAAACTTCACACCGGTAGCAGCCAGCCGGTCAATATTTGGAGTGGCAATGGCCGAAGTGCCGTAAGAACTAATATCACCATAACCAAGATCGTCGGTGTAGATGAGTACAATATTTGGCTTAGGCTTTTGGCCAGTCTGTGCATGAACTGAAGTAAAACTTGCCGAAACAATGAGCAACATAAAGAACCGGCTGATTATTATTCTCATAATTGATTTTTATATGGCTCCCTGAGCCCTTTGAAAGCTTACCGGCTAAATTATTACAACATGATCACCTGTACATATCAAAAAAGGGGTGCAAACGTGGCAATGCCTGTTACTTTTTGTATTCTGAAGGAGATATACCAAACTGTTCCTGAAAACGTTTTCTAAAATATTTAATATCGTTGAAACCAGCCTCGAATGCAGTTTCCGTAACGGAATAATTTCCACTTTCCAATAATTTGACGGCATAGTTTAACCGGGCGGTCCTGATAAATTCATTACCGGACATTCCAGTTACTGCTTTTAATTTCCGGTAAAAAGTGGAACGGCTCATATATAAAAGGTTCGCAAGTTCATCGGTATTAAACTCGCTGTTGGAAATATTCTCTTCCACCAGCTTCATAAGTTTATTTAAAAACTCCTCCTCAAATGTTTTTATTTCAAAATTTCCAGAGCCAAGGAATACCTTTTTTGCATACAATTCCTTTAAGGTATTCCTTAAGTTGATCAGGTTATGAATATGCACCAGCAGTAACTGTGAGTTAAACGGTTTGGGCAAATAAACATCAGCACCTTCACGAATACCTTGTACATGGTGTGTCATATCTGATAAGGCGGTCAGAAGAATTATGGGAATATGCGAGGTGTCTTTATTAGATTTTAATCGCCGGCATAATTCAATGCCATCCATTTCCGGCATCATAATATCACTCACTATCAGATCCGGAATAGTTTCCAATGCCCTTTCCAGTCCCTCTTTTCCGTTCATTGCCGTTATAACTTTAAAAGACGGAGACAGTATCTCGTAGATGTACTGCTGAATATCAGATTCATCTTCAACAACCAGTATAATAGGAAGTTCCTGCTCCTGGTTAACGGTGTCATTCTCTTCAGGCATAAGTACAGAATTTAAAATTGAATCACTTGTTTGGTTGGCTATCTGGAATGGCTCGTAGGTAGTATTAAGGGTACTATCGGAATTATGTATAGAGGGCAGGGTAATTGTAAACAGGCTTCCCTTTATTCCGTTGCTTTCCGCTTTAATACATCCGCCATGCAACTCGATCAGTTCCTTTACGAAAGAAAGTCCAATGCCGGTTCCTGAAATTGTGGTACCATCCTCTTCCCTGCCCCGGTAAAACCGGTCGAATATGCGATCTATTTCATTCGCAGGAATACCCCTGCCGGTATCCTTAACAGTGATCTCACAACCATGGTGATGATTTCTACCTAAACGAAGATTGATCTGTCCACCATTAGGCGTGTATTTAAATGCATTGGAAAGTACATTATAGATAATGACTTCGAGTTTATTATGATCAAACGTAAAAGAGCTATACTTTTCATTCGACTGAAAATTATATTCTATGTTTCTCCGGTTTGCCTCGTCAATAAATAGCAGGTAAATGTCTTTACAGAAAGAAACTATCTCACCGGGTTGTAAGGAGAGTTTTAAGCTGCCAGCCTCTGCTTTTTGAAAATCAAGTAGTTGGTTCACCATCCGCAACATGCGCCTCGATTGCTTTTGAATGAGCCTAAGACTTTTTTCAACCGGAAACTCCATTTTTCTTGTCTGCAGCAGGTCATCCAACGGTCCCATTATAAGGGTTAATGGAGTACGGAATTCGTGGGATATATTGGTAAACAATCGTTCTTTGAAATCGGCCAGTTTGTTTTCCTGCTGCCTTTCAAGCTTGCTGAGTGATAATTGATTTTTCAAGGCAACCTGCCGCAAACCAAGATAGCGTGTTAACCAAAGAAGAAATATGAAAACAGCTATATAAATACTATAGGCCCACCAGGTTCGCCAGGGTGGTGGCAGAATCTTTATGGTCAACTGGTGGGGAGAAGGATTCCATATTTTATCACTGTTCGTTGCTTTTACCAATAATTGATAGGTGCCTGGTTTCAAATTTGTAAAAGTTGCCATCCTGTTTTTACCGGCATACACCCAGTCATCATTAAAACCTTCCAGTTTATAAACATATTCATTCTTGTCTGGTGCATGGTAATCGAGTGCGGCAAATTCAACTGAGAAAATATTTTCTTTATATTTAAGGGTTATGGTTTCTGTTTCATAAAATGGTTTATTCAGAATGGAACTATCGGATCCATCTACTCCGAATTCATATGGCTGGTTATTGATCGATAAGTTAGTAAAATAGACAGGAGGATAAAACCGGTTTATCTTTATACTATCCGGAAAAAAATAGGTGAGCCCTTCCAGGCCGCCAAAAAATAATCTGCCATAGGAATCTCTATAAGAGGCATTTTCCGAAAACACAACTGATTGAACGCCGTCTCTTTTATCAAAAACGGTGAAAGAATTTTTAGCCTGGTTAAACCTTATAATTCCTTTATTGGTACTTGCCCAGATATCGCCTGCGCTGTCTGGAATAACTGCATGAACATAATCACTTGGCAGGCCTTCGCGGGTGGTATATTTCACCACATTCAATGTGTTGTTTTCTACGCCAGAGATCCTGTTTAGTCCGTATTGAGTACCTGCCCAGATATTACCAAACTTATCTTCCGATAAACAAAGGATGGTATTATTGCTGAGTGAATTATTATAACCATCATCCTGAGAGAATACCTGGAATTGATCTGTTTCAGGATGGTAGAGGTGAAGGCCTTTATAGGTTCCTATCCAAAGCCTTTTTTTGGAATCCACCAGCAGGCAACTGATCCTTTCATTTTGTAAAGCTCCTTTTATATCATATGCTGGAAGATAATTTCTGAATACCGGCTGGTTCTTGTTATCATAGCCTGAAATATAGCATAGACCGTACTCCTGCGTTCCAATCCAGATTCTGCCTGAAGCATCCTTTATAATTGCATTAATTTTCCTCCCGCTGATAGACGAGGAGTCTTTGGGTCGGGGAACAAAAATATCATAATTCCCTACACCGCCAGGCGTATTAACCATCCGGATCAATCCTTTATTTGTACCAACCCATAAGTAATTGCCGTCCTCCATAAAAGTTCGGCTTTCGTAGGGAAGGGCCCCTAAGTTTGAAAAATTTTCAGCATTGATATTTACCCTGGAGAAGTATTTCCAGTCGGTCGAATATTGAATTCCACCACCTTTGGTTCCCATCCAAAGTTTATTATACTTATCTACGTAAACCGAAAGTACATGGGAACTTTCCAGGTTAGAACTACCCTGGCTTACGGAGCCGATGTTGATAAACTTTTTCTGATTCAGGTCAAACTTAAATGCACCTGTTCCATCCGTTCCTACCCACAACAGCCCTGAAGGATCTTCCTGGAGAGTTAAGATGATCTGGTTATCGGTGGTATATAACCCCGGAATAGTTAATTGGATTTTTTCAAACGATCCGGTACTCCGGTCAAAGCGGTTTAATCCCCCACCCCATGTACCTACCCATAAAGTTCCTTTTGAATCAATTAAAAGCCGGTATGTGTTGTTAGAACTTAAAGATGATGCATTGTTCTTTTGATGTCGGTAATTTTTATACTGCTTTGTCAGAAGATCAAACTGAAATAATCCATTATCCCAGGTACCTAACCATAAACAGTTATTAGCTTTATCATTGACTATAGAAGCTATGTTTAAGGCCGGAATTCCAAAATTATAGGATTGATCATTAACCAGGTCTTTATTTAAATGCTTTAACCCACTGTTGGTAGCCAGCCAAAAACCATTATCACCATCAGGCTGTATATCAAAGGTTTTCCATACACTGTTCAGAATATGAAACTGGCCTGTTGATTTATTGAAATATTGAAAACCTCTCCATGTGCCGATAAATAATTTTTCACTGTCGGTATCTAATATGGAAAGAATATAATCTGCATTAAAATCTTTGGGGTTCTGGCTGTTATTTATGTAGTTGGTTATCTTCCCTGTTTTAAGATCATATCCGCTTAGCCCACCAGATTTTGTTCCGATCCAGATATTATTATTTTTGCCATTCTGAAGAACTTCAATAGACTGGCTTAACAGGTTACTTCCCTTACCAAAATCATTTTTGAGCAGTTTCATTTGATAGCCATCAAAGAGCTGTAGTCCACCTCTTGTTCCAAACCAAATAAAACCATTTTTATCCTGGATGATAGCAGTTACTTCATTGTTAACGAGTTCGTCTGAAATATTTATAAAAGAATTGCCCCGTTGAGTATAAGACTTTGAAGTAATACCAACCAGCAGAAGCAGGCAGATGTATTTTTTTAATTGGGGCAGCAATTCATTTGCGAATTAATCCGTAAATATTCTTCTTACAATTTATACAAATTCCATAATTGATGGAGCTATTTAACCAAGGCATCACGCAGGCCTATAATAATATCATCAATGATATGAACAAGAGTACAAGTAAAACATACACAATTGCGAGCTCTTTGTTCAGGCGCTTATCATTTTTCCTGATTTTCTGATTATTCTTTTCCGAAAGCATAAGGTTATTTTATAATATTTTCAGTAGCTAATCAATAGAGCGGTATTCATTAAGCTCGGCCGGGTTGCGAACCCTGACTTTTTGGTTATGCATCAGATCATCATGGATCATAAGTGTGATGGTATCCCATACGGCTCCTTCCGTCCAGGCAGGTTTCATTTTATCTTTTTCCCAATTATTAAGCTTTTGTTTCAGCAGGGAAAATATTTCAGGTTTTATCTGTTGCAAATCATTGGATTCTCCCGGATCCTCACTAAGATCGTACAGGCGCTCACCTGCACCATTTATGAGTATCAGTTTATATTGGTTAAAACGGATAGCGGCGGCACCATCTTTACGCCATACCAACTCATGGTGAGGATTATCATTCTTTTCCCCTGTCAGAAAAGGTATGAGGCTAATACCATCAATGCCCAAAGTTGGTTGAATCGAAACTCCAGCGGCTTCAAGAGCGGTTGGAAATATATCCAGCGAAGAGCTGAGACCATGGTATTGCACGCCGACATCAAATTGTTTGGGCCAGGAAATAAAAAAAGGAACCCGGTGACCGGCTTCGTATTTATTGCCTTTAAAACCCTTCAGGGGGAAATTATTCGAAAGATTGTCATGTGCACCACCGTTGTCACTCAAAAAGAAAATCAGGGTATTCTCAAACAGTCCATGTTTTTTTAATTCTTCCACCATTTTTCCGATCGCCCTGTCTAAGGAAAAAGTCATAGCTGCCAATTTCTGGCGCGGGTGATTGGCAAATTTCTCCATATCCTCTTCACTAGCCTCCATTGGGGTATGAACAGCATTGGGAGCCCAATAAATAAAGAAGGGGTGATCTTTGTTTTCCCGGATATATTCCACTGCTTTATCACCCAACCTGTCGGTAAGATAACCTTCAAAGGGTACCTGGTTCCGGTTTTCCAGTAGTCCGTTTTTCGACCCCAACCGGTCATCTTTCTGAGGTCGGTAAAAATAACTTCTGCCTCCGCTTAAAAATCCATAATAATATTGATACCCTTTCTGCAGGGGATGCTGAGCTGGTTCAAATCCAAGATGCCATTTTCCAAATGCTGCGGTTCTATAACCTTGTTGTTGTAAAAGCTTTGGAAGAATGGTCTGGGATGTATCCATTCCCGGATACCCCTCACCTTCATTGCATTCGTAACCGAATCGTTGTTGATATTTTCCTGTCAGCAAACCAGCTCTTGAGGGACTGCAAACAGAAGCAGAAACATGCGCATCCATAAATCTTATCGCTCCTGCTGCCAATTTATCAATATTGGGTGTTTGCAAATCTTTTGATCCCATAAAACCAAAATCAGCATAACCGGCATCGTCAACAAGAATAATAATGATATTCGGTTTTGAAGCTGCGGGTGAAAATGAGAAAGCTCTTATTGAAAGGAGACCGCCCGAAACGAAGAGAAAAATAACAGAAATTCGCAATAAATAATATGAAGGCCTTTCACGTTGTAAATTGATAAATTGTTTCATGCTGGATAATATTTACAAATCCTGGCTATTACTGCTTTAGTTTTTTATCGCTGTTATACTGCGCTTCCTGGTTTAATCCATAAAATGCTGGTGGAATAGTTGCAGCCTCCCATTTCTTTCTTTCTTTTTCCATTCGCCTGATCCAATGATTGCTTTTTTCAGCGAGGTTAATTTCTTCGCTGATATCTTTTTTAAGGTGGTACAAAAACAGACTTGAATCCCGTATAATTATTTCTTTATTCCCCGAAGAATGCAACACAGCATAATTCTTTTGATCAAACTGTCGCCAGAATAAATATTCATGGGGAGATCCCTTTTTTAGGCCTTGCAGGTATGGTATCAAGTTTACTCCATCTAATGAATTTTTTGGTGCGGGAAGTCCCTTTATATTGGCGGTAACAGTAGCAAAAATGTCAAGGGAAATGATAGATTCATGATATTCAGACCCGGGCTTTATTATACGGGGCCATTGAATGGCGAAAGGAACCCTGATTCCTCCTTCATAAAGGGAACCCTTACTCCCCCGGAGTGAACCATTATTACTACTATTGTCATTTTCAGGCCCTCCGTTATCAGACAGGAAAATGACAATAGTATTCTCATCAAGATTTAATTCCTGCAATTTGTTTAAGAGCAGGCCAACTCCGTCGTCAACTGCACTAATCATTGCAGCATATGTTCTTCGCTTTGGATCCTGAATATTCAGGAAGCGGTTGAGATATTTTTCTGTAGCCTGCAAAGGGGCATGTGGTGCATTGTAAGCGAGATAAAGAAAAAATGGCTGATGCTTATTCCGTTCAACGAAAGAAACCGCTTCCCTTGATAAAGCATCAGTGAGATATTCTGACTCTTCTACAACTTTTCCATTTCGGACCAGTTTGGTACGGTAGCTCTCTGCTTCATTCCTTGCACTATCCTGGTTAGCAATATTGTAGTCGGTAGGAAAATACCTGTGACCGCCACCAATGAATCCAAAAAATTCATTGAACCCGCGGTTCCATGGACGATACTGCTCATGAGCACCCAAATGCCATTTACCAATACCCATAGTATTGTAATCAGCTTTTACCAACAGTTCCTGCAACATTTGCTCATTCAATGAAAGGCCTATTTCCGGATCAAGGGGTTTATACAATGGATTGCGACTATAACCAAAACGATCCTGGTAACGCCCTGTTATTAACCCAGCCCTGCTGGGTGCACAAACGGCATAGCTTACATAGGCATTTCGGAAAACAACACCAGCTGTTGCAATTCTATCAATATTGGGTGTTGGGATATCTGTACAACCATTAAAACCGACATCTTCATAACCCTGGTCATCAGTCAGGATAATAATAACATTGGGCCTGCTTTCATTTATGATGCTATCAACTGGAGGTTTTTTAAATGCAATATTAACTGCAAAAAGAAGTATGCAGGAGAACCAGATTCGGCATTTTTTTATACTATTTCTTGCCACTGTTGTTGTTTTTATATTATTTATCTTTCCTGTCATCTAATTCAATTGCACCTAAATCGGGTTGACCTTTTATAGGATTTCCGAGAATATCGTGTTGAACCTGTAAACCTATACGAATACCAATACTGTCGTTAGGAATGGACCGAATGTTAATCCCCTTGTCAAGAATTAATTTCTTATTGGTGGGAGAATAATCCACCAGCTGGTATCCGCCTTTGTTTTTAAATGCGGGATCTGCAATTATGGGGGTGTTGTCCTGCAAAGGAAAATCAGCCGGCCAGTTATCTGAACGCAAATAGATATTGTTTGTAAATACTACGTTGGGCACACCATCCAGATCGACTTCTATTTTTTTCTGGTCGCCTGCAACAATTTTTGCTGCCTCTTCGAAATAAAATATATTATTGGCTATAAGAACGCCATCAGAGCTACTGCTTACAGCAATTTTGGGAACAATACCGGCAGAAACATAAATTGTATTGTTGTAAAAATAACTATTGTAGGGACCTTCATTCTTTTTTGCATTACCCTGGTAACCACTAAGCCAGAATATTTTTCCTTCCTGGAATGCACCATTTTTTCCCTTGACTCTATATCCATCGTTTATACTGATATTATAGCGGTAGGCACAGTTAAAATTATTGCCCAATATTTCACAGAAGCCCCCCGCATTATTGGCGCTAAGGTTATACTGAATTACCACATCATTGCAATTGAAATCAATATGAACACCCGCAGAGTCACCCGGACCGTTTGCATTTTCAAAACGATTGTGTTCAATGAGAATGCTACTGCATCCCCATGTCCATAACCCACTTCCGCGGCTCCAATTACGACTGTCTGACACAGAACCGGAATGATCAATCTTATTGTGGTGAATGTGCCCATTGGTTACGCCAGATAACTGCATGCCTGGCCCACCTGTTTGATAAATTTTACACTCTGCAACTTCAATTTTTTTGATTCCATCCTTTGTTGCAGTAAATTTTAAACCGGTATGACTAACATTAAATATTTCTGCTTTAAACACCTGGATGTTGGTTAATCTACCCTTACCAGTGTTATTAATAAAACGGATACCCCAGCCGTAACTCTGTGTACCATTAGCAGATCTTATCTCTTCTGCAGAACGCATGAAGCCGGGAGGATTATAATAAATATCGTGGACTAAAACATCACCCAAATGTATGCTTTCATAGGGCAGGTCTTTTGTTACTTCAACAAGAATGCCGCACCTCATCTCTGCTGTCTTAGATGGAATTTTATTTTTATAAGGTATCTGGGCTGTGATCTCAATATTTTCAATTTTAATAAAAGAGGAATTCTGAATGAGTATTGCATTCAGGTCATTGCCTGCATCTAAAACAGGCTTTGACGAACTTCCCTTGTACGGATAACTACTTATAACCACCGGATGGTGCAAACTTCCTTTAAGATCAACAAGTGAAAGCATGCCGGTAAACCTTTGACCCGAAGCAAATAATACAGAATCCCCGGCTTTCAATTGAATAGCTTTTAATGGCAACGCTGATTTCCAGGGCCGGCTTTTACTGGTTCCATTGTATATATCGTTTCCTGCAGATGCGTTGATATAATAATTGGTTGCTTTCAAGGAATGACTCAGTCCAAAAAGAAGCAAAAAGAAAACTATTTGCCAAAGTTTTATTGAAGAAATATTCATTCTTAAAACTAAATGCAACTGTCAGTTATACACGAAATCAGGCTTTCAAAAAAGGGGGGTATTCTATTCAATTATTGTTCAAATCTTTAATCGCCTTTCCCCTTAATAATGAAACATCGCATGATCTAATCAGGTGCATCATAAAAAGATCAAGACAAAACAACCCGTTTAATGATCTGAATGTTTCCACCTCTGTAAGAGCAGATAAATAGATTTGAGAAATCAGAAACTAACTAAAAATTACCTGCCATGTACAAATTTTTTACTCCTAAATGGATGTACTTTTTACAAATACTTTTATGCTGTATGTTCTTTACATCAGCTCATTCGCAAACGGAAACAGAAAATCCCTGTGATACAACCAGCCGATACATATACTGGACCGGTGAAGAGAACAATGATTTTTTTAATGAAAAAAACTGGAGGATCACTGTAGAAATTCCAACTGGCAGCTATTCAACCAGTGGCGATCCGGTGAAGCCAAATTGTTTGCCTGGAGATAACTCCTTTCTATACGCAATCTGTCCGAATAAACACGACCTGGAAAAAGATCGGCACCCAAAAAATGGCACAATAGATCCTGGTATTCCTATTCGATATAATTTGTTAATGGAAAATGCCAGCGTTTCAGTTAATGGCTCCCTTTCACTTGCCTGTTCCCAAAAAGGGATTACATTGATAAATTCACAGCTTAACGTAACACAGGGAACGATTACCCAAGGAGTTATTTCTTTACTCAGTGAGAGTACAGTACACTTGCATGAGGGTGATTATTCACCACAGCTTTCACTTAACTTTTTGGATGCTGCCTCATGGGTATATTTTCACCAGGCAAATCCTGATGAATTGATGTTACAATTGGGCGGTATTCTCATCAATAATGTAACAGGCGAAATAGATAATAATTTCCGCATCAACCAGTATTATCAGCAAGGGGCTGTTATAAGGCCGATTTCAAATTCATTCTTCCCGTTAGAAATTTTCAATACAACAGGCCAGCAAGGAACATCGGCTACATTAGGGGAGAATATTATTTACAGTGGTGCAGGCATACCAGAAGGGATGGATAATGCAGCACGTTCATTTAAGTTGAAAAGAGGATACATGGCCACGTTTGCCATTAACACAAATGGAACCGGCAAGAGTAAAGTTTATATTGCTTCAGAGGCTGACCTGGAAGTAAATGAATTGGATATTGCGTTGCAGGGAAATATTAGTTTCATCAGGGTGATTCCCTGGAACTGGGTAACCAAAAAAGGCACAGGTGGTTTCTATGACCAACTAGATGCCGGGTGGTTCTATAATTGGGGACTTGCCAATAACCCACTACCAAATTACGATTATGTGCCAATGGCATGGGGTGCAGGAGGCGCTTTACCAGCTTCTATGAACCAGGTAATCCAGAAGAAAAAAACAACCCATGTTTTAGGTTTCAATGAATCTGATAATTGCAACGACCAGTCGGGCCAATTTAATAATTTATGTCAACCAGCAGTTGCGGTAGCATATTTTGAAAACCTAATGGGGCTTGGTGTGAGGCTTGGATCACCTGCGCCAAGAGAAAACGGACCAACAACATGGTTGCTGGAATTTGCAAGGATAGCCAAAGAACGGGATGTAAGATTTGACTTTGTGGCCGTACATTGGTACGACTGGGGTAGCAGTCCTGCCACTACACCTAATGCGGATCCACAACAAATTTTCAATCGCTTCAAAGCCTATCTTGAAAATGTTTACAGGATCTATAAGCTTCCAATCTGGATCACAGAATTTAATGCCAACCCTAACCGTGGCAATCCTATACAGGAAGCATTTCTTCGATTGGCACTTCCCTACCTGGAGAGCCTTGAATATGTTGAACGTTATGCCTATTTCCAACCAAATTCAGCCTTTGCATCCAATCCGGTAACATCGGCCAATTACCTTGACGCAAACGGGTCCTTAACCAATATTGGCGAATTGTACAAGAATCATGTATCCCTTCCTTCCATTCCCGAAGCAACCTATATAAGTCCAAATAATTTAGAAGGGCTTGATCAGCCTTATGTATCGAAACCGGTAAACAGCCTGGTGTTTGAAGCGGAGTGCGGATCATACATCGGGAACCAGTGGAAGGTATCAGAATCTGCAGATGCTTCCAATGGTTTGTTTGTTCGGGGCGATAATAATCTTGCCGGTATCACCTCTTTAGCCAAACAGGTGCATTTTGAATTTGAATTAGAGGAAGAAGGCACATATCGGGCATGGATCCGTTCCGCATCCACGGGTGGTGCAGGTGCTATTCGAATAAAAATGGATGATAAAGAAATAGAGCAGATTTCGCCTTTCACCAGCAGTTCTTTTCTATGGTTCCAGGTGCCCCGTTTTTATGATCTGGGTGAAGGGAAACACCGGCTGACAATCGAATACCCAAATGCCAATATCCTTTTAGACCAAATAGCGATTATAAATGGTTCAGCTAACCTGGATGAGTATAAAAAAGAAAATGGCTATTGTGCACCATCAACATTGAAATGGGGATTGGAGGCAACAGACCTCATTAGATTTCATGAAGCTGAAATAGCAACTAGAGGAATTTACTGGAATACAAAAACTTCAGTTAACGCAATGGGTGGTGCATACTTAGCGAGTGAAGAAAATATGGTTTCTGAAGAGGTTCCTGTTGGTACAGAAAAAATTATTTCCTTTAACATAGATGTTGAAAAATCAGATGAATATGATATCTGGGCAAAGATCCAGGCAACTGATCCATCCGCTAATGTTTTATGGATTTCAGTTGATGATGAGCCTTTCAGACAATGGAGCAATCTTGGTAACACAACATACGAATGGTATTGGAAAAAATTCCATTACAGTTATGGTAGTGAGGACAGAAGCCTGACATATTTCCTTTCGGCAGGACAACACGTGGTAAAAATTGCCATTGCAAGTGGAAAGGTTTATGTTGACCGCCTGGCAATTGCAACCAAAGGAAAGTTGCCGGAAACAATTGATCCCAATGTATTGCAGTTGGGAGAAAAACTAGCGTTTGAAGCGGAAGATGCATCAATTCTTGGTGCTGCCAGTATTGTAAACTGTATCAGCTCATCAAATGGCAAGCAGGTTAATTTATTCAATGTTTATACCAATGGCGTGCGGTTCAATCAGATTGTGGCAGAGGCTGCTGGCGCTTATAAATTAAAGGTGTCCTATATGAGTGCTGCACTAAGATCATTCAGGGTTGTGGTTAATGGCACGGTTCTCGGCAGGCAAAATCCTCCTGTATCCGGTGAATGGTGTTTTAATCAGGGAAGTCCGGCTGTTCATGAAGTTGATGTAATTCTTAAGCGTGGAATCAATATAATTGATATAACACCTTTCAGTGGTGATGCACCTTTTATTGATAAAATTCTACTGGAAAAAGCTGAACTGAACGGGCTGTCGCTGGAAGCTGAGATGGCGGAACTTATCGGAATCAATAACGTGGTGAACTGTGCAACTGCCTCCAATGGCGCCTTAGTAAATATGGGATTGAATGTGGCAAATGGAATTCGTTTCAACGATTTATTATCTGAAGAAAGCCGAAATTATTCTGTGGATATTCATTATATCACTAAAGTTAATCGCAGTATGCGGATAGCTGTGAATGATCAGCCAGTTATTAGTCAATCATTCTTAGCCTCGGGGAACTGGTGTTTCGAAGGTGGTGTTACAAAAGTTCAAACTGTGGAACTTGCTTTATTGCAGGGAACAAACAGCATAGAGTTCAGGCCAACGGGTAGTGATGCTCCCTTCATAGATAAGATTGTATTAAGGGAAGCAGATCCAATGCAAAACAACATTGAAAACTTAGACCAGACAACTACTAAGTCCATTGGTGTTGTGCCGGAGCAGGAAACGAGCGCTTCGATAAATTTATATCCGAACCCTGTTAAAGAGGGCACACCAATTACCCTGTCGTTTACCGGAGCTGCCAATTCAAAAGGATCTGTGTACCTGCAAATCACTGATATGTCGGGAAGAATTGTATTTTCTCAAACTATATGGCAGAATGGTAGTGGGCAGGTTAAACTTGGAAATAGTCTTCGGAAAGGAATGTATATTTTAACTATAATAAAGGGAACGAATAAAACCAGTAAAAAAATAATTGTTCAGTAGTAGTACAAATTAGATTTGCAAAAGGCTCCGTGTTAATACCCGGAGCCTTTTTATTCAGAACCTGCTATTTGCCGATACAGAACTTGCTGAATATATAATCCAGCAGATCTTCATTACTCACTTCGCCGGTGATTTCTCCTACGTAGTGAAGGCAGCGGCGGATATCGAGCGCCAATAAATCGCCAGGGATTTTGTTGTCTAATCCGGAGCGGATGTCCTGAAGGGATGAAAGCATCTGCTGAAGGCTATGGAAATGGCGGGCATTGGTAACGATGGTATCTTCTGTATTCACCTTACCCTGCAATACCATATCCACCAGCCGTTCTTTCAACACTTCAATATGAAGCAGTTGTTTGGCGGAGATGAAAAAGATCGGTGCAGCCTGGGCATATCGTTCACGCATAACCGATTCATCACCTTTATCAACCTGGTTTCCTACAAGCAGGAACTGCAATCCATTCTGCTCAAAGGCGGCCTTATGCTGCAATAGTTCTTCAGGAGGCATAGTATTGGCGTCAAAAAGATAAAGTACTACATCGGCCTGTCGCATTTTCTCGAGGCTTCTCTCCACTCCTATACTTTCGATCTGGTCTTCGGTGTGTTCACGAATTCCCGCTGTATCAATGAAGCGGAAAAGTATGCCATCAATATTGATGATCTCTTCAATGGTATCCCTGGTAGTCCCGGCAATTTCACTTACGATAGCGCGGTTTTCATTAAGCAGTGTATTAAGTAGCGTACTCTTTCCTGCATTAGGTTTTCCAACGATGGCAACACTCACCCCGTTCTTGATCACATTGCCAAGCTGAAAGGAATGCGCAAGCTTTCCTACTCTATCAATAGCAGCGGATACAAGTGTATGTAATTGTGTTCTGTCGGCAAATTCAACATCTTCCTGTGAGAAATCCAGTTCAAGTTCTATCAATGCTGAAAAGGTGATAAGTTGTTCGCGGAGGGCTCTCAGATCAGAAGAGAATCCCCCTCTTATATTATTCAAAGCATTGCGTTGGGAGGCCGCTGTATTGGATGATATGAGGTCGGCCACTGCCTCTGCCTGTGCGAGATCGAGTTTGCCATGAAGGAAGGCCCGTTGGGTAAATTCACCGGGTCTTGCAAGCCGGGCTCCCTTTCGGATGCAGGCATCAATGATCTGCTGCAACACATAAGGTGAGCCATGACCTGATATCTCCACAACATTTTCACCAGTGTAAGAGCGCGGAGCTTTAAAAAGGGTAAGCACCACTTCATCTATGGCATTACCATCCTCCTTCAGTAATCCCACATGTGCAGTATGGGTTGGTTGCTCCAGCAAATTTTTGGAGGGGAAGAGATGGTCAGCAATTTCAATTGCGCGGGTTCCGCTAAGGCGGATGACGCCGATTGCGCCCAGGCCGGGAGGCGTAGCAAGGGCAACGATGGTATCATCCCATTGCGGGGTGGTGTATTTCATGGGGCAAAGTTAATAACTCATCTCCACGATCTCCTTAACCTGGTCTGGCCCCAGGTCTTTATGCTCGCCTAGCTTCGTCCAACCACGCTCGGTAAATCTGTTGGCAATTATATTTGCCGTGTCTTCAAAGCTGCTGGTATATTTTGATAGTTTGGTTTCAATGCCCAGTGAATGAAAGAATGCTTCCGTTTTTTCAATTGCTGCCATTGCCTTTTCTTCAGTAGTTCCTTCACTAACATTCCAGATCCTTTCGGCATACTGTGCCAGTTTATCTTTCTTGCGATCGAAATTGTAAAGAAAATGTCCGGGTGTTATAATGGCAAGAGTTCTCGCATGGTCGATCCCATAAAGGGCTGTAAGCTCATGCGCCATTGCATGTACAGCCCAATCAGTAGGTACGCCTTTCTGGATAAGTCCATTCAGGGCCATGGTGCAGCTCCACATGAAATTTGATGCAGCAATATAATCAGCGGGGTCCTTCATGATACGTGGAGCGATCTCTACCAAGGTTTGGAGGATACTTTCTGCGATCCTATCCTGCAGGAGTGCCCCGGCAGGATAGGTCATATATTGTTCCAGCACGTGCGAATAGGCATCCACGATACCATTGGCAATCTGACGTGTTGGAATAGAACGAACTACTTCGGGGTCCATGATAGAGAAAACAGGAAATAGTCCCGGCCCACCCATAGATAATTTCTCTTTTGTTTCTGCGCGGGAGATAACGGCGCCTGAATTCATTTCAGAGCCAGTGGCAGGAAGTGTCAGTACAGTACCGAAAGGCATGCCCTTTTCGGTACGTATTGATTTTGCTAGTATATCCCATGGTTCTTTGCCTTCATATAGCGCGGCAGAGGAGAGGAATTTAACTCCATCGATCACGGATCCTCCACCCACAGCGAGGAGGAAGCTAATCTCTTTACTGCGAATAATTTCCAGTGCCTGAAGCAATATCCTGTATTCCGGATTGGCGGGAATTCCTCCAAATTCAATGACCTCATGGTTATTTAGTGCCTGTATCACCTGGTCATAAACACCATTAGATTTGATGCTGCCACCACCATACAGTAGCATCACTTTTGAGCCTGCAGGTATTTCAGCAGATAGTTTAGCTATCTGGCCTTTACCGAAGATTATTTTTGTGGGGTTTTTGAATTCAAAATTTAGCATGAGGGGGAATTTTGAGGAAAGGGAATAAGCAATTGTCAATAGTCAATAGTGAATAGAGAATAGAAAGTTGAAGTTAAAAAAAATCCTCCTGCGGGGCAGGAGGATTCAAACAATTATACCGGGACTATTATTCCACTTCGAGGCGGAAAGTAATTGGCTGCTTCTTGTAAGATTTCACCTGGCGACCGTTCTGAACGGCGGGTGTCCACTTACCAGATTTTTTGATAACGCGGGCAGCTTCTTCACGGAGCTCTTCTGGTCCGCTGATAGCTTCCACAGCACTTACAGTACCTTCCTTATCAACGATGAACTGAACTACAACAGTACCCTGAACTTCATTATCAATGGCGTCCTGCGGGTAGCGGAGGCTCTTATTCAGGTAACGCTGCCAGGCACTGGTACCACCCGGGTATTCAGATTCGATCTCCACCTTTGTAAAGGTTTTGTCCCAATCTTCTTCTACCTTTTTGGGGGCTTCCACAACACCCTTTCCTTCATCAGAAGCAGGTGGTGCAACGATACCTTCGTCTTTGATACCTTCCTGGTTGATGGTACCTATCTTGGTTTCCTCCAGCTTTTCAACTTCTGGTGGTTTTTCGTCTTCTTTTACTTCCTCATCCTTTACAATTTTGGGAGGAGTGAATTTTGCCATTTCCACTTTTGGCGGCTCCGGTTTTGGCGGAGGCGGTGGTGGTGGTGGCTCATTCTTTGGCTCTTCTGTTTTCACTTCCTCGAGCTGAACGTCCTGGACGATCATCTCTGTTTTATCGTCACTGTTCCGGAGGGAACTGGCGAGGAAACTTCCGAGAAATGCCAAAGCGAGGAGCAAGGCAGTACCAACCAGTGCATATGTCATGCGCTTGGAATAGGTCTTACGCAAGTCATAAGCGCCATATTCTTTGTTCCGGCCATCGAAGACGATGTCCAGCACATCAGCACTTAAAATTTTATTTACGTCCATTGTTCGCTTTTTTGAATAAGATGCATTTGTTTAGCTTTTCCACAAACCTGTTTACTGCGGATTAGCGCCTTCAGTAGCTGCGATCATCATTTGTTCTGCTTCTGCAATATCAACCAGTGCATATCGCTTCACATCATTGATGGTCATCTCATCGAGCATGTCAACAGTATTCTTATAGGTGGATTCCTTATTAGGCTTGATCACTACAACAAAGTCTTTAGGGTCGGTAGACTTCTTCTTGGTCAGAATAACGTCACGGATTCCTTTGAAATTGGTGCTTTTAAAGTTTGCTCCATCTGGTGCCAGCATACCTTCGTAATAGTAGATTACGTCGTTCTTTGCAAGCATGATGGTGAGCGCACCTGATTCCTTGGCTTTGTTTTGTTCTTCCGGCTTATCCGTATCCTTGGGCAGGAACAGGCGCATTGCTGTTGGCTGGCTCATGGAAGTGGTGAAGATGAAGAAAGTGATCAGCAGGAAACCAAGATCCACCATGGGGGTAAGGTCCACGCGGGTGGATTGTTTTTTCGATTTTTTGACGCCGGGCCCTTTTTTATGTTTATCCCCGCCCGAGGTATCCATTTCTGCCATATGGTAATGTTTTTATGTTAAAAATGATTACTCTTCGGTTGTTTCCGCAGCAGCATTCCTGTTCATATTCCGCTTATATAATTCGGTTCCTTCTGGTACACCTTCAGGGTTAGTCACCATCTGGAACTTCATTTCATCGTTCTTTTTGAAGGCGTCAATAACACCTTTAAAAGCCGGGTATTTTGAAGCGTTGTCACCCTTAACGAGCAGGTTCATTTTGATACCCTGGAAGCCGCTTTTGATAGCGCGCATCCAGTCAACCATTTCGTTATTGATAGTATCCAGAACAGGTATACCAGGAAGGTTCATTTTAGGCCAGTTGTCTGCTGGCTGACTTGCCAGTGATTTCAATTGGCCTATAGGAACGCCGAAGAATGGTCCTTTAGAAAGGGCAGTCAGTTCAGCATCAGATAAACCAAGTGTGCGGTTTGTATTCAATGCTTCGAGGACTTCTTTGGTTGGAGCATCTTCAGAGAAGGAAACAAAAACTTTTCCTTCTTTGTCGATAGTCACCAGCGCAACATCCTTCTGCGGTGCAATTTTGGAAGCAACAGAACTTGGAGTCTGTACCGCAAGAGTTTCTGATGGCTTGAACTTGGTTGTCAGGATGAAAAATGACAACAAGAGGAATGCCACATCACACATCGCGGTCATATCAATATTCGTACTCTTCCGTGGGAGTTTTGCTTTTGGCATGACTTGTTAATTGATCAGTTCACATTTAGATTCAGTGAAAGCAGCATTCCATAAAATTCTTCCGACTTTTTTTGTACTGCTCTCTTACTCTCCTATTCCCTATTGCAGATTCACTTATTTGTAAAGTGAAGCAAAGCTTTGGGTAAGGGTGAATCCTGATTCATCAATACCGTATGTGATACCGTCGATCTTAGTTGTAAATACGTTATACATGATGATGGCCAGGGCAGAAGTACCGATACCAAGGGCTGTGTTGTAAAGGGCTTCAGAGATACCGCGTGATAGTTCACGTGCAGCATCACCACCACCTTCATCACCGAGCTTGGAGAAGGAACGGATCATACCCAATACCGTACCGAACAATCCGAGGAGTGTTGCAACAGATGCAATGGTAGAAAGGAACACGAGGTTCTTCTCAAGCATTGGCAGTTCCAGTGCAGTTGCTTCTTCCACTTCTTTCTGGATAGAAACAACTTTCTGCTCTGTATCCAGTTCAGTGTTGGTGATCATTTCTTTGTACTTGCGCAATCCGGCTTTCATTACATTACCTACAGAACCTTTTTGCTTATCACACTCTGCGAGTGCTGCATCAACATTCTTGTTAGCAAGATGATACTGAACCTTGCGGATGAACTCATCATTGTTACCGGTACCGGTAGCTTTGGAGATGGTCATCATTCTTTCAATTGCGAAAACCAATACGATCAGGAAGTTGGCAATCAGGATCGGTACTACGATACCGCCTTCATAAACGCCATGGAATGCACCGATAGGTCCAACATGGTTAGGCCAGAATCCACCAGCGGGATCAGGATTGGTAAAACCACTAGCAGCACCCATACCAAATCTCCAGATTATATATCCTCCGATGATACATAAAACAGGGGCAATCCAGGAAATGACATTGCTTCTCTTTTTAGCCTGAACAGAAGTGGCCGCTCTCGCAGTTGCAGTAGGTTTAGTCTCTGCCATAAATGTTTGTTTTTAGTTTTTTTGTAAACAGGTGATAATTGTTCTTGAATTGACCCAAAGCGTATTGGGGACACAAGTCTAAATAAAAAAAGAATAAAAAAATCAAATTAGCACAATAAATATCCAAATACGGTACAAATTAAAAAAAAATGATTGTCCCAACAATGATCGATCATTTCTGCTGTTTTTCTGTTAAGGGTATGTCTTACATTTATTGATTCAACCTAAATTTAAACAGAGATCGCTATGTTATCAACCCCGTTTCTTAAAAGGGTAATGCCACTTGCCATTCTTGCCGTATTGACACATGCAGCCGGTTATGGTCAGCAAAGGCCCTCACAGACAAGGGATGCCGCAGCAAATCCGGCTGCAGTACCACCTGTACCCCCCGCAAAATCTACCGGCCCGAAGCCTTACAAGGATGTTATTACTGCCAAGGCGGTAACTGATGATGGACTCTTCACAGTACACAAGGTAGATGATAAGTATTACTTTGAGATACCTGAATCTGCATTGGGTCGCGAGATCCTGGTAGTGAACCGTCTTTCGAAGGCAGCAGCCGGTATGCGGAATTTCTTTTTTGGCTATGCCGGTGATATTATCGGTGAAAATGTAATAACATTTGATAAAGGCCCCAACAACAAAGTTTATATCCGCAGCATTTCTTATGACGAGATGTCGAGGGATTCAACCCAGCCAATGTACCGTGCTGTGGCCAATTCAAACATCCAGCCCATCGTTCAGGCCTTTGATATTGCAGCATTTGGTAAGGATTCAAACGGCGTGGTGATTGAGGTTACCTCTTTTCTTAACAGCGATAATGAGGTGCTGAATTTTGAGGCAAACAGCAAGCGGACCTTCCGTGTTGGGTCACAGCAATCAGACAAGTCGTATATCGATAATGTTCGATCATTCCCGATGAACACTGAGATCAAAACGGTAAAGACCTACAGCCGGGCAGCAGCCGCGGCGGGATCTGTTCCTGCAACCCCAGGAGCCCCCCAACCTTCCGGGGGTGCTTTCACTGTTGAGATCAACAGCTCAATGGTGATGCTTCCGGCCGCTCCTATGAAGGCGCGCCACTATGATGAGCGAGTTGGTTTTTTCACCCGCCAGTATGTTGATTTTGATCTCAATCCACAAGGAGTTGAGAATGTTAGGATGGTAACGCGCTGGCGCCTTGAGCCTAAAGACGAGGATATTGCACGTTACAAAAGAGGTGAACTGGTTGAGCCAAAGAAACCCATCATATTTTATATTGATCCGGCCACCCCAAAGAAATGGGTTCCATATCTAATAAAGGGTGTGAACGACTGGCAGGAAGCTTTTGAGAAAGCCGGTTTCAAGAATGCCATCATGGCGAAAGAAGCGCCTTTAAATGATCCTGAGTGGAGCCTGGAAGATGCGCGCTATTCTGCCATCGTGTATAAGCCTTCAGACGTTCCCAATGCAAGCGGACCGCATGTGCATGACCCGCGTACAGGGGAGATCCTTGAAAGTCATATAAACTGGTATCATAACGTGATGGAACTTCTGCGCAACTGGTATTTCGTGCAGGCATCTCCAAATGATGCACGAGCACGCAAACCAAAATTTGATGATGAACTGATGGGAGAACTCATCAGGTTTGTATCATCGCATGAAGTTGGACATACACTTGGGCTCCGCCACAATTTCGGATCATCCTCTTCCGTGCCTGTTGAAAAACTTCGCGATAAGAAATGGCTGGAAGAAAACGGACATACTCCCTCCATCATGGATTATGCCCGCTTCAATTATGTAGCCCAGCCTGAGGATAATGTAGGTGATAAAGGTATCTTTCCGCGTATTGGTGATTATGACAAATGGGCTATTGAGTGGGGATACAAATGGATACCTGATGCCGCCAGTCCCGAAGCAGAGATTCCTATGCTGAATGCCCTCACTATGGAGAAGTTGAAGAACAAGAGGTTGTGGTTTGGAAGGGAAACCAATCCCGATGATCCGCGTTCTCAGAATGAAGACCTGGGAGATAATGCCATGAAGGCAAGTACCTATGGTATCAAAAATCTTCAGCGTATCATTCCCAATATTTCAGAGTGGGCAAAAGAACCCAACGAAAATTATGCATCCCTCAATAAACTTTATAATGAGGTAGTGACCCAGTATGGGCGCTATGTAGGTCATGTGAGTAAGAATATTGGCGGAGTAACAGAAACGCCAAAAACAGTAGAACAGCCTGGTGCGGTATATGAATTTGTAAGCCGTGAAACACAGAAGGAAGCCATGGATTTCCTCAACAGGCAGGTATTCACAACACCAACCTGGTTACTGGACCAGCAGGTTTTTGCCAAAACCGGCAATACTCCTACAAGCGTTGTAAGCCGCCTCCAGGACGCTGCACTTGGCAGGGTACTCAGTGCATCAACCCTGAACAAACTGCTCAATGCTGAGGTTGTAATGGGCGCTAAAACCTATACACTTCAGGATCTGCTGGGCGACCTGCGCCGGAATGTGTTCAGTGAGCTTAGTGCAAGAAAGCCTATTGATATGTATCGCCGCAATCTCCAGAAGAACCTGGTGGAGCGGATGCTGACCCTGATCAAGCCATCTACGGTACCGGCTATTTCAGTTGGTGGGGTAGCGCTCAACTTTGCACCTGCAGTGAACAAGAACAGTGATGTCATCTCCTTTGTAAGAGGTACACTGCGTACCCTTCAAACTGATATCCGCACTGCCACGCCGGCCTATCAGGATCTCGCAAGCAAGTATCACTTGCAGGACCTGAATGATCGCATCACTGATGCATTAACAGTTAAATAGATTCATATCTGCCTGAAATAAAAAAGGGGAAACTATAATGTTTCCCCTTTTCATTTATTATCCACCCCAAATATTATCTCTTCTCTTTCTACTATCTATTGCCTATTGCCTTCCATCCCTCCACCCCTCCATCTCTCCACCTCACTCATACCTCAACGCCTCAATAGGATTCAGCCTGCTGGCCTTATAGGCTGGATAAGATCCCGCGGCAAGTCCAACAATTGTACATATTAGTACGCCCATGAAAACCCAGAGCCATGGCACCACGAATCCTGTATCCATCAACATACTGACAATATTACCCAGCAGCACTCCCAGCACGATTCCGAAGAAAGCGCCAAGCAGGCTTATCAGTATTGCCTCCAGAAGGAACTGCCATCTCACATTGCTCTGTCGTCCACCGATTGCTTTAATGAGCCCCACTTCCTTGGTTCTTTCTGTAACTGCCACCAGCATGATATTCATGAGGCCGATAGCTGCACCCATGAGCGTAATGAACCCAATGACAACCGCCGAAGCTGTGAGCCATCCGATTTGTTTCAGTGCCATTTCCACGAATGCATCGCTCTTATCGATCAGGAAATTACTTTCCTCTTTGATGCCATTTTTGCGGATCACGCGAAATATACCTTCAGCCTCACCGATGGCGGTTTCGATGTTGGCTATCTCCTGCGCTTTAACCCCTATATTAAAAGTATTAGAGGCCGAGCCGGCAAAAAACCTAACAACACTCATATAAGGTATGATGATGATATTGTCGCGACTCATTCCAAATGTAGAACCTCTTGATTTCAAGGTTCCCACAACCCTGAAGGGAATATTATTTACACGAAGGATCTTATCAACCGGTCGTTCAGGGTCACCGCTACCGAAAATTTTGTCATAGATATCTTTTCCGATGATGCAGACATTTCGACCCGAACTAATATCGATCTCACTCATGTTCCTGCCACCTTCAATATCATATCCGTTCAGTTCAACATAGTTCTCATCCCCGCCAGCAACCCTTACAGTAGGGTTAGTTTTTTTCCCTCCATAGGAAGCGGTAAAACTATTTCCTGCCCCCAGCGAGATACCTACTTTGGCGGGGTAATCATATCTTTCTTTAAAGAGTTCTGCCTGCTCTCTTGTAATGGGTTGGTTAGTATTTGATTTTTTAAGTTTCCGACCATTCTTCTCTTCTTTCTTCAGCTCCCCCCTGTCGAACCGGAACATGGCCCTGTAGCGGATGGAAAAGCCACTGGCGCCCATGCTGGAAAAACTTTCCATGAATTTCTGCGAGATGGCCTGGATGGCGGTGTTGATACCTATCAGTGCTGCTATACCAAGTGCGATGATCGCAACAGTGATGCTGGTGCGAAGAGCATTGCCGCGGATGGTTCGGTAAGCGAGGGATAAGGTGTCAAGAAAATTCATTCAGGTAAGAGGTAAGATTTAAGATTTAAGATCTAAAAATACAGATATTGGAGCACAAGATTGGGGAAGATTCCAAGTATAATAACAGCAGCTGCCATGCCGGCGAGCAGCCAGCGGAAAACAGGCGTTACTGGTTCAGTTTCGGCCTGTCCGGTTTTGAAATACATCGACTGAATAACCCTGAAATAATAATACACACTGATGGCGGCACAGAGTATTGCAAAGATGACCAGCCAAAGGTGTGAGCCACTCTTAACCGCGGAAGCCAGCATGAAATATTTGGCGAAAAAACCGATGGTCAGTGGAATCCCTGCCAGGGATAGAAGGAAGATGGTAGTTGTTGCTGCCAGTACCGGCTCTGTTCTTGCAAGTCCATTAAAGCCTTCAAAGGTATAATCCTTCATCTTGATAAGAACAGCAAAAATACCAATGGTAGCAAGGCTATAACCGAGGGTATAGAGGATGATACCTTCCCTTGAAAAATCGTTCTGACTAAACACGCCAAAAAGCATGAAGCCGGCTTGTGCTATTGAAGAATAGGCAAGCATTCTTTTGACGCTTTGCTGGAAAATGGCGGTAATATTTCCGATAAAAAGTGTTGCTGCTGTAACGATGGCAATGATGAGTTGCCAATCATATCCGGAACCAACGAATGACATATCAAACAATCTAACCAACGCAATAAAAACACCTGCCTTCACAATGGTTGCCATAAAAGATGTGAACACCGTTGGGGCTCCATCATATACGTCGGGAGTCCAAAAATGGAAGGGTGCAGCAGATACTTTGAATAGCATGCTGATAAGAACAAGCAGCAATCCTGAATAAAACCATGCATTCCTGCCTGCATTTATGCTTGAATGCATTTGTTCCATGCTGAAGCTTGCCTTTGCACCGTAAACAAGGGCAATACCAAGTAACATTATGCCCGTTGAAAAAGATCCCATCAGGAAATATTTCAGCGAGGCTTCATTACTTTTAAGATTGCGCTTATCGCTTCCTGTTAGAATGTAAAGCGGGATGGAAATTATCTCAATACCCAGGAAAAGCAAGAGGAGTGAATTGAAAGAAGATACTATTGCGATACCACAGGATATAAAGAATATAAGCGCAAAATATTCAGCTGCATTAATGCCAACATTGGTAATATCTTTTGCTGATACGAGGAAAAAAAGCAGTGTTGCAGAGAAAGCAATAGAATTAAAAAGAAGGCCGAATTTAGAGAATACAAGCATGTTATGTGTATTCACATCAAAGAGCAAGAATCCTCCCTGTTCGGCAATATTTGCAAGCAGCAGCAAAGCCATGCCGGCAGTTGCTATATTACGAATGGCGGTTTTGCTGGTCAGGAAGATGCCACTGAACATCAGTATCACTCCAAGTATTGCGGAAAGAATTATTGCATTCATACTATTCTGGTCGTTCTCTGGTTATTTTAAATTCATCCTTCCTAGGATATCTGCCGATACTTCACTGGTAAGAGATAATAATGGTTTGGGGAACACGCCAATCAGGATGATTCCCACTACAATTATTGCAAGGCTCAATTTTACATTGAATGAAATATCGGTGGCTTTTGATGTAAGTTCATTTGTTTCACCGTAGAAAACCCGCTGTATCATACGTAATGTGTAAACGGCACTAAGAATTATCGTTATCAATGCGGCAATGGTATAAGCCAGTCCGAACTTAGTGGCGGTTGAACCCAGCACGCCGTTAAACATCATGAATTCACCTATGAAGGCATTGGTGAGGGGCATGGCAATATTGGCAAGTGCAACTATCACCAGCAGGATGGTGAGGACAGGAGCTTTTTGTGCCAGTCCGCCGAGTTCGCTGATCTTTCGCGTTCCGAATTTTTGCTCGATCACATTTACCACGATCCACATTCCGAGGATATTGATACCATGGTTGAACATCTGGATCATTGCACCCTGTATACCGCTATAGCTTGGTGCAAAAATGGCAAGGATCATGAGCCCGATATGCGCAATGGAAGAATAAGCTACCAACCTTTTCAGGTCGTCCTGCCGCATGGCGATAAAGGAGGCGTAGAGCATTCCGATAACGGCTAGTGTGGCAAAGTTATCACCCCAGAGAAAAGTGGCAGAAGGAACAATTGGTGCCAGCCAGCGCAGCAATCCGAATACCCCCATTTTGGCCATGATAGCGCTGAGGATCATGGTGACGGCGGTGGGTGATTGCTCGTAGGTATCGGGCTGCCATGTATGGAATGGGAATAATGGCATCTTGATAGCAAAGGCTATGGCAAGCATCAGGAATATTCCCAGTTCCTGTCCCGAAGTCATTTTAAGATTCAGGAAATCACTCCATGCAAAAGAACCGCCGGCTTTAAAATAAAGCATTATGAGCCCGATAAGCATGAAGAGAGAGCCAATGAATGTATAGATGAAAAATTTAATGGTAACCTGGATACGTCTTTCGCCACCCCAGCGAGAGCAGAGAAAGTACAGTGGTATAAGAGCCAGTTCCCAGAAAAAATAAAACAGCAATGCATCTAATGCCATGAATACGCCCAGCAGGCCGGCCTGTGAAAGCAACACCAATCCATAGAATCGGTTACTATCATCATACTGGTTGTTCCATGTTGAATAAATAATAATGGGAAAGCTAAGTGTAGTAAGGAGGCATAATAGTTGGCTCATTCCATCGAGAGCAAAATGAAAACGGCTGTTAATACCGCCCAGCCAGGGTTGGTTAAAAGTCATTTGAGCCGCATCAATATAGCCACTCATCCCTGCCAGCATCAGTGCCAGTGAGAGAAGTGTCGCTAATAGCGCTATGGACTTGGCCGTTGCTTCCTGCTTTACCGCAAACAATGCTGCTCCGGTAATCAGGGGGATCAAAATCAGTAGAACTGGTACCATTATATGAATCTGGTTTCTTTCTTTGGATGAATTATTTTTTCAGGAAAACCTGTAATGCAAAGAGGACGATCATACCGATCACCATCAACAATACATAACTTCCGACCTGCCCACTTTGCAATAATCTGATCTGCCGGCTTGCATACTGTACGCTTCTTCCCACGCCATTTACAACCCAGTCGATTCCGAAATTGTCAAACTTACCCAGCATTTTTCCGAAAGCATTCACGGGACGAATAATGAGAGCTTCATAGATCTCATCAACATACCATTTATTCTCCAGTATCCTTGCAAATCCGGTATTCTCTTCTGGTGTTTTCTCGTATTTCTTATACTTACCTATAGCCCAGAAAATAACCACTGCAATAACAGCCATCAATCCAAACATCAATAAGAGTTCTGTTGTATGGTCAGGGTGGTGGGGTACAGAAATTCTATTCGATTCGGCGAAAACGGGTTCAAGGAATTTGGCAAGTGAGTGTGAATCATGCATCAGTACTTCAGGAATCCCAACAAGTCCACCTGCAAAACTGAGAACTGCCAATATCACCAATGGTATTGTCATTGCAGGCGGTGACTCATGCAGATGATGCTCCTGTTCGCTTGTTCCCCTGAATTTGCCGAGGAATGTCATTGCATATAGTCTGAACATATAGAATGCCGTCATAAGTGCGCCGATAGCAGCGAGGGCCCAAACAATGGGGTTCTTCATGAAAGCGGCTGCCAGGATCTCATCTTTTGAAAAGAAGCCCGAGAAAGGGATGATACCGGCGATGGCCAGGCATCCTACAAGGAATGTAAGGTGAGTTGTCTTCAGTTTTTTAGATAGTCCCCCCATATTGCGGATATCCTGCTCATGGTGCATGGCATGTATAACCGAACCTGCTCCGAGGAATAAAAGTGCTTTGAAAAATGCGTGTGTCATCACATGGAAAACAGCGCCTGTATAGGCACCAACGCCTAGTGCGATGAACATATAACCCAACTGGCTAACGGTGGAGTATGCAAGCACTTTCTTTATATCATTTTGTTTGAGTGCGATGGTTGCAGCGAGCAAAGCAGTGGCCAACCCAACAACCATAACGACCGTTTGGGTTGTTGGTGCCATGGTGTAAAGAATATTGCTCCGCGCAATCATATATATACCGGCGGTTACCATTGTAGCGGCATGGATCAATGCAGAAACCGGGGTTGGTCCGGCCATGGCATCAGGCAACCATGTATATAAAGGGATCTGTGCACTCTTTCCTGTAGCACCTATAAAAAGCAGCATGGTGATGGCAGTAAGATCCAGGGAGCTAAGTGAATCAACTTTACTGAATACCTCGCCGAAATTAACGGTGCCAATGCGACCAATTAACCAGAATACAGCAAGCAGAAATCCAAGATCGCCGATCCTGTTCATGACAAAGGCTTTGCGGGCTGCATTGGAATATTCGATGTTTTTAAACCAGTATCCGATCAGGAGATAAGAACAGAGGCCCACACCTTCCCATCCAATGAACATGATCACGTAATTTGATCCCAGAACGAGAAGCAGCATCGAAAAAACGAAGAGGTTGAGATAAGCGAAATACCTCGCGAAATGACTGCTGTTCTCCTCATGCATGTAAGCAACAGAGTAGACATGAATCAGGAATCCAATACCGGTAATGATGAGCAGGAAGAGACTGCTAAGCTGGTCGACCTGGAAAGCGAAAGGGATACTTACATCTTCAAAAGAAATAAAATCGAATAGGGTTACTATAACGGGACCATCAATTCCAGCCTTAACATCCAGAAAGATCAGGACGCTGACGATAAATGATGCCAGTATTGATCCTGAACCTATGATGCCGGTAAGGGATTTTGACAAGCTGTTCCGCAATAAGCCGTTGAGGAGAAATCCCACCAGGGGAAACAGGGGAACCAGCCAAACATATTCAATGATATTCTTCATATTAGTTTTTCAATCTGTTCAGGAAATTCACATCAACCGAATGTGTATTGCGGTACATCATAACGATAATGGCAAGCCCAACTGTTACTTCGGCAGCAGCCACCACCATGATAAAGAAAACAAATAGTTGCGCATCGGTTCCATTGTTGGCAAGAGCCGGTGCCGCATTCCCCATTTCGGCGAGGTGCATTTTAGAGAAAGCAACAAGCAGGAGGTTCACCGCATTTAACATGAGTTCAATACACATGAAGATGATGATGGCATTCCTGCGCGTAAGCACTCCTATCACTCCTATGCAGAAGAGGGCCAGTGCTACGAAGATGTATAAGTTGATGGGCATGTTGAGGGATGTTTTTTAAGTTGGACACCGTTTTATTTAGAGGGCTGGAGTGATGGAGTAATGGATGTGTTAATGGTTCCTTCCATCTCTCCACCCCTCCATCTCTCCCCTATCATTCCTTCTTCCCCAACACCACGGCACCAACCATGGCACTAAGGAACAGCACACTGCTGATCTCAAAAGGAACGACATATTCATTGAATAAAACTTTACCCAAGTGTTGGATCAATCCGGTTTCGCCATAAGTTGTCATGGCAGTAGCGGCCCTGCTATCTGCATCCCGGAGAGCAGCCACCATTACAAGCAGGAAACATCCTCCTGCGATAATCCCTGCAAAGCGCAGCCACTTGTTCTTCTGTGGTTCTGTTTCAGCATTCAGGTTCATCAACATGATCACAAAGAGAAAAAGGACCATGATAGCACCTGCATATACTATCAGGTTAACGATGGCAAGGAACTGCGCATTCAATAAAATGTAATGACCCGATAATGCAAAGAATGTTACGATAAGTGACAATACGCTGTAAACCGGATTCCTACTTGTAATAACCATCAGCGAACTGCCGATGGCAAGTACTGTCAGAAACCAGAAAAGTATTTGTGTGATATTCATGTTCTTTATTAGCAGTTACTTTTTATCCTTTCTTTCCTTCCCGTTTAGCCCTCGATCCAAGTGCCTGTTGATATAATTCAGGCTCTTTTTTTGGATCAGGAATCAGCAAATCATTCTTTCCATAAATGAATGTTTCGCGTTTATAGTTGGAAGGGGCAAAGGTTTCACTGAGATAGATCGCATCTTTTGGACAGGCTTCTTCGCATAGTCCGCAGAAGATGCAGCGTAGCATATTGATCTCATACTTAGCTGCATATTTTTCTTCACGGTAGAGATGTTCTTCTCCCTCCTTTCTTTCCGCTGCTTCCATAGTGATGGCTTCAGCGGGACAGGCAACAGCACAAAGTCCGCAGGCAGTACAATTCTCACGGCCTTCCTCATCCCGGTTAAGAATATGCAATCCCCTGAAAACCGGACTGAAGGGTCGTTTTTCTTCAGGGTATTGTACCGTCACTTTCTTAGAGAAAAAGTGTTTCAGGGTAATACCCATACCCTTGGCAATGGCGGGCAGGTACATCTTCTCCATCATCGTCATTGGACGACGATCAACGGGCTTAGCTCTATTTGTTAGTGTGGGCATTAGCAAAAATATTTCAATCCGGTTTTCTCTCCAAGTAAAACAAACTTAGAAAGGCCATCCGTTTTCTTTTATCAATACGATCAATCCTGTTATCACCATGTTGAATAAGGCCAGAGGTATCAATGATTTCCAGCCCAGCTTCATCAACTGGTCGTAGCGGAACCTTGGAATGGTCCAACGAACCCACATGAAAAAGAACAGGAAGAAACCAACTTTTGCGAAAAGTGAAATTGTTTGCAGCAGGGCCATCAGGTTGGTACCGATGCTTTCAGTTAAAGCCGCGTCATTTACAAAAGGAATATCATAACCACCAAAATAAAGCGTTGCCATAAGCGCACTGCTGATGAACATATTCACATATTCGGCGAACAAATAAAAACCGAGTTTCATGGAGGAGTACTCCTGGTGATATCCCTGGTTCAGTTCACTCTCCGCTTCCGGTAGGTCGAAGGGTGTACGGTTGCATTCTGCAAATGCACAAACCAGGAAAATCAGGAAACCGAGGGGCTGGTAAAAAATATTCCACCATCCGGTCGATTGCTGTTCAACGATGGTCTTAAGACTTAATGATCCTGTTAGCATGAGAAGGGCAATAATTGCCAGGCCCATTGCAAGTTCATAAGAGATCATCTGTGATGCACCGCGTAATGCAGCCAGCAGCGAGAATTTATTATTGGAAGCCCAACCTCCTATCATGATACCATAAACACCCATGCTCACCACGCCAAACACATAGAGGATGCCAATATTGATATCCGCGATCTGCAGGGGGATGGTACGTCCAAATAGTTCGATCTCCCTGCCCCATGGTATAACAGCGCTTGTAAGCATGGCCATTGTCATGGCTACAGCGGGACCAAGAACAAAGAGAAACTTGTTGGAAGAATTTGGTATCACATCTTCCTTCATGAACAGCTTGATACCATCGGCGAAGGGCTGGAAGATACCGCCGGGACCCGCGCGGTTAGGACCATAACGATCCTGAATATACCCTGCCACCTTACGCTCTCCGAAAGTTGTGTACAAGGCTACCAGCAGTGAAATAACGATGATCACTGCTATGAGAACAAATTTCTCCAGTATAAAGGCCAGGTCAATTGCCAGTGTAACCATAATTTATTTATTCAGATTCTTGAAATCATCGCTATGTGCGGGTCCATCTATCTTTGACAATTCTATTTCGGGACGGTTAACCTCACTAACCTTATGGATATCGAGTAATAATTTTGGTCCACGTCCTCCCATTACTTCGGGCAACAGGTCTTTTTGTGGTTTCACACCAACATAATGGCCCTGTGAAATCACGGAGTGCCGGTTTACTTTTGTTGGTCCCTCGATGATCCAGTCTTTTATATCTTTCTTCTCAAAGCGGCAATCATTGCAGATCCACCCCGGTCTTCCATCACTAGCATCTTTCACTTCACCCCATTCATCCTTACGCGCTGTAACCCTGAATACTTCATCTCCTCTCATCCATAGTTGCGCTTCTCCTGAGCATTTGGGACAATTACGATGAGCATCTACGGGCTTGGTGAACCAAACCCTGTTCTTGAATCGGAAGGTTCTGTCGGTGAGAGCACCTACCGGACAAACATCGATCACATTACCTATAAAATCATTATGAAGTGCCTTCTCTATATAGGTAGCAATTTCAGAATGATCACCCCTGTCCAGTACACCATGAACACGTTTTTCAGTGAGCTGGTCGGCAACATAAACGCAGCGATAACAAAGTATGCAGCGGGTCATGTGCAACTGGATATATTCACCAAGGTCGTGTTTTTTGAATGTCCGCTTCTGGTATTCGAAACGGGTTCCTTCTTTTCCATGCTCATAGCTAAGATCCTGGAGGTGGCATTCGCCGGCCTGGTCGCAGATGGGACAATCAAGCGGATGATTAAGCAGCAGGAATTCAGTAACGCCAGCACGAGCATCCAGTACGCGGTCGCTGGTAATATTTTTTACAATCATTCCATCCATTACATTGGTGCGACAACTTGCCACCAATTTAGGCATGGGGCGTGGATCTGCGGTGGAACCGGCGGCAACTTCAACCAGGCAGGTGCGGCATTTACCACCGCTGTTTTTCAGCTTGCTGTAGTAGCACATTGCTGGCGGAGTAACATCACCACCGATCATTCGGGCAGCATTCAGAATGGATGTGCCGGGTTCAACATCAATGGTGATGTTGTCGATCGTTACCTTGAATAATTTTTTCTCTTCAGACATATGTTGGTGCTCAAATCTTTAAAAGGCAATAGGCAAAAGTCAATAGGCAATATAAATCAGGAGACTGGCACATGAATAGGATCGGCATAATGGGCCAGTCCATAATTACGTGTCAGGCATTCCTGAGGATTATTCACATGCCATTCAAATTCATCTCTGAAATGCCTTATGGCTGCTGCAACCGGCCATGCGGCTGCATCACCCAGCGGGCAGATGGTATTTCCTTCAATTTTGCGCTGGATATCCCAGAGCAGATCGATATCACTCATCTTTCCTTTACCCATTTCAATACTCTTCAATATTTTTTCCATCCAGCCGGTGCCTTCCCTGCAGGGAGAACACTGACCACAACTTTCATGGCGATAGAATCTTGCGAGTGTGTAAGTATTTTTTACCACGCACTGGTCTTCATCCAGCACTATAAAACCGCCCGAGCCCATCATTGATCCTGTGGCAAAACCACCATCACTGAGGCTTTCGTAATTCATATACCTTGTTTCACCTTTTGCTGTTTTCAATAAAAGGTTAGCAGGCAGAATAGGAACGGAAGATCCACCGGGAATGCAGGCTTTAAGCCTTTTACCTTTAGGTATGCCGCCGCAATATTCATCACTGTAAATAAATTCTTCAACAGAAATGGTCATGTCTATTTCATATACCCCAGGCTTATTGATATTGCCACAGGCTGAGATAAGTTTAGTACCGGTGGATTTACCTACCCCGATTTTCGCATACTCCTCTCCTCCCATATTAATGATGGGAACTACTGCAGCGAGGGTTTCTACATTATTCACTACGGTTGGACGGTCCCACACTCCTTTAACGGCCGGGAACGGTGGTTTGATGCGTGGGTTTCCTCTTTTGCCTTCCAGCGATTCAATCAATGCTGTTTCTTCGCCGCATATATAGGCGCCGGCTCCTCGCTGTACATAGATCTCGCAATCGAAACCGGTACCCAGTATATTCTTCCCAAGCCATCCATTGGCTTTTGCTTCGCCTATGGCCTGCTCTAATATATCAACGATCCATGCATACTCTCCACGTATATATATATAGGTAGCATTGGAGCCCAGCGCAAAGGAGGATACTATAAGGCCTTCGATAAGAAGATGGGGGATGAATTCCATCAGGTAGCGATCCTTAAAAGTTCCGGGTTCAGATTCATCTGCATTGCATACAAGGTGACGGGGTATGCCTTCCGGCTTTGCCAGGAAACTCCATTTCATACCGGCAGGGAAACCGGCTCCACCTCTTCCGCGCAGTCCGCTTTTCTTCACTTCCTCAGTAACAGCATCAGGACTCATTGTTCTAAAAGCCTTTTCCACACTGCGATAGCCGCCTTCACGACGGTATACATCGTAACTGCGTATGCCTTCAACATCGGCCTTTTCTAAAAGTAACTTTATACCCATACAATTATTTTGTTGAACAGTGCTCTGTTAAATCAATTAAGCTGGCCGGCGTTTTTGCGGCATTCTTCTATGATCTGGTCAACTTTCTCTTTTGTGAGGTGTTCACGGTAATGTTTACCAAGTTGCATCATCGGCGCATAACCACATGCTCCAAGGCATTCAACAGTTTTAAGGGTGAATAATCCGTCGGCTGTTGTTTCACCAACACTGATGCCTAGTCGCTGTTTGATATGCTCAACAATATCATCGCTGCCATTGATCATGCAGGGACCGGTTTGGCAAACTTCAAAAAGGAATTTACCAACTGGTTTCAGGTTATACATAGAATAGAAGGTGGCAACTTCATAAACTTCAATGGGTTCCAGTTGAAGTAGTGAAGCCACATAGTCCATTGTTTCGGCACTAAGCCATCCATATTCTTCCTGCGCCAGGTGCAGAACGGGAATCAATGCGCTCTTCTGCTTTCCCTGGGGATAGCGGGCAATGATCTCCTGCACTTTGGTCAATTTCTCTTCTGAAAACTTTATCATAACTATTTCAATACAAGTTGGATAAATACTAAGCATCCATTTCTCCGGCAATAAGGTTCAGGCTACTCATCGTGATTACCGCATCGGACAGCAATGCCCCCTTAGTGAGTTCAGAATATGCCTGGTAATAAATAAAACAAGGCCTTCTGAAATGCAGCCTGAATGGCGCTCGACCTCCATCACTGATAAGGTAGAAGCCAAGTTCACCGTTTCCTCCTTCCACTGCCTGGTAAACTTCACCTGCCGGCATATCAATTTCACCCATAATGATTTTAAAATGCCAGATCAGTGCTTCCATCTTCGTATATACATCCTCTTTCTCGGGAAGGTAATATTCCGGAACGTCTGCATGGAATACTTCTGCATCCGCACCTTTGAACTCCTGCACTTTGCGGTAGGCCTGTTCTATGATCCGGATACTCTGCCACATTTCCTGGTTACGAACCATAAATCGATCATAGTTGTCGCCAGTTGTTCCAACAGGAATATCAAATTCGAAATCTTCGTATGAGCTATATGGTGTAGCAACACGAACATCATAGTCAACGCCGGTAGCGCGGAGGTTGGGACCGGTGAAACCATAATTAAGCGCCCGCTCAGCAGAAATGCCACCTGTACCCATGGTGCGTTCCATGAAGATTCGGTTGCGGTTGAAAAGATTTTCGAATTCTTTCAATGTAACAGGGTATTCCTTTAAAAATCTTTCGAGTTTTTCAAATGCAGCCGGAGTGAAATTCCTTTCAAATCCTCCGATGCGGCCAATATTTGTGGTAAGCCTGCTTCCACAGACCTCTTCAAAAATTTCATAGATAAGTTCGCGATACTGCATCACATAAAGGAATCCACTGAAGGCGCCACTATCAACACCAACTATTGAGTTACAGATAAGGTGGTCGGCAATGCGCGATAGCTCCATGATTATCACCCTTAGGTAATCAACCCGTTTAGGAGTAGTTACGCCAAGCAATTTTTCACAGGTGAGATGCCATCCCATATTATTAATGGGAGAAGAACAATAATTCAACCGGTCGGTGAGAGGGGTGATCTGGTAGAGAGGGCGACGCTCGGCTATCTTTTCAAAAGCGCGGTGGATATAGCCAACAGTTTGCTCTGCTGAAACGATCCTTTCACCATCCACTTCCAGGATATTCTGAAAAACGCCATGGGTTGCGGGGTGTGTTGGTCCCAGGTTCAGCGTGGTAGTCTGTTTCCCGATGGATCCTTCCGGAAGCTTAACGTGTTGTTCTTGTTGTATGAGTTCAGACATTACTGCCTATTTGTTTAAGGTTTGTTGTTGCTGATTTTTATACTACTGATCCTCCCCTGCCGAACATCTCATCATCTTTATCAAGGCGGGCCCTGTCTTCCAGTGGGTATTCCTTTCGCATCGGGAAATAGTCCATCTCATCTACATTAAGGATCCTTTTAAGATTGGGGTGACCCAGGAAGTTAACGCCATAAAAATCATATGTTTCACGCTCCTGCCAATTTGCTGATTGATAAAGACTGGTTGCTGTAAAAACATCCGGTTCATTTATATCAGTAAATATCTTCATCCTTATGCGAATATTATCCACCATATTATGAAGATGGTAAACCACTGCCAATTCCCGACCTTTCTGATCAGGATAATGAACGGCGCAAACATCGGTCAGAAAACGAAAGTTCAGATCCGGTTCATCATAAAGGAACTGCATAACCTTCAGGTTAAGATCCTTTGGAACTTCAAAACTGAACATTCCATAGGGTTCTTCCATATTGGTAATCGCATCGCCGAATTTTTCAACAAGGCGTTTTTGGATGATCTCATTAGTCAAAACCGTCGACATGTATAACTTTTAAGATTAAAATACCTCTTACTTCTTACTTCTTACCTCTTACCCCTTACGTGTTATTCGATTCCATAACTATTCAAAAGTGCCTTATACCTGTCACTATTTCTTCTGCGAAGGCTTTCCTGACCTACAAGGTCCTGGCATTTCATCAGTCCATCAATAATAGCTTCAGGCCGGGGTGGACAACCGGGTACGTATACATCTACGGGTATTATCTGATCGATACCCTGCAACACACTATAGGTATCGAATATTCCACCCGACGATGCACATGCACCTACAGCAATCACCCATCGCGGTTCCGACATCTGCAGGTAAACCTGTTTTACAATTGGTCCCATTTTTTTGGCGATAGTACCCATTACCATCAGCAAGTCGCACTGGCGGGGAGTATGCGCCATTCTTTCTGAACCAAAACGCCCAATATCATAATGGGATGCACTGGTTGCCATGAACTCGATGCCGCAGCAGGAAGTTGCAAATGGCATTGGCCAGAGTGAATTCTTCCTTCCCCAGCCCACTACTTCGCTGAGTTTAGTAGCAAAAAAACCTTCGCCTTCGAGGCCCGAAGGCATTTCGTCAGTGATAAGTATTTTACCACCTTCATTCTTTACATTATATTGAACAGGACGTGCCATAATAAATTACTTTTATATTAATCCTCCCACTGCAGTGCGCCTTTTTTAATTATATAATAAAAGCCGCAAACGAAAAATCCAACAAACATAAGCACTGCCAAAAAACCATTCCAACCCAGTTCGCGAAAATTAACAGCATAGGGATAGAAGAATATTACTTCAACATCAAACAGAACAAAAAGGATCGCGACAAGGAAATATTTGATGGCAACTGGCTGTCGGGCATTTCCCACAGAGTGAATACCACTTTCATAAGTCTCAAGTTTCTCTGCCGTTTTACGGTTGGGGCCCAGGAAAGGTGATATTCCGAGTGTAAGGGCAACAAAACCAGCAGCGCAAAGTACTTGTAGAGCAATGGGAAGGTAATTAACTGCGGAACTGGCTGAAACCGCATTCTGTAAAAAGAAAAGATTCATGCCTTTGTATTGTTGTAGCCGCAAAAATACGTTAGCCACCCGAATAAAAGTGCAACACTGAAAATAAGTTAAGGCTGTTCACAGGCAAGTTGATGATGTAAAAGAAATCCCCGCCAGTGGCGGGGATCGTTAAACATATTGTATTAAAATTATTCGCTATTTAGCAGCCGTTTTCTTTTGCGGCGATTTATTCAGAATATCACGGATCCTGATGGCATCGGCATTACCCGGGTCAACTTCAAGAACCTTATCTACATAGCGGAGTGCTGCTGCTTTATCTTTCTTAATATCATTATGGTATTGAACAAGGTAGAAATAAGAGGAAACTGCCTGTCCTTTATACTTTACGGAATCGAGACTACGGGCCATTTCAGCGAGTTTCTCATAGTGAGGAACTGCTAATCCCTGTGCCATTGTTGTATCCATTGCCTGGTTACTACGTGCACGCCAGAGGTAACCGAATATCTCATTTGGATATTTCTCCGTGTATTGAGCAAATAGTGAATCTGCAGATTTATAATTACCTGCCTGGTAATTGGCAAAACCCCAGTTATAAAGATCTACATTATTAGGGGTCTTTTTTGTTTGGTATAACTGACCCAGGAAATTCGCTTCTGCAGCCCTATTACCATTTGACTTTGCAAATGCAGCTGCGTTCTCCAGTAATTCAAGCTTACTTTCATAAGCAGTATCCATTGCGATTGCCTTTTCATAACTGGCAAAAGCTTCTGTTTCGTTACCAGGAAATTTACTCAGCATCTTTGCCCGGAACTCATAGTCTTTAGGAACGAAATCTTCTGCTTTTTGCTTAGCAAAATATTGCTCGAGATAATCCTTTGCATTAACTGAATCTTTCAGTTCATCATAAGAGTATGCTGCAAGTTTGTAGTAGCGTGGATCAGCTTTATCACCCAACTGACTGATGAAACCTTTCGATGCATTAATGGCTCCCATGAAATCTCTCGATGCATAAAGAATGGATGCTTTATCATAATCATTCTTCGGATCCGGATCAGAAATGGTTAAATACTTATCATAGTAGGTTTTAGCTTTATTGATATCACGATCATACCAGTAAACATAAAGGTCATATACTGATGGAGCGTAATTGGGATCAAGGGCAATAGCCTCTTCATAAGCCGGAAGAAAAGATTCCGGATTTTTTTGGGTCAGGTAGATCCTGGCAATACGATGTTTAGCAGCCGCCAACGTTGGGTCAATAGCCAGCGCCTTCTGGTAAGCTGTTACAGCGTTGCCTCCATCTACAAGTACACGGTATGCGTCACCAATCTGTAGCCAGGTTTCCGCATCCTTAAATTTCTTGTCCTGTGTGTAGGGTGTAAGCTTGGTAATTACATAATTGGCATCGCCATCTTTTGAATCTACGTTAGCATTTCCTATTGCATTAAGAACTGCTCCATCCTTTCCTTTGGTGAGGGAAATAGCGGTTTCAAAACGCTGGCGTGCTTCATCTTTTTTACCTTCCAACAACTCAACATGCCCCATCCCAACAAGTAAGAGAGGTGCGTTACCGTTGGTTTCCAATGCCTTCAGATAAACTGCCCTTGCCCCGGCAACATCCTTCATTTCTATAAGAGTTTGCCCAAGCCAGTAGGTGGCAGAAATGTCATTTGGATTAGCGGCCAGAACTTTCTCAAAATTATCTTTTGCGCTCTTGTACCGCTCGTAATAAAAGAATTTCTTTCCCTGGTCAACACTCTGCGCGAACAGGGAACTTCCACACATTACTGCGGCTATTACCAGGCTGTAAAAGGATTTCTTCATTTTCGTTTGCTGTTTTTTAGTCGAGTTGTTAAATATTTTGTCCACTTAGTTATTCATCGATCCCTGCATTTCTTAATTCGAATTGCATTCTTGCCGGCCAGAGATAAGCTCTTCTGAAAATCAACTGGCCTCTTTCATAGATGAGGAAATTAGCGAATCCGCTTCCTAATCCTTCATAATTTTCCTTTAAAATATAATGCAATCCCCGTACCAAAGGATAGCGAAGCGTTGCAATATTTGCCTGATAAGGCTTTACATATGTCTCTTCCGGACAAACCAAACAGCGTAGTGACGCAATGGTAACTTTATCCTGAAAGCTAAGCTGTGTGGCATCTTCAGGGTTTCCAATCCAGTTAACACCAACAAATCCAACAGCATCTTTATGCTGTGAAACATAATCAATAACACCCTGACTGGAGGTTGCCGCGGTCACCTCTTTGCCAAGCGCCTGGCCTGCTAACAATGAGTCGAGCGCGTATCGTACAGTACTGGTGGCCGTGAGACCATCCATCACAGGTCTCAGTTTAAATCCACTGGTTCCTTTTAACAATGATTTTACATCAGTCATGTCAAATATAGAATCCTTCGATTGTTTATTTACAACCAATGCAACCGCATCATAGGCAATCTTTGCCTGCAGGGGTATAAATCGTAAAGTATCTTTTAACCTCTGTTCTTCTACCGGAAGCAACTGCCTTGTAACAATCACCATACGCACACTGTCAACCAGCAGGTCTTTCAGGCATTCAGCTTCAGGCTTGTAATGGGCAATTATATGGGCATCCGGATATGAAGATTCGAAGACTTTGATCTGGGAATCAATAACGGGTTTGAAAGATTCATCAACACTAATATGGATGGTTCCACTGGTAAGAGTGTCATTACGATATACTGCTTTCCGGCCATTATTACAATGGCTGAACACCAGTATAGATAAGGCAGCGATCGTTATTCGTAGCAAACGCCTATGCATAAACGTTTTCATTGTTATTATTCGGAATAATAATTCTTTTGGTATCCCCTGTAGATGCGCCAACCTCCATAAACAATACATAGGAAAGAGAAAAAATACTTGAAAATCGGCTCCATATCAAAGCTAAATCCAAGTTTTTCTGAAAAAAGAAAGAAAATTCCAAAGAGCAGGATCAGGCCGCCCATTCCATAATCGAGAATGGAACGCATCAGGCTGTATTGCTTTCTTCTATTATCCTGTGAGTCTGAGGCCATAATAAAGTGGTTCATTTATCCGGGAGAGGCAAGTTAGGAAAAATAATAATCAACTGCTGAGATGCCTCCTGAAATGGAATCCATAAAACAATCTACCTTATTTTTGCGGGCATGAAGATTCTGATGGTCTGCCTGGGCAATATTTGCAGAAGCCCGCTGGCGGAGGGTATATTGAAGCAAAAGGCCAGTGAGGCGGGGTTGAACTGGACTGTTGAAAGTGCAGGAACCAACGGCTATCATGTTGGCGAAGCCCCTCATCTCCTGTCTCAAAAAGTAGCAAGGCTGAATGGGATAGACATCAGTGGTCAAAAGGCCAGAAGGTTCAGGCCTTCAGATTTCCATCATTATGACTTGATTTATGCTATGGCCTCAGATGTAATGGATGAAATCAAACATATTGCCCGGCATGAATTTGACCCTACCAGGGCAGACTTGTTATTAAATGTGCTGGAACCATCCTGCAATAAGGATGTGCCTGATCCATGGTATGGCACTGAACCCGGATACCATTCTGTTTATGCCCTTATTGAGAGCGCCTGCGAAGAAATTATAAGAACAGCAGTGAAAAAGAAAACTATCAACCAACAAATTTCAAACCCCAATCCCTAATGTCCAAGCCCTCCCTTCCTTCCGGAACCCGCGATTTTGGCGCGGAAACCGTCCGTAAAAGGAATTATATCTTCAATACAATCAGGCAGGTTTTTGAAACATATGGTTTCCAGCCCTTGGAAACTCCTGCCATGGAAAATCTTGATACACTGATGGGAAAGTACGGTGAGGAGGGGGATAAGCTGATTTTCAAGATCCTTAATAATGGACTGAATGATCCCAAAAACGCCGATCGCTCCAGGGCGGCATTCGATCAGGTAATGTTGGGAAAAAACGATAAGAACCTTACGGAAAGGGCTCTACGTTATGACCTTACCATTCCTTTTGCCCGGTATGTGGCCATGAATTATGGGCAACTAACCCTTCCCTTCAAGAGGTACCAGATACAGCCGGTATGGCGGGCGGACCGGCCCCAGAAAGGTCGTTATCGCGAATTTTACCAGTGTGATGCTGATGTGGTGGGTAGTAATTCTCTGATGAATGAGGTGGAACTCACTGCCATATATGCCACCGTTTTCCAACGTCTTGGAATAAAAGTGGAGATCAGGCTCAATAACAGAAAGATCCTGGCGGCACTGGCGGAGCATTGTGGAGGCTCTGATAAGATGGTTGATATCACTACAGCCATTGACAAACTTGATAAGATAGGCCTTGAGAAGGTGAACCAGGAGCTTGCTGAGCGGGGCCTAAGTCAGGAACAGATCAATAGCATAAGCAAATACCTTGCGGTAAACGGAAGCAATGAAGAAAAACTGAAACAGGTTGAGGAACTGCTGGGCCAGTATAATGAGGCAAAAGAGGGAATCAGGGAGTTGGAATTTGTACTGGGTTATCACCAACCTGACACTGGAAATCGGGAATCAGCATCCATAATACTCGATTTCACCCTTGCACGTGGACTTAATTATTACACCGGTATCATTTACGAAATCAAGGCGCAAGGAGTACAGATGGGAAGTATTGGGGGAGGTGGCAGATATGATGATCTGACAGGATTATTTGGAGTACCAAATGTTCCTGGTGTGGGTATCAGTTTTGGTGTTGACCGTATTTATGATGTGATGGATGAACTGGGTTTATTTCCTGCAGGAGTTCATAATGGAACACAAGTTCTATTCTTTAACCTCGGCGAGATGGAAAGTCGCCGTGCATATACACTCATGCAAGAGCTCCGGAACAAGGGCATACGCTGTGAAATCTACCCTGAGTCGGCAAAATTCGACAAACAGTTTAAGTATGCAGACAAAAAATCAATTCCCTTTATCGTGATCCTTGGCAGCAAGGAGCTTGAAGAAGGGAATTGCGTTGTAAAGGATCTCGGCCGGAGTATTCAGGAAACAATTACTCAGTCGGCGCTTTCGAGCTTTGCTTTTGAATGATTTGTGCTGGCTACTATATGAAGAGATGGCTGTAACCGAACTTTCCAGGTAAAACCTGTACCATTTTTATCTTTTTCACCGTCCAGAATATAACCCATCGCTTCAATATGAATAGCTATGACCTGCTTGGTAGTATCGTTTCTTTTAAAGCTGGCAGTACCACTGAAACTCGTTATTTCGAAATTATCTCCCTCTGTGTGAACCATTGGGGATGAACCGGCTTCTGAGTTCATAGTAAGCGCCGAAAGGCTATCTCCCACCACTTCTACATGCGGAACAACACTTCCTGCAGGAAAGGAGTATTTACCGATAAAATCAATATGGGTTGGCACTGGCTTTTTGGTACTGTCCTGCTGAGCCATCAGATTTGAAAAGGTGGTAATGAAGTAGAAGCATAAGAGCAATTTAATTTTCATATAACAAGTGTTTTCTACAATTTAGGGATTTGGCATTTATTATTGAATGCAACTATACAAAAGGCCTTCCAAAATGATGGAAGGCCTCCTGAAATCTTCAATTGCCGCATTTGACGGTTTTGACCGATTTATTGAAAAGATCCAGCCGTTTTGGATCAACATCAGAAAAACCCACGACAAATCCGTCTTTTAATGTTCGGCGCCAGTGGGTGCCTTCTGCACTTGTTCCAGCACCTTCACCACCCATCCTGGCTAATAGTGCGGTCATTACATCGGCACTCTTTTCGATGGTGGGCACCGGGTTAGTGGAGATCTCTTTACATGCAATAAAAAAAGAGGCACCATCCGGATAGTTGAAGGTACGTACCATGTAGCCCTCCTCTTGTTTTTGATGGTTTTCAGACAAATAGCCATCCGGAACTTTAACAATAAGCCGGCGTTCTTTGGAACCTTCGTCGTAATCGTGCTCAAGCCGGTGCGATTGGGCAACCATGCATGAGGTTCCACCGGCCAATGTGGCAAGCAAAAGGCAGGTGAAAAGGGATGTTCTTGTAAACATAGTATAAGGCATTTGGTGTACCATCAAGTTATGAACAGTCTCAGGCAGCATAAAGTGAAATATGGATAAGTGTAACCTACTAGATAATTAATCTGTGTTAAAGTTTTCTCAATGCCCGAAACCCGACTGTCATGAATTGTACATGAAGCTGCTGCAATTAAACATACATATCTTTGCGCCATGGTAACAATGGGGAAGAAGAATATCAGGCAATTATCGAAGGAGGAGCTTGAGAGTTATTTTGAACAGCTTGGCGAGAAAAAATTCCGGGCCAGGCAGGTGTACGAATGGCTCTGGGCGAAGCATGTGAGGAGTTTTGAAGACATGACCAACCTAAGCAAAGAGCTTAGGGCAAGGCTAGCAGAACATTTCAGCCTACCGGCTCTCACCCATGATGTTACCCAGCACAGCGGTGATGGAACAGTTAAAAGCCGGTTTCGCACTTTCGACAGCCATCTTGTTGAAGGGGTACTTATTCCAACCGATGATCGCAAAACTGCCTGTGTTTCTTCCCAGATTGGCTGTTCACTCAGCTGTAAATTCTGTGCGACAGGCTATATGGATCGCAAGCGTAATCTTGAATTTGATGAGATCTTTGACGAAGTGGTTCTTATCAATGAACAGAGCGAAAAAGTATATGGCAAGAAACTGACTAATATAGTCTTCATGGGAATGGGCGAACCATTACTAAATTACAAGAATGTATTAAAAGCCATTGAGATGATCAGCTCTCCGGAAGGATTGGGCATTAGTGCACGTCGCATTACTGTTTCCACTGCCGGTGTTGCCAAAATGATCAGGCAATTAGGGGATGACAAAGTGAGGTTCAAACTAGCTCTCTCCCTGCATGCCGCCAATGATGCAAAGCGTCATGAGATCATGCCCATCAATGACACAAATAATATACGTTCACTCATTGATGCTTTAAATTATTTCTACCAGCAAACTGGAAATGAAATCACCTTTGAATATATACTTTTCAAAGATTTCAATGACTCTATTCAGGATGCTGATGAACTGGTAAAACTTTACCGACAGGTACCCGCCGATCTCATTAATATAATTGAATACAATCCTATTGAACTGGCATCTTTTGAAAAGCCCGATGAAGAGAAGACCATGGAATTTATGCGGTATCTCGAGAAGCACCGGGTAAATGTTCGTTTGCGTCGGAGCCGGGGAAAAGACATCGATGCCGCTTGTGGCCAGTTGGCAAATAAAGGCTGAAGGCATTAACATTACCTTTTAACAAAAGCATTAAACCTGTAACAGTTCCTGGGGTCTATGTATCAAATGCATAGCATATGAAAAGAATACTGACAGTTTTAGTGATGGGAATGAGCATGCAGATGGCCATAGCCCAGGACAGTGGTCATGAAGGCATGCACCATGGAAAACGTGAAGGTGGCCGCATGAAAGGAATTGAGTTAACGGAAGCCCAGAAAGTTAAAATCGATGCTTTGCGAAAAGAGCACAAGGCGGAAATGATGGCTATCCTGACCCCTGAACAGCGTCAGCAACTTGAGAAGCAAAAGGCCGAGCGCTCTATGAAAAGGCATAAAATGTCAGGAGCGAGGATGGAGAAAATGAAGACCCAGCTGAACCTGAGTGCAGATCAAAGCGCTAAAATGGAGCAACTTAATAAGGATTTCAAATCCAGGGCCGACCTCATAAAAGCCAATGAAACACTTGCACAGGAAGAGCAACGCAAGCAAATGAAGGCGCTGGCAGAGGAGCATCGCAGCAATATCAAAGCAATTCTTAGCCCCGAACAGCAGGAAATAATGAAAAGGGTGAGGAAAGAAAAAGGTCCGAAAAAAACAGTCAAATAATTACGACACACCCTATGCGCCTGGTTCACCGGAAGTTTATGAGGTGAATGGTGGCGACTCCGAACGCTCGTAAACCTACAAAAAGGCAGCTTTAACAGCTGTCTTTTGTATTTTTGCAGCCATCCCTGTTGAAAAACAGTAAATACAAAAATATGAAGCAACCCAAAGGGTTCGAGAAATTCGCGAACAAAAAGAAAGCGGGTACCGTGAAGGAACAGTACCGCAAAGAAAGAAGGGAAGAGAAAAACGAGCGATCATCTGCCATTGATCAGCGTTTTGATGAAAAGCGTAAAGAGCGTTCGAATCAGGCAGAAACCCCAAAGGGCCATTTTCCCCGAAATGCGCCTGCGCCGGCATCCAAATCAGGTTTTAAAAAATCTTCTACTCAGGCTGAAAGGTCAGCCCGTTATGATGCATCTTCTGATAAACCCATGCGGCCGGTTGCTCCGGCATCAGGAAGGTCGTCCACAAAAAGGACAGCCATCCCACTTGAAAAAAATATAGCAGCTGATAACATGAGTTATCGGGATCGTGATCCCAACCTTCAATCAGCAGGCGCACAGATGCCCCTTAATAAATATATTGCCCATTGTGGTATATGTGCACGCAGAGATGCTGCTGCCCTGGTGAAAGAAGGTGGTGTAACCGTAAATGGCAAACCAGTTACCGAGCCGGGTTTTAAGGTGACAGATAAAGATGAGATCAAGCTCAATGGAAAAAGAATAACTATTTCAAAGAATCTTGTTTATATCTTGTTGAACAAGCCTAAGGATTATATCACCACAACTGAAGATCCTCAAGGCCGTAAGACAGTACTTGATCTCATAAAGACTGCTACAACTGAGCGGGTTTATCCTATTGGGCGACTCGACCGCAATACCAGCGGCGTTTTGCTTTTTACCAATGATGGCGATCTTGCCCAAACCCTCTCCCATCCAAAGCATGAGGTTAAAAAGATTTATGAGGTAACCTTAGACAGGCCGCTTACAAAACATGATTTTGATACAATAGCAAATGGCATTACTCTTGAAGATGGTTTCGTAACGCCGGATGCTATGGGTTATGCTGATCCAAAAGATAAAACCGTGATCGGGATTGAGATACACAGCGGAAGGAACAGAATCGTCCGCAGAATCTTTGAACATATGAAATATGATGTTCGTGGCCTCGACAGGGTGATGTATGCAGGTCTTACTAAGAAGAACGTAACCCGCGGTAAGTGGCGATTCCTTAATGAAAGAGAAGTACGCCTGCTTAAGCATTTCAACAAAAGTGCGAAAAAATAATTGACTTCTCAAGGAAGGAATCGAATGAAACATAAACTGGAGATACTATCCGAAACGGATGATTATGTGGCTATCAATAAACCAGCGGGACTATTATCAATTCCCGACCGCGAACAGTCAGAGCCATCCCTGAAAGATATCCTAATTGCACGCTACGGTTCAATTCTGACAGTGCATCGTCTTGATAAGGAAACCAGCGGTGTGATTGTGTTTGCAAAGAATGAAACAACACACCGTTTTTTATCACAACAGTTTGAATCACGAGCCACCGAAAAATTTTATAATGGCCTTGTACTTGGCAGGGTATATGAAGAAGAGGGTATCATTGATGAACCTATTGGCGAACATCCGGCAAAGAAAGGCCTGATGACTGTTGTGAGGAAAGGAAAGCCATCAATTACGGCTTTCCGTCTGCTGGATGCCTTCTCACAATACAGTTGGCTGGAGTTTAAGATTCTTACCGGGCGTACACACCAAATCAGGGTTCACATGAAACATATGGGCCACCCAATAGTATGTGACCCATTATATGGTGATGGCAAACCAGTTATGCTCTCCTCGATAAAGAAGAAATATAAGTTAGGTAAAGATGTATTGGAAGAGAAACCTTTGCTGAACCGACTTGCCCTCCATGCACGAGAACTCCGCTTTACAGATATGGCCGGCAATACAGTATCGCTAGAAGCACCTGTGCCCAAAGATCTCAGGGCTGTTCTTCAGCAATTGGGAAAGCTCACCTAAGGTGTCTGACACATGTTAAGTATACGTTCGAACATATATTCGAACAAGTTCCTAACATGTGTCAGACACTTTACTATTTACTCTTTACCAGTTCCATTTTCTCAGGATTCCACAACATGGCTTTATCCTGATGATAACTGTCATTGCATAATAATGCAGGGGCTGCTGCCCGGTATCCGAACACAGCGTCTTCCACCACTTTCCCGTTTTTCCTGATTGCTTCAAAGAAATTTACGAAATGGTCATATGGGCCACCCTCGTATCCTTTTTCTGCCTTGAAAGTATATTCCTCAGGTGGGAGTATACGCTTACGGCCTGTAATGGGTGTGCCGGCTTTTTTCATTTGTTCAATGAAGAAAGGATCATCCGATTCAACAGCCTTATTTCTTTTGAGTGTTACATCATCCCATGTTATATCCATGGAACCTTCGCTTCCTACAAGTTTCAAAAAAGTAGTGCCGCTGGTTCCATCAACAAAATTGCATCGGAGAGAAAGATTGAATGCGGGATGTGCTTTGGCCTGGGGATAATCAAAAGTGCCAAGCAATACATCGGGTACTTCGCGACCATCCTTCCAATAACGGAGTCCACCAGACGAATATATTTTTTCAGGACCAAATGAATCAGTTATAAAGTGCAGGCTGGAAAATAAGTGCACAAAAAGATCTCCTGACATACCCGTACCGTAATCGGTATAATTGCGCCAGCGGAAAAAGCGGGTCTTGTCGAATGGACGTTTTGTTGTATTGCTGATAAACGCTTCCCAGTCAACTGTTTCTGGAGATGCGTCAGCCGGAATTGGATATTGCCATGCACCGGTTGGAGAATGTCTTGCCCAAAAACCTTCAGCATAATTCAATTCTCCAATAGCGCCATCTTTAAGTAATTCCTTTGCCTTTTCATTACCCAGGGAGGATACCCCCTGGCTACCCACCTGAAAAATTTTACCGGTTTCTTTCTGCGCCTTAATTACAGCCGGCCCTTCACCAATGGAATGTACCATTGGCTTCTCACAGTAAACATGTTTACCTGCACGCATCGCATCAATAGAGATTTGCTGGTGCCAGTGATCGGGCGTGGCAATGATCACCGCATCTATATCTTTGCGGCTGAGCAATTCCTTATAACTGCGGGTGGTGAAAAGATCAGCACCCCAACGTGTTTTTGCTTCAGATAGCCTCCCCTTATACAGATCACATACACCAACCATCTTGGTACCAGGCACTCGTAAAGCAGTTATTGCGTCCTGCACACCCATGATGCCGGCACCAATCAGGGCAATATTTATAGTGTCATTGGCTGCATACCCATTACGGTGCAGAATATTGAAAAATGCAGGTTCTCTTTCTGTTGCCAGTACTGCCTGGCCTGTAGCAAGGGCAGCAGTTGCAGTAGCAAAATTCCGGATGAATTTCCTCCGGGAGGCATCTCTTTTGTTTGACATGCTTATAATTTTTTCGGGTTAATTCAATTCCTTGATCTCGATTTTTTTCCATCTAACCTTTATACCACCACCATCGTGGATCTGCAAGGCAATAAATCCATTACCGGCTCCTATTTTTTCATCTTTTATATTGACCATTTTATACCCATTTAACCAGGTGGTCACTTCATCATTCACAACAAGGATGCGCATTTGATTCCATCCTTTTGCATCCAGAAATTTTTCGGCTACAGGTGTAGGTTTGATTAACCATCCCCTTCCGTACGATTCATAGATACCCCCTGTGTGATGATCGGGTGGAGCCACTTCAACCTGCCATCCGTTGATTTTTGTACCATCAATACTGGAACGGATGAAAACGCCACTGTTCCCATTTGCTTCGAGTTTGAACTGAAGCCGCAATTCAAAATTTTTGTATTGCTTGTCGGTAGAAAGGTATCCATACTGTTTATCGGGACCACTTTCACACACCAGGTTTCCATCCTCTACGTACCATTTTTCGGTACCATGGATATTCCACCCACTTAGGTCTTTTCCATTAAATAAAGATTTGAATTTTTGTGCCGTCGTAACTGATGAAATGAAGAGTACGAGCAGCAATAAAGCTGATTTTTTCATGGCTATAAATATTAATTGAAACTACTGAGGAAAGCCCAGATATGTTACCTGATTTTTGTCATATACTTCCATCATTGCGGCTTAGCAGCTTTTTCAATGGCCTCCTTTTTTTCAGAAGGATCGGCTTGAGGCTCTTCCTGAATATTCTTCAAAACAGGTTTGTATTCGAAATGACTCACTATGGCATAATGGTCTGATCCGTTCTTGGGCAGCCGTTGCATATTTATCAGACCAAAATCAGCTGAGCAGAAAATATAATCCAGCGGGAAACTGATGAACCAGCTTTTAGCTGAAAAGGTACTATAGAAGCCGCGTCCCCGTCTTGGATCAAGCAGTCCGCTGGTTTTGCGGAATAATTCAGTTACGTAACTCCAGGCCACATCATTGAGGTCACCCATCACCATTACCGGCAGTTTTTCCTTTTCTGCCCGAAGTGCCACTTTCATCAGTTCTTTGTCTTTTGCGGTTGATCGGTCATCTTCACCTGGTACGGGTGGCTTGGGATGGAGCCCCCATATTTTTATACGCTGGCCTGAAGGCAACACCGCAATCGTTTCAACAGATGGCACCTCCGGATCTACCAGATAATTTATCTTCCCCCCTTCCAGCGGCATTTTACTATAGAATAATAATCCATAGGTATTGTCCAATGGCATTTTGAGGGTATGGGGATATGCTTTATTCAATTTTTCATCCATTGCATCCTGCCATTTGAGGTCTGTTTCAAGGAGAAAAATGATATCGGGATCATGTTCCTTTAGTTGTTGATAAAGGCGGTCATATGCGTTATTCTCCTGCAGCACGTTTGCACATATAACTTTCACCTGATTGGCTCTGTTTGTGGAGGCGATATCTTTCATTTCCTTTTCGGCAAAAGGCCAGTAAGGCCATATGCGGTATGCGAGGTAAATGATGGAAAGTGCCAGCAAGATCATGGTGGAGACATGGAACCAGTTTCTGTAATCTCCAAACCAGAGAAGGGCAGCAAAAAATGGAAGCAGGAGGAGGAATTTTTGGTACCTGGGATATTCAAAGATGCGAAAGATCCAGTAGTCATCCCTTACAAAGGGTAACACTACGGCTATTATAAGGATCCATGATATGACAAGTAACACTCTCAAGAGGAGTGGAAGATAATAAATCTGGCCAATCGGTTATATCTATTGTTTAGGTTTTGAATCCAGTGGTGCTCCTACTGCAATATCGCAACGATGACCGGGTTGGCCATGTTTGGGATTCATTCCTGCAGCAGTAGATTTAGAATCGGTTGTTCCGGGAGTTGTAGATGATGTAAAGTTTGTATTTGCAACGGTATCATTACCAAGGGCAGCCAGGGGGGCGGGTAACGAGTTTGCAACCGGGGTTGTTGTTGTTGTTGCTGCGGGGGTGGATTTCGAAGCACTGTTTAACGGGGCTCCCACAGCAATATCGCAACGGTGGCCTGGCTCTCCGTGCTTAGGATTCATACCGGAGGCGGTTGATGAATTTGAATTAAGTTTTATTGGACTGGAATTTATTTGTGTATTTGTAACAGCAGGTGAGCTGCTTGAATTTGTTGTAGGGGATGAATTAAGTGGTGCCCCAACAGCAATATCGCAGCGATGGCCAGGCTCTCCGTGTTTTGGATTGAGTGCCGAGCCTGATGAAGCTGTAACAGGAACCTGCTGGCCAGTACCAGGTGCATTCAGGGACACTGTTGAAGAAGCCTGCGTGCCGTTTAGACTGGCAGCAGGAGTAGCAAAAGACCTCAGGTTTGGAGCAGTTACACCGGGCAATGCAGGTAATGCACTAGTGGTGGAACCGGTTCCGGGAAGTGGTTCACCTACGCCGATATCACAGCGATGGCCGGGCTGACCATGGGCGGGGTTTCGTTTAGCGGTGGCAACCGGACCTAATGCAGGCACAGCTGCATCAGATGAAGGGGTTATTCCAGCAGTTGTAGCAGGAAGGGCTGGAACTGATGAATAAGTTGAACTGCTGCTATCAGGAATGGATTGATCACAAGCCATAAAAAACAATGCGATCAGTGTGGTGGTACAGAGGGAAACCTTTTTCATACAAGAGGTTTAGGACTGACAAATTACAATAAATTATATGGAAAAGGAAATCCAGCCTGAAATTAGTTGCGCCGGCCAATCATCTATTCCCCTTTGTAAACATTTCCCTCTTTCATAACAAAACGCACCCTCCCCATGGATCTGACATCTTTTGAGGGGTCACCTTCTACAGCGATGATATCCGCAAGCTTCCCTTTTTCAATGGCCCCTAACTGGTTGGTCACCCCCAGTAATTCAGCTGCTGAAAGGGTTGCTGAACGAATGGCTTCCAATACAGGCATTCCAGCTTCATTCATGTAAACAAATTCCAGCCAGTTTTTACCATGTGCGTAAACCCCTGCATCCGTACCGAATGCAATTTTAACCCCTGCTTTATAAGCTTTGGCAAAAGTTGATTGGATCTGCGGGCCCGTTGCCAGTGCTTTAGGAGTTACGATATCTGTGTAATAGCCGGGAATCTTAGCGCTATCCCCAACCGATTTACCTGCGGTAATTGTTGGAACATACCAGGTTCCGAATTCTTTCATGAGGGCAATTCCTTCATCATCCATAAAGGTTCCATGTTCAATAGAATTTACTCCCCCCCTGATAGCGCGTTTGATGCCTTCTGCACCATGTGCATGTGCCGCCACCATATAGCCATAATCTTTTGCGGCTGTTACAATTGCCTTTACTTCTTCTACGGTAAACTGAGCATTAGCACCATCTTTCGCCTGGCTCAAAACTCCACCAGTGGCTGTGATCTTAATGAGATCAGATCCGTCTTTGTAGCGTTGGCGAACGGCCTGGTAGGCATCTGATGCGCCGTTAATTACACCTTCCAACGGACCCGGATTGCCCATCAGGTCTTTCCGGTAACCATTTGTGGGGTCAGCATGTCCGCCTGTAGTCGCGATAGATTTTCCAGCAGTGAATATCCTCGGCCCTTTCACTTTTCCTGCTGCAATAGCATTACGTAGTGAAATATTAACTCCTGAGCCTCCCAGATCACGAACTGATGTGAAACCCGACATCAATGTAATCTCCGCATATTGAAGCGATTCAAAAGCAATATCAACAGGGTTCTTGATAAATCTGTCAGCTGTTGCCCCTTTTCTTGTTTCACTCTCCATGTGCACGTGCATATCTATAAGGCCCGGCATCACTGTAAATTTCCTCAGATCAATAACCTTATCTGATGCAGTACCTTTTGTATAACCCGTAACAACATCCGAAATCTTTTTTCCCTCTACTACTATGGTCATCGAAGTGAGTATTTTACCGGAATTAACATCAATCAATTGTCCACAATGAAGCAAAGTCTTTTGGGCTTGCAGACCATTTAGTACAAATAAAAGTAGCAGAAGCAGGGAGTATTTTCTCATAACAGCAATTGGTTTCTTGTAATACGTAACTTACAAAAAAATACCCGGTGCCATGCATCCGGGTATTTTAAAATTGTAGATGACCATTTAGAATCAGTCCAGATCCGGCTGAGGAGTATAACGCAGATAAGGCTTTACCACCTTAACCCCCTTTGGAAATTTCCGGATTGCATCTTCAGTACTAACAGCAGGTACAACTATTACATCATCGCCGGCCTTCCAGTCAGCAGGCGTAGCAACGCTATAATCGGCAGTAAGTTGCAGGGAATCTATTACCCTTAATACTTCATAAAAATTCCTTCCTGTTGATGCCGGATAGGTTATTGATAGTTTGAGTTTCTTATCCGGTCCAATTACAAACAATGAACGAACGGTGGCAGTTGCTGATGCATTCGGGTGTATCATATCATACAGCTCTGCTACTTTTTTATCTTCGTCAGCAATGATGGGAAAATCAACCGTACAATGCTGTGTTTCATTGATGTCATTGCGCCAGCCAAAATGCTTATCAATCGGATCAACACTAACTGCCATCACCTTCACATTGCGTTTTGCAAACTCCTCTTTGAGTTGTGCAGTGCGTCCCAATTCTGTGGTACAAACAGGGGTATAATCGGCAGGATGCGAAAAAAGTACACCCCAGCCATCGCCCAGGAATTCATAAAAATCAATTTCTCCTTCTGTAGTTACGGCTTTAAAATTGGGCACCGTATCGCCTAATCGTAAACTCATATGATAATTTTTAAAACTTGATGGGATGCTAATTTAATAAAAACCTACTAGATTTATAGGTTTCTGTTTTTCAGTCCTCCTGCTTTATTGATACTTTCTTTCCCGAATTGATTCTTAACCGAATCAATTGCCTTGTATAGATCTGATTTCCGGTCAATGTCCTGGAAAAGATTGGTTTGCTTTGCTTCAGCAGTAAGTTCGCTTAACCGCACCCCTAAAAGCCTGACTGCGCAACCTTTGCGGTAAAGCTGCCGAAATAAAGCCCTGGCCTGTGGAATTAGTTCGTCATCATAAAAGGTATAAGGGATAGTTGTTTGTCGGGAGGTTGTTTCAAAATCAGGGTAGCGGATCTTAACGGCAATGCATCCTGCGAGTTTATTTTCCTGGCGAAGTTCATAGGCTATCTTTTCCGTCATCCTGACAAGTTCTGATTCAAGAAAGGATAGATCGGTAATATCTGTTTCATAGGTATTCTCCGTAGACACAGATTTGGCTTCCTGGTATGGATTCACCTCTCCCGAATGACGTCCATGAGCCTTGTTCCAAAGTTCTGGTCCCAATTTTCCCAGCTGACGGAGCAGCATATCGGGATTGGCTAAACGCAATTCGCGGATTGTTTCAATCCCCAATTGAAGAAGGTCACGATTTGTTTGATCTCCAACACCAGGAATTTTGCTGACTTTCATCGGGTCAAGAAACTCTACTTCTTTTCCTGGTTCAATGAAAAGATAGCCATTTGGCTTGGCTGCGTCAGTTGCGATCTTGGCGATCATTTTGTTGGCTCCCATTCCGAATGAGATAGGAAGTCCTGTTGTTTTTATGATTTGCTCCCTCAATTGCAGTGTCCATTCGATCGGCCGGAAAAATTTTTCCATACCAGTAAGGTCAATATAAAACTCATCTATCGATGCCTTTTCAAAAAGCGGGGCTGCCGAGCCAATGATGTCAGTAACTATTCTGGAGTACCGACTGTATTCCCCCCTTGTTCCGCTTACCACTTTAAGGTGTGGGCACATTCGGAGAGCGGTCTTCATAGGCATGGCAGAATGCACCCCATACTTTCTTGCTTCATAACTACAAGCTGCCACAACTGATCTGTCACTGCTTCCACCTACTGCCAGGGGCAGCCCTTTCAGTGAAGGATCATTAAGACACTCCACAGATACAAAAAATGCATCAAGGTCAAAATGAGCAATCAGTCGTGATGGGGATGACATAATCAAATGTAAGGGTGTGAAATGAAAAAAGTTATTTTGCAACCGATTTCATTAAATCTGACCAGAAGTGAAAGAGTTGAACGATCCTATTGAGATTATGCGGCGACAACTTACAGAACTCCATCCTGTAGGTGAAGAGGCTTGGGAGGAATTCAGCTCAATATGGGTACCGGTTACCTTTAAACGAAAATCAGTGATCACGGCTGCAGGTGAAGTGGAGAAATACCTATATTTTGTGACCGATGGTGTACAGCGTGGTTTCCACCTGCATGAACAGAAAGAAGCGACAATCGTTTTTACATATCCCTATTCCTTTTCAGGAATTATTGATTCCTTCCTTCTTCAGAAACCATCCCGATATTTCCTTGAAACATTAACAATGAGCAGCTTCCTGCGTGCACCGTATTCACTTGTTGAGAAATGCCGGCAACAACATCCTGCTATTGCTGAACTGATGTATAAAACGTTGACGCATACAGTGTCAGGTATCCTGGAAAGACAAATTGAGCTGATGGTTTATTCAGCCGAAGAAAAATTCCGCACCCTGTTAAAACGCAGCCCGCATATTTTACAGATCGTGCCTCATAAATACCTGGCATCCTATTTAGGACTCGACGCTACAACCTTTAGTAAATTGCTGGCTACAATCAGGATCTGAAAATCTTGGTCTACACCAAGATTCAGCATAAAAGGAGAATTTAGTTTTGGTTTCAAATAGAAGTATATGAAACATTACAATAGCAGTAACCTGATTAATTCGTTAAAAGAGGATTCTGTTTTGTTGCTTGAACAAATAGAGCAGATTGTAAATCACACTCCCATCGAATTACTTGAATCCAATGACGGACCGGGCAGGTGGAACACTTTACAGGTATTGGAACACCTCAATAGTTATTACCGGTATTATATCCCAAAGATGACGGAACTCGTAGAAAAATCGGTGACGGCACCTTCTGTATTCTTTACCCCAGGTTTGTTGGGTGGTTATTTTACCCGATCAATGATGCCAAAAGATGGAGTTGTAAAGAACAAAATGAAGGCAATGAAAGGGCATTCCCCAAATGCCCAACTCAATAGTGAAAATGTGCTAAGTGAATTTCTGCAATGGCAGAGAAAATTGATATTGCTGATTGGTAAGGCGGAAAATATTGACCTGAATGCTATCAGGGTACCCGTTTCCATAGCCCCATACCTTAAGTTAAAATTGGGTGACATGCTCATGTTTATAGTTGCCCATAACAAGAGGCATTGGGTGCAGATTGAAAAACTACTGGAAAGGTATCCAGCTCATCAGTCCATATAAATATCCAATAGTCCATCCGGTATATCAAGTACCACTTCTTTCTTTTTCTGGTCAATCTTGAGGAGTGTATCCGGATGAACCGGAATAAGAGCTTCCTTACCATTCAGATCGATGCGGCAGAGCACCTGGTGAGGTTGTTCAATGACTTCGAGTATCTCACCAATATTTTTCCCATCAGAAATTATATGAAATCCAAGTAATGATATTGGAGATGATTTAGATGCATAGCGATGGAAATCTTCTTCCGGCAGCCAAACTTCTTTCTGTGAAAGTTTCTGGGCAGCTTCACGGGTGAGCACACCATCCAGTTTCAGATATATCTCCGATTCATTTTTTGCTCTTGCCTCTATTATGAAATAAGGCAGGAATTCTCCTTTTCGCAATTCCAGGAAAATGATCTCAAGTCCTTTGAGGGCCGTTTTTTTGCCCAGGGCGTGTTTCAGCACAATTTCACCCTGAATACCATGAGTGGCAACTATTTTACCGATATTATTGTAGTGCATAAGGATTTCATAAAAAAGTCCCGATGCCAGGCACCGGGACTTTTATTTAGAGCTTTTTTGTCAATTACTCAGCAGCGCCGCCTTCCTGACGAGGTTGGGGTCTTCTGTTGGTAGTTGGATAACGGCGCACCTGGCGCTGTTGCCTATGCTCGTCGCTACGCTTCTTCAACTGAGCTTCATGTTCTTTGTGCCATACTTCAAATTTCTGCATAGCTGTAACATCATCGAACAAGCCCAGTTTCACGCCACGCAGCAGGTGCTTAAGGTACAATACACCTTTGAAAGACAGGATTCGGCGAACGGTATCAGTTGGTTCTGCACCCTTGTGCAGCCAATCGAGCGCGCGCTGGCGATCTAACTGAATTGACGCTGGAACTGTCAGGGGGTTGTAAGTACCGATCTTCTGGATGAATTTACCATCCCTCGGTGCACGTGCGTCCGCCACTACTATGAAGTAGAAAGGTCTTTTCTTGGAGCCGTGACGCTGCAATCTCATTTTAACTGGCATCGTAAATAAAAATTTAAATGCGTGAACAAATAGGGTTAACGTTGATAAGGACTGCAAAAGTAGCAATCCGGAGCTTATCTGCAAACTAAAATATTATTACCAAATGATGATATTTACCTGCGGCCCAATCCGCCTAAACCGGGCATCTTTCCACCCATTGGCATCTTATTCATCATTTTCATCATATCTTTCATCTGCTCGAACTGCTTCATGAACGCGTTCACATCAGCAATATCCTTGCCACTCCCTTTGGCGATACGTTTCCGCCTGCTTGGGTCAATGGTATCCGGATTTGCACGCTCAAAAGGAGTCATTGAATTGATCATAGCTTCAATCCCCTTGAATGCATCATCACTGATATCTATATCTTTTATAGCCTTACCTACACCCGGTATCATCCCAAGAAGGTCCTTGATATTTCCCATTTTTTTGATCTGCTCAAGCTGTTGCTTAAAGTCTTCAAAGTCAAACTGGTTTTTACGGATCTTTTTCTCCAGCTTCTTTGCCTGCTCTTCATCAAACTGTGCCTGTGCGCGCTCAACCAGGGTTGTAATGTCGCCCATTCCAAGAATTCGCTGAGCCATCCTTTCCGGATAAAAAACATCCAGTGTATCCAATTTTTCGCCGCTGCTTACAAATTTGATTGGCTTATTAACAGTGTACTTAATAGACAGTGCCGCACCACCGCGGGTGTCACCATCCAGCTTCGTAAGTACAACGCCAGAAAAATCCAGCCTTTCATTGAAGGCTTTTGCGGTATTTACCGCATCCTGGCCAGTCATTGAATCCACAACAAAAAGGATCTCGTTGGGATTTATGGCCTTTTTAATATTGGCCACTTCGGTCATCATTGTTTCATCAATGGCGAGTCGACCCGCTGTATCAATGATTACTACATTCTTATTAAGGCTTCGCGCCCGGGCCACAGCTTTTGTGGCAATATCAACTGCATCTTTATTGTCGGGCTCACTGAATACTTCAACGCCCACCTGTGCTCCCAGAACCTGCAGCTGGTCAATGGCCGCCGGGCGGTAAATATCCGCTGCAACCAGCATCGGGTTCAGTCCCTTTTTGTTTTTTAGATAGCTGGCCAGTTTACCACTGAATGTTGTTTTACCAGACCCTTGTAATCCTGCTATGAGGATCACTGCTGGGTTGCCTTTGCTGTTAAATTCACTTTCCGTTCCGCCCATAAGTTCTACCAGCTCGTCTTTTACGATCTTGACCATCAGCTGGCCGGGACTTACGGCGGTAAGCACTTTTTCGCCCATTGCTTTCTCCCGGATCCTGTCCGTGAATTCTTTGGCGATCTTATAATTGACGTCAGCATCAACCAGGGCACGACGGATATCTTTAACCGTTGCCGCAACGTTAAGCTCTGTTATCCGACCCTCTCCTTTTATCTGTTTAAAGGCCGATTCGAGCCTCTCACTTAATGATTCAAACATACCGGGTGTTTTATTCCAATTTGTAGCAAAAAAATAAGGTGAACTAAATGTTCACCTTAAAATGGATTGCAAATATACTTTAAGCAATTTGATTACACACCGAGGTATGTCCGCAACTGTTTAGACCTTGAATTGGTTTGAAGTTTGGTGATGGCCTTATCCTTGATCTGCCTTACCCTCTCTCTCGTGAGATTAAATTTTTCTCCAATATCTTCGAGGCTCATTGGATGATCTACCCCTATTCCAAAAAAGTAGCAGATAACTTCTTTCTGTCGCTCGGTTAGTACTTGCATACTCCGATCTATTTCCTGTTTAAGGCTTTCATCGTGTTCAATATTTTTGTCGGTGCGCTCAGCATTCGGATTCTCCATGGTATCCATCATGGTATTATCTTCCCCATCAGAAAGGGGTGTATCCATGCTTACATGCCTTGCTGAAATGCCAAGCGAAGCAGAAACCTCTTCGGTTTCCAGTTCCAGGTACTCAGCCAGTTCTTCAGGAGATGGTTCGCGTTCATATTCCTGCTCCAGCATTTGGTATGCCTTCTGAATGCGGTTGGTAAGCCCAACTTTATTCAATGGCAATCGAACAATACGACTTTGCTCCGCAAGTGCCTGCAGAATACTCTGGCGAATCCACCAGACTGCATATGATATGAACTTGAATCCCCTGGTTTCATCAAAACGCTGTGCCGCTTTGATCAACCCGAGATTACCCTCATTAATGAGATCGGGAAGTGATAGTCCCTGATTCTGATATTGTTTTGAAACCGATACAACAAATCGAAGGTTTGCCCGGGTCAGCCGATCCAGCGCGCGCTGGTCGCCCTGACGGATAAGATGGGCCAGCCGGACTTCCTCTTCCGGACCGATAAGTTCTACTTTCCCGATCTCCTGCAGATACTTCTCCAGACTCTGGGATTCCCGGTTGGTGATAGATTTAGTGATCTTGAGTTGACGCATACTCATAGGTGGTGGTTTGAGGTTTATTTTCTAAGGTTTGTGGTTCGGTATTGCTAAAACGAATAAATGAGTAAAATCTTGCATAAGCCTGTGTCACCCATTCCGGTCAACTCGTTACAGCAATTTAACATTAGCCAACGCCTTTTCCAAAAAAAGCTTGTGTAAAACGCTGCATTCCAGTGTTTTTACGGGGTTTTTGTATAGTTTCAAGGCCAGCTCCCTTTAACAAAAAATACTTCAGGTATTATTTTGCAGCGTCATATTATTTTCTATTATTGCATTGATTGTAATCCCTTAAGACAGATATTGATTGGAGAATGAGTAAGAAACTAAAGTATACGCTGGAATATCCCGTGAGGTGTTCGCCTTCTATTCTATATGAATTTTTGAGCACTCCGGCCGGCTTGCAGGAATGGTTTGCTGATAAAGTTGATGAAAGAGACCAGGTGTTCAGTTTTTCATGGAATGGGTCGATAGATAAAGCAGAAGTTCTGGAAAGTGAAGAAAATAGTTTTATCCGTTTTCACTGGCTCCATGCACCTAAAGAAGAGTTTTTTGAATTCAGAATTGAGAAATCAGAAGTTACCAACCAAACCATTTTGGTGATAAATGATTTTGCAGATAAGAAAGAAATCAAAGACCAGAGCCAGTTGTGGGGCTACCAGGTTAAAGACCTCTTCCATCGTCTCGGAAACTAATCTTTCAGTAAATCCATCCAACTACTGAACCCTTTCAGCAGGAATGAAGGAGCTAGTTCATAATTGGCTACTGGTAATACCAGTGCCAATTTGACGTATTCATTTATTTCTGCAAGCCGGGTGAGTTCCGTTGGTTGAAATTCTGTGAGCAACCTGTAATTATCCCTTCCAAAATGGTGCTCCCACGGTGATGGATGAACGCATAAATGAGTTCCCTGTGGTGATCTTTCTATATTTTTTACCACTTTATCTTTGAATTTCCCCGACACTTGGATTGTCACGGAGAAGAAATTTCCCCACCAGAATAAATGACGAATAGCAAGCGTAGCTCCCGGATCGAAAACGCGGGGGAAGTCGAGCATTACCCAGGGTAATTCACGATACTGTTCTCCCCGTGAAATTTTTGGAGATTGTTTGCTGACTTCGGGCGGGAGTCTCAATCTATTTTCATTTATATAGTCTGTCTCATACCTGCTTATTGCTCCGAACATTTCGATGATCGATTTAATAGCACTGTTCTTCGTTAAAATGATGTCAGGATCCTGAACCATTTCCCTTTCCTTTGGGGAAAGCTGTATTTTTACCGCATCCATTGAATAAAGTTATCCAAAAACATTCCGCAACACTGTGATAAAAAAACTCGATAAACTTATCCTCAAAGCCTTTATTGGGCCTTTTATCGCTACTTTTTTCATTACTGTATTTGTGCTTGTACTTCAGTTTTTCTGGCTTTACATTGATGATTTTGTTGGCAAGGGTCTTGATCTGTTTACTATAGGCCAGGCCATTATTTATGTAGGGGCTACTGTTGTACCACTGGCACTTCCCCTGGCCGTGTTATTATCATCCATCATGACCTTCGGCAACCTGGGTGAAACATTTGAACTGGTAGCGATAAAGTCGGCCGGCATTCCTCTGCTACGATTTATGCGGCCAATCATGTTTGTGAGTTTACTACTTTGTGGAGTTGCATTCATGTTCAATAATTATCTTCTTCCGGTATCCAATCTTAAACTAAACAGGCTTAAATATGATATAATCAATAAAAAGCCTGCCTTTGACCTAAGGGAAGGTGCGTTCTATACAAACATTCCAGGTTATGCAATTAAGGTGGGAAAAAAAGAAGCAGATGATTCAACCTTAAGAGATATCATCATTTTTGAAAAGGACTATAATCTGCAGGACAATATTATCATCGCAAGGAAAGGGATCATGAAGGTTTCAGACGATAAGCGATTTCTTGAATTCAAACTTATGGATGGGTGGCGTAATACTGAAAGGGGTTCCAGAATGTCAACCAACACTGAGTATATAAGGCTTGGTTTTAAGGAGTTCAAAAAGGTGTTCGACCTCAGCAGTCTTCAACTCACTAAAACGGAAGACAGCTTATTCCGTGATAATTATCAAATGTTAAGTGTCCGTCAGCTAGACAAAGCAATTGACTCATTGGAAACCATTCATGATTTCTTCCGAAAAAAGATGATGACTGAACTTTCTTCGTCGATCCCCTTCCTACTTCATCTGGATACTGGCTATCGGAAACCAACAACCGAGGTTGCGGTTAAGTCGAGTAAAGATATAATTGCTGACACCATGCTCCCTGGAGTTAATGAAAGAGTGATATCTCAGCTCTCTGTAATAAAAAGCACGCTGGAGATCAATAAAAGTGAATATGAGAATCGCTCAAAAAGTCTTCGGTTACACAAGATGGTATGGCATGAAAAATTCACCATGTCACTCGCCTGTTTTGTATTATTCCTGATAGGGGCCCCACTGGGTTCCATTATTCGGAAGGGTGGTATTGGAACGCCACTGGTTTTCGCAGTGATCTTCTTTGTGATATTTTTCCTGCTCAATAATTTCGGTAAAAAATTTGTGAAAGAAGCCGTGCTTGCGCCGGGATGGGGTATGTGGATGGCAACATATATCCTGTTACCCATTGGTGTTTTTCTGGTATATAAGGCAATGCACGATTCGCAATTGTTCAACAAAGAGTTTTATTTCAGGACCTTCCGTAAGATAAGGCCCTGGTTTGAACGGATAAAAAATAGTCGCGGTGCTCCTGAACCGCAGTAACTTTAAAAAAACCGGTAGTATGAAATCAAATCCACAATCAAGGCGTGCATTCCTTTTAAATGGTACCAAAGCATCGCTGGCATTCAGTATTGGAAGTACTGTAATTGGAAGCAGCCTTTTGTCCTCCTGCAAAACGGCTTCCAAGAACATTTCCAATCCATTCGTTACAGGTTTTGAACAAAAGCCATTACCGTACGATTACAAAACACTTGAGCCATACATCGACGCGCAAACAATGGAGATTCATTATACCAAACATGCGGCAGCCTATGCAAAGAATCTGAATGATGCTGCAATCGCCGAAGGAATTGATCGTTCCAAACCCCTGGAGCAGATTTTTGGAGGTATATCGAGGATGTCAGAGAAACTACGAAATAATGCTGGTGGTCATTATAACCATGAGTTGTTCTGGCAAAGTATGCGTGCTTCCAGGTCAGACAACAAACCTGGCGGAAGCCTGGCATCTGCATTGGAAAGTAAATTTGGTTCCTTTGCCAATTTTAAATCAGTGTTCTCAGAAGCCGGAAAGAATCGTTTTGGCAGCGGCTGGGCATGGCTGGTACTTATGGGCGATAAGCAGCTCATCGTAACATCCACCCCAAACCAGGATAATCCCCTCATGGACGTGGCAGGTACAAGAGGTATTCCTTTGCTTGGACTCGATGTATGGGAGCATGCCTATTACCTGAAATATCAGAACAAGCGTGCTGATTATATTGACAACTGGTGGAATGTGGTGAATTGGGAATATATCCAGAAACGCTTTGATATGGCCATGAAATAATGGAGACGCAGAAAGAGAATTTCAGGGTACAGCAATGGGTGGTATTGGTAGCCGTTATATTATTTGGCCTTAAGATCGCCGCCTATTTTCTGACCCGCTCGGTTTCAATTCTCACAGATGCACTTGAAAGTACTGTGAATGTGATCTCCGGTTTCATCGGGCTATACAGTCTATATGTTGCTTCCAAGCCCCGTGACATGGATCATCCCTACGGTCATGGAAAAGCTGAATTTATTTCAGCAGCAGTTGAAGGAACATTGATTATGATTGCGGGGCTCATCATAATTTATGAGTCAATAAATAATTTCATACACCCACACCAGCTTAAGCAGCTTGATACCGGTATGATACTGGTTGCAATTGCAGGAGTGGTGAATTATATAATGGGTTATATAGCCATAAGGCGTGGCAGAAAAAACAATTCACTGGCGCTCATGGCAAGCGGGAGGCATCTTCAATCAGATACATATTCTACCATCGGCATACTGATTGGTGTTGCATTAATATGGTTCACCGGTATACAGTTGATAGATAATATTGTGGCGATGATCTTTGCCTTTATCATCATCTTTACCGGATACCGGATCTTGCGTGAATCTCTTGCCGGTATTATGGATGAGGCTGACGAGGAGTTGCTGGGAAAGATGGTGGACTCCCTCAATAAAGAACGGCGGATACAGTGGATAGACCTCCATAATTTGAGGGTCATCAAGTATGGAAGTATTCTTCATGTTGACTGCCACCTTACTGTTCCATGGTACCTTAATGTACGGGAAGCTCATGTAGAGGTGGAAGCACTGAGCAAGCGAATAAGAGAAGAATTCGGCGACACGATAGAACTCTTTGTCCATTCTGACGGATGCCTTGAATTTTCCTGCCCAATCTGTGCAAAAACCGATTGCACAGTTAGGAAACATCCCTTTGAAAAAAGAATTGAGTGGACTATAGAGAACATATTATCAGATGAAAAACATAAGCTTCCCGGCACATCGGATGCTTTGAATAAATCCACCTAAATTAGTGGCGATAAAAAGATGATCATGAATGCATGGAAAGAATACCAGGACCAGCATAAAGACAGGTTTCTGAACGAATTACTCGAATTATTAAGAATACCCAGTGTTAGTGCCCGAAGTGAGCACAAAGCTGAAATGGTCAAATGCGCCGAAGCTGTTCGCAATAGCCTTATTGCTGCCGGGGCAACCAAAACGTCTATTTATGAAACCCCGGGGCACCCTATTGTATACGGTGAGTTGATAACTGACCCCTCCAAGCCCACTGTTCTGGTTTATGGTCATTATGATGTTCAGCCGCCAGATCCGCTTGAGCTCTGGAACAGCGGCCCTTTTGAGCCTGTAATAAAAGATGGGAAGATCTATGCAAGAGGAGCCTGTGATGATAAGGGCCAGTTCTATATGCATGTAAAAGCAATGGAAACAATGGTGGCAGGTGGCGAGATGCCAACCAATATTAAGTTTCTGATTGAAGGTGAAGAAGAAGTTGGATCCCCTAACCTGGCTGATTTTGTGAAAGCCAATAAAGGTCTACTTGATGCCGATGTTATCTTAATCAGTGATACAGCCATGATAAGTATGGATACACCTTCCATTGATATTGGCGTTCGTGGTTTATCATATATAGAAGTTGAAGTAACCGGTGCAAACCGCGATCTGCATAGTGGAGTTTATGGAGGAGCGGTAGCTAACCCAATAACCATCCTGGCCCAGATGATAGCTTCTCTGCATGATGAAAATAACCATGTCACAATTCCCGGTTTTTATGATGACGTGGTGGAAGCAACTCCTGAGGAAAGGGAACTGATGGCGAAAGCCCCCTTCAATGAGGAAGATTTCAAAAAAGACCTTGGAGTGAAGGCTCTATGGGGTGAAAAAGGATATACTACCAACGAACGCACAGGAATACGCCCTACCCTTGAGCTTAATGGCATATGGGGTGGCTATACAGGTGAAGGTGCTAAAACCGTACTTCCCTCAAAAGCATATGCAAAGATCTCCTGCCGGTTAGTTCCTGACCAGCAGAGTGACAAGATAACTAAGTTGCTGATAGATCACCTGCTTTCCATCGCTCCTGATAATGTAAGCGTGAAGGCCTCACTACATCACGGCGGCGAACCATACATGACCCCAATAGATTCGGATGGCTATAAAGCAGCCGCTATGGCCATAGAAGCCACTTTCGGTAAAAAGCCCATACCCGTTCGGGGTGGTGGAAGTATTCCCATCTGCGCCCTTTTCGAAAAAGAATTGGGTCTCAAGATCGTATTTATGGGATTTGGACTGGATAGCGATAATCTGCATTCACCCAATGAAAAATATGACCTTGTCAATTACTATAAGGGCATAGAGACCATTCCTTATTTCCATACTTATTTCGCAGAATTGCTGGAACATTAAAAACTGATAAAGCCAATCATTCAGTAATTAAATGGAAAAGATCAGACTCGACAAATATCTTTGGTCCATACGCCTTTTCAAAACCCGGAGTATAGCCTCTGAGGCTATTGATAAGGGGAGGGTAAAAATGGGCGGGGTTGCGGTGAAGGCTTCCAGGGCCGTAGCAATCGGTGATGAATATGAGGTAAGGACCGAGGCCCGAAAATGGGTAATCAGGGTGGCTGACCTCCTCAGCAAACGTGTACAATACAGCGAGGCCATTAAATACTACGAAGACCGTACTCCTGAGGAAGAACTGGAAAGAATCAGCTTCCAGGCAGCCAGCTTCCATACCGGAAAGCGGTTGAGCAAAGTAGGCAGGCCCACCAAGAAAGATCGCCGCGATATGGACAATTTTACCACAGAAGACTGATATACCTAAAATACCTGATTTTCTTCCCATCAGCCCCTGTACAGAGTTACCTCAAAGGCTGATAAAAGTCAACCCATGACACTCTTCAAGTCATGATTTATGGCTTCCCATAAAGATATTTTTGTGACGTTGATAAGATCATGTAAACATCCGGCTACAGGAAATTCATAGCTGGTACCGAAACTGAACTGATCATCAACCCAAGCAGGAAAAGGAAACAATAAACTGAGCGAAATCAGATGTATTTATCTATTAATTGGAAAGTTATGACCATTCAGATAGCTGAAACCCGGCACCTTAAGGAAGTACAGCAGGATTTTAATAACTACTTTCCTTTCCTGAAGATCGAATTCTTCCGGAAACAGCATGGTGTTGAAAAACCTTCACCTGCGCAGAGGATGTTTGCTCATACCCTGAAGATTGGAGATGTGCGTATTACCAAGGAGGAGGGTGAGCTGGAGGTGGAACCTGCAATGACCGTTGCTGAACTTGAACAGAATTTATGGAAGCGGTTTGGTTTGGCGGTGCAGGTATTCCGAAAGTCTGGCAATCTCTGGCTGGAAACAACCATGACAGACAAATGGACGCTTCGCCAACAGAATGATCATGGCCGGGAGATAAGCAGTCCTAACAATGCTAACCCTAAACCTGCTGCTGCTGAGGATTTCGAATTGCAGCGGGGAGAAGACTAATAACGGTCAATTATATATCAGGTGACTCAGTATAATAAGTTACTGAGTTTGGCAAGATCAGTAATGCGGATCTTGCCTTCTTTTATTTCAATAAGTTTCTCAGATTTAAAATCGCTCAGCGTCCGGATAAGTGATTCAGTGGCTGTACCAACATATTGGGCAATATCTTCCCGTGAGATGTCGATGGGCACGGGTTCTGCACCGGCGTTAAATTTATGCTGGATATCAACGAGGGCCTTGGCCACCCGTTTGCGCAGAGAGTCATATGCCAGGTGAAGAAGGCGGTCTTCCTTATCTTTTACATTCCCGGTAATGAGCTTTATGAATTTGCCGGCAATGGTCATATCATTGAATACAGCCTGCAGGAAATCCTCGCGTGGAATCATTGCCAGTTCTGCTTCTTCAAGCACTTCAGCGGTATCTTCATACGTGCTGTTCTCGAGTAAAGCAACATAACCTATATAATCACCAGTACTATACAGATTGGTTATATATTCTTTACCATCCTCATGGAGGCGGTATGCCTTCACCTTACCGGATTTTAAATAGTACAGATATTTAGGTCTTTTACCCTCACTGTACACCTGCTGTCTTTTTGAAAGAAATTCTGTCTCATATTGTTCCGGATCCATATGCATGAATCCCGATTCCTTGAGATCCTGCATAAGTTCATTCATCCCCTTTTCAGTACCTGCATATTTATGTTGAAGTATATCCTGCTTCTTCAGGCGGATCTCTATTGCATTAAGTAATTCTATATCATCGAAAGGCTTTGTAATAAAATCGTCGGCTCCCATTTCCATTCCTTTCCTGAAATCACTTCTCTCCACTTTGGCAGTAAGAAAGATGAATGGCACATGCTCGGTTTCAGGGTTCTTTCGCAGGAGATGTAGTACTCCGTAACCATCAAGCTCGGGCATCATAATATCGCAAACTACCAGATCAGGTTTCTCAACAAGGGCGAGCTCCACTCCTTTTTTGCCATTCTCCGCTGTAAAGGCATGATATCCCCCCAAAGTCAGTATTTCAGCAATATTTTCACGGATCTCATTGTGGTCGTCGATGATCAGAATACGTTTCATCCGGAGTTTTTAAAATTGAAAAAGTTGCAAAATGTTTGATTTGCAGCCTCAAATAAACGAAAATGCGGTGATTGAGAAAAATCAGTTCCTACCCTGAATCTAATCACTACCACTGAAAACGCTTAGATTTAGTTTAGCGCAAAATATTTTGGGTGCCTACAGCTGTAAATAAAATGACCGTCTGTTATCACTGCGGAGAAGATTGTATTGATGGTTTTATTCTTCATGAAGAACAATCATTCTGTTGTGAAGGCTGCAAAACCGTATACCAACTTCTAAACCACAATGGGCTCTGCGATTACTATGACCTTAACGCCAACCCTGGCCAGAGCCTTCGGAAACCGGTCAGAAAAGACAAATTCTCTTTCCTTGAAGACGATAAGATCCAGCAACAACTAATAAGCTTCAGGAATGAAGAACAGACCCATATTAATTTTTACCTTCCACATATTCACTGCAGTTCCTGCCTTTACCTCCTTGAAAACCTTCATAAGCTTAACAGGGCTGTTGTACGAACAACCGTAAATTTTTCACGTAAAGAAGTTGATATCATTTTTAATCATGGCCACACCAGCCTCCGCGAGGTAGCTGAACTGCTCACCAATATTGGATATGAACCTTATATTTCACTTAACCAGCTGAAGGATAAAAAACCGCGTTTGCCAAGAACGATGATCTATCAACTTGGTGTTGCGGGCTTCTGTTTTGTGAATATCATGCTGATGAGTTTCCCGGAATACCTGGGACTTGAATCTGCTGAGAAGCACCTGCAATACGCCTTCCGGTATCTTAACCTTATTCTTGCTTTACCCGTACTCCTCTTCAGTGCCCAGCCTTTTTACGAATCAGCCTGGAAAAGCCTGCAGCACCGGTTTCTGAATATTGACGCGCCAATTGTTCTCGCTATATGGGTAACCTTTTTCCGAAGCATTTTTGAAGTACTTACCGATACCGGCAGTGGTTATTTCGATTCTTTTGCCGGAATTGTTTTCTTCATGCTTATTGGTCGCGTATTACAGGATAAAACTTACCAGCAATTATCTTTTGAACGCGACTATACCGCATATTTTCCAATTGCTATTACCGTGCTCAGAGAGGATAAAGAACTTCCTACCGCGCTGCCCGATATTAAAGCCGGAGATACACTACTTATCCATAATGAAGAACTGGTTCCTGCAGATGGTATTCTAACCCGTGGAAAAGCTTTTATCGATTATAGCTTTGTGACTGGCGAATCACTACCTGTTCTTAAGGAAATGGGTGAGATCATTTATGCCGGGGGCAAACAAACAGGTGGCAATATGGAACTACTTGTTGTAAAAGAGGTATCTCAAAGTTACCTAACACGATTGTGGAACCAGGGAGAAGATAAATCAACTGAAGAAAAGGGAATTTCTTTTGTACATATGCTAAGCAGGTATTTCACTTATATAGTACTTACCATCGCAGGCATCAGCGCAATTTACTGGAGCATTTTTGACAGCAGCCGCATCTGGCCGGCAGTTACAGCAATATTGATCATCGCTTGTCCATGTGCACTACTCCTGTCTAACAGTTTCACCAATGGGAATATCCTTAGAATCCTGGGGAGAAATAAGCTTTACCTGCGGAATGCCCAGGCCATTGAGGAAATGGCGACTATCGATTATATAGTTTTTGATAAAACCGGAACACTTACAACTACCCAGCAACATGATATTGCATATGAAGGAGAACCTCTTTCCAAAGCTGATCGGGAAGCTGTGTCTGCGCTGGCCTCTCAATCGGGGCATCCACTCAGCAAAGCTCTGGTAAAGGAATTAGGCAGAAACCAGCTTACAGTTCAGGGATTTTGCGACCATCCCGGTAAGGGCATTGAGGGCATGATCAATGGCATATTATATTCGCTGGGCTCCTATGCTTATTTAACGGCACAAGAAGGCAGCTCTGAAGGAACCAGGGTTTACGTGGCAAAGGGAAAAAGCATATGTGGCTATTTCAGCTTCCGCAATCATTACCGCGATACGGTAAATGAGTTGCTCCGTGACCTGCGTACTGAACTTAAAATTTCTGTTATTTCAGGAGATAATCCAGGCGAAAGACAGGCATTAGAAAAACTTGCAGGCCGGAACACTACCATTCTATTCAACCAGAAACCACATGATAAACTTGCCTATATCCAGCATCTTCAGAGCCGGGGTAAGAAAGTCATGATGGTAGGCGATGGTCTCAATGATGCCATCGCTATGCGTGAAAGCAACCTGGGAATAGCGTTAGCAGAAGATACCAACAGCTTCACTCCTGCAAGTGATGGCATTATGGAGTCAATGCAACTTGGTAAACTTCATCGCTTCATCAAACTGAGCAGGGCCAACAGGATGATCGTTATGGCGAGCTTTGTTATGAGCATTGTTTATAATATAATAGGGCTTTCCTTCGCGGTTCAGGGTGATCTAAGCCCGCTGGTTGCAGCTATCCTTATGCCTGCCAGCTCTCTAAGTATCATTGCACTCACTTTCAGCACTACCAATCTCACCGCCAGGTGGCTTAAACTATGACGGTGAGTAAAATCACCTGATTTTGTGAGTATGATCATAATTCTCACTATGCGCTGAAGATACTTTTACAAAAATTTACCAGGCATGGGTGTAATCATATTGCTTCTAATTGCAAGTATCGCTGTTGCGGCGATATTCCTGCTAGGATTTATATGGAGCGTCAAAGACGGTCAGTATGAAGATGAGTTTTCGCCTCCGGTCAGAATGCTATTTGATGATAAACCCGGCAATGATAGTCCAGAAAAATAACCTGATAAACAGTCCCTCTTATGCAGATTGAAAAGTTCAGTTACGACAACAAGATCGTTAAATGGTTCGCCTTTGCCACCATGTTATGGGGCATTGTGGGAATGCTGGCAGGCCTCTGGGCCTCCATCTCATTATTTTATCCAGGCATCAACCTCAACTATGCTCCAACCACTTTTGGCAGAATGAGACCTGTTCACACCAATGCGGTAATATTTGCCTTTGTTGGGAACGGCATTTTCATGGGAGTTTATTATTCACTGCAACGGCTCTGTAAAGCCAGGATGTATAGTGACCTGTTAAGTAAAATACATTTCTGGGGCTGGCAGGGTATAATATTAGTAGGGGCACTCACCCTCTGGGCCGGTTTTACTACCGGCAAAGAGTATGCGGAACTTGAGTGGCCGGTTGATATTGCCATTACCCTTGTATGGGTAATTTTTGGAATCAACATGTTTGGCACCATTCTGAAGCGCCGGGAGAGTCATCTTTATGTTGCCATTTGGTTCTACATTGCTACCTGGGTAACGGTGGCGATGTTACACATCGTTAATAGCTTTGAGATCCCGGTTACTCTTTTCAAAAGCTATAGCTGGTATGCAGGTGTTCAGGATGCTTTGGTGCAATGGTGGTATGGTCATAATGCGGTTGCGTTTTTCCTGACTACCCCTTACCTCGGACTGATGTATTATTTCCTGCCAAAGGCAGCCAACAGGCCTGTTTATTCATACAGACTTTCCATCATTCACTTCTGGGCATTGATCTTCATGTATATATGGGCTGGCCCCCACCACCTTCTTTATACTGCATTACCTGACTGGGCACAATCTCTCGGAGTGGTATTCTCTGTTATGTTGATTGCACCTTCCTGGGGTGGTATGCTGAATGGATTGTTCACACTGCGTGGTGCATGGGACAAGGTGAGGGAAGAACCGGTATTGAAATTCCTTGTAGTTGCTGTTACCTGTTATGGTATGGCCACATTTGAAGGACCCATGCTAAGCCTTAAAAATGTAAATGCCATTGCCCACTTTACTGACTGGATAATTGCACACGTGCATGTTGGTGCATTGGGCTGGAATGGCTTCCTGACATTTGGTGTATTATACTGGTTAATCCCCCGCATGTACAATACACCGCTTTATTCTAAGAAACTGGCGGGCACCCATTTCTGGATTGGTACAATAGGTATTGTATTGTATGCAATTCCACTTTACTGGGCTGGGTTTACCCAGAGCATGATGTGGAAAAATTTTACAGAAGAAGGTCAACTGAAATTCCAGTTTCTGGAAACAGTAACAAATATCATCCCCATGTATATCACGAGAAGCATTGGCGGTACGCTTTATCTGGCCGGTGCCATTGTGATGGTGTATAACCTTTATAAAACAATGAAGGCAGGAAGCTTTGTGGCCAATGAAGAAGTAGAAGCCGCGCCTTTGCCAAAAGTTATTGCTACCCATGGCAAGGAGCACTGGCATCGTTGGATTGAGAAAAGACCTATCCAGATGCTTGTATTCAGTTTTATTGCTGTTGCAATTGGAGGCGTGCTTGAATTTGTTCCTGCTTTTCTTATTAAAAGTAATGTGCCCACTATCTCAAGTGTAAAGCCATACACACCTCTTGAGCTTCATGGTAGGGATATTTACATTAGGGAAGGATGCTATACTTGTCATTCCCAGATGATACGGCCATTCCGTGATGAAGTGGCACGTTATGGCGAATACTCAAAAGCGGGAGAGTTTGTTTACGATCATCCGTTCCAGTGGGGTTCAAAGCGTACTGGGCCCGATCTGGCTCGTCAGGGTGGAAAGTATCCAGATAGCTGGCATTACAATCATATGCTCGATCCGCAATCAATGAGCCCCGGCTCTATTATGCCATCCTACACCTGGTTGTTTGATGACAAGATAGACACAGCCAGAACACCTGCTATGATCAGAGCCATGCAGACCCTGGGCGTTCCTTATGAGGAAGGTTATTCCAATAAGGCAAACAAGGATCTCATGAACCAGGCCAATGGCATTCGGATAAACCTCAAGATGGAAAAAATAGAAACTGCAAAAGATGCAGAGATCGTGGCTTTAATAGCATACCTGCAGCGGCTTGGAAAAGATATTAAAGGAGCGCAGGTGGCTGAGAAATAATCATAAATAATTACAATATGAAATTCATCAACTATCTCGAATCTATATCTGGCATCAGCATATTTGGACTGAGTTCACTATTGATATTCAGTGTAATATTCCTGCTGGTACTGATCTGGACTATTAAGGCTGACAAAAAACTGATTGAAGAAATCAGCAATATACCCTTAGACAAGAACAACTAGACAAACTCTTAAAACAACCGGTATGTTTTTTAGCAATAAAGCAATGGTGATGTTGCAACGCACTGGCAAATCAGGAATAATGCTGATGGCATTGCTGACAGCATCCCAAACTCTTTGGGCAAAAGGTGCAACGGGACCAAAGGCGGAGAACAGCCTTGAAAATCCGCTGGCATTAACTCTTCTGATTATAATCGGTGCACTGGCACTGGTAAATGTACTGCTGGCATGGGTTGTAAATGGTGCAGCAGATGTTTTCATTACAAGGTACAGACAGTCGCGGGCAGGTACAACAGGAGCTGCATTATTAATCATTTTCCTGACCCTTTTATCAGGGGAGTCAATGGCACAGGAGGCGGCGGCAGCAGCTGCAACTGTACCAACAAACGTTGGCGGCCTTGACAAACTGACATTCGGCTTCCTTGTGGGAATAATATTTATGGAGCTGATCAGTATTCTATACATGTTATACAACCTTCAGTTGTTGCTCCGGAAAGAAAAGGTTGTTACAGAAGAAGAGAAAGTTGCTAAAGCAAAAGCCAAGGCTGCCAAAGGCAACTGGTGGACCAAACTTAACAGCTTCAAGCCACTTGAAAAAGAATCTGATATCGATCTTGGTCATGATTATGATGGAATCAGGGAACTGGATAATAACCTGCCCCCATGGTGGCTTTATGGATTTTATGCCTGTATCCTTTTTTCCGTGATCTATCTATGGAGATTCCATGTTACGCATAGTGCTCCATCAACAATACAGGAATATGAAATTGAAGTGGCCAGGGCGGAAAAGCAACAAGAGGAGTTTTTGAAAAAATCAGCGAATAAGGTTGATGAAAATACCGTGGTGATGCTTGACGCTGGCGCAATAGCAGCAGGTAAAGCCTCTTATATTACCAACTGTGCAGCATGTCACGGACAGGCGGGAGAAGGCACTGTAGGTCCGAATCTTACAGATGATTACTGGTTACACGGTGGCAGGATCAATGATATCTTTAAGACAATTAAATATGGTGTTCCCGAAAAAGGAATGCGTGCATGGCAGGAAGACTTCAGCCCCATGCAAATAGCTCAGCTATCCAGTTATATAAAATCCATCAAAGGATCGAACCCGGCAAATGCTAAAGCACAACAGGGTGATCTTTATATGGAAGCGCCCGCTACAGATTCAACAGCAGCCCCGGTTAAAGATTCAGCAGCAGTGACCAAAACGACTCAGTAAATAAAAAGGAATGTCAACAACGGAAAAGGAAATACGGGATGAAAGCAGTTTTCGTGACAGGATTGCAACGGTGGATGCCAGCGGCAAACGCAAATGGGTGTTTGCACAAAAACCTAAAGGCCGTTTTACCAATTACAGAACATATGTAAGCTGGTTTTTCTTTATTGTTTTCATCGCCCTTCCATTCATTAAATATAATGGAAGACCACTTTTCCTTTTCAACATTCCCGAGGCCAAATTTATCATTTTCGGCAAGGTATTCTGGCCCCAGGATTTTTTCATATTTGGATTAACGATGGTTGCATTTGTGATATTCATTGTATTGTTCACAGCAGCCTTCGGAAGACTTTTTTGCGGGTGGATTTGTCCCCAAACAATATTCATGGAGATGGTGTTCCGCAAAATAGAATATGCCATCGAAGGAGATGCCACGGAGCAGAAACTACTTTCCAAATCGGCCTGGAACACCAATAAGATCATCAAAAAATCAACAAAACACCTGGTTTTTTTCCTGATGTCCTTTCTCATAGCCAATTTTTTTCTTTCCTATATAATTGGTGTGGACGCATTATGGTCTATCATAACCGGACCCGTATCAGAGCATCTTGGGGGTCTTGCGTCCATTATGATCTTCTCAGCAGTTTTTTATGCCGTATATGCTTTCTTCCGTGAACAGGCATGTACGGTTGTTTGTCCGTACGGAAGGCTCCAGGGCGTGTTACTTGACAGAAATTCCCTGATTGTTGCCTATGACTATAAAAGAGGGGAACCAAGGGGGAAAGTCAAAGAAAAAGAATCCCTCCATCTGGGTGACTGTATTGATTGCTTTCAATGTGTAAAGGTTTGTCCAACGGGTATCGATATCCGTAATGGCACTCAGCTCGAGTGTGTCAATTGTACTGCGTGTATTGATGCCTGTGACAATATAATGGATAAGGTAGGGAGGCCGCGCGGATTGATACGTTATGCTTCAGAAAATGGAATTGAAAACCGGGAGACACTTAAATATACTACCCGAATGAAGCTTTACACAGCTTTATTACTGGTGTTGCTGGTAATCTTAACTACACTACTCGTAACCCGTAAAGATGTGGATGCAACCATCATGAGAACGCCGGGAATGCTTTACCAGGAAAGGGGCAACGATAGTATAAGTAATCTTTACAACATAAAAGTGGTAAATAAAACGATGGCAGATATTCCATTAACAGTGAGGCTGGAGAGAGCTGATGGAAAAGTTGAGATAATTGGAGGTGGCCCCGTAATTGTTAAACAGGAAGGCCAGGGTTCGGGATCATTTTTTATAGTACTTCCACGAAAGGCGATATTTGATAGGAAAACATTGATACCACTGGGACTTTACGAAGGGGAAAAGAAGATCGCAGTATTAAAAACAAATTTCCTGGGGCCTGTGGCACCATAAATTATAAGAACATGAATTTCGGACATAAAATACTATTGACTTTTATCGCATTTGCATTATTGATGGGAACATTGGTATACATGAGTCTTCAAACCGAATTTGAATTGGTATCCAAGGATTATTACAAAGAAGAGTTGGCATACCAGGATGTAATAGATGCCACCGACAATGCAAAATCACTGGAAACAAGCGTTTCTATAACACAAGAGGATGACAGCATTATCTTACACATGCCGGAAGAAATGAAGGGTCAATACCTGATTGGCGAAGTATATTTCTATTGTGCTGCTGATTCAAAGAGGGATCGTAAGATAGCCCTCCAGGCAGATAGAGAAGGATTGCAGCGATTTGCGATAGGTAAAGATGTACTGCCTGCAGCGTATCGTGTTAGAGTGAACTGGAATGCTGATGGAAAACAATTTTATAATGACAGTTACCTTCAGGTACAATAATGAATATTGAAATAATTATAGCCGGATTAAGCCTGGGGCTGATAAGCAGCTTTCACTGTGTTGGGATGTGTGGACCCATTGCTTTTGCCTTACCAGTTCAGCATCTTAGCAACATAAGCAGGTATTTGGCTATAATAAATTATCATCTTGGAAGGGTACTAACCTATTCAATTCTTGGTGCCATTTTCGGTATAATGGGAAGGCAAATTTATCTTGCCGGATTCCAGCAGTGGTTCTCGATTCTGTTGGGTGTAGCTGTTCTTTTTTTATTGATAGGATATGGAAGGTCAAGGACGCGTATTCAACCTTCGATTTTCAAAAAACTACAATATAGAATTCAGGAGTGGATGGCATTGCTATTAAAAGATAGCAGACCGGGAGCCTTCCTTTTACTGGGTATGGCGAATGGCTTATTACCCTGCGGCATGGTATATCTGGCAATAGCAGGTGCATTAAGCAGCAGTGAAATTACGGATGGCATATTGTTCATGGCTGCATTTGGTTCGGGTACTCTCCCGGCAATGTTAGCGTTGAGCATGTTTGGTCACCTCGCAAGCATAACCATGCGTAATAATATTCGCAAGCTAACACCATACGTGATCGCCACCATGGGTATCTTACTCATACTTCGCGGTTTGAACCTTGGAATACCTTTTATAAGCCCTGTGCTGGAAGCTTCCCGGCCCGAATCAGCGGTATGCCACTGATTAAAACAATCCCAGCATTTCTTTCTCCCTGTCTCCATAACCCCATTCTTCCCCATCTTCCAATTCCCTTACCGGTACTGAATCATCTTTTAATACGGTAAATACCAGCCACAATACAACCAGTGGTGAAAGCGTAAAGAGGATAGTTACCAGCCCTGATCCGGCACCCAGTACGTACAAAATAACATACACCAAAAGGTATAAGGTCGCGATTATTGCAACTATAATACTTCTGTTCATATACAGGAAATGCAAATAACCTGCCAGCACTTTATTAATTCAGGCGGTTACAGGGGAGTTTGACAGTGACAGTAGTACCCACATTCAGTTCACTATCAAATGAGATCTCCCCCTGGAGCAGATCAATATACCTTTTAACAATATGGAGACCTAGGCCGGTGCCCTGAATATTAAATGCATTTTTAGCACGGAAGAAACTATCAAAAAGATATTCCTGATCCTCCTTAGCAATGCCGATACCCTCATCCTTAACTTTAATAACAACATTCGAATCAGCCCTGAAAATAGATACCCTGATCCGTTTTTCTACCTCCGAAAACTTTAACGCGTTGCTAAAAAGATTAATTAGCACATGTTTTAAAAGGCGCTTATCTGTTGCGCAAAGAGGAGAGCCTTCCAAATTGGTTTCAAATACCTGCCCTTTTTTCATTACAGTTTTTAGTTCCTCTTCCACTTCAAAAACCAATTCATGAATATTGAATTGGGAAATCTGTGTTTCAACCTTGCCTTCTTCCAGTTTGCCGAATGAAAGGAAATCTTCCAAAAGGTCATTGAGGTGATGCACGGCATCCTTGATCCGGAAAACATGTTTATCACGCTGTGGTTGTTCCGTTTGTTGCTGGTATCTGCTTATCAGGGTAGCCGAGGATAAGATGGTACTTAGTGGAGTCCGAAATTCATGGGAGGCCATTGATACAAACCTGCTTTTAATTTCATTGAGCTCCTTTTCCTTGTTAAGCGCTTCCTCTAATTCAATTTGAGATCGTTCCAGTTCCTGCAGAGCTTCCTTAAGAATCAGGGTTCTTTCCTCTACTTTGGTTTCAAGATCAGTATTTAGTTTTCGAACATCATTGGTAACTTTTTCCAATTGTTCTTTCTGCAGCAGTAGTTTACGTTCGGCTTCTTTACGTTGGGTAATATCGATAATAAAAGCAATAACATACTGATCTTTCTTATCGCTGAAATGGCTTAGGCTTACTTCAACCGGAAACTCGGAAGCATCCTTTCGACGAGCAAACAGATCCCTTCCCTGCCCCATTCTGCGATTGCTTGGTTTATCATAAAACTGGTTGCGATAATTGTGGTGGTTAGGCTGGAAACGCATGGGGATCAGGATCTCAATAGCTTGCCCCAGAAGCTCAGACTTATGATAGTTGAAAAGTCTTTCTGCTTCCGGATTAACCAGAATGATCTCTCCCTTACCATTGGTCAGGATTATACCTTCAGTTGCATGTTCAAAAAGCGCTGTAACCTGTCGTTCTTCCTTTTCAAGACTACGGTAAAGTTTTTTAAGGTAGATGACCAACATCATTGTCATGATGATAACTATAGCCGAAAAAAGTCTTTGCAGCAAAACCTGGCTTATGCTAATAGTTGAATCCTGATAGAAAAAGGATATGACTGTAAAAGCCAGGCCGGTAAATCCGAAAATCCTTGTGTAGAGATCGTCTTTCAGGAAAATAGTCAATAAGATGGCAATTATATATCCACCATCAAAAAAACTATAATCCGGTTGCTGATACTGCATTACAGCAGTTGCCATAATAACGGCAAAACTAAAAAGTATGATCGGCAGTGGGTTCTCTTTGAACATACCGGAAAGATACTAAGTAACCCAATACTTACATCAGTCCGCTGGTACAAGAACCGGTGCCCCTACACTTGCAGGTGGTGTAATATCATTAGGTTCTGAAGATGAGGAAGGCTGTGGAGCATTCTGGAAGAGATTCAACTGACCTCCACTAACGGTTGTTGCATTACGAATACGGATTGACACACGCGGCAGCGAATTTGATGATCCATCTGTGCGACGAGAAACAGTTAACACATCAAAGGCAACAATTCCAAGATTGGCACCCATGAGATTTGCCTGGAGAGGTGAATAATTGGTGCTGATTTCACTATCATATACAACTGCAATCACAGTCTTACCCTCCAGCATTTTTAGGCCTGTGGCGCGTAAAGGCGTAACATCCCTGATTTCATCCAGCAAAACTTCAGGATCATCATTACCAGAACCCAGGCCGGGACCAGCCTGTAAAAAATTACGTGCTCCATTCGAAGTTGGGCCGGCGTTTTTCCAGCTCTCGGGTATAGTACGCAGTGCATGCCAACCTTCATCACCAACATCGCCGGTATAGAGTGTTATAGTTTTACCTACATTATCCTGAAAATATTTCAATGGTTGACGGAGCCCTGGTTTGGCTAATTGATCATTCACTGCTTCAGCGGAAAAATTGTTGGGAGGATTTCCATTATCTATGCTCTCCTCATCGATGACAAGGAATACCGGAGCCCCTTCGTTTGTTGTTACTTCCCCAGAGGGGTTTTCAACATCCTCATTCTCATCCTTTGAACAGGATAACAAAGAAAATACAAGAACAGTATAAAATAACTTAGATACTAATCTGTAAGGGATTGGAAATAACATGGCTGGTTGGTTATGGTGAATTTAATGGAGAACAAAAACCAATCCATTTGGGTTAGTTCCGATTTTTCTAACCTTTTTTTAATGGTTGTGCAACAAAAAAAGCCATCAATTAACTATACATCAAACAATATTCTACCGGTTAATAGAATACCGTAATGAAACAAGGCCGGTTTCATATGTATGCGAATCCAGGAGATCAAGTTTGATCCTTTCGCTTAGTCCCTGGAATAAAGGCTTTCCTTTCCCAAGTAAAATGGGATGCACAGATAACCATAATTCATGAACAAGTCCTAATTGCATAAGTGAACTTGTCAGTGAGGCTCCTCCATATAACCAGATATCTTTACCAGGCTGCCTTAAGATATTTTTCACTTCCGCCTCAATATTTCCCGATATTAAAATGCTTTCATCATCCAGTGATTCTAACGTATTGGAAAAGACATATTGCTTTAGTTTGGGCATCCCCCCCGCATCAGGCATTGATTTCACAAGGTCATAAGTTAGACGACCTATAAAAACAGCATCTACACGATCGAAAAAATCCTTAAGACCATAATCCTGGTCTGTAAAACACCAGTCGTATTCCCCATTGGGACCTTCAATTAATCCATCCAGTGAAACTGCGAGGCCGAGAATTACTTTACGTTGGTTTCCAAAGCTCATATGTAAAAGAGGATAAGGTTTTCCCAATCCATCCTTTTCGGACCTCCCTGTTATTACAAAACCCATATGCTTATAAAATGCAACTGCACGTTCATTCTGTTCATTTACATCCACAGAATTGGCATGTTGTTCATTCACTGCAAAAAGAAGCAATGCCTTTCCCAACCCTTTAGCCATAACCTGGGGATCCACAAATAACATTTCTATTTTATTAGCGGCTATGCCGGTAAATCCAAGAATGGTTTCTTCCGGATCAGTAATAACAAATAAATCAACAAGGTCAAGGTATTCATCCCTGATAAGGGGCCGGAAATAAATAATATCAGCCTCTGAGAGAAAATGATGCGTTGCTCTTACTGATGCTTCCCATATATCGAGGATAGCATGATAATCGGTTGGCCTTGCCTTTCTTATAAGATGGTTCATATGCATAAAATTAGTAACAATCAGCCGGTGTTAAAAGTCAATATTGAAAAACTTAAGGTACTTTTAGTAATCAGATCGAGATACCAATCAAGCCGGAATTATGTCACCCTGGAGACAACTAATAATCAGTTCAGTTACAGTAATTTTCTTATGCACAGCCTGTAAGGATAAACAGGAAAAAACCAGACCCATAATCGAAAGTATCACAGAATCGGTTTATGCTTCCGGCACCATTAAAAGCAGGAACCAGTATGAAGTTTATTCAACCGTTAGCGGCATAATAAAAGAAATAATGGTTGAGGAGGGGGATACCATTCGTAAAGGAACACCACTAATTGTACTTTCCAATGATGCTGCAGAACTGAGTACCGAAAATGCAAGGCTGGCAGCCGAGTATTCTGCTGCTTCCAACAAGACTGACCGCCTGGAAGAATTAAAAGCAGGGATAGAGATTGCGGAGCGTAAATACAAAAATGATTCTACTTTGTATGACCGCCAGAAAAATCTGTGGTCGGAAGGTATAGGAACTAAAAATGAATTGGATCAAAGAGAACTGGCTTCCCAAACATCAAATAAGAATTATGAAATAGCTGTCAGGCGATACAATGAAGTAAAAAAAGAAATAGAGTTTATTGCCAAACAATCAAGGAAGAATCTACAGATCAATACATCATTGCAGAAAGACTTCACTATTCGAAGTGAGGTGGATGGAATGGTATTTTCAATCCTCAGGGAAAAAGGGGAAATAGTATCACCACAGATGCCTGTTGCTGTTATTGGCAATGCAACTGATTTCCTTCTGGAACTTGAGGTGGATGAATATGATATCGCAAGGATAAAGCCTGGTCAAAAAACGCTGATAAGCCTTGATAGTTACAAGGGGATGGTGTTTGAAGGTTATATTACAAAAATCAATCCTATTATGAATGAGCGTTCGGGCACATTCACAGTGGAAGCGGTGTTTACTAAAATGCCCGACAGGCTTTATCCAAACCTTTCCACTGAAACCAATATCATTATACAAACCCGTGAAAGAACAATGACAATACCCCGAAATTACCTGATGGAAAATGACCAGGTAATGCTTGAAGATAAATCAATAAAAAAAGTAGTTACCGGCTTAAAAGATTATCGGAAAGCTGAGATTATCAGCGGACTTGATACAACCGATATCATACTATTACCATCAAAATGAATGCAAAGCTCATCATAGATATTGCACTATCGTTATTGAGGGCCCGGTGGAAACAAACACTGGTGGCGGCTATAGGGGTCACTTTCAGTATAACGATGTTTATAACGCTCCTGGGTTTCATGAATGGCTTAAACGATATGCTGGATGGACTCATTCTTAACAGAACTGCACATGTAAGGCTATTCACAGAAATTAAACCCAAAGCAGACCAACCTGTTTATGAACATCCCGAGTTTAAAGATAATCACAACATTCTTCATTCGATAAGGTCAGGTAATAGCAGGGAGTCTATCTATAATAGCGGTGCCATAATAAAAACATTGCAGCAGGATAACCGGGTAATTGGTATCGCTCCAAAACTAAAAGCACAGGTATTTTTTAATGAGGGCAATATCGATATTACCGGTGTTATAGATGGTATAGATGTGGAAGCAGAAGCAGCACTATTTTTTTTCAATGATTATGTGGTAAAGGGAAATGCTGCTGATATCCGGAATCTGGCCAATACTATAATACTGGGAAAAGGTTTAGCAGAAAAACTTCTTGTGGATATAGGAGATGTTGTTCAGATTACAACCGCACAGGGTGAAAGTTTCAGACTAAAAGTTGCTGGATATTTCCAATCAGGTCTACAGGATCTGGATAAGGTTCAGAGTTATGCTTCCATACAAACTGTTCAGAAGTTGCTGGGAAAGCCTGCCGACTATATAACAGATATTCAGTTAAAGGTGAGGGATATCGATGATGCACCTGCCATGTCAAAAGAGTTCGCGAAAACATTCAATATCGATTCAGAGGATATCCAGTCAGCGAATGCCCAGTTTGAAACAGGATCCTCGGTAAGATCGCTGATATCATATGCTGTAGGAATAACGCTGCTGATTGTTGCTGGTTTTGGGATATATAATATTCTCAACATGATGATCTATGAAAAAATGGATTCTATAGCAATTATGAAAGCCACAGGATTTTCCGGTAAAGATGTGAACAGGATCTTTATGGTTATAGCATTAAGCATAGGATTTTTCGGGGGACTTACAGGTTTGGTTTTTGGATTTCTTATTTCATCCGTTATTGACCAGATACCATTCAATACCGCCGCACTGCCAACAATAAAAACATACCCAATTAACTATGATATAATTTATTATGGTATTGGATTCAGTTTTTCTATGTTCACTACATTTCTGGCGGGCTATTTTCCTGCAAGAAAGGCAAGCAAAGTAGATCCGGTGATAATTATCAGAGGAAAATAATATGAGCAACATCATCCTTGAAGCCCGGCATATAACAAAAGATTTTACAGACCCGGTTCGCATGAATGTGCTGAATGATATTTCCTTTTCCGTGGGTAAAGGTGAATTCGTGTCTGTTGTCGGAAAATCTGGTTGTGGAAAATCAACGCTTCTCTATATTCTCTCTACAATGGATACTGATTACAACGGTGAATTATGGATCGATAACGAAATGGTAACAGGCCGAAGAGAACAGGAACTTGCTGCCATCCGAAATGAAAAAATTGGTTTCGTCTTTCAGTTTCACTATTTATTGAATGAGTTTACCGTTCTTGAAAACATAACCCTTCCGGGGCGGAAATTAAACAAGATAACAACGCAGGTACTGGAACACAGGGCCATGAAACTGCTACGTACACTGGGAATAGAGCATCTCTATAACAAAAAAGCAAACCGGATTTCAGGTGGTGAAAAACAAAGAGTTGCTATCGCCAGGGCGCTGATCAATGAGCCCCAGATCATTATGGGTGATGAGCCTACTGGTAATCTGGATAAAAAAAACAGTGAAATTGTCTTCGAAATTTTTCAGCAACTCTCCCAGGAATTCAACCAGAGTCTTCTGATCGTTACACATGATCCGGAGTTTGCCGCACGCACATCCAGGGTAATTGAAATGGAAGACGGAAAGATCATCCGGCAATAAATTAAGTACCCTTTCTTATTGTAACATATTTTCAATTTCTTCCAGATTATAATCAGGACATCCTCCTTCCCTTGTAGCAATTAATGAACCCAAAGCACAGGCATAACTAAGCGCCTGGTCAGCATGCCATCCATGAATGCTTTTTGTGAGGTATGCGGCAAGGAATGAATCGCCGCTTCCAACCGTATCTGCAACCTTTACTTTATAACCCGGATGTTCATAAAAAACTCCGTTTGTATTCACTATAGCACCATTTGCACCTCTTGTAATAATTAGCGTCGGAATCCAGAATTTTTCCTGCAGCAATAATATGCGTTCCTGTATGTTGGAAATGGGCCCATACCATTCACTGATCAGGTTTAATTCATCTTCATTCATCTTTACAATATCCGCTACGGCCAGTAATTCTTCAACGGTTTTTGCATTAAAATGGGGTGGACGTAAATTTATGTCGAGCACCTTATTAGTCGCCCTTTCAATAAATTTGAAAAGTGTATTATAGGATTGCTTGTTCCTTGCGGCCAGGCTCCCAAACACAAAATGATCGGCATTTTTTATAAGACCTTCCATCGAATCGAACCATTGTATATTATCCCATGCAACAGGTGCACAAATTTCATAGGACATCTCTCCCCTTTCATTAGGGGTAGCATTAACAATACCTGTAGGTAGTGAATCATCTCTCTGGATAAAATCAGTATTAAGGCCTTTTTCCTGGAAAATTTTTAAGAGCTCAGTACCTCTGTCATCTGAGCCCACACGGGAAATCATGGCGGGACTATTACCTAATTTTTTCAGGTGATAGGCTACATTCATTGGAGCGCCTCCAGGCTTACTTCCGGTTGGCAAAAGATCCCACAAAACTTCGCCATAGCATACCACGTTAAAAGCTGCAGACATATTTTTCAGTTTGAAAGATTTTATCAATGCATAATGATAGTATGTTCCAGCTGTTCAAGAGATCTGCCTTTTGTTTCAGGCATTAGTTTCCATACGAATACCAGTTGCAGCACCATCATCAATGCAAAGAACAGGAATGTAGTTCCTCCGCCAAGGTAAGAGGTCAGCATGGGGAATGAAAAAGCTATTATGGCTGCCATCACCCAATGGGTAAGGCTGCCAAGTGTCTGGCCCTTCGCACGCACCTGGTTTGGAAATATCTCAGAAATAAAAACCCATATAACAGCTCCCTGGGAAAAAGCAAAAAATGCAATGTAAACCAATAATAAAACTGTTACCATCAGGCCCCCGAAATCATTCATGAAAAAGGCACGTGAAACCAAACCAAGGGTAATGATCAAACCCACTGAACCAATTAACATTAGGGTTCGCCTCCCGAACCTATCAATAAAATTCATGGCAAGCAGTGTAAAGATGAAATTGACCAACCCTATTCCTACACTTGAAAGAAGAGAGGATTCCTTTTCTAATCCAGTCATCTCAAAAATCCGTGGGGCATAATAAATTATTGCGTTTATACCAGACACCTGGTTAAAGATCGCGAAGGTGACTGCCAGAAAAACGGGGAACCTGTGTTTGGGCGAAAACAGTTCGGCTCCCTGAACGGTCTGATCCCTCATCATGTCCGCTTTTATTTCCTCCACTTCCGCTTCATATCCGGAAGGGTTTATGATCTTAAGTACTTTCGTGGCTTCTTCTATTTTACCTTTCTTAACGATAAGCCAACGAGGGCTTTCGGGCACCAGCCTCAATAATACCAGGAATAATAACGAAGGGATCACCTGAACCCCAAGCATCCATCTCCATGATGAATCACCACCCTGCCCAATCAGATAATTAGACAGGTAAGAAACAAGAATACCAAATACGATATTGAACTGGAATAAAGCCACGAGTTTGCCACGTGATTTGGCAGGAGAAATTTCTGATATATAAATGGGAGCTGTTACTGAGGAGGCGCCAACCCCTATCCCACCAAGGAACCGGAAGATCATAAATACAAACCAATTGGTAGCCAGCGCAGTACCTAGTGCTGAAAATAAATACAGAATTGCTATTAATATTAGTGTGTTCTTACGCCCCAGTTTTTCTGAAGGGATGCTACCGATCAAAGCACCCAGAATGGTCCCTATCAGGGCAATTGATATTGTTAGACCATGTTGCGTATCGCTAAGCTGCCAGTATTCCTGAATTGATTGTTCAGCACCGGATATCACTGCAGTATCAAAACCAAACAGGAATCCGCCAAGCGCAACGATAATACTCCAGAGGAACACTTTATTTCTCATATAGCAATTAGTTGATGAAAGTGATAATGCATTTAAATTAAGTATAATATCCTGAAACAACCATGAAAGATCAGCCCCTATCTTTGCAACATGCGTATAGATATCATTTCCGTTGTTCCTGAACTTCTGGAAAGTCCACTGGGCCATTCCATCATGAAGCGTGCACAGAACAAAGGTTTGCTTGAAATACAGGTCCATCATCTGCGCAAATGGGCTGTTAACGAGTATGGACAGGTTGACGATTACCAGTATGGGGGTGGTGCGGGTATGGTAATGATGTGCGAACCTTTGGCAAAAGCAATTGATGAGCTTTCTCTTGATAGAAAATACGATGCTGTTATCTATATGACACCTGATGGTGAAAGATTCGAACAGCGAACTGCCAACAGACTCTCTCTATTTGAAAACCTCCTAATCATTTGTGGCCATTATAAAGGTATTGACCAGCGGATCCGGGATGAGTATGTAACGATGGAAATTTCCATTGGGGACTATGTTCTAAGCGGCGGTGAACTTGCAGCAGCCGTAGTGACCGATGCAGTTGCACGCCTATTGCCCGGAGTACTCAATGATGAAACTTCTGCATTGACCGATTCATTCCAGGATGATTTACTTGCCCCTCCCGTTTATACGAGGCCGGCCGACTTCCGGGGGCTGAAAGTGCCTGAAATATTGCTTAGTGGCGACCTCCGTAAAGTGGAAGAATGGCGTTTCGAACAGGCGCTCCAACGAACACGTGAAAGAAGGCCGGATATGCTGGGGGAATAATTTATCTTATATTATCTCTTTTAGCAGTGAAGGGTTTTTCTCCTGTACTTGTAAAACCAATTCCCCGAACAAAGTATTGGCCCAGGCAAACCATTTCCGGGTGAACCGGGATGGATCATCTTTATGGAAGGCTTCATGCATAAAACCAGTACCAGCATGAGTAGTCTTCAAAAAACGCAGACTTTGTTTTATTTCCGAAGGGTCTTTAGAAGTCAGTCCGCGCATGATGATTGCAATCGGCCATATAGTATGCATTCCACCGTGTGGGCCACCAATGCCTTCGGCTGCCCTGCCTTTAAAGAAGAATGGATTATCAGTAGATAAGATATAGCGCCGGGTATTAGCATATATATTGTCCTTTTCAGTTACTGCTCCCAGGTATGGAAGCGAAAGTAAACTGGGAACATTTGCATCATCCATCAGGTGATAACTTCCAAATCCATTCACTTCAAACGCATACACCTTACCATATGCAGGATGCTCAGTAACAGAATATTTCTTTAATGCCGTTTCCACCTCATCGGCTAAATGGCTGCATTCATTGGCAAGCTTATTATCATTGTAAATCTTATCCACCATTTCTGCCGCCTGCCTTAGTGATACAACGGCAAAGAAATTTGCAGGAACAAGGAAGGGGAAAAGTGTTGAATCATCACTTGGTCTGAAAATAGAACAGATAAGTCCCACCGGGTTTACCGGATATCCATAACCGCTTAAAGGCACTCCATCAGTAGCCCATGCTGTATTTCGCTGGAAAGTATAGGGACCATTTCCATTCTTGCGTTGCTGCTCTTTAAATGTTTGCAGTGTAAGAACAATAGATTGTTTCCATGCCTCATCAAAAACAGATATATCTCCCGTTAGTTTCCAAAACCGGTGTGCAAGGCGAATCGGATAACATAGACTGTCGATCTCCCATTTCCTTTCATGGATGCCGGGTTTCATGGTTGTGATATCTGATTTCCATTCACTAATCTTATTCAGATCTTTATAAAATGCATTGGCATATGGATCTAATAGAATGCTATTCTTTTGCCTGTTAATGACGCCAGCAATTAATTGCTTAAGCTTATCATCCTTCTTCACCAGTGATAAGTATGGCCAAACCTGCGCAGTGCTGTCCCGCAACCACATGGCATCAATATCACCGGTAATTACATAGGTGTCAGGTATGCCATTTAACATTTCAAACTCAACGGTTGTATCAAGTGTGTTTGGAAAACAATTTTCAAAAAGCCAGGCCAGTTCCGGATCACCAATTTGTTTTTTCAAACCCGCAATTGTATCCTCAACTGCCTTACTGTTGAATTTTCTTTCGGCCAGCGGCGGTCTGTTTGATTCAAATCCTGCTGAATACATACCTAAGCCTGTAGCCTGGCTAAGCATGAAACCCGAGGCAAATACTCCTGTCTTTTTTATGAAATTTCGTCTGGATGGCATGGCTATTGATTGTGTACAATTTTACGGTAATTTTATTTTAAATAGATGCAGGAAATGTCGTTACGCCAGTTTATCTCTTCCCGGATTCTCTTAAGGTCGTTTGATATCATTAAGGATAATGCGGTTTTAAAGTGGAAGGAATTCGCTTCAATTTTTGGACTGGAAGATGACCTCTATTATGATCCCCGCCATCGTAAGATCACAAGACCTGTTACAGCAATATTGATTGGCGCTGGCCACCGTGGATCAAACTACGCCTCTTATTCAAAAAAATTTCCTGATGAACTAAAGATTGTTGGTGTTGCAGATATAAATCCTGAAAGGAGAAAGAAAACAGCCAAAGCATATAATATTCCGGAGCACATGGTATTTAACGACTGGAGTACGGTATTTAAAGTAGAGAAGCTGGCAGACGCTGTCATTATCGCCACTCCTGATAACATGCATACCGAACCCTGTCTGGCTGCTCTGGATGCAGGGTATGATATACTTCTGGAAAAACCGATCGCACCATCCGAAGAAGAATGCAGGGAAATTTTGCATAAGGCGCAGGAAACAAATCGTATTGTGGGGGTTTGTCATGTATTACGTTATTCACCATATTTCAGGGAACTTAAAACAATTCTTGATGCGGGACTTATAGGTGACATTATCAGCATACATCATATGGAGCCGATTGAACATGTTCATATGAGTCATTCCTATGTAAGAGGAAAATGGCGAAACAGTAAAAAAGCAACCCCTATAATTCTTGCCAAATCATGTCATGATACTGATATAATTCGTTGGCTGGTAGGAAGTGAAGCACATGATGTTCACTGTTTTGGAAACCTGAGATGGTTCAAAACGGCCAATGCCCCGGAAGGCAGTACAGAAAGATGCACAGATGGATGCAAGGTTGAAAACAGTTGCGCATATTCTGCACTGCAGATTTATTATCGCGACAGGAAGCGATTGTATGTATTTGATTTACCTGAAGACAGAAGTGAATGGGACAATTCTATCCTTGAACAACTGAAGACTACCGATTATGGAAGATGTGTATTTAAAATGGATAATGATCAGCCTGATCACCTGACAGTTAATATTCTATTTGAGAATGGAGTAACTGCCGCATTTTCTATGGAAGCACATGTTTCTTATGAGGGAAGGAGAACCCGGATAATGGGATCAAAAGGTGATATTATTGGTGATATGGAAACTTTTGTAATGACTGACTTTAAAACAAAAAAACAGGTCACCTGGTCCTTAAAGACAGATACGCATGGTGGTGGAGATCATTTGTTGGTAAAGGATTGGGTCCAGGCAATTTCCCAGCAGGATAAGACCTTATTAAGCTCTTCCATTGAAGCTTCCGTGGAAAGTCATCTTATGGCTTTTGCTGCTGAAAGAAGTCGCCTGAACCGTACCATTGAAGATATTCGTATTTAAAATATTAAGCGGGCACTTTTCTTCCTTTTTCCCTTTCCCATAAACGATGCTTTGCTATTGCATTGATGAATGCTTTTGCATTACCGTTAGTAATAACTGCCTCATCTTGTTCCACTGCTGTTACATCCAGGAAAGCGGTTGCATCCTCAGCTGTGGCTATCGCTTTGCAATGGCGATAAGCTTCATTTACAAAATGAACAGCATCAGCTTCGGCAGCCAATTTTTCAACTGATCCTTTGCCACCGGGAATGTATACTGCGTCAAATACAACGGAGGTGGAAGTCAGGAAACTCATATCAACCGCTAAATCTCCTTTTGAGGATTTCACCTTTCCCAACCTTGGCGCAATCAATTTAACATTGGCACCACCCGCTTCAACACTCTTGCGCATGCTATCTATTGAAGCAGCATCAACTCCATCTGCAATAAGAAATGCTATCTGTCTTGATTTGATTGTATTCTTAATGGTATTTGCCATGCTCAAAGCCTCTGAACGTTCGAGGCTGCTTTTGACTTTTGTTGGCTGGAATTTCTTTGGATCTCCATCAGCTGGAATGCTATGGTTCATGGGCATTTCAGGTGTTTTAGGAACAGCTATTCCCAATCCCTCCGCCACTTTTGCAGCAAGTGTACGGTCAACCTGGGTAAGCAACCCAACCATCCTTTCCCTTATAGCAGGGCGTTCAACTTTACCTAATTCAAACCGAAGAGCATCAATGATGTGATCTTTCTCCGGCTCGCTCTGGCTATTATAGAAAAGGGTAGCCTGACTGAAATGATCGAAGAAACTTTTGCTTCTTGCCCGCACTTTTCGTGCATCAATTCTTTCGTTATATGAAACAAAACCTCCTTCTGCTGCCTTTGCCTGGAAAGGACAACCACCACCAATACTGTTGGGATGATAACTCACTTCGCCCTTATTTATCATTTGCCGCATATGACCATCACGCTGATTATTGTGAAGTGGGGCAATAGGCCTGTTAATAGGTATTTCGTGAAAATTAGGACTACCAAGTCGGGAAAGTTGTGTATCCGTATAAGAGAATAATCTTCCCTGAAGTAAAGGATCATTCGTGAAGTCGATTCCGGGTACTAGGTGCCCCGGATGGAATGCTACTTGTTCAGTTTCTGCAAAGAAGTTATCAGGATTTCTGTTAAGTGTCATCTTCCCTATTCTTTTCACCGGTACTAATTCTTCGGGAATAATTTTCGTTGGATCGAGAAGGTCAAATTCAAACTTATGCTCATCTTTTTCTGGAACGATCTGAACACCTAGTTCCCATTCTGGAAAAGCACCCTTCTCAATTGCTTCCCAGAGGTCACGCCGATGAAAATCAGGATCTTTACCAGATATTTTCTGAGCTTCATCCCACGCAACACTATGGACGCCTAATAATGGTTTCCAATGAAATTTTACGAAGAATGCCTGGTTAGCGGAATTTATGAACCGGAAGGTGTGAACCCCAAATCCTTCCATCATCCTATAGCTTCTTGGAATAGCCCTGTCGCTCATTGCCCACATGATCATATGCATGCTTTCGGGCATTAGCGAAATAAAATCCCAGAAAGTATCATGTGCAGCCGCAGCCTGGGGCATTTCATTATGGGGCTCAGGTTTTACAGCATGCACGAGGTCAGGAAACTTCATGGCATCCTGGATAAAAAAAACAGGCATGTTATTTCCTACGAGATCATAGTTTCCTTCTTGTGTATAAAACTTTACAGCAAAGCCACGTGCATCACGGGCAAGGTCAGTGGATCCACGTGAGCCAGCTACTGTACTGAAACGAACAAACACAGGTGTAATGGAACCCTTCTGCTGGAGAAATCCGGCGCTTGTATACTGACTCATTGATTCATACAGCTCAAAAATTCCATGAGCCGCTGAGCCGCGGGCATGAACAATCCTTTCCGGTATGCGTTCATGATCGAAATGGGTAATTTTTTCCCTAAGTATAAAATCCTCCAGGAGCGTTGCACCACGCTCTCCTGCTTTTAAAGAATTCTGGTTATCATTAATCTTCAATCCCTGGTTGGTACTCAGGAATTCATCAATTCCTGATTCCTTGTGCTCTTCAAGTTGTTGAAGTTTGACATTGACGGGCGTCTTGCCAACTGATTTTTTCTTTGCCATGGCTGTTTGATTGAATCGTTTAAAATGGTGGGATACAGATCAATCAAAAAAAGCATGCCATTCATACGGTATCAGAATCCGGATTTTATATAGGTCCAGCCCTCTTCCTGCCTGAGTATTATTTCACCGATACCCATTTTTACAAAGCCTGCCTCCGGTATTATTTCTGTTTTACTGATTTTCCTTTCACGGAGAGTATTTTCACATCCTACAAAGTCGATTCCCATTGACTTGAACTTGCGGATATTCTCAAGCTGGGTAGTTTTGCCCGCCATCAGCAATTGAATACCATTACCGTGCGCAACAACTTCCACCTGAACACTATCTCCCCAGCCCTCTTTAAGATTTTTGAGATTGTTCATCAAACCTTTCCAGGCCAATGTATCATTGCTCGAAAGCTGGATAACAACCCGATGTTTTACAGCCTGTACATTTTTTGCCTTTGGTTCTGTTACCTGGGCCTGCAATCCGCTGGCAGTCAAAAACACTAAAAGAACAAAAGTGGATATATATTTATGCATATAGTTGATTTAGCATAATTGGAATTATTCAGCAGGTGTTTTCTTCTCTTCTTTCCGGAACATTGAGAAAAGCAAAGCCCCCATCATGGCAAAATAAAGTGTACTGTTCAATGGTTTTGATGTGATGGCACAAGTTCCGGTAACACAACCGATATTTACATAGTAAAGGTAACCTGCAATTCCACCAACTATTGCGCCAACAACCGGAAGCCAATATTTTTTTCCAATATTCATCATAAATATTATTTATATATTAGTCTACAAAGTTCTGTGCTTACAAGGTAGCTTTATGTGATAATAGTTACGTAGAAAACAGCCGTTAAATGCTGCGGCATACTTTTTTAATGATCATTTTTAAATTTAAACTATGCGCTGGACTGGTAGACGCGAAAGCGGAAATGTAGAAGACCGCAGGGGTATGGGTGGACCGATTGCTATTGGTGGAGGTATCCTTGGAGTAATCGTTTTGTTGGTTAATATGTTCCTGGGAGGTGATGTGGATGTTTCACAACTCCCAATACCCGGACAGCAACAGACACAACCCATGACTGAGGAGCAAAAGGCGGCTGATGACACAAAAGCGCAATTTGTTCGGGTTGTGCTGGCAGAAACAGAAGATGTTTGGAACCAGATTTTTTCTCAGGCAGGTTCTCAGTACCAGGAGCCGACATTAGTATTATTTAGCGGAGGCACGCAATCAGGTTGCGGCTCGGCAACTTCAGCAAGCGGACCCTTCTATTGCCCTGGTGATAACAAACTTTATATAGACCTTTCTTTTTATGATGAGTTACAGCAGCGATTCGGTGCACCAGGTGATTTTGCTATGGCTTATGTGGTTTCGCATGAAGTTGGTCATCATGTACAAACTTTGCTGGGTACAACGGAGAAGCTTGCCCAACTAAGAGGGCGCGTTAGTCAGGAGGAATACAACAAATTTTCTGTGATGTTTGAACTCCAGGCCGATTTCCTGGCAGGTGTTTGGGCACACCACACAAAAAATAAACAGCTACTTGAAGAAGGTGATTTTGAAGAAGCTATGAATGCTGCAAATGCTATTGGTGATGATCGGCTTCAGAAAGAAGGACAGGGTTATACAGTGCCTGAATCTTTTACCCACGGCACTTCACAACAAAGAATGTATTGGTTCAAAAAAGGTTATGAAACAGGTGATGTTTCACAAGGAAATACATTTAATGATTCTCGCCTCCGGTAAATGATCAACGCTGCTAGCTGAAAAAAATAATCAGCGTTGATCCGGCTATCATAATGATCGCTCCAAATAATTTTCGGCCAATTGCTGTTTCCTGAAAAATACTATAGCCAAGGAAAATACTGACTATGGTGGAAAGTTGAAACAATGCCAGGCCATAAGCCACAGGCATATTAGCCAGTACATAGTTTGTAGTCAATTGCATGATACCCATGCAAAGTATAAGCAGGCCAAAATTACCCCCATCGCTTAGGGTCAGTGTGCGCCATGCACCAGGTAATGACACCCTATTTATTCCCAGCATTACCAATGAGAATACTGTTCCAAAAACACACCATGAAATAAATGCAATAACCGGGTTGGATTCTATAATGACGTTTTTAATAAATACTGCTTCGATTGCAGTTAGTATCATTGCCCACAATCTGTATTGAATATCCTTTCGTTTTAGAAGCGCCCAGCTGAATCGTTCTTCGAGAGTATCCAGAACAAAATAACTTCCGCCTATGATCAGCAACATGCCTGCAAGCCCCCATATGCCGGGAATTTCCTTTAATATGATAATTCCAACAATCAATCCCACTACAGATTTATAGGCATTAACCGGGCCCAGCACAGAAAGGTCACCACTTTCCAATGCCTTCACCAGGAACCCATTTCCGATAGCGCCGGCTATTCCTCCCAGCAAAGAGTAAATCCAGAATCTATCTGATAAACTCCAGAAATCTATTCCCCTTATAAAAAACAGGCTTATAAAAGCAAGTAGCAGGTAGGTTATAAAATTTACTATAAGCGGATGCTTCCCATTTTGTGTGAGCTTTTTCTGAAAAACGTTGCCAAGTGGATTAGAAATGATCCGGGCAATAACGGCTATGGTTGTAATTAGCATCATCCCAGCGCCACATCGAGAATCATCATGACCACGAAGCCGCCGATGAACCCAAGCACTGCAACATCGGTATATTTATCTCGTTGTGTTTCAGGAATTACTTCTTCCACAACAACATAGATCATTGCGCCTGCTGCAAATGCAAGCGCATAGGGCAATACAGGTTCCATATGAATAACTGCATAAGCTCCAAGCACACCTGCAACAGGTTCAACAATTGCAGATAGTTGTCCATACCAGAAACTCTTAAACCGACCCACACCATGCCTTCGCAATGGCATAGAAACTGCTAGTCCTTCAGGAAAATTCTGAAGTCCGATACCAATCGCCAGGGCAATAGCAGCAGCAGTTGTGTGCTCTCCTACTCCCAAAGAGGCAGCCCCAAATAAAACACCTACTGCCAGGCCTTCCGGAATATTATGAAGTGTTATTGCAAGCAACAATAAGGTGGTCTTATGCCATTTCGTTTTCATCCCCTCCGACTCGTCATCGCCAAAATTTATATGCAGGTGGGGCATGAATTTATCAAGACTAAAAATAAAAAGTGCTCCTGCAAGAAATCCAACTGCTGCGGGCATCCAGGGAAAATCAGGATATAATTTCTCTGAGTGTTCAATACTGGGTGCAAGCAGTGACCAGAAGCTGGCGGCTACCATAACCCCACCGGTAAAGCCAAGCATGGCATCAAAAACACTTCGACGGACGGTGGAAAAGAAAAATACGAGAGAGGCTCCCGCTGCTGTCACTAACCAGGTGAAAGTAGTGGCAATAAGTGCTGCTTTCACCGGACCGATCTCAGATAAAAACTTTTCTAGCTGCTCCATTAAGGATAAAAATACTTAATCTTTGGTTCCCTTATACATGCCTGTTGATTTTGAATCATTCTCCGGGATGATATTGTCGCTCCACCGCCTTCAAAACATCCTCTTTATAAAACAATACATCGCGAAACGTACCAGTGCTATATAATGTCGCCTGGTCTTTAAAATGTTTTGAGGCCGGATCACCACTCTGTCCCCCTGCCAACAAGGCCTTCGCTTTAACCTTTGTCCCAAATTCCACAGCACAAACAAAACTATTGCCATGAACCCCATATCTTTTATTGGTGCCCGGAAAAGTTCTGCTGGTATAAGAAGGTAACATACCCCAGGTACCAGAAGCAAAGCCTACCGGTAAACTGGGCTTGTCATCTTTGTAATCGGGCTGGAGTGAGCCAGTTAACCTTTGAAAGCGGTTGATTTCGCCCCAGGGGAGTTGCCATTTACCAAACCGGGACTCTAAATCCAGAACTGTCCGCAATAGGGGCTGCAGTAATTCCTGGGGTTTTGCAGAGGCCACAAAATGATATGTCTTCTCAACCTGGTCAAGTTCTTCATCATCTACAATTTTTGTCTGAAGAATAATTGGCAATAATTTTTGTCCCCACTCTACTGCAAGGGTAGTTGCGATGGAAGCCTCATTACTTTTATAATCCCAGCTTTTGAGAACAGCAATGGGTCCGGCCAGCCATGCAAACAGCGTATCATTTGTTTGAATACTCTGCTCAAAGGCCTTAACTACAGCAGGAACTAAAACTTCAAAGGCAGAGAGCCTTGTATCATAACCTGCTGAAATAACTTTATCAAGCGTGAATTTTTTCTCCTCTGATAATACCCTAACGGCATTGATACCCCGAAAATTTTCGCCATCAGGTGCCATGTAAACCGGGTAACTTCCTGGGGTTGGACTATCATCTCCGGCCACCCGGAAAGGAGTTGAATTACAATTCTGGAGCCAACCGTTGCGTGGATTAATAACGTGGAGCGTTTGGTTGATCTCATGTAAGCCCTGCCACTCAGATGCTTTCGTAGAACCATCAACTGGTTTCGTCCAGTTAAATGATGTATCGCGCTTTGGGATACGGTTACCATGCCAGTAACCTATATTGCCATCGGCATCAGCATAAACAGTATTGTTGGAAATATTTCCTTTTAATGCAAGAGTACTTTCAAATTCCTTTAAACCCTTTGCCTTGGTCCTTTTCCAACATTGAATCAAACCGTTCATGAGGCGATTATCTGCTTTCATGCTGAGATACTCACCATTGCGTACTGCCATAAGCGGACCATGATGCGTAAACTTTGCCTGAATAGTTGTAGTGATCATACCATCTGAAGATCTATAGCTGAGCCTGATCGGCTTTTGACGAACAGGCAATTTTTTTCCATCATATTGGTAATACCATTTGTTATTCTGGATTTCAATTTTTTCAATATAACTATCTGCAGCATCAACATAACTGGAACTGTGCATCCAGCCGCATTTTTCATTGAAACCCTGGTAAATAAAAAACTGCCCCCAGGTAACTGCACCGTATGCATTCAAACCTTCTTCACTAACCATATGTACTTCAGGACGGAAATAAAAACTAACATGGGGATTGATATAAAGAATAGCATTTTGCGAAGCAGAAATAGCCGGACCAATAGCAAAACCATTTGAGCCAGTGGGTAGAGGTTCAATGAATGGTGTAGTACTTGTAAGTGATGATTGCCCACTATAAAACTCCTTCAATTCACTCATCCGTATATCTGCAGTGCTGATAGCCCCAATACTACCATCTGTCCACAGCATTGGATACCAGTGCTGAAAACGCTGAAGCAAAGCCGGTTTTACGGAAGGATTTTTATAGAGATAATAATTGATGCCATCGGCAAAAGCATTACACAGATTCTTAAGCCACGCAGGAGCCCTTTGATAATCTTTGATAGCCTCAGCAGAATCAATCACTAATCGAATGAGCAGATCATTGTAAAGATCATCTTTGCCATTTACTTCTGAAAGGCGACCCAATTTCTCAATATAGTTTGCCTCAACTCTGCTAAAATCATCTTCGCATTGCGCATAAAGCAAACCGAAAACAGCATCCGCATCTGTTTTACCATAAATGTGAGGAATGCCCCAGTTGTCGCGAATGATATTGATCCGCTTTGCCTGTTTCTCCCAACTGCTTATCTCTTTGGAAGAAAAGGACTGTGCTATCAGGTTAATGGGCAGGAGAAAAAATAAAACAATTAATCGCATAAATTTTTTATTAGCTAATCGCAAAAGATCAGTATAGATTGTAGATTACAAATTATCATCAATATAAAGTGCAGCAGCGCCCAGTAGAGCACTGTTACTAAGGGCAGATATATCCACTTTTAATTCCAATATAGTTTTTTTATACGCGAATGTTCTGATCTGCTCCCACATACTTTTTTTAAAGTAAGGCCATGCCTTACTAACCGACCCACCCAGAACAATTTTATCTATATCAAGTGTATATAAAATAGTCTTGATAGCATTTCCAAGATGCTTTCCAAATACACTATACATTTCCAGAGCAGAATCATCCCCTTCAACGGCAAGTTTATAAACAGTTAAACCATCAACTTTATAAACATGCTGAAAAAACTGTCCACTCGCGTAGTACTCAATATTATGTTCAAGGTAATCGATCATACCGAATTCACCTGCCCCACAATGTTTGCCGGAATACAACTTTCCATTTATGATAATACCCGCACCCAGCCCGGTTCCTATTGACAGACCCACCATGGAACCCTGCCGTTTTTCAGTACCGAACTGAAACTCACCTAATGCAAAACAATTTGCATCATTATTAATTCTAACGGCAATCCGGTACCTGTCTTCCATTAATTTTTGTAAGGGTATTTCTTTCAGGCAGGGAATATTTACAACATCAAACACCAATCCTTTAGAAGCATCTACAAGTCCGGGCACCCCAATTCCTATAGATTGAATTTTATCATTATAAAATCGGTCAGTAACAGTGAATAGCTGCTCCAAAACTTCCTGTTCCGATCCACTTGCTTTTGTGGGCTCACTATACAGATCAATTAGTTGATGCCCCGCAACTAATCCCACGCGGATATTTGTACCGCCTAGATCAATACCAATATGCTGGGTTGGTGGCATCAATTTGTACTATGTTGGTGGGTAAGTAAGGATGCTGCTTCCTTATCAAGATAAATACGAACAGATGGATGTTGAAGAATCAAGCTGGCAGGCAGTTGTGGTGATACCGGCCCCTCCAGTATGGTTTTAACTACACCAGCCTTTTTAAGCCCATTTACAAGGAGGAAAATATTCCTTGATTCCAGTATTGTGCCTATCCCGAGCGTGAGACCACCCTCCAGTTCTTTGGCTTCACTGAAATATTTCTGTCCAGTTTGAACAGTTAAAGGATCGAGTGCAACCACCCGACATCGTGAATCAGGAGGCGAACCAGGCTCATTCATGCCAACATGACCATTCAATCCCAATCCCAGAATAGTTAGATCAATGCCGCCATGATCAATGATAAAATTTTCTGTAACCATACATTCATTAATCGGGTCAGCCGCACGGCCATCAAAGAAACAGATCTTAGCGGGATCGATCTTAAGAGGATCAAACAGCTGGCGATCGAGATGGTATCTGCAACTACCCTCGTCGTGTCCATTCATTCCCAACCACTCATCCAGTCCAACGAAATTCCATTGATCAATATTCAACAACTTATTATTAACCTGCGAAATGAGTGAGGCATACATTCCGGCCGGACTATCACCGGATGCAACGCAAATCAGTGGTTGAGGGCGTGATGACATGCATTCAGCAAGGTGGGTTGCTGCGAGCTCTGCCTGCTGTTGGTAGTTATCTGATATATAAACCTGCATCTTGCTTATTTAATATTTTGAGGATGATGCCAGAGATCAATTGGCCTTTCTACTTTCGGACTAAAGGGAAGCATTATTTTCCTTCCCTCAGCAGCTGAAGCATAGGCAGCGTTTATGATCTCTAATACTGCCCTTCCATCCTCCCCAGTTACAAGAGGTTCTTTATTTTGTTGAATACATTCAATAAAATGTTTCAATTCATGCGGGTATCCCTGGTTGAAAACTTCTTCAAAAATGGTAAAGCTCCACCCGATGGTGGTATCTGCTTTTTCCATAGCATAGCCATATCCATTTTTGGAATAGGACACAGCGGCATTGCCCATGAAAAGATCTGCATACACCACGCCTCCGGTACCATAAACCTCACAGCGATCATCCATTCCGCCATGCTTGGCCCAACTGTTCTCTGCAACGCCAATAACACCATTTTCAAACTCAATGATAACAACGGAGTTGTCTTCGCAATCAGTTTTATCTTTATGGTAAACAGTTGCCATGGTAGCATATACACTAACTGCACGTGCATTGTTTAGCATCCAGCGAAACCATGCAATGGCATGGCAGCCCATATCCATAAGAACCCCGCCCCCTGAAAGCTTCTTATCATAAAACCAGGCTGAATGCGGACCAGAATGTTTCTCTCCCTGTTTAAGCATATAAATATCTCCCACTCCGCCTTCCTTCACCATTTGCCTTACCCTTTCATATTTAGGAGCAAAGCAAAGTTCTTCCGCATACATGAGTTTTACACCTGCAGCTTTGCACGCTGCAATCATCGCATCAGCCTCTTCAAGCGTTAACGCAAGGGGTTTTTCTATGATGATGTGCTTACCAGCCGCGGCCGCCTTCATTGTTACACTGGCATGCAAAAAATTAGGAAGGCAAATATCAACTACTTCACATCCCGATTCAGCAAGGATAGCATCAATATCATCATACCAGGCTGGAATATTATGCTTTTCTGCAAAGGCTTTTGCTTTAGCCGCGTCGCGGGCATACACTGCAACTACTTCTGCTTCCGGTATGAACCGATGATAACTCTCGAAATGAATATCTGATATAAAACCTGCTCCAAGGATGGCAACCTTCGTTTTAAGCATCTTTTTATTTTAAATATCCGTAAAAATGTTATGCAAAATCCTGTATAGTAATTTATTGCAACATGACCTTTCTTCCTTCCCGGGCACTTTTTTTAGCGGCTTCAAGGATCTCCATAACAATCATATTGTTCTCCAGGGAAGAAGGATCATAAGGCGGGATGCGAATGCTTCCCCTGACCACTCCTGCGAAATATGCAAAGGGATCATCAAAGGGGGCAGCTAATGGGGGAAGAGCAGATCTTCTTTCAAGGGTATCTGTTTTGAAGCGAAATCGCAGATCAGCCTTGTTGTCTGAAAACACATAACCTGTTTCTCCATAAACTTCCATGTCTTTCCTGCTGAATGGCCAGTTCCAGGATGCCTGTATCACGGCCTGCATGCCTGGATATTGGACCAGAATGGTGGCATCATCATCAACTTTAGGATAAATTTGCGGCTTATACTGGCGGGCAATGGCCAGTACTGATTCAGGACGCTGCCCGGCCATTAGCCAGGTAACAAGGTTAGCTCCATAACATCCGAAATCCATCAGCGCTCCACCACCATTGGCAACCGGATCGGTAAGCCAGTCAAGAAACTCCTTGTTAACACCGATCTCCTTTGGCCCCTCATGGCCATCGTGCACCACCATTTTACGAATTCTCCCGATTGCACTGTCTTTTGTAACCAGGTCAAATGTTTTGTGATTGGTTGCATACCAGGTGGTTTCGTAATTGGTGAGCAGGTGGATCTTATGCTTCACGGCCAGTTCCTTCATCTGCATTGCATGATCCAGACTCACGGCAAGAGGCTTCTCTACCATCACATGCACGCCTGCCGGGGCACAATTCTGAACAACCGCCAGGTGTTCCTCGATGGATCCAAAAGCAGCAACTGCCTCCGGCTTTGTTTTTTGCAACATTTCAGGCAGCGAGTTATAAAGCAGTCGCATATCCATTTTATACTGCGTGAGATAACGTTTCGCGAGATCAGGGTTTGACTCGGCAATGCCAACGATCTCAACCTCACCCCGCGCGGCGCTTCCAAGCAACCAATGAACATGGGTATGTGTAAGGCCGGCAATACCAATTCTAAGAGGCTTCCCTTTTTGGGCAAAAACTGGATGAACAAACAGTAGCAGTATAGAAATTCTAATGACTCTAAACATGGGTGATTGAATTAGAACAAATAATGATAGAAAGATAATTCCAAAAAACAAATGGTAGTTAGTTTTTTCAAGGTTATGACCGATATTATAAATAATAGTCAAAATAAAACGCATCCATTTGGTTAGTTTTTAAGAATTTTGCATTTCTATTATAAAATATACAAAATGAGCAATAGCCCCAGTACACTGTTCGATAAAGTGTGGGATTCGCATGTGGTGCGTAAGATCCAGGATGGCCCCGATGTGTTTTTCATCGATCGTCATTTTATTCATGAGGTAACAAGTCCGGTTGCATTCCTCGGACTTGAAACACGTGGACTAAAAGTTATGTTCCCCGAGAAAACTTTTGCCACAGCCGATCATAATACTCCTACCATCAACCAGCACCTTCCTGTTGAGGATCCATTGTCTGCCATACAATTAAAAGCACTTGAAACAAATTCTGCAAAATATGGTATATCGCATTGGGGGCTGGGGAATCCAAAGAACGGCATCGTGCACGTTGTTGGTCCGGAGAACGGCATCACCCTACCGGGCATGACCATCGTTTGTGGTGATTCACACACTTCAACGCATGGGGCCTTTGGTGCCATTGCATTTGGGATAGGAACCTCCGAGGTGGAGATGGTTCTTTCCTCACAATGTATCATGCAGCCAAAGCCAAAGAAAATGCGGATCAATGTGAATGGTACCCTGAACAAAGGCGTTACCCCAAAAGATGTGATCCTCTATATTATTTCAAAACTTTCAGCCGCCGGCGCAACTGGTTATTTCGTGGAATATGCGGGGGAAGTTTTTGAAAACATGAGTATGGAAGGCAGGATGACCGTGTGCAATATGAGCATTGAGATGGGTGCACGGGGTGGAATGATTGCTCCGGATGAAACAACCTTTAATTATATAAAAGGAAGGGAGAAAGCCCCTAAAGGAGAAGCCTGGGAGAGGGATCTGGCCTATTGGAAGACCCTTAAAACAGATGAAGGCGCAAGTTTCGACATCGAATACTCTTATGATGCTTCGGATATTGAACCGATGATCACCTTTGGTACCAATCCAGGGATGGGAATAGGTATCTCCCAGCATATACCTGTATCAGCCGAAACCGGAAGTGGAAAATCAAGCTATGAGAAATCGCTTAACTACATGGGATTCCATGAAGATGATGCCATGTTGGGTAAGAAAGTGGATTATGTTTTTATTGGTAGTTGTACCAATGGACGCATTGAAGACTTCAGAGCTTTTGCTTCCATAATTAAAGGCAGGAAAAAGGCTGATAATGTTACAGCCTGGATAGTTCCGGGATCGCATATTGTGGAGCAGCAAATTAAAGATGAAGGAATACTTGATATCCTGACCGAAGCCGGGTTCCAGCTCCGCCAGCCCGGATGCAGCGCATGCCTTGCCATGAATGATGATAAGATACCTGCCGGTAAATATGCTGTAAGTACCAGTAACCGGAATTTCGAAGGCAGGCAGGGACCTGGTGCACGTACCATGCTTGCCAGTCCACTTGTTGCAGCAGCGGCAGCAGTAACTGGCGTAGTAACTGATCCAAGGGAATTACTTTAATGCATCAAACATCTAATTAAACTTATGGCTTACGATAAATTCACGATACTTACCAGTTCTGCGGTACCCATGCCCATAGAGAATGTTGACACCGACCAGATCATACCGGCCCGCTTCCTTAAAGCAACTGAAAGAAAAGGTTTTGGAGATAACCTGTTCCGCGACTGGCGATACAATCCTGACAATACCCCAAAGCAGGATTTTATCCTGAACAATCCGATCTATTCGGGAAAGATATTGGTAGCGGGAAAAAATTTTGGTAGTGGTAGCAGCCGGGAACATGCAGCCTGGGCCATTTACGATTATGGCTTCCGTTGTGTTGTGTCAAGTTTTTTTGCTGACATCTTCAAGGGCAATGCCTTGAATATTGGTATCCTGCCTGTACAGGTAAGTCCGGAATTTCTCGACAGGATATTCAGCGCAATAGAAGCTGATCCCCATACAGAACTTGAAATAAACCTTCCACAACAAAGCATAACCATTTTAGCAACCGGAGAATCAGAATCTTTTGATATCAATGGTTACAAAAAAGACAACATGACCAATGGTTATGATGACATTGATTACCTGCAGGCAATGAAGGAGGAGATCCAGTCTTTTGCTTCAAAAAGTTTATACTAAAATAGTAATCCGCAAGAGCATAATGCCCCAGTCAAGAAGAATGATCGAAATAATGGATACCACCCTTCGCGATGGTGAACAAACCAGCGGGGTATCTTTTTCTGCTTCAGAAAAACTGACCATTGCACAGTTACTATTAACTGAAGTAAAGGTGGATCGTATTGAAATTGCGTCGGCCCGTGTATCGGAAGGGGAGTTTGATGCAGTTAAGAAAATAACCAAGTGGGCAAAAGCCAAAGGACTACTTAATAAGGTGGAGGTGCTCACATTTGTGGACGGTGATGTATCAGTACAATGGATGATCAGGGCCGGTGCAAAAGTGATGAACCTGCTCACAAAGGGATCACTCAACCACCTGACACATCAACTCAGGAAAAAGCCGGAGGAGCACTTTGCGGATGTTGCAGGAGTTCTTGCACTTGCCAAAAAGAAAGGTCTGGAAGCTAATGTTTACCTGGAAGACTGGAGCAATGGAATGCGGCATTCGCGTGACTATGTTTTTCAATACCTCGATTTCCTGGTTACCCAGCCGGTAAAGAGAATTATGCTTCCCGATACACTTGGCGTACTCACACCAGCAGAAGTATTTGATTATGTATCAGAGATAGTAAACCGTTACCCGGGAATCCATTTTGATTTTCATGCCCATAATGATTATGACCTGGGTACTGCCAATGTACTTGAAGGCGTGAAAGCAGGTGCCCATGGCCTTCACCTTACCATCAATGGAATGGGTGAAAGAGCGGGTAATGCACCACTGGCCAGTGCAATTGCTGTTATAAATGATTTCATGCCAAAAGTTAAAACAGGGGTTGTTGAAAAATCCCTGTATACGGTAAGCAAGTTGGTAGAAGCTTTTTCCGGCTTTCGTATTCCGGTAAACAAACCAGTGGTGGGAGAAAATGTATTTACCCAAACAGCCGGAATTCATGCAGATGGCGACAAAAAGAATAAGCTCTACTTCAGTGACCTGATGCCGGAGCGCTTTGGAAGACAGCGTAAATATGCACTTGGCAAAACCAGCGGCAAAGCAAATATTGAAAATAACCTGGCTCAATTGGGAATAGAATTATCCGATCATGACCTTAAGAAAGTAACCCAGCGTATCATAGAACTGGGAGATCGAAAAGAGGTTGTAACACAGGCAGATCTTCCCTATATCATATCTGATGTGCTCGATAGCAATACCATCGAAGAGAAAGTGCGGATAGAAAATTATGTACTGACGCATGCAAAAAACCTCAACCCATCCGTAACGCTTCAGATTTGCATGAATGGTGAATTCTTTGAAGAACAGGCACAGGGTGATGGTCAGTACGATGCTTTTATGAACGCACTGAAAAAAGTATACAAACAGAAAAAAATCGAACTGCCCCTGCTAACGGATTACGCAGTTCGCATTCCACCAGGGGGAAAGAGTGATGCTTTGTGTGAGACCATCATCACCTGGCGGGAGCATAACAATAAAGAATTTAAGACAAGAGGGCTCGACAGTGACCAAACCGTTTCAGCCATAAAGGCTACCCAGAAAATGCTGAATATCATCCAGCATCCCTAAATTTCAGAATAACTATTTCATTAATTATTAAGCATGGCAACAAAACATATTTTGATCGTACCCGGCGATGGTATCGGACAGGAAGTAACAGCAGTAGGTAAAAAGGTTCTTGATAGAATAGCAGAAAAATTTGGTCACACATTTACTTACGATGAGGCACTGATTGGACATGTGGCCATTGAAGCCACGGGCAATCCTTTGCCGGATGAATCACTTGAAAAAATGCGCAACTCAGATGCTGTATTATTTGGCGCAGTAGGCCATCCCAAATATGATAATGACCCATCTGCTAAAGTGAGACCGGAACAGGGTTTATTAAAGATGCGTAAGGAACTGGGACTCTATGCCAATCTGCGTCCTATCAAATTATTTGATGAATTACTGGATGCTTCCAGTATTAAACCCGAAATACTGAAAGGTGCTGATATTCTTTTCTTCCGCGAGCTAACGGGAGATATTTATTTCGGCGAGAAAGGTCGCAAAAACAATGGCGACACTGCCTTTGATGTTGCGGAATATAGCCGCTATGAAGTGGAGCGCATTGCACGAAAGGCTTTTGAAGCTGCCCGCACCAGAAGGAAAAAACTCTGTTCGGTGGATAAGGCGAATGTTCTGGAGACCTCAAGACTGTGGCGCGAAGTTATTCAGCAAGTTGCTCCTGAATATCCTGATGTAGAAGTAGAACACCAGTTTGTTGATGCAACCGCCATGTTGTTAATAAAAGATCCCCGTCGTTTTGATGTTGTTGTAACTGCAAATCTTTTTGGTGATATACTCACTGATGAAGCTTCACAGATAGCCGGATCAATGGGTATGCTGGCAAGTGCTTCCATTGGTGATGGAACAGGAGTTTATGAACCCATTCATGGCTCAGCCCATGATATCACGGGGAAAGGTCTCGCAAATCCTTTAGCATCAATTCTATCCGCAGCCTTGTTGCTTGATATATCTTTTGGTATGAAAACAGAATCCGAGACTGTTATCAACGCAGTTGATAAGGTGCTCAAAGAAGGATTCCGCACACGGGATATTGCTGATACAAAAACGGAATCCTCAATGATTCTCGGAACCGATGCAATGGGTGAAGCAGTATTAAAATTCATCTAATCCAGCCTTGTACAATCATCCAGCAAATATAAAATGGATGTATAGTTTTTTTTGACGGCCTCAGATAAAGCAATCTCACAGGTTTTACCACTGGAGTAATACCCATCATATACCTCTTCGCTAACCTCCGCTGCTTCTTCGGCAGTAGCGGAGGCCGTTAGCTCAGGAAATAGAAAACCCCTGTCACCCGCCATTCCACAACATCCTGCATTGAGGGGAATAATTACTTCATCAGCACACTGTTTCGCAATATCTTTCAATACGGCATTCAATCCCATTTTTTCTAAAGAACAAACAGGGTGTAAGACAATGGATTTTTTCTTCCGGCGAATTGTAGCCCCTGGAAGCACCATGTCACGTATATATTCCACACTATCAAGTATCCTGAGAGCGCTGAATTTTTCTTTGTTAGGGGTTGAAAGAATTGAGTATGACTGATAAAATGTTTGGGTACATGAACTAATATCCAATACAACAGGCAATTGTCCGGAATCAGTCCATGAATAAAGCTTTTCAATAGTTTCATTTGCCGTTTTTACATAGGCATCATTATATCCTTTAGAGGAAAATATTTGTCCGCAGCAGGTTCCCTGAATATCATCAGGAATAACCACCACAATACCTGCATTAGTAGAGGCAGCAATAAATACATCGATAATATTTTTTCCCGGATCAGATGCATCACCCATCACCCTGTTGATACAGGCAGGGAAATAGAGAACTTTCAATTTGCCTGAAACTTCCTGAAGAGTGGGTTTATAAATTCCTGGTCGGCGCTTTGATGGTGCACCTTGTAGCTGATTATTCCATAGTGGAATTGCTGGTATCAGTTTGCGCAACACAAGTGTAAAGCGGCGCATAGTTTGATCACCAAATATGGAATTGATAAATGAACCTGTCCGAAGGCCATAATAAACCGCCTTTTCAATCAACCTGAAATTTCGGGCAACAAAAGCCGCCATATTCTTTTGAAGTGGAAGATGATTCTCGCTGCGCAGTCGCTTTACCAGTGAACCGGTATTGATATCAACAGGGCATGCAGTAGCACAAAGGCCATCCACTGCACAAGTGTCAAGACCATCATATTGATATTGTTCCAATAACAGGTTGTGCCTGCTGTAATTGCCACTTGCTGTCAGTCTGCGGAGCTCCCTGCGCACCACAATACGCTGCCGGGGAGTTAAAGTGATATTTCTACTAGGACACCGGTGTTCGCAAAAGCCACATTCAATGCATTTGTCTACTTCTTCTTCAACCCGTGGAAGATCTTTCAGGTCTTTAATATGTGCCGTTAGGTCAGTATTAATTATTACACCCGGGTTAAGCAGATCAGAAGGGTCAATAACCTGTTTAAGCTCCTTCATGATGGCATACAATTCGCCCCCCCACTCTGCTTCAACAAAGGGGGCCATATTTCTGCCAGTACCATGTTCCGCTTTGAGTGCTCCATCGTACCTGTTCACTACAAGCGTTACAACATCCCGGATAAAGAGATCATAACGTCTGATCTCATCCCTTGTATCGAAAGCCTGTGTAACAACGAAATGGATATTCCCATCCTTCGCATGCCCAAATATTATTGCATCCTGATATCCATGCATTTTGAAAAGCTGCTGAAGGTCTGCAATAGCATTACCGAGCTTCTCAACCGGAAATGCAATATCCTCCAGAATGACCGTTGTGCCACTGGCCCGAACTGCTCCTACTGCCGGAAACATTCCTTTCCTGATCTTCCAGAGGAAAGCCTGCTCATTTTTGTCAGTTGTAAACAGCGCGGGAAATAATAAGCTGAGATCGGGTGAAAGTCGGTTGAATGCATCCATCTGCTCCTGAAGCTGCTCCTTTTTATAAGCCTGGAATTCCACCAATAGTGCAGCAGCCGGTGCAGGTAATGTCCTAACTATTTCCGGAACACCTTCTAAACTATCTACAGACCTTAAGGCCGACCGATCCATTAGCTCAACTGCTTCCGCGCCCAGCATTTTCAGTGGAAGGATAGCATCACAAGCGCGATAAATATCAGTAAAATATAACAGCGCTGTTGCTTTCTCCGGGTAATCAGGCACTGTGTCCAATACAGCTTCAGAAATGAATCCGAGTGTGCCCTCCCCGCCTATTAACAGGTGTGCAAGAATATCAAGAGGATCCGAAAAATCTACAAAGGCGTTTAGAGAATAACCAACCGTATTTTTTGTTTTGTATTTCCTCCGGATCTTGTCAAACAATGCTGGATCTGCATGAATACGTTCTCTTAATTCAAGCAGCTTATCATAAATATCAGCACATGCATATTTGAAACGACTATAGTCATCTTTATTCTCAGTGGAGAACATCATCCCATTTGGGAGAATGAATCTTATAAAGCGGGTTGTATGGTAGGAGTTCTTGCTAACACCACAGCACATACCACTGGCATTATTGGAAAGAATACCTCCAATCATGGCAGAACTTATGCTTGCGGGGTCGGGACCAATTTTTTTTCCCAGTGCCTTCAGTTTTGCATTTACCATGGCGCCAATAGCACCCGGTTGCACCCGAACACCATCCCCATTTAAATCCTCCATCTTTATTCCATTCCAGTGCTGACTGATATCAACAAGAATGCCATCTGTAATGGATTGTCCCGACAGGCTGGTACCGGCTGCCCTGAATGTTAAGGGGATATTATGTTGCTTTGAAAATGCAAAAAGGGCTTTAATTTCTTCTTCAGATACAGGTTGCACAACTGCCTTTGGGAGCAGATAATAAAATCCCGCATCGGGCGCATAAGAAACCAGGTCTATAAGTCTCGATTTAACCCTTGACTCCGGAATTATAACTTCAAGAGCTTTCCCTGTTTCGGTTTTATCATGCTTTTTCATCAATATGAAACTAAATTTTTTGACCAGGCACCATAACTGTTCTAATATAATATATCCTGAAATTACTAATTAGATTAGCTTTCGATAGCTTTTAACCCTTGCTCCATCATTGCTCCATCATTGCTCTATCGGAGCTCTATAATTGCACCATCCGCAACTGCTAATTATTTTATCAAAAAAGGTATACACCCGCAGTAATATACAACTGCTGATAGCTGTTTCCAAATACGTGTCGTCCTCGCTTAATCATGGGTGTGAACACTTAATACGTTGTGGTCAACAGCATGGATTTCGATGCCGGAAATAAATTGTGTAATTTTTCATGATAAATACCATTTATGGATATCAAAGATCTTCGCCTTGCAGTACTGATTGATGCAGATAATGTGCCTTCAGCACATGTAAAGGAAATGTTCGAAGAAATTGCCAAATATGGTACGCCAACTTTCAAAAGGATTTATGCGGACTGGACTAAACCGCATGTATCGGGATGGAAAAATGTATTACTAGAAAATGCGATCACGCCCGTTCAGCAATACAGCTATTCCACGGGAAAAAATTCAAGCGACAGTGCCCTTATAATTGATGCCATGGACATTTTATACACAGGCAAAGTAGATGGATTTTGCATCGTTTCTAGTGATAGTGATTTTACAAGGCTGGCTACCAGGTTGCGGGAAGCAGGAATGGCAGTTATCGGCATTGGCGAAAAGAAAACCCTTACTCCTTTTATTTCTGCATGTGATAAGTTCATATACATGGAGATATTAAAGGGAAGTTCAAAAGATCAGTCTCCTGAAAAAAGTAAAAAACAGGTAGCGAAAGAAAAGGTAAACATCGATGAACCCATAAATAAAATAGATCATAAACTGATCAGGATTCTCACAGACAGCATTTCTGATATTGCTGATGAAACGGGTTGGGCCTTCCTGGGCGAATTGGGCAGTATGCTGATCAAGAAAATGCCGGATTTCGATTCCCGGAACTATGGATTTGATAAATTACTGCCTTTGATCAAGAGCCTTGATACCCGCTTTGAAATTGATGAAAGAGAAACGGGAAGAAAAAATATCCGTCATATTTACGTTAAGGTAAAATAATCGGCCCTACTCTTATGAAGATCCTTAATATTATTTTCACCATACTTTTCCTCCTGTTTGCAGCCCTCCAATGGAATGATCCGGACCCTCTGATATGGATCCCGATTTACCTCTATGCTGCAGTATTAACCTTTCTCGCTGCACGCCGGAAATACTATCCCCGACTCTATTTGCTGGGAATAGGTATTTACCTTTTATATGCATTATATCTTTTCTTTGAACAGAATGGAGTGTTGTCATGGGCAACGGAACATGATGCTGAAAACCTTGTAAAAACCATGCAGGCTTCAAAACCCTGGATCGAGTCGACCCGTGAATTTGGTGGTCTGCTCTTTGTAATTATTGCATTGCTTATCAATTACCGGGCACAAAAAAAGGGCCCTTTTTGAAGAGGGCCCTCTCAGATAATTTCTTAACTCATTCCTTTAATCCGATCACGGGAAGTGATTTTTCCCTAACCATTTTATTGAATGCTTCCAGATCAACAGTCTTTATTTTTTTCAATTTGTTCAATGCTTCATCACTAAGTTTGGCCAATTCAGCATAAACATCACGACTCTGTTTGCTGGGGGCCATATTACCACTATTGGCAGCATCAAATACACCCGACAGCTTATCGTTAAGCCTGATCGGAAAGTTCAGTACATCCTGGAAACTTTTAGCCTTCGTCTGGTATAAAGTTTCTTCAATAGATGTGAGTTGTTTTCCAATTGTATCAGCCATTGACTTCACTTCTTTCGGAACATCTTTTCCCTGGCGCCCGATGAAATCTGTGAGCTGACTCCGCAGTGAACGAATATCTTTTATCGCCTTCTGCACTTCGTTGAATTTGTCCTGAACCTCTTTCAGGAATTTGAACTGGGCTTCGTAATCGGAAGCAGTGATCTTATAATTCGGATCCGCCTTTACAACAAAAGGAACTTCAACAGAATCAGATCCCACTTTAACCCTCGCAAAATAATTTCCTGGTGGGGCTACGATATTACCTGGTAATCCATTCCAAAGAATCATCCCATCAATTTTCTCACTTGCGGGGTATTGAAGGTTCCATACAAATCGATTCATCCCCTTGCTGATATCAAGCTTGTCTTCTTTGGCACCAGTTGCAAAAGTCTTTATGATTTTTTTATCTCTGTCAAGTATCGTTATGGCTGCTTTTGTGCTGTCTGTAACATTACTTACATAATAATTGATAACAGCACCGGCTGGTGGATTATCACCTGCATTCCTTGGAATTCCACCCCTAAATCCGCCGGAAGATTGCAAACGCCAAACCGGGTTCACTGGTAGAACATGCATTGATTTTTTAATGAGACCAGCATCATATTGCTGCACAGTAGTGAGGTCATCAAGCACCCAGAATGCCCTGCCTTGCGTTGCTACAACAAGATCGTTTTCCTTGATAGTGAGGTCTGTTATAGGAACAACGGGAAGGTTTAACTGGAAGGGACGCCAGTTCATTCCATCATCATAACTGATATACATTCCATATTCCGTGCCGGCATAAAGCAAACCATCCCTTTTCGGATCTGCACGCATAACCCTTGTAAAATGCATCCTGTTAATTCCATTAGTGATCAGTTTCCAACTCTTACCATAATCCTCAGTCTTATAAATGTAGGGTGCAAAATCATCAAGTTTATATCTGGTACCCGTGATGTAAGCAGTACCCTTTTTGCTAGGATGTGTTTCAATGGCATTCCACATGACCCACTTCGGCGCACCTGTTGGCGTTACATTATCCCAGTTCTTACCACCATCTTTACTTACATGTATAAGACCATCATCCGAACCTGTCCATAACAGGTCTTTTTCAAGGGCGCTCTCGGCTGCAGTAAAAATTGTACAGTAGTATTCAACAGAAGTATTGTCTTTAGTAATGGGTCCGCCGCTGGGGCCCTGCTTGCTCTTGTCATTGGTTGTTAGGTCGGGCGAAATCTGTTCCCAGCTCGCGCCTTCATTCTCAGTAACAAATAATGCGTTACCGGCACAATAGAGACGTTTTGGATTATGTGGTGAAAAGAATATAGGGAAGTTCCATTGAAAGCGATATTTCAAAACATCGGCGCCTGCTCCCATTGGATTGTCGGGCCAAACGGTGATAGCCCTGTTCTCCCCTGTACGATGATCTAACCTCGATAGGTAACCGCCGTAGTTTCCACCATAAACAATATCAGGGTTAAGGGGATCTGCCACAACATATCCACTTTCTGCCCCCGCTGTTTCTTCCCAGTCTTTATCAGTGATGGCAGCACCATAAGTGCGACTTCGGATTCGAAAGGTTGAATTATCCTGTTGCGCACCTAATATGCGGTAAGGGAAACTATTGTCGGTGCTTACACGATAAATTTGTGAGGTAGGTTGGTTCATGTAAGTGCTCCAGTTTGTGCCACCATCATAACTTACCTGTGCACCACCATCATCGGCAACTATCATGCGATTTCCATCTTCAGGATCAATCCACAGATCATGGTGGTCACTATGGGGGGTTCTCACGCTCTGGAAAGTTTTACCTCCATCTCTGCTGCGCATGAAGCCAACATTTGGCGCATACACGAGGTTTTCATTCTTTGGATCCACATAAACTTTTGTGTAATACCATGCCCGCTGACGAATATTATTATCACTGCTTTGTAAGGTCCAGCTAACACCCGCATCATTGCTTACATATAATCCGCCATCGGCATTTTCAAAGATGGCATATACTTTATCGGGATTAGAAGGGGCAACTGCCACACCAACAATACCCCATACACCTTTAGGCAATCCTTTTGATGCAGTAATGTTCTGCCAGGTTTCTCCCCCATCAACCGATTTCCATAGTCCGCTGCCTTCGCCTCCACTTTCCAGACTATAAGGTGTTCTGATAAGTCGCCATGTTCCGGCGTAAAACACCTGTGGATTTCCGGGTTCCATCACCAGGTCTGATGCCCCAGTTTGATTGTTAACATATAATGTCCGCTTCCAGGTTTTGCCACCATCCGTTGTTTTGTAAACGCCTCTTTCCTCATTTGGGCCAAACAGATGACCCATTACCGCGGCCCAAACTATATCGGGGTTACGGGGATGTATCACCAGCCTGATGATATGGCGGCCATCTTTCAGGCCAATATTGCGCCAGCTCCTGCCTCCATCATCGCTACGCCAAACGCCTCCCAGACCTTCTGCCACATTACCACGCATGGTGTTTTCACCTTCACCTACATAAATCACATTCTCATCAGAAGGAGCAACCGCCACCGCACCAATTGTTCCCCCGAAATACTTGTCAGAGATATTCTTCCAGTTGCTGCCACCATCTGTGGTCTTCCATACTCCCCCACCTGTTGCACCCATAAAAAATGTTTGCTTATTGGTGTAAGAACCCGCCACCGCAGCGGAGCGTCCACCACGCCAGGGACCAATAAGCCGGTACTTTGTTTGGGAGAAAATCGTTTCATCTAAAGCTTGTGCATTGTCAGGACTTTTCTGCTGCTTTTTCTGGCCAAAGGAAGCCATTGCCAGCAATAGAAAGCTACCAATCAGTAATGATCTCATATGTGTTGTAATTGTTAGTTCCCTTTTGAGTAGAACCCAATTTACGATAAAAACAAACTGCCGGCCCAAAGGACCGGCAGTTATCTACCGCATATCTTCAACCGCAGAAGGCTCAGCTCCCCGTTTTATCTTTCAATGGATCGGATGTTTTCACCCCCTCCTTAGAAAGCGCCAGCCGAACTTTATCCGCATACTGACGGCTGATCTTAGCATGTTCTGACCGGGCTGTGGAAAGCTGTCCTTTCAAAACATTTATACGCTCCAGCTGAAGGTTACTGGGCCTTGACTCCTGGCCTGCAACAGCGCCATATACTTCACTGATCCTTTCTCTTAATTGTTCTTCATCCGCAAAAATAGACTTCTGCTTTGTAGCCAATAAAGTAGCTCTTAATGTTTCCAGAGAACTGGTATAATCGCGAAGTAATTTCTTAACCTTATCACTCTTCACTTTCTCGCCATTGTTCTTCAACAACTGCTGTTCTTCATTAATGTTTGTAATGAGTGCGTTGATATCAGCCTGCATGTTATAGAGATCCATAGCCGCAGTATGGCGTGCTTCAAGATCTTCCTTGCTGAAATTCTTATTGCCCTCATCATGTACTACCACCATCTTATCGGTATATTCCTTCTCCCCTACTTTCAATTTCAGCGTATACTCACCAGGCATCACCATAGGTGCTACAAATGCTCCATAATCCATTTTGGCTCCACCGGCGGCAGGCTTAATGGGAGTCATCCGCATATTCCAGTAAACCTTATTTATTCCCTTGCGCTTTGAACCTGGTACCGTTTGTACCAGTTTGCCGGCTGCATCATAAATATCAAGTTTTACATCGCCAGTCATAACCCGCTCTTTGAGATAATACTGTACTGCTGGTAAACTGGCAGGATTTCCTGCTGTCCATCCACCCGTTGGAGGAAAACCTCCATCGCCAAATTTTCCGGAACTCAGCGGCACAGGTTTGTTCGAAAATAGATGTACTTCCTTATCCAATATATTTGCAGTTAACCCGCGCATAGGAGATATATCATCAACAATTATCACTCCGCGGCCATGGGTTCCGATCACCAGGTCATTGGTTACCGGGTGGATGGCAATATCGCGAACAAGCGAATAGTCTGGTATCCGGTTCTTCATCCTGAACCAGCTTCCTCCACCATCTACACTTGCGAATAATCCCATTTCAGTGCCAATAAACAATAGTTCAGGATTCACCAGATCTTCTTTTATCTTATGTGCAAACCCGGTGAATTCATCACTAGTAAACATTTTCCAGGTTTTCCCCATATCGTCTGAACGCGCAGCCCATGTTTTATGATCACCATACATATGGTTGTCGAATGTTGCATAGATAACATTCCTGTTAAACCGTCCAGGTTCCACACTGCTTACCCAGGTTTGAGAGGGAATGCCTGCAGCAGCAATATTGGCCGACACATTGGTCCAGTTTTTTCCGCCATCTGTTGTATACTGCAGGTTGCCATCATCCGTTCCAACCCATATTAGATTTTCATCGAGGGGAGATTCTGCAATGGCGAAAATTGTAGTGTGATTTTCTGCTGATGTATTGTCGGCACTTAAGCCGCCACTGTTTTCCTGTTCCTGCTTTTTCTTGTCATTGGTTGTAAGATCAGGAGAAATGCGTGTCCAGTTAGTTCCTTTATCAGTGCTTTTAAAAAGAAACTGTGCACCACAATAAAGGTTTTTCGGATTATTCTGTCCGATATGTATTGGCGTGTTCCAGTTCCATCTGAGTTTAGCATCATTTGAACCCGCCTGTGGCTTTATGGTAACGCTCTTTAAGGTTTTAAGATTTACTCTTCCCATATTTCCGCCCTGGTATTCGGCATAAGCAATATCAGGATCAAGCGGGTCAGGTATGGTCCAGAATCCATCACCACCATATATTGCCTTCCAGTCGCCATTCTGAACTCCTCCCGGCGCTGCCGAAGGGGCAACCCAGCTACCATTATCCTGCAATCCACCATATATTCTATACGGCTGCTGGTTGTCGACGGCTACATGGTAAAATTGACCCACCGGCAGATTACTCGCAAATATCCAGGTAGCACCCCTGTCCATACTAATATATACTCCTCCATCAGTTCCGAGGTACATCTGGTTGGTATAGTTTGGGTTTATCCAAAGAGCATGGTGATCGGAATGCACCCAGCCGCCTTCATTGCTCGCATCAGCGAAGGAATATCCGCCATCATCCGAGTAAGAGAAAGAAAAAGCCGGACGGTAAACGCGTTTGTGATCTTTTGGATCAACTACAAGTGTGCTGAAATAAAATGGCCTCGATACCACGTTCAGGGTTGCACTCTGTTCTTTCCAGTTCTCTCCTCCATCGGCTGATATATAGAGTTTGGTTTCTTTTGCTTCAACAATTGCGAGCAGGTTTTGCGGCGCACTCGGAGCAAGGGCAAGTGCCACCCTTCCAAATGGTTTGGCGGGCAGGCCTTTTGTCAGCTCCTTCCATGTTTTTCCACCATCAATACTTTTATACACACCACTTCCACTACCCCCCGAATTAAAGAGATAAGGCAGCCTCCTGAATTCCCAGGTAGTGGCATATACGGTATTTGGATTTTGCGGATCAACAGAAACATCAGCACAACCGGCCTTCTCGGATATATACAAAACCTTGTCCCAGTTTTTTCCGCCATCTGATGATTTATACAAACCGCGGTGTTTGCTTTCACTCCAAAGTGGACCTGGCGCTGCCACATAAATATTATTGGAGTTGGAGGGATCAATAACCACTTTAGAAATATGTTCGGTACTATCGAGTCCCACGCGCGACCAGTTATCTCCGCCATCAGTGGTCTTGTATAATCCAACGCCGATGGAAACACTGTTACGCATATTGCTTTCACCCGTTCCAACAAAAACAGTACGTGGATTTTTCTGATCGATGGCGATCGCTCCTATGCTCTGGCAATACTTATCAAATACAGGTTTAAAAGAAGCGCCGGCATTGGTAGTTTTCCAAACTCCACCCCCGGCTGTTCCTACATAAATAGTTTTACTGTCGGCGTTTACACCTTCAATGGCGGTAATGCGTCCACTCATGGTTCCAGGACCCATCCAGCGGGCTTCCATGGTACCAAATGTGGCAGAACTTACTTTAGTTTGTGCATGAAGGTTAGTTGCTGTAATAGCAACAACTGCAAGGAGAAGAATTCTTTGCATAGCGGTATAGGTTTGGTTAAATGAACAAGCCCGGATAGTGGTCCGGGCTTGAAGCAATATGATCAGAAATTAGTTCGAAGGTTTGAAGGTAGAATCAGCAACTGGTTTGTTGATCTCTACTTTAGTGATGGTCATATCTGCCATCATACCAGGGCCCATTGGCAGTGAAATTGACATCGGTATAACAATACCTTCAGGCAATTTTTTATAATTGCTGAATGCAGTTGTCATCTCCACTTCCTGTCCGTTCACATTATTCTTACTAATGGCCTTAATTAAATAATAAGTAGCAGGATCCAGAAAGTAGGTTTCTTCCTTACCGCTCTTATGCGTGATCTTGAGCTTATGACATTCTGTTCCGTCCACATCTTCTTTACCGAGATATTCTACATTGTGTCCCTTATCCTTGTAATCAACAAGAGCACCCTGCGTATCATACTGATCTGCTCCTTTCTTTACCATTTCTTCAGTCATTGGTTCGGCCTGTGCCTGACCCTGGAAAGGCATATAGCTCCATCCACCTGTTGGAGTCATGATCTGGTATCCGGTCATTCCCATAACAGATATGTCCTGACGACTTCCTTTACCATGCACAACGGTTGCGGTAACCAACACATCAGCACCCTGAACAGACATATTACCTTCTGTTATAACAGAGCTTACTTTTTTCCAATTCTCTTTACCTCCAATGGCATCAAGATATTTATTTACCACCTCATCAGCTGTTTGCGCGTAGGAGGTGAATGCCCCCAGAACAGCAGTGATACCTAATAGCGCCAGTTTCGTCGTTTTCATGTGATGTGCTTTTGTAGTTTTCACAAATGTATAAGTATTTATACCTATTAGTATCCCGTCCATCCATTTCATTACACCGATTTACCGATTTTTTATATAATTAATGGTGATTGGGTAAATTGCGATGATAAACAAGGCTTTATGGAAAATATCATCCAGGGTAATATTGTTGACATCCCGGCCCGTAATATATTTTTCGGGGAATTACACCTGGAGGGAAGCCGGATCGGGCAGGTAAAAAAGCTCTCGGATGGTATCAATACTGCAGCGCCCTTTGTTTGTCCAGGTTTCATAGATGCCCATGTACATATTGAAAGCTCCATGCTGGTGCCCTCCTCTTTTGGCCGCCTTGCGGTTGTACATGGGACAGTGGCCTCCATTTCCGACCCTCATGAGATCGCGAATGTTTGTGGCATTGAAGGGGTGCTTTTTATGATCAGGAATGGCGAGAAATCACCTTTCAAATTCCATTTTGGCGCCCCCTCCTGCGTGCCCGCAACAGTGTTTGAAACGGCTGGAGCCACCCTGGATGCTGCTGCCGTTGCGCAATTGCTCGACCGCGATGATATTTATTATTTAAGTGAGATGATGAACTTTCCCGGCGTATTAAAAGGCGATCCGGAGGTGATGGCGAAAATTGATGCTGCCCGGAAGCGTGCAAAGCCCGTAGACGGTCATGCGCCAGGCTTAAGAGGTGAAGAATCGGCCCGATATATTGCCGCCGGAATAAGTACCGATCACGAATGTTTTACGCCTGATGAGGCTCGTGAAAAACTGGTACATGGAATGCATATTCTCATCCGCGAAGGAAGCGCAGCAAAAAATTTCGAAGCACTGATCGGCTTGTTGCATGAATTCCCCGACCATATCATGTTTTGTACGGACGACAAGCATCCCGATAGCCTCGTGAATGGACATATCGACCAGCTTTGCGCCCGTGCAATTGACCATGAAGTGGATGTTTTCCATGTTTTGCAGGCTGCCTGCATCAATCCCGTTCTGCATTATAATATGAATGTGGGACTATTGCGGGAAGGTGATCCGGCAGACTTTATTCTCCTGAATGACCTTGAAAATTTTGATGTACTTGAAACATGGATCGAAGGACAGTTGGTAGCCAAACATGGCAAGTCCTTACTGGAACATATAGCCGAAGAACCAATCAATCATTTTGATTGCAAACCCCGTGTTGTGGAAGATCTTTTTATTGCAGCAGATAAAGATCCTATGCCGGCTATCGAAGCTATGGACGGACAATTAATTACGAAAACCCTTCCCCTTACAGCCGAAGATCTTATTGTGGAGAATGGTGGCTATGTTTCCAACGTTAAGAAAGACCTCCTGAAACTGGTTGTGGTAAACCGTTATAAGGAGGCACCCGCTGCAACCTGTTTTATAAAACATTTTGGTCTCAAACAAGGCGCAATTGCCTCCTCCGTTGCACATGATTCGCACAATATAATTGCCGTGGGGGTGGATGATGCATCTATATGCGAGGCAATAAACCTGGTTATAGCCGAACGTGGTGGTATCAGTTGCGTTAGCGGAAGCAAATCCATGGTGTTGCCATTACCGGTAGCCGGACTAATGAGTACCGACGATGGCTATGAGGTGGCGGCAGCATATACGAAGATAGACCTTATGGCAAAAGACCTGGGATCATTGCTGGGCGCACCTTTCATGACATTATCATTTATGGCACTGCTGGTGATTCCCGAACTCAAGCTGAGCGATAAAGGATTGTTCAATGGTAATGAATTTGCTTTTATTGAGCGATAGGCAAACATTTTCACCGACTGTCATCCGCATTTCACCGACATCTGACTGCAATTCCCCTAAATGCCCTTGCCAGCGCTGCGCCCTTAAACTAGTTTTGGTTAAAACTTATAACAATGGATACGCAGGAAACAAATAAACCTTATTCAACCGGCAATGATTGGTCCCCATCACGCCAGAACAGATCCAATGCAGCAGTAGTCGGCATCTTCCTCGTGCTGGTTGGCATATTGTTGATAGCAGGGAAAATGGGAGTACCCATTCCGGATTATATATTTACCTGGCCCATGCTGCTTATTGGAATCGGATTGGTTGTGGGAATACAAACCAGGTTCCGTTCCATCGGATGGCTGATACCAATTCTCATAGGAAGTTTTTTTCTTCTCGATGATGTCTTCCCTGAATTCCTTCCGCGGGATTTTTTCTTGCCGGCAGCGTTGATAGTAGTGGGTATCCTGTTCATTTTTGGTCGTTCTGGTAAAAACATGTTCAGCAGCAAACCCAACCAGCAAACGAGCACAGGAGAGAACGTTACCGGCAACAGTAATTTTGAAGGTGCTGCAGAATCAGATGACCTGAGTGACCGATTGAATGAATCCGTAATCTTTGGAAATGTGCGCAAGAATGTTATTTCCAAACACTTTACAGGAGGTGAAGTATCTGCTGTTTTTGCCGGTGCCGAGATCAATTTATTACATGGTGATCTTGCACCCGGGGCCAAACTGGAACTGAATGCGGTATTTGGTGGCATCAAACTGATCGTACCTTCCCACTGGCAGATAAAGCTGCAATCAAATGCTGTTCTTGGCGGCGTGGAAGATAAGCGCCCACGACATACAATTTATTCTGATAAGATACTCATTCTCGAAGCGAATGCCGTTTTTGGTGGCATCGAAATCCAGAGCTACTAACCTATCCATTAACCATAACTTCAACCAAAACCTTAACTATGAACTGGTATATTGCCATGGTGGTGTATGAGATCATATGTGGTAACGGAAACCATTGCCCGCAGTTTGATGAACAGGTAAGATTGATCAGGGCTACAGATCATTCAGCTGCCCTTAATATCGCTAACCAACTCGGGGAGCAGGAAGCATTTAGTTTTACTGATCAGAACCAACGACTGGTGCAATGGAAATTTCTTGCAGTAACAGAATTGCTGCCACTAAGGGAGATGGCACATGGCGCAGAGATATTCAATCATATAATTGAGATCGACCATCCGGATGGATACCGTGAAAAGATCCTGAACCGATCAAATGCCATCCTTCAAACCCAAACCGATGCCATCCATTCCTTTTAACAATACTTCGCTCAGGGTCATAACAGGCATTCTTATTTTCATGTTATGGCAAATGAACTTTATTGCTATCCTGCAAATGGGATTCGGCTTGCAGGTGAGCCTGACCGACTCTCTTGTAAATGTGCTCATGCTGAGCCTGGCAAGTATGACGATTGTCCAGACTTTTCGGTACTATAATCCAAATCCCTCCCAATTCTGGATCATCCTGCTGGTGGGACTGGTATTTTCAATCCTCTTCAATATTGCAGCCAAACTGGTGCTGCAGGCGATTCTTAAAGATAACAGTGAATACATCCGGTTCCTTAATGAGAGCACTTTCCTGAGAGGCACTTTTGCACTGCTTATGGTTGAATGGATGATAATCCTTAACCTCCTATGGAATATGCTGAAGCAGGAAATTAAACAGCGAAACATGCTTGAAGAAACCATGGTGCTGGCGCGTGAGGCTGAGTTATACAAATTGCGACAACAACTCCAACCACATTTTCTTTTTAATAGCCTTAACAGCATCAATGCACTTGTTGGCAGCAAGCCGGGGGAAGCGAGAAAAATGATAGAGCAGCTATCCACTTTTTTGCGATCTACCATTAACAGTAAGGAAGATGACCTGGTGCCACTTACTGAAGAGATGGAACAGATCGATCGTTATCTGGAAATAGAAAAGCTGAGATTCGGCCATCGCTTAAATACCAATATCAGCATTGGTGAAAACTGTGACAAGGCCCTTCTTCCACCATTATTGCTACAACCCGTTGTAGAAAATGCCATTAAATTCGGATTATACGACACCCTTGAGGATGTTACCATTAATATAGAAACTGAATGCAGGGAAGGATTTCTCCAGGTAACAGTTTCAAATCCATTTGATCCTGCATCAACAGGATCGAGGAAAGGCACAGGGTTTGGCTTAACTGCAGTGCAGCGAAGGCTTTACCTCCTCTTTGGCAGACAGGATCTACTACTTGTGCATCCGGAAGGGAACAACTATATCACTACTATCAAAATTCCGCAGACCAATGTATAAAGCCATTTTAATTGATGATGAACCACTCGCGTCAATGATCGTGAAAGAATTTCTGGAACAGTATCCTGAAATTGAGGTGATACAGGTTTGCCAGAATGGATTTGAGGGATTGAAGGCCATACAGCAATTAAACCCACACCTGGTATTTCTCGATATCCAGATGCCAAAGATCAATGGTTTTGAAATGCTGGAATTAATTGACCAGCCACCATCCATTATATTCACCACCGCCTTCGATGAATATGCCATACGGGCTTTTGAACAGAATGCCGTTGATTATTTACTGAAGCCTTTCACCCTTGAACGGTTTAAAAAAGCTGTAGACAAATTTCTGCAGCAACAAGCAAAGCAAACGGATGAGCAGGAAAAAAAAGAAGCACTGGAACATACCCAGTCGTTGCTGGAAACTGCAAGTATCTCCCCCCAACAAATTGACAGGATCGTAATAAGAGAAAATAATAATATCCGCATAATTCCTGTGGAGGAAATACAATATGTTGAAGCAGCCGATGATTATGTGCGCATTGTTACACAGGCAGGCAGTTGGCTTAAGAACCGCACAATGGCCGCTATAGAAAAGCAGTTACCTGTTGACCGGTTTGTTCGCATTCACAGATCCTGCATAGTGAACATCCGTGAGATCACACGGTTACACCCACACGAAAAAGAAAGCTGGATGGCCATTCTCAGGAACGGCAAACAACTTCCTGTCAGTAAAACGGGATATCCAAAACTTAAGGCCCAACTTGGGATCTGATTATAATCACGGCGCCATGATCACCTGGCTTGTTACAGCAGGAACATCAAGTGTAACTTTCAGTTTACCGTTCTCTACTTCGTATTTATAGGTGATCCTTTTCCCTCTGCGGCGAGCATTATGGGTGAGTACAAGCGGTGCGATAAGTTCCAGTTTCTCAACAAACTTTTCCTCCAGTTCCCTGATACCATTACGGGCAGCCTGCAGCTCATACATATACTTCGATAACTGGTCTACCTCTTCTAGAAATGACCTGTCACCAATAATGTCGACAGCGTGGGTATAGTTGGCTTTTTTGTGCTGAATATCTGCTTCCAGTTGCTTTTTTTCAGCTTCTGTGTTTGCATACTCTTCCAACAGGCCAAGATAGCGGTTGGATAATTCTTCAAAGGTTTGGAATTCCATGGGACGTGATTTTCCGAAAAATATAAAAACATTCCGGAAAATGCAAGCCATCCCTCACTGTAACAATCAGGCATCCGTTCCCAACCAGAGTGCACCGCCTATACTATCACGACTGGCACCTGTTACGGAAGCCAGCACATTGTATTCTTCGCGCCAGCGCAGAACGCCGATAAGTGCCATTATTACCGCTTCCTTGTATTCTACCAGCTTACGATCGGGCACTACAATTTTTAATTCGAGAGGATCGAGATGTGCTGCTATCCTGCCAACAAGAAAATCATTTAATACCCCTCCTCCTGTCACCAATAATTGTTGCCCCCCGGTTACCATTCCTTCTTTTGCAGCAATATGACTAATGCTATCAGCAACCTGGTGTGCAATATGTTCACAATATGTATTAAGTGAATCTGCAAGTGGGAGGCCGGCAAATTCAACCAGTGGATAAACCACATCGGTACCAAAATCATTGGCAAGCGATTTCGGGTAGGCCATACCGTAGTAGTCCAAAAGGTTAAGTCGCGAAAGAAGGGCTTCATCAATATTACCAGTGGCTGCTATCTTCCCGCCCTCGTCCATCTGCATCCCATGCGGTTGAACAAGTAGATTCAATACCCGGTTGGCAGAGCAAACATCAAAAGCATAATATTTATTTTCTTTCCTGAAGGAGAGGTTAGCGATACCCCCCAGGTTCAATAGAAATCCATAGTCGCCAAGTAATAATTTCTCACCAATGGGCACAATCGGGGCACCCTGACCACCAAGTGCTACATCGAGTGCACGCAGATCGGAGATAACGGGAAGGGCCGTTTCGGCTGCAATAGCAGCACCATCACCGATCTGTCCGGTCATTCCTCTTAAAGGAAGATGGAAGGTGGTATGGCCATGTGAGGCGATCATATCCACTTTATGCTCCAGCCCGAACCGGGCAATAAAATCATTAACAGCTTTACCAATATAGTGACCGTAATCTGCATGAAGAAGCATATAATCCAGGGCTGAAAGATTGATAGCGTTACGCAGTTTTTCCGCCCATTCTGGTGTATAAGGATGTGTTTCGGAATGCTGGATATCCATTGACCAGTTGCCTCCGGCAGCATGTAAATGAACATAGGCAATGTCCAATCCATCTAGCGAACTGCCACTCATTAAACCTATTGCTTTATAGACCATGGGAAAAAATGTTTTAGAATTACCTGCCTGAACTTTAGATTTGTTATAGCGGCTGCAAATTACAACGATTGCCGCCTGCAAAAAAACAGGAAAATCATGGTGGTCAATCTAAGCAAGCAATACTCCCTTTTGTGCGATTGGGTCAGTGAAATCAGGAATGTTGACATTCAGGGCGACCGTATGCGCTTTAGAAGAAACCTTGAGCGGATCGGTGAAGTTGCCGCCTATGAGATCAGCAAATTCATGGCGCATGAACTGGTTGATACACAAACCCCGTTGGGTATCTCCAATTGTAAACTACTAAAGGAGCAACCTGTATTAGCCACTATTCTCCGGGCCGGATTACCACTACACCAGGGACTTCTCAACTATTTTGATAAGGCAGACAATGCTTTTATATCCGCATACCGGAAACATAATCCCGACGGGAGTTTTGATATCAGCATGGAATATGTTTCCTGTCCCGACCTGGAAGATCGCATTCTCATCATTGCTGATCCCATGCTCGCAACAGGTGCATCACTTGTTAAGACCATTCAGTTTCTTCGCGATGAAGGAAAGCCCCGGGAGGTTCATATTGTTGCTGCAATTGCCTGTACGGTGGGAATAGAATATGTTCATCGCCTGGAGCCAAATGTCCGCATCTGGTGCGGTGCAATTGATGATGAACTTACCGCTAAAGGATATATTGTACCCGGCCTCGGCGATGCCGGAGACCTGGCTTATGGGGTAAAGCAACAGCAATAGTCACAATTTTAACCCCGCCCAATATTAAAATTTGTATTTTACCGGACCTATTTATGAGAACCCTGCCAATAATACTATTGCTTTTGGGATTTGGCCTTCCTGCCCTTTCACAGGATCCGCATTTCTCACAATTCTTTGCTTCCCCGCTTACGCTTAACCCGGCTTATACCGGAAAGTTCAACGGCCAACTTCGCGTTGCCGGTAACTATCGTGACCAATGGCCTGCAATAAGCAAAGCATTCGTCACTTCTACCATATCATTAGACGCGCCGGTAATGTCAGGAAAATTACCTGATTTCGATACATGGGGTGTTGGAGGGATGGCCATGAGTGACCGAACAGCAAACGGTATACTTAACAGTAACTATTTTGCCCTCTCTACAGCATATCATAAATCACTCGATGAAAACGGACTACACCAGTTGGGTGTTGGCTTCCAGGGTGTTTATACCAGCAAACGCCTGGATGGTTCAGAATTGAATTTTGAGAATGAACTTGCCCTTGATGGCACCTGGACCAATCCCAGCGGCGAGGCAGTTGATGGCAGCAGAATCAGTGTAAGTTATCTTGATTTCAATGCCGGGGTTTTATACAGCGGATCAACCAATGGAGATGATAATTTTTATATCGGTGCTTCTGTATACCACCTGAACAGACCTAAGGAAAACTTCACCAACGGAAATTATACCCTGCAGCCAAGGGTTAGTGTTCATGGTGGGGGTTACCTGCCGGTGGGGCAGGCAACCACGCTCCACCTATCGGGTTTACATTCACGACAGGCAGGGGCAAATGAAACAGTGGTTGGTGGCGCCGTTGCATATAATCTGATAGACGACTTCGAAAGACCCACACAATTTTATGCTGGTGCCTGGTATCGTTTTAGTGATTCTTTTATCCCCTATGTAGGATTTGAATTTGCAGATATACGCTTAGGGGTAACTTATGATGTAAATACATCAGCGCTCAAAACCGCATCCATGCGACGTGGTGGCATAGAAGTGAGCCTGATATATATCAAAAAGCCAAGTACTGGCGGCAAGGATATACCCTGTCCGAAATTTTAATGTTCAGCACATTTTATTTTTTTCCTGAAACAGCTTTAGTGCCGGCAAGGTAGAACCGGTAAGGTAGCTCTGCATCCTCGGCGGCATAATCAACCCCTATCCTCGCACTCACTACAATTTCAGCAGGCGTATAGCCATCATCATAGATAGCAATCGACTCCTGTAAAATGGTACCTGTATGGGAAGTGCTGATACCAAGGGCCTTAGATAGCTTACCGGGTCCACGCCCAAGTGTATACTCTTTTTGAGAGCCCTTCTGTATATGCAATCGCTCCTGCATAATATCCACCCCTTCCAATGGTTCAATAGCCCTTATCAACACTGCATGAGGAATATTGATGGTATTGGTAACAACATTAAATAAATGATGGATACCATAACAGAGATACACATAGGCTGTTCCACCTTCCCTGAACATGATGTCTGTTCGGCTGGTTCTTCTGCCACTATATGCATGTGAGGCCTTATCCACGATACCATTGTATGCTTCCGTTTCAACAATGCGTCCGCTTGTGCGTTGACCGTTGATAGAGGTTACAAGTATTTTACCTATCAATTCACGCGCAATCTGCACCACATCGCTGCGCTCAAAAAAAGAGAGCGGTAATTTTGTCATCATTTATGCGTTGGTCTAGGGTCAAAGTAATAAATTTAGGCGCACAAACTAATACCGGTTGCTTAAAGAGATCATCATCGCCATTGAATCATACTTCAAGGCCCACCAGTTTATACGCCAGCATAATCTCTGGAAATGGATAATCATTCCCGGCATCCTTTATATGATCCTGTTCATGGTTGGCATGTATTTCTTCCTGAGCTCAAGCAATTCAGCTGTAAACTACCTCAGTAACCTGATCGGAATAGACACCTGGCTGCAGGAACAGAAAAACCCCTTTCTCAATTTTCTTTTTGTAATGGGGAATATCATGGTTCGTTTACTCCTGATATTCTTTTATTTTTCTTTCTTCAAGTTTGCCTTCCTGATAATCGGTTCACCGCTTTTCGCCTACCTGAGTGAGAAAACAGAATCAATACTGGAAGGCCGTGATTTCCCTTTCAGCCTTCCTCAACTTATGAAAGATATTATCCGCGGTATCCGGCTGGCCTTACGAAACCTGCTCTGGCAAACTGTATACACCATCTCAATTCTGATACTTTCTTTTATACCAGTTCTGGGATGGGTTAGCCCGATGTTATCCTTATTCACCGAATGCTATTATTATGGTTTTTCGATGATGGATTATAGTTGCGAAAGAAGAAAAATGTCGCCGCAGGAAAGTGTCCGCTTCATTAGTGACCATAAGGGATTGGCAATAGGAAACGGCCTTATGTTCTACCTTATGCATGCAGTACCTATATTGGGATGGATACTTGCTCCCACCTATGCGGTAGTGGCCGCCACCCTAAGCCTCCGTCAACTAGAAAATAAATGATCATGGCAAGTAGTGCCCTTGGATCGGTTTATATGATCCCCTCCTTTCTTGATGAAAATAATCTGCAAACGATCCCTCCCTATGTGCTTGACGCAGTGAAACAATGCCAGGTATTTTTCGTGGAGAATGAACGCAGCGCGAGGAGATATCTCAAAATGTTATGGCGTGAAATGATAATAGACCAGTATGAATGGTTTACCATACATAAGGCAGAAGAAGAGGTCAGGAGCCAGTTCAGACAACAGTTACAAAGGGGAAAAACGATCGGTATCATTAGTGAGGCCGGATGCCCTGGCATTGCTGATCCGGGACAGTTACTGGTAGCCACCGCGCAGGAAATGGGCGCAATTATTAAGCCCCTCGTTGGGCCAAGCTCTATACTGCTTGCCCTGATGGCAAGTGGTATGAACGGACAACAGTTCAAATTCAATGGTTATCTCCCCATTGATGGCGCTACCCGCAATAAAATATTGAAAGAACTGGAGGCTGAGTCGGTACGAAACAACTGTACACAAATTTTTATTGAAACACCTTATCGTAATAACCAGTTGGTTGAGGCAATTTTAAAAGAGTGCCGGCCCCACTCACGATTATGCATAGCTGTAGATATTACTGGTCCTGAAGAATGGATCATTACAAGGAGCATATATGATTGGCAAAAAAATAAGCCGGACATCCATAAACGTCCGGCCATATTCCTTTTGCAGGGATGATACCCACCATTTTATCCGTTCACTGTTTGGGTGATATCTGCTTGTCGCCCGGATCACCTTTCATAGAGAGAATACTGTCCACAACATATTTGGTATTACCACGCCAGGGAAGTGCGCCAAGATATTCTTTGTAATGCAGTTCAAATTCTTTCCCGCTATTGGTCATCAATTCTTCTGCAATTCTCTTGTCGCCCACAGAGAACTCAAATTCATAGGACTGTATACTTCCAGCCATGCCTCCCTTAAATCCGCTCTGGATGAGTTTTCCCTCATAGGTCTTGAAAATATATCCTTTGCGTACCACATAGTTAAGTTCACCTGATTTTACGCCTTCTCCGAAAACCCAGAAATAACGCCAGTAAAAAATGCCCCCGCCGATCAATAAAATTGCGACGATGATGATAGTTAAAAATCTTCCCATAGTTAGTTTGTTTCAGATATGAAAATAATCATAATCCGTATTTGTCGATCATATAAATAAGAAGGGCCATATTCAGTGAACCCAGGTCAAGTTCACGCTTATTAACGTTCTCGAAAACATCATTACGCGCATGATGGAGATCGAAATATCTTGAGCCATCAGGACTTAGTCCTGCAACCGGCGTTCCGAGCTGACGATTCAGGGGACCGATATCAGCACCGCCGCCGCCATTCCTGAATTCATAAACGCCATAGGGAACAAACAATGGTAGCCACTGGCGTATAGCCGCAAGCCTTTTCCAGTCGAGTGTAAAGCCAAAGCTACGTGGTGTAAATCCACCTGCATCACTTTCCAGTGCAAATAAATGCTCTTCATTCTTTGCCTTTGCTTCTGCCGCATATTTATTTCCACCTCTTAAACCGTTCTCTTCATTGGCGAAAAGAACTACCCTGATGGTATGACGAGGCTTGTAACCCATTGCCTTCAAAGCACGCAATACCTCAATTGAATGAACACAACCCGTACCATCATCATGGGCGCCTTCAGCAGGATCCCAACTGTCCAGATGCCCACCCACAGTAATATATTTTTCTGGAAATACTGAGCCAGTAAGCTCACCGATCACATTATTCGCTTTGGTATCAGGCAACATTCTGGCATCGCTTCGATAATAAATACTGACAGGTTTACCCGATGCCAGCAGACCAATCAGTTTATCGCCGTCTTTCAACCCTACAGCTGCTGCCGGAATTTTTGGGTAGGCAGAATCATAGGATGTTGTACCGGTATGAGGATGGTTATCATTTGCGCTGGCAGTTACCGACCTGATCATAATTGCAGCCGCACCATATTTTGCGGCTTCGCTTGGGCCCCTCCTGCGATAAGAGCCTGACTCGCCGTACGACTGTCCCACCGCAAGATTCTTTGGATTGAAAATATTATTGAAAACAACCATCTTTCCTTTTACGTCATCCTTTCTTTTTTCAAGTTCACTGAAATCGTTTATCAATATGGCGGGAAGTGTTAGTCCCTTTGCATCGGTACCCACTGAATTGCCCAATGCCAGTACATCAAGTTTCACCTTCTGCTGCTTACCTTTTTCATCTGCATAGGTATACCAAGCCTCTTCCGCTTTTCCACGCTCCCAGTGAGGCGCCATACATTCCTGTAGCCATACTTTATCAGCACCCGCAGCCTTCAGGGCCTTCTCCGCCCAGGCTTCCGCTTTATACATACCCGGAGAGCCGGCCAGCCTTGCACCAACATTTTTGCACAAGTCACGTAGGCTTTCATAGGCCGCAGAAGAACTAAGTACATCATCGGCCATTTTACGAAAGAATACCGAATCAGCTTCTCTTGACGCGGCATCAAAAGAAGGCTCTGCATTGCCCGACGACGCCGATTGCGCCAGGGCAGCTCCTGAAAATACTCCGGCCTGCAGAATGAATGCCATAACCAAACAAACAATTCCTTTCATGTTGATGTTTTTTTAAAATTAGGCAAACATTTTAATCCTGTACCTTCATAAACAATTTTTTGAATTATGCGCATCGGAATCGTATGTTATCCCACCTTCGGAGGCAGTGGCGTACTAGCAACAGAATTGGGCAAAGCACTCGCAGAAAAAGATCACCAGGTCCATTTCATTACCTATCAGCAACCAGTACGGTTAAACGAATTCAATGCGAATATTTTCTATCATGAAGTGAGGGTGCCTACCTATCCGCTTTTTGATTATCCACCGTATGAAACAGCATTAGCCAGTACCATGGTGGATGTTATCATCAACAATCACCTCGACCTTTTGCATGTTCACTATGCCATCCCACATGCATCGGCTGCTTATATGGCGAAACAGATCCTCCTGAAAACAGGAAAAACGATCCCCGTTATTACAACCCTCCATGGTACAGATATAACACTGGTAGGGAGAGATAAGACCTATGCTCCCGTGGTAACTTTTTCCATAAATGAAAGTGATGCCATCACCGCTGTGTCTGATAACCTGCGGGAAGAAACCTTTAAATGGTTTCGTATAGAAAAAGATATTGAGGTGATCCACAACTTCGTGGATGTATCCAGGTTTCGTAAAAAGGGAATTGATGCTTTCCGGAAAGTTATTGCCCCAAATGGAGAACGCATCCTGATGCATGCTTCCAATTTTCGTAAAATAAAAAGAATAGAGGATGTTGTACGCATCTTCGCCAATGTAGTGAAAGAGGTACCAAGTAAACTTCTGTTTGTTGGGGATGGACCCGAACGCGGAGCCGCAGAAAGCTTAAGCCGCGACCTTGGCATTTGCGATGATATTCGTTTTGTAGGAAAACAAGAACAGATAGAAGAGATTCTCGCTATCGCTGATCTTTTCCTGCTCACTTCTGAATATGAGAGCTTTGGTCTCGCAGCGCTGGAAGCAATGGCAGCAGGGGTTCCGGTTATCAGTTCCAATGCGGGTGGCCTGCCTGAAATTAATATCCATGGCGAAACCGGCTTCCTCAGCGATGTGGGCGATGTTGCCGCAATGAGTAAGCATGCCATTGACCTCTTAAGCGACGATGTGATGCTGGAACGCTTTAAAACAAATGCAATGGCGCAGAGCGACCGCTTTGACATCCACCATATTGTTCCCATTTACGAAAAACTATATAATCGTTTTCTCTGAAAGAATAGTACGAATGCCCTTTAGTTCAATGGTGTTGATCATGACCTTACTGTTGTGTATCAATTCCATTCCTTCTTTATATGCCCAAACATTAGAGCCTTTGGGTTTTGAATATTTCAAATTAGACAATGGACTAAAGGTGGTTCTTTTGAAAACTGATAGCCCTTCACCTGTTACAGTGAACCTCTCTTACAATATTGGCTTTCGCCTCGAGCAAAGAGGGGAAGCTGGATTTGCCCATCTTGCCGAACATGTCTGGATGGCATCCAATAAAATCAGAAAAGGGATTGTCAATGCATCTACGCGCTATGATCATACCAGTTTTTATGCTGTGCTTCCACCCGATAGGCTGCGAAAATATTTGAAGCAGGAAGCCCTTCGTATGCGGAACAGTACTGTACGCCAAAAGATACTAACTTCTCAAAAGTATGCCCTGAATGATGAACATAAACTCACTGTCACTAACCATCCTTATGGCGGTTTCCCCTGGCAGCGTATGCCGAAGATTGCATTTGAAAACTGGCAGAATGCACACGATTATTTCGGAGACCCGCACCTGATATCAAACGCTTCGGTGGAGGATATACAAAATTTTCTTAACCGCTATTATATCCCCAACAATGCTGTGCTGGTTGTAATGGGGAATTTTAATTCCGCCAGCACAAGATCATGGATCATGAAATATTTTGGTTCAATTGGGCAAAAGCCCCTTCCACAGAAACCCGATATTTCTGAACCCATCCAGGTTAAGGAAAAAACGGCAGTCATAACGGATGGGCTTATACGCCGGCCTGCGCTTTCCGTTGCCTATAAAATTCCGGAAAGGACTTCACCGTATTATTTTGCAATGGGGCTTATAGACCAGATGCTTGTTAAAGGAAAGGATAGCAGGTTATACCAATTGCTGGTGGAACAAAAAAAATATACCGATAGAGTAAACGGGGGGATAAATTATCTCGGCAATATGTTTACCCACAACGGACCCATGCTATGGATGACCCATATGGTGTATGATCCATCTGTACACAAGGATTCTTTGATAGCAACAATTGAACAAGCCATCGGAAGCATTCAACGGGAAATAAATGATTCGATGCTAGAGCAGGCAAAATGGGGGGTAATGGAATCTTTTAAACAAATGAGAGAAGAAAGAAACGGACTTGCAGTTTCCGATATGCTTGCCTGTTTCGCATTGTTCGATGATGACCCTGCACAATACAACTATATTGAATCTTCATTCAACAAAGTAGATGCTTCCATGATAAGGCAGACCCTTACAAATTGGCTGAAACCTTCCAACAGAACAGTGTTGGTGCTAAGTCCCAAAAATCCTGAATAGGGATAAGCGATAATTATTATCTAAGCCAGGTTTCCGGGTTCAGGTTTACGTTCTTATCATTTGTTATAAGAAATTCAAGCTCTCCCCTGCCCGCATCCTTCTCATCAAGGCGGCCAATTGACTGGCCTGTCTTGATCTGCTGTCCTTTGCTTACCGAAACGGAAGAGAGATTACTATAAGTGGTGAAATACTTGCCATGGCGTAGAATAACCCCCTGAACAGGACCTACTGAAATCACATAGGAAACCTCTCCATCGAATACTGCTTTCACGGTACTGCCCGCATCTGCTTCAATGGTTATACCCGGATTATCATAGTCAACCGTTAGTCCCTCATATCGATGTTTGCCAAATTTCATCGCTATCCTTCCTGCATTCACAGGCCAGGGCAAACTTCCTTTGTTCTTCTCAAAATTATCAGATACAAGCTTGACTTCATCACGATTATCGAAAACGCTCAATGGTTTAGTTGCAGCTGGTTTCTCAGCTGGTTTTTCAACCGGAGTCACGGGCTTTGCAACTACTGTTCCCGATTTGGCTGCATCATCTGCTTCTTTCTTAGCTGTTGCGGCAGCAGCCTTACGTGCCGCATCTTCTTTAGCTTTTCTCTCTTTCTCAATAGCAGCTACACGTTTTCTTTCTGCATCCACTTCACGCCTGATCGCGGCCCTGAGAGCATTTTTCAGGGCATTATCCTGCTTACGCTTGGCGGCCATGTCTTTGAGTAATTCCTTTTCCTGTCCCTTTATCTTACTCACTACAGCATCCTTCTCCTTTCTCTCCTCCTGCAATACCTGGAATTGTTTGTTCTGCTCTTCCAGTGCAGAGCTTTTCTGCTGTTTGCTCTGATTGAGATTGGCGATCTTCTGTTCAAGTTGTGTTTGCGTGTTCTTAATATTTACAGCCTGCTGTTCACGATAGGCACGGTATGATTTGAGATAGGATACGCGTTTCAATGCATCATTAAAACTGCCTGCAGAAAATATGAAATTCACAAAATCATAATTGCTCCGGTTCTTATACGCATAAACAACACTCTTTTCATACTGAAGTCGTAGGGTGTCTAATTCACTGCGGAGCTTCACAATATCACGCCAGTGCGAATTGATATTGCCCTGGATAAGATTGATCTGCTGGTTCACATTTCGGATCTGGGCCTCACGCAACCTTATTTTCTTTTGAACAATATTGAGGGCAGACAGGCTCTGTCGCTTATACTTTTTTGTTTCATCCAATTGCTTTCGCAGGGCATCGATCTCGCGCTGGATCTCAGCCTGCTTTTTCTTCAGATCCGCACTGCTTTGGCTCTGGGCATAGGCACCACAAATGGAAACCATTACAATGAAGAGGAGAAGGATTTTTTTTATCATGCAGATTCAATTGATGACGGAATGTTTCAAATATAAAACCCTTAGGTTTTACTGAACGCTATAATTTTTCGGAACTGCGAAAGGATAGTTTAAACTTTCGTTAAAGATGAACTGTTTGAACTCCATCTGAACTTCGAGCCTGTTCTTTTCCGCAAGCACGATCTTTCTTACCGTGGCAAATGGATTTCCTTCTGTAGGTGCATATCCACTATAATTCAATTCACTTGTTCGACTCCTTTTCGGATTGATATCATCCAGTTTTACATGCTCAAGCAGGAAATTTTCTTTATTAATGGTCATGAGGTTCTTAAAGAAATTCCCCACACTGGTAAGGGTGATCGATGATCCGCTGTTCTTGTAAGAAACAATATTACTGTCAAGAAATACCGGATTCCCGATGATAAGATCCTGCATCGTATTGAAATCAAATGGCAACTGTGCGATCTCCTCCAGGTACTCAACCGATCTGTATTGCACCACCTTATCTTTTTTATTCAGCAATTTCACACTATCGGGTGTGATCATCAGCCTGAATGCTTCATAACTGAAAACGGTGGCGTTGATACTTAGCCAGATCACGCTGTCTTTTTTCATACGCACAAAAACGGTGAGCTCGGGCCCCTTGCCATCCTTGTCCCAGTACTCCACCTTCATCTTTCCGGAAAAAGTATTGAAGTCAACCTTATTCTTTTCCACCGAACGAAAAACCTCATTGATATAACGAACCGAATCGGCATGGGCATCAGCCAGAACAGTAGAGGCAGTATCTTTTTTACTGATGACAGTGTTGATCTTTTTTGTTGTGCGGCATGCTGCTGACATTAATAAGACCAGTGCCGTTACCATATATACAATACTCTTCATGCGCTATGATTTTCCTGTATGACCAAATCCACCTGCATCGCGGGTAGTTGTTGTCAGTGAGTCAACCTGCTCCCATTCCACACGTTCCACTTTCTGCACTACCATCTGTGCGATCCGGTCGCCGGGATATATGACTTGCGTTTCCTGCGAAAGATTGATCAGGATAACTTTTATTTCTCCACGATAATCCGCATCTATCGTGCCGGGACTATTCAAACAGGTGATGCCCTGCTTAATTGCCAATCCGCTGCGGGGTCTTATCTGCGCTTCGTAGCCCTCCGGAATTTCAATAAACAAACCGGTCGGCACCAGGGTTCTCTGCAACGGTTCAATAGTCAATACTTCTTTCAGCTCTGCCCTGAGGTCCATCCCGGATGAACCTGATGTGGCATAGGCGGGCAAGGGATGTGATGATTCATTAACGATTCTGATAAGCATATTTCCTTGTGTTATTGATCTCCATTCTTTACAAGCAATACAGTAGCATAGGCAACCAATCCTTCTTCGCGACCAACAAACCCCATGGTTTCGGTGGTGGTTGCTTTTATCGAAATATCTTCCTGCCCGATGTGCAAGATGGAAGCAATGGTCTCCCGCATCTGTAATGAATACTTCATGATCTTGGGTGCTTCCAGGCATAGTGAGCTATCAATATTCACGATGGAATACCCCCGTTCACGAATTAGCCCAAAGCATTTCTCCAGGAGAATTTTGCTATCGATATCCTTGTAGGCAGGGTCAGTATTAGGGAAATGCATGCCTATGTCTCCCAGGCTCAGCGCCCCGAGCATGCCATCACAAATGGCATGCAACAGCACATCGGCATCACTATGACCCAGCGATCCTTTATGGTGGGGAATCTTTATGCCTCCGATCACGAGTTCACGGCCTTCCGCCAACTGGTGAAAATCAATTCCAAATCCGATTCTGTACATAGTTTTTTTTTAACCCGTCTGACGCCTGTCAGGACAGGCGTCAGACGGGTATATTAAATGCAAACGTCCCGCAAAGATGCAGGACGTTTGTCTATTTTCATCGTTAAACTTATTCTTCAGAGAGGCCGCCACCGGCTGCATCGCCGCTGAGGTCAAAGATCAGACTGAACCGGAGCGTGTTGGAAAGCGGGTTCTGGTTCACACCGCTACCCGAGGGTACAATATAAGAGAGGTTGAGGCCAAATACATTATAACGTATACCGGCACCCACGGTGAAATATTTCCGGTTACCTTTTGTTTTATCCTCATAAAAATATCCTGCACGTAAAGCAAACTGTTCCTGGTACCAATATTCAATACCTGTTGATACAGTAAACTCCCTGAGCTCTTCGCCACCGCCACCCGGTGCATCACCGAAAGAGCTGAACCAACTGCTCACTACCGACTTCTGACGATAATCAACCAGTCCGGCTGAATCACCCACTGAAGGCGGAGTTGGAACCATGAGTTTATTGAGATCGAGTGCAAAGGTCATTTTGTTGCTTTCATCAAATACTTTGGTGTAAGCACCTCCAAGACCAAGGTTGGCGGGAATAAAATCTTTCTGTGTTGCATCAGTAGTATAACCAATTTTGGAACCCAGGTTCGTCAGCGTGGCGCCTGCACTCCAGCCGCTTCCTGCTTCATCCTGGCCATTGTAATAAAAACTAAGGTCACCGGCAACCGCGTTGCCCGCCTTATAAGTTGTTCCATTCACATTCTGTCCGCCAGCCAGGTTAGAATAGATATAGCGAAGGGCGATACCCATACCGATCTGGTCAGAAAGCTTACGTGAATATCCGAGGTCAATTCCAAATTCCCTTGGGCGGAAAGAACCAAATTCATTTCCAAGATTATCCGTGAACTGTATATTACCCAGGTTGAAATATCGCATAGAAGTAGATACCGCCTGGAGGTCATCGATCTTTCTATAGGCACTCAAAGAAGCCATGTATACATCATTCAAACCGAGTCGCTTCAACCATGGTGTATAGGTTAGCGAAACCTGCATATCGCTGGTATTGAACGGCGTTTTAGCAAGGTTCCAGAATGGGCTGTTAACATCGGCATTGGTAGCAATACCTGTTTCACCCATCCCTCCTGCACGCGCATCGGGCGATATTCTCAAAAAAGGAACGGCGGTTGTAACTACGTTGATTGGTTCGGTCTGCGAAAAGGCCTCAGATACAGTGACCCCGGCCAGTGCCAGCGCCATCGATAAGTGTAGAAGCTTTTGTTTCATGTGATTGTTCTTTCTTTTAGTGATACACATGAAACGCCCGGGAAATGCCCGTAGACAAAAAGGTATTTACCCTCTGATCGGTTCAGGGATGCCTGGTCGTTTCAATAAAATCTTAGGGTAAATTTTTCTCTATAAGCGGCTAAAGTAATAATTATATTTACCATATCAAAACCGGAGCAGCTTACTTACTGCCACGGCCTCTTTTCCATTAGCTGTCCTCACACGAAGCCGACATACATAAATGCCCGGCGCAAGCCGTTTTCCCTGTTGATCTGCTCCGTTCCAGTCCATGTAGGAACGATTTGCACTGACAATTATTGTACCGTTTATTTTTTTCAGAAGCTGTCCATTAATGGAGAAAATATCCATTTCTGCCTGTAAAGAACCATTTTGCCGATTTGTACTTATTGCAAAACGCACAGCCCCCGAAGATGGATTAGGCCATATTCCCAGCGCCTCAACCAACAGCTCATCCCTTACCTTAAAACTGATTGTTTTCTCCGAACTATTATTGAGCAGGTCCCATGCCTTGATCCTGAGGCTATAACTCCCCTCAGGCAATTCTGGTAATCGGTAAAATAGTTTGCCAGACTTATAAGTATCTGCGTCAGCCTCAAAAAACCTGTTGAGTATGATTTCAGAAGCAGGATCATTATTTATGATAAGGGAGATATCATGTCCAATCCCATTACCCAGCACATTGATACCTGAACTGTCGGCCAGTGAAACCATCAATAAGGACGATGCCCCCACGGTTGCTCCATCCCGAAAACTGCTGTCATTCAGCCAAATCCTGATTGCCGGACCTTCCTTATCTGAAGGAGGTATCACCGAACCTGCTATCAACATATTTGAGTAAGATCCCCTTGCATCTTCAGCCTCACTCATCGCATAATAGCTGACGCGCACAGAACCAACAGGATAATTGATATCCTTCGGAACCAGGAAACTGAAGCTGAATTTTCCATTAATAACAGTGGCCTTGCCCCTGAAAATAGAGCGATCCTGCACCTCAAAAGTCTGTACCGGACTGCCGGGATCATTACCCAGCGTTTTGATTTCATAGGGCCTGTCGAGCACCTGGGGAAAAACAGTGCCGTTGAACCCATTCAGGATCTGTCCATTTCCATCACTGACAATTCCCTCCACTTTTACTTCCTGAAGGGCTTTAAGGGTATCAGTCCCTGATCCAACCGGCTTCCCTTTTACATGGGTCGTTATTACCTGGTGGCGGGGGAAGGCCAGTGTCATGGCCGGATCTCCCAACAGCAGAAATTTCCTGTTATTAAAGATATCACCCGAGGTTTGGTAGGTTCTATTCTTGGCGGCCATCACCGCCTGGCCCAGAGATCTGAAATGACCGCCTGGCTGAGGTTCCAGGGCTGCCTGCAGATAATTCCGATTCATGATCCGGTTGCTGAAGGCGAAGACCAGTCGCGTTGTTGTCATCAGTGCAATGGCACCGCCCACCGGCTTCAGGAGCAGGTATTCACCCAGTGAATTTATGGCCGGATTGTCAAAGGGAGCAAAATCGCAGGTAGCCGTTATAAACAAAGGCAGCTTTCCACCCTGCTCCCAGCCATCCACAATATCCCTGTCCAAAACAACCTCTTCTGCCAGTCGCCTGAAGCCACCATGACCACTATAATTCCAGATCAATACCCCCTTCTGCATCCTTTCCGCCAGTTCCTGGTTTACCGCGGGATACCTGCTTCCTCCCGCATCACTCTGCTGGGGAAAGGCATCGAGATAAACCTTCTGTTGCAGTATGCCCGGGTTGGTAGCAAGCGCTACGCCGGCAATGTCTTCGGCATCCTGCAGGTGGAGATTATTGTCTTCGTCATCGGCGATCAGCAAGAGCTCATTTCGCCATTCGCCCATAACCGCAGGATCATGATAGGCAATGATCTTATCAATATAATGATTAGCCGATTGAAGGTCAGAAACCGGGATGCGGCCAATTGAGAGGTCTAATAAATTGGTGATCAGCCCGGAGTTTATATCCTCGTGGTCGTCGAGAAATCCGAAATAATCATCACTCACATAACTGGAGAGCGGGTCGAGTGAAAAGCTGCTCTGGTAAGATGGCACCCCATTGCGTCCTCCCTGCTTACCTTTAAAATCATAGTTAGCATCTCCAAACAACAGCAGGAACCGGGGTGAGCGACTTGTATCGGCTCCTGCCCTGTCATAAAACATCTTCAGGAAATTCCTTATAGCTGTTGGACTGGGTTGCCCGGCCCCAAACTCATGATATACCTCCTCTGTATTCACCACCAGGCAGCTTAGTCCATCATGCTGACGATGCCAATTGGCAAGTCTGTTGGCGGCTATCTCCAATTGGGGTGGGGTGATGATCACCATTTCGGGAATTTCTTCCCCATGTAGGTCCTGGTTATTTACCACTCCCTTTAAAACAGGTTCCATTGGCTGGGAGAAAGCAATATATTCTTCGGGCTTTTCATGATGATCATTAAAATGGAGGCTGTCATTTGCCCTAACAAAGGAAATTTCTACAGGTTCCAGGGCATTACTAACCCTCCAAACCCTGGCATCTGCTGATGCAGAAAGCGAGTAACGGGCAGTCTGGCCTTTACCGATGCCGGTCCAACTCCTGAAATCCAACTGGCGCCCCGCAACAATTTTGAGTTCACAGGTGGCGAGAACCGAAAAGTTATCGAGCCAGCCGATGGCGGAAGAATTGGCCGACTGGAACTGGTAAACAATCTCCAGGCTATTTCCAGCATTGTCGGGCAATATTAAAGTGCCGCCCTGGCGGTTTTCCCTGGCAAACAGATCCAGGTTGGAAGATGATACTGCTGCCACCGTTTGTGTAAAAAGGTTTTGACCTCCCAGCGTTATGGCAAAGCTGGAAGAACTACCCACTGCCCGGGCGGCTACCTGCGACATAATATGAACTTCTGACCCGGCCACCGGAGAAGAAAATGGAATGCTGAAACGGGCGCTGGTGATACCATCAGCCAGAAAACGCTCACCAAACCATTGCTGTCCGCTACTCAGCAGGTTGAAGGTATCTTTCTCATAATGATAGCGGTATTGGTAGTTATTAAGCTGATGATCAGCCGTTTGTGGTAAGAGAGGGGAATTGATTCGTTTCCCGTTACCACCCATTGTGAGGTAAACATAGGCTGTATAACTATATATATTGGTGCGTCGATTGAATGTTCTCAAAACTGTATCCCGCTCCCATGGATGAGGGCCTTTAGCATAAAAAAGGAGATGATCTGCCGCATCAAAGCTGCCATCTCCCCCATCATTCACCAGGATGGCCATCTCCTGCAAGTCATCCGCATAATCGCTGTTATTAGCTTCTCCAGCCAGCTGGATCCTGTTACCATAGAGCCTGATTTCCCGGGAAGGAAGAGGGATAGTGAATCCCATCTGAACAATCTGACCCGCGTTCAGCCGGTAAACCCCAGTTTCAGGAATTCCAAGCTGGAACCATTTGCCGGAAGCAAGGACGGAATGGGCTGAATAGCTCCTTTGCGCCTGAACCGCACAGGAAGCCAGCAAGAGAAGGAATAATAAGAGATTTCGGAGGCCGGGAATCATAGACCTGTAAAAGTAGGATAATATGCAAGCGTTTTAAGATTTTGGCAAGAGTATTGATTATCTAAACTGACTATATTCGCAGTCAGCTTTTAACATACCACACAATAAACGGGACAGGCACCCGTTATTAGTGTCTAAAACCCAGCTTAAATGGCTATCAAAATGAACTGGAAAACCTTAACAATCCTCGTATCCTGCGCCGCAATGGTGGCGTCTTGTAAGAACAGCAAGCTGTTCAGCAAGAAAAAAGAAAAATCCGATGTAACCGGTTGGAATTATAATGATAAAGACCAGGGCGGTTACCAGGTCTCCAAAGAAAAAGAACAACGGACTGGTCCCGGACTCGTTTTCGTTCAGGGTGGTACCTTCACGATGGGTGCAACTGAGGAAGATGTTATGGGCGACTGGAATAACGCGCCTCGTCGTGTTACCGTTAACTCCTTCTATATTGATAAAAGCGAAGTAGCCAATGTGCATTACCGTGAATACCTGTATTGGATCAATACTGTATTTGATGGCGATGAATACCAGGCTGTTCGTAATGCCGCTTTACCTGATACACTGGTATGGCGTTCTGAGCTGGCATATAATGAACCCCTCGTGGAATATTATTTCCGCCACCCATCTTATAACTACTATCCTGTAGTAGGTGTAACCTGGAAGCAGGCAAATGATTTCTGCCTCTGGAGAACAGACAGGGTGAATGAGCTGGAACTTCAGAAAAGAGGTTTCATCAACGAAAAATCACTGAAGAATATCAGTGGTATCGGTGAAGAGAATTTCAATACAAAATCTTACCTGATGGGTGAGTACCAGGCAACCCCAGGTGCTGCTGCCCGTTCAAAGAAGAATACACTTAAAAATCCTAACGGTACCCCACGTACGCAGGTTACTTTCGAAGATGGTATTCTGCTGCCAGGTTATCGTCTTCCAACAGAAGCGGAGTGGGAATATGCTGCTCTCGGTTATGTAAACCAGAACCCACAGGTTTCCAAGAAAGAAGGAAAGCGTGGTGAGGAACTTATCACCAATAAGCAGGTTTACAGCTGGAGCAATAACGTAAATGGACTTCGTGATACACGTCGTGGTAGCTGGCAGGGTACTTTCCTTGCTAACTTCAAGCGTGGATCAGGAGATAACATGGGTGTTGCAGGTGGATTGAATGACCGTGCCGTTTATACTGCACCGGTACAATCATTCTTCCCTAATGGATTCGGTCTCTACAATATGAGTGGTAACGTGAATGAGTGGACTGGTGATGTTTATCGTCCGCTTTCACTCGCCGACTTTGATGATGTATCTCCTTACCGTGGTAACAAGTTTGAAACTGTTGCTATGGATAGCGTTGAGAACAAGCCAACAAGAGATAGCCTGGGTCGCATCAAGTATCGCCTCATGACTGATGAAGAAAGTAAGAACCGTCGTAACTACCAGAAAGCTGATGTTATCAACTACCTTGATGGTGATTCAATTCTGCAGGGTGTTAGTTATGGATATGGTGTTACTACCCTTATCAGCGACAAGAGCCGCGTTATCAAAGGCGGTAGCTGGAACGACAGAGCTTATTGGCTGAGCCCCGGTACACGTCGCTTCATGGAAGAAGATGTTGCCAGCAGCACAGTAGGATTCCGTTGCGCGATGGATCGCGTTGGTAGTCCGGAAGGTAACGGCCGCAAGACCGGTATCAATTACAAAGCAAGAAGACAAAATAGCCGTAAGCGCTAATATAGGTTGATAGCCTCTTATAAGAAAACCCGCCTCCAATGGCGGGTTTTCTTATAAGTATCAGTCATCGCCTTTTTCAATGATACCTCTCTCCCATTATCTTTGTGACCATGACCATAGCACAACTCTACGAGATCTACAAACAGCACCCCTCCGTGCAAACTGACACACGTAAGCTGAAAAATGGCGATCTTTTTTTTGCATTGAAAGGAGATAATTTCAATGGCAATGCCTTTGCCGCAAAAGCAATTGAAGCAGGGGCCGCCTACGCTATCATTGATGAACCTGAATATGCTATCAATGATAGGATGATCGTGGTAAAAGATACACTGCAGGCATTACAACAACTGGCGCTTCATCACAGGCGGCAGTTCAAAATACCCTTCATCGCTATTACCGGAAGTAATGGGAAAACAACCACCAAGGAGCTGATCCATGCCGTGCTTTCTACAACCTATCGTACATATACAACCGAAGGAAACCTGAATAACCATATCGGCATCCCGCTAACTATTTTAAAGGTGGGATCAGATGCTGAAATGGCAGTGGTTGAAATGGGTGCCAACCACCAGAAAGAAATAGAATCTTATTGCCTTTATACAGAACCAACCCATGGATTGATCACTAATCTTGGCAAGGCACATTTGGAAGGATTTGGTGGAGTGGAAGGGATCCGCAAAGGCAAGGGCGAGCTGTTTGATTACCTCAAAAGGTTCGGAGGAACCGCCCTTGTGATGAATGATGATCACTGGCTGGTGGAAATGAGCGAAGGGATCAACCCGGTTATAACCTATGGTACAGAAGAAGCTGATGTTGTAGGTGAGGTTATTCACCCTGATACACTGGATGATGAAGAAGATGCATTTTTACACGTTAATATTATCAAGGGTGCGGGAACAGGAATTATAAGGACCAACCTGGTAGGTGATTACAATATTTACAATGTGCTGGTGGCGGTTACGATAGGAAAATTATTCCGTGTGAGTGATGAAATTATCCGCGATGCCATTGAGGGATACCATCCAACGAATAGTCGCTCGCAGATGATCATTAAAGACAATAATCATATCATCCTCGATGCCTATAATGCCAATCCATCTTCCATGAAAGCAGCAATAGAAAATTTCGCCAGGCTAAAGGCTGCTGATAAAGTTTTGATGCTGGGTGCCATGGCCGAGCTGGGAGAAGAAAGCCTTGAGGAGCATCGTGAAATTGTATCACTGATAGCAAAATATCCCTGGAAGGAAGTGGTACTTGTGGGTGGAGATTTCATGCGTATTGAACACCCCTACAGGAAGTTGGAAAACAGCCATGCTGCAAAAGAATGGTATGATGCGGAGAAGTTCAGCGGGGCACATATCCTTATTAAAGGCTCAAGAAGTATGCAGATGGAAAAGGTGTTGCAATGAGCGGATGGGAAGTTCAAGGTCCATTCTCATTTTTTGTTGTTTCCGGAAAGCCTCTGTGAGCCATGCTTCAAGAACTGAAGCATCGTCACTGAGGTCAGGCATCAATGCGAGTTGCCTGATCACGGAAGCCCTCACCACCATATCCTGGTAATCGCCAAGCAACTTCTGTAGTTCATCAATTTCCTTTATGGGAAGCGCTGTTATTTTACCAACCGCCCTTTTTGTTTTTAACAGCCATTGATGATTGTAAAGGATGTCTTTTAACAATTTCCTCAATTCATGTAGCGCATCATCATACAATGTATGTTCACTGAGATGAATGTATTCGCGAAGTAAATCACTGAAATATCTTTCATACTTACTATGTGATGAATATTTCCAGTAGGTAAGTTTAGATGCTATAGCGCTATCATCGGATCTTACCGAGCCAGTTTCCTGCAGCTTTATCAATAATGCTTCATGGTGTGTCTGTAACCTGGCTTCCAACAGGAATGGAAGTTTGGTATTAGTTAGTTCGGGTTTAATAAATGCCAGCAGCAGTTGTGTATCTCTTACCGCGCCTGCTGCACCATATAATATCTTCAGATTGCGGTGCATTTTGAATTGCTGCTGGTGCTGAACCATGCCTTCCATCCGGTAAAGCGCTCTTAATTTCTTGAACCCCACCCTGAATGCATGTATAAATTCTTCTGTTGGCTCCAGTAAAATACTAATCCGAAGTTCATCCAGTTCATTTATTGCAGCTGCAGCAGCCGCGGCAGATGGATTTCGACTCTTCATTTAGTGCGTTTACGTTCTGTTAAGTGACAAGGATCACGTTTTTGAACGGTCGGATTCAGGTAACTTTGCAAAAACCGTTAGCATGACGAATGAAAAGAACAAACCAGGATATCTTGGAACGGTATTGTCGAATCGTTGTCCCCGTTGCCGCGAAGGCAACATCTTTGAATCATCCAATCCTTATAGCTTCGGAAAGATACTAAAGATGAATGAACGTTGCCCGGTATGCGGTCAACCTACCGAAATAGAAGTGGGATTTTATTATGGCACTGCTTACGTAAGCTATGCCCTTACTGTTGCTTTTTCTGTGGCCACTTTTGTGGCCTGGTGGGTATTGATAGGATTCTCCCTGCAGGATGGTGATTACCGTGTTTTGTATTGGGGTATCACCAATGCAGTATTACTGATTGCATTACAACCGGTGTTTATGCGATTGTCAAGATCTGTATGGCTGAGCTGGTTTGTGAAGTATGAACCCGACTGGAAAAATAAGAAGATAGATGCCCGGCACCTTGAAAGGGTTGTACCGGAACATATGGGCGATTGGTAATAAAAAGAGTCCATCGTACATAATTACGAAGGACTCTTGCACTATTATATAAAGCGGTTGATCAGGTTTTCAAGATACTCCTGGCGACCGCTTATTGTTTTCGGTTCACCATCACTGATAGCAATGTTGCGGAGGTCTTCCAGCCCAAGTTTACCTTCCTCAAATGCCTTTCCATTACCCGAATCAAAACTGGCATAACGTTGTTGCCTGAACGCTTTGTAATCCGATTGCTGAAGTACAGCATCTGCAACCAGTAAGGCGCGGGCAAATGTATCCATACCTCCAATATGCGCGTGGTACAGATCTTCCATATCAGTTGAATTACGACGGATCTTAGCATCAAAATTGATTCCGCCTCCCTTGAAGCCGCCGGCCTCTACAATCACCAGCATAGCTTCTGCCAGTTCATTTACATTATTGGGGAACTGGTCTGTATCCCAGCCATTCTGGTAATCGCCGCGGTTGGCATCAATTGATCCCAGCATTCCCGCATCGGCTGCTACCTGCAGTTCATGCTGGAAGGTATGTCCGGCTAGTGTGGCATGATTCACTTCAATGTTTATAGAAAAATCATCCTGCAATCCGAATTGATTCAGAAATCCTATCACCGTTGCACAGTCATAATCATACTGGTGTTTGGAGGGCTCACAAGGCTTAGGCTCGATGAAGAACTGTCCTTTGAAACCATGGCTGCGGGCATAATCTTTCGCCGTGTGCAGGAAGCGGGCCATATGCTCCTGTTCTCTTTTCATATTGGTGTTGAGCAGACTCATATAGCCTTCTCTCCCACCCCAGAAAACATAGTTTTGTCCGCCCAGGCTTATCGTTGCATCAAGGGCTGCCTTTACCTGCGCGCCTGCATGCGCCAGCACCTGGAAATCAGGATTGGTAGCTGCACCATTCATATAACGCCGGTGTGAAAAGAGATTGGCTGTACCCCAGAGCAGTTGTATACCGCTCGATTGCATATGCTGCCTGGCGTGCTCCGTTACTGCCTGAAGGCGGCGCTCATTGTCTGCCACATCATTGGTGAAGTCAACCACATCAACATCATGAAAGCAAAAGAATGGCAGGTTCAGGTTTGACATGAATTCAAAGGCGAAATCCATTTTGGCCTTTGCCCTGTCCACTGCATCGGGAATATTATTCCAGCTGAAAAGATGGGTAGGCTCGCCAAACGGATCACCACCATTACCACAGAATGAATGCCAGTAGGCACAGGCAAAGCGAAGATGCTCCTGCATGGTTTTACCGGCCACTACTTTATTGGCATCATACCAGCGGAATGCAAGCGGGTTATCGGACCCGGGACCTTCGTAAGTTATTTTTTGTAAAGACATGGGGAGGAAATTTAAGATTTAAGATGTAAGAGGTAAGATTTGAGGTAAGAGGTAAGAGGTGAGAGGTAAGATTTAGTCGGGTAGTAGTTTGTGTAATAATTTGAGCCAATGTTGGTATGGAGTTTCGAGGTTGGGGCAGTCTTCGGGGAGTACAGTTCTGATAGGTTGCTGGTTACTGAAGGCATCTTTTGAATCCTTGTAATAACCGCAACCTATGCCGGCGCCAATGGCGGCACCTACACTTCCGTCGGATGCATAGAGAGAAACAGGCACGCCGGTGGCAGCAACAAATGACTGCAGGAAAACTTCACTCTGGAACAGGTTGGCCCTGCCTGCCCGTATTAGGGAAGGCTGGTGGCCGTTGCTGCGCATGATATCGAGTCCATACCTGAAAGCAAAGGCTATCCCTTCCTGGATGGCCCTGAAAATATGTGCATGATTGTGCTTAACAAGATCGATACCACTGAAATGCACACCCGTAGATCTGTTACCCAGCATCCGCTCGGCGCCATTACCAAAAGGCAGTACCAGCACACCATCCGATCCGGGGGGAACAGTTGCGGCTGCATCATTCAGCGATGAGTATGATCGTGCCGCCGCCAGCTGCTGCCGCGCCCAGCTATATAAAATTCCGGTGCCATTGATACATAAAAGTATTCCTGTTCTGACCTGTCCTTGCTGGTGATTCACATGCGCAAAACTATTCACCCTTGAAAGTGGATCGGGATTGAGCAGATCACTCACGGCATATATTACTCCCGACGTACCCGCCGTGGCAGCTACCTCTCCCGGCTCAAGAACACCAAGTGAAAGCGCATTATTTGGCTGGTCACCTGCTTTATAACTGACAGGTATACCCGCTTTCAGGTTTAGTTCATTTGCAACTTTATCTGACAGTTTACCATGTATGGAGAAAACAGGTTGGGTGGCCGCAAATAAGGAGGGGTCTATACCATAATAGTTAAGCAGTTCATGGCTGATGCTATTGGTGGTAAAATCCCATAATACCGCTTCGCTAAGAGAGGAAGGCGTGGTGCTAACGTTTCCGCATAATCGAAAAGCTATATAATCACCCGGTAACATTACATGTGCTACTTCTGCATAAACACCCGGTTCATTCGCCTTTACCCAGGCCAGTTTTGAAGCAGTAAAATTTCCCGGTGAATTGAGCAGGTGATGCAGGCAGAAATCTGGTCCCAGGCTCTCATTGGCTTTTGCCCCTATTGATACAGCCCTGCTATCACACCAGATGATCGAAGGCCTCAATATCTCATGGTTCTTATCCAACACCACCAATCCATGCATCTGGTAGGCAATGCCAATTGCGCCAATGGCAGCGGCATCAAACTTACCCGAGGAATTGGCCAGTTGAATGGCAGCCACGGTATGTTTCCACCAGGTAGCGGGATCCTGCTCGGCCCAGCCAGGCTTCGGCGAATCAATAGGAACCTCTGTTTCAGGATATTGTACTGTAATGATCGATTTGCTGGTGGCACCATCCACCACGGAAACCTTGATTGAAGAAGTACCTATATCGATCCCTAATAATAACATGGCAAATCATTTACTTAAACAGCAAAACAATTACGTGCAACCGCTTATCAGATCTCTAAATTAGGTACTGAATTCGGGGCGGGGTTCTTATTTATTCTTGTTTTATGAAACTATTTTAATATCTTTTTCGCCTGATTCTTGTCAATATTGATAAAATAGTTCTAAAAGCACTATATATCTCATGAAGCCGCTAATAGAAAAACTACCCCTCGAGCATGATCATTCCTTCATTGCCAGAACTTTCCGTACGCCACATTTTGAAGTACCCTGGCACCAGCACCCTGAATTTGAACTCATCCTTTTCACAGAAGGTGAAGGGAATGCTTTCGTGGGAAACCATGTGGGTAGTTTCAATACAGGAGATATCTACTTCCTCGGCAGTAACCTTCCCCATACATTCCAGAAATCAGGTGAGGAGATCATCACCAGTGCAATAGTGGTTCAGTTCCTGGATTCTATCTGGGGAACACAATTTTTCAGCTTACCCGAATGCAGGGAGATCAGCAAGTTTTTGGAGACAGCAGCAGTGGGCATAAAATTAAGACCCGCCCTCAGTGAAGAACTTCGTCCCCTCATCATTGAGCTGGAAAAGGCACAGGGATTTACACGAATACTCATCCTGCTGAAACTGATCGCCACCATCAGCGAGAGTAAGCGCTATGATTATCTATCCACCCATGAAATGGCCAATCTCCACTCTAAACAGCAGGCCAGGATCGATAAGGTATTCCAGTATACGATCGAGCATTATGCCGACCCTATCGGACTCGATAATGTTGCTTCCTTTGCGGGCATGAGTGTACCCGCGTTCTGCAATTATTTCAGGAGATGTACCAAGAAGACCTATATCGAATTCCTCAATGAAGTAAGAATTGGCAAAGCATGCCAGCAACTCATCGATACACCTAAACCCATTTCATCCATTGCCTATGAATCAGGTTATAATACCCTTACCAATTTCAATAAGCAATTCATGAAGATCAACCGGATGCAACCAGGGCAGTACCGGAAAGCATTTGCTGGAACATCCATGGTTATTTCAGCTGAGCGTACCGGTGAGTTCGAATGCATTTAATTTTACTGGCGGTACAATAAAAAGCTTGCCCGGGCGTATGACTAAATCATAATCCGGCTCAAATAATATGAAATCGATTCTTGTATTCTTTTCCCTGCTTTTAGTGTTGGGCTGTTCAAAAAACAGCAGTGAACCGGCACCACCCCCTCCGCCCCCGCCCCCAACGGTGCCTCCCGTTCCGTTGCCAAAGGCATACTATGTGAGTGCCAGTGGCGATGACGCTAATGCCGGCACAAAGGAAAAGCCTTTCAGGACCATCGATAAGGTCAACACCATAAACCTGGAGCCCGGGGAAAGTATCCTTTTTGAAGGGGGAACAAGTTTTACAGGAACACTGATACTCGATACCAGCGATAATGGCACGCTTAGCAAACCTGTTATTATAAGCAGTTATGGAACCGGCGCTGCAACCATCAATGGCAATAACACCATGGCCATTCATGTGCGTCTTGAACATTTTAAATTAACTAATATCAATGCCCTTGGCGCCGGACGTAAAACGGGTAATACAACGGATGGTATTTTAATAGACAGTAGCAGGAATGGTATAATAGAATCTGTAAGAGTAGAAGGATTTCAGAAATCAGGTCTGCATGTTTATAATTCAGAAAATATCATTGTAGATAAAGTGTATGCTGCCGATAATGGATTCAGTGGAATATATGCATCCGGTTTGTATGCACGCGATGGTGTTATCCTGCTACCAGGTGAACGATTATCAAAGAATATCACTATCCGTAATTCTACTGCCACCAATAATCCGGGTGACCCTACCAACCTCACCAATCACAGTGGTAATGGTATTTTAATATTAAGTACTGATAAGGCGTTGATAGATCGTTGTATAGCGAGTCATAATGGAAAAGATATGCCGCATAATATGACCGGACCAATCGGCATATGGGCTACCGCCAGCGACAGTGTGATCATTCAAAACTCCATCAGCCATCATAATACCAGCAAAACCCTCGATGGCGGAGGCTTTGGTCTGGATGGTGGTATCTCTAATTCCATCATACAATACTGCCTCTCCTATGAAAACCGGGCTTCCGGTTATGGACTATACCAGTTCAAAGGCGCATCAAGCTGGTACAATAATATTTTGCGCTATTGTGTCAGCATCAATGATGCAAGAGCAACCAATTATGGTTCGCTGGCTATCTGGAATGGTCCGGCCCAGGCTAAGCAGTTCATCAATGCTAAAGTGTATAATAATATTTTCTATAACAGCACGAACAGCACCGTGTTGTTCATCTACCCATGCTTCAATGAGAACTTCACCTATAACAACAATATATTCATAGGCAGCGGCAATCTCATCAAAGGCACTATGAACCAGGATAAGTTTCTTGGCAATGTTTACTGGAATACCCCCGGCGCCACCATCACCATCAATGGATATCCTGGTTTAATGGAATGGGCGAATGCCACCGGTCAGGAAAAATCAGAAAACATAATAAGGGGACTTCAGGTAGATCCATTAATGAAAGGACCGTTCCTGACAGATCTCAATGATCCGCAATTGCTGCAGCAGTTATCCAACTTTACCCTGGAAGCCAATTCACCATTACGCAACAAGGGAATTGATATCCAGGCAATGTTTGGTGCTCCTGCCCCGGCTTTTGATTTTTATGGAACAAGGGTATTCCGCGGTACTGCACCTGAACCCGGTGTTCACGAACTGGAAGAGTAGATCCTACTCCACACCAGTCTTTCCCGCCGCCCAATTCATGGCTTCATCATAAAGGCTTTTCTTAAAGCCTCTAAAGGTGCCCGGCATCATTTTACTGAACATATCGGTAAATCCAATGATGGTTTCGTCATCTGTTACGATGGCAACCCTGTTCCATTCCGAAATATTCCTAAGTCCCAATAATGCATCCTGCATCCAGGCACCGGCACTGAAATCAGAAAGCGCTGTATTCAGCACCAAGAGGTAATTCAGTTCATCATACTTTGCTACCACTTCTTTTACATGCGGGAAAACCACCTGCTCAAAATCATCACTGGTAACATCATTAACTGCCTCAAAGGCTGCAACATTATCGGGAGCGTTTTCAATGATCTTTATCATATCGGTAGATTTAAATTTTTAAATTAATTGCCGGAAAGTATTTTCATCAGGATCTTTTCATCACCTGTTAATCCAGCCTTATCATCATCTTTCTCAATAGCATCCAGTTGTGCAAAATATTTTTCAATACTGTTCGATTCGTACAAGGAAACCACAACAGGGTGCACATAATATTTTTTGCACACGGTGCGTGTATTACCCAAAGTGGCGGCTACTTTATCGAGCGCGGCAACTACATTCTTTTTGGCTGTGCTATCATTTTCTGCCAGTCCGAGTTCTTTAAAAGCCAGGAAGGCATTGAGTGTTCCAGACCATGTTCGGAAATCCTTGGCAGTAAAATCTTCTCCACTGATCTGCCGGATATAATCATTCACCATTCCTGAATCAATTGCACGCCGCTCACCCTGTTCATCATAATACTGGAATAATTCCTTACCTGGAATATCCTTGCATTGCTGAACAATATTGGCCAGCTTCTTATTCTTCAGGTCTATATCATGCAGTATCCCCTTCTTTCCCTTAAAACAAAATTTTACCTGTGAACCTTTTATCTCTACGTGTTTATCTTTCAGCGTAGTGAGACCAAATGATCCATAGAGTTTTTCATACACATTATTACCCACGCGGATATTCGTTCTTTGCATCAGGCTTATTACTGCTGCCAGTATTTTCTCCCGCGGCATTCCGGGAAGCGAGAGATCCTTTTCTACCTGCAGTCTTATTTTAGGCAATACCTCCCCGAAATGCAGGAGCCGGTAAAATTTGGTCTGGTTCCGGAATTCATTCCATTTGGGATGATAACGATATTGTTTCCTGTTTCGGGCATCCATGCCCGTTGCCTGCAGGTGTCCGTCGGCGAATGCACAGATCCAGACATTCTCCCAGGCAGGCGGAATCACCAGGCTTTTTATTCTCGACAACTGGTCTTTTGCCTTAAGTGGTTTCTCCTTGTAAATATAGCTGAACGACTTACCCCTCCTTGTCCGCCTGATCCCTTCATGGGTTCCATCATTTACATATACCAGGCTGATGGCTACAGCCGTGGCGGTAGGATCGCTAATGATCTTTTTTACTTTCCTTTTAGGAAGCTTCTTTATTATTTGCAGAATATCCTCCATGGCAATTCCATCATTGGGTTTTCATCAACAAGTAGAAAAAAGCAGTGCCGATGAGAATTAAGCGTTTATTGTCCAATAAGGTTAAGTTTTCATACCCAGCATAACCTATAACCCGGGAATCAAGGAAAATATTCCCCAACTTTTCAGGCAACATTCTTGTTCCTGTTAAATCACCTAAATTATCGCCATGAATATAGCCATCATCTCTTCCAGCGTCAGGATAGGACGGAACAGTCACCGGGTAGCCAGGTTTTTCCAGCAGTATATTGAAGAAAAGGGATATGGAACAGTAGACCTTGTTGACCTCTACCAATACAATTTCCCGGTGTTTGATGAGCGGCTCCGGTTAATGAAAGATCCTTCACCCGATGTCATTGAATTTGCGGCAAGAATAAAGAATGCTGATGGTGTACTTATCGTGACCCCCGAATACAATGGCGGTTACCCGGCCAGTCTGAAGAACGTGATCGATCTGTTATATCCCGAATGGAAACGCAAACCAGTGGCCATCGCTACTGTATCTGCCGGACCTTTTGGCGGAGCCCAGGCCATGACCTCATTAGTATTCAGCCTCTGGAAAATTGGCGTACTGATGGTACCAGCCATGTATGCGGTACCACAGGTACAGAACGCTTATAAAGAAAATGGGGAGCCCACCGATAAGGAAGCAACTGAAAAAAGAGCCAAGGTTTTTATTGAAGAATTGCTCTGGTGTATACGGGCGGCAAAAAACGCTTAGTATTGTCTATTTTTATAGGCAATTTTTTCTATCACCTAACAGTTCGATTATGCATAAATTTTGGTTGTCTGCCATCTTATTCCTCTCCCTTGGGGCAGGGGCACAGATGAAAGCAGATGATGTTAAGACCTTTACCCTCAAAAATGGTATGAAGTTTCTCGTTGTAGAAGATTTCTCCATTCCGAATGCCAACATGTACCTGTTTTACCGCGTAGGCTCCAGGAATGAATACCAGGGCATCACGGGACTCTCGCATTTCTTTGAACATATGATGTTCAATGGTGCAAAAAAATATGGTCCCAAAGAATTCGACCGCACCATGGAATTTAATGGTGGCGCCAACAATGCCTATACCCGCGAGGATGTAACCGTTTACACCAACTGGTTCCCGGCATCTGCCACGGAAGTAATCTTTGACCTGGAAGCAGATCGCATTTCGAGTTTGAGTATCGATCCCAAAGTGGTGGAGAGTGAAAGAGGCGTTGTGATCTCAGAGAGAAGCACCGGACTTGAAAACTCGCCTTACCGGTTACTTTTTGAATCGGTGCAGGCACAGGCCTTCCAGGAACATCCTTATCACTGGCCGGTGATAGGCTATCTCGATGACATGAAAAACTGGAGCCAGGCCGACCTCGAACGTTATTTCAAAACATACTATGCTCCCAACAACTGTGTAGTGGTTGTTTCCGGCGCCATGAAACTTGCCGAAGTAAAAGCAATGGCAGAAAAATACCTGGAGCCCATCCCAGCACAGCCCGCACCACCGGCGGTTCATATTAAGGAACCTGAACAAACCGGTGAGCGCAGAATTACCGTGCAGAAACAAGTGGCCAATCCATATCTCTCAATAGGATGGCATGTTCCGGATGCAAAACATGAAGACTATTATCCCTTGGTTCTGTTACGCGACCTGTTAACCGGCGGACAGTCGTCAAGGTTATATTCCACACTGGTTGATCAGAAGCAGATGGCCACCAGCGTGTTTGCCTCTTTCCAGGAAAGCTTTGATCCAACGCTGTTTCGGATAACGGTAGCCGCGAGTAAAGGTGCCAGTACGGATGATCTGGAAAAAGAAGTATATACTGCATTGGATTCTATTGTGAAATCAGGTGTTACGGATGCTGAATTACAAAAAGTAAAGAACAGGAAGCTTATTGAATTTTACCGGCAGGTGGAAACCATCAATGGCAAGTCAAATAATATCGGCACCTATGAAGTATTCTTCGGCGATTATAAAAAACTCTTTGATGCTCCGGCACAGTATAATAAGGTAACGGTAGAAGATATCAAGAGAGTTGCTGCAAAATATTTCATCAAAACGAATCGCACCGTTGGTATCCTGAAGGCGAAAACTGATGACTAAGCCAACCCTAAAAAATCAAGAAATGAATTACAAGAAAATATTATCACTGCTGTTGGTTCTGCTGGGGATCTTCGTAGCCGGAACTTCTATAGCACAGGAATACAAACTACCACCTTACCAGAAATTTGTATTAAAAAACGGGCTCACTATTTACCTCATGGAACAGCCCGAAGTGCCTACCATATCGGTTTCCGTAATAATGCCGGCAGGCGCTATCTATGATGGACAAAAAGCAGGACTAGCCTCGCTCACGGCTACAGCATTAAAGCATGGCACGAAGAATTATTCCAAGGCAAAACTGGATGAGGAACTTGATTTTATTGGTGCCGGTGTGGGAAGTTTTGCTACCAAGGAATATGCAGGTTTATCGGCATCTTTTGCCGCCCGTGATCAGCAAAAAGTATTGGGCATTATCAATGAACTATTGACGGCACCAACATTTGACACTACAGAATTCGCCAAAGAAAAGCGCCGTACCATCGACAGGCTGGAGCAGGCGAAGGAGAGTCCCAGGAATATCATTGGTGGAGAGTTTGATCAATTCCTTTTTGGCAATCATGTATATGGCAATATGGTGACCGGAACAACAGAATCGGTTTCGGCATTAACTGCCAACGACCTTAAGCAGTTTTATGCAGAAAATTATATTCCCAATGGATCGGCCATAGCCATTGCCGGTGATTTCAAAACCGCCGACATGAAGGCACAGGTTACTAAGATCTTTTCGGGATGGAAGAAAGGGTCTAAGAAAACTTCCGATCTATCGGCAAAGCCCATCGAAAAGCCAAACGCCAATCGTGTACTACTGATCAATAAGGATGATGCGAAAGAAACTACCTTTTATATTGGTGCACCGGGTGTGAGTCGCAACAACCCCGACTTCGTTGCCATCGAAGTGATCAATACACTTTTCGGCGGAAGATTCACATCCATGCTCAATGATGAATTGAGGGTTAACACCGGACTTACCTATGGTGCCCGTAGTAGCTTCTCCCCGTTGAAGAATGGTGGTTCTTTTGCCATCACCACTTTCACTGCCACACAGAATACAGAAGCGGCTATCGACAAATCGCTTGAAGTGCTTAAGAAGCTTCATGAGCAGGGTGTTGATGAAAAGTCGCTGACCTCGGCGAAGAATTATGTGAAGGGACAGTTTCCGCCACGCTATGAAACCAGTGGCCAGTTAGCATCACTGCTAACACAGATGTACTGGTATGGCTTTGATGAATCCTTTATCAATAATTTCCAGGCAAAGGTTGATGGACTAAACCTGTCCCGCGCCAAAGAGATCATAGGAACCTATTTCCCTAAGGACAAATTACAGTTTGTACTGGTTGGAAAATCTGCTGACATCAAAAAGATCGTGCAGAAATACGGCACTATAACAGAGGCCCACCTGCGCTAAAGCTTCGGCGGGCGCTGCAAATAAAGCGTTTTAATAATGCTGAGATTAACTCTCGTTTTAGCATACATAAAATCAGGGATGCTCCGGCATCCCTATTTTTTTGCACTTCCCTTTTCAAATTCCACCATATAGGTTGAATTGTATTTGCCGAGATCAGAATATTTGAAGAACAATCTCGCCTGCTTGCCAAGGCGTAGGCTGGTGCGTTTGTTTTTAATATCCTCTTCTGTATTCATTGGTTGCAGGGAGGGATACCATAATACATGGCCGGGCTTGTCAAGCAGTTTTTGTGGCTTCGTCCATGCCTGGGAGTTAGTACCCTCGCCAAGGTTACGGTGCGGGTTAAACGAAATATACAATTCATCGCCGATCCACGATTGCCCTTCTACCCTTCCCATGGTCATGACCCAGCACTCCAGGTATTCATTCCAGCTCACGGAAGGCCCCCAATGAAATCCGCCGGTAGGCGATGAAGCTGGTCCGCCCCCGTCAGCCAAAGCGATCTGGAGCGAGGCCACAGGCTTGCCACTGCCATCCCATGGAGCATTAAATCCATTACCATCCCAGCGGCCTGCCTTGCCCTGGGGATTATCAAGGTCAGTCAGCGCTATGCGGGCAACGCTGATGCACTGTCCGCCCCATTCCACTTCTGGTTTATAGTTAGCGGAATCATATACTCCCGGGTACCCGTATTCGCCGTAGAACAAATAGAGATAATCGCCCACCGCCACAGCAGAGGGATCACCCACTCCACCCGCGAAGGTCTTGGAGGTATTGTGTGGTTTCAGGATCATGCGCGGCTGCTTATCTTCCAGGAAAAGGCCCTTGTTCTCCCAGCTCCAGCCACCGTCAACAGACTTCATGATGCCGATACGGCAAACAGCGGCGGGAGTGATCCTTTCCGTTAATCCGAGAGGCCATTTTTTATCGATATAACCCTCACCTGTAGTGGAATCATAAGGAAGTGTTTCAGGATAGTTCTCGTTATGGTAGATCGCATAGAGTGTTTTGCCGCTGGCGTCAGAAGGAAGCTGGTAAATGGTCTCAAACCAAACGGCGCCATGCAATCCTTTTTGACCGGGGGGAACATTGGCAGGCATGGCCGGGGCAATATACGCAGAGGCGGGATTGCTGAATGCTTCATCGGCATTCTTGCCACTGGAAAATTTCAGCTCATTGGATGGCCCCCAAACAGGGTCTTCGCCATACTTGCCAGGAAAGATGCGAAAGGTATCGCCGATCCAGGCTTCCGCCATATTACAATCCACGAAATTATTGAAGTGAAATGTATCGGTTGGGATGAGCTTAAAGGTTGGCGGCTCAAAGGCGGTGGTATCGGAAGCTACATCTTTTGAAGAGCGGTTGGCATCGCCGCAGGCAAAGGCGAGTGGTATCATCAATACCAATGGCAGCAGTAGTTTCTTATTCATCTTTTAAAATACGAAAATTTATTCTTTCGGTAATTGGCAGCTACGATCTGGTACAAATAATCAAGTAAAATGAATAAAACACTCAAATAAATGCATGTATAATATGGGAGATTCAGGTATCCAAATAATCAATTAAAATAGTAACCATGACACAGAATTATCCCTCCCTGGCATTCACCTATTCGGTAAAGAAAATGCAGGAACAGGCAGGTAGCAGGGCCGTCTATGCCCGCATGGAGAAAAGACTATATGCTGATGTTATGAGAGAGAATGAAATGGAATTCATTAAAGAAAGGGATAACTTTTATATCGCTTCTATCGGCGAGAATGGTTATCCTTATATCCAGCACCGTGGCGGTCCAAGGGGGTTTCTAAAAGTACTGGATGCCTGGCATCTCGGATTTATAGATTTTGTGGGAAATGCGCAGTACATCACAATGGGAAATATTGTGACGCATCCTCATGTTTCCCTGATCATGGTTGATTATGCGTCAAGGACAAGGTTGAAGATATATGCCAGGGCCAGCATAGTTGAATTAAGCGATGATATGGAATTATATAAATCCCTTGACCTGAACGATTATGACTTCAAACCGGAACGTATGGTGGTATTAGAGGTAGATGCCTTTGACTGGAATTGTCCGCAACATATAACACCGCGTTATACGCTGGAAGAAATTGACACGATTATACAAGCACAGAGTGCATATATAACCCAGCTGGAGACTGAGTTAGCAAAGTAAAAGCGAGCATCTGTACAACGCCCGCTTTTAGCCATTTCCAGATTCTATTCAGGATCTCAATGCACCAACATATCCTTCGCATACTGAATTCCTATACCATACGCTCCGCCATATTTCTCGAGCAGCTCCGTTACTGCTTTATACGTATCCCCCCTTGCCCAATCACGCTGTAATTCAAGCAGGTACTGAATGGAGGTCATTGGTTTAACGCCCGCCTGCAACATCCTGTTTATAGCCATCTGATGCGCCTCCATACTTACATCGCCGCAGGCATCGGTAATTGCATACACTTCATATCCCAAAGCCCTGGCTGATAATGCAGGATCTACGATACATACACTGGTCCACAAACCCGCCAATACAATTTTCTTTTTATTCTTGCCGGTAATGGCTTTGTATGCGTTGACATCCTCCCATGCATTCATAGTGGTTCTTTCAATATAAGTATCAGGCGGATAAAATTGTGTTACTTCCGGGAATACCGGGCCGCTGAATGTTTTGGAGGCAACTGTAGTAACAACGGTAGGAACTTTAAATATTTTAGATGCTCCTGATACAATGGCTGCATTGTGGCGGAACTCCTGTACTCCAATACTCTTTACCGGGAAGATCATCTGGCTTTGCATATCTATTACCACCAATGCATGGTTGGTTGGCGTTAATAAGTCGGCCGAGGGTTGCTGCGCCAGCACCGCAGTGCCTGTTAACGAAAGGATTGTTACCAAAATTTTTCTGATTGTCTTTTTCATTTTTATTATTATTTAAGTGTTTAGAAAATGTAATCTGTACTTAGAAAACAGGATTGGCGGTCGTGGACTATACTATTAAGGATATCTTTATTCTTCTCTGTACTCTTTGCAGCCACGATCGATCGAATAGAAAATGCACGTAAGGCATCCGGAATGGAAAGAGTTCCTTCAGCGCTATCTTTCCTGCCGGTAAAAGGAAGAACATCCGGACCACGCTGCGCCTGGCAATTAATATTGACTCTGCTCACAAGATTTACAAATGAATCGATCAGCGTGGCAGTCTCCCCTGCATCTTCAGTAAATATGCTAACCTGCATGCCATGAGATGCATTTACCTGGTAGGTTATGGGTTCATCAATAGTTTTAAAAGGAACAACCGGGATCAGGGGGCCGAATTGTTCCTCATGGTATAACCTCATGGATTGATTAACCGGATACAACACGGCTGGAACCACCAACGACGCTTCCGTGAATCCACCATGCTCATTGATGATACTAGCCCCCTTTGCGATAGCATCATCAATACATTCTTTCAGATATGCTGGCTTGGCCGGCTCTGGCAATGGCGTAATGGCCACATCATTTTCCCATGGCAATCCAATTTTCAATGCAGAAACTGCAAGGGCCAGTTTTGATACAAACTCCTCAGCTACTTCTTCCTGAACAAAAATCAGTTTTAGCGCAGTGCAACGCTGACCATTAAACGAGAGCGCACCAAGCAGGCATTCAGCTACCGCAACATCCAGATCTGCATTCTTTGTAACAATTGCGGCGTTCTTCGCATCAAGGCTTAACACTGCCCTTAACCTGTTTACTTTAGGATGTAGTTTCTTAAGCAGATTGGCAACTTTACTGGTACCTATAAAAGCCAGTACATTCACCTTCCCGCTCTCCATAACAGGTGTTATGATATCAGCACCCTTTCCATAAAGCGTATTCACAACGCCTTTGGGAAAAGCTTCCTTAAAAGCGTTCAATAATGGATAATGAACCAGTACACCATGCTTTGGCAGTTTGAATAAAACAGTATTGCCCATGATAAGCGCGGGGATCAACGTGGTGAATATTTCATTAAGCGGGTAATTGAATGGACCCATACTTAATACCACTCCCAGCGGTGTTCGTCTCACCTGGGCAATGATCCCCTCTACCTGCTGAAAGCGTGAAGATTCCCGATCGAGTTCTTTCAACGCTCCAATAGTGTTGTTTATATAATCAACGGTGCGATCAAATTCTTTGGTAGCATCGGCAAGGGATTTTCCTATTTCCCACATCAGCAACTTGATCATAAGGTTTCGCTCCCTCAACATTAAATACACGAACTTCTGCATGCATTCAATCCGACCTTCAACGCCCATGGATGGCCATTCTCCAAGTCCATTGTCATATGCCACCAGTGCAGCATCCAGTGCTTCCATTGCCTCTTTAGCAGTAGTTTCAGGGATGCTTCCCAACAGCTTGGGTTTAAGCCCTTCTTCTGTTGGAATATAAACGGGGGAATAGATATTCGTGACGGCACCCTCCCATTCAACACATTCCCCATTCAACAGATAAACCTTCTGGTGTATCTCCGGCACCTGGAATCTCTGGTCAATGAATTCTTCCTCCTTAAAAACACTTAGGCTTTTAGGTTGCGATAGCAGTTGCATAAAATTGAAATTAGATTCGATAAATACTATACGTCGTGATAGACAAGTCTTGTAAAGAATGAACCATCCACAGCAAATGTTCCATAGGTAGCATCAAATGCTGAAGTTGGTTTGGCATCAACTACTTCCTGCATTGAACGGCCTTCTTTTTTTAGTCTTGAAACTTTATCCCTAACCGAAACCAGCATATCACGGAATTGAAGGAGCTGGTTACGATCACCAACCGCGCCATGCCCGGGAATGATCTTTGTTTTATTAGTAGCAAGGGAAAGATTCTGGTTGGAGGCTTCTATCATGCCATCGATCGATCCACCAGTATCATGATCAATAAAAGGATAATGTGCGTTCCACCAGGTGTCACCCACCTGAAGAATATCTGCCTCTGAAAAATAAACGGAGATATCACTATTGGTATGGCAGGGATTATAATACTTCATTCGTATTTCGGAGCCATTGAACGATAGCTTATGCTCGTCTTTGAACACAATGGTGGGAAGTGCTGCGCCCGGGGCCGGATCAAAAGTATAGTTCCAGTCTTTTACCCTGATTGTTGATGCAAGATTGTTTCGTGTATTCTCATGTGCAATAATGGTAGCCCCTTTTTTATGCATCCACTCGTTTCCTTCAGCATGATCAAAATGCCAATGCGTGTTCACCACATACTTCAATTGCTTATCGCCAATTGATGCCAGTGCGGAATGTATTTTCTGCTCGCTCACGCCTATACCGCTGTCAACAATAAGCATTCCGTCCCTGCCGGAGAAAACACCAATATTACCTCCGGATCCCTCCAACAGATGAATGTTTCCCCGAATAGCCTGTTTTGTAATTTTAGCTTTTGCAGCTTCATTTCTAAATGTAATAACCGGACTGGTCTGTGAAAACAGCTCCTTAGGAGAAAGGAGTGTTCCAATGGCAATCAATCCCGTTGTCCGGATGAATTGCCCGCGTGATTGCTTTTTGATTTCGTTATTCATACAAACCTTTTTTATAGTGATGGTAATGAATCAACAGTAGCCAGGATAGTATCCTTCCAGGAGATGGGTTTCCAATTGAAATAGCTTTTAGCCTTTTCATTGGAAATTTTAATTCGCCTGTTTTGATCTATGGATTTAATGGAGCCTATAGCCTGAGAACGATCTTTTCTTTCCTTTTTAATCAGCTCCGCTATATCATAACAGGAAACAATATCATCAGAAGTTGCAATGAAGCGATGTCCATTTGCATCCGGATTGGTCATGGCATTCAGGTGCATCAATACAACATCACGAACATCAATTACCCCGAAAAAAAAATCGAAGTTCTCCATCGATCCTCCATTGAGAATATCTTTAATCAACTGTATGGAAAGGGAATAATCATTATTGAATACTGGTCCGAATATTCCCGTTGGAATAATGACACTTAGTTCCAGTTTTCCACCTTCATTTTCTATAAAGTCCCATGCCGCTTCTTCAGCAATTACTTTGGAACGGATATATGCCGGATTGGGCATAGAAGAATCCGTCCAGTCTGCCTCATCAAAAACATGTCCCGGTTCATTTATGGTATATCCCACAGCCGCAAAAGATGATGTTAGTACAACTCTTTTGACGTTTGCATCGCGGGCAGCTTTCAGCACTCTTAATGCACCATCACGCGCTGGAATTATTACATCATCATCATTCTTTGGCTCAGCATGCGGCAATGGCGATGCCACATGTAAAACATAATCACATCCAGCTACCGCAGCATCCCAGTTTTTATCATCATTCAAATCGGCCTCAATAAATTCCAGGTTATTTAAAGAAGATATTCCTGCCTTAACAAGGGTATCACTAAGCTGGGTTGCCCGCAAGGCCGACCGCACTGTTGTTTTTACAGAATATCCATCCTGCAGCAATTTTAATATGGTGCTTGACCCTACATATCCGCTTCCACCGGTAACCAGTATCCTTTCTTTTTTCATGATGCATAATTGAATCACAAAACTAGAATCACTTAGACGATTGCCTTATTCCGCACGATCCAAATGAGTTGTTCATTTCATCCAAAAATTGAATGATACAATCAACTAGATTGAACGCTGCGGAAAACAGCGATGGATAGTGTCTGTTTAGTTTTGTAATGAAGATTTACTAAGCACTTAAAAAATAAAAACAAATGACAAACCTGTTAGAACAAGTCCTGGAGATACATGGGGGACTTACTCAATTCTCAAGCTACAATAAAGTATATGTGAAAATGAAAGTGGGAGGTGCACTGTGGGCACTAAAAGGGCATCCCTATATTATCAGCAATAGTGAATTCGAAATAGATCTGAGAAAACAATCCGGTGGTTACCTGAATTTTAATAATGAATCCGGAACCTATACCAACTTTAGTCATGATCGTGTTTCCATAGAAAATAATGGGAAGCTGGTAGAGGAGTTGATAAATCCGCGGGACAGATTTGCAGGCCACAGTTTAGAAACGCCCTGGAGCGTATTGCAACTGATCTATTTTGGATCCTATGCTATGTGGTCATACCTGACAACGCCCTTTCTCTTTACCTATCCGGGTTTTATTTGCAAAGAAATAGAGCCCTGGCATGAAGCGGGAGAAACCTGGAGAAGACTGCATGTAACATACCCCGAACAGATGGCCTACCATTCAAAGGAGCAGGTGTTTTATTTCGACAAACATGGCTTCCTGAAGAGACTTGATTATGATGTTGATATCATGGGCGGCAGTACAGCAGCGCATTATGCTTTTGATTATAAAGAATTCCAGGGGATCATGGTACCAACCCGCAGGCATGTATACCCGCGTGATAGCAATGGTAAATACATGAGTGATCCATTGGTAGTTGATATAGAACTATTAGAAGTAAAATTCAGGTAGTAAACAATATGCTCCCTCCTGTTTTCCTGACCATTATGGGCCAAAATAAGTTTTATGAATCCTTTATTCCTTATCCTGCTAATAGCCACTTTAAGTTTAAACAAAAAGCTTAGTGCACAACAAAAAGCAGACCTGATCATCATAAACGGGAAGGTCAGCACCATGGACGATAGCAACCCGGAAACGGAAGCGGTAGCTATTGCGGGTAGTAAGTTTATACTAACGGGTAGCAATAGTGCTGTATTAAAGTTGAAACAAAAAGCAACCCGGGTAATTGATGCGAAAGGAAGAAGAGTTATACCGGGATTATTCGACAGTCATTTGCATGTTATACGTGGTGGACGGTTTTATAATGCAGAATTGAGATGGGATGGTGTGGCTAGTTTAAAGCGGGCACTGGAAATGCTGAAAGAACAGGCAGAAAGAACACCTGCCGGACAATGGGTGAGGGTAGTTGGCGGATGGAATGAATACCAGTTCGTGGAGAAGCGACTACCAACGGTAGAAGAGATCAATGAAGCAACCGGAAATGTGCCCGCTTTTATTTTGTACCTGTATGGAAAGGCCTGGTTAAATAAGGCCGGGATGGATCAACTGAATATAAATCCGGAAACGGTAAGTCCCGCAGGGGGATTGGTTGAAAAAGATAAATATGGAAACCCAACGGGCTTACTGCTTGCAGAACCCAATGCATTCATATTGTATTCAACATTGGCGAGGCTGCCTGAATTAAGCCAGGAAGAAAAAATCAATTCCACCCTGCAATACATGAGGGAGTTAAACCGCCTCGGGGTAACTGCGGTTATGGATGCGGGTGGTGGTTTTCAAAATTACCCTGACGACTATAGCATCTCTGATTCATTACATAGAGCAGGAAAACTAACGGTACGGATCCCCTATTTCCTGTTTGCGCAACAAAGAGGAAAAGAACTGGCGGACTATTCTAATTGGATAACTATGGTGGATATCCACCATCATCAGAACAACGGAATCAATGAGGTGGATTATCATGTTCAGGGAGCCGGGGAGAATTTAGTTGCCGAAGCGGCCGACTTTGAGAACTTCCTCTATCCACGTCCCGAGTTGCCTCCAACCATGGAAGCAAACCTTAAAGCCGTGCTGCAGTTACTGGTAAAGAAGAGGTGGCCATTTCGCATACACGCAACCTATAATGAAAGTATCACGAGAGATCTGAATGTGCTGGAAGAGATCAATAAAGAAATGCCGCTGGGTGACCTGGTCTGGATGATCGATCATGCAGAAACCATCAGTGCTGAAAATATGAAACGTATAAAGGCATTGGGCGGAGGCATTGCCATCCAGCATCGGATGGCTTACCAGGGAGAAAGTTTTATCAAGCGATATGGAACGAAAGCAGCATTGGATGCTCCACCCGTAAAACAGATGCTGGCAATGGGAATACCGGTAGGTCTGGGAACAGATGGCACCAGGGTGGCCAGCTATAATCCATGGGTTGCACTGAATTGGATAACAACCGGAAAAACTATCGGCGGGGTACAAACGATGGCAAAGGAGAATACGCTTGACAGATATACAGCATTAAGGTTAATGACAGCAGGAGGCTATTCGCTCATCAAAGAAAATAATTCCAAGGGCAAAATTAAGCGCGGCTATTATGCAGACCTGGTGATACTTAACGAGGATTATTTCAGTATACCGGATGAAGCCATCACAAATCTCTCTTCCCTGTTAACGATAGTAGATGGGAAAGTTGTTTACGGAGCAAAGGAGTATGGTACCCTTGCGCCCGCCATCTCACCGGCCCTGCCAGCCTGGAGCCCGGTTAATTTTTATGGTGGCTATCAATATGACACAGTTTATACATCCAAAGAATCAAGGATCTCTTTTGGAGGTGAGTATAGATTCCAGTTTCAGTACTTCAAAAATGAAGATTGGGGCGAAGCTCCACAGAAAGAATATACAGCCCCATACCACCGGCTGCGCCTGCATGGTGATTTACAAATTGGAAAAACTATCCGGGGATTTGGGCAACTGGTGAGTACTACAGTAGCGGGTAAAGAAATCATCCGATCAGTAGATGAAAACAGGTTGGATGTTTCACAATTATTCCTTGATCTGAACTTACTGAAAAGCAACACAGCTGCATTGACTCTTCGTGTTGGCAGACAGGAACTATTATACGGCTCGCAGCGTTTGATCTCAGTGAGGGAGGGACCAAATAATCGCCTCAGCTTTGATGCAGTAAAGGCATCTTATAAAAAGAGTCCAACCCAAATAGACCTTTTCCTGGCTTATCCGGTCCGGAACCGAGCAGGTGTATTTGATGACAGGTTCAACAAGTCCAGACGCATCTGGAGTGTTTATGTTGTGCAGAACCATGTACCTCTTTTTCAAAACCTCGATATATACTATATCGGTTTTGAAAATGAAAAAGCAGCAGGTCATAGTCTTACAACACCCGAGCTCAGGCATTCTGTGGGACTAAGATTTTGGGAAAACAACCGGGCATTCCAATATGATATTGAACTCGTGTACCAAGGCGGCAAAAATGAAGAAGAAAAGATTAGGGCTTATACCGCTTCTGCAAATTGTAGTTATCATTTCAATACAATTAATCTACACCCTAAAGTTGGACTTAAAACTGAACTGATCAGTGGCGACAAATCTCCGGCAGATAATAAAACAGATACATTTAATCCGCTGTTTCCCCGCGGTGCATATTTTGGGTTGGCTGCATTGATCGGTCCGGTCAATCTGATAGATCTGCATCCTTCCATAGAAATAGAGCTTCTACCCAAACTATATTTTACCGCCGACTATGATATATTCTGGAGGTACAGTATTGCAGATGGATTGTATGGCGCGGATGCAAGCCTTCTATTTCCGGCTGCACCTGGTAAACATATCGGCAACCAGCTGGGACTAACAGTTGAATATATTCCAATGGAAAAGCTGAATGTGGTGGCAGAGTTAACCTATTTTAAAACAGGCCAGTATTTGAAGGCAGTAAGTCGGGGAGAGAATATAGTATTCAGCGCCATAACGGTTCAGGTGAAGATTTGAGATTACACCTTACTACTTTTAGTATAATATTCAACCACAGTATGAATAACTGTGGCAATTAATGCAACGCCCATTACTATCAATACTGGTTGCTTTTCAAACTGAAACAGGTCTCCGATCTGCCACTTGTTTGTTGTGATCTGGATGGTAATAATGTCCAACCTGGATAAAATAAAAAGCAGCAGGAAAAAGAGGATTGTTATATAGTATACACTCATCATGAGTTTTGAGGGTGGACCAAACCTGGATGGATTCAAAAACTTTGGTTTAAACAATAAATAAACCAGTTTAAGAAGCGTGAGCATGAATACATATGCTGTTACGATTGCGAGAAACATAATAGTCCGTTTCAATAAAAGTAAGACAACATTTAAACCTTATCAATACCCCAAAATGGTTATAATCTGCTTTGACATATGGCATAGTTTTACTGAAACTTAGCATTTAGCGTTAATAGTTGATAAGCCATATTCATTCGATTATTTAGGTCCAAAAAAACTTTGTCAGTTAAACGACTGCCTAAACTGCATAATTGAATGATTTTCTAAATGCCAAAGGTGATTGTTTGGTTTTTGCTTTAAACAGCTTACTAAACGATTGAGAATACTCAAAGCCCAATTCAAAAGCAATTTCACTAACAGTCAAATGGGTTGTGGATAATTTTTCTTTGGCTTTCTCAATCAGTTTGTCGTGTATGTGTTGCTGTGTGCTTTGGCCTGTCAAAGATTTGAGCACTCCATTTAAATAATTTGGAGATAAATTTAAAGTTTCGGCAATGAATTTTACTGTTGGCAAGCCTACGTTTACCAGATTTTTATTGTTAAAATAATCTATAAGCAATTCCTCTAAGTGATTAAGAATTTGATGATTTGCTTTTTTCCGTGTGATGAACTGCCGTTGATAAAAACGATCTGCATAGTTTAGTAAAGTTTCGACTTGAGAAATAATGATTTTTTGACTGAACTTATCAATATTGGAATTGTATTCGTTTTGAATATTTTCTGCTATTGTATTTAAAATTATTTCTTCCTTATCTGAAAGAAACAAAGCCTCGTTTACTGTATAATTGAAATATTCATATCCCTTTATGGTTTTGGCAAGTGAGGTATTCCACAAAAAATCAGGATGGATAAGTAGCAACCATCCTGACAAGCTGGAAATTTTACTTTTATCGATTTCTACACTAAAGACCTGATTGGGCGATATAAAGTACATAATACCTTCATCAAAATCATATTCTTGTTGTCCGTATTTTACCTTTCCATCAAAGTTTTTTTTAAGTGAAATAGAATAAAAATCTAGTATCCAATTTATTGGATTATCATCAAACGTATAGGTAATATCCCTGAAATCTACCAAACTAATTAAGGGATGCTGAGGTTTAGGAAGTCCTCTCATGCGGTGATATTCGCTGATTGACTTTATTCTGTGATTTTGCATTATAATTTGCTTCAAGAATTATACGCCGTATGAAAGTCTTTTATAAATGTAGTGAACTTTATTTTTCCTAATACTTCAGGTTTATTAAGCCTATAATCTTCGGCTAATTTTCCCGTCTGGATACTTGAAAACATTTCAACAAGATTTTTAGATAGTAGTTCAGGGAAGCCAATATCCATATATCCTTTGAGTGCATCTTCATCTGATACAACAACCCATTTCAAATCTGGTTTACCTATGGCTTCACCTAAAACGCTTGCAATTTCGTTACCTGTTAGCTCGTCACTTGATACATATCTAACTTTTCTATGAACGGGTGCTGACTCTATTTCTTCTGCGATGGCTGATGCAATATCAATAGGCGATACCATTTCAAACTTTTTGTCGCCACCATAATTTGCATAAATTGATCCAGTGGTTTTTATTACAGGAATTAGATTGAACAGATTATAGTAAAAGTAAGTAGGGCGAATGTGGGTAATATCCACATCTGAAAGTTGGTTTAAGCTATTTTCAACATAATGAGCACCCAATATATTACCTGTGCCTTTTTCTAAATGAGCGCCATAGCTGCTTAAATTAATGATTCGTTTTACTTTCGCTTGCTTTATAGCTTGAAAATATTTATCACCAACCTTCCGGTAATATTCTCGTATATCGGGTTCTGCAAAATAGTTTGGAGGTATCATAGTATAAACCACATCTGCACCCGCGAAAGTGGCTGAAAGAAATTCTACATCTTCAATAGAGCCAATTGCTGCTGTAGCTCCCAATACTTCAATGTCACTTTGTTTTTCAATATTGTAGTTAATACCAATAACTTGATGTCCTTTTTGAACCAAGTCAAGTGTAAGTGGCTTACCAATGTTTCCTAAGCAACCTGTTACAACTATTTTCATTGCTTTGATTTTGTTTCTTCAAAGGTCAGAACAAAAAAGCTGCTTGAGTTATCCAAATCAACTATAGTTGTAGTCTAAAGTAATTTATAGAATAATTATTTTTTAGCCTTCCGTTTACAGTATAGCACTTAGTAGAGTTCTTTTCTGATTTTGTTGGCTCTTATCACTTAGATTAACAGCCACTAGCTGTCTTCTGTAATGATCTGAAGTTTGTTACAGCTTCTCTATTTCTGGGGCACCTAATAGGGCACCAGAATTATGCGATTATTTGGTTTTTTCTAGGTTTCCTCCTAAAACAAAAAACGCCGTGAATCATTGATTTTACAGCGCTTTTTGTATGCTTTCATTTCTATTTGGCGGAGAGAGCGGGATTCGAACCCGCGATACCCTTTAGAGGTATACACACTTTCCAGGCGTGCTCCTTAAACCACTCGGACATCTCTCCATTTGTGGGACGCAAATATAGGGAACCTCAGGCATTGGTCAATTCACCCCTCAAAGAAGTTTCCAATAATTCGCGCAGCCTCGCCTTTGAATGTTTCTGCGCCAGCAGCCACATCAGTTTGGCAAGGGCCGTTTCAAAAGTCATATCATGCCCGCTCACTACACCCATCTCTTTTAAATGCCGGCTGGTTTCATATCGCCCCAATTCCACGGCACCTCCATCACATTGGGTGATGTCCACAATGATCAATCCCTTTCTGATGGCCGCCCGCAAACTGGCAATAAACCATGGCGCTGTTGTAGCATTGCCACTTCCAAAGGTCTCCATGATAACCGCGCGTGTACCCGGCGTTGCCAGCACCGCCTCCACCGTGGCCGGAGTAATGCCCGGAAAGATCTTCAGCACTGACACCGAGGGATCCATTTTGCGATGCACCTTCAAAGGCTCCTCCGGATGCCGGAGTATATTGGTGCGATGGTATTTGATCGTGATGCCCGCCTCGGCCAAGGGCGGATAGTTCATCGAGTAAAAGGCCTCAAACTTCTCGGCATTATACTTCTTGGAGCGATTACCCCTGAATAACTGGTAATCAAAATAGATACAGACCTCGGGCACAAGGGCCTTGCCACCTTTTCGTGCAGCAGCGATCTCCAGCGCCGTGATGATATTCTCCTTTGCATCGGTCCTGATTTCACCGATCGGGAGCTGGCTACCGGTGAGCACCACCGGCTTACTCAGGTTCTCTAATAAGAAACTCAGCGCCGATGCCGTGAAGGCCATCGTGTCTGAGCCGTGAAGTATCACAAAGCCGTCATGGTCGTGGTAGTTCTTTTCGATGATGCCCGCCAGCTCCACCCAAACATCGGGATGCATGTCTGACGAGTCCATGGGTGGATTGAAAGCATGCACTTCCACCTCATAACCCAGCTTAACGATCTCGGGGATATTATCGCGGATCTCTTTGAAACCGATCGGCTTCAACGCGCCTGTGGCATCATCCATCACCATCCCCACCGTTCCGCCGGTATAGATGATCAGGATTCGCGTGGGAGGGGATTTTTTTCGGGTACTATTCATGCAATCAGGATTTGAAGATTTTCCGGGCATTGGCGCTTGTCACTTCTGCAATTTCATCAGGGCTGACGCGATAGATATCCGCGAGCTTCTCCACCACGTGCACCAGGTAAGCCGGCTGGTTTCGCTTGCCCCTGAAGGGAACCGGACTCAGATAGGGCGCATCGGTCTCAAGAACAATATGCTCGAGAGGGATCTTGGCCAGCACTTCCGGCAGCCCGGCATTCTTATAAGTGACCACCCCGCCGATGCCGAGGTAAAAGCCCTGCTTCACCACTTCCCGCGCCAGCTCATAGCTGCCACTGAAGCAATGGAATATACCTCCCAGACTCCCATCCTGCTGCTCTTTCACAATATTGATGCATTCCTGGATGGAGTTGCGCGAATGGATTACGATGGGCAGGGCATACTGCTTCGCCATTTGCACCTGCCGCCTGAAAGCCTCGTATTGGGCAGTCTCAAAGGTCCTGTCCCAGTAAAAATCAAGCCCTATCTCCCCCACTGCGGCAAAGGATCGCCGCGCCAGCCAGTCGGCCACCGGTTGAAGCTCCTCCTCCCAGTTCTCTTTCACATAGCAGGGATGCAGTCCCATCATGGCATGGCAAACGCCTGGGTAAGCGGCTTCCAGCCCCAGCATCGCCTCATGCTCGGTGCTGTCGATAGCAGGCAGGTAAAAGGCCTCCACCCCCGCCCCGCGGGCCTCGCTGATAACGGTGCTGATATCATCCCTGAATTCTTCCACATATAAATGACAATGGCTATCAATTAGCATCATTCGACGAAGTTCCATAAAATTTTATACTATTTTAAACGTTTGGGATGCAACCCGGTCAGAGAACCATACCAACACCACAAACAAATTTTATGAAAATGAAACAATCCGGCCAGCAATTGCTTACCGTCCTGGCCCTAAGCCTCACTCTTTGGTCATGCTCCAAAAACGACGACAACAATGAGCCCGGAGGCGAATCCGAGTCGGTCCTGATGACCCGCACCACCATGGAAGCGGACGCTGAAGGAGAAGTGCTTTATGACGATGTATTCAACAATGTAATGGGCACCCCGGGAGCCGGCATCGGCGGCACGGGCGTATTCCAGGTGAATACAGAAAACAGTCCCGGTACCCTGCAAACCACCTGCTTCACCCTCACCGCGGAGAAGATCAACCCCGCCGATTCTTTCCCGCTGAGAGTAACCCTCGATTTCGGCGCCTCCGGCTGTACCGGCAAGGATGGCCGCGTGAGGAAGGGAAAGATCATCACGGTGTACACCAATTGGCTCTTCATATCCGGTGCAGTGGCTGAAACCAGCTTCGATGGCTATTATGTGAATGATACCAAAGTAGAAGGCGCTCACCGCATTCAAAACAACAGCATATCCGACAAGCTCACCTTTGAAACCCGCGTCACCAATGGCAAGCTAACAAGGCCAAGCGGCGATTATACCCAGTGGAACCGCACCCGCGTTATCTCCCAAACAGATGGCTGGGGAACACCATGGGTTGCAGGCGATGATGTATTCACGATAGTAGGTAATGGAGAAGGTACCGTTGTAAGGGGTGATAAAACAGCGAGCTGGACCAGCACCAACCTCGAACCACTGGTGAAGAAATTCAACTGTAAATGGATCGTTCAGGGCAAACAAAAGTTCCAGCGTAATGGTGGTCCGGAGGGAGTGCTCGACTTCGGAAACGGCGACTGCGACAATAAAGCAGGCCTCACAGTGAACGGAAATACAATAGAAATTACTTTGAAATAATTAAAAATATAATTTACCTTTAAACCAGTTTTCATAGGGTACGGATTAAAAACGGGCCAGGGTTTCTACCCAGGCCCAACTTTTTTTAAGGGGGTCCTCCCCGATTCCAATGATGTTTTTTCCTAATTTATTTCCTGTTGTTAGCCTTCAAAATATTCATGTTGATTGCTTCAAATATGTATCCGCGGGCAGAAAACCATTCCAGGGTTTGGGGTAAAACAACGTTCAATCTATCCCATGCTTTTTCACTATCATGATAAACAACGATGCTCCCTTTATCCACATTTTCGCGTACCATATCCCAGCATTGCGCAGCCGATTTTTTCGCATCAAAATCTCCCGATAAAACTGTCCACATGATCATTTCATAACCTGCCTCTTTTAACAGCTTTCCCTGGAAGCGAGTAAGTCTTCCATAAGGCGGACGGAATAATTTACTATCGATGTATTTTGCTGCCTCGCCGATATCTGCAAAATATTCTTCATCTGAACTCTTCCATCCATTGCGATGATTCATAGTATGGTTACCAACAATATGTCCCTCCCTTAAAATTCTTTCATACACCGCCGGCCATGTTTTTACATTCTTGCCGATACAAAAAAAACTCGCCTTCGCATTGTAGTTCTTCAATTGGTCCAATACCCATGGCGTGATCTCGGGGTGGGGACCGTCATCAAAGCTGAGGTAGATCTTTTTTTCCGATGTCGGTATCTGCCATTGCCATGCCGGGTAGAGCATGCGGAGGAATCGGTTGGCGGTTGACCAGTAAAGCATGTTGTAAAGATAAGCGCACAAAAACCTTTAACGTCAAACGGTAAACCAAGACCACATGTTATCTTTGCGGAATGTCAAGTAAAGTTCGTGTTCGTTTTGCACCGAGTCCCACGGGTGGACTGCACCTGGGCGGGGTTCGCACGGTATTATATAATTATTTGTTTGCCAAACATCATGGCGGGGATTTCATACTGCGTATTGAAGACACCGACCAGAACAGATTTGTGGAAGGCGCAGAGGACTATATAATGGAATGCCTGAAATGGTGTGGAATAGAACCGGATGAGAGTCCGGCTGTAGGCGGACCCCATGCACCCTACCGGCAGAGTGAGCGAAAAGAAAGCTACCGTGAGTATGCGGAGAAACTTGTTGCAGATGGATTCGCCTATTATGCATTTGACACCCCGCAGGAGCTGGAAGAGATGCGAGCTAATTATAAGACCGCAGAAAATCCATCCCCCCAATATGATAACAGGCTGCGAACAAAAATGCGCAACTCCCTTTCACTGGATGCAGCAACCGTGCAGCGGTTGATTGCGGATGGAACGCCTTATGTGATCAGGATAAAGATGCCGGAAAATGAGACCATCAGCTTCACGGATATGATTCGTGGTGAGGTGAGTTTCAATACCGGAAATGTGGATGATAAAGTGCTGTTGAAACATGATGGCATGCCAACCTATCATCTCGCTGTTGTGGTAGATGATCATGCCATGGAGATAACGCATGCATTCAGGGGTGAGGAATGGTTGCCGAGTGCACCGGTACACCTGATGTTATGGCGATGGCTTGGATGGCAAGATAGCATGCCGCAATGGGCGCATCTGCCGCTGATCCTCAAGCCTGATGGAAATGGCAAACTCAGCAAGCGCGATGGAGACCGTTTGGGCTTTCCTGTATTTGCCATGAACTGGACCGACCCGCGCACCAATGAATTCACCCAGGGATTCCGGGAGAGAGGATTTCTACCCGAGGCTTTCGTGAATATGCTGGCGATGCTGGGATGGAATGATGGAACCGAGCAGGAGATCTATTCTATGGATGAGCTGATAAGTGCATTCTCCATGAACAGGGTTCATAAGGGAGGAGCCAAGTTTGATTTCGAGAAGTCGAAGTGGTTCAACCATGAGTGGATAAAGCGATCGGGCGAAGAGAGACTATTACCCGATGTGAAGGCTGTGCTGGAGCGCTCGGGAATTACGGGTGCAGATGACAGTTATATCAAGAAGGTGATCGGCATGGTAAAGGAGCGTTGTACACTGCTGGGCGATTTTGCCGAGCAGGGCAGGTTCTTCTTTATTGCGCCAGCCGTACATGATATAGATGCCATCAGGGCCAAGTGGAATGGCGACAAGGAGAATTTCTTTGCCGAGCTGCAGGGGGTACTGGGCGACCTGGAAGATTGGTCTTCTGCGTCTATTGAAGCAGCGTTTAAAGAGCTTGCAACCACGCTAAGTATTAAGCCAGGCGAGTTGCAATTGCCTTTTAGGATAATGCTGGTTGGTGGGAAGTTCGGTCCTACTGTCTTTGATATAGCCGAGGCGATTGGTAAGGAGGATACGTTGAAGAGGATAGCGGCCTTGCCGGCGGTGGTGTGATTACCTAATCTACTCCCAAGTCGGTTGTAAAGGATTTATCAGGAGTAATTTCATAATAGTCTACGCCTATTTTGTCAACTGTTATTGCAGTTACAATTATATATATTTCGTATAATTCTTTGATCTGCTTTTTATCTATTAGTTCTTCATAATTATTAGCGCAGATGGCTGTTACGAATATTTAAATGCCTTCCAACGATATCAACCAATGCTTGAACTGTATAGGCGTTTTCTGCCTCCCGATCTGGAATAGATATTTGAAAGCAATTCTCTACTTCCATTATTAATTCTACGCTATCAAGCCCCATAATGGTAATCTTTTTTACTCTGATTCTTCCTATTTATGTCGAACGAATTTTATATTTCTACCAATACTTTACCTTTCAAATCAACTTTAAATAATTCTGAACTAAGGGATTGTTTATTGATAGATGTTGCTTCTACTACTTTTAAAACTGGTATATCAATTGTGTACTTTAAAATGATATGTCCGGATAATGGGAAAATAAAATTGGCACCGTACGTTAACCAATATTAACGAACATTTTTAAGCCGGATATTTAATCTGTTATTCCAATTCTGATTATATTCTAATTCAGAGAGAGGGCCAATACGAAATATTTTTTCGTGGGCGAAATCAGAGTCCTTTGTCATATCGATGACATAAAAGGAAGTGCTACTATCATCGGGTTCCAGCGTGTTTGCTACTAAAAATCTATCATTAAAGCCATATTGTAAAAGTTTCCCCGGGGCTTTACCAATGTATTCACCTGATGCCAATTTGTAACTTAATCCTACATCTTCTTTTGTGTCAACACCTACAATGAAATATTTACCAGTTACGTGTTGCACATAAGCAAAGCCGCAGGAATATAAATTAAGTAATAAAAATAGCCCGAATAGCATTAACCCCTTTCCTGCCCTCTTTGTCTTGTTTAACATTTTAGTGCGGGTTTCAATTAGTCCAGTTCTCAATTTTCCAATTGTCTTCAATCCAAATTTCAATATAGATGTCTTCGGAAATAGGCTTCCCTTTATCTTTAAGAATGTCAAACTTCAATGATTTAAATGCATTGAACACTTTATTTATACAATAATTATATTCTTCTGGCTCGTAATAGGCCTGAATCTCTTTCTCAGAATAAAGCATCCTAAATTTTGATACATTTCCATTTTCATCAATCGTTACTGAATACTTTTCACCACAATCATATTCCTGTTTGTTTTTCCATTTAGTCCTTTTTAGCCTTTTGAATAATAGGTCAGGAACTTTATTCTTATCACGTCTGTCTAGTCTATTCGGGTCGTCATAATAATTGCTAACATCTTCCACCTTCCTAATAAGACCATTATAAATTGTAATTACTTTTTCCCGTTCAAATATTTTATAAAAAACGCCGTCCCACCTTAACACATTATTATTTAATGGAAAATTTAAATGCCCATCAAACCAATTAATATGGACTTTTTCATTTTTAATTCGCTCTTTAAAGATTGATTTAATTTTATTGATTGTTTGAACCTTGTCAATTTTGCCAGTTCTTAATTCACCGCAATTAATGATATCGGCAAGAAATAAGCTGTCGTTTTCTATTTTATAAATTGCCTGATAACCTCTCCAACAAGAAAAAGAGGATCCCGTCCTGAAACTTAATCCAAATAATTTATTTGACTCGCTTGAGTCTAGTCTTTGTAAATAACGTTCAAGTATAAGATTGTACGTTGCAATAGTATCTTTACCATAGATCAGATAATCTGGTAGTTGAGGACTTGCGAATAGGCCTGTTGCCCAAACTGTCGATAGAAATATGACTATCCATTTAATGGACTTCAACATAATCAAATTTACTCTGTGTCTGCATGTCATTGTTGCCTTATTACTCTCCCCAAATATGATTAATCCTTAATTCTGTGCCAGCTGAATTTATTAATGCGAAACCATTTTCAAATGTTTCGCGATTATTTCCGGGCTCAACTGCCAGCCAGGTAGTTTTAAATACATACACTTTATAGGATCCAGAATCGATATTTGGTATAATTTCTTGCTTTAATAGCTCAAGTGAATAATCTTCATTTCTTAGCGCAGAAATCCTTTTGAGAGTAACTGTATTTGCTGAAATCGTAATGGTGTCAACTAATTTCCAGTCATTCTTTTTTGCAAACTCAATTAATTCCCTGGCAGTAAAAGTAGGATTGGTGGCAAGCGTCACTCCATTGAAAAGTCAAAATAATACTTTGCTGGATTATTTGAATCTATGAATAAGTCAATGCCCTTTTGGCTATCAATGTAGCGTTTAACATCATAAGCATCCATTGTAGTTGCCTCACTGATAAATTTGTACATCTTGCCATTATATTCTTTCATAAAAAGAATATATGTCTGGATAACCTCTTCTGTTTTGTAGTTTCGATTGCTGTTATTCAATCCCTCAATCAATTCTATGCTTGACGGTAAACCTTCCTTTACGATTTCCTGCAAATAGCTTCTGCTCTTTATCTCTGCATTTTCGAGAGTTACCCTGATTTTATCACCTGTTTCTTTGAGTAGAGCAATTTCTGCCAATCGGGAATTATTTGATATGTTTTGCTGATTGGATCTTTCCTTCAATTTGTACTTCGCAAAGAAGTAAGCACCTCCAATCATCAAAAAGAAGCTCAAAACAAACCAAAGTTCTTTAAAAGGAATAGCTGTTCCATTATAGCTCAAAAAGAAAACAAAACCAAGAAGTCCCACTCCCAAAAAAACATATCCTAAAAGTCTGTCCATTTTATTGCATAGCTGATGTCCCGCTGATCCGGCAGCCTGATTATTTATCATTAAATAAATGTTTTTATTTCCAATTTGAACTGAAACTGTGACAAGCCTGGAGGATTTATTTCCTTGCGTGAATATGTCAGTAGGGCCAAGCTAATGAAAGAAAGTGCAATTATTAACAGTTTCATGTAACCTCGAAATTAGGACGGACCTAATTGGGTTGCTGCCAACGTGAAGGGCTTGGCGAAGGCGGCCGCCAGATACTTTTTGTTCATTTGAGTGTTGACAGCCCAGTTTTACCAATAATGTTATGCATGCTATATTTTAATCTACTCATCTGCAATAAATAAATTGCATAATTCTCAAGTTTTGCCAAGTTAAGAATTCGACTCCATCGAAAAATTATATAAAAAGTTGTAGAGCCTAATATTATCATTGGTAAAGCCTTTCCTATTGGTACTAATAAGAATGAAAACATAATCCAAATGGAAAGTACAGTTATCATAAACCAAATGGAATATTTAGGTAACAAATTGCTTGCTATTTTATAAGTTATTATTGAACTGGTATTAACGCCATTGTCAATAATTTCAATACTTATTGTGCCATTTGGAGCAAATGGATCAAAATTGTGTCTCTTGAATTCTATTGTTGCATGTCCGCTAACAAATGACTTTTTTATAACTTTCTCCAATCTGTCAATTATGTCCGTTGATTTTCCTTCTACCAAAAAGGATTTACACGAGGACTGTTTTACCATTAAAAAATGATTTTTCATCGAGAAGGATGCTGTATTATTTTGTAATTGCACATAACGTGAAGGGATTGGCGATGTGGCGGTATTCTGTGGTCCGTTTACCCGGTGCCGCTGCTGATTTAAGACACAATAGCCTCATTGTTTATTCTGTTGCTTGGCAGTATTCGTCTGCCGAAACCGAAGTTGAGTGGCGATATGCATCCGATTGTTCTTCAGTTGCCCCGCCATATTCGCCAATGCAATGTTAGCGGAAGAGCTTCTTATTGGCTTGTCAGATAGAAGCAATAAAATAATTTATGCTTTATGGGTATGAGGTTATTTTAAAAAAGTGGATGTCTTAAAAGTTTGAAACATCCGCTTTGGATCTTATCGCCGTATACTTAGCAATTTAGCTGACCATGTTTTACCGTCAAACACCTGTATATTATACACATCGGTTCGAAGTAATGAAACGTTGAGTGAAGCTATTTTTGTATTGTCTGGATATTTTGATAAAAATTTTACATTGCCCATTTTATCAATGATACGAATTTCTCGTATACTGGTTTCAGAAATTGATTCTACTCTCAAATCTGAACTGCTTGGATTTGGAGATACAACAAACCATCCGCCAGAACAATCAAAATCTTCTTTATACTTTAGGGAAGTACCGCATCCAGTCTTTATTACTTCTAACTCAATCCTTGTGAAGTTCGTTGGGAAAGTGCCCTGTAATTTATACCCATGAAATGAATTAAGCACTCCATTAATATACCAGTTATACGAAATGCCCGGCCCTGAATTATTAGCACTTGCAATGACTTCATAACTATTGCCTGCACAATATCCATTTGGTGCATAAGTGCTGAATGATGGTGTATTCAAGCCAAGCTGAATTGTTTTGGTTAATATAAGATTCGTGCAGGAGTTAGTTAATGTAACCGAAAGCTGATTTGTTCCAATTGCCTTCTTGGTGATAGTAATAGTCTTTGTTCCCTGTCCCGATGTTATAGCCGCTGTATTATTTTGCAGCGACCAATTCACGATAATTCCATTAGGAAAATCACTTATGGCATATGTTGCGGTTGTGCCGCAAATCATATCAGGTCCGCTTATTGTCGGATTGTAATTGCATAAATTATTGCTGCCACCACATCCAACTGGCTGAGCATTCAAAACATTTCGTTCAATGAAAGTGGCAAATTGAGATGTGATATCAGCGTTATGGTAAATGTTCCAGTCATACGTTGGAACTTCGGTTAATACGCTGTCACGCCAGCGTTCCCGCGTGATGTTCCCGGTATCGATCACTTCCAAATTGTTTTGGCTAAAAGAATTCAGTGTCGCAATGACTGCGACAAGTAGGGTTGTAATTTTCTTCATTAGTAGTATGGGATTAGATTAAGAAATCAATTGCTGCATTTGCAGGCGTTGAATTTGAAATCGAAGCGGCCGTCTTTAAGAGTAATTTCCCGGCCACTGCCGTTTTGTTCAAGAAGAACAAATTCAAATTCGCCGGAGATGATTTGATTTTGATGGTCAATTTTGGTAATAATAAATTTGCTGTTTCTGCCAGGGCGTGAGCCTAAATACTCGCCATCAGTTCCATTGGAATTTTCTCCTGCATATTCAACTCCAATAGAATCAATTTTACTCCCGATCGTTGTAATTGAATTTGTTTGTAAAGTATATATAGTTAACGAAGACGATTTATTATTCCTAAATCGAGCAAACTGGAAACCAATTCCATTTTGTGCTGCAAATGGATAACTATAATTTGCGGATATTTCACCACATGGGTCAGCCCCAAATCTGCATTTTGCATAAGGCATCCAAGCCTCTCCATTAATGGTAAAACCAACGGTGTTTTTGCCTTCCTGGGTGGCTGGTGGCAACACTGCACTTTTTGTGGGGTCGATATTTTTTTTGCATCCGGAAGAAATCCATATAGTTGCTAAAAACAATCCGCTCAGTGCTTTAAATAGTAGTGTCATAGTTAATGGTTAATATTGTTATGTCAAGATTGTAAAAAGTTCGTTTCAAATAAAATCGCTGCAACAATTAAACCTCATTTATTATTAAATCGTTAGCTGTTCGATTTAATAGGGACTGCCGCCATAGCTTTTCCGCTAACGGCCAGGTATTTGCGAAGGCATGGAATTGTTGATTGTCCAGCCGATAATAAATGATCGATTGAAAATATAATATTGAAGTTCATTTTTTAGGTGAAAGTTAAAAGTCAGCGCGAAGAACTGATGATAGCGATAAAAAGCTGAAGCTAAGATTGTCCAGCTATGCTTTTGCAAATACCCATGTTGTAAGCCGCGATGGCTCCTAATCAAGGTATAGATGTCTGTTAAACGTCCTCTCCATGAACTTAAGAAACTTCGTCATTTTAGCATTATAACCAAAGTTGTCATTCTGTAAATTTGGCGAATGATAAGAAATTAATTTGTAGTAGTCCTTAGTCGAAAGTTCAATTGAATAAGAAAAACCATCAGCGACGCGATCAACAAAATCAGGGATATCCTTTTGGGAAGGGATTGCCTTCAATTGATAATGCTTTAGAGTGTCTAAAATATTGGGAAATGGAATTGATGGCACTATTCTGTAGGTATAAGAACTATCAACAATTGTATGCAATCCTTGGTAAGGATATTTTTGATTCATATAACCCTTCTCTCCTCGTTCAGGTACTCTTTGCCAATAATCAATAACAGTCGCAAACCAAGTACTGTCTACACATTTTATAATGTATAAACTCGATGGGTCTATCATTCCACCAAACCATAATCGAAACTCGAAACTGTCAACGCCATTATTTATTCGATATAGGTTTAGTTCATTGTTCAAGTTTAATGCGGCATTATAATAATCGTATCTGGTGGTTGAGGTATCAGGAAGCAGCTTTTGAAATTTTGAAGCCGATGAAATACTCGTTTCGTCACAAGAGCAAAATGAAAGAATAAGAGTGAGGTATAAACAGAGGTGTCTCATAACATTGCTTACGAGAAAGTATGGGCAAAGGAGGGCGCCAGTTACTTATTCATTCATTTGAGAATTGGAACCTCGCATTTGCCAATACAATGTTCGCTGTAACTATTTTATATTAGACCATATTTTTGTCCATACCGCTTCACTGTTTCCAAAAAATGAATATTTGAACAATTCGATAATAAATAGTCATATTCTAATCTGGCATTGTTATTCATTTTTAATTCACCAAATACAATAAGCCTATTTAAAGGTTCAACCAACAATTTATCCGACTGAATAGCATTTACCAAATTCTCTCTTGAAGACAATTATTCGAAAAATGGTAAAATATATTTATTGATATTTATATTCATTTCATTGACAAGGGAAGATTCATCAGTTTCAATATCTACATCATACCAGGTATCATTTTGGTTCCTGAGCCTTCCAATTCTCCTTCTAATCAGGCATTCAATTTCTGGAGGAAAGTTGGGGAGGTCTTTGCCTTGATTATAATATAACCCAAGCCAATGTTCAGGCAGAAAAACGCCTACGTTAATTGTAAAGTGGATATGACTTTTAGAATACCAAATGCTTTTTTGAATATTAATTATCTGCCCTAATTCAGCCTTTTGCAAATAAAAGTTGTTACCTCTCTTTCTGAATCCAATCGGCTTAAGGATTTCATGAAATCCTTTCTTTATTATTCGGTCAAATTTATCTTCGGTAAAAGTTTTCATTCTATTACAGCTAAGGGGCACGGCTTGCTGTAGGGCTGGAATTCATTGCTCGTCTGCCCGGAACCGCTGCTGATTAAAGATATAATAGAAGAGGTTAACAAACTAAATCCTAATAATGTACGTCCAGCCCAGATGAAGCACAAAAGCGATAAAATGACAATTGCTCCAACGTCGAGCCAGACTTGCAGCAAACCTGATGTTAGCGGTTTTTTTTTAGCTCATCAAGAAACTCCCTTGCAGTATCTCTGCCAACTTTACATTGAAATTCGCCAAATCGATTTGCAAACTGAATCTCAGGGTGAGCTTCTTCAACCTTGAAGTATAGGATCTGTCTCTCGTTCTTTGAGAGTTTTTCAGCTGATGAAATTAAGGAGTCACCAATTATTGAAATGGGTTTACTTGCAAAATAATCAAGAAGTTTTTGGTTAATTTTTAGAAAGCCAAACCCAATATCTTTTAAGCTTATATCTCTTGCATATTTAGAATGAAGTTTTAATGCGTTGCTTCTAATGTTTTTTTTGACTGAATCAATCTTAGAGTCAGAATTTAATAAGTGCAACGATTCCGAATATTTTGTATATTGAATTGATTCGGAAATTTCTTGAAATCTTTTAATGTCAGTTTTTATTGCAGTGTAATGTGGTGTGATTCCAGTGGCATTATCTTGAACTGCTTGCTTGAAAAATATTTCGATTGCATGAAAGAGTTCTTTACTTAATCTAGATTCAAGTGAATTGAAATTTTCTCGGGTTGAATACTTAGGGTTGACAAATGGTATACCGGCCTGGCTCGAATAAAAGAAGTCACTAAAGAAATTGAGCAAGCTATTATATTGTGATGCAAGGAATCTTCGATCTTCCTCATGGTCGAAATTATCTTTAAGCAAGTCAAAAGCTTTAGCTAACGACTTAACTGATAAGTCTTCATCAACATCAATGAGTTTTTTATTCCAAAATGGATTGTTTAATATTTTCTCGGGGAGTAGTGATTTGTTAACTTGAATGAAGTCGACACCACTCTGATAAAGTGTTGAAAACACCACAAAGTGATGATCTATCGGTTGTAAATGCTCTAGTATCTTCTCATTGTTACTGAGATTTGAAATTGCATTTATTCCTGAAAGGATGTAATCACCTAGATATATTACTTTGTTCAATGTTAGATTTTTAGAGTTGGAAATAACCGCTCACATGCCGAGGACTGGTGAAGGTGCAATATTTGGAAAACTGCCGCTTCATTCATCCTTCTGCTGATTTTAATTTTGTGATCGAAAGATAGTAGTTCAGCCGCTAGTTTACCAATCCTGTGTTAGCCGATATTACTTCTGGTACTGCGGAAATTCTTTCAATTTTTCTTCCAAGTTGTCAACTGAAAGGAGAGTTTCATAGCAGCTTTGGCACACCCAATCATAGCCGTCGAAAAAGCCCTCTGTTTGCGTGAACTGGTTTTCATGTTCACCAATGCTCACAAAACAAATCTGGCAGTGGTCATGCGTCCAACCGTCTTCTATGAGGTCCGTGTAGGTAGGGTCAAACTTCTGTCCTGTGTAAAGCCTTGTCGTTTTCCCGTTCTTGTCAACCAAAGCAGGTCTTGGTTTCCAATTCATGTGCTGAAAAGTTGTGCCTTTCAGGTCTTCATACATTTCCCTGATGTGGTCAATTTCTATATCTCCAGAAGCAAGTTTGACAAAAGTGTTGCTCATGTTATAGTGAAAGTTGCACTGTTTCGGCTAACGTTAAGGTATTGGCGAAGGCGGGGATTTTTAGCACAGAAGTTCAATCGAAGAAAGAATGTTGAACCTTGCACAAATGCCCAATCGAAGCCGTTCAGCCCCGCTTTTGGCAATACCTTGTTATGCACCTTTTTTATTGTTATTCTAATGGTTTCCAATTTTCTTCTCGTTGTTCGTCTTTTGTTGGTTGTCTTACGTTTTTAATCATCTCTCTTTCGCAAGCACCATATTCAATAAAATTCCTTTGTCCCTGTCTTAGTGAAACTCGGTTTGCTCCTCCTTCATAGTTCGGGTCGTCAAGTTGTATTGGGTCATCTTCCCAAAAGCAGACTTGGCAAATGTCATAAGTTCCATTTGGTTGTTCTCTAAATGTCTTGTAACCGCAACAAGGGCAAGCAAACTTTTCTGTTACCATAATTTCCACCAAGGTTTTTTGTTGTCGTATCTGTGGTAACTACTGCCTGTTAAAACTTTTGCATTAATGTCATAAGAAAAGGGAACCCACTCGTCTGCATCGTGCATTGGGTCATAAGAAAGTCCTGTTATTATACTTTTCTCAACCTTAATTTCTTTAAGTCCGTCCCACGAAATTCTTACTGTATGCCAATGATTTCCGTCTGGTTCAATAATTGTCAAGTCTGTTTGGTCTTGTAAAACAAGTCTGTCATTACTTGCACTAAAAATGTCACTATAACCAACTCCAAAAACTTGAATTGGTTTTGTTTCGTTTTGGTTCATTATGTAACAAGTCCCACAAGCTATAATCAACAAGTTCTGAGTTTTGTCAAACTCTATTATTTTTTTTAAGTCTGTCCAACCCGGTTGAAAGTTAGCAACCCATTCAGTTCCATCTGTCCTGTAAAAGCGAACAGGAAATCCTTCGGAATAGAAGGGTTCTCCATTGTCGGTTACAGGAACATACATCGGTCCATATGTCGGCAAAGCGTTTAATATTTCGTATCGTTTTTTTGTCGTCACTTTGTCTTGCGTAGGGTTGTCCTAAAATGGTGCATAACGATTGTATTTATGAAATATACGTAATCTAGAAATTCTCAAACTACAAATTTCCCTACTGGTAATTACATTACCGGAAGGTGCAAATCCAACAATTCATGGATTAACATATCAGAATTACTCAGGAAGAAAATAAAACCAAGAAGTCATATGCCTAAAAAACATACCCTAAAAGTCTGTACATTTTATTGGGGATTAATAACAATCACTAATCTACTTTATTAATAATATTCAGCATGGTATTTAATTGCTCCTTACGCATGGGAATATAATTTACGTCCCAACGGTTAATTAATACTGGCAATAACTGCCTCTTAATTGCTATTACAACCAGGGATTTAAGTTTTTGATCTAACTCTCCTTCCAATACAAATTGAGCAAAACCAGTTGCTATAATCGCATTATCAATCCCAACAAGAAAGCTGGCACCCATGCTTTGTGAGGATAATATAATTATTTCCCGGAACTGATTATCATTCATTGACTGCATTGAGGTATCACCGGCATTCTTCATGGCCTCTTTCATAGTTTCCATTTGCTGCCGGATTTCCGTCTCAGATTTCAAAGCAGGAGCACTCAAATACAAACTTATTTTTGCAGTATCCAGTTCATCCAACTCAAACTTAGGATAACCCCACCGATCAATCAGCTGGTCAAGATAAACCGTAGGAGAAATATTCTTATTGTAAACCCGCCATAATCTAAATCCATATGCAGCGTCGCTTCCATCATCATTACCGAAGGGAGCGGTTTCCTCTATAGCACTCCATAAAAATTCTTCATTCATCAACGCTTTGGCCTTAACATGGGCATCCTTATACGAAAATCTAAAGGTATCTGGCATATCCGGAAAACTAGTTAGCTGAAAAATATTCCGATTAAAGGAATTTGCATTATCTGCGGAATTGCTGCATCCAAGGGATACAAGAATCACAAATATGCAATTGAAAATACTAAGTCTCATACTCTGGTAAGTATAACATTTATTATTGCAGGCCGGCCCATTTGATTTACCGTATCCTTTAATTTAATCGATTACTTGAGCATAAACTTGACATTAATATTTGACGCTACTTTTATTTTCTCAAACTCTATTTTTGGCAATTCTGCACCCGAATTTTTTTTAATACCATATGCCACTACAACAACTTCATCAAGTCGGCCCCGTAGTTGATTAGAATTACTATATACTTCATTGTCTGCGATATGAATAGCAGGGCCAACTGTTTGCTTTAAAGGTTCTGTCAATGCTATAGCTCTGGTCCTAGCGTTTTCAACGGCCTTTGAGCGTAATAAATTTCTGATGCTCTCTAAATCCGAATGGTCTACCCTTTCTATTGAAGTATTGGAAATGCCAAGATTTTCGAGCTCAATGAATACCTTACTGACAGTAACAGCATCACTTACTCTTAAAATGTACTGTTTGGATTTCATCACATCCTTACTCCTTAATAAATAAAACTTAAAGTTGCTGGACATGTCGCTTGTCGTTAAGTTCTTTTCCACATCAATACCAAGTGATTTTAAAGCATTATACATTTTCAATTCCTGGTCTTCTACTGAAATTCTATCCCTGGTATCTTTTTCTGTTATGATGATTTTGATGTAAATCTCGTTAGGTGTCAGTAAAGTGTCCGCATTTCCTGCTACTTCTAAATAAGGTTGGTCAAGAAAGTTCTTAGTTTGAGACTGACCCGCAAGGAATGTTAGAATAAATAAGGTTGTTAGTTTAAGTCTTCTCATAAAGTGTAAGGTTTTTAGGATTTAAACAGTGCGATTTGATATAACAATGATGATTATTCCAATAAAGGCTCCTCCGATAATTGAATTAAGTATCCAGTCTGTATCCTCTAGTAGACGACTATATGAACCTTTGAATCCTCGAAACAACCATCTTATAAAAGCACCAGGCAACACAAGAAATGTCTTAACCAAAATTTCGAATAACAAATCAGCCATTTAATTTCTTTATTATCCCGCTGCCTTATTCCCCCCGCAGCTTCGCCACCTCACCCACATCGTTTAGGCATGGGGGTAAGTGAAGGGTTAATTTTAACTTTTAACTTTGCGGTGGTAATATATTACCATCCATGTTCTTATGCAATACCACATTCAGGTAATTTATTGGAGACCCTCAAGACGAAACATTGAACTTTAGGGAGCAATCACACATTCAACGGTATTTTTCACTTATGGGTGGTGGTGATTTCTCCGAAACTTGCATTAATTTGAAGTATGCATCCCACCAACCCGCGCTGGAAGATCATATTGCCGCTGGCAATCCTGAAATTTTTATTGCCATTCATCGGTATCCACGCCGTCTATGAACTGCAACGCGATGAATACCTTTATTACCAACAGGGCCTCCATCCCGCCTGGGGCTATCTCGAAAATCCACCCCTGCTTTCGTGGATGGCTACCATCTCATCATGGCTCGGTGGATCGGAATGGAGCATCAAAATATGGCCCGCATTACTGGGCGCACTCACCCTCATCATGGCATGCCTGCTCGCGGCACGATGGGGTGGCAAAGCATGGGCACAAGCTGTTACTGCTCTGGTTTTCATCCTCGCTGCCTTCGCCCGCGTTCACCTGCTTTTCCAACCTAATATCATCGATATCTTCGCGTGGACGGCCTGTATCCTGATGCTCGTGCTTTTTCAGCAGACGGGGCAAAAGCGCTACTGGTACGGCTTCGCAGCAGCGGCCACGGTTGGGTTCTATGGCAAATACACCATCCTCTTTCTCCTCGCTGCCATAGCCATCGGATGGCTCTTCACCAGCCAACGCAAACTGTTTTTATCGCGCCATCTGTATATCGCCCTTGGCATCGCCCTGCTACTGGCACTTCCTAATATTTACTGGCAGTACCAGCAGAACTGGCCCCTGCTTCACCATATGCAGGAACTGCAGGAAACACAACTGAAATTCCTGAGTCCGCTTAACTTCATCGCAGAACAATTTCTTTACCTGCTGCCCTTCCTGCCGATCTGGCTGGCGGGCGCAGCCTGGTTCTTCTTCAACGCCCCCTGGCGATGGATGGGCATCACCTTTATCGCGCTGCTTACCCTACTCATGCTCGGTAGCGCAAAAGGATATTATGCTCTCGGCATCTACCCATCCCTCATTGCGGCCGGCGCTGCATTCTGGCAAAAACGTTCAGCCACCATCAAATGGCTGCAACCCGCTATCCTCACCGTGGTGATCTTACTGAGCCTGCCAATGATCCCCTTCCTCCTACCCTTCGCAGCACCCGCAACCATGGCCAATATTTTCAGGACCATGCAGTTTGAAAAAACCGGACTGCTAAGATGGGAAGACCAGAAAGATCATCCCCTCCCGCAGGACTATGCCGATATGATCGGCTGGAAGGCAATTGCCGATAAGGCAGAGAAAGCATTTCATCAACTTCCCGATTCTGTTAAGCAACATACTGTTGTTTACTGCCGTCATTACGGACAGGCGGGGGCTCTGAAATTTTATAGCCGGGATAAGGATTTCCAGGATCGTGTGATCAGTGATAATGGCAGCTTCCTGCTATGGATAAAACCGGAAATGGATTTTCGCCACTTGCTCTTTATTGGCCGTAACAATCCCGATGCCGACGATGAGGTTTTTAATCATTTCGCCAGCCGGCAGCTCCTTGATTCCGTCAACATGCCACTGAGCAGGCAGCATGGTGATAAGGTGATCCTCTTCAGGGATGCCGATAGTGTGGCCTCCAGTCTGGCGCGGACGGGCCTTGGAGAAATGAAGCGTCGCTTCCAGCGCTAGCTCCCATTTCCCCTATCTTTGTGCAGCCATATGAACACAATCAACAGACCCATACGCGTACTGGTTGCCAAGGTTGGCCTCGATGGTCACGACCGCGGCGCCAAGGTCATAGCATCGGCATTGCGCGATGCAGGCATGGAAGTGATCTATACCGGTCTCCGGCAAACACCAGAAATGGTGGTGAACGCCGCCCTCCAGGAAGATGTTGATGCCATCGGGATCAGCATCCTCAGCGGTGCACACATGACCGTTTTCCCCAAACTCCTGCAACTGATGAAGGAAAAAAAGATGGATGATGTTCTCCTCACCGGCGGCGGTATCATTCCCGATGACGATATGAAACAACTGTCTGACATGGGCGTTGGAAAACTTTTCGCCCCGGGCACAACCACCACCGAGATCTCCGGTTATATAAGCCAGTGGGTGAAGACACACCGGCAGTTCTGATTCATTTCTTCCCAATAAAAATATTCTCACATGTACCAGACCATCCTCACCGAATTAGCTGAAGGCATACTAACGATCACCGTTAACCGTCCCGATAAACTCAATGCTCTCAACCGCATCGTTATCGAAGAGCTGGCAGAGGTGATCGGCACCGTGTATGATAACCCTGAAGTGAAGGGAGCCATCCTAACCGGGGCCGGATCAAAGAGTTTTGTCGCGGGTGCCGATATCAGTGAGTTCCTGGAGCTCGACGGCTACGGCGGAATGGAGCTGGCAAAAAAGGGACAGGATATGGTGTTCAGCCGGATTGAACATTCCAGCAAGCCCATCCTGGCTGCCGTCAACGGATTTGCGCTGGGGGGTGGCTGTGAGCTTGCGATGGCCTGCCATTTCCGACTTGCTTCTGATAACGCCCGCTTCGGACAGCCCGAAGTGAACCTCGGACTGGTTCCCGGCTATGGCGGTACCCAGCGGCTCACGCAACTGGTGGGTAAAGGAAAGGCCATGGAACTGATGATGACAGGCGCCATGCTCAACGCTTCCGAAGCGCTTCAACTGGGTCTTGTAAACCATGTAACCACTGCTGAAGAGCTGATGCCTAAAACGCGGACTATCCTGCAAAGCATTATCACCAAGGCACCTATTGCTATTGCCAAGGTTATTGAGCTTACCAACCTGGCCGCTATCGGCGATCCCAACGGACTCACCAAAGAGATCCATGCCTTCGGCGAGCTCTTCAATACCACCGATGCCAAAGAAGGCGCCAAAGCTTTCCTCGAAAAAAGACCCGCGGTATTCACCGGCAACTAATGGCTGAGGCTGGCTCATAAACTGATAAAAATCATCTGCTTTCCGGCGCCCCGGAATTACCTTTGCGGCAGATTTCTAAATCAACCGAATATGGAATACAGAATAGAGAAAGACACAATGGGTGAAGTGCAGGTGCCTGTTGATGCCTACTATGGAGCACAAACCCAGCGTAGCATTGATAACTTCCGCATCGCGCAGGATATCAACCGGATGCCCAAAGAGATCATCCGTGCTTTTGCCTACCTCAAGAAGGCCGCGGCCCTCACCAACCTCGATGCAGGGATATTGCCGCAGGAAAAATCTGATATGATCGGAAAGGTATGTGATGAGATCCTCGAGGGTAAGCTCGATGAATATTTCCCGCTGGTGGTATGGCAAACCGGTTCGGGAACGCAGAGCAATATGAATGTGAATGAGGTGGTTGCCTACCGCGGACATGTCCTGCATGGTGGCGCCCTGGCCGATAAGGATAAATTCCTCCATCCCAATGATGATGTAAATAAGTCGCAGTCCTCCAACGATACTTTCCCCACCGCCATGCATATTGCTGCCTACAAAATGCTGGTGGAAACAACCATTCCCGGCATTGAAAAACTTCGCAATACACTTGCCGCCAAGAGTAAGGAATTCATGCAGGTGGTGAAGATCGGGAGAACGCATTTTATGGATGCAACGCCGTTAACGGTGGGCCAGGAATTCAGCGGTTATGTGTCGCAGTTAGACCATGGTCTGCGGGCAATAAAAAATTGTCTGCCGCATCTTGCTGAGCTTGCCCTTGGCGGAACAGCTGTGGGTACCGGCATCAACACGCCCGATAATTATGATGTTAATGTGGCGAAGCATATTGCGGCGTTGACGGGACTTCCATTTGTGACTGCCGAAAATAAATTTGAAGCCCTCGCGGCGCATGATGCCATCGTGGAAGCGCATGGTGCATTAAAGACTGTTGCGGTGAGCCTGATGAAGATCGCCAATGATATAAGGATGCTGTCAAGCGGTCCACGGTCAGGTATAGGCGAACTTTTTATTCCTGATAATGAACCCGGATCATCCATCATGCCCGGCAAGGTGAACCCTACGCAATGCGAGGCCCTCACTATGATTGCGGCCCAGGTGTTAGGCAATGATGTGTCCATCAATATTGGCGGTGCAAGCGGACATTTTGAACTGAATGTGTTCAAGCCGATGATGATCTATAATTTTCTTCACAGCGCCCGGCTTATTGGAGATGGCTGTGTGAGCTTCAATGATAAATGTGCGATCGGTATTGCGCCGATTGAGGCCAATATCAAAAAGCATGTGGACAATTCGCTGATGCTGGTTACGGCGCTTAATCCGAAGATCGGATATTATAAGGCGGCGGAAATAGCCCAGAAAGCGCATAAGGAGGGCACTACTTTAAAGGAGATGGCCGTGAAACTTGGCTACCTTACTGCCGATGAATTTGACCAGTGGGTAGACCCCTCCAAAATGGTCGGAAAGATCAACTAAGTGTAATTCTGTAGTTGATAAACAATAATTTAGAAGGGGAACAATTTGTTCCCCTTTGCTGTCGTTAAGACTTCTGTCAAATATATTTCAGCAGACCTGATCATATTCTCATGTTCTGTTTTGGTCCGTGCCTTATATCGATGTGACGACCAATATCCACTGAAAAACCAAAGGCATTTGGTTAAAAGGAAATGTTGTCTATTAGAAAATATAGGGTTTTAACGCCCCCGCCTTTTCAGGTGGGGGTTTTATTTACCGGGTGCCGATTCTATAATGAGCATGGCCTCAGCTTTATTCCGTGGACGATCGAAGGCATTCACGACAATCATCGTGCCCTCATCCATTTTATGATCCTTGAAAATAATATAAGACCATTCCTCATCCCTGACGGTGGGGGTGGCATTTCCTGTTTCGATCTCCACGCCAGTTGGACCAATAATAGTGCAGGTCACTTCCGTAACCCGGATATTGTCGGTTGCCATGATCAGAATTTGCTGGCCGGCGAGGCCGCAGTAGTCGCTTGAATCGATGTATTTAATAACGGGAGAAATCATTTTGTCGGCCTGCGCCAGGAGATATTCCGTCATAACGCCCTCACGATAAGGGGTGTAAAATGCTTTGGCTTCAGGGTTTTTTGTTACCTGGCTGCCATACATCTGGGCCAGCTTAAACCTGTGCTGGTTGGCTGCCTCCGCCTCGGTTTTCTTATGACCCTCCCGGTTGGGGCAGCGGATCATGTACTGCCTTCCGCCATAGTTTTTCAGGTAAACAGAATCACCCAGGTTGCCACTGAACTTGTTCAGTAAGATGTTGCCGCTGTTCTTTGCCATTTTTATGAGGTTTTGGTTTTGAATTTTGGATATAGGCTACCGTCGGCCGCTTTGAAATCGTGTTGATCTCTCCATCCGTGGTCCCCATCTGGTCGCTATCTGGTCCCCATCTGGTCCCCATCAGATATGCATATCCATCTGCGGAAATTCAGGTTTAATATACAGATTTATTTGAATATATGGGAATGGCGGGCGGTATTTTCTGAATTATTCCCGAAAACGAGGTTCATATAAAATGCGTGCCTGTTTACCCGTCTTGCAGAAAGGCAGGTATTGAACGAGGCATGGAGAATAGATTCCAAACGTGAAAGGCCTAAAGCGCAGCGGGTAGTTGTAAAGCGGTTGAAGCAAGGAAAACTAACTTTGAAACTCTAAATGACACTGGCACTAAAATAAGGGGAGATTACACGAGGAATGCATTTAATATAGGTTGCTCAGATTTATTGAAAAAAATCTTATTCCAGGTATATAATTAGAAGACTAAATATTGATATGCTTTATATATTTAATATAAAATATTAGTGTGGTAATTGACAGATATTACAACCAGTTTTTTACTTTATCGCGTTACTCTTGCAAATTCCCTTTTAGACCTTCGGTTGCCCATTAAACTATCATATTCCTTCTTTAAAAGTACGCTTCGTAACAATAAAGCCCAGCTGCACCGGGCTCCATTTTTAGCTTTATTATTTGCAAGGATTAGAAAATGATCGCTCCCCATAAAAGTATTATGGGTAATAGCATTGAGATTAGGAAATAAACAAGAAATAGTTTGCCATTATAATAAGGGTACCTTTTTAAAAGCTTTTCGTACTTTCTTTTTTGGAAAATTAGCAAGTAGTTAATAACAACACATGGCAAAATAAAAAGAACTAAATAGCTTATTACGTTATTTATACGAACTGGTAAAAAGGTTAAGTCAACCTTGTAAAAATAATTTTTAAAAACATGCTCTTCTAAAATTGTCATAGCCAGAATAAAATTAAATGCCATTGGGAGAGTCATAAATATCATGCAGCCAACCTGCCAGCTCTGTCTACTATCGGGCTGTCGCCTTGCTCTTATTATACAATCTACCCAAATTCGATAATACAATCCTATCATATAACTACCTATTTTAACACTCAATATTATATGGTCTATTGGCTAAAGCCAATCATCGGTCAAAATAGCCGGTCCAGTTATAAATTCCGTTATCATATTCATTCTGCATTATTATATCATTTTGAGTATTCCCAGTTGAAGGTCGCCAATTATTTACACCAGTATTATTGTATATAAAGTCAAGCATCATAAAGTAGTTCTGAAAAGCTGCAAGTGCTAAACTACCTCTGCCGGCAATTGTTGAAACTGTAGACATAGTTTGGGGAGCAAATCCAAAATAGGATAGACCGTTTGCTGTTAATCCTGCTGTTCCCATTGTTAATCCTGCCGCATCCACAGGATTTACATTTTTTATTCCGTCTTTCAAATGTTGATCTCGTACTTCAATTGCTGTCAACAAATTTGCTAAGAGTGAAACACCGAAACCTGTACTTTTAACTACATTAGACCGTCGTCTAAACATTTTGGCCTGCTGTGATATATGCTTGCCTGTTGGAAGGAGTCTCACCTGCCCTTTAGTCGTCGTATAATTTTTATGATCATAATTACTTTCCCAAATGCTATAATAAGTATCTATCATGCCTGCCCCTATGAATAACATTCCTGCGAAAGGTTTTGATGACTCGGAGCGAACGGTAACATTTTCCAGCGTTTGAGATTTCACCCATCCGTCTTCAGCATCATAAATAGCCTCTTGACCTTTTTTGTTAATCCAGACGTCCCCGGGTTTCGGATCGTAATCTTTCGGAAGTTTTCCTCTTACTGTATCAAGACCGTAAGGGTCACTAAATAAGATGGGATTATTTTGAGCAAAGGCATACGTTGACCAATTTAAATTTAAATCTGATAAAGGGTCAATTTGATGGAACCGTCCTATTTGTGAATCATAGCTTCGATATGCCGTTTCATATAATTCAAGGCCACTGCCATCCGAAAAATCTTTACTTGATAATTCAACTCCATTAAATTTCCTCTTGTTCTCAGGACCTCCAAAAACAAGTGCTTTACTACTGATTCCCGCCATGATAAGCCCGAACGGATAATAATGCGTTTCCTCCAGCACCGGTCCTCTTTCGTGGGTCAGGTTAAAGTTATCAAAATATACCAGCTCATTGGATTCGTTGCTAAAATATACATAGGCATAACCGTTCTTTTTAACCGTTACTGCATTTGCACCTATCCGGGACAAGGTACCCCAACTGTTGACGGTATAGGGCACTGGGATCACCTTGCTATTAACGGCATCGAACTTGAACTGGTCATTGAACAGCAACACATGCAGGTAGGCCTTGGGGGCCTGGTTGCTGCCGCTGGCAGTGTTGGCCGTATTCAGCAGGTTGGCAAGGGCCGTCTGTGATGAGAGGCTGCTGCCCAGGCTGCTCACCCCGCTCTTGATCACCTCACTGGGCGATACCGAGTTTGCGATCAGTTGGGTGATATTGGCCACCAGGCTGTTGATGCCACTGGCACTGCTGTTGTTGGCATTGGTGGCTGTATAGTGGAACTGTACACTGGTCTGGATCTTATCGCCGCTCATCACCTTCAAGAGCTTGGCGGCCCCGATGGCCCCCAGGTCCTTGCGCGTCAGCATGGCATTGGTACCCGTGCTGTGCATGGTGCGTACCCCCGCTACATTGATGGACTGCCCCGCCTTGTTCTCCCAGTAGCGGTCCTGGTTCTGCAGCTCTACCGAGCCGGCCGCTCCTTCAAAACTCAATGCCGGATAGGTCTCTGAGCTGGCCTCCTCTGTCAGTACCATCCGGGTATTGCCGAGATGGTCTTTCAGGAAGTAATCATAACTAAACCTGGCCGGTACCGCCCCGCTGAGAGGGGTGAAGCGCACCCTGCCCTCTTCATGGGCAATGAACTGCAGCCGGTGGGTATAGTCGGGCTGGTTGGCATCGATTGGTGATGTGGTGCGCGATTCGAAGACCATCCCACCGATATAGTTGGTGGTGGTGGTAATGGTTTTACCGGTAGTGCTAACGTCCACCGTTACCTTGCTCAGCTTTGTTCCGGCAGCATCGTAGGTATAGGTGATGGTGCCTTTACTGGTTGTCGTATTCTTGCGCACCGTGATCTGTGAAGGCAGGTTCAGGTGGTTATAGGTGATGCCGGTACCCCCCGCCGTGGTGGCGATGCCTTTGTTGAGATCCTTGATCATATTGCCATTGGCATCATAGGTATAGTCGATGGTGGCACTGGTTTTTGCCTGGGTGTGCTGGGCCGCTGTTTTAAAATCTCCCAGCAGGCTGGTGGTATCATTGCGGCGGTCGTAGACATTCTGCAGCCGGTTGGTATTGGTGGCGTAGGTGTAGAGCAGGCTGTCCAGCACAAAGCTGGCATCGGGTTTCCAGGCCAGGTGGGTCATGGTAAGGATATTGCCGTTGGCGTCATAGCTGAGCCCACGCGTGGTGAAGTCCAGTGTGGAGGCCTGGTTCTGGCTATAGGTGCCCGTTAGCAGGCGGTTAACCTTATCATAGCTGAAGTTCTGCTTTCTGATCACGTCCTCATCGCCCGCCGTTTTCCAGTTGGTGGCTGCAATATTACCATTGTACTGGTTGGACTGTGGACTAATCCTTTGACTTGAAATTGAGCAGTCATGTTAAAACCAATTCTTATAATGATAGAATATACACACTGATTTCATGGAACAACTTATTCCAATTGAATCAATGGCATTGCATCTGGCGGACATGCATAATCGTTAGTCGAAAATATGCTGATTAGGAATAGAAAAAATACCTCAAAGCGGGTATTCTTAATATCAGAAAATTGCATTATATACAACTATGATCCATAGACTGAGATGAAACTATATTAACATGAAGCGAAATAAAGGTTATTGTCCAATGGATAGTGCGTTCATCAGGGCCGCTTGTATTTTTGCTTAATTACTTCCCAGGCTTGTAGCTCTCCCTTATGCCGCATCACCAGACGTAAGGTTTGAACCGGTTAATAAGTTTACCGCGCAGTTTTAAGCACCATCGCTCAATTCAGACAATCGTTTGCAGATCTTAGTTGGTAATCCTTTTCTTATATTAATAGGATGCAACCAACTGTCAACCCAACCCCACCTGCTTCCCTCCTGCCTTCAAACCGACTTAAGTCGCTGGATGTACTGCGCGGCCTCATCATGCTTCTCCTGGCGGCTGAAAGCTGTCATCTCTATATTGCCATGAACGAAGAGTTTGCAACGGGCATCCCCAATGCTGTTGTTGAACAGTTCTTTCATCACCCATGGCATGGACTCCGGTTCTGGGACCTGGTACAACCTGCTTTCATGACAATGGCAGGGGCCGCATTGTATATCTCCTTTTATAACAAATCCAAAAAAGGCATAACATGGGAAACCAATTTTCGTCATGTTGCTATCCGCTGTTTTAAACTCTTTCTGTTTGGTACTGCCCTTCATTGTATATATGCCGGCAAAATGGTTTGGGAGCTCTGGAACGTGCTTACACAGCTCGCTTTCACCACTTTAATTGCCTATGCCATCATCCGTAAATCATCCCTGTTCCAGATCATATTCTCGGTCGCTTTACTGATACTCACAGAATTGCTGTACCGCTTTGTTCTGATGCCCGGATTCGACAAACCTTTTACCCACTCAGAAAACTTCGGTGCATGGTTCGATACCATCGTGATGGGAAAAATCAACAGCGATGGATGGGTGGCTATCAATATTATCCCAACCGCTGCACATACCATCTGGGGTGTGCTTGCAGGGAAACTGATTATTTCAAAGGAGTCATCCGCTAAAAAGCTGAAGACGCTTGTAATTGCCGGCCTGGTTGCCCTTGCGGCCGGATACGCACTTGATTTGTCTGGTATAACGCCCATAATTAAACGCATCAGCACTTCCTCTTTCACGCTGGCATCAGGGGGATGGATACTGCTGATGATGGCATTACTCTATTATATAATTGATCTGAGAGGCTGGAACCGTTTTGCCTGGGTATTTGAAGTGATGGGCATGAACGCCATCTTTATATATCTCTTCTTTGAAACAGTAGGGGTGCAATGGCTTAATGGTGCAGTAGCCATATTCACCAATGGATTCACCGGATTATTCAATACTCCCGCAGGCATACAGGCAATCTTTGCTGCCCTTATGACCCTTTTTGTAGAATGGTATTTGTGCTATTGGCTATATAAGAGGAGAATCTTTTTAAAACTATGATGCATTCTAAAAAGTCGCCTTAAAACTTCCTTCCGTCACATTGCGATCAACGCCATCTTCTTTAACCAGCCCGGAGAAGGTTCCACTTACAGAGGTAGTGCTGAACTGCGTAATGCCGATGGTGAATCCTGGCGTTGCAGGATCTGTTTCATATTTGAAAGCGCCGTTCTCAATATAGAATAACGCCGATAAGGGAGAGGGATAATTGCCCACCCCTACAGGGTCGCCCACCAGCAGCAGCGCTATATTTCCCTGGGTTCCGGAAGTGGCCGTTCCCTCTATGGTAAGCACCTCAGTGCCATTGATGAGTTCGATAAAGGCAGTGTCTACCACCCCCCTGTATTCTGTTCCCCCTTCCACAAAACGCCAGGAATTGTTCTGGTCTTCAACGATAGGCATCTCTTCAATGCTCTCCTCCTTGGTGCAGCCGGTAAAAGCCAGCACCACCATTGCCAGGATCGGTAAAAGTATCTTACGCATAGAGTAGGTTTTATCAGGATACCTGAACATCGTCATTTACCCTGGTATTTGTTTCAATCGTTTTCCTTGTCGTATCAGCTTCGGGCTCCAGGAATCGTTTCTGGAAGACCAGTAATGCTATCACCCCCGCTGAAATGGAGGCATCGGCGATATTGAAAACCGGACTGAAGAATTCAAAATCATCTCCGCCAACTATCGGAAACCAGCTTGGATAATGCGAGCGGATGATCGGGAAATAGAACATATCCACCACCTTGCCATGCAGGAAGCCGGCATAGCCTTTCTCCGGGAACATCTTTGCCACCGATGTATAGGTACTCTCCTCAAAAATCAGTCCATAGAACATGCTGTCGATCAGGTTGCCAAAGGCCCCGGCAAAGATCAGCGCCACGCAAACGATGAAGCCGGTACTATGCTTCTTCCGAAGTATCTCGCGGATATACCAGACCCCGAAGATCACTGCCAGCATGCGGAAAAGGGTAAGGGCCATCTTGCCCCACTCGCCACCAAACTTCCATCCCCAGGCCATGCCCTCGTTCTCAACGAAATAGATCTGAGCCCACTCGGCATTCTCGCCAAAGGGCCTGATACCGCGGTCGTAGGGGGTAATGGGTACATGTGTGGCATCCCAGTGATAACTCAGGGGCATATTCGTCTTCACCCAGATCTTAAGCACCTGGTCAACTACCAGGATCAGTACAATCAGTAAAATAACATTTCTCGCCTTTGCCATATTCTTTGCTAAAGGGACAAAGATAACCGTTGCCGTGCATCCCGCACAATTGCAGCAGCTAACTAGTCCAGGTAATAAATTCTTTTAACTCTTTGGGAAACCCCCGTCATGATCTCATAGGGGATGGTGCCCGCAGCGGCCGCCAGCTCGGCCACCGGCAAGCCTTTGCCGAATACGATCACCTCATCCCCTTCTTCTATTCCGTCGATGCCCGTGATATCGATCATGGTCATGTCCATACAAATACTGCCTATCACCGGTGCCAGTTGATTGCCCACCAGCATGCTGCCCCTGCCATTGCCCAGCACGCGGGGATAGCCATCGGCATAGCCAATGCGCACCGTGGCTATGCGCGTTTGCGTTTCCGCAACACCTCTCCTGCCATAGCCCACTGTTTCTCCGGGTGCCAGTTCTTTTATCTGCGCGATGGTGGTCCGGAGGGTGGATACTTCTTCCAGCCTCATGGCTGATGATGCAGAAGGATCTACGCCATAAAGGCCGATGCCCAGCCGCACCATATCCATCTGCCATTGGGGGTGACGGAATATGGCTGCCGTGTTTTCTATATGCCTCAGGAAGCTGTGATCCAGCACCGCTGCAATACGTTTTGTGGCTGCCTCAAAGAGCTCCACCTGCCGGCGCGTGAATCCATCATGTTGCGGATCCTCACTGGCGGCGAGGTGACTGAATACGGATTGGATCTTGAACCATGGTTGCACAAGCAGGTTTTCAAGTTCGGCCCTGTCGGCTTCAGCAAATCCAAGCCTGTTCATCCCTGTTTCCATTTCGAGGTGAACGGGATAACGGGTGATGGCCTGCTGGCGGATATAGGCGGCAAATCGCTTGTATAACTGTAATGAGTAGAGTACGGGCTCGAGGTTGAATTCCACCAGCGCATCAAAGGCTGAGGGCGATGCATTCATCACCATGATGGGCATATCGACCCCTGCCTTGCGAAGGGCCACGCCCTCATCGGTATAGGCCACCGCCAGGTAATCGACACCATGGAATTGCAGCAGACTCGCGATCTCATAACTCCCGCTGCCATAACTGAAAGCCTTTACCATGGCCATCAGCCGGGTTGAGGGCTGTAGCAGTTGCTGGTATTGCTTAAGGTTCTGCAGCATGGCATTGAGATTGATCTCCAGGACCGTCTGGTGTACCTGCATCTCCAGCAGCGCAGAGATATCTTCAAAGGAAAACCGCCTCGCACCTTTGATCAGGATGGTCTCATCCCGGAAATGGATCTCAGGTGCATGGGCAATGAAGGAGGCTGTTTCAGGGTAGCTGTGAATGTCTAATGCCGCTGCTTCAAATACCGCTTTATGGGCGCTTATCCTGGGTCCGATCGCAAACAGTCTTTTGACGCCATGATGCTGCAGGAGCATGGCAACTCTCTGATATAATTCTTCTTCCGGCATTCCTGTTTCAGGGATATCGGATAGTATAACGGTTTTGGTCAGGTGCTGTTTCTGCTGTGCTAAGAAATCGAGTGCAATGATCAGTGAACTGAGGTCGGCGGAATAACTGTCATTGATAACCGAACAATGATTGATGCCTTCCTTCATCTCAAGGCGCATACCCACGCTATGTAGTTGCGCTATCCTTTTGGTGATCAGGTCGGCAGGGAGACCCATGTACAGCAGGCAGGCGGTGCATGTGAGTGCATTCTCAATGGAGGCTTCATCGGTAAAGGGAATCTTTAATGCAAAGGTCTGATCGCCATACCTGATGGCACAATCAACACCATTATCATCCGCGCCGGTTCTGCTCACCCGCATGGTTGCATCCCCTTCAAAGGACCAGCTGAAATAGAGGCAGTCATCCCGCCTTATCTCCTTAACATATTCATCTGTTAATCCATGATCGCGCTTGTATATAATGACACCTGCACTATGAAACAGCTTCCATTTTTCTTCCAGCTTTTGGCGGAGGGAGCTAAATCCCTCGTTATGCGCCGCACCTATATTCGTTAAGATACCTATAGTTGGCTGGATGATATTTTGCAGTGCCAACATCTCTCCTGTCCTGGAAATACCGGCTTCGAAAATACCCAGACTATGCAGGCTCTCCATCTGCCAAACGCTGAGTGGAACACCGATCTGCGAGTTGTAGCTGCGTGGACTTCTTACAATATTATGATCTTCTTCCAGCAGCTGGTTCAGCCACTCTTTTACTATGGTCTTGCCATTGCTTCCGGTGATGCCAATTACAGGATAGCTAAACTTTTTGCGATGTGCTGCTGCCAGTGTTTGTAATGCAATGAGTGTATTCTCTACTAAGAGTAAACTCGCGCCGGGAAAGGATTTCGGATCCATCTCTTCACTCACTACAAAACAGCGGACGCCCTGCTGGTACAGCCTCCCGATGAACTGGTGGCCATTCCTGCTTTCTGTTTTCAGGGCAAAAAAAGCAGTGCTCTGTGGGAACAGCAACTTGCGACTATCGATCAGCAAATGTGAAATGGTAGCGCTCTCTGCCTGCTGCTGCCAGCGGGCACCAATTATAGCAGCGATATCAGGGATGGTATACTGCACGGTAGCGTTATTCCTTCTTGTTATCGGCTAACTCATTCTCAAGTGCCTTATTGGCCACACTCATGGAGTAAACGATTGAAGTGCCGATACAAAGCACGATCACCAGTAAGGAAATATATACCGGCACCTTGATATGGAAGATCTCGGCCAGCATTTTAAGTCCGATGAATACAAGCACTACGGCAATTCCCTGCTGCAGGTAAGCGAATTTGTTCACGGCTCCTTTTAGGAGGAAGAAAAGTGATCTTAGTCCAAGTACCGCGAAAATATTAGAGGTATACACCACCAGCCTGTTCTGCGAAATTGCAAATACGGCGGGGATGGAATCGAGTGCGAAGATGATATCGGTGGTGGCCAGCATGATCACCACTACAAACATGCTGGTATAATAGCGTTTGCCATCCTGCACGATGGAATACTTACCCCCACCATCATGCGCTACAAGTGGCAGCACGCGTTGCAGGAACTTGTAAACGGTATTATCAGACATATCGGAGTCTTCATCCTGCTTTGCCGTGAACATCTTGATACCCGTGTATAATAGCAGCGCGCCAAATACATAGAGCAGCCAGTGGAAGCGTTCTATCAGCACGATACCAACGGAAATGAAGATGATCCTGAATACGATTGCCAGGATGATACCGATCAGCAATACCCTTGGCACATATTGTTGCTTCACGCCAAAGAATCCGAAGATGAGAATGAACACGAAGATATTATCGATACTGAGCGACCATTCCATCAGGTAGGCACTAACGTATTCAAGTGCAATGGTCTTGCCGTCCTCAAACCAGAGAAATACAAAAAATCCAAGCGCCAGCGATACCCAGAAGATGGTCTGGTAGAGCGCTTTTTTCATCGTGATCTCGGTGGTGGATTTACTCATCAGTCCCAGGTCAAAAACAAGGGCTATCAACACTACCACGCCAAATACAATGTAACTAATTTGTTCAGGTGTCATTCTTATCGGTTTCTATTCTCTTATCGGATATTCTATTTATGCTGGAACTGTTTTTTGCGCAGCCACTGGAACCCTATCCCGAACAGCAATATTAATACCACCGGAACGATGATATTGATGAGTTGCCATTTTGTTTTGCCGGCTTCCAGTTTCTTTTGATCCAGGAGTCGGAGGGTAAAATCCTTACTCCTTGTTTCCAGTATGCCCGATTCGTCCACAAGATACTCTATACAATTCTGGATGAAGTCACGGTTCGCATATTGTTGTTTTGTATATGCGTTCATGCCCATGGGCAGTGGACCTTCATTTTGTGTAACGGCATTGAGGGCGATATCTCCATCGGAAATAACGATCATTTTATTTTCGGGGGAAGAGGCGCGGATTGGTTGTCCCGCCGCTTCAAATGCCTGCCGCTCTGCTGCGCCCACGCGGTTGGAATAGAGCGAGCTGAAACTCCCTTCCAGCAATACCGCCACGGGTTGGTTTCCCATGTTAAAGGTCTTGAGATCGTTCTCAGTTTCGATGCTCTGCCAGCTTACTTTGGCGGGCGTTGCAAGCAGGCGGGTATCGATGGAACTGGCCAGCAGTATGGTTTTGCGGATGCCTTTGGCTTCCACCGTGTCTATTGAATTCGGGAACTGTGATAGTACATAATCCATGTTGCGGGCGATCGGGTGACCGCTATAATTACTCAGCAGCGGAAAATAGGGCCATGGCAATAACTGTATCTGTGGCTTACCGCCAACCGAACCTATTACGGATGGGATCTTATCGGCGTTAAGGTCCTGCAGCAGGTCCTGGTTGATGCGCACGCCATAACGGAAGAGCTGGTCTTCCAGTTGAAGGCCGCGGTCGAAGGCGATGAATTCATTCTGCACCCGCTGCAGACTATCCATTTCTGCATAGAGGTTATCGATCATCCAGAGCAGCTTACCACCCTGCATCACGTACTGGTCTATTTTTAGTTTCTGCTCGTCGCTGAAGGCTGTTGTTGGCTTGGCGATTATCAGGGCCTGGAATACAGGCGGGATGATGGGTACGCTGTCGACAGGCAGGATGCGGAAGGCATAATTTTTCTTGAGGATATTTTCTATCAAATCATATACCTGGTATGATTCGGGCTGGCCGTTACCAACGAGATATCCGATGAGCGGAACAGTATCCTGTTTGAGTTGTCGGATGGCATTGGCGAATTTATATTCCATCAATGCATCGGCGCGGTTAAGGGTACCGAGCGGGTCGCCCGATGGGTCTGATCCCACTCCCTGCAACAGATCGATCGCTGTACTTCTGCCTTTATGGGTGATAACGGCACCGGGTAGTACGAGCCGCTCTTCCTGTCCCTCCCCTTCTTTCGTTTGCGCCTTGATGTTAGTTGGGTTCAATCCCATTTTACTCAGTGAATCATAGAGCAGGTTTTTCTGTTCATCATTGAGTCCCTCTCCTGGTTTCACGAAACGGAAACGGATATTGCGGCCACCCGCGGCTTTGAATTCCTGAAGCAGGTCGTTGGTGCTGGCGGAAAGTTTCTTGAAGCCTGCGGGCATTTCACCACTGAGGAGAACGTCGATGTTAACGGGCTCTTCAAGGGTGGTGAGGAGTTTGCGCGTGGGCTTGGACAGTGTGTATCGCCCTTCTGATGTGAGGTCTATCCTTACCGGCCAGAGGCCCGCGATGATATTGACGAGCACGAGCAGCAGCAACAGGAATATCCAGTAAAATTTTGATTGCGATAGTTTCTTCATGGGTAATGTTATCGAATGGCGATTTTCCTGTTGGTGATCAGTAAAAAGAAAGCGATGATGCTTCCGAAATAAACGAGGTTGCGGCTATCGAGTACACCGCGACTGATGCTGCGGTAATGAAAATCGATGCCGAGCATCTCGAGTGCATAATCGAGGCTGCCCTGGAAGGCTGGTAATTTGCTGATGGCGCTGAATCCGATATAGAGGAGGAAGCACATGAATGCACTCAGCAGGAAGGCCACCACGCTGTTGGGGGTGAGACTGCTGCACCAGGTTCCGATGGCCGTGAATACCGCCGCCAGCAGGAAGAGCCCGATATAGGAGCCGATGGTGCCGCCCATGTCGATGCCTTTGTCGGCACTGAGTGCCTGCACACTGATGGCGTAGATGATGGTTGGCAGAAGGGCTATAAAAACGATGGCGAGGGCGCCGAGGTATTTACCAGTAACCAGTTGGGAGGCGCTGAGTGGTTTGGTCTGCAGGATCTCGAAGGTGCCGCCTTTGAATTCATCTGACCAGCTGCGCATGGTTATGGCGGGTACGAGGAACATCAGGATCCATGGCGCGAGGTCAAAGAATTTTTCGAGGGTGGCATAGCCGTAGTCGAGGATGCTGGAATCGGGGAACACGAAAAGGAAGAGACCATTCAGCAGCAGGAAGGCGACGATTGCTACCAGTCCGGTTAAGCTGGCAAAAAACTGCCGGAATTCTTTTTTACAAATAGACCACATAGCTTCAAAAATAACGGAAAAACAAATCCCGCCACGAGGCGGGAGAGAAAGATGGGAGTTTAGGTGTCTGACAGATGTACGTGGAGCGTTCGAACGTTTGTTCGAACATGTTGTGAACATATGTCAGACACCTTTCCCGCCGGATTACACAGCAAAGCTTTCACCGCAGGCGCAGGAGCGGCTCGCATTGGGATTGCTGAAGTAGAATCCTTTACCATTCAATCCATCGGAAAAATCGAGGGTTGTATTCACCAGGTAGAGGAAACTCTTGAGATCGGTAACAACCTTGATCCCATTGTCCTCGAATACCTGGTCCATGGGCTTGGGCTCATTGTCGAAGTCGAGCTTGTAGCTCAGTCCTGAGCATCCGCCCCCTACCACACTCACACGGAGGAAGTACTCTGCCTCGTCGCCCACACGGGCTTCCTGCAAAAGCTTTGCAACTTTTTCCCGGGCTTTATCGCTTACATAAATCATTTTCAATCAGTTTTTATTGGTGTTAATGAACACCTTTCTCTTCAAAAACAATCTCCTCTAAACCATTCTTCTTACGGTAATCATTGATGGCGGCCTTGATGGCATCTTCTGCCAGCACAGAGCAATGGATCTTTACCGGGGGGAGCGCCAGTTCTTCCACGATCGCCATATTATCGATCTTGAGCGCGTCGTCTACCGATTTGCCCTTCAGCCATTCTGTTGCCAGTGATGAAGAAGCGATAGCAGATCCGCATCCGAAAGTTTTGAACTTCGCATCAGTGATCATTCCCGTTGCATCATCCACCTCTATCTGAAGACGCATCACATCACCGCATTCCGGTGCGCCAACAAGACCAGTTCCCACGGTCTTCTTTGATTTATCTAGTGTTCCCACGTTCTTGGGATTCTGGTAATGATCAATGAGTTTCTCTGAATATGCCATATATCAATTGTTATTTAAATTTTTACTTCAATTCTTACCTCTTACCTCTTAATTCTTACCTCAGTGATGGGCCCACTCTATACTATCCATATCCACCCCGTCCTTAAACATCTCCCACAGCGGACTCATTTCGCGGAGCTTTAATACTGTCTCCGAAACATGCTTGATAGTATAATCGATCTGCTCTTCTGTGGTGAAACGTCCCAATCCAAAACGAAGCGAAGAATGTGCCAGGTCATCACCCAGTCCGAGTGCCTTCAGCACATAAGACGGTTCCAGGGATGCTGAAGTGCAGGCACTGCCCGAGGAAAGTGCAATATTCTTGTTAAAGCCCATCATGAGACCCTCCCCTTCCACGTATTTGAAAGAGATATTGGCTACATGCGGCAGACGGTGTTCTTTGCTGCCGTTCACATAGGCTTCTTCCAGCTGGAGAAGGGCGGTTTCGAGTTTATCGCGAAGGGCGCTGAGACGAACAGCTTCTGCTTCCATTTCGTTCATTGCGAGTTCACAGGCCTTACCGAAACCCACGATGCCCGTAACGTTGAGGGTGCCGGAACGCATGCCGCGCTCATGACCACCACCATCCATCTGGGCGGTTACTTTCACCCGGGGGTTCTTGCGGCGAACATAAAGAGCGCCCACGCCTTTTGGACCATACATCTTGTGCGCGGTGAAGGTGCAGAGGTCGATGCCATCCTGCAAAACATTCACGGGAACCTTACCAACCGCCTGTGTGGCATCGGTAAAAAACAGCACCCCGTGCTTGCGGGCAATAGCGCTGATCTCTCTCACCGGCATGATGGTGCCGGTTTCATTATTGGCATACATGATGGCGATCAGGATGGTATTGGGCTTGATGGCTGCTTCCAGCTCGGCAAGGTCAATAAGTCCTTCGCCGTTCACGGGGAGGTAGGTAACCTCACCTCCCATTTTCTCGATATGCTTACAGGTATCCAGTACCGCCTTATGCTCGGTTACACAGGTGATGATATGGTTGCCTTTGCTGGCGTACATGTCAAAAACTCCCTTGATTGCCAGGTTATCGCCTTCTGTGGCGCCGGAGGTGAAGATGATCTCCTTGGGATCAGAACCGATGAGTTTGGCTACCTGCTCGCGGGCATAGTCAACCGCTTCTTCTGCTGCCCATCCGAAAGGGTGATTTCTGCTGGCAGCATTTCCGAAATGCTCGGTGAAATAAGGGAGCATGGCCTCTACCACCCGTGGATCACAAGGAGTTGTGGCATTATTATCAAGATAGATGGGAAGTTTCAACATACTAAAAATTGCTATTTAACTAAAACGCAAAATTAGCCCAATTGGTTGAGATTAACCAGCGGCAGAAAATGGGCCCTCTTCATAATTCCGGAAATCGTAAACATGAGTGGAGCCTTTAGTTGCTGGGCTGGGTGGGATGTTCGAATACATGTTCGAACATCCCCTTAACATGTGTCAGACACCTAAAATCGCTAGCTTTGGGGATGCTTAAAATCGAACATATCGGCATAGCGGTGAAGAGCCTGGCGGATTCTATTCCGCTGTTTGAGAAATTGCTGAACAGCGCCTGCTACAAAACGGAGATCGTTGAATCGGAGAAGGTGCGGACGGCTTTCTTCGCGACGGGGGAAAACAAGGTGGAATTGCTGGAAAGCACTGATCCGGAGGGTATTATAGCCAAATATATTGAGCGGAAGGGGGAGGGTATCCACCATATCGCGTTTGATGTTGCCGATATTGAAGCGGAAATGAAAAGATTGCAGGCAGAAGGATTTGAGCTTTTGAATACGATCCCCAAACCGGGGGCTGATAATAAGCGGGTTTGCTTCCTGCACCCGAAGGGTACCAATGGCGTGCTGATCGAGCTTTGTGAAGAGAGGAAATTATAACTCTCCCTCTATCTTCCCTAGCCCGAGTTTATCCACCGCAACCTGCGCGGCTACCTGGCTGGCGTCTTTTTTATTATAGGCCTTACCCTGGGCAATCAGCTCGCCATCCACCACGGCGCCAACCGTGAAGAGTCTTCTTCCCCCTTCAAATTTCTCTTCGAGGGTTTCGAACTCGAGGTTCTTACCGTTTTTATTGGCCCAGCCATAGAGCTTGTTCTTGTGGTTGATCTCCAGCAGTTCGAGGTCGTCCATGAACATATAAGGCAGGATGATCCTTTCCAGCACCCAGGTGCGGGTTTTCTTGAAGCCCTTATCGAGGTACACGGCTCCCACCACGGCCTCCAGGGTATTACCGAAAATCTGGCTCACCTTCAGCGAGTTATCGAACTTATTAAAGTAAACGATCTTCTTGAGACCCATTTTGATGGCCACATCATTGAGGGTAACGCGGTTCACCATTTTGGAGCGCATCTCGGTGAGGAAGCCCTCCTCGCGGTAGGGATATTTTTTAAAGAGGAAATCGGCGACGATGCCACTCAGGATGGCATCCCCCAGGTATTCCAGTCGCTCATTATTATCGGCAGCGCCATCTTTTACAGAGCGGTGGGTGAGCGCTGTTTTATAAAGCTCCGTATTACCGGGCGAAAAGCCCAGCACATTCTTCAATTGCTTTTTGAATGCGACGGTTTCAGGGGAACCTTTTAGAATACTGTCAAATAGACCCACAGGATGATTGGTTGATTATACCTTGGTCAAGTTAAGGGATTGGCCGCAAAATCTGACATCATCCCTGAAATTTCTTCACGATAACACAGGCATTATGTCCACCGAAGCCGAAGGTATTGCTGAGTGCAGCCCTCACGGTTCTTTGTTGCGACTTGTTAAAGGTGAAGTTGAGACGTGGATCCAGTTCAGGGTCATCTGTAAAGTGGTTGATGGTAGGCGGAACCATATCATGCACCACCGCCTTGATGGCTGCGATTGCTTCTATGACGCCGGCAGCTCCCAGGCAGTGACCGGTCATGGATTTGGTTGCAGAAATGTTGAGGTTATAGGCATGCTCTCCAAATACATCGAGGATAGCTTTCACTTCGGCAACATCACCCAGCGGGGTGGAGGTTCCATGGGTATTGATATAATCGATATCGGATGGCTGCATACCCGCATCTTCAAGTGCCGCCAGCATTACATTGCGTGCACCCAGTCCCTCAGGATGCGGCGCGGTAATATGATGTGCATCGGCAGTAGCGCCACCACCGGCGATCTCGCAGATGATTCTTGCTCCACGTGCAAGGGCATGGTCGAGTGATTCGAGGATGAGGGCACCACCAGCTTCTCCCATTACAAAACCATCGCGGTCTTTGTCGTAAGGGCGACTGGCAGTAGCCGGTTCGTCATTGCGCTCGCTCATGGCCTTCATAGCGTTGAATCCGCCCAGGCCGGCTTCGCTGATAACGGCTTCTGATCCACCGCTCACAATGATATCGGCCTTACCGAGTTTGATGAGATTAGCGGCTTCAATGATGGCATTGGTAGAGCTGGCGCAGGCGCTTACCACTGCGAAATTGGGACCGCGGAGATTGTGGCGCATGGAGATATGTCCCGCCGCAATATCAAGGATCATTTTGGGAATGAAGAAGGGACTGAAACGAGGTGTTCCATCGCCCTTGGCAAATTCCATCACCTCATTCTGGAAGGTGATCAATCCACCGATACCGCTTCCCCAAACAACGCCAACACGATCGGGGTTGATATTGTCGGCATTGAGTCCGGCATCCGCCATTGCTTCATCAGATACTACAAGGGCGAACTGTGCAAAGCGGTCGATCTTTCGGGAGTCTTTTTTATCGAGATAGCGGGTAGGGTCGAAATCTTTAACCTCGCAGGCGAAACGCGTCTTGAATTTGGCAGCATCAAATAAGGTAACCGGTACTGCACCGGACACACCATTAATAAGTCCGTTCCAATATTCTTCGACGGTATTGCCCACAGGGGTAAGTGCGCCCATACCTGTTACTACAACTCTTTTAAGTTCCATGTAGATTGCCGGATTTTAAACGTGATAAATCCGCCTTCTTAGGCAAAATTGCTTTCGAAAGGCGGATTGAAAAATATGCCTGTAACGGGGGTTCCGTTTACTTAGCGTGCTCTTCTAAATAAGAAACAGCCTGTCCAACAGTGGTAATGGTCTCAGCCTGCTCATCCGGGATAGAGATATTGAATTCTTTTTCAAATTCCATGATCAGTTCCACTGTATCCAGAGAGTCAGCTCCCAGGTCATTGGTGAATGAAGCCTCGTTGGTTACTTCAGCTTCGTCTACTCCTAATTTGTCAACAATGATCTTTTTAACTCTTGTTGCGATGTCTGACATTGTAGTAAAGTTTAGTTACGGCTGCAAAAATATACTTTTTGGGTAAATAACAATTTTTGCTGCTTTTTTTAATTCCTGAGCCGAATATAGCTATATCCGGCAGTTCTGCTAACAATTGTAAGTAAAACATTCGGAAAGCGTTCGCTGTCAGCCTGATTTTTGTAATTTAGGCATCCTGAACAACCAAATACTAGGCGAATGGCACTGAAAATTATTGATCACGGCTCCCCGGAATACAAGCAAATGGTACAGTTACGCCTCGATATTTTGCGTAAACCCCTTGGCCTTGGCTTTACTCCCGAAGAGTTGGAGAAGGAAAAGAACGAGATCCTGATCGGTGCCTTTGAGGAAGAAAAAATGCTGGCCTGCTGTATGCTCATCAAGGAGGCGCCGGGTGTTGCGCGCTTAAGGCAGATGGCCGTATTGAATAATCTGCAGGGTAAAGGCATTGGCCGAACCATGATGAACTTCGCTGAAAATATTGCGCGCGACAGGGGCTTTAAAAAAGTGACCATGCACGCACGTAAAACCGCTATCGGTTTCTATGAACACCTCGGTTACCAGGTGATAGGTGATGAATTCACCGAAGTAACTATTCCGCATTATGTGATGGAGAAGAAACTTCGCTAACCTCTTCCTTTTCCTTAAGAACATGCTTATGCATGCGCTGCAGGAATTCAAGGATCACTTTCATTCCCTTCATTTCATCCACCACCAGCAGGAAGTTTTTACCTGTCTGTTTCAATCGCGCCTTATTGGTATTTGTTTGCAGGTAAGATAAAATATCATGGAATAATGCCGATTCGAAATAAGGGGAATCATGCTTGTTGACGAAGAAGCATTTCAGGATATTATCCCGCAACAATAGTTTCTCAAATCCAAGATCCACTGCCAGCCGGCGAACCCTTACTGTATCAAAAAGATCTTCCACCTGTGGCGGGATTGGACCAAACCTGTCGGCCATTTCAGTATGAAAATCGAGCAGCTCTTTTTCTGATTCACAGTTATCGAGCCTTGTATATAATGATAATCTTTCTGTGATACTTTCCACATAATCATCGGGTATCATGATCTCAAGATCTGTATCGATCGTACAGTCCTGCACATAATCTTCCTGCTTCGCTATCTCTTCTTTAAACAGATCGCGGAACGATGTTCGTTTCAGTTCACGGATGGCTTCATCCAATATTTTCTGGTACATTTCAAAGCCGATCTCTGCCATGAATCCACTCTGTTCACCACCCAGCATATTACCAGCACCACGTATATCAAGATCACGCATCGCGATCTGGAACCCGCTACCCAGCTCACTATGCTGCTCCAGGGTTTGTAATCTCTTCTTTGAATCGGAGGGCAGCACGCTCAAGGGTGGCGCCAGCAGGTAACAGAATGCTTTCTTGTTACTCCTTCCCACTCTTCCTCTTAACTGGTGCAGATCACTGAGTCCGAACTGGTGTGCATTATTAACGATGATGGTATTCACATTGGCGATGTCAACACCACTCTCAACAATATTGGTACAAACAAGCACATCATATTTTTTGTCGATGAAATCCATGATGCGCTCTTCAAGAATATGCCCTTCCATTTGTCCATGTGCATAGCCAATACTCAAATCCGGGCAATGACTCTGGATGATGGAAGCCATCTCTGCCAGTCCGGCGATCCGGTTATGAATGAAGAACACCTGTCCTCCCCTTTCCGTTTCATAATAGATTGCATCCCGGATAAAATCTTCATTGTACACCTGCACTTCCGTTTGTATGGGCTGGCGGTTTGGCGGTGGTGTATTGATGATGCTGAGATCACGCGCGCCCATCAAACTGAACTGAAGTGTTCTTGGGATAGGCGTTGCAGTTAGGGTGAGACAATCCACATGTGTTCTCAGTGTTTTGATCTTCTCCTTATGCGCCACACCGAACTTCTGTTCTTCATCAATGATCAGTATGCCGAGGTCTTTAAACTTCACTTCCTTACCCAGCAATCCATGGGTACCAATGATGATATCTATCTTTCCCTCCTCCAGTTTCTTCATGGTCTCTTTTTTCTCCTTGCTGCTTTTGAAGCGATTGATATAATCAACCGTTACCGGGAAATCTTTCAAGCGGTCGGAGAATGTCTTGTAGTGCTGGAAGGCGAGGATGGTTGTAGGAACCAGCACGGCGGCCTGTTTGCCATCCACCACTGATTTGAAGGCAGCCCTGATGGCTATCTCTGTTTTACCGAATCCCACATCACCACAAACCAGGCGGTCCATGGGCGATGGTGATTCCATATCTTTCTTTACATCTGCTGCTGCCTTACTCTGGTCGGGCGTATCCTCATAAATAAAGGATGCCTCCAATTCGGTTTGCAGATAGGTATCGGGTGCATGCTGAAAGCCGGTCTGTGCCTTGCGTTGCGCATATAACTTAATAAGATCGAAGGCGATCTCTTTAACCCTTGTCTTGGTTTTTTCTTTCAGCTTAGCCCATGCATCACTACCCAGTTTATTCACTTTGGGTACCGTGCCTTCCTTGCCGGTGTACTTGCTGATCTTGTGCAGCGAGTTGATATTCACATAGAGGATATCGCTATCCTTATAAATAATTCGGACGGCTTCCTGCAGTTTACCATTTACATCAAGTTTCTGCAGACCACTGTAAACACCAACCCCATGGTCGATATGTGAAACAAAATCACCGGGCTGTAACTCACGCAGGGTGCGGAGTGTGAGCGCCTTGTTTTTATTGTAAGCCTGCTTGACCTTGTATTTATGATAACGCTGGAAGATCTGGTGGTCGGTATAGCAAACCAGTTTAAGATCTTCATCAATGAATCCACCATGGATGGCAAGTGGGATAGGCGTAAAATGTATTTCGGCTTTCAGGTCTTCAAAAACGCTGTGCAATCTTTCCAGTTGCTTGGGATTTTCAGCGAACAGGAATAGGCTGAAACCCTTCTTCTCCCACTGCTGGAAATCTTTGATCAGCAGTTCAAACTGTCGGTTGAAAGATGGCTGTGGCTTTGTATGAAAACTGATCTCGTGACTCACTGCCCCGGGGAAACTATGATGACCTTCCAGTTCAACGATATGGTGCTGCTTTAGCTGGCCTTCGAGGTCGGCGGCGCTGATAAATTCAGTAGCGCTCACAGATTTTTTTACGAGCTTATCTTCCTCTTCTTCTTCTTTGTGAACCACGCCCTCATTGCGTTCCAGGAAAAGATGCAGGTCTTCTTCCTGCTGTTCGATACGCTCTTTTACGAACTGCCAGTCGTTCATCCATACAACGGTATTGGGAGGAAGGAAGTCAAAGAGAGATACCGTTGCGTTTTCCGGCATTTCGGTCTGGAGGTTGGGAATGATATTGACCTGCAGCAGCTTTCTTTCACTGAGCTGTGTTTCGGGGTCAAAGAGGCGGATAGAATCCACATCATTGCCAAAGAGTTCAATACGGTAGGGCTTTTCGTTGCCGAAGGAGTAGATATCCACGATACCACCGCGCACGGCGAACTGTCCGGGTTCATAAACAAAATCGGTGCGGGTAAATCCGGCATCGGTTAATTGTTCGTATAGTTTAACGGTGTCGAGTACATCGTTGACCTTTATCCGGATGATATTACCACTGAGGGTTTCGGGCGGTACCATCCTTTCGAATAGGGCTTCGGGATAGGTGACCAGTAATTTTTTATTACCGCCACCGCTAAGCCGGGTAAGGGTTTCGGTACGAAGCATCACGTGGCTGCTGTTGAGCAGTCGGTAGTTCTTCTTGTTTCGGAAAGAGGATGGGAAATAGAAGAGGTCGAGCGCGCCCGAGAGGTTCTCCAGGGTATTATGGAAATAGGCTGCTTCTTCTGCATCGCTCAATACGATAACATGGTTGAGGCTTGCGCTCACCGGGTGTTTAAAAATTGCGGTAACTAAAAACTCCGGGGAGCTGCCAGCAAGATTTTTAAGGACAATATGCTGGGGTTGTGACAATGTGAGCTTGTCCGCCAGTTGAAAAAGGCGGGTATCTTTGAGATATTGCTCCAGTAAATGTTCGAGGTTCATCAGAGGCGCAAAGATACTGGAATTGCTGATTGTTGTATTCTGATTTAAGATAATCGGGTTAACGCAATAATTATTAATTTGTGACAACCAGTATCCCGTCTCATTCGTTTCTATACAATATATGCCCCGTATGAATAAAACTTCGGTGATACTGCCTGTTACCCTGATTTGTCTGGCCCTTGCTGGTTATTTCCTCTATAAAGCTCCACAATCTTCTTCTGTTGCGCTGGAAGTGAATGCTGGTAAAAAGAAAAAAAAGTCGAAAGAAGTGAAGGCCATGTTTCACGACCAGCGTGTTCGCTATGAATATGAAATGATCCGTGATGGTGCAACGGGTAAAATCCCCAAAGGCATTCATGACCGTGAATTGCAGCAGGCATACAGGATCCCTTTGCGTGAGCGGGGGGGTAATCTCTTTCTGTCACCTTTTGTGGATAATAGTTATACGGCGGCGGGACCCAATAATATTGGTGGAAGAACCCGCGCGGTGGTTTTCGATAAAAGATTTGGAACGGGCAGCAATCGCGTGATCATTGCCGGAGCGGTGAGTGGTGGTATATTTCGTTCTGCAGATGGTGGCTCTACCTGGAACCTGGTTACACCGCTGAATAATATTCATAATGTTACTGCTCTTGCCCAGGATCCCAGGCCGGGGAAAGAAAATATCTGGTATGCCGGCGGCGGTGAACCCTATGGTAACTCCGCTTCTGCCATTGGCGCATTTTACCTGGGTTATGGCCTGTTGAAATCAGTGGACAATGGACTTACCTGGAGCCGTGTGAGCAGTACATTCAACGGCGACCTCGAGCGATTTGATGATGCTTATGATATAGTTCATGAGATCATTGTGAACCCAACTAATGGGCATGTATATATTGCAGCGCACAGGCGACTGATCAGGAGTACCGATGAGGGTGCCTCTTTCAGCACCGTCTTTATTGGCAGCCAGCCTTCAGCAGCAGATAATGGCCAGATGGATATTGTTTGCACCAACACCGGGCGGTTATACCTTTCCGTTAATGGCGGATTACCCGACCAGGACAGGCGAGGTGTATGGACCTCCCCCACGGGTAATTCAGGAAGCTGGAGCCGCTTTGCAGGAGGACAAACCATAGGCACCGATTCAATCACCGGCTGGAGAGGAAACTCCTATGGGGCTGGTGGCGCTCTCTCTGATGTATCCAAGAGGATAATCCTTGCATTGGCACCTTCAAATAATAATATTCTCTATGCTTTTTATGAGAACGGACTTTTGGGAGAAGGCAGTAGTGCCAAGCCCGAAGCCGATCTCTTTAAATTTGATTTTGGCGCCAATACAGTGGCTAATCTTTCAGCCAATATGCCCGACTTTAACCTGCAGCAGGATGGCATTGACCCCATCGCATTACAGGGAGGATATAATATGCTGGTGGCGGTGAAGCCCGACAATCCAAATGTTGTATTTGTTGGAGGAACCAATCTTTACCGATCTACCAATGGGTTTACCAGTACCACGGCAACCAGCTGGATCGGGGGTTACCAATACTGGGGAACTGGAGCCTCCAGTGCATCCATCGAGATATACCCTGAGAATCACCCTGATATCCATAACCTGGTTTTTGATCCCACCAATGCAAACCGGGCACTTTGTGCTACTGATGGCGGATTGCACCTCACCGATAATATAATGGCGACAAATAGTACAACCGAACCGGTTGCCTGGAACACCATAAATAATTATCAGACTACACAGTACTACCACGCCAATCTCCAGCATAACACTACACAGTTCAATTTTATTGGTGGTATGCAGGATAACAGTTGCTTCATAAGGGTGAATGATGACAATGAACATATACGCCTGAGTTTTGGAGATGGCGGCTCAACGGCTATCGCCAAACTGAATTCAGGAAGTGATTTCACTTTTTATGTGACCTCGCAGTTGGGAACATTGGTAAGGTCTGTTCCGAATGATGCCATAGAGATAACACCAACCGGCCTCACAGATAATGAAGCAGGAGGTTTTGGCGATTTCGTTACTTATTTCGGAATTGATAATGACAATCCAACTGATCTCTATTATGTGAATTTCAATAGGGTATTCAGGACAACGAATGCGCAAACGGCAACTTCAACAACGGGCTGGACGGAGCTTACCGGCATAGCAAGCCAGGTTAATCCTTCCAATCCATCAGGAGATGATATCAGTATTCGTTCCATTGAACTGAGCAGGGGGCCTTATATTTCTACCCATGCCATGTATTTCGGTACAACCAAGGGCAATGTATTCAGGCTGAATGATCCGCGCAATGCCGCTGCTACAGCCACTCCTGTTGATATTACGCCACCACAGATCAAGACATGGATCGCCGACCAGAATACCTTTCTGAATGTATCAGATATAGCGGTGAACCCCAATAATGATGATGAGATCATGGTGGTGTATTCCAATTACACGGTCACCACTTCGGGAGGAGAGCAAACAGCCTTTAATATATGGTGGACCAATAATGCCAAGAGCGCCACACCTACCTGGAAATTAATTGAAGGGAACCTAACGCTGCCCTCTATACGCAGTTGTGCCATTGTTGCCAGGAAAGATGCTGCGGGCAAAGCCTATTCAGATTATTATGTAGGAACTTCGGTTGGACTTTACAGTTCATTTGGGGTGAAGGATACTCTTGATGCCAACAAACCCATTAACTGGAAGCGCGAAGGCGGTGCCACCCTCAATTATGCAGTGGTGAATTCACTGGCTTACCGTCCACAGGACAATACCCTCCTGCTGGGCACCCATGGTAACGGTATGTACTATACGCAGATACCAACTGCCAATTTCCTTCCCAATGCCAATACGGGTGTTGATGATCCGGTGCGGAATGATAAGAATTTCATCCAGTATTCATGGCCGGGTATCGCCACCAACAGCCTTCAATTCCGCATCGGCAATATGTTTGAAGTAAGAAGGCTGGTTATAATGGTGCATAACCTGAATGGTCAGCTTGTTTACCGCAATGAGACGGGCTACCAGAATGGAACCATTGATGTAAGCAGGTTTGCAAAAGGCGCATACGTGCTAAGCATCAGCAGCGGCGATTACAAGCAGCAGTTTGTGCGGAAGTTTGTGAAGCAATAAATTCACCTTTAAAACCCTGAAATGGTTCCAGCATGGCAAACAGGCAAAGTAATACGCATTGAAGATGAGACCCCCAGTACAAGGCGGTTTTGGATTGAGATACAGGAAACAGCGCGTTTTGATTTTAAGCCCGGACAATTTGTGACACTTGATCTTCCTATTCATGAGCAGCGCAATAAACGGTGGCGAAGTTATTCCATTGCCTCCTGGCCCGATGGTACCAATGTGATAGAACTGATCATCGTTCAATTGGAAGGCGGCCTGGGCACTGAATATCTTTTTAAGGAAGTAAAGGTAGGATCAGCGTTAAGCCTCAGGGGGCCTCAGGGTGTTTTCGTTTTACCGGAAACAATAGACAGGGATCTGTTTTTTATATGCACAGGTACAGGCATTGCTCCATTCAGGTCAATGGTGCATCATATCCTGATCAATAATATCGCTCACAACAATATATACCTGCTGTTTGGGTGTCGGAAAATCGAAGACCTTTTATATGGAGATGAGTTGAGGGAGTTGGAGGAGAAAGTGAGTTCGTTCAGATACCTGCCAACCTTTTCGAGGGAAACACCTGGGGAACATTTGGTTCGCACAGGTTATGTGCATGCTATTTATGAAGAGATCATCAATGCCAGGAAACAGGAAGCCGGCATGCATCTGCACCCGGCAAAGTTTTATTTGTGTGGCTGGAAAAATATGATCGATGAGGCCAAAAGGCGCATCCTTGCGTTTGGTTACGATAAAAAAGACATCCACTTAGAACTCTACGGCTAAGTTTATGCTTTGGCTTTGGCTTTAGGGCTGGCAGATGCTTCTCCTACCGGCATGCTGATTACAGGCACTTTACCTGAACTGGCTTTCTTTTCGGCCTGGTATTTATGCAACCGGAGGATCTCGGCATGGTTGTCAACCATCTCGGTTTCCAGTTCAAGAATACGTCTCTTAGATTTTGAAATCTGTCGGCTCCGGAATGAAAAGCCTATCAGGGTCCCGAATGCAAAGGCTGCTGTGACCCAAAGCAGTACGGCGATATTGATGTTGGCAGACATCATAGAAATTGGTTTGAATGGTAAACGAACCATTCAAAAGAATATTGCACAGGCTGCCCCGAAACGGGTAATTTTAGTGGGAGGCGCGGTAGTTCTTGCCTGCATCAGGCTGACCCGAGTCTTTATCCATAATAGGTACCACGGGAGTTGAGACGGATGGGTTGGAAGGTTTGTTTTGCAGATCGGCCAGCTGCTTCTGGAGCTGGAGGATCTCGGCATGATCATCCATCTTTTCTTTTTCAAGCTCCAGAACCTGTTTCCTGAGGATATTAACCTGTACCATCCTGATCATTAATCCGAGGATAAATGATCCTGCCATGGCCAAAACAATCAATCCAGGGTGTAGCGTAATATGCATGCGTTTATATATATACCCGTTCCATGGGGAACGGGTTGTTCAGGGTGTAAACAAATATATAATTACTATAATTATTGAATAGCTTTTTCTACCAATTCTTTTACATCCCTTATAGAAATTCTTTCCTGTAACATACTGTCGCGGTGACGGATAGTTACAGTACCATCTTCTTTTGACTGGTGGTCGATGGTTACACAGAAAGGTGTGCCGATGGCATCCTGCCTCCTGTAACGCTTACCAATAGTGTCTTTTTCCTCATAGAAGCACCTGAAAGACGCTTTACACTCGTCCATTAGTTGCCTGGCGATCTCGGGAAGGCCATCTTTTTTCATAAGTGGCAGGATGGCCAGCTTCACCGGACTCAGTTTTGGCGGAAACTTTAACACAACCCTGCTATCCTGCTTTTCAGGGCTGCTCAGGTCCTGCTCTTCATAGGCTTCACTCAAAATCATCATCACCGTGCGGTCCAGTCCAATGGATGTTTCAATTACATACGGAATATAGTTGCCATATGGTTTTCCTGCCTCATCCATTTCGTTATCGAAATACTGCATTTTCTTTTTGCTGTATTCCTGGTGGTTCCTGAGGTCAAAATCGGTGCGGGAGTGAATTCCTTCCACTTCCTTGAATCCAATCGGGAAATCATATTCAATATCACAGGCCGCATCGGCATAGTGCGCCAGCTTAACATGGTCATGAAAACGATAGCGGCTGGCCGGGATTCCCAGGCTCAGGTGCCATTTCATACGCTCTTCCTTCCAATATTCATACCACTGCTTTTGTGTGCCGGGACGAATGAAGAACTGCATCTCCATCTGCTCAAATTCCCGCATGCGGAAGATGAACTGCCGGGCCACGATCTCATTGCGGAAGGCCTTTCCTACCTGGGCTATACCAAAGGGGATCTTCATCCTGCCGGTTTTCTGCACATTGAGAAAGTTCACGAATATTCCCTGTGCTGTTTCAGGACGCAGGTATACCATATTGTCATCGCCCTCACCACTTACTGCTCCAAACTCGGTTGAGAACATCAGGTTGAACTGGCGAACATCCGTCCAGTTGCAGGTTCCGCTCACAGAACACTTTATCTTATTCTCTTCAATGAATGATTTAAGTCCGGCGAAATCTTCCTTGGCAAGAAACTGGTCCATCTTTGCCAGCAGGCCCTCCCCTTCTTCTTTAGGAAGAGTTTCCGCATGTGCCTCAATCAGATGGTCAACGCGATAACGTTTCTTACTGTCTTTGTTATCGATCATCGGGTCACTGAAATTATCGACGTGACCACTTGCTTTCCAGGTGGTGGGATGCATGAAGATAGCCGCATCAATACCAACAATATTCTCATGAAGCTGGGTCATCCACTTCCACCAATAATCGCGGATATTCTTCTTCAATTCGCTGCCATACTGGCCATAGTCGTACACGGCGCTGAGACCATCATAGATCTCGCTGGAAGGGAATATAAATCCGTACTCCTTACAATGGGAGATGATCGCCTGGAATTTGTTGCTATCGTTTGCCATAAGTCCGCAAAGATAAGGGCGGGCGGGGAAAGGGCAAGGGCAGGCGGGGCGGGATTAGCCGTCTAATTTTTCATTGTTCCGATGCCGGTCATGGTCACGCATATTCTTCTTCTCCAGGTTCTTTTCAAGGGCTGAACTGAGGTCCACCCCGGTTTGATTGGCCAGGCAGATCAATACCCAAAGCACATCAGCCATCTCATCGGCAATTTCCTTTCCCTTATCGGATTCCTTGAACGATTGTTCGCCGTATTGCCGAACCATGAGCCGGGAAAGCTCACCTACTTCCTCCATCAGGATACCCAGGTTTGTGAGTTCACTGAAATAGCGCACGCCAACAGTGCGGATCCACTGGTCGACAAGTTGCTGTGATTCCCGGATTGTTATATCAGGCATGAGAGATAATTTAAGTTTGTATTTGGAGGTTCCGGGCCGGTATCATTCCTTCACCTTTGAATCAATAAGGATGGTAACCGGACCATCATTTACAAGGGCAACCTGCATATCGGCGCCGAAACTACCGGTCTTCACGGGCTTGCCGAGGTCGGTTTCCACCTGCCGCACAAATGCTTCATACAGCGGGATGGCAATATCCGGTTTGCTGGCCTTTATATAAGAAGGGCGGTTTCCTTTCCGGGTGCTGGCATGAAGGGTGAACTGGCTGATGATAAGGATCTCACCACAGGTATCTTTAACCGAGCAGTTCATCACGCCCGCCTCGTCACCGAAAATCCTCAACTGTACGAGTTTGGAACTGAGCCATTTTATATCCTCTTCCCCATCAGCATCTTCGATACCAACCAAAACCAGCAAACCATCGTCTATTGAAGACTTAACCGAGCCCCCGATACTAACCGAGGCTTGCTTTACACGTTGTATGACCAGTCTCATTTTTAAGTAACTTCCGCTTGTTTCGTCGAAAATAGGGATACCCTGCGTAAACATGAAATATACAAGACAATCTCCGGCAATTATAAGAACATGTTCAGCGTTAGCTATCTCAGTGTGAACTGATGCGAAAGTCCATTTACATATTATCCATACTGGGAGCGGTATTAATAACAGCCACCAACCTTTCCTGTAACCGTAATAACGGTGATCCATCATCGCCGGAACCACTGCAATTTCCGCTGCCGGAAGGCTGGCCGCAGCCTCAATACAATTTCAGTGCAAACCCCTTAACGCAGGAGGGTTTTGAATTAGGGAGGAAACTCTTCTTTGATGGCCGCCTTTCTAAGGATGGCAATTTCCCCTGTGCCAGTTGCCATCAGCCTATTGCTGCCTTTGGAACTTACGACCATGACCTTAGCCATGGATTCGATGACCAGCATACACTTCGCAATGCACCGCCATTATTTAACCTGGCATGGCATCGTGAGATGCAGCATGATGGTGGGATAGCCAATCTTGATGAACAACCACCGGCACATATAACAGCAGCAAATGAGATGGCTGAGACAATTCCGGGTGTGCTCTCCAAACTCAATGCCGACCCAACGTATAAGACTGCTTTCAGAAATGTGTTCGGGAAAGAGGAGATCACCACAGAGATGATGACCAGGGCCTTGTCTCAATACATGCTCATGCTGGTATCATCACAATCAAAATATGACAAGGTGAAACAATCCAAAGATCAGTTTGATGTGAACGAGGCGGCGGGATATGAGATCTTTAAACAAAACTGCAATAGCTGTCACAAGGAACCATTGTTCACCGATCTTCAATTCAGGAATAATGGATTGCCCGTTAATCCCGATCTCAATGATCATGGTCGTATGCGCATTACCGGTAGCAGTTCGGATTCATTAAAATTTAAGGTGCCAAGTCTGCGGAATATTGCTGTCAGTTTCCCCTATATGCATGATGGGCGATTTAGCGATCTCAGTCATGTACTTGAACATTATAACAGTGGCATAATAAATGGAGTAACCACAGATCCATTACTTAAAAATAAAATTCCCCTCTCCGAAGTGGAAAGGGGATTGTTGGTGGAGTTTCTAAAAACATTGACCGACGAAGCTTTTCTAAACAACCAAAGCCTGGTTGAACCACAATAACAGGGCTGAATTACTGACCCCGTCTTGCTTTCAGGGCTTCAAATACCTCGCGCATCTTTCCTAATGTATCACTCTGTTGCTTTACTGCATTCTCATTTTCCAGGATCTCTTCTTCCAATTTCTGTTTGCGTTTACGGAGATTCTCCCCCTCCTTTAGAAGGGATTCATGTTTCTTTTCTATCTTCTTTATCTGCTCATCCTGGGCTATGATCTCCAGGTTAAGATTATATGCTTCCAGGTATGGGGTGAATTCATTCAGATATTGTTTTGCATCTGAAATACCATGACGATCGTCGGCTGTGCGGGATGTCAGCAACTCATTAGAGCGTGCCATCACCATATACACGACGGAAGCTTCCTTCTCCTTACGACTTTTACGCTCTGCCTTAACATATACATCATAGAGATTATTATCCGGGCCCATTGTTACCTTCCGATAAAGCTGGTAATCTTTCACCTTTGTGGCTTTAAAACCCTTCTGTGCAAAATTCTCTTCAATTGCTTTCTCCACGATCTCGGCTGCATAAGGCAATTCAATAACTGCAGCGGGCAATTTCTTTTTCTGGTATTCTGCCATACCATCCATGGCTACCGGTTGAGCATATGTGAATATGGCCATAAGCAAAACAACAGCCAGTGTAGATATTCTTTTCATAAACAAAGATTTATGGGGTTTAAGAACAAAGGTACAAAATAGGAACGCAGACCATAATTCCGACTATTTTTGCCAAAACCCGGAATTAGTTTTGAGTGAGATAAAAAAACTGGCTGGTCAAACACTCTGGTATGGCGTACCCACCATCGTTAGCCGCTTCCTCGGCTACCTGATGAATATGGCCCTGCCCTTTCTGTTTTTGCAACCGGCAAAAACAGCCGATATAACCCAGGTTTATGCTATCATCCCTTTCCTGAATGTGCTCTTCACCTATGGAATGGAAACAGCTTATTTCCGATTCTCGCAGGAAAAGGACAAGCAACATCTATATAACACATTATCTGTTTCACTGTTCGTTACCAGCATCATCTTCACACTGGCGCTATGGCTGAACAGGGGTGTACTGGCAGAAGCGGCGAGCCTTACAGAACATCCTGAATATATTACCCTGATGTGTGGTATCATCCTTTTTGACACTCTGGCAACCCTGCCATTTGCCAGGCTGCGGCAGGAAAGCCGGCCAAGGCGTTATGCTTTTGTAAGGGTGGCAGGTATCATTGTGAACCTGCTCATCGTCTTCTTCTTCCTTGGTTTCCTGCCTGGTTATGTAGAGCGTAATCCTGATAGTCCGCTGCGACTTATCCTCAACCTCGATATCGGCATTGGCTGGTACCTGATCGGCAATTTGCTGGGAAGTATCGCCACTTTCCTTTTGCTGATTCCTGAATTACGTTCGGTTCGATGGGAGTTTGATACCGCCCTGTGGAAAGAAGTAATGAAATACAGTTACCCCCTCATCATCGTTGGATTGGGTGGTATGATCAATGATATGTTGAGCCGGCTGGTATACCAGCATGTGGTTGACCTTCCTGCGGAGGAGGCAAAGCACCAGCTGGGTATTTTCGCCAATGTGTACCGGCTTGCTGTTCTTGTCACCATAATGATACAGGCCTTCCGCATGGCGGCAGAGCCCTTTTTCTTTAACCAAAGCAAGCAGGAAGGCGCCCAGAAATCCTATGCCCGCGTGATGAAATTCTTCGTGATCGCCTGTTGCTTTATGTTCCTGATGATAGGTCTTTATCTCGACCTGCTTAAATGGATCATAACACTGAAATCGGAAGCATGGGGCGAAGCCATGTATATCGTTCCCATTCTTGCGATGGGTAATATTTTCCTTGGCATATATTATAATCTGAGCATCTGGTACAAACTCACCGGCAAGAATTTATATGGCGCATATATAACAATTGGCGGGGCCATCCTTACCATTATTCTCAATATCATTCTTATTCCTAAACTCCAATACCTCGGCGCAGCACTTGCTACTTTCAGTTGTTACCTGCTGATGATGGTGGCCAGCTATGTATCCGGACAAAAATTTTACCCGGTACCCTATGCCACCAAAAAACTGGTTTCTTACCTGGCGCTGGTAACGATCATATTGCTGGTTCATCGTGGAATCCTGTATTTCTACAACCCGCTATGGTTTAGCATACTGACAGGAAGTATTTTACTACTGGCTTTCCTGCTGTTTGTGGCAAGAGTGGAAAAAAAAGAATTAGCCTCCTTTGGCGCATTTGGTCAATGGGCAGGAAGAGTGATCGGGTGATCGTAAATGATTTTCAGGTCAAAAACGGGTTACCACGTTTCTCCTCTCCTATAGTTGTCGGTTCTCCATGACCGGGATATACTTTCACCGCATCCGGAAGGGTGAACAATTGCGTACGTATACTGTTCAATAATTGCTGGTGGTTACCTCCGGGTAAATCGGTACGGCCAATGCTCCTTCGGAAAAGGACATCGCCGCCAATGACAAATTGCTGTGACGATGAATAAAAGCATATATGTCCGGGTGAATGCCCGGGTGCTTCCAGAATCGAAAGCTGGTCGGCACCGAGGGAGATCATTTCCCCCCCTTTAATAAAATGAAGGGGACCATCATAATTGCGGAAAGGCAGATTCCATCGACTACCCGCTTCCGGCGCATAATCCAGCACGATTTTTTCTGCGGGATGAAGGTGGAGTTCCAGTTTCCAGGTCTGGTGAACAAAATGGTTGCCGAAAACATGATCGAGATGGCAATGTGTATTGAGTAGAAGTTTCGGTGTGAGTTTATGTTTGGTGATGAATGACCGAAGTTCAGACTCCTCCTGCTGGTCGTAACAGCCGGGGTCAATGATTATACATTCACCCGTTTCATTATAGAGCACATATGTGTTTTCCATAATGGGACTAAAGACAAAAGACTGTATTGTTAACATAGCTCTATTATTTTAAGTGGATTAGGGGGATAAGCCTGAAAACCATAATTTTAGACCACAATCATTGGGTATGCAATTTCCGAAGAATCTTGCTCTGATCATCATCCTTTCCCTGCTGAATACTTTCAACCTGGCCTATTCCCAGGTGAACACGGTAGAATTTGGAAAAAACAGGGTTCAATACAAAAATTTCAAATGGCAGTTTTATCAAACTGACAACTTTAATACATATTATAGCCAGAACGGTGAGCCATTAGCCAAGTCTGTAGCTCAACTCGCAGAGATAGAGCTTCCCGAAATGGAGACCTTCATGGAATATGGTCTCCAGCGACGCACCAATATTGTTGTCTACAATAGCTTCAATGACTTCCAGCAAACAAATATCGGTCTAAAGACTGACGTGGCAGTGAATGGAGGAAATACCCAACTGGTGAATAATAAGATGGTTATTTATTATAACAGCGATCATCTTCATTTACGCAAACAGGTACGCCAGGGTATTGCCCGTGTGTTGCTCGACAATATTTTATTCGGAGATGACCTTGGTGAATTTGCAGCAAACCAGGCCCTCCTTGATCTGCCAAAGTGGCTTACCGATGGATTTGTTTCCTATGCAGCGGAGAACTGGAGCACCGAACTGGATGACCAGTTGAAATCAGCCATGCTATCAGGAAAGTATCGCAACTTTTACCAGTTTGCTTATGAGCAGCCTAATCTTGCGGGACATGCATTCTGGCGATATATAGAAGAAGTTTATAAAAAGGAGAATACCAAATACTTCCTCTACCTCGCAAGGTTATACCGCAATCTGAACGGTGCTTCCAACCGCATTGCCAAGATGAAATTCAAGGCATTGCTCAATGAAGTAATGACCTATAACGAGTCGAAATATTCAAAGGATATCAGGGGCAGGCGTAATAATCCGAAGGGGTCTATGTCTGTTGTGGAAGAGATAGACAAGAATACTGATTTCTACAACTTCACTCCCAATCCGGCCCCGCGCAGCCAGAGCTATGCCGTTGTTGAATACAAGAAAGGCCAGCAATGTGTGATCTACTATGAAGATTATACAACTAAGAAAGTGCTGCTCCGCAATGGAGTGAGAAACCTGGAAGCCCGCCAGGATCCGCATCTGCCGCTGCTTGCCTGGAATGGAAAAGGTAATAAGCTTCTTGTGGTGTATAGTTTTGAAGGGAAGCTCAGGATGTTTACCTATGACATTTATTCGAGGATCAAGGCTGATAAACTGGTGCTTGATTTTGAACAGATACAGGACGTTAAATACATGATTGATGATAACACTTTGTTGCTGAGTGCAGTAAAGAATGGTCAGTCTGATATCTATACCTTCAAGATCGATCGGGAACGTGCAGAGCAGATCACCAATGATATTTATGATGATCTCGATCCTTCCTTTGTGGCATTTCCCAATAAAGCTGGTATACTCTATTCATCAAACCGGCCATCGGTAAATGCGGTAAGTACAGATACAGTGCTGCCATCCAACTACCGGTATAATATTTTCCTGATCGATAATTTCAACAAGTCTGAATTCAAGCAGATCTCGCAGATGAGCAACCTGAAATATGGCAATGCGAGATATCCCACGCAATACAATACGTCCCACTTCACATTTGTTGCAGATGAGAATGGGATCAATAACCGTTTTGCAGGATTCTTTTCAACGGAAAGGGTTGGTGTAGATACTATTTACCGCATCGGTGATGATGTACTCCGCAACCCTGAATACCGCGACATAGATTCATTGCTGAAGTTCTATGACAAGGTTGAACCTGATACAATATTCACGCTTTCCATCACCAATGATTCGGCCTATGTATTCCCGATCACCAATTACCAGAGTGGTTTAGTGGAAACAAAATCTGCCGGTGATATGGACCAGGTAAGTGAGGTGCGCCAGGAAGGAGATTTGAAATTCCTCTACAAGCTGAAGGTGGATGAGAACACATTACGCAAGCGGAATATCAACCCGAGGCCAACAGATTTTCGCCGCCGAACAATTGATGAGGCCAGGCTTGCCGCAGGTAATGCATTGCAGTTCCAACAACCTGAAGTTGCTGACACAAGTAATAAGGTGATCTTCGATACTGAATTTGATAATGAGCCGGTTGATACCAGTGCGGCAGCCCGTGCTGCGCTTGAGGCAGAAGAACAGCAGCCATCCATACTTAAGAAGGCAGGAAGGTTTCAATATCGACTGAAGTTTTCAGTAGACCAGGTAACCGGTTCACTGTTTAATAATGATGTGCTGGTAACCAGGTATGAGTCTTATACAGGTTCCCTGCCTGTAACCAACAGTTCCAATAATGGCTTCAATGGAATGTTCAAGGTGACGGTTTATGACCTGATGGAAGATATTCGCTTTACAGGAATGCTGCGTTCACCTTTGATCAATACAGCCGGACAGGGTATTCCTGTACAGGTTGGTGATCCCAATATATTTATACCCGGATCACAGTCGCTGTTCAATTCCGGTTCGGAGTATATGGCAAGGTTTGATTACCTGAAGAAGCGGGTGGATTATTCGGCAATGTATTATCGCCGTACGGATGTGGGTTCAACGCCTTTCCAGAACACAACACTTGCAGTGCCGGCCAAGCTCTTTACAAACCTCTACCAGTTAGGAATGCGTTATCCGCTCGACAGGGTAAGGAGTATACGCCTTAATACAGGTGTTCGTCTGGACAAGGTAGTTACCAAATCAATTGTTGAACTACCGCAAACCGTAGGTGTGCCTGATAGCAAAAGGACCTATGGATTGGTACGTCTTGAATATGTACATGATAATGCTGTTGAGAAAGCCACCAATATCTGGAACGGACTTCGTTACAAGGTATATGGAGATTTCAACATGCAGATCAGCAAGCTTGCAACATCAGATGGACGCAATACATTTAATGTTGGTTTTGATGCACGATACTACTACCCTATCTTCCAGAACTTCATCTGGGCAGGTAGAGCAGCGGGAGATTTCTCCTGGGGTAATCGCAAAATATTGTATTACCTGGGTGGACAGGATGGATGGCTGTTTCCAAAGGCCAATACGGATGAATTGCCACAGGATCCTACGTATGCATTCCAGGCACTTGCCGTTAATATGAGAGGCTTTAACCAGAATATTGCCAATGGTAATAATGCGGTTGTGCTTAACAGTGAATTCAGGTTCCCTGTGTTCACCACTTTGCTGAAGCGTCCAATCAACAATGCTTTCCTGCGTAATTTCCAGTTGGTACAGTTTATCGATTTGGGGTCTGCCTGGAATGGTTCCTATAATGGTATCAAGCGACCCGACAGGATCTACCGCGATAATCCATCTGATCCCATTTCTGTGCGCATAAAGGCTGGTGGTATCGGACCTTTTGTAGGCGGTTATGGCTTTGGTGCAAGAAGTACTTTACTGGGATATTTTATGCGGCTTGATACCGGATGGGAGATGAACGGCATATTTAAAGGGAAGCCGATCTTTCATTTCGCACTGGGAGTAGACTTCTAGAATCAACCAATAGATCTGATCATTTTCTCAAGGGCGTCAAGGTGAAGTTTAAAAGCCTTTTCGCCTGCTTTTGTTATACTATACATGGTATTGGTCTTCCTACCTATAAATCCTTTCTGCACTTTAATATAGGCGTTCTCTTCCAGGGTTTTGAGATGGGTGGCAAGGTTACCATCGGTCACTTCGATCAGTTCTTTCAGCTCGTTGAAATTCACGGAATCATTAACCATGAGTGCACTCATGATACCCAGCCTTATACGGCTGTCAAATATTTTATTCAGATGCTCAATGGGATTCTTCATTATCCTTACTTATTCCTTTCGTATTTCCACCACATTGCGATACCATAAATGATGTGTAACAGTCCAAATCCGATTGCCCAGAAGATGATTGCATACTCCGTAAACCAGAGGCTGATGATGCCTGTCAATAATTGTGCATAGCCCAGGAAACGGATCTCTCCAAGGGTATATTTACTTCCATTAAGCAAGCCGAGACCATAGAATATAAGGGATGCAGAAGCCACAAGTTGATACTCTTCCAGTTGTATCAATCGCAGGATAAATGCCCCACCCACTGCCATGGGAACCAATGTGCTCCAAAGAAGTTTCCTGGCGGAGTTGCCCCAAATGGCAACACCATCCCGCTTACTACGGATATAGGTAAAAATAAATGCTGCAAAAACAGCGGCAGCAAAAACGCCGGCAGCTATCCAGATAAGATTATTGCGAAGGCATTCAACACATTGGGCAACTTCACTATTTCCATTTGAATGGTAGTCGCCCATTGCCTCATATCCAAGCCAGGCGCCAATTATAGCGCAGAGGCCGGCAGCAATTCCACTCCAGCCGCTGAGGCTGATGAAGCGGCTGCTCCTCTCCATTATTTTGCGTATATCCTCTAGGGTTTCAATGCCACTGTGAGTACTGGTCATAAAAGCACTTTGAAAATCAAAGTAATAGAAACTATTTCACATCTCAAAATATTCCCCATTAACACAACTGTTAAAGTAATATTGACGTTATCCAACTTGTATTATTTTTGCATTTCTATGAATTTTAGTCCCAAAAGCCGCCGTGTATTTGGGGTGCTGCTTACTTTGCTGATAACCTTATTCGCCAATGCGCAAACCAAAACCATTCGGGGATATGTAAAGGATAAATTGAGCGATGAACGCATCCCTTTCGCCTCATTGAAATTCATCCGGTCTCAACAGGGGCGGTTGACTGACTCTGCCGGCAGTTTTATTTTTCGATTTGATGAATGGCCTGTCGATAGCCTTGAAATTACATATGTAGGATACCAGGATGTGCGGATCGGTATAAGTCCGGAGATCGCCCACGCCCTCTCAAAGGGAGATGAAAATTCCATTGAACTTATCGTGAATATGGAAAGGGGTAAGTTTACAAGTGAGGTGGTGGTGAAGAGAAAGATCGACCGTGGATACCTTATGTGGAAGAGGATCGTGAAGCGAAAACCAATGAATGACCGCTATCGTTTCAATTCTTTTGCCTACGAATTATATAACAAACTGGAGCTGGATATAAACCGCATCAACAAAGACAAGATGAAGGACTTTGGTCCGCTGCGTCCATTCGGTTTCATTCTTGATAATATTGATACTTCTGAGGGTCAACCCTTTCTGCCCGTTTATCTTACTGAAACCTTATCAGAATACTACTACCAGAAATCACCTCGTCGTACACGTGAATGGATAAAGGCGGTAAATACCAAGGGCGTTAATAATGAAAGTGTGAGCAAGTTCCTGGGTGGTACAGACCAGGTCATCAACTTCTATAATAATTTCATCCCCGTATTTGATAAGGAATTTGTTAGTCCGATCAGCGACAATGGCGACGCATATTACAATTACAAAGTACTCGATACACAATATGTTGCCGGGCAACGACTGATACATATGGTATTTAGTCCAAAGCGTAAAGGGGAGAATACTTTTGAAGGCGATTGCTGGGTGCATGATCCAACCTGGGCAATACAGAAGATGACCCTGCATCTTCGTCGCGATGCCAATATTAATTTCATTGATAAGCTCAGCCTGATCCAGGAGTTTAAAATGATCAATGACAGTACCTGGTTTCTGGTGAAGGATAAATTCGTTGCAGATATAGCCCCTATCGGAAAAACAAGATTTGGTGTCATAGGCCGGAAAACCGCAACCTATAAAGACATTGTGGTAAATGAGCAATATATAAGGGATACGATAGCCCGTAATAAGGTACAGAGTGAGGTGCATTTCCTACCTGGTGCGCAACAGAAAGCAGATAGTTTCTGGGCAGGCTCGCGGCATGAAGAACTCAGTAAAAATGAGAAGGCAATTTATGCCATGATAGATACCCTGCAGAAGATGCCACTCTTTAAAAGATATGTGAGTACTATCAACTTCCTCGCCACTGGTTATAAGAATGTTGGGAATTATGAGATAGGTCCGTGGTTTAACTGGGCTACTGCCAATGCATGGGAAGGATTCAGGATGCGCTTTGACCTGGGAACAAATCCAAAGTTCAATAAGGACCTGTTCCTGCATGGCTATCTGGCATATGGATTCGGCGACCAGCAATTCAAATATAAGCTGGAAGGAAAATATCTTTTCAGCAGATCGCCGCGTTCATATATCCATGCCAGTTATACCAAGGATCTTGATAACGGCCAGGTTTATTATGATGAGATCAGCACCGACAACATCTTTGCACTGGCGATCCGGAAGCAGGGAATTCCTATCAAGTTCATGCAGATCCAGGAAGCCAAGCTGGAATACTTCAAGGAGTGGACACCTGGCATTTCGGCAACCATAACTGCTACACAGAAAAATTTTGACCCACTGCAGAATCTCCCGCCAAAATCATTATTCATCAATAATGGTGGCAAGGGCCAGGCACTTCATAATTTTGAAATGGGCTTACGACTAAGGTTTGCCTACAATGAGCAGTTCTTTGAAACAAATTTCAACCGCTACAGTTTAGGAAGCGCCTTCCCTATTCTTGAATTACAATATGCCAGGGGATTACCTAATGTTTTCAATAGCAATTACAGCTATGACAGGCTCTATGCAAGTGTTTCAGATTATATGAAGATAGCTCCCTATGGAAGTCTGTACTATAACGTATTTGCAGGCAAGACCAATGGCACCCTGCCCTATATGTTATTGAATGTTATGCCCGGCAACGAGATCTACTATTACAACAAATATGCTTTCAACCTGATGGCGAGGTTTGAATATATCAGTGATCGGTATGCGGGATTTAATGTGGAGCATAATTTTGGCAACGGGATATTCCGGTATATACCCCTCACACGGAAATTGAAGTTCAGGCAATTCTGGAGTGCGAAAGCTATTACGGGAGGCATCAGCGATGCCAATAAAGCGCTCAACTTCAACAATACTTATAACCAGTTCAAGGATCTTGATGGTAAAGTTTACATGGAGTTAGGAACAGGTGTAGATAATATCTTCAAGGTATTCAGGCTCGACTTTGTATGGAGAGTATTACCAAGGCCACTTCCTGTTGAGTCGGTTAGCCGCTTTGGCATCTTCGGCAGTTTCAGGCTCGCATTCTGATATTCTCATGTGTTTTTTGCTTATCTTATTCTGCCAAAACACATTTGCATGCCGGAGAAGTTTATCATCTCGCTCGACCAGGGAACTACCAGTTCAAGGGCCATTCTTTTTGACAAGAATGGAATGATCTGCCAGGTAGCACAGAAAGAATTTACGCAGCTATACCCACAGCCGGGATGGGTTGAGCATGATGCAGAAGAAATCTGGGCATCACAGTTTTCTGTACTGGCGGAGATCATTGCAAAAGCATCCCTCACCACAAGTGATATTGCTGCTCTTGGCATAACCAATCAAAGGGAGACAACGGTAGTTTGGGATCGAGCAACATCAAGACCATTATATAATGCGATAGTTTGGCAAGACCGCAGAACCGCTGCTTACTGTGACCAGTTAAAAGCAGACGGACTTGAACCGATGATTCAGGAAAAAACAGGGCTTGTTCTGGACGCTTACTTTTCGGCTACAAAACTCAAATGGATACTCGATAATATCAGCGGAGCAAGGGAAAAAGCCGTTAAAGGAGAGCTCGCGTTTGGCACAATAGACAGCTGGCTTTCCTGGAAACTTACCAATGGCAAGGTACACGTCACCGATGTTTCAAATGCATCCAGAACAATGCTCATGAACATCAATACCTGTGAATGGGATGATGAACTGTTAAAACTTTTTGATATACCCGCATCGGTCTTACCTGAAATTATACAGAGCAGCAGGATATATGCGGTAAGTGAGGCCGTTGTTAAAAACGCCAATATCCCATTAGCAGGAATCGCCGGCGACCAGCAGGCTGCCCTGTTCGGACAGCAGTGCACTCAACCCGGAATGGTTAAGAATACTTACGGCACAGGATGCTTCATGCTAATGCATACGGGGGAAAAAATTGTAAGGTCGACCAATAATCTTCTTACAACTGTTGCATGGAAAATCAATAACAGGGTTGAGTATGCAGTGGAAGGAAGCATATTTATTGGAGGTGCCGTGGTACAATGGCTAAGAGATGGACTGCATCTGATCAGGTCCTCCGCTGATATAGAAGAACTTGCGGGAAGGGTAAAAGATACTGATGGAGTTTATATTGTTCCGGCTTTTGCCGGACTGGGCGCACCACACTGGAACCAGCATGCACGTGGTACTGTATTCGGTCTTACAAGAGGCACAGGCAAAGCTCATATAGCAAGGGCATGCCTGGAAAGCATTGCCTACCAGACCATGGACGTGCTTAAGGCGATGGAGTCAGATGCAGGGCTACCTATCCGCGAACTTCGCGTTGATGGTGGAGCCACAATAAATAACCTGCTTATGCAATTCCAATGTGATCTCCTGCAGGTTCCGGTAGTACGTCCGGAGGTATATGAAACAACGGCGCTGGGAGCAGCCTATCTCGCCGGCCTCGGGGTAGGCTACTGGGAAAGCGTAGCCGATATACAGCAGCAATGGAAAGCCGATAAAACATTTATTCCTGAACATAGTGCTGCTGAAATGGAAGGGGGAATCAATCAATGGAAACGTGCCATTCGTGCCAGTATAGCATGGGCCGATGATGGTACAGGAATCCGATAAAACAAAAACATTTCTCTCCATGCTTCGTGCGAAAATGATCAGTGAAATGAAAGCAATATCCCAATGGGATATATGCATAATTGGTGGCGGTGCAACAGGATTGGGCATAGCCATTGATGCAGCTTCAAGAGGATATAAGACAATTCTCGTAGAGCAGTATGATTTTGCGAAAGGCACATCATCAAGATCAACCAAACTGGTGCATGGCGGCGTCAGGTATCTCCAGCAGGGCAATGTAAAACTGGTACTGGAAGCGCTTAAAGAAAGGGGGCTACTTCATAAGAATGCTCCCCACCTTGTAAAGGACCAGTCATTTCTTATTCCCAATTACAAATGGTGGGAAGGTCCTTTCTATGGACTGGGCTTAAAAATATATGATTGGATGGCAGGTAAGCTGGGGCTTGGTCCATCCGTGATATTATCACGCGAGGAAGCATTGCAACATGCACCAACACTTGACCAGGAAGGATTAAGAGGTGGTGTGCTATACCATGATGGACAGTTTGATGATGCCCGCCTTGCCATCAATATGGCGCAAACGGCCGTTGAACAAAATGCCGTTGTGATCAACTATATGAAGGCCGGGCAGCTGATAAAAAAAGATGGAAAGATTGAAGGCATTAGAATTACGGATCAGCTGAACGGTGATGAATATACGCTGATGGCAGGCACTGTCATAAATGCGACCGGCGTTTTTACAGATATACTTCGAAAGTCGGATGATGCTTCCAAATCAGCAGTCCTTTCCTTAAGCCAGGGAACACACCTGGTTGTTGATAAACATTTCTTACCGGGTGATACTGCAATCCTGATTCCGGAGACTTCTGACGGCAGGGTATTATTTGCAGTACCCTGGCATAATAAGCTCATCATCGGTACTACTGATATACCCGTATCCTCCCCTTCTGCAGAGCCCATTCCCAAAGAAGAGGAGATCAATTTCATCCTCGACAATATTGGTAATTACCTCGAGCATGAGCCAAAACTAAGTGATGTGAGATCTGTATTTTCAGGACTAAGGCCACTTGTAAAAGGGGATGCTGAAAATACTGCAGCATTATCGCGCGACCATTATATTGAGCTCAGCGAAAGCGGACTTATTAGTATTACAGGAGGCAAATGGACCACCTACCGAAAAATGGCGGAAGATGCATTGAAGGTTGCCATAGAGGCAAAGATGATCCCGGACAGGCCATGCAAAACGGAATTACTCCCAATACATGGGGCTCTCAAAAAGGTAGATTATTCAGATGCTGCCTATTATTATGGTACTGATCTGGAGAAGATCCGAGCAATAGAAAACGATCAGCCCCTGATGGCAGAAAAGATCCATGAAAATCTGCCTTACACGAAGGCGCAGATAGCCTGGGCGGCACAAGAAGAAATGTGCATGACTGTTGAAGATGCCCTCAGCAGGCGAACAAGAGCCCTCTTGCTTGATGCGCAGGCAGCCATTGAGGCCGCGCCTTTGGTGGCATCTATTCTGGCTTCTGAATATGGTTATTCCAATGCATGGATAGAAGATCAGATCCATCAATTCAATCAAACAGCTTCACATTATTTACCAAACCCGGTACCAACCAATTCAAACTAATATGATGCATCCTTACCTGGCAGAATTCATTGGCACAGCTATCCTCATTGCTTTCGGAAATGGTGTTGTTGCGAACGTGCTTTTAAATAAATCGAAAGGACAGAATGGGGGATGGATCGTGATAACCTTCGGTTGGGCCATGGCGGTATTCGCGGCGGTGTTTGCCGTATCGAAATATAGCGGAGCACACCTGAATCCTGCTGTTTCTATCTGCCTTGCCATGACCGGAAAATTCAGCTGGAATGATCTGCCTTTCTATGTACTCGCACAGGTTGCTGGTGCATTTACAGGCTCGGTGCTGGTTTGGCTCTCCTACCGTAACCATTTTGAAATAACTGAAGATACGGGTGCCAAACTTGCGATCTTCTCCACCGGCCCGGCAATAAGGCATCCCTTAAATAATCTGATCTCAGAAACAATAGCTACAACAATCTTCCTTTTTCTGGTACTGCTTATCATCTCCCCCACCAATAGTCTGGGCGCGCTGGATGCACTTCCCGTGGCATTGGTAGTACTCGCCATCGGTCTTTCACTGGGTGGCACAACAGGTTATGCCATTAATCCGGCGCGGGATCTTGGCCCGCGTATAGCACATGCAGTATTACCAATAGGAGTTAAAGGAAGCAGCGACTGGCGATATGCGTGGGTGCCCATTACCGGCCCGGTACTTGGTGCCGCATTAGCGTCTTTATTATATATGGCCATCGGTTTGAAATAGAAAAACAGCCTCATTTAAAAACACTCGGTATGAAACGGATCCTCTTATTCATTCTGCTGCCCGCATCATTGATTGCATCAGCACAAACGCCGGAAGAAAATCTGAAAAAAGCAGGTGTTACTTTACAGGCGCCTAAAAAACCAGCAGGTAATTATGTAAATATCGTTCAGACCGGTAAGCTTCTATACCTGGCAGGGAAAGGCCCTACCAGAGATGATGAGAGTTTGATCACTGGTAAACTGGGCAAAGATCTAAGTATAGAACAAGGATATGATGCTGCAAAACTTGTAGCGATAAATCATATTGCGGTGCTTAAAGATTATCTCGGTGACCTAAGTAAAGTGAAACGCATCGTGAAAGTTTTGGGGATGGTGAATTCTGCCGGAGAGTTTTATGACCAGCCGAAAGTAATGAATGGTTATTCAGATTTCATGGTGACCATTTTTGGTGAAAAAGGGAAACATGCCCGGTCATCTGTTGGCATGAATTCACTACCCAATAATATTGCGGTTGAAGTGGAGGTGATCGTGGAGGTGGAATGATCAGTTTTCCATCTCATCCAAAACAGAGAGAATAATACTGCATGCTTTTGCGATCTGTTTTTTTGATATAGTCAGCGGAGGTGCTATACGCAGGCAATCAGGTGCAAAAAGGAACCAGTCGCTCAATAAACCCTTGTCGAGGCATTTATCGATTACCCTTTTATTGGTTTCGAAGCTGTCAAATACCACGGCCATCAGGAGTCCACGAGACCTTACTTCTATTATCCGGCGATGATGCAGAAGTTCACGGAACAATATCTCTTTTTCATACACCTTTTCTATCAGTTTGTTATCCAGCAACACCTTCATGGCTGCCATCCCCGCCGCACAACAAACAGGATGCCCCCCGAATGTGGTGATATGCCCAAGTACGGGGTTCAGCGTAAACATATCCATCATTGCTTTATCGGCCACGAATGCACCTAAAGGCATCCCGCCTCCAAGCGCTTTTCCCAGTAATATTATATCAGGCACAATATCGAAATGCTGGAATCCCCACAACATACCTGTGCGACCGAAACCGGTTTGAATTTCATCCATGATAAGCAGTGCACCGGTTTCAGAACAGCGTTTGCGGATTGCCGTTAACCAGGCATTCAAAGGAGCATTGATGCCAGCCTCTGCCTGGATGGATTCCATAATAACGCAGGCAGTTTGTTCATTGATCTGGTCTATCACGGAAACATCATTATAAACCAGATGCTGTATTCCCGGTAATAAGGGACGGTAGGCATTGCGCCAGTATTCATCGCCCATTACGCTCAAGGCACCCTGTGTGGAACCATGATAGGAATTCTTAAAGGAAATGATATTGGTACGCCCGGTAACTCTTTTGGCAAGTTTCATAGCGCCCTCAGTAGCTTCTGCCCCTGAATTGGTGAAATAAATACTATTGAGTGAAGGTGGAAGATTATCTGCCAGTAGTTTAGCATATTGAACCTGGGGCGATTCTACAAATTCGCCATAAACAAGCAGGTGAAGATAATCGGCCGATTGCCTCCGAATGGCTTTAATCACTTTTGGATGACAATGCCCTACATTACAAACACTGATTCCTGATATAAGATCTATATATTTTTTTCCCGCCCTGTCTTTCAATATCACCCCCTTTGCTTTGACTATCTCCAGTGCCATGGGTGCAGGAGATGTTTGTGCAACATGCTTCAGGAATACCTCGCGCTGATTCATAATAATTCTATTAAGCAAAGATCATGATATTTGTAGATCATAAATCTTACTTCTTACCTCTTAAATCTTAAATCTCCCTTATGGCTTTAATATTACATGTAGAAGGGATTTATCCCAAATTTGGTTCCGACTGTTTCATTGCACCCAATGCAACCATTGTGGGCGATGTTGTAACCGGTGATCAATGTAGTTTCTGGTTCAACTCGGTAGTGCGTGGGGATGTCAACAGCATTCGCATGGGCAATAAGGTTAATGTACAGGACGGTGCAGTGATCCATGCAACATTTCAGAAAACAAAAGCGATCATCGGCAATAATGTTTCCATTGGACACAATGCTATTGTTCATGGCTGCACCATCCATGATAATGTATTGGTTGGAATGGGATCCATTGTAATGGATAATGCGGTTGTTCATAGCAATACTATTATAGCTGCAGGTGCCGTGGTATTAGAGGGCACCATTTGTGATGCGGGTAGCATTTACGCCGGAGTGCCAGCCAAAAAAGTGAAGGATATCTCCCAGGACCTGATACATGGCGAAATTGACCGTATCGCCAACAACTATATAAGGTATTCAGGATGGTTCCGCAACCAGGTGGAAGGATTGGAAGGAGTTTAACAATCAGCACCAACTCTGGCATACTATTTTCAATCTACTAACGTTATTAAATAAAAGTGATATGAGATCTGTCCGTTCAGGTTTATTCCTTCTTTCAGCTGTTTTGGTGCTGGGTATGGCATCCTGCAGTGTTTTCAAGCCCAAAACCGGGTGTCCGGCCAATGGGAAAGCAGTTGGTGCCGAGCGTTTGATGAGTGGGGAGAAGGTACCAAAGGCTAAAAAGTTTAAAGCCTGAGGATTGCCGCCCCCTTAAAACCGTTACCTAAATCCTACTATATGTGCCCCGTACTCCACACTCACGACGGCTTCACGGAAGCCGTGATCGATGAAGATGGCGGACTGAAACGATTTTACGAAGTTGCCAACCTGCTCGCAGAAGAACTTAAAATCAGGTTCATCAACAAACTTGATGACTTCGATTCACTGATCTGGGACTTCAGCTATAAAGGTCATCCACTTAGTCTCCACTACAATATTTACACTGGCATTTGCCTTTATCCAAAACAGGCTCAAAAGGCGATAGCGAAAGAAAACAAGGCAGTTGCCGAGGTGGCAAGTTTCCTGGAGTCAAAACTCTGGGTTAACACTGCTAAGAAATATATATCCTGATATTGATTCGGGCTCTGCCAGGGCACTGCTTTTGCATTGATTCATAATTACTGAACAGCAATATTGATTAATTGTTAAGTTTACACCTGTAACCAATTGTCAACAATTATAGTGATTATGAATAAGATAGCATTTATGCTTGCTACGGGTATAACCCTGATAGCATCAGCCTGTAGTTCCCAAACCGGTACCACCACGCCCACAGTTACCACAGGAGGTGATACTATTCTGGCACCGGTTGAAACAAAATCCCCCAATACCAATTACAAACCAGCCTTTGCCGGGCAAACACGTATAGCGGGAGTTAAAACAAAAACCGCCTATGAAGGCAAGGTCATAGGAAGCGGACTTAAAAGTCCCTGGGCAGTAATCAGCCTCCCCGATGGAAGATTACTGATCAATGAAAAAAGTGGCACCATGCGGATTGCCACTACCGCTGGCGAAATCAGTCCGGCTATTACAGGCCTTCCCGCCGTCAACTCAAAGGGACAAGGCGGATTACTGGGACTTGTTCTTGACCCATCATTTGCTACAAACAGAACGATATTCTGGACTTTTTCTGAAGACACTGAGGGAGGCTCACTTACATCAGTGGCTAAGGGCCGGTTGTCAGATGATGAAAAAACGATTGAGAATGCTACCGTAATTTATCGTGCAGCGCCGGCATATAAAGGAACCCTCCATTATGGATCGCGAATCCTTTTTGATAAAACAGGAAATATCATTTTTAGCACAGGAGAAAGAAGCGACAAAGAAACCAGGCCGCAGGCACAGGACCTCAAATCGGGATTGGGAAAAATCATCCGTATTACTCCTGATGGTAAGCCAGCTCCCGGTAATCCTTTCCTCGATAATGCCAACGCAAGGCCGGAAATTTATTCCTATGGCCATCGCAATGTTCAAAGTCTTGCTTTCCATCCCGTAACCGGTGATCTCTGGGAAGCCGAATTCGGACCAAGGGGGGGTGATGAACTGAATCTTATCCAACCAGGAAAAAATTATGGATGGCCAGTTATAACTTATGGTATTGAATATTCTGGTGGCTCCATCGGTGATGTGATCCAGCAAAAAGAAGGAATGGAACAGCCTGTTTATTATTGGGATCCTGTTCTATCTCCAGGGGGTATGACCTTCTACACAGGTGATGCGATTCCGGAGTGGAAGAATAATCTTTTCATAGGTGGCCTCAGCAGTACACATATTGCCCGCCTTGTGATTGAAAATAATAAAGTAGTTGGTGAAGAAAGAATTTTGCCAGGTGTGGGAGAAAGATTCAGGGATGTTACACAGGGAAAGGATGGTGCACTCTATGCAGTTACTGATGGTGGAAAACTATACAGGATTGGAAAATAAAATAGAAAATAAACTATAAGGATTTCATACAACAGAGACCTGTACCTTAAATGGTACAGGTTTTTTTATCAGTAATTCTTATCATCAATGCTATCAAGAATGGTGCAATAACTAACGTAGCGATCAATGCTAATCTCGCCTTTATTAACTGCTTCTTTCACTGCACAGCCAGGCTCATTCATATGCAGGCAATTGTTGAACTGGCAATCATTTATAAGCTTTCGCATTTCAGGGAAATAGTGAGAGAGTTCCTGGCGGGCAATCCCAACCAGTCCCAGTTCGCGTATACCGGGAGTATCGATTATGCTACCTCCTCCCGGTATGTCAAACATTTCTGCGAATGTGGTAGTATGAAGACCTTTACCACTCCAGCCACTCACCTCCTGGGTGCGGAGTGCCATATCAGGAAACACTGCATTTATAAAAGTTGATTTACCCACACCGGAATGTCCGCTGATAAGGGTTGTTTTATTATGAAGCAAATCTCGCAGGTCTTCTGTACCTATGCCATCTTTCACACTTATAAGAAGCGTCTTGTAGCCAATGGCAGTATACACTTCCTCGAGTTCTGCATACTTTTCCATTTCTTTATCGCGGTAAATATCCGCTTTATTGAATACGATGATAGCCGGGATATGATAGGCCTCAGCGGTGATCAGGAAACGATCGATAAAACCCTGGGATGTTCTGGGTTCGCGTAAAGTGGCAAATAGTAATGCCTGGTCGAGATTGGAAGAAATGATATGATGCTGCACTTTCCGATGGGGTGAAACCCGGGCAATATAGTTTACACGGTCATGTATAGCCGTAATAGTGACAGTCTTCTCCCCTTCATTTTCATGCTCAACATCTACCCAGTCGCCCACTGCAATAGGATTGGTGGAAGTGATGCCATCGATCTTAAGAATACCCTTGATACGGCCATTATATTGATTGCCGGCCTCATCTTTGAGGATATACCAGGATCCCGTACTCTTATACACTCTAGCCTTCATGATAAAAATTCTCTGCGAATGTACTTCAATCCACTTAAGGAAACTTACGCAGGATGGTAAGGCGGAGCAACCACTCCAGAAACAGGAAAACAATGGCCGCCAGTGCCAATGGCAAAAACTTCTCTGTATAGCGTCGCATAGCGCTAACTTCTATCGTAGATTTTTCAAGCTGGTCAATTTCCTCATAGATATTTTCAAGACTTTCATTGTCCTGCGCCCTGAAATAGCGCCCTCCCGTTTCATTAGCGATCTGTGTAAGCAGCTTTTCATCAATATTTACTTTCTCCCTTTGCATCTGTACGCTGCCATCGTCGGCCTGAACAGGTATGGGTGCATACCCGTCGGTTCCAACTCCAATTGTATAGACCCTGATACCAAGTCTTTTGGCGATCTCTTTAGCAGTTACGGGAGGTATTTGTCCGCCATTGTTCTCTCCATCAGTAAGCAGGATCACCACCTTGCTCTTTGCCTTGCTGGTTCGTAACCTGTCTGAACTTGTAGCCAGTCCCGACCCAATGGCTGTACCATCTTCAAGTAGTCCACTTTGGATACCATATATCTGGCTTTTAAGCACTGCCTTATCTGTAGTAATTGGACAAATAGTAAAACTTTCACCAGAAAATATAACCACTCCCACCCTGTCGGTTTTACGTGAGTCAACAAACTCCGCAGCAACCTGCTTGGCAGCTTCGAGGCGATTTGGCGAAAAATCCTGGGCCAGCATACTTCCGCTTACATCAATACAAAGAATGATATCCACTCCTTCACCGCTTACCTGTTCTTCATCAAACCGCGTTTGTGGCCTCGCCAGTGCGAGAATAATGCAGGCCAGTGTCAGTAGTCTCAGAATAAAAGGGAGATGGTAAAATTTTCTTTTCCATCCGCTACGTGATTTTTCCAATACACTAGTAGAAGATACCACCATTGCCGCACGGCGATTGGCCTGCTTTTTCCAGTACCATAATACAAGTAAGGGCAATAGCAGGAGCAACCATAACATCCATGGCCAGGCAAAATTGATACTATCGAAATACCTTGTTATCAAGTATCCTAATTTTTATTTTGTTTTAATTGTTCCTGACGAATGGCTTCCTGTCTTTTTAAGGCCTCTTCCTGCAGGAAAGACTCTTCCACTATCCTGATGGTTGAATGTATATCATCATACACTTTATGCGTCTCCTGAACATCAGGAAGATATTTTGCAAACTTAACCGCATCAGCCAGCCTTAGCGATTGCGCAAGACGATAAACAGTCTCTACATCCAACCGCTGTTTAACTGCAACAACAAGCTTTTCATTAGAACTATCCGGAGAATTTACAAGGTTGCGTTCACGGAAATAATCACGAAGTATGTCGTTAATCCGGATATAATAATTTTTTAAACCAGGGGCATCAAGGGGATCAGAACCCCTCATTGCTGAAAGCGCTGCCATGGCCTTTTCAAAGGGCGAGATCGTAACAGATGGAGCTGTATCACCCTGCTTTGAATTTCTACGGCGCCGCAAATACCAGATCAGGGCCGCTATTGCCAGTATGGTAGCTACGGCAATTATATAATTAATGTACATGGGCTCTACCTCGGGTACATCTATTATATCCTTGATGTCATGATAGGGTTGGTTAGCTTCTACAGGAGTATAGCCAACTTCGATACTGATCGAATCGGTGAGGTAGCGACTATTGTTAACCGTTAGGGACATTCTAGGGATTACCAGGCTGCCGGAATCGAAGGAAGTAATAATAAGCATCTGGCGGTAGAGATTACCAGATACACCGGTTGTTGTATCAACAGGTGCACGGTCAACATATTCAAACGATGGAATGGAATCGGTCCGGAACCATTTCAACTCAGAACCCGCAGGAACCTCGGCTTCTAATTGCAGCACTATATGTTCACCTATGAGTATCCTATCCTTATTTACAGATGCCTTCACGCGAATATCCTGCGCCTGTAAGGGTATACAGGCAACCACTACTAACAGGAATCCAATTGTTGCAATAGCTTTTTTAAACATCTTGTTCTAACTTCTTCCTATAAAGAATTTCTGCAGCACTTTCACATAATCTTCCTTAGTAGATATATGAAGCAGATCACATCCCGCACGCAGGAATACCTGCTTGCACCATTCGGTATGACGGAAGAATTCTTCCTGGTAGGATTTTCTTACTAAATAATCATTACTGTCAATACGCACAAGTTTGCCGGTCTCCGCATCTTCAACATCCAATAGCCCAACTTCAGGGAGTTGAACATCCATGGGATCATATACTTTGATTCCAATTACATCATGCTTCTTTCCGGCAACTCTTAAGGCATCTGAAAATCCCGGGTCTAAAAAATCACTCAATACAAAGAGGATCGACTTCTGCCGGGTTGTGTTGTTGAAATAACGAAGGGCTGAAGCAATATCAGTTCCCTTCTTCTTGCCTTCCAGTGTCAGTAATTCACGCACAATGAAGAGCCCATGATCACGACCTTTTTTTGGAGGGATATATTTTTCGATGCCATCACTAAATAGAACAGCTCCTGCCTTGTCATTATTACTAATTGCAGAAAATGCAAGTATGGCACCAATCTCAGTTACCAGGTCCTTTTTTCTTGCATGAACTGTTCCAAATAAGGAGCTGGCGCTAATATCCACCAGTAACATCATGGTGAGCTCGCGTTCTTCTTCAAAGAGCTTACTGAATGTAGTATTGAATCGTGCAGACACATTCCAGTCTATAAAGCGTACATCATCACCGGCATGATATTCCCTCACTTCTTTGAACGACATACCCCTACCCTTAAACGCACTATGGTACTCGCCCGTAAAAAGGTGACGCGTCAGTCGCTTGCTTTTGATCTCAAGCTCCTTTACTTTCTTTAATATTTCTGTAGTAGTCAACATAATTCTTACCTCTTACCTCTTACCTCCTATGGCACCTGTATAGCTCCCAATATATCTTCGATTATCTGTTCTACATCTACATTTTCGGCTTCAGCTTCATAGGTAAGTCCAATTCGGTGACGCAATACATCTTTCGAGATCGCCTTCACATCATCAGGAATCACAAAAGCACGCTTCGACAAATATGCATAGGCTTTTGATGCAAGTGCGAGATTAATACTGGCACGCGGCGACCCGCCATATGATATCAGTGGCTTTAACTTGGCAAGTCCATACTCATCTGGCTGTCTTGTTGCAAAAACGATATCCAGGATATATTGCTCGATCTTTTCGTCCATATATATCTTGCGGGTCAATTCTCTTGCCTCAAGAAGTTCGCTGACGGTAACTACCTGTTGAACTTTGGGAGTTTTCAAACCCTGCACATTCTGGCGGATAATCATTTGCTCCTCTGCCTTGGTAGGATAACCAACGATTACTTTCATTATGAATCGATCCACCTGTGCTTCAGGTAATGGATATGTTCCTTCCTGCTCTAAGGGGTTCTGAGTAGCAAGCACCAGGAAGGGCTCCTCAAGTGGATAGGTACTATCGCCGATGGTTACCTGTCTTTCCTGCATTGCCTCCAGAAGCGCACTCTGCACTTTTGCAGGGGCCCGGTTGATTTCATCAGCCAGGATGAAATTGGCGAAGATCGGACCCTTCCTCACAACAAATTCATTCCTCTGTTGGTGATAGATCATCGTACCGATCACATCGGCGGGCAGAAGATCAGGGGTGAACTGGATCCTGCTGAAATGCGCATGCACTGCCTGTGCCAGTGATTTAATGGTTAGGGTCTTAGCAAGTCCGGGTACACCTTCCAGCAGAACGTGTCCATTGCTAAGGAGGCCAATTAACAGGCGGTCTAACATGTGCTGCTGACCAACAATGACCCTGCCCACTTCATCTCGAAGGCGATCAATAAATACTGCCTGGTATTGGATTTTCTCATTTAATTGACGGATGTCTTCCGAAGTAGGCAACATAGCTGAAATTTATTTATGCAAAATACGAACTCTAAATAAGCAATTCCTCTGCCAAGATGTGCAAAACAGATGCCAGTGGTAATATTTATCTTTAATCACAATAAAACCTCTGAATTTATGTTATTAGTATCAAAATCCACCCTTATGATCAAAAGCATACGGAACCCGTTGCTTTTATTGGCTTGCCTTGTGTCCTTTGCCCTGCTCTCCTGCAGCAAGAACGACGATGGTCCCTCCAAATCAAGGACCGAACTACTAACGGTAAGCGCCTGGAAAATCGCCAGTGTAGGGATTGATTTAGATAAGAATGGCACTATTGACCTGCCCTATACACTGGAAGCCTGCGAAAAAGACAATACTTACAGCTTTCATACAGATGGTCATGGCGAAGCAAATGAAGGTGCTGCCAAATGCGACCCGGATGACCCGCAAACATCAGCCTTTAGCTGGTCATTCAAAGACAATGAAAAAATACTTAGCATCACATACCCTGGTTCTGTGTTATCCGGCGATACCAATATCAAAAGTCTGAGTAGTTCAAAGATGGAAATATTCCTGGATACTACAGATCCTGATTCAGGATTTGCAGTGAGACTATACGTTACACTAACGCATTAATATAATAGCAACGCTATATCTTTTTTTATCTGCTGATTTCATAAACAAGCCCCTGCATTTCTATGCGGGGGCTAAATTTTTTGCCGACTAACTTAAATACTTGCCTACAATGGGCATTCGTCTTCCTACTCCAAATGCTTTTGAACTCACCCGAATAATGGGACAAAACTGGTTGCGCTTATACTCATTGGTATTGACCATCTTTAAAACCCGGTTCACGAGGGCTTCATCAATACCCATTGCAATAAGCTCCTGCGGACCATTTCTCCTTTCTATATACTGATACAATACTTTATCTAATATTTCATATGGGGGAAGACTATCGCTATCCACCTGCCCGGGTCTCAACTCTGCTGAAGGAGGCTTTACAAGTATATTATTTGGGATGACCTCCCGCTCACGATTGATGTACTTTGCAAGAGCAAATACCTGCATTTTATACACATCTCCCAACACGCTGAGTCCACCTGCCATATCTCCATAAAGCGTTCCATAACCTGTTGCCAGTTCGCTCTTGTTGGAAGTATTAAGCAATATATATCCAAACTTATTTGAAATTGCCATCACGAGGTTACCCCTTGTTCTGCTTTGAATATTTTCTTCTGCAACACTGAAAGGCAAATCGTTAAAAACTGGTTTAAGCGATTCAATAAATGCCTCGAATACAGGAGCTATGGGGATGATATCATATGGATTATTGAGGTTCTTACTCAGTTTTACAGCATCGTCTACTGAATGACCTGTAGAGAATTGAGAAGGCATCAGAATTGCTCTTACATTTTCTGCACCAAGGGCCTCACAGGCAAGCGCAAGAGTTACGGCACTGTCAATGCCCCCACTGCTTCCAAGTATCGCTTTGCTGAAACCCATCTTATTGAAGTAATCGCGGATGCCCAGCACCAGCGCTGTATGGATTTGCCTGATATTATTTTCATCACAGAGATAATCAATGATCCTCGTAAAATCATTAACCTTTGAAACACGCATCTCCTTATCCAGCTTTCTCATTGATTTTTCGGTGCCTTCAGCCCGGGGTGCTGACTTTGATATGTCAATCACAGCAAAATCTTCTTCAAAATATTTCATCTCCCTGATCAGTTCTCCGGATGAATCGTAAACAAGGCTGCCGCCGTCAAAGACTATCTCTGTTTGCGATCCCACACAATTACAATAAACCATCGGCATCTTGTATTTGAGAACATTTGCCCTCACTACTTCCTTTCTGTCTTCATCATGATCATAATCAAATGGGGATGCTGATATATTGATCATCAGGTCGGGATGCTGAGGCATTAGCTGGTCCATGGGAGAAATCCGGTATAATGGATTTTCACTCAATGCCCATATATCTTCACAAATGGTCAAGGCTATTCGCCTGCCTTTAAATGGGATAACATTCCATTCATAACCAGGTTCAAAATAGCGGTACTCATCAAACACATCATAGGTTGGAAGGCAGGTTTTATGTGCCACGCCCTTAACCTCGGTTTCATGAATGAGCCATGCCGCATTAAAGAGATCCTTTCCCTCCCGAACCGGATTGATGGCGGGTGAACCAATGATCACTCCAATATTATTTGTGTGAGGCTTTATATCTTCTATGGCAGAATGACATTTATTGATAAAGTCTTCGAACTCAAGGAAGTCGCGGGGCGGATATCCACAGATACTGAGTTCCGAAAATACAACAAGGTCAGCTCCCTCCTGCTCAGCCTTTTTGATTGCATTAATGATCTTCTCTGTATTAGCGGAGAAATTTCCGATATGATAATTCTGTTGTGCCAGTGCGATTCTCATCTATTAAATTTACACAACAAAACTACTTATCAAACGTTTCTTGCGCATGAAATACAGCAGCATAATTTTCATATTCACATTATTCCTGTATTCCTGTGGTGGCGCGGGTTCCAGGAACCCGGATGTATCAGGCATCAAAGTCAACACTAAAATAGAAAGATTCGATAAAGATTATTTTGCCCTTGATTCTAATTCCCTGGAGGCAGGCATGAAGGGGCTTGCATCCAAATACCCGCTGTTCATTAATGATTTCACGCAAAATATCCTTGGAGCAGGTCCCATGGTCGATTCAAATGCGTTATGGCCGGTAGCAAACAGACTTTTCTTTACATCCTACCACGGTGTTTATGAATCTATCCAAAATGAATTCACAAACATGGATGAAACGGAAGATGAACTAAACAACGCTTTCAGGTATGTAAAATATTATTTCCCTGATTATGCGGTTCCGAAATTTATCAGCTATCTGGGTCCTTTTGATGCACCCGGTGTGGCAATAACACAGAATGCCATCGCTATCGGACTGCAGTTGTATGCCGGCAAAGATTTTCCCTTCTACACTTCAACTATGGGTCAGGAAATATTTCCTGCTTATATATCGCGTCGGTTTGAAAAACAATATATCGCTACCAATACTATTAAAGCAGTTATAGAAGATTTGTACCCCGACAAAAGCCAGGGACTACCACTGGTTGAGCAAATGGTTGAGAAAGGTAAATACTGGTGGTTGCAGGACAAACTCCTTCCAGAAACTGCAGACAGTATCAAAACAGGGTTTACTGCCAAACAGGTTGAATGGGTTATGGACAATGAGGGTGTGGTATGGAACCTTATTTTACAAAACGACCATCTTTATTCAATGGAACCTGGCATTATCCAGATGTATATTGGAGATGCTCCGGGAATTCAGGGTTTCCCTCCTGCAGCACCAGGCAATGTGGGACAATGGATCGGCAAAAAGATAGTCGAAAATTATGTCGAAAAAAATCCCGCCATCAGCCCTGCTGAGTTGATGAAAAAAACTTCGCGTGAAATTCTGGATGGCGCAAAATACAAACCCCGCTAATCACGGTTTCTCACCAAGGGCCTTCATCATCCTAAAATGGCTCATAAGGGATTCCGTCATAGTTGGATAACTATTATAGGGAAGGCCATATTCCTTACATGTCTTCTCTACTATCGGACTTATGGCTTGATAATGAACATGACTGATGCGGGGAAACAGATGATGCTCTACCTGGTAATTCAATCCCCCCACATACCAATTAATGAAACGGTTACGAGGAGCAAAATTTGCAGTGGAGCGGACCTGGTGTTCGGCCCAGGCATTTTCAATTTGAGTGTGTTCACCCGATACCATTTCAAATTCAGCATGTTCAACAACATGTGCTAATTGAAAAACAAGGGCAAGTGTAAGTCCCAGGAAAACATGCATAGTGGCAAATCCTATTGCCCAGGCACCCCACCCGTAAACCGAAACTGGGATGGCAATATAAAAAATTGCATAGAGTAATTTGCTCACCCAGAAAACAATATGATCAGCAACGCTCATCTTCTGCAATGGGGTATTAATAACCCGCTGTTTAAGATACTTGTTGAAGTCCATCATAAACACCCAAGCAAAGGATGAAATGGCGTAAACGCCAAGTACATAAATATGTTGAAAGCGGTGTGCCGGTACCCATTTTTGAGTGCGGCATTGACGCATCAGGGGACTCTTAGCGATATCATCATCCATACCATCCACATTGGTATAGGTGTGGTGCAGGATATTGTGTTTGAATTTCCAGATAAAAGCGTTTCCACCAAGCCCGTTCAACGACAAACCAAGCAGGTCATTCACCCATTTTTTGGAAGAATAACAACCATGACAGGCGTCATGCATAACATTGAATCCGATACTTGCGAGTATGGCGCCCAACAATATGCACAAGGTAATCAATACAAATACTGGTAGGGTTGGAAACAAAACCAATGCAAGGTATATCAGTACGGCAGAAGGTATCAGCACAAGCGTCTTAATATATAAACTTGCGTTGCCGGTTTTCGGAATGTTATTCTCTTTGAAATAATTGTCAACGTTTACTTTCAGGGAATTAAAAAACGAGTTGTTCTTGTTGTTGAAGCTTACTTTAGCCATAAAGTGATCAGAAATCTTAATTTGGCAATTTAAGGTTTTCTCCTGTCAAAACAATTCCTTGTGCCCGCATATCATCCTTTTTGCACTCATCTTACCAAGAAATTGTGATACAAATTGGCATCAGGCCGACTTGCCGATCTTATTCCTGATCAGTTCCCTGGTTGCCTGCTGGTCAGGGATATTATCAAATGCATCTTTGGGCACCAGAAAAAAAGATCGGTTATCGAAATAAAGATGAAAGAAATAGGGTGTTTCAACAAACTTGCTAAACCTCTGCCATGGCCAGCTTTGGTTCCCCCTTTCCGTTTGTAAAACAACTTCCTCCTCATTAAATGATAGGAAGAATGAATCCCTGAAAGTATGGGAACGCTTATAGATACTGTTTGGGAGTATTATCCAAACCACCAGCATTAACGTCAACCATAGCGTTGAAAAAATCAGGAAGGAAAAGGGATGGATCTTTTTAAGATAAAGCAGCACGGCAGCAGCAATGGTGAAAACGTTTATGAGGATCACAAGGATCCGGATTTCAGGGCGCGTCATAAAATGGTAGCGAAGCGCCTGAATCACCTGCTTTTTATCATAAGAAAAAGATACCGTCATGTCTTATTGATTGGATTGCCTTAATTCCTTTTCGGTAACCGACCATTTACCAAATTCTTCTCCTTTAAGACCACGGAAGGAAATTGATAATTTCCGCTCTCCCCTAATACCCGTCACTGAGATCCTGCCATAGTTCTGTTTCTGATCTAGTCCGAATATACGGAAAGGATTGTCGCGTTCCTCTTTTCCGAATACATGGGTTCCGGATGTGAGGGGAGAAACGGTAATATCATAAAGGGGATAATTACCCTGGCGATTCACTCGGATAATCTCTGAATGATGGCGGTCACCTGTCATGAATAAAACTCCATTTACCTTCTCTTTTTCAAGGAATTCCATCAGCTCATTGTAATCGGCGGGGTAGTCAAGCAATTTATCAAATGGTGAAACCGGATTCAGCACCTGGCTTCCCACCACAATGATCTTAAAACTGGCCCTGCTAAATCGCAAAGCCTGCTTGAGCCAGTTAAGCTGTTCTCTGCCTAGCATGGTTTTCTCACTATTCGGTTGACCGTTTACGGTAGAAGGTGTTCTGTCTTCACTTCTCCAACTGCGATCATCCAGTAAAAACAGGTCCACATCGCTGTAGGATACCATGGTATAGATTCCTTTCTCTCCGTTTCCATAAGTGGGATTGGCCCAGTAGTTTTTGAAGATCTCCCGACTTAAATTATTGTAGATAAAGCTTGCGCCCATATCGTTGGGACCAAAATCATGATCATCCCAGATCGCATAATGTGGCATTGCCTTAAGGAATGGTTGTAGGATTTCATGGCTGCGATCTCGGCTGGCCCGGTACCAAAGTCCCCATTCACTTGAATAATCAACTTCACGGGTATACCAGTTATCGCCCAGCCAAAGCATGAAATCAGCCTGTTCTCCTGCCATCGTTTTAAATATGCTGGAATCCTGTCCATAGGGTTTACCCGGTCGGTCATATTTTGGCTCATTGAAATAGGTGCATGAACCCGCCAGGAAATGAACATCGGGGGCTGGTTTTCTCCACTGCCATAATTCCTTTGTTTTGAAGCTGCCCCCTCTTCCTGATTCAGCTCCATTAAAAAGGATACTGTAATCATATTTTGTATCGGGCTCCAGTCCGCCGATCTCTACCTGAAAGGGCTTGAAATCCCTATTGATATCGCCATTTACTGATTTTGTTCGTGCGCCTGCTTTATCACCCTGTTTCCAGTATCGAATTGCTACGCTCTTTACATCTTCACCAGCTTCCAGCCAGATGCGTGCAGTACGAATTTCCACCTGACCGAGCATCGGACCTGCCAGAATTCCTTTCTTATCCTGGGAGAAAACGAGTGAGCTGACAAGCATTAAAGTAATTAGGGCAAAACAGCGATTCATTGGGGCGATTTAGCCTGCAAAGTAGTAAATGCCTTAAAACAAAACATCCCGATCCTTTCGGAATCGGGAGGAATTGTCAATTCATTTAACCAATCAGGCTAGCGAATGGGTCTGCAATACCTGAATTTTGAGCTGGCTGCCTCAGAAGGCGATACAGCTCTACAGGATGCAAACAACATAGCCAGCACAATAACAGCCAATAGTTTTTGCATAGACTTGAATTTAGGTGACGGTACGGATTTCAAACGGGTTTGTAACAAGTATAACGCCAGAATTCCTAAAAACGTATAATATCTGGACAAGAAAAGGCCCCAGCCAGATGACCGGGGCCGTGGTTTTATTAAAAAAACCGTCCATGTTTATTTCTTAGCTGCAACCCAGGCTGTTACCACAGTTGAGGCATTTATAGCAGGTACCGCTCCTGATGGTCAGATGACCACAAACATTACAGGCTGGTGCATCGCTTTGCATTGATTTGTTTGCCTTACTCATAGCGTCAAAAGCATTACTTCCTTCCACCTTTAGCGCCTTAACAGCTTTTACCGGTTCCGTTGGCTTTTGCGACTCCGCTGTTGGTCGGGGCTGAGCAGATGCCACTATTCTTACATCACTCAGTTCAGGTGTTTTTTTTTCAAGCTCCTGCGCAACAGCTGGCTCATCCCAGCTATTAGTTCCTGTATTCATCACCTCAGGCTTATCCAGAACATGTACCAGGTCAGTACGATCGAGGTATTCATATGCCAGGGAGCGGAAAATGAAGTCCACGATAGAAGTAGCGCTCTTGATATTCGGGTGATCTACCATTCCGGCTGGCTCAAACCTGGTGAATACAAACTTCTCAACAAATTCCTCCAGCGGAACACCATATTGTAATCCTATTGATACCGCAATAGCAAAACAGTTCAGCATACTACGCATTGTTGCGCCTTCCTTGGCCATATCAATAAAGATTTCTCCAAGTGTTCCATCACCATATTCACCAGTCCGCACAAATAAAGCCTGCCCATTGATCTTTGCCTTCTGGGTGTAACCACGGCGTTTGGCTGGTAATGTTCTTCTTTCTACTATATGGGCGAGTTCGCGTTTTAGTTTTGTATCAGGCGAAGATTGAACACGCTTCTGCACTTCCTCCAGCAACTCAGTGACGGTGAGCTTGCTCATATCGATGATATTGGAAGTTTCTGCCATCACAGGTATTTCTGCTGCTGCAGCTTCCTCTTCTTTACCATCTTCAGACTTTTTCTTTTTATCGCTTTTATTGCTCAGAGGCTGGCTCAGCTTAGATCCGTCGCGGTAAAGAGCATTTGCCTTCAATCCCAGCTTCCAGCTTAGCATATAGCAATCAGCGATCTCTTCTACAGAGGCTTCATTAGGCAGGTTGATGGTTTTGGAGATGGCTCCACTGATAAAGGGTTGTACGGCACCCATCATCCGGATATGTCCATGCGCATGAATAAAGCGCTCTCCTTTTTTACCACACCTGTTGGCACAGTCAAAAACGGGCAGGTGTTCAGGCTTCAGCAGTGGCGCACCCTCTACGGTCATAGTTCCACAAACGTAGTCATTGGCTGCATCGATCTGCTCCTCTGTAAAGCCAAGGGCCTCCAGCAGGTTGAAGTTCCAGTCATTATACTGGTCGGCGGAAAATCCAAGCCTTTCGAGGCATGCTTCTCCGAGGTTGAACTTATTGAATATGAAACCGATCTCAAATGCACTCTTCACTGAATCATCAAGCTTCTTGATCTCCTCTGCAATAAAACCTTTCTCACTAAGGGTCTGGTGATTAATGAATGGAGCACCGGCGAAACTTGCGGAACCTACTGCATATTTAATAATGGCATCGATCTCTTTTTCAGAATACTTCAAATTCCGCAGGGCAACAGGAACAGACTGGTTGATGATCTTGAAATATCCTCCACCACTCAATTTTTTAAACTTCACCAGCGCGAAATCAGGCTCAACCCCTGTTGTATCGCAATCCATCACCAGTCCAATTGTTCCGGTTGGTGCAATTACAGTAGTTTGTGCATTTCTGTAACCATATTTCTCACCCATTTGAACGGCATCATCCCATGCTGCGGTAGCTGCTTTGAGGAGGTAGTCCGGACAATATTTGGCCTGTATACCAAGGGGTTTGATACTCAGCCCTTCATAGGCTTCCGATGCATCATAAGCGGCGGCACGATGGTTACGCATTACGCGAAGCATATGCTCTTTATTCTCTTCATACTTGGCGAATGGTCCGAGTATCTGTGCAAGCTCTGCTGAAGTCTTATACGCTATGCCGGTCATAATGGCGGAGATAGCTCCTGCAATACCCCGTGCCTCTTCACTATCATAAGGAATTCCACTAACCATCAACATAGTACCCAGGTTAGCATAACCCAATCCAAGTGTACGGTAATCGAAGGAGAGTTGGGCAACATCTTTTGATGGGAATTGCGCCATCAATACCGATATCTCAAGTACTACTGTCCAGAGCCTGCAGCTGTAGGCATATCCTTCAACATCAAAAATATTGGTATCGGTATCGAAGAATTTCATGAGGTTGGCCGATGCCAGGTTACATGCCGTGTTATCAAGGAACATGTATTCCGAACAAGGGTTAGAGGCATTGATGCGACCTCCTTCCGGACAGGTATGCCATTCATTGATGGTAGTATCGTATTGTGCACCCGGATCAGCACAACGCCAAGCGGCATAAGAAATCTTATTCCAGAGTTCGCGGGCAGGAATCTTCTTCATCACACGGCCATCACTACGCGCTTTCAATTCCCAATCTTCATTGTTCTCCAGTTTATCAAAAAAGCTGTTTGGAATACGAACAGAGTTGTTGGAGTTCTGCCCACTTACTGTACGGTAAGCCTCGCCTTCATAATCGCTGGCATAACCTGCAGCAATAAGCGCACCCACTTTTTTCTCCTCCTCCACTTTCCAGTCTACAAACTGGATGATCTCCGGATGGTCGAGGTCAAGACAAACCATTTTAGCAGCCCTGCGCGTTGTTCCACCACTCTTTATAGCTCCTGCCGCACGGTCTCCGATCTTTAGAAAACTCATCAGTCCGGAGGAAGTTCCACCACCACTCAGTTTCTCCCCTTCTCCACGGATCTGGGAGAAGTTTGTACCAACACCTGATCCATATTTGAAAATACGAGCCTCACGAACCCAGAGGTCCATGATACCGCCATCATTTACCAGGTCATCTTCCACACTTAGAATAAAGCAGGCATGCGGCTGTGGGCGCTCATAGGCAGAAGTGGATTTCTTAAGCTCTCCATCAGCCTGGTCAACATAATAATGACCCTGGGGCTTACCCTTGATACCATAACACTCATACAAACCGGTATTGAACCACTGGGGACTATTGGGAACACAGGCCTGGTTAAGGATGGAGTAAACCAGCTCCTCATAGAACACCTGTGCATCCTGCTCCGTTGCAAAATAACCATAACGCTCGCCCCACACACGCCAGCAATGCGCCATGCGGTGAGCCACCTGGCGGGAGGATGTTTCTCTTCCCAAACTGCCATCAGGCTGAGGTATGCCCGCCTTACGGAAATACTTCTGGGCGAGAATATCAGTAGCGATCTGGCTCCATCCCTTTGGCACTTCTACATTATTCATTTCAAATACAACCTCTCCACTGGGGTTGCGGATGATAGATGTGCGGTAATCGTATTCGAACTGGTCGAATACAGAAATATCATCTCTGGTGAAGCGACGGGGGAACTGCAGCCCTTTGCTAGCTGATTTTTTACTGGCCATACAATATTTTGATTTGAGTGCTGGTTAAGAAATTATGAAATCCGTATCCAAGTGTGAAAACGAAAATAGGCGGCTCACTTAAAAAATCATACCCGGAAATATGCACAGGTGTGGATAAAGGATGGGGAAAATCACAAGGCTCCCGATGGGGTTGAGTTTGATGAAAAATCCACATGCTGAAATTCTTTTTTTTGGTAGATAGCCTTCTTTTCTTTAACATTTTAAGATAGATGGTTGCCTGCCCTTTTTACAACAACAGCTAAAGTGCGCTGGTTCTGATGTTAAAGAGATTTTAACATCCTAAAACAGTTATTGGGACTAGATTTGACGCTTCAACATCAAATTACATGAAGTATTGGCTATTATTTTTTGCACTCTTTTTTTCGTTCGCAAACTCAGCTTTTTCCCAAAAGATCAACACCGCGTGGGTAGGTTCTTTTAACAGTTTCACTATTGGTAAAAAAACAAGCATTCATTTTGATGCCCAATGGCGTTCTGACGATGATTTCAGGCACATGCAAACGCTGTTGATAAGGCCTGGTATTAATTATAAGGCCAACGATCGGCTTCTGGCTACTGCAGGCTATGCGTATATCAGCAACCGACGTTTATTCACCGGTGATGCTGATCAGGTGGTAACAGGCTACTCTCCGGAACATCGCATCTGGGAGCAATTGATTTATACACATCCGCTGGCGAAAACCAGCCTGGCTCATCGTTTCCGGCTTGAGCAGCGTTTTATAAGTAAAACTTATACAGAAGGCGATAAAGTTGTGAATGACGGTAATGTATATGCCAACCGCTTCCGTTATTTTCTGCGTACTGTGATCCCGATAAATGGCCAGAAACCTTTCGTCAAAGGTGTTTTCACCGCCTTACAGAATGAGGTTATGTTCAATATAGGGAATAACTCACATGTGAATGGACGGAGCTTCGACCAGAACCGTGCTTACCTTGCCCTGGGATACAGGGTGAGCAAGGAATTTGACATTGAAGCTGGTTATCTCAATCAATACGTCAAAGGCCGTAATGATGCTTTCACCAATAACCATGTAACACAATTAGCTTTCTATTGCCGATTCTAATCCGGATTGGCATTACCAGCTATTTTTTGCATTTTTGTGACCAGCCATTACCTATTGAATGCAGCAAGGTATCTATCAACACATCCAGAAACAGAAATCAGCCCGACAGAAATCATTTGCGGTACTAGTAGACCCCGACAAGGTCAGGCCTGGTCAATTGGAACAACTTACCCAGCTGGCAAACGATGCAGATGTGGACTATTTCCTGGTTGGTGGAAGCCTGGTTATTTCAAACCATCTTGATGAATGTATTCTGGCAATAAAAGAACAATCCGACATCCCGGTAATACTTTTTCCGGGCAGTCCATCCCAGATATCAAGGCATGCGGATGCCTTACTCTATCTCTCACTTATTTCCGGTAGAAATCCAGAATTACTTATTGGCCAGCATGTGATCAGTGCACCTTTTGTGAAACAGAGCGGCCTGGAGATCATGAGCACCGGGTACATGGTGATTGATGGCGGTGCCCCTACTACCGTTTCTTATATAAGCAATGCAGCTCCTATTCCAGCCGATAAAAATGAAATTGCATTATGTACAGCGCTGGCGGGTGAGATGCTTGGAATGAAACTTATTTACATGGATGCCGGTAGTGGCGCCAGGAAAGCTATATCAGAAGAAATGATTTCAATAGTGGCCTCCCAGATATCAATTCCCCTTGTAGTAGGCGGTGGAATTACTGACCCTGAAAAAGCTTACCGCAACTGCAGGGCCGGTGCCGATATTATTGTTGTGGGAAACGCCATTGAAAAAGATCCATTCCTGATCCGTGAAATGAGTGCTGCAATTCATGCGGTAGGGGTCATCAGGGAATAATTCTGGAAGGTGTATCTCGACCCGAAACAATGGTGGAGATCCCAGTGATAAGTGCTTCTACCAGCCTGGCCATATTTTCCGTATCCATCCGCTTCAGTTCATCACATGGACTGTGATAACATTTCTCCGTATCATCGCTTGCCATAAAGGAATGGGCCGGAACACCTTTCACAGCAAATGCATAATTATCTGACCTTTCAAACAGGTCCTCACCCCTTTCCTTACGCAACCTGAATTCACTGCCTTTTAAATTTTTCTGCATGATGTCAGGCAATCCCGATCTTTTCATACCTGTAACAACGATATTATTTTTTCCAAACTGGGGTACACCAAGCATCTCAAGGTTAATTCCTGCAACAATACTATCCGGATGAATGGTGGACGCAAAATCAAATGAACCCAGCAATCCGCTTTCTTCTGCATTAAAGGCACAGAAAAGCAAACTTCGCTCATTGGTTCGCGTTAGTGCATAATAGTTGGCCATGGCGAGCATGGCGGCAGTACCCGATGCATTATCATTGGCGCCGTTATAGATCTTGTCACCTTTTGAAGGTCGGCCAGCCTGAACATGATCGAAATGAGCGGAAATCATAATAATCTCACCAGGCTTCGACCTTCCAGGCAACCAGGCTATTACATTACTGTGAGTTATGGTTGAATCATTTCGGTCAACATAAAAAGTATTTTTAAAACTGTTACTCCTGAAAGGCTGCAATCCCATCTGCTGAAATTGCCCGGCGATGTATGCAGTGGCGATCAGGTTCTCCCTGGTACCGGCCATCCTTCCATTCAGGCTATCGTGTGCCAGAAATGAAAGTGTGGTATAGATATGCATTGGAGAAACAGGGTGAGCGGCCAGTGGGCTGATTGGATTTGTTACAGTTGTAGCCTGGGGCCTTGGCGCACAGCCTATAAACAAAAGCGGTACACCGATAAGGAATATTATCCTTCTTGAAATGGTAAGCAATAATCGCATTACCCGAAACTAATACATCCGATCGAAAAGAAAACAGTCCTTACCCCACTTCTACCCTTAATGCTTTTAGTCCGCGCACACCCTGCAATTCCTCCAATTCAAGATTCTCCATACCTGGCCTTATAACACCCTTATTCTGTAAGAAACTGATGTATTCGATATATTCCTGGGCATCTTTTGGATTACTGTAAACAATCGCGATCTTACCCGGCTGTGTAAGTCTTTCGGCAGTTTCCCTGATCCTTACTTTATCGAGTCTTTTCTTCATCACCTCATAACGAATGTTATAGGAACCTTCCACATCAAAACGCCGTTCGTCGCGCCGGAAGCTGATGGCAATAGATTGGTTATGTACCAGGATCAGCTGCGTGGTTTCCAGGGGCACTTTTAGCGATGGGAGTAATTTCGCTGTTGCTCTTGTGATCTCTGCCATTGAACGCAATTGCCAGAGTCTTATATTTTTCAGGTATAGCATATCAAATGGTGCGGCGGGCGCTATCGACTGACCTATATAAATATTATACTCCACCCCATCCGTTCTGTATTTCTCGAAATAATGGGGATAGGTTTGTTGAATTTCTGCTTCACCAATTGTAAGAAGATCCATAACTGTATCATTGATTACTGTAATGGATTGCTCATATTCTCGCCGATGGTGATAGAGATATCCGTTGTAATTACCAACTGCCTCATAGTACCTGTTTGTAACTTCCCTGATCTGGGCATCTCCCATATTCAAATGCCGTAGCACCGGTTCAAGCTCATTATTCAGGAAATCATTGATGACTACTTCGTCCTCTGCCAGCATACTTTCTTCAATGGAACTCCTGATCTGCTGGTTCTTGAATTGTAGCCCTTCAAGAAGTGTCAGACTTAGCCTGCTCTGCAATAATTCAAGCGTTTGGTCCACAAGGCTTAATTGCCTTTTCAGATCCTTCTGAATGGCTTGATTTCTTTGTACTGATGAATCGCGGATATCTATCGCGCCATATAAGGGATATACATCCTCAAAAACCACATTACAATCATCGCCGGCTTCCTGGTTCATGAACTTCCAGGCAACATTGGCAAACTTCCACTCAACAGAAGGCTGAAGGGCCGTGAATTTATCTTTTATAAGTTTCTCAATTCTGGTATTGAAACTTTCACGATTCTTAAGTAGCGCAAGTGATAGCAGCGGCATTGCTGGTTCCAACCGCATTAGGGCTTCATGAGTAAGTAGATGGGGGATGGTTGAACCAATTTCAAGTAATCCAAGTAAGCCATCATTATTCTGAATAGGGTAAAGAATATAACTTCTTATCCCTTCATTGTATAAGCGTTTAAATATTGGAATTGCTTCTATAATTCCTTCGTCAATTACAGAAACCGATGTTGGTTCATGATCCTCGCTGATAAATCCGATAAAGGAATGAAATGCATTTAAGCTTTCCGGATCCGAATTCTTCCAGTGCCGGCCTATCAAGCTATGCCCTGCACATGTTTCATCAAGAATAAACTGGTCATTGATCTTCATGAATGGCATGATACCAACTTCAAGGTCCTGGAACCCTACCAATGCATGAACAGCTTGTTTAAGATCATGCATAATGCCGGTATCGCAATCTCCATGGCGTAACAGGATGCGGCGGATGGTTTCAACTGACTGCCTAACTGTAACATCATCTGCCATCCATACGCCAAAGCCTTCCAGACGAAACAGATCGAGTGGCATTGTCTCCAGTTGCTTTTCAAGATCAAGGATGCGAAAAGTGTTCAGGCAAACTGCACAATTCCTGATAGGGGGCAATTCTCCTTTTAGATATACCTCAATGAACCTGCGGTCATAACGCAACCTGTAAAATCGCTTGAGTCCGGTTTCCTTATCAGTGAGTGGATAGATAAGGGCTGGTTTGTCGGCCAGTTCAATCTGGTAAAATTTCTCCAGTATATGTTCATAAATGGAGGTACAGAAAGCTGATTTAAGTGCTGCTGCCGGCACATTCATTGGCATCTGCAGAAGTTGCTTTCTCTCATCCGCGAATAAGTTGCTGAAGTTCTCTGAATAACAGAAACTGCTGAATTGGAAGGGCGCTGAAAAGCCAAATATATACTGTTCCTCCTCACCAATTACGGGAAATATGCCTGCTGCGAGCAATTCCATCAGGTCGGCATTAGAGCTGATCAGGTCAGGGTCATCGATAGGCTTTAGCAGTGCCGGCACCGCATTAAATCTTTCGATCAACCGCTGGTAATATTCTGCTCGGATACCTGATGCTTTAACCTGCTTGTTCTGGATAAAGTTTACAAAGGGTTGAAAGGATATATGGTTATCAATTCGGGGCAGGCTGCTAATGCGATCGGGCTCCGCTTCCAGCATCTTTACCGTCATTCCGGCACCGATAGCAGGATAAATTTCCTGGAGCATGTTGGTTATTTGAGCTTTTCTAAAGTTACGAAATCATAAGTGCCTGGAGACTGGGAAATTACCCGTATAAAAAGCAAAAACCGGAGAAGCAGGCGCCATTTGGAACCGCTTCTCCGGCAGAAAGGAAGGTTTAAGGGTTAAGACAGGCTGGCTGTATAGTGGCATTTGATCAGGACGTGAATTTATAGATTCTATTAGTATAATAATATGCCAGTTCACGAATGGCAGCATCCAACGTGTAAACGGTAAGCAATGAACTTTTATCGGTTTCGCTTCACCAACGGCGGCTTTGATTGAGTATTCGGTTACTGCCGAAAATCTGCTTCCATGAAGCTCAAAATTGAGTAGATTTAATTCATGCGCCTTCTCCTTTCCATGATACTGATGGTAATTTCATTATCCATTAAGGGACAGGAATTTCTTTTTGAAAACTATTCTTCCGAACAGGGCCTCTCCCAAAATTCATGTTATACCATTGCGCAGGACGATCTTGGATTTATGTGGTTTGGCACGCAGGATGGTCTGAACAGGTATGATGGTAAAGAATTCAAAGTATATCATCCCCAGAATACCGAAGGCAATAAACTCCCTTCAAACTATATTTCTGCACTACATTTTGATCAAACGAACAAGCAGTTGTGGATCGGTACCATTCGTGGAACATGCTTGTATGATACAGCGGGAGACTCACTACTTCTTATAACCGAAAAATATCCCTATGCTTCATTATTGTTGGGTGTTGCCCCAAAGAAAATATCATCATTCAACGAAGATGAATTCTGGATAGTGAGCTTCAATAATGGATTGCTACACATAAATACAAAAACAAAAAAAATAACTTCCTATTTCAATGACGTCAGCAACAGGGCACGCGTAACAAGCATAACCATGCTGAATGGAAAGATCATTGTGAGTTTATTGAATAAATTATTCTGGTTTGAACCGCAAACAAGCGGATACAAACCTATCCCGGTTATGGAATCACATAAATTTCCGGAGATACGTGAATTGTATGCTACTGATTCTACTCTATGGATCGGCACTATAACTGCAGGCTGTTTTTCAGTGAATGATCCATTGAGAAAAGATGCGGTGCCATTGGCTTTTAGCATGGAACCTGTTGGTGTCGGTTCTTTCATTACAGATGCAAACAAAAAACTTTGGATCGGTACACGTGGCAGCGGAATTTTGCATTACGATCCTGTTACCCGCAAAACTACCAGGTCATCACATAACAAATATGATAAACGAACACCAGGAAAAAATTTTGTTTTATCGATGTATGCCGACCGGCAGGGCATTATCTGGTGTGGGCTTAGTGGAAGCGGAATAGCAAAATACGATCCGCTTAAGTACCAGTTTCAGATTATTAGTAATGAACCTACCAATGAATTCTCCCTGCCTGATAATATGATATTTGAAATTTATAAAAGCCGTGAAGGAGAGTACTACGTGGGCTCTCAGGGTAGTGGGATGCTGAAATGGGATATTACTTCAAACAGGTTCATCTCATTCCCGGGCTTTCAAAAGCCCGGAGCAGCTATCAATACTGTATACGATATCGATGAAGATGATGAAGGAAATTTATGGATAGCAAGTTGGGGGGGATTGATAAAATTCAACAGAAAGTTAAACCAGCTTCAATTTGATACAGAACAGGATTTATTACAGGCAAGAAAACTATACAGTATCATTAAATTACAAAATAAGGATAGTCTCTTTATTACGGGCGAAAACGGACCCATCTTCTATGACCTTAAAGAAAAGCAATGGAAACCCTGCCCAACCAATCCCATGCAGGAAAATACTTACATCGGCAGATATGTTTATGAAGACGAGAAAAATATTCTCTGGATTTGCACGGTGGGTGGCGGTTTAATCAGATATGATCCGAAACAATCCCAATTTCGGGTGCTGGAGTCAGTCAGGAAACACACTTTCTATGTCAGACATTTATTTCCCAATGGGTCATTGCAATGGCTCTCCACTGACAATGGAATTTTAATTTATGATCCTCGGAAAGACAGCGTGTTGCAAACTATAAAACCTAATCCATCAACAAATTCAAATGTTTGTTATGCAGTGTTGGAGGATAATAATGGCCAATTCTGGACAAGTACCAATACGGGTCTTTATAAAATAAACAGAAAGAGTAACAATATTCAACATTATAATCTGGGCAATGGCTTATCATTCCTTGAATACAACACTGCCTGTTGTTATCGTGACACTGATGGTTCATTACTTTTTGGAGGTGTTGGTGGAATTACACGTTTCAATCCAACACAAATAAAACCCAACAATTTCAGTCCTCCGCCTCTCCTCACATCAATAAGGGTCAATGAAAAGCCACTTCGCACTGAGCGATCACTTTACTTCACCGAAAACTTATCTTTTAAATACAATCAGAATTTCATCACCATTTATTTTGCAGTTAATAATTTTTCGAATCATACCAATAATCGTTTTACCTACAGGTTAAAAGGCTTAACCGATAACTGGTCAGAACCAGATAATGAAAATATTGCAACATACACCAGTCTCCCGCCGGGTGAATATACCTTTGAACTCCGCTCCAGTAATAGTGATGGAAAATGGAGTAATGAGATGACAAGACTAGGCATAATGATTCATCCTCCATGGTGGAAGACATGGTGGTTCTGGTTGGCAGCACTAATAATATTGGGAACTCTCATTAGTTATTTCGTAGTGAAAAGAATCAAAAAGATTCGTAATGAAGCTACCTTAAAACAAAAGATAACTGAAACAGAAATGATGGCATTACGCTCGCAGATGAATCCACATTTTGTTTTCAACAGCCTGAATAGTATTCAGGAAATGATCCTTAACAATGAGAACCAGGAAGCAAGCAGGTACCTCAGTAAGTTTGCTCAGTTGATTCGCATAACGCTGGATCAATCATCCCACTCATTCGTATCATTGAGAAATACTATTGATTACCTTGAAAGGTATATTGAAATGGAAAAGATCCGTAACCGTCACTTTTCCAGCCATATAACCGTTGATCAGGAACTTGATCTTGATGATACTTTATTGCCACCTATGCTTATCCAGCCATTTATTGAGAATGCGATCTGGCATGGCATAACCCAGCATTCAAAAGAGATAACCGTAAATGTTCATTTCAAAAAAGAAGGAGCTCATTTTGTTTCAACTATTGAAGATGATGGCATTGGTTTCATCAGATCAATGGAAGAAAAGAAAAATATGCAGCGCCTTCATCAATCAGTGGGAATAGAAAATGTTAAGGAAAGAATACGATTACTCAATGAAAAATATAATATTCAAAGCAATATCCTGATAGCCGATAAGAGTATGATACCTGCTGCTAAAAGCAGCGGAACAATAGTAACTATTCGTTTACCTCTACAAATACCTGAAATATGAACCCCATTAAAACCATACTGGTGGATGATGAACCGCGTGGACTTAACTCTCTGCAAAAACTTTTGCAGATGAATTGTCCGGAGGTGGAAATAGCAGGAATGAGCACCAGTGTTATGGATGCACGGGAAAAAATAAACCAGTTGCATCCCCAGCTCGTATTCCTTGATATTGCCATGCCGGGTAAAACAGGTTTTGACCTTTTGAACGAGATGCCTTCAATTGATTTCGAAACGATTTTCGTTACTGCACACAACAATTATATGATCCAGGCATTTCATTTCAGTGCTGTTGATTACCTGTTAAAGCCCGTTGATGCCGACCAGCTTACTGAGGCCGTCAGGCGCGCAGGTAAACGGTTAGATCAAAAGGCCGGTGGCAATCAGATTCAGGCTTTACTACACAACATGCATCAGAAAGGCAATTCGCAACGGATGAAATTATGTATCCCATCCCTTAAAGGATTCCAGGTAGTGGATATTTCGGATGTGATTTATTGTGAGGCTAGCAGCAATTACACCAACTTCTATTTTTCAGATCGAACAGTGATCTGCTCTTCCAAGCCTATCCACGAATATGAAGAACTCCTGGGAGATTGCAATTTTGTACGCATCCATAAATCTTATCTCGCTAACCTGGAACATATCAAAGAGTATGTTCGGGGAGAAGGAGGCAGCATAATACTTTCTAACGGAAGTGAAATAGAAGTATCACGCCGGAAGAAAGACCTGCTGATGGTGCGAATGAAAGAATTCTTCCGTTTTTAATAAATCCTACCTAAGTTCTGAAGTGTTCACCCTGCTTGGTGTATCAGCACCCGATATGATAGTCCTTGAGCTGATTGCTATCGCCTTAATGATCTGTGCCATGTTCTCCATATCGAGTGTTTCAAACTCATCATCAGCCGTATGATAATATGGTTCACTGTCCATTTTGGATGTTGAAATTGTATGGGCCGGAACACCCAGACGGGCAAGAGTGGCATTGTCTGAGCGATAAAATAACTGCTGTGCGGGGTATGGATCAGGGTAAAATTTGAAGCCCGATCCTGCCAGGTTTTTCTCCATGATCTTTCCCATATCCGTTTTCTCATAGCCGGTAATAAAGGCAGAATTCTTCCCCCATTTACTCTCCGTACCTATCATTTCAATATTGAACATGGCCATCACTTTGGATGGTTCAAACTGCTGTGAAAAATAGCGTGAACCAAACCCTCCTGATTCTTCTGCGGTGAAAGCGGCGAAGATGATGGTCCTTTCATTTGCTCCGATCTTTTTGAAATAGTCGGCCAGCATAATAACTGCAGTGATGCCGGCGGCATCATCATTTGCCCCATTAAAAATGGAATCCCCATTCAAAGGTTTTCCAATGCCCAGATGATCATAATGGCCTGAAAAAATCACATACTCATCCTTACGGCTCGTTCCTGGCAATATACCCACCACATTACTTAGTGATGCCTTACTGATGTCATGCCGGGCCGATATGCTAAACTTAGACGGAACAGTTTCCCCCAATATAAAAATGGTACTGGTTACCGAGGGCATCATCTGCCTTTTGAAATTTGTAAGTCGCGGAAAATTTGCAGAATGCGATGGATCCACAATAACGAGCCTGTTCTTGCCTGCATTTACATGCTTTCGGGCTTCATTGAAAAACTCTCCTCCCTTTGGAATGGTCACAACTTCATATCCCGACTGCTCGTTAACAGATAAGTTTTCAGTTGTGGTAATGGCTATAATATCTTTCTGTTCAATTATCTTCTCATCAAGCGTTGCAGTTGCACTTTTGAATGCTGGTCGGATAAGGTCAAACGTCTGCAGGTATCCATTAGCGCTAGCAGGCTTATCAAGGCCTATTCTTTCAAATTCAGATGCAATAAACGAAGCCGCCTTTTCAATACCAGCTGTAAATACTCCCCTCCCCTGCATATCATCTGCAGATAGTACTTTTTCAATACGAGTAACTTCTGCTACAGAAAATTCAGCAGAACTCATCCCGGTACCACTACCCCCTGCCGTAGTTCCAGTGGTGGTATTACCAGTTCTTACAGCGGGTCCGCAGGAGGCAAGTAGGGCAAGGAAAAGAAACGGATATAGGCGCATACACTTATTGTTGTTTGTTGGTAGTTTGTAATTTAATCCTTACAAACTCATCATCTCTTTAAATTTCACTGTCTGGCGACGGCTCACCTCAATTTTTTCGCCTCCTTTTAATTCAAGGAGTAGTCCACCATTAAAATATGGTTCGATTTTCTCGATCAGCCTGAGGTTAACTATATGCTTTCGATTGGCCCTGAAAAAAACCTTTTCGTCCAACCGCTCTTCCAATGCATTTAATGATTTAAGTATAAGAGGCTTATTATTTGCAAAGAATACTTTGGCGTAATTTCCGACACTCTCAAAGAGTCGTATATCACTGAGCTTCACAAACCAGCATCGCTCACCATCTTTTACAAAAACCTGGTCATGCTCACTCAATAAACTCTTGTTAGTGCCAATTGCCGGCGACATGGCCTCTTTTTCCTCTGCGATATGCAGTTTATGGATGGCATCAGCCAGTCGCTTGGAGTCAACGGGCTTTAGTAAATAATCCAGCGCATTTACTTCAAACGCTTTTAGTGCATATTCATCGTAAGCGGTGGTAAATATCACATGGGGTGATTTTTCGAGCTCACTCAACATATCAAACCCGGTTTTTCCGGGCATCTGTATATCAAGGAATACAAGATCAGGTTGCAAATTCTCAATAGACTCCAGCCCTTCTGCAGCATTTGCCGCTTCCCCTACAATCTCGATCTCAGGAAAATCCATCAGCAACTTTCTCAATTCAGTACGGGCCAGCCGCTCATCATCAATTAGTACAGCCTTTATCATAGATATATGTTTTGTGGAAAAACTATAATGCCGTTACAGCAGTAACAGGAATCTTAACCATGGCTTCAACCAGGTTACCATTGGTTTCACGTATACTGAAATCGGCCTTATTGCCGAACAGTAACTGCAATCTGTTGCGTGTACTGCTGATACCGAAACCTTCACCATTCATTTCCCCGTTGAGGCGCCCGGTATTCTGCACCATCAGTTCATGGTAATCGTCTTTGAAGTCAGAACTGATGCGCACCAGCCCGCCCCGCATCTGCTTGCCTATGCCATGTTTTATCGCATTCTCTACAAGAGTCTGTAGCATCATGGGTGGTACCGGCTGGTCGAGCGTGTCTTCATCAACATCAAATTCCACCTGAAGCCGATCTTCAAACCGGATATGCTCCAGGGCCAGGTAATCCCGTACAATATTAAGCTCCCGCTCTAGTGGAACAGTCTCAGATTTCTCCGACTGCATGCTGCTTCTCAGCAGGTTGCTGAGTTCAGTAACAGCATTTCTTGCCCGCTGCGGGTTTTCATCTATTAAGGCCCGGATACTATTAAGGGCATTGAATATGAAATGTGGATTGATATGGGCCTTGATCGTTTTGAGTTCCAACGCTTTAACCAACGCTTCCAGCTTTAGTGTATCCACTTCCTGCTTCCTGCTTTTCGCTACATAATGATATATATAGTAGATCAGGGTCCATGGAATGATAAAAAGACCGATGTCCATTGTTGAAGCAAGCAACTTCGTGCTGAAGTCGATTCTCCTTTGTACATCAGACTGAACTCCTAAAAGGTTTACCAATCCCATATAAAGTAAACTACAGGCGATACTGGTCACAATAATAGCCACCATCATTCGGGGAATCAGTTTCTCCACCGGCAACAGTAGCCATCCTCTGCTCCTTATAAAAGCCCTCAATATATGCGTAGTGAAAATTCCCGCTGAAAAAATAAGGCCAAGACGCATGAAAAAACCCGCATCGATCTTTGAAGGGGTTAATGAATAGGCAAAAAAGAGCATCGACAGAACTACAAAAGTCCAGCCTGATACCTGGCAAAACCAGTAATATTTATAACCACGTGGCAACATAGAGCAAATCTAGCAGTTTGACAGGCACTAATATAATGAATTGTATTAAAGGCCAAATGCCTGTTCTGATGAGGAAGATGGACGGATGGCCGGTTTTTCAGAACCTTATCAGCCTCGGATTGTTAAAATCTTTATCTTGTAAATCAGGAGCGGAACCTGTAGGGTTCCTTATCTTTGACGCTTTATTTTAACTGAATGGAAATCAAACCCGGAGCGCTTTTAAAGGACATAAACTCCCCCGCCGACCTTAAGAAACTAGGGGCAGAACAACTGCACCAGGTCTGCGATGAGCTTAGGCAATACATCATTGATGTAGTAAGCGTTCATGGAGGGCATTTCGCCGCCAGCCTTGGCGTTGTGGAACTTACCACCGCATTGCATTATGTTTACAACACCCCTTACGACCAGCTGGTCTGGGATGTAGGCCACCAGGCATACGGACATAAGATCCTGACCGGCAGGATGCACAATTTTGCGACAAACCGTAAATATGGCGGACTCTCTGGTTTCCCTAAACGCACTGAAAGCGAATACGATACTTTCGGAGTAGGCCATTCCTCCACCTCAATTTCTGCGGCATTGGGCATGGCACTTGCCGCCAAATACAAAGGGGAAAACCGGAAATCTGTTGCCGTTATTGGTGATGGTTCCATGACTGCAGGTATGGCATTTGAGGCTATGAACCATGCAGGAGTTTCCGATGCCGACATGTTGATCATTCTCAATGATAACTGCATGAGCATCGATCCGAATGTAGGCGCTCTTAAAGAATACCTGACCGATATAACCATTTCCCCTGCCTACAATAAACTTAAAGATGATGTTTGGAAGGCCTTGGGAAAATTGCCCGTGGGTAAAAATTTCACCCGCGAAATGGCCAGCAAGCTGGAGCATTCTATCAAAGGAATGGTGAGCAAAAGCAGTAACCTGTTTGAAGCATTGAACCTGCGTTATTTCGGACCCATCGATGGACATAATATCACCAAACTGGTAGACACTCTTCAGGACCTTAAGAATATTCCGGGACCAAAGATTCTACACATCATAACCGTCAAGGGAAAAGGATATGAGCTGGCGGAAAAGGACCAAACAAAATGGCACGCACCTGGCTTATTCGACAAGATCACCGGCGAAATATATAAGAAGAAGTTTGATACCCCACAGCCACCAAAATACCAGGATGTTTTTGGCCATACACTTTTAGAAATGGCAGAAAAAGATGACTCCATTTTTGGCATCACTCCTGCAATGCCATCCGGATCTTCCCTGAAGATCATGATGGATAAAATGCCTGACCGTGCAATTGATGTAGGCATCTGTGAACAACATGCAGTTACTGTAAGTGCCGGATTGGCAACACAGGGTATGAAAGTGTTCTGTAATATCTATTCTTCTTTCATGCAAAGGGCTTATGACCAGGTGATCCATGATGTGGCCATCCAAAAACTTCCGGTAGTCTTTTGTCTTGACCGGGCCGGACTGGTAGGCGAAGATGGTCCCACTCACCATGGTGCCTATGATATCCCTTACATGCGTTGTATTCCCAATCTGATTGTGAGCGCGCCAATGAACGAAAGTGAATTGCGAAACCTGATGTATACATCAGCACTGCCAGCCACCAAACTGCCTTTTGTGATCAGGTATCCACGTGGTGAAGGTGTAATGCCCGAGTGGCGAACACCTTTAAAAGAAATAGAGATCGGTAAAGGCAGAAAGATTCGGGAAGGGGAAGATATCGCGGTACTATCATTCGGACACCCGGGTAATTTTGCAGCCTCGGCTATTCGTGATGTGAAACAATATGGAATCAATGCCGGCCATTATGATATGCGATTTGTGAAACCACTGGATGAAGAATTGCTGCATGAAATTTTCAGCAGGTATTCAAAGATAATTACAGTGGAAGATGGAACAGTTGTTGGCGGATTCGGATCCGCAGTTGTGGAATTCATGGTTGCAAATAACTATCATGCACAGGTTAAAATACTGGGTATACCTGATCGTATTGTTGAACACGGCACTCTAAAGGAACTGCATCGCGAGTGTGGTTATGATGCCAATGCAATTGCTGATGCACTTAAAGAAATGATGGAAGAAAAAGTAAAAGTTACCCTCTTAGGATAATATCTAAAAAAGAAAACCGACATCCTGATGTCGGTTTTCTTTTATCTATTGACTATTGCCTACTCACTATTGCCTATTGCCTTCTCCATCGCTCCACCTCTCCATCTCTCCATTCCATCCCTCCACCTCTCCATCCCTCCACCTCATTCCCTGTCAAAGTCAAACTCAAAATTATCTTCTTCCCGCTCTTCATTCCATTCTACAATAAAGTTATTCCTCCCCTCGCCTGTCATAATGCGCATATATTTCTGCTGAACCAGTTCCAGCATACTCAGGAAAGTAAAGATTGCGTGAATGCGGTTCTCGCATGCATCGAATAATTTCTCAAATGACATTGTTTTCTCCGTACGGCAGCGCACAAGTACATTTTCCCTGCTCTGCTCCATAGTGTAGTTATACTGCACAACGGTATGAACAGGCTTGTTGTTCCGGTCGTAAACCTTTTGCATCACCTTTTCAAATGACTTCATCAATTTGAAAAGCGTGATCTGCTGGATCTCTGTTCCCTCTGATGCTTCTTCCCCTATAGTGCCTAACTCACGGTTAATATTACCCCGCTTAACCATCAGCATCCGAACAGCTTCCATCTCAGCAAGCTCTGCAGAAGCTTGTTTGTATTTTTTATATTCCAGGAGTTTATCGATCAGTTCCTGGCGCGGATCGATCTCGTTTCCGGATGCATCTACTTCCTTGCGTGGAAGAAGCATTCTTGCCTTGATCCGCATCAGGGTTGAAACAAAGAGTATGAATTCACTCGAAAGTTCAATATTCAACTTCTCCTGTCCATGAATAAAATCAAGGAAATCGTTGATGATCTTTGTAATAGGTATATTATAAATATCAAGTTCATCCCGTTCAATAAAAAATAACAAAAGGTCGAAAGGACCTTCAAACTGATCAAGTTTGATCTGGTATGATATCTGATGCGCCGCCATGGGGGCAATTTACGGATTATTTACCCATACATATGTTCGAACGTCTATCGAACATATGTCAGACAGGTTAAAACTTAGCTGTCAGTCCTACACCCAATAAGGAGCGTATCTGTGTTCCGGGTGAATTATTCTCTGGACCGAACTGCTTTACATCATCATCATAAATAAGATCCAGGTTATAGGTCACCGCAAGAAATTTATTCACCTTCATTACAATGGAATTGGTCCAGAACACATCAATATTTTGAGGTTGGGCCTTTAGTTTAACGTCCGTAATGGGGTCACGCTTGCCAACATAATTGGAGAATAGATCGAGGCGGCTCTTATAGCTCACATTCTTGAGAATGTCCTTTATAAAGTTTGCCGACATATACGCGCCTGCTTCAAAGGATACCTTCCTGTTTGGATTTACACCATACAATGCTGCCAGTGGGGTTTCAACACCTCCGTCTGGTAACGGGATATTGCCGTTTTCATAATAGTAGCTGTATGGATCATTGCTAACGATCACCCAACGTGCGGAGATCGGGGAAAGCATCAGGCTGAAAAAAGGAACAGGCTTCCATTCAAGGCCCGGCGACACAAGCATGTAAGCAGGGGCAAACAATCCGGATACTCTTCTACGTATCCCTTTATTCAGATAGTCATAATCATATCCATCGGTCATTTGAGTGCGAAGATTATATACGCCTACTACAGCCCAATGCTCACTGATAAGTTTTCCAACCTTACTGTATAAATCGATCTTATCATCCGTTTTACGGCTACCCTGTGAACTGGTTTTTTGCATGGCATAACCAAGATCGAGTGTATTATCCCAGAAAAAATCACCCCTTTTTTTATTTGCAAACAGCGTGGTGTAACCCGCCAGACTGAAAGAAGATTTCTCTGCTCCGGCAGCCCAGTTGGAACTACTTCCCTGGGCAAGATTTATGCTTAAAGCCCCACCTTTTCGCCAACCTTTTTCATTGTACTTGTAAGTTGTATCGTCGTAGGTTTTACGCTCAGCTGCTTTTTTCATCCCGGAAACTGCTGCATCCTGTGCCATCACAGTGGCTGGGATCATTGCACTTGCCAATACCAACGAAAACAGTGTAGTGGTAGCTTTCATAAACAAGTTTTAGTCTTAAAAAAAAGGCATTTTGAATATTCAAAATGCCCGCGCAAATATAAGTGTAAATATTTATTTCCTTCTCAGTTCATCGCGGATCTCCGTAAGTAAAACATCAGTTGACGAAGGACCAGCAGCCGCATTCGGATCTTTGCGAAGTATCGCTTTAATAAACAAATAACAGACAAATGCGATGATGATGAAATCCAATACCGTTGTAAAGAACATACCATATTGAAATGAAACTGCCGGCGTTACAACAGTTCCGGCCGCATCAACCACCGCAGGCTTGACAACATATTCCATCTTTGAAAAATCTTTACCGCCTGTGAGCAGGCCGATAATAGGCGATACTAACCCAGTGGTAAAACCCGTTACGAGTTTTGTAAAGGCTGTACCCATCAGGAAACCAATTGCGATATCTACAAGATTGCCTTTTGTGGCAAATGTTTTAAAGTCTGATAAAAATCCCATAATAAATGAATTTAGGTGGTTGTTGGATTACATATTATTCCCAAACAATCTACTTATTCATCTGAGTAACATAATATTTATTTTTCCACACAGGTGCATATCATCAATTTAGCAGTTATGCATGCAAATTCAAAATTGGTGAACTGGCTGCTATTTTCTTTGCTTTCCATTATATGGGGTAGTTCATTCATTCTTATGAAGGCCGGGATGACCGCCCTTAGCGCCTACCAGGTAGCGGCAATCAGAATGCTTAGTGCCGGATTAGTATTACTCCCTATAGTTATAAGGCAATTCACACAACCATCATCCCCGAAGAAATCCCCGGCAGATTCACTTATATCACAATCTCTGGTTGAAAAATCTACACTTAGGAAAAAGATGGGATTGATCATTTTGTCTGGATTGCTCGGTAGTTTTTTTCCAGCATTCCTGTTCTGCATAGCAGAAACCAGGATCGATAGTTCCCTTGCCGGCATACTTAATGCCCTCACCCCTCTATTCACCATCATCCTTGGAGCTCTTTTCTTTCAACTGGAGGTTAATTTTCTAAAGATGAGTGGAGTAATAATAGGTTTCGTGGGACTTGTACTTCTATTCATTAGCGGAGGACATATAAATACTCAGGATATCGGCTATGCATCACTGGTACTTATCGCAACCATTCTTTATGGTCTAAACGTAAACATGGTTGGAAAACATCTAAAGGGCGTGGGTTCTGTTACCATTGCTGCATTTGCATTTGCATTCCTGATCCCTCCTTCGCTTGCTATTTTGTGGTACACAGGCTATTTTAAGCTTGCTCTATTTATGGAAAATGTTTTTCTTTCCACTGTTGCATCAGCAGTGCTGGGAATATTTGGAACTGCAATCGCATCCATACTTTTTTATATGCTTGTAAAAAGGGCAGGCACATTGTTTTCTTCCCTGGTTACCTACGGTATCCCCTTCGTGGCCATTGGCTGGGGATTGCTATATGGTGAAACCATCAGCTTCCTGCAGGTGATTTGCCTGGGTGTGATTCTTTCGGGAGTGTGGATGGTAAATAAGGGAAGCAGGCTAGTTAAACAGCCATGATCTCCTTCTCCTTGCTTGCCAGATGTTTCTCAACAAGTGAAATATGTTTGTCGGTAAGTTCCTGAACATCAGCTTCGGCATCTTTGGCGGCATCTTCGCTCAGTCCGTCCTTCTGTAATTTTTTAATATGCTCAATTGCTTCCCTGCGGATGCTGCGGATCGCTACCTTACTGTGTTCTCCTTCTCCGTTACAACGTTTTACAAGTTCCCGGCGTCGCTCTTCTGTCATGGGAGGAAGGAACATACGGATCATTACCCCATCATTCTGCGGGTTGATCCCAATATTTGAATTAATGATGGCTCTTTCGATCGGTTGCAGCATATTTCTTTCCCAGGGCTGCACTGTGATAGTTCGTGCATCGGTTGCTATAATATTAGCTACCTGGCTAATGGGAGTATTAGATCCATAATAATCAACGACGATACCATCCAGCATTTGAGGATTAGCCTTTCCGGCACGTATCTTAACTAATTCTGCCTCAAGGTGACTGATTGCTTTTTTCATGGAATCAGCGGCATCTTCCATGATCATTGATAACTCTTCTGTCATTGGTTTACGATTAATCGTGGCAAAACTAAGGAAATGCCTTTATTTCTGTTGTAAAACAGATTCTTCTGTAAGGGGAACGATCTTGGCCTTCCCGATTTTTCCATTCATCTCCGCCGACTGGGTAACGAAAAGCCTTGGACGACGCTGCCGGGCAATATACATAGCGCCAATAATGGTGAAGAAAATACCAAATAATAGACCCATCAACCAGTTATTTCCAATCTCATGGAAGGCAAATGCCAATCCAACCGTAATGGCGTTCAGGGCCAGGAGTATGATGGCAACGGAGCGGTGAGAGAACCCATTATCCAGAAAAAGATGGTGGATATGGTTTCTGTCGGGTGAAAATGGCGAGCGGCGCTGAAAAATGCGTATGGCGAATACCCTTAATGTATCGAGCAGGGGTACCATCAGGATTCCGAATCCTACTGCCGGGGCAGCGGCTATCGGTAAACTTATATCGGGAGTAGTGGCCACCGTAATGAATCTTATCACTAATATGGCATTTATCAGCCCGATCAGGAGTGAGCCGGTATCGCCCATGAAAATCCTGGCTGGCTGGAAATTGAAAATCAGGAAGGCTAATATGGAGCCGGCCATAGAAAATGCCATCACAGCCTCAGCAACATATCCCACACTTACAAAGTAGATTCCAAAAACACTGGAAGAGAGAAATCCAAGGCTTCCCGCCAATCCATCCACTCCATCAATCAGGTTAAAGGAATTGATTATGACTATAACTGTCAGATAAGTAAATACCAGGCTAAAAAGCTGGGGTAGTCCATGAATACCCAGCAAACCATGCATGCTATCGATCTGGATATTGCCGAAATAAATAACAATAAAAGCTGCCAGCACCTGGCCTATAAATTTCTTCACAGGAGATATAATTATTATATCATCCTTGAGTCCGAGGTAATAAATAACAAGGGAAGCGGCAAGAAAATACTGGAGTTCACGTCCTTGCTGGAAATCAGCAACTAACAAAGTAGAAAATGCGAATCCTGCGAAAATACCCAAACCGCCTAAAGCGGGTATCGGAGCCTGGTGAACCTTCCGCTCGTCGGGTAGATCATATAGTTTTTTCATGGCGGCAACCCTTATTATAACGGGTATCGCCAGAAATGAAATTGCAAAGGATAGAGTCAACGCAAGAATTACATCAAACATGAAAGCTTGTTTGTTGATTAGCAAAAATAGTCATCTAACTACAAACCACTATAAAAAATCGAGCCACATTTATATGAACGTTTTTCGTTTTGTTTTAGTTTCTGCTCTTGCTGAAAGAAGTAAATGGGTTAGATTTGCCGCACAAAATAACGGCATATGGCTAGTTTACAAGAGATTGCCTCGCAAATACGCAGAGATATCGTTAGAATGGTTCATGGGGTTGCCAGCGGGCATCCCGGCGGTTCCCTTGGATGTACGGAATACTTTACCGCACTGTTTTTTAAAGTAATGAAACACGATCCTGCATTCAATATGAATGGCACCAATGAAGACCTCTTTTTTCTCTCTAACGGCCATATATCACCTGTTTATTACTCCACCCTGGCACGTGCCGGGTACTTCGATATAAAGGAATTGGCAACTTTCCGCAAACTGAACAGCCGTCTTCAGGGGCACCCCGCAACGCATGAGCACCTGCCCGGAATCAGGATCGCATCAGGATCACTTGGCCAGGGAATGAGCGTTGCCATCGGCGCCGCGCTGAGCAAAAAACTGAACGGCGAAACAAGCACCACTGTTTTCTCCCTCCATGGTGATGGCGAACTCGATGAGGGCCAGAACTGGGAGGCCGCAATGTTTGCCGCCCACCATAAAGTGGATAATCTCATTTCTACCGTCGACTGGAATGGCCAGCAAATTGATGGTCCCACTTCCAAAGTAATGAACCTGGGTGCCCTCGATAAAAAGTTTGAAGCATTCGGCTGGCATGTGTTGGTCCTCGAAAACGGCAATGACGTAGATGCTGTTGTGGCTAAACTGGAAGAGGCAAAATCACTAACAGGAAAAGGAAAACCCATTGTAATTCTCATGAAAACAGAAATGGGAAAAGGCATCGATTTCATGGAAGGCAGTCACGAATGGCATGGCATCGCGCCCAATGATGAGCAACTCGCCAAAGCCCTTGCCCAGCAGGCAGAAACATTGGGGGACTACTAGTGGAGGGATGGAGAGATGGAGGGAGGGATGGAAGCAGCCAGCCAATATCGGTGATTTCACCCTATGGAGGCGGTGATTAATAATGGAGATTTGATCTGTCATGTTTTTAAATCTCAATCATCGCAGATTAGTTGGGTATTCTTATGCCAGATCATTAGTAAGTGAATGTTATGAATTATCTAACCGATTCCCTCTTCATGAAAAATATGGAATTACCGCTCAGATTCGGAGGGCGGCCGTATCAGTATATTTAAATATTGCGGAAGGAGCATCAAGAAAGTCTGATACTGAACGAAAACGCTATTTTGAAATCGCTCGAGGATCTGTAATGGAAATAGACGCAATACTTGATATTGCGAACGACAATGGATATTTGAAAGACTTAGACCTTACAGAAATGCAGGAAAAATTAGTTAGGTCATTCAAGTTGATCTCAGGTATGATTGCTTCTGATAATCTTTTTTAATTCCACCCCTCCACACCTCCATCCCTCCATCTCTCCATCCCTCCATCCCTCCATCCCTCCTCCATCCCTCCATCTCTCCATCCCTCCATCCCTCCATCCCTCCTCCATCCCTCCATCTCTCCATCTCTCCATCCCTCCAAATCAGCTCCTCAACTCCACCCTCTCCCCCGCCGCCTTCTTCGCCGGATACCAACTGGCCAGAAAAGCCACCACCACTACGGTTCCAAGCACAAGAAGAAAATCACGGGCAAGAAATTTGACGGGATAATAATCGATTACAAAACTTCCGCCCTGTAGCTCTACCAGCTTGAAAGTTACCTGTGCCCAGCATATTATAAATGCCACCAATGTTCCTGCAAGAGCACCCACTGTTGCCAGTAGAAAGCCCTCTGATATAAAGATCGATTGAATTCTGCCATCCGATGCACCCATAGCTTTTAGTACCTGGATATCTTTCTGCTTCTCCAGCACAAGCATCGTAAGTGATCCGATCATGGTGAAAGCCGCCACTACAAGTATTAAGGAAAGTACCCCATAAATCACCCATTTCTCCAGCTGCATTATACTGTAAAGACCCTGGTTCTGCTGGTAACGGGTCAATACTTTATACTCCTTTCCCAACAGACGGGTTATATCTTCCTGAACTTTCTCTTCCTCTCCATCAGCGCTTAAGGCTATCTCAACACCACCATATTCATCAGGTCCCAGGTTAAGCATTCGCTTCATGAAAGCAAGGTTTGTCAGCACGTATTTATTGTCGAAATCCTGCTGCACTGCAAAGGCACCGGAAGTATATAGATTATCGGCACTCAGCGATTGCATTGGGTCCGACACATTAAGATTTGCACCCTTTTTGGGTAGATAAACCGTCAGCGGCAGTAGTGCCCGGTCACTCCAAATGGCAAGTGCATTTTCAATGCCCACCCCCAGTACAGCAAATGGTTTGTTTTCATCCCCCAGCTCATATGCCCCAACTTTTACATTCTCCGCCATACTGGTAACCTGTGTGTAAGCTGAATCAACTCCCTTCAGGTAAACAATGGTCTGGGCTTCCCCATTTTGTAGCAAAGCCTTTTCCTCCATCACCAAAGAGTAAGATCTCACACCCGGGATAGAACCGAGGGTCCGTAGCTGTTCCGCCGATAATTGAATGGTCTTCCCTTTTACAGGAGTTACTTTTAGGTCAGTATAAAAAGTGGCATATAAACTTTTCACAAGGTCTTCAAAACCGTTGAAAACGCTGAGTACCACTATAAGAGAAGCCGTTCCCACTATAACAGCGGAAACACTAACCCAGGCAATGATATTAATGGCATTGGTTGACTTCTTACTCTTGAAATAACGCCAGGCGAAAAGAAAATTCACAGATGGTATTTAGGGTTTATGCTTGCTCGTCTTCTCCGCTCTTTTCCGATTGCTCAGGCTGGTGCAATGTTTGATCCTCCTCTTTTATTTTACGGAAAAGGCTCTCCATCTTATCAACCTGGTCTAGTGTCTCATCAAGATAGAACTGCATTTCAGGAATGCGCCGTACCTGGTGTTTGATGGATTGGGCCAGCTCCCGCTTGATTTCCCAGGCCCTGTCCTCAAGCTTTTTCATGGCAGCTTTTTTATCATTCACCTTGAAAAGGCTGATATAGATACGTGATTCCAATAAATCAGGGGTCATTTTTACCGACGAGATAGATACCATTCCTCCATCTATCATGGTCAGGCCAAGGCGTTGAAAAATTCCATTCAATACTTCCTGAATCTCTCCTGCCACCTGCTTCTGCCTTTTCGACTCTTGTTGCATGACGCTTCTTTTGATTGCTGTAAAATTATGGATTATCCCCCATCTTTAACAGCTTCTAACTCGCCACTGCGGCGAAAAAGCGTAGGTTTGCTGCTTCTTATTACAAAACAGGAATGAAAAATTTCTCTCGAATCCTTAAATACCTGGGCGAAAAAAAAGGAAACATAATCCTTTATTTCATCTTTAACCTGCTTTCAATTCTTTTCTCATTGGCATCTCTCGCAATGCTGGCCCCATTTCTTCAACTGCTCTTCGGGAAAGAAAAACTTACTGATGTACAGCCAGTTTTCGAATGGTCGGCCACCGGACTCATGACCGCTCTTAAATTCCAGTTAAGCCGCCTGATCTCAGATAACGGTCCCGTTTATGCGCTTGCTGCCATCTGTATCACCATTATCATTTCCATATTTCTGAAGAATCTCTTCCTCTATATGGCCTATCGCGTACTGGCACCCATGCGGAATTACGTGATGACAAAACTGAGGGCTGAACTCTACTCAAAGATCCTCGTTTTACCCATCGGGTTTTTCACCGAACAGCGTAAGGGAGATATCATCAGCCGGATGAGTAACGATGTGAATGAAGTGGAATGGAGCGTTATGGCAGCTCTGGAAGCGCTTATCAAAGAACCACTTACAATTATCATTATTCTCGTATCCCTTATATTTTTAAGTCCAACTTTATCCCTCTTTCTCCTCGTGCTTTTACCTGCTACCGGTTTCATTATCGGACGCGTGAGCCGTACCCTGAAAAAACAATCCGGCACCGCCCAGGAACAGCAGGGACTCCTCTTAAGCGTTCTCGATGAAACCCTGGGTGGATTAAGAGTGATCAAAGCATTCAATGCAGAAAAGATACTCGGCAATAAATTTTTTGGGATTAACAAGAACCTGAACCATATCAGGAACATGATGAATTTCCGCCGCGACCTTGCCTCCCCGATGTCTGAATTCCTGGGCGTAATGGTGCTAACGGCTATTCTATGGTTTGGGGGAAGACTGGTACTCAATGGCTCAGCAGGCCTCGAAGCCGATGGCTTCATCACCTATATCGTTTTCTTTACCCAGATCATTAATCCAGCTAAGTCATTCTCAAATGCAATTTACAATGTACAACGGGGAAGCGCAGCCGTAGAACGGATCGAGGCCATCCTTACTGCACCGGTTAAAGTGGAGGATTCTCTCGGCGCTAAAGAGCTGAAAAGTTTTGAACGCAGTATAGAATTCCGCAATGTGTCGTTTGCATATGAGGATGCTATTATTCTCGATGATATAAACCTTGTGATAGAAAAAGGGAAAACAGTAGCCCTTGTTGGATCTTCCGGATCCGGAAAAAGTACCCTGGCCGACCTTGTGCCACGCTTTCATGATGTCACCAAAGGTGAACTGCTGATTGATGGGGTCAACATTAAAGAATATACGGTTCATAGTATCCGAGAACAGCTGAGTATAGTTACCCAGGAACCTATCTTATTCAATGATACTATCGCAGGAAATATAGCACTGGGAAGTCCCGATGCAGCGATCACAGAAATTGAACAGGCTGCAAGGGTTGCCAATGCACACAATTTCATTTCCCAGAAAGAAGAAGGTTATTCAACGAATATAGGTGACCGTGGGGGGAAACTCAGCGGTGGCGAAAGGCAGCGACTTACCATTGCACGAGCCTTGCTGAAAAATCCTCCCATACTTATTCTTGACGAAGCAACCTCTTCACTTGATACTGAAAGTGAGCGCCTTGTACAGGATGCTATTGATAATATGATGCAGCACCGTACAAGCATTGTAATCGCCCACCGCCTGAGTACCATCCGCCATGCAGATGAGATTATAGTACTACAGAAGGGAAAGATCGTTGAACGCGGCAACCATGAACAGCTTATCCACCAGAATGGTTTTTATAAGCGGTTAGTGGATATGCAGGAGGTTAAATAAATTTGGCCTAATCTTGACTAAACACAATAATCACACATGAGAAATTTCTTAATGCTTGCAGGGGCAGTGCTTTGCTTTGGAGTTTTACAAGCCCAGCAAAAATCCGTGACCTGGGAACAGGCCTTCAAAGCTGCGCCTACAAATCTTATGAAACCCCTCCCCACAATTGCGGGATGGGCAGATGCTAAACAATACATCGAATCAAGAAAAGACAAAACTGGTGTCGCGCAATTTGCTGTTGATGTAAAAACCGGAAACGCTGTTCCATATACTGGGAAAACTGTTTCTAAAGATATTGTACCCGATATTAAAATTGAAGGTGCACGTAACTTAACAGCATCTCCTGATGGAAAATTTGTCGCCTATACTAAAACAGACAACAACCTCTATATCACTGAACTCTCCTCAAAAAAAGAAACGAGAATAACTTCCGATGGCAATGATTCTCTCCTGAACGGATACGCATCATGGATCTACTATGAAGAAATTCTCGGCCGTGCAAGTCGCTACAAAGCTTTCTGGTGGAGCAAAGACGGAAAGCAGCTCGCATATATGCGATTTGACGAAAAAGGTATGCCCGTATTTCCTATTTATGTTGCTGACGGTGTTCATGGATCACTTGAAAAAAACCGTTACCCAAAACCAGGCGATAAAAACCCTGACGTTAAAATCGGCATCGTAAACATTGGCGCTATTGCTACAGGTGCAACCCCCACAACAGTTTGGGCCGACTTCAATGAGAAGGATGACCAGTATTTCGGCACCCCGGTTTGGGCTCCGAACGGACAGCTCTGGGTAAGCTGGATGAACCGCGGTCAGGACCAGCTTAAAGTGTATGGTGTTGATCTCGCAACAGGTTCTAAATCCCTTGTTTACGAAGAAAAGCAAGACACGTGGATCGATCTGGATGATACAGATCGTTTCGAGTTTCTTTCTTCAGGAAAAGGATTTATTCTTAAGAGTGATGCAACCGGATGGCGTCATCTCTATCTCCACGATATGAATGGTAAGCGCCTTGCTACACTTACTTCAGGCGATTACACAGTTGGTAACATATTTGAAGTTGATGAAAAAGCAAAGCGTATTTATTTCTCTGCGCGTAAAGAGAACAGTGCCCGCACCGACCTCTACAGTGTTGGTATGGATGGAAAAAATATGCAAAGGCATTCGTTCGGTGATTATAGTTTCACCAACATGATGCTTGCGCCCGATAAGAAATCATTCATAACAACATATTCCAATCTCACAACTCCTCAAACTACGGTTGTTGTTGATATGAAAGGAAAGATTCTCCGTGAAATCGGAAACGCAAAAGGTCCCGAGGCTTCTGCGTATACACTTCCTCGTAAGGAACTGAGACGTGTGAAATCTGCTGACGGATTATTTGATCTGCCAGTATTGATCACCTACCCTATCGGCTTTGATCCCGCGAAGAAATATCCGGTGATGGTTAATATTTATGGTGGACCTAATGCAGGCACCGTTTATGATACCTATCGCATGGGTGCAACCGATATCTGGTGGGCACAGGAAGGAATTATACAGGTAGCTATTGACAACCGCAGCAGTGGACATTTCGGCAAGAAGGGTATGAACTTTATCCATCGCCAGCTGGGTAAATATGAAATTGAGGATTACATGACAGCTGCAAAATGGTTGGGAACCCAGCCATGGGTTGATGCCAGTAAGATGGGTATTACCGGCGGTAGTTTTGGTGGATACCTTACCTGTATGGCCCTTACCTATGGAGCGGATGTATTCACACATGGAATTGCTAATGCCTCGGTAACAGATTGGGCACTCTATGACACCCATTATACAGAGCGTTTTATGGACACGCCGGCCGAGAATCCGGATGGTTACAAAAAAACCGCAGTGATGACCTATGCCGATAAACTCAAAGGCACACTTCGCATTGTTCATGGCACAACAGATGATAATGTTCATATGCAGAACAGTATCCAGCTGATCAACAGGTTGCAGGATCTTGGAAAGCAATTCGAGATGATGGTCTATCCAAATGAGCGTCACGGCATCGGTGCCAATGTTCGCGCTAAACGTGAGCACCTCACACGTGAATCTGTAAGCTTCATGTATAAATACCTGCTTAACAAGCCGGTGCCACCCCAGGTTTGGCAGAGTGTAGAGAAGAAAGCATTTTAATAGTTAACGAACCATTTCTGATCGGTCAGGTAGTTGCAAAATATTTGTAACTACCTGACCGATTTTTTTTCTGAAATTCAGGTCTCGATTGACTATTGCCTATTCCCTTCCACAATGCTGAACATGAAAAAACTGCTCTACGTATTGCTTGGCCTGGTAATTCTTCTGAGTGCCGGATTTTTCTGGATCAAACAGAAGCATTCTCCAACCTATTCCGGAGAATTGAAATTACCCGGACTTACTGCACCCGTTGACGTACGGTTCGACAATTTTGGTGTACCTCATATTGAGGCATCCTCTGCCGAAGATGCCTACCAGGCCCTGGGATATATTCATGCTATGGATAGGCTTTTCCAGATGGAAATGATGCGACGGGTAGGAACCGGTACACTTGCCGAATTACTTGGTCCCGGCCTCGTCAATATTGATAAATTTTTCCGCACCCTTGGTATCCCAGAACATGCCAAATGGAGCACTGAAACCTGGATAAGTAAGGAACAGATAGCCGATAGGGAGACGCTAATTAATAACAGCTCCTTATCGCCCGAACAGATACAGATGCGTAAAAGTGTTGAAGCATATATAACCGGTGTAAATGCATTTATAAAGGCAGGTAAACTTCCATTGGAATATACCCTTCTAGGTACTAAACCACGTGAATTCACTTTGAATGATATGCATGCTATCGTTGGCTATATGAGTTTCACATTTGCATCCGCACTCAAAACAGATCCACTTGTCACTAAGATCGAAAGGCAACTCGGATCTGCCTACCTAAATGCTCTGTCAATCCACACTTCCCCCGAACATTTTAAAATCCCCGTTCATTATCCCTCTAGAAATCAAGTTGACCGTTCCATCCTAACTGATTCTTCCAATGGAATTAATAACTCCCACAGTACCGGAAATTCAGCAGGCATCATCAAGCAGAAAAACTATAATACGACAGCAGCAACCACGAAAAATTTTACTGACAGCGAACGCCTAACCTTTCATACTGATTATGAGAACACAGTATCCGGACTTTTAAAGAATTTACCCGTCCCTCCTTTCCTTGGAAGCAATGCCTGGGTGATTGCTCCTTCACGTACCGCTTCCGGAAAAGTATTGTTCAGCAACGATACCCATATCGGTTTTTCACAGCCCTCAGTATGGTATGAAGCCCATATTGAATATCCCGGTTTTAGCTTTTATGGCAACCACCTTGCGGGTGTACCCTTTGCTTTGGTTGGACATTCACGTCACCACAGTTATGGACTCACCATGTTCATCAATGATGACATGGATCTTTATGAAGAAAAAACAGATCCGGCTGATAGCACAAAACTATTATCCGGCGACAGCAGTATTGCCATTCGTGAAAGAATCGACACCATTCTCGTTAAAGATTCTGCTACTGTTTTCCTCAAAACTCGCGAAACACATCATGGACCGGTCATGAACGAGGTGATGCCTGAACTCGCAGAAATCACCAGCAATCCAGTGAGTTCATGGTGGGTCTATCTCCTTGAGCCAACCCAGGCCCTGGAAGCAACCTGGAAATTATCGCATGCTAAAACTATGCAGGATGTTGAGGCAGCAGCACGCCTTATTCATGCACCCGGACTCAATGTTATGTATGGAGATTCAACAGGAAATATTGCCTGGTGGGCCGCCGCAAAACTGCCCATCAGACCTTCACACGTTAACAGCAAAACCCTGCTCAACGGCTCTTCAGGCAATGATGATATTTTTGGCTGGTATCCCTTTGAGAACAATCCCATGAGCATCAATCCTTCATCCGGATTTGTAATAAGTGCTAACAACCAACCCGACACAATGAATAATGGGGTATTCTTTCCGGGGTACTATTATCCTGGCGATCGCTATGAAAGGATTCGTAAAACACTTAGTGCAAGATCAGACTGGTCGCAGGAAAATATTAAGGACCTGCAAACAGAAACAATAAATGAAAGACATCCGCAACACGCTGCTTATTTATTGGCTGCGGTTGATGCTGGCCGTTATATGAAATATAAACCGGCACTTGATTCATTGAAAAATTGGAAAGGCACACATGAATTGAATGATATCGCTCCCACCCTCTATTATAAATGGGTTTATCATGTATTGAAAGCCATGACAGAAGACGAGTTGGGGGAAGCATCTTTTAAAGGTTTACTGGAAACATTCCTGCTCAAACAAAGCCTTACGAAAATGCTTCGGGAAGAGAATCAACCATGGTGGGATAACAGTAATACTCCGGAAAAAGAAACCCGCACTATTATCATTAATAAAGCACTTGAAATCTCCCTTGAAGAACTCAGCGATCAGTATGGAAGGGATGCCTCAAAATGGTTCTGGAAAGAATCCATATTATCAGAACATCCTCATCCCCTTGGTGCGAAAAAACCACTTGACCTTATCTTCAATGTAAAAACTGATCCGCTGGAAGCAAATGGTGAAGGGGTTAACAAACTGGCCTTTACCATGAACGGTGAAGGAAAATATAAGGTCAGTAGCGGGCCTGCCCTACGCATCCTGCTCGACTTTTCAAATGTTGATGCGTCTGAATCCATATTACCCACCGGACAAAGTGGTAATATTTTCAGTCCGCATTATGATGACCAGGCAGCTCTTTTTGTTCAGGGAAAATACCGCCCTCAATTAATGAATAAAGGGGATATCGAAAAAACAGCAAAGTCAACACTTCGGTTAATACCTTAAGCTGAAACCCTACTTCCAGGGGGGACAGTAAATGATGCCACTATTCTTCCGTTTTATGTCTCGGAAAATAACAGACACTTCCCAGGTGCTTCTTTTGCCCGGGGAATCACGGAGTTTGGATATCAAAACATCTGAACTGAATCCGAATTGCATCTTTCCTTTGCTGAAACCAAGATAGGGAACAATGGCATTCTTACTCCAATACCAGATGCCTGCACTAACACTTGTATTGCTGGCTTCATCAACCACATAACCGAGTCCACCGCCTACTGAAAAATAGCTGGCGGTGGTTTGCCGCTGGTATACACCATTGGTTGTTAACACCAACCCGTTATTCAGGTTACGCTCATAATTTGCATGTACAACCCAACGTGTAGCAAGCCTTTCGTTATCATCTTCCAGGAAAGTTTGTCTTGGTTGGTTCAGATGGAATCCTGCCACACCAAAATCAAAATTAGCCCTGTCACCTCCTACCGAATACGTAAGTCCGGCACTTGATGACAAGTATGGTTTCATTGCTGAAAGAGAGAATTCACCAGTAGGAAGATTTACATCAAAACCACGCCCATTATATTGCTCTCCAAAAACTACGCGGGTCCAGTCCATTCTTTTATGACCATAGATCAGTCCCACTCCGGCTCCCAGATAATGGTTATTATTATACCCTTCGGCGATCTGTACATTGTAAGAAACATTTCCGGATCCATACACACTCTGCAATACACCACCCATTGTTCGGTCGTACATAAACATACCCCCCACAGAAAATCGCTGACCTTCTGGTAATGTCTCCACAAATAGTTTCCTGTCGTGTGATATGGTACCTGTAATATAAGGTGCAGTGGGACCGATCCACTGACTACGGAAGTTCATGATCACTCGCCAATCGCCATTGATATTTCCGGTAAGCGCGGGATTGATATTAAGTGGTGATGCCCAGAATTGGGAGAAGCTTGGATCCTGCGCACGGGCATTTGTTATGAATAAAATCAGTATAATAAGCAAAACCGATAACGGCTTTCTTTTCAATTGCCAACCTGCGCAATAATTATTAATTGCAACCTGCCCGAAATTTTCGTTTAAGCAATGCAGTGAGGATGAATGTATGGGCAGCATGATCACTCCTTCTTCCCCGGGAGGAGTGAATTGAATGCTGTTGTTTATACTATACATTTTACTCATTATTCAAATTTAACGCATCAATGCGGCTAGTCCGGTAAGCCTGAATATTTCACCATTTATACCCACGGCTTCAGCGGTCCATGTATATGTATCAATTGGCTGGATCTTGCCTTTATAGATACCATCCCATCCGGCACCGAGGGTTGATGTTTCGTAAACCAGTTCACCCCAGCGGTTGAAGACGCGGAACCAACGAAGCTCAATAATATTTATAGTGAATGGGAAGAGCCTGTCGTTTCTACCATCACCATTCGGTGTCCATACTGTTGGCACATAAATGGCAGGTTTCAGTCCCGGCTCTGTTGTATTCACTGGTTGTACCACCAGGGTATCAACCGTTACGCATCCTGCCTCAGAACGCATTTCGATCTTATACTCAACACGCTTGTCATAAGTAAATATTGGATCCAGAATATTGTAACGATTCAATCCCAAAGTTGGGGACCAGTTGAACATGTTATAATTAGGACCAATATTTCTTCCCTGAAGCTGCGTAGGTGTATTTGCTGTTGTAAATACAGGTGGCAGACGCACGCCGTCAATCGGGATAGTGATCCAGAGTTGGTGACTGATATTCTCTCCACTTACATCGTTGGTACAATTGCGGTCAGTTACGGATGTGATCGTATAAGTGGTGGTGGTACTTGGACCAACATTCAGGCGATAGGTATTGCCACCAACATTATTGATAGTTCGGCTCTGGCTGCCATCTGTATAAGTGAATGTCCATGGTCCCTGACCGGTGAAACGAACTATCAGGTCAGTGTTCAGACCCAGACAGAGAGAATCAGGTCCTTCAATGGTGATGGTTGGTAATGGGTTGATGACCACACGTACCGGTTGTATATCTTGACAACCATCAGCATTAAGGGCGCGAATAAAGTAAGTACCCGTACGACCTATCGCGCGTGGGTTGTTGAGAGCGTCGGTTGCATTCTCATTGAGCCAGTAAGTAAGTTCCAGGTTAGGATCGCTTCCCGCTGTGATGGCTGGTGAGGTTATATCAACAGTTGCCGGACTACATACTGGTGCCGGATCGGTGGTGCGCAATGTTGCACCCTGGAGTACCGATACCGTAACAGGCTGAATGATTTCACAACCATTTGCATTGGTCGCCTTTATATAATAAGTACCGGCCGCATTAATGCTGTTCGCATTGTTCAGCGGCTGTGATGCTGCAGCATCGCGCCAGTATGTGAATGTAAGTCCGGCATCGCTTCCAGCGGTGATTGCTGCAGCGGTGAGGTTCACATTCAATGGGGGACAAACAGCAGGTGGATCAGTGATCACCAGGTTTGGCTGGGCATTGATGGTAACGTTAACCGGCAGAACAATCTCACATCCCGCACCTGAAACAGCTTTAATATAATAAGTTCCCGGCACCGCTATGGCATTCGCATTTGCCAGAGTTTGTGTTGCATCGGCGTCAGTCCAGTAGCTTAAGGTCAGGTTAGGCTCACTGCCTGCAGTGATTGCCGCAGCAGTAAGGTCAACCGTATTCGGAGCACAGATTGCCGGATCATTGATCACAAGGTTCGGCTGATCGGTAATGGAAACTATAACCGCTGCAATTGTTTCACAACCATTAGCAGCAGTTGCTTTGATATAATAGGTTCCAGCTGAAACGGCAGTAGGATTCGGCAGACTTGTTGTTGCGCTGGCATTGGTCCAGTAGCTCAATGTGAGGTTTGGATCACTGCCAGCTGTGATGGCCGACGTTGTTATATCAACAGTGGCAGGAGCACAAACTGCTGGCGGATTCGTGATCACCAGGGTTGGTGCCAGCTGCTGCGCAATAGTTACATCCGTGGTAACGATACAATCATTGGCATCTCTCACGGTGATGGTATAAGAACCAGCCGCGAGGTTGTTGAATATATTGCTTGACTGGTAATTGGTGCCGCCATTAATGCTGTACTGGATCGGTGCCGTACCATTAGATGCCGTAACAGTGATAGTGCCACTGGCCTGATTACATTCAATAGTTGGTGCAGTAGCCACAGCAGTTAGTGTGCAGCAGATCTCCTGGGTGATGGTGACGGTTGTTTCTGAAGTACAGCCAATTGCATCACGTACTATTATACTATAGTTTCCAGCATTAAGGTCGGTGAATATGTTGCTTGATTGATAATTGGTGCCACCATTAATACTGTATTCATAAGGTGTGGATCCTCCCTCAGCAGTAATGGTGATAGTGCCCGTGTTAGAAGTACATGAAATTTCTGGTGCAAGTACACTAATGCTTACGTCATTCACCGTCAGGATCAGCGTCGCTACACTATCACAGCCGGAGGTCGAGGTCAGCGTCACCTCATAGGTGCCCGCCGCACTGTACTCGG
>NZ_JAKFDQ010000005.1:0-1616 GCF_036676075.1 Flavihumibacter sp. | reverse complement strand
CAAAGGTACATGGTTTACCTGTCGGGGGACGTATTTTGCCTGAGGTTTGATTTTCTATTGCTGACTAAGGGCTGTTTGCTGATTGGTTCGTATCATTGAGGCGAATTATAACTACTATGTCCACTGAATTCAGGCCAGCAGCTTGGGTAAGCTCTACGAATATTTATGAAGTCAATCTTCGTCAGTACACGGCTGAAGGTACTTTTCTTGCATTTTCAAAACATCTTACAAGATTAAAAGATATGGGTGTTGAAGTGATCTGGTTCATGCCGGTAACACCTATTTCAGAAAAGAACAGGAAAGGAACCCTTGGCAGTTATTACGCATGCTCCAGCTATGTTGATACCAACACTGAGTTTGGGACAGTCGATGAGTTTAAAGCATTAGTGAAATCGATCCATGGGTTGGGGATGAAAGTAATTATTGACTGGGTGGCCAATCATACCGGATGGGATCATGAGTGGACAATTTCGCATCCAGATTATTACACCCAGGATCATGAAGGAAACTTTAAACCGCCAGTTGAGAATTGGGAAGATGTAATCCATCTCAATTTTTATAATGCTTCATTGCGCAGAGCAATGATTGATGCGATGAAGTTTTGGGTGAATGATTGCGGTATAGATGGTTTCCGTTGCGATATGGCCATGCTTGTGCCTGTTGATTTTTGGAAAGAAGCAAGAACTGAATTAGATCGAATCCGCCCTCTTTTTTGGCTGGGTGAATTTGATCAATGGAATGATGAAGCTTATGCACATGTGTTCGACATCAGCTATACCTGGCATTGGATGCATATCTCAGAAGAGTTTTACAAGAACCATCGCCGAATGGTAGAATTAGATAAAGCGCTGAGCGGTTACAAACAAAAGCAGCCATCACATCACTTACATTCTTTCTTCACGAGTAATCATGATGAGAATAGTTGGAATGGTTCGGAATATGAAAAGTATGGAGCTTTTGCATTACCATTGGCAGTTTTCAGTTGCACATGGGATGGGGTTCCATTATTATATAGCGGTCAGGAGCTACCGAATAATAAAAGATTGGCATTTTTTGATAAGGATGAAATTGAATGGACAGATCAACCCGTATTACATACGTTCTATCGAAAACTGCTTGCGCTTCGTAAAGATTATCCATCTTTATTAGGTCATGATGAACACAATATTATTTGGCGGATTGCTACAGATCATCCCGATGAAATATTTTGTTTTGTACGAAAGAATAAAGAACAGGAGTTATTGGTGTTGTTGAATTTTTCTGAAAAACCCATTAATCTCATTTTGCATGATCTTAGGGTAAGAGGGGAATTCAGTGATATCTTTTCAACCGACAAAAAAGATGCAGCCGATACATTTACACTTGAACCTTGGGGGTATAAAGTAATGATCAAATAAAAAAAATCCCTCGCTTTTAAACGAGGGATTTTTTTTATTTGTTGTCTGCGTTTTAGTTATGGTTCATTACGCAGATCATTAATTGCATATTGGTAAACACCTTCATAGCCGGGATAAATACCTTCAATGATGATACTGTTGCCTGCATTATCAATGGCTTTCTTAAGATCATCTACCGACTTCACCGATTTGCCACCAGCACGAACAATAATAAATCCT
>NZ_JAKFDQ010000004.1:0-2280 GCF_036676075.1 Flavihumibacter sp. | reverse complement strand
TGTTAGCGGCAGTGTAAAAATGACCCCCTAATGGCATTTAAAAACTGACCCCCTTGGTTAATATAGCGGTCATTTTGGACTGCTCAACATGTTAACTTTGGAGCAAGCAGTGACAATCCAAATTCTTCATCAACAGGGTAAATCTATTAAAGCTATTACTCGTGAACTGGGGGTGTCCCGAAATACCGTGCGTAAATATTTACGGCAGAAGGAAACACCTCAGTATCAGCGTATACAGCCTAGAATAAGTATCCTTGATCCATATAAACCCTATTTACTCCATCGTGTAAATGCAGCACATCCTGAATGGATTCCTGCCGTTGTGCTCTACCAGGAAATTTTAGGGTTGGGATATCCAGGAAAGATCAGGATCTTGAGGGAATATCTTGCAACATTAAAACCAGTTGCCAAACTGGAGCCAGTCATTCGTTTTGAAACCCAACCTGGCCAACAAATGCAGGTGGATTTCACCACAATTCGACGCAACAACACGACTTTGAAAGCCTTTGTCGCAACATTAGGGTATTCCAGAGCGACTTTCGTGAAATTTTATGATCATGAACGTACGGATGCATGGATCGATGGTCTGGAAAATGCATTTCAGTTCTTTGCAGGAGTACCTCAAGAAATCCTGTTTGATAACGCTAAAACGATCATGATTGAACGGGATGCCTATCAGGAGGGGCAGCATAAATGGAACCCCAAACTGCTCGATTGCGCCAAGAAATACAGCTTTCGTCCCCGCGTATGTAAGCCCTACCGTGCACAGACCAAAGGCAAAGTTGAACGCTTTAATGGATACCTCAAATCAAGCTTTATTGTGCCATTGAAAGCAAGCCTGAAGACTTCGGGTTTACTGTTAGATGTTGATGTCGCCAATGCCCATATTGGCCGGTGGCTGCATGAAACCGCCAATCAGCGGATTCATGCCACCACGCAAGAAAAACCGGCTGTTCGACTGCAACAGGAGCAGCAAAAATTTACGCCATTACCGCAATCAGATACAGGTTCCAGCACTGTACCTGTTGCAGCAGCAGAGCATGTCATGCCCTACGAGAGTTTGCAGCATCCCTTATCGGTATATGACCAGTTGCTGGGAGTTTCCTGATGAATCTGCAATACGACCGTATAGAGCAGCTTTGCCAAAAGCTCAATCTGCCTGCCATCGCATCACAATGGTCACATCATGCACAACAAACATTAGGTCAGGATGGAAGTTATGCCGACTTTGTTGAAGCGATCTTGACGCATGAATATGCTGCAAGGCAACAGCGCAGCCAGCAGGTACTGATGAAACTCTCAGGCCTGCCTCAAGTCAAAACCCTGGAAGACTATGATTTTAATTATGCCCTAGGGGCCCCTAAATCACAGGTGATTGAACTGTTCAATCTGAGCTTTATTGCTAGAGCAGAAAATGTGGTGTTTCTCGGGGCTAGCGGAGTAGGAAAAACGCACTTATCTATGGCATTAGGCTATAAGGCCATCATGAACAACATTAAGATCAAGTTCATTACCGCCGCCGATCTCATGCTGCAACTAAGTACAGCCTACCAGCAAGGTAAACTGAAAACCTATATGCAACGTGCGGTACTGGGACCAAAGTTACTGATTATCGATGAAATTGGTTATTTACCGTTTGGACGTGAAGAAGCGAATCTGTTCTTTAACGTGATTGCCAAGCGTTATGAAAAAGGCAGTACGATATTGACGAGTAACTTACCCTTTAGCCAATGGTCTAAGTCATTTGCGGATGATGTTACGTTGACCGCTGCGATGTTAGATCGGCTATTACATCACTGTCATGTGGTACAGATATCGGGTGAGAGTTATCGTTTGAAGGATAAAAAAAGAATTGGGATTCAGCCGCAGGTTGAAACTTAATACGAGATCAAAGGGGTCAATTTTACTTCGCCATTTTTAAGGTAAAAGGGGTCAATTTTAAAATGCCGTTGACAACTCTTTTGATGTCATTTTATAAGTATCAATATTATTCTCTGAATCATCCATTGAATTTCTTTCATCATAGCGAATTGTATTTAAAGCATAACGAACTATATATTGCTCTTTACCGTCTTCAGTTTTTAGAGTTTGTTTTATGCTTAGATCCAAAAGGATACCATTGGCATATAACTGAACCGTACCGGGTTTGTCGGAGACTTTTTTATTTAAGTTAGGCCACCTGACCTAACGGGTTAATCTTATCATAGTACATTGCTTCAAACTCAAAAGGCGATACATAACCCAGTGCACTGTGTACACGCTTTTTATTGAACCAATCTA
>NZ_JAKFDQ010000003.1:0-2825 GCF_036676075.1 Flavihumibacter sp. | reverse complement strand
CAGTGGTGGACAAGACTCAACAACCTGTTTGATCCATGCATTGCAAACTTATGATGAAATACACTGCATTACGTTTGATTACGGTCAGCGCCATCGCGCAGAAATTGAAGTGGCGCAACAGCTTTCGGCAAAGCTTGGCATGACAGTTCACAAGGTGCTCGACGTTTCGTTATTAAATGAGTTAGCGATCAGCAGCCTGACTCGCGACAACATTCCAGTACCAACCCCCGCCAGTTCAGGGGGGAGCCTGCCAAACACCTTCGTACCCGGTCGAAATATTCTTTTTTTATCGCTGGCTTCTATTTATGCCTATAAAGTTGGCGCCATGTCTGTAATCACAGGTGTTTGTGAAACCGACTTTTCAGGCTATCCGGATTGTAGGGATGAATTCATCAAGGCTATGAATAAAGCCGTTGAATTGGGGATGGACTATAAACTACGAATTGAAACACCGCTCATGTGGCTGAACAAGTCTGAAACTTGGGCTCTCGCCGATCATCATGGAAAGCTCGAATTGATTCAGCACCACACACTGACTTGCTACAACGGAATAAAAGGCAGTGGGTGTGGTGACTGCGACGCGTGCAATCTTCGAGAAAAAGGCCTTGATGAGTATCTCGAAAACAAATCAACGGTGATGAAAAGCCTGAAGGAAAAACTGCAAATTAAATAGCGTAGCCGTGCAGGGGGAGCCTCACCCCCTGCCTTTATGCAGCCTGTGTTCCAGCCACATACCTCTTAAATAGGGACCTTACTCCATACGCAGGCAAAACGTTAAAAACAGCAAAACACATTTTTATGGCGATCTGGACATAAACGATATTAAGTAACTCCGCATTCGTCATGGTGCCGTAAAATGCAACAAAACAAAAAATAAAACTATCTATTATCACCGCAAAAAACGTACTTAAAAACACCCGCAGAAATAACAACCTTGCATTCGTAAGCTCCTTTATTTTGCTCAGCAAAAATGAATTTACATATTCAGAAAAAATAAAAGACACTGAGGATGCTACCAACACCGAGGACACGTGCGTCATGACTTCGCTGTAAGGCGCATCAAGTTTCCAACCTGACAAGCCAGGAAGATAGCTGGTCGCACTCAGCAAAATAGTAATAAGTGCATTACTTGCGAATGCAAACAATATGGCTTTTCTTGCCAATCTAAGACCATAAAACTCATTTAACATATCGACTATTAAAAATGTCAGCGGGTACAGAAAAACTCCAGGCGTCACGACAACACCAAGCAATTCAATATACACAAGCTTTGTCGCGGCAACATTAGTGAAAATATATAGTGCAAACAGCAGTAGATTGAGAGCGACATAAACCATCCACGACCTTTCATGCCGATCATTTACCTCATACGCTGTCAATGCGGCCCCGCCAGAATAAAACTTCCTGTACACCGACTTCATCTCTGATCTGCTTAAATCATCCACTATTTCACTTTTTAATAAATCATCGAGCCTAACTTTGATGACCTTTCCCGTTGAGACAATCATGACAACGGCAAGCCCCTTACTATTTTCAAACCCTAACAACTTATATTTTTTGTTTTCCGAAACACTATCCATTGAACCTCTCCTCCATTAATTCCCCAATTACAAGAACAACGTCAGAGCAACAGCAAGGTTCACTGGTTATGGACAACCGTTTCGTCGTCTTGTCGTACACCAATTTTTCTTTATTGCTACTCGGCAAACCCTTCTTAACTATTAACAGATCCCCTGACTCATTCACACCGCTAATTTCATTCTCCAGAAGCACACCGATTAAATTGCAGGCCGTACCGAAGTAGTAAGTCAGCGGATGGGTTGCGACCAATTCGCCAATCCTCTTGCCAAGACTCTGCTCAAGCAAACTCTCTTTAATGATAGGGACGGCTGCTGGGTTCATATTGCCTTGCAAAGATACGCTATTTTCTATGATCTCCCTTTCTTCAAAATCAACAGTCTCTATCTCTTTGTAAGACACACCAAAGAAATCAGAAATCTTGCGAATTGTAGATTGTTGAACATTCACCACTCGCCCTTCCAGAATGTTATATATCGTAGTTCTGGTTAGTCCACTTGCATTGCACAAGGACAGCTGCGTCTCCCCACGACTTTTTATCAAGTATTTAATATTATTCTTCAAATTTTCTGTTTTTTCTTTCTTATACATTAAATATCAACCACTTATTGCCTGAGCCAACTGCACCCTTGCTGAAGCTACAGAGGCGCCGCTGTGAGATACCAGCATCCTACACCTCCAGGAGCTGTACAAAAATTAATGTCGCGAACATGGCAAACAATCGTTAAATAATATTTCACTCCCGACTCTTGAAATGCCATCCCGTTGTTATTGATCACTCAACCTTGCGAAACTTCCCACATTCATTTCTTACAGCAAACCCCTACAGAATTTACTTGACAAGAAATGAATCATTTAATTGTGCAGATGTTCATTTATTTGATTAATTAAATAGAATTTTCTGGTAATAAATCTACCGCTCCACTCTCCTTTGCATGCCGCCAATCAATCTTGGCTTACTGCATGGAATTAGTGGTTTCTTAAATCTTGAAGGGAATTCCAATATGAAAAAGATCCCCCCTACCCCCTCGGATTCGCAAAATCCATCATCCGACAACACCGTCGATTTACCCAAGCTCTCCGAAATCACCGAACGCCGCGTCAGCGCCCGCCTGCGCAATCCGGACCGTCCCGACCCTGTCAGCCACGTCTTCACCATTGTCCCGGATGCCGACACGGAATCCCTGCTCTGTCATGCCTGCGAAACCCTCGCCTCGCTGAATGTCATGAGCACCGATCTGGCTGGC
>NZ_JAKFDQ010000002.1:0-1821 GCF_036676075.1 Flavihumibacter sp. | reverse complement strand
CCTATTTTTTCGCTGCGGTCGTCAATCTCAGCACGAATATCTGCTTTTTTCAGTTTATTCAACAGGGTTTTTGCATAATCCATGAACTTATCACTGATGGGCAGAATTTTCACCTGCAAAGGTGCCAGCCACAATGGGAATTTGCCTGCATAATGCTCCAGCAAAAAGCCAATGAAACGTTCGTGGGTGCCAAGTGGCGCACGGTGAATGATCAACGGCACTTCCGGTTGGTTATTCTGATTCGTAAATGACAGCTTGAACTTGTTACCACTATTGAAATCAACCTGGTTTGTTGCAAGTGTAAACTCACGACCAATAATACTCCATATCTGTACATCAATCTTCGGGCCGTAGAATGCCGCTTCATCCTGCACTTCAATGAAAGGAATATTTGATTCGATAAGCACTCTGCGTACCATGGCTTCTGTTTCCTGCCACAGTTCGGGTTCGTTCACATATTTCTGACCAAGCTTGGCCGGATCATGCAAACTCAAACGCATCACATATTTATCAACGCCGAATATTTTGAAATACTTCAGGTACATATCGTTTACTGCACGGAACTCATCAGCAAACTGATCACGGTTACAATAGATATGCGCATCGTTCATGTGCAAACAACGTACACGCATCAAACCAAATAACTCCCCACTCTGTTCATAACGGTAACAGGTACCGTATTCTGCAATACGATAAGGAAGATCTTTATAGCTCTTTGGCTCAGCATCAAATATTTTATGATGATGCGGACAGTTCATCGCCTTCAGATAATATTTCTCACCATCCATTTCCATTGGAGGAAACATACTATCAGCATAATACGGCAAGTGACCACTGGTGAGGTACATGCTTTCTTTTGCAATATGCGGAGTAACCACCCGCTTGTATCCGGCATCGCCTTCTGTTTCTTTCGCCAGCTTTTCCAACTCTTCAATAATGATGGTACCATTTGGCATCCATAAAGGCAAACCTTGACCAACATCATCATCCATGGTGTAAATACCTAACTCCTTACCCAACTTACGGTGATCTCTTTTCTTTGCCTCTTCAAGCATTGCCAGATATTCATCCAGTTCCTTTTGTGAAGGGAAGGTGACACCATATACACGGGTAAGCTGTTTGTTCTTTTCATCACCTTTCCAATACGCACCGGCAATAGAAGTTAATTTAATGGCTTTGATAAAACCGGTATGCGGAATATGTGGTCCACGGCAGAGATCGGTAAACTCACCTTGCGAATACAAGGTAATGCCGCCATCTTCGAGGTTCTGCAACAGATCGAGTTTATATTCATCACCTTTCTCCGAAAAATAAGCAACGGCATCCTGTTTGGAAATTTCTTTGCGCTGGTAAGGATTGTTCTTCTTCGCCAGTTCGTTCATCTTCTTTTCCAATACAGCCAGGTCTTCCTCGTTCATCTTGCGATCGCCAAGATCCATATCGTAATAAAACCCTTTCTCCAATGCCGGACCTACCCAGAATTTCACACCGGGAAATAAAGATTCAACAGCTTCCGCCATTAAATGGGCGCTGCTATGCCAGAACGTGTTCTTTCCTTCAGCATCATCCCACGTCAACAGTTTCAAAGAAGAATCGTTGTTAATGGGGCGTGTGAGATCCCACACCTGTCCGTTAACATTTGCGGCCAACACTTTTCTTGCTAATCCTTCGCTGATTGATTTGGCGATGTCGAGGGCTGATGCTCCTTGCTCATACTCTCTAACTGCGCCATCGGGAAAACTGATCTTCATGAACTTCGTTTGATTTTTTAGGTGGACAAAGGTAACGAATCATTGCTGAAGGAAAATTAACAAAGCCTTT
>NZ_JAKFDQ010000001.1:0-1940 GCF_036676075.1 Flavihumibacter sp. | reverse complement strand
GGCATTTGACCGAATCCTCCTGGCATTGGCTGACCATAGCCCTGCGGCATTTGACCGAATCCTCCTGGCATTGGCTGACCATAGCTCTGCGGCATTTGACCGGATCCTCCTGGCATTGGCTGACTATAGCCCTGCGGCATTTGACCGAATCCTCCTGGCATTGGCTGACCATAGCCCTGCGGCATTTGACCGAATCCTCCTGGCATTGGCTGGCCATAGCCCTGCGGCATTTGGTCGAAACCTTCTGGCATTGGCTGGCCATAGCCCTGCGGCATTTGACCAAAAGCTGATGGGTCCATGTAAGGGAGTCCCATTGGCTGTTGTTGATCAGGCGATTGTACACCCATCACAGTCCCAGGGCTATAAGCTGGGTTCATAACAGGCAATTGTGGCATAAAAGCGGATGATTCATCGTCAAAATGCGGCGCAGCGAACGATGCACCTGCAACGGACGGAGCCGCACCTGGGTTAACAGGAAATCCACCAGGCATTACAGGCGGCATTGGTACTCCCCCAGCCTGCATTTGCGGGTAAGGCATAAAATGATGCATGTGCATTGGGAAACCGCCTCCAAATGGCGGACAGAATCCAGGGCCCGGCATTATTGGCGTAACAGGAACACAATAATCTTGTTGCGGTGCCATCTGTGCAGGTGCTTCCATGAATGGCGGCGGCGCCGGAACAACATTCGCTTTTAGTGGAGCTTCTTGAATAGGCATTTCTTTGATTGGCATTTCTTTGATTGGCATCTCTTTGATTGGCATTTCTTTGGCAGGTTTAGGCGGCAGTTGCGGCTGTTGAACAGTCATTTGTTGCATGTTCATCATGTAATAATTGTTTATATCAATTTCTGGTGCAACTTGTATTGGCATTTTTGGAATAAAAGGTGCTTTTGGTGCTTCTTTTATGATTGGAGCTTCTTTGATTGGTGCTTCCTTGATTGGAGCTTCCTTTATAGGAGCCTCCTTAATTGGTGCTTCCTTTATAGGAGCCTCCTTAATTGGCGCTTCCTTTATAGGAGCCTCCTTAATTGGCGCTTCCTTAATCGGCATTTCTTTAATTGGTGCTTCTTTTACGGGTTTCTCTTTGACCAACGGTTGCTCAGCAAGCGGCTGCTCTTTCTTAACTCCTAAGTTGATTGTTGTACCTGGTTTGGTTCCCATCGGTGCTTCTTTTTTTATTGTTCCACCTGAAGTTGGGACCTTTATTTTCATACCGGGCATAATCATATCAGGGTTGCTGAGCTGTGAATTCATCTTTTTCAGCTCTTCAAAATTCACGCCGTACTTCTTGGCAATCTTCCAAAGAGTATCCCCTTTCTGTACGATATGGATCTTCACTCTGATTTCCCCTCCTATGCATAAGTCCATATAGTCTATGTGATAATGGGCAAAGTGCTATCCTTCTTCACAAAAACTTATGCTTTTTTTCAAAAGAATATGAATCCCCTCTGAAATATAAAAAAGATGCAATCAGGTAAATTGCATCTTTTTTAACATCTATTAAGAATTTAATAACATCCGTTCAAGTGCTAATTTTGCATTTTCGGCAATCTCAGCACTCACTTTTATAATATTATTTGTATCCTCTAACGTATCGAGGCTCCACACCAAATGCGGCAGGTCAATTCGATTCATCGTAAGACATGGGCACATATGCGGATTTAACGAGATAATCTTTTTATCAGGATGATTTTGAATTAAGCGATTTACTAGATTCATCTCTGTTCCAATGGCCCATTCTGTTCCAGGCTCAGCACTTTCAATTGCCTTGATAATATAACTCGTTGATCCTGCCATATCCGCCAATTCCACAACTTCACGCCGGCATTCGGGATGAACGATAATTTTCATATTTGGATATTGGCTGCGGGTATCATGGACATTCTGAACAGTGAAGTTCTCATGGACTGAACAATGGCCTTTCCAAAGGATTACTTT